>NZ_CANLKR010000020.1 GCF_947491715.1 uncultured Shewanella sp. | reverse complement strand
ATCTGTATTATCTGTATTATCTGTATTATCTGTATTATCTGTATTATCTGTATTATCTGTATTATCTGTATTATCTGTATTATCTGCATTCATTCTATGAGTAAAATGCGCATTAACTAACGCTTTAATAAAGCGCTGCCCTAAAATAGGCAAAGTAATTAAACCATCTATTGTTCGTCCAAAATCAAAACGTTCGGAATTTAGATGTTGACACATCACTAATGGTGATAATGGAAAACGTACTCTCAACACCTTCAACTCTTCTTTTGCTTTATTGAAATCAACATAACAATATAAGATTATCGAGGCCGTTGTATTGGCATTTTCATCAATGTCAAGTTCATGAATCCTCGAAACTGAATGAGCTATTTTCAGCCCATACTGTGCCATTTCCTTTAGGATCACTTCCTTAAAATCAACATCATTACTGATCAATATCAATCCTTGATGATGAAGCCCTTTAGGCACTACAAGCTCGCGACTTTCAACACTAACCTCTATGGTAAAATAAAAACGACTACCTTGTTCTGGCTCAGACTCGACACAAATCTTTCCTCCCATCAAACCAACTAACTGCGCGCTAATCGTCAGGCCTAAACCTGTACCACCAAACCGACGTGTAATAGAGCCATCTTCTTGAGTAAAAGGCTGAAATATCTTTTTTTGCTGAGCCTTATCAATCCCTATCCCAGTATCACTAACCGATACAGTTAATAATATTGCTTCACTCGATACATCAACAACCTCAAGATCAATCGATACTGAACCAAAGTCGGTAAACTTTACCGCATTTGACATTAAATTCATTAAAATTTGACGTAATCTATGTTCATCCAACATCAAACTATAAGGTAGGTTATGGGGAATATTCACTTTAAGATCGATGGATTTTGTGACAACCTTAGGAAGAACAATCAATAAGGTGTCATAAATAACCTCCCTAAAATTTGATGAATGCGTCGTAATAGCTAACTTTCCCGACTCAATTTTAGATAAGTCAAGAATGTCATTAATCAAAATCAATAACGTTTGGGAAGACGTTTCAATAACGCTCAAATAATCAAGCTGAGTTGGCGTCAAATGAGTATCAGATAAGACTTCAGACATCCCTATAATGCCATTTAAAGGGGTTCTTATCTCATGGGACATATTAGCCAAAAAAGAGCTTTTAGCTTTATTTGCTTGCTCAGCTTCTTCTCTTGCCTGCACAATTTTAGATTCATTCAAATGCCGTTCTTCAAGCAAGTTATTTAACTTAAAAGTAAACTGACTCAATTCATCATGACCATCATTATGGATCTTTATTGAATAATCATGTGTTTCTTCAATGCGTTGCATTGTTTCTAAAACATTTAATAAGTAAAAAAGAATACGCCTAATGAGTAAAAAACCTAACAGTCCAATAATCAATAAAATAACTAAAATGAGTGCAATATAAAAATATGCGCGATATTCAAAACTTCTAGATTCGATATGAATTTGATTATTAAGCGTTTGCATTACGCTTCTTAAACCATCAGATAACATCATCAATCGAATATTTAATGCTTGAATACCTGAGTCCATCTCATCTTGTGGAATGCTAGACAGTCCAGCTTTAGCCACTCTTTGTTTAAAAGATTGCGCCTCAATAAAAGCCTTAGAACTAAAAATATCCAATAATAGTTTAATTTGTTCAGGATCAGCACTGATTGTGATAAATCTATCAATAAACAACTGTTGTTTGTTCTTGAAACTAATTAACTCATCTTCCATATTCAGATCAGGAAAGACTCTCTCTAAATCAAAACTCCAATCAGCTTCGTAATCCCATAATAATATCCATGTTAGCTGATACATTATTCGAACTTGTTGTTCTAAATTATCCACCCCAGTGTAAATAGGTTCTTTTTCATAAAGTAAAATGAGTTCCGCTAAATAGTCAAATACCCAAAATGACCACTCTTGAACATCTTCTTTGACGACTTGAGGATATTCATCATAGGCCTCAGATAACCCCAATACGATTTCATTGAGGGTTTCTATTGTCTTAACATCATTATTGCTTGAAGGGCTATCGAGTGTGCTCAGACTCAATTTTCTCTGAATTTGGAATAAGACTTTTCTTATTTCGTCGGCATTTGACGTATTACCTTCTAGTTTCGCCACTCTCATTTTATGTCCTAGCTCAATACTATCAGAAATATCTGACAGCATGCTTAATTGAACCGATAACGTTTTTAAATGGGATGTTCGTTCAAGCAAATAATTCACTTCGATAAATGCTAAAATAGCCGAAAAAGTCAGTGGAAAAACAACAAGTAGCAATAACCTCGCCTTTATTGAAATTCGATTCAACCAGTCCATAACATTCCTATGTAATTAAAGTGGATATGAAAAAGGTAAAATGCATACAATCATCAAGAATTAATCCACACTGAACTCTGCTCCCAGAGCCCTTACCTTGAGTGTAGAACAGATTTGGTCAATGAAAATACACCGAGACTATTTAGTTCAATCAAAAACACTATCTTGCGCTACACTTATACATGAGTTACAACGGCAATTTGTCTTAAACTACTCTTAATCGAGCATGTGCAGTATAAATATCATCACTTGTTCGTTCTTCCATTGAATGGAATGCAATGTATGAACTCAACATCACATGAGACTTCACGAAGAACAGAAACGCGACAACAAAGCATTAGAAATTTTAAAATTAAAATGGCTTTTCAACCTATTGTGGATATTTTTAAACACAAAGTTATTGCACATGAAGCATTGGTTAGGGGAGAGTTTGGCGAATCAGCGAAAGAGGTATTATCTAGCGTCAATGCCTGCCACCAGTACCAGTTTGATCAACAATGCCGGTTTAGAGCTATTCAAACAGCAGTCGCATTACACTTAAAAAGTCAGCTTTTTGTCAATTTTTGTCCGAATGTAGTCAAATCACCCACTTTACATATGCAATCTCTAGAGCAATTAACAAACCACTTTAACTTCCCTAAACAACAACTCGTTTTAGAATTAACAGAATCAGAAGAAATTATCGATCTCAATAAAATAATTCAATTACGACAATATTATCAAGACAATGGTCTGAAGGTTGCGATTGATGACTTTGGCTCAGGCTATGCGGGGCTAGGTTGGCTCGTTAAGATCCATCCTGATGTGGTAAAATTAGACATGTCTCTTGTAAAAAGCGTCGATACTGATAAATACAAAAAAGCCATTATTCAAGGCATTATTATCACCTGCAGTCAACTCAACATTATGTTACTCGCTGAAGGAGTAGAAACAATGATGGAGTATTGGACATTAAAAAAATTAGGGATCCGCTACATGCAAGGTTATTTATTTGCCAAACCTAAACTTGGCTCACTCACACACACCCTCGCACCTTTGCCTCCTCAACAAGCTCACAATCGCCATACGGCTTAAAGCAAGGCGCCATACTCGGCAAACTAGACCAAATCAATACAGCGCCACTCTTTTGTCATCATGACAACAGCATTTACCACATCAAATCATCTGGGATCACATAATCAGCATAGGGATCCTCTTCACTGATATTGCTATTGTCATCATTTGCTTCCCACAAATAACCGATCCAATCAGGTACTAATAAATTCACTCTTTCTGCCAACTTATGAGGGACTAAATAACTATGCTCTTCAAAACGAATAATGCCTAACCGTCCCGTCAACAATTCAGTTTGCAACTTTTCATCAATATAAAGAGACAAAATTTTATTATTAAAAGTAAAATTAAACTTTATCTCAGCACTTGCGGGCACAGTCACAGCTAAACGCTTAAACTCTGTGACTAATCCTCTCACTAGCCCTTTTTCTGTTGCATCGTTAAAGCGTTTTTCATTGAGCGCTTTATCTTTTTCAGCCTGAGCAAGCTTTTGTAAAGCAATATCTTTTTTTAATGCCTCACTGCCATCATCCACTTTGGCTTTTTTATCCCTACGCTTTTGTGTTTTCGTATCACGTACTTTTTGTTTGCTCACTAAGCCCGCTTTTAACAGCTGTTCTTGAAATGGATTTGCCATTGATATTTTCTCGTCTATTTTAATGACTGATATATTGTTTCTAATGCCTGCAAAGGATTTTTCGCCTTGGTAATGGGCCTGCCAATCACAAGATAATCCGAACCAGCTGCGATGGCCTCAACGGGTGTCATAACTCTATGCTGATCACCGATATCACTGCCAAGAGGCCTGATTCCTGGCGTCACTAAGTTAAAACCCTGCCCAAATGTGGCTTTCATGACTTGTGCTTCTCTTGCTGAACACACAATACCATCTAGCCCTGCTTGCTGGGTTAATTTTGCCAGCCGATTGACCTGTTCGGCTGCTGAGCAAGTGACACCTAATAGGGCTAATTCAGTATCACTCATCGATGTCAACACTGTCACCGCAATCAATAATGGTGCTTTTTCACCATAAGGTAAAAGAGCTTGTTTCGCCGCTTGCATCATAGCCAAGCCACCACTGGCATGAACATTTGTCATCCATACACCCAACTCTGCTGCTGCTGCAACAGCTTTGGCTACAGTATTAGGAATATCATGAAACTTTAAATCAAGAAACAATTCAAAGCCACGTTGATGTATTTCAGTCACTAATTGTGGACCAAATAAAGTAAACATTTCTTTGCCTACTTTTAATCGACACTTCTTAGGATCAAGTTGATCGATTAGCCCCAATGCCTCAATTTTATTATCATAATCAAGCGCAACCAAAATAGGTGTGTCAATCATATTTTCTTTAAACCTCTTTAAATTATACTCAATTTAACCTTACCAATAACGCCGCTGTTTACAACAACTGCATTTTACACATCGAAGACAAGCTACTCACCATCTAGCCCTCGAATACGCTTAATACTGCCCCAATTTTTACACGACGGACAATGCCAATATAACCGGTGGGAAGGAAAACCACACTCACTACAACGGTACCCTGGGCGATACTTAATTTGTTGCTCAACAAGTTTTTCAAGCATGGATAAACTTTGTTTTGCTTGACCTTCTTCTGCTTGTTTTAAATGCATATTCATTAAATGCTGAAAACTTTTCATTGTCGGGTGGCGATATAAACCTTCAAGCACCAAAGTTTCAGCATCTTCAACCAAGCCCTTTTCTATCATTGTTTGTGCTAATGAAATAGTAATACTTGCACCAGCACCCAGCGACACAGCTTGGCGTAATAATTCAACATATCCATCGGTATCTTGGGTATCGATATAAACTTTTTTAGCAATAGTCAGCCCATCAGCAAATAAATCGGGATCCGCTAATAACAGTTTTTCCAGCGTACTCTTACATAAATTAAACTGACTCGATATTTGATAATATTCTGCCAACATCAACAATGTGCGACCCGATTGAGCATCCTGTTTCAATGCGGCATCTAAATATTGCTTTTGACTATTTTGATCATCAACTTCATCAGCCAACTCACAATAAAAATGAGCACATATGGATTTCAACGCTTGCTGCCGCTTGCGTGTCAATTTTTTAATAATATTAATGGCTTTTTGCCACTCTTTAGTGATTTGATAAATCGCGATGAGTTCAGTTTCAGCCTCATCACTGTGCTCTTCTTGATTCACTAAATTAATGAAAATTTCTTCTGCTCTGTCATAAAACCCTGCAGCAAGGTAATCTTTACCTAATTCCATCATGGCAAGATCGCGCTGCTCAAGAGCTAAATGCGGTCTGGCAATCAAATTTTGATGCACACGAATAGCCCTATCTACTTCACCACGCTTACGAAATAAAGAGCCTAAAGAAAGATGAGTATCTATCGTTTCATCGTCTACATCCAGCATAGTAATAAACAAATCGACCGCTTTATCTGATTCATTTGAAAGCAAAAAATTTAAACCTGTAAAATAATCCCGACTCAATTTTTTACGCTGGCTACTCTGATTTTGTCTTACACTTCTTCGTCCCATGTACCATCCATAGCCCGCGGCTATAGGTAATAACAGAAACAGTATTTCAAGCATATTAAGCGTCTATATCCTGACTATTTTGAATGGTTAATGTATCACACTTTTTACTCAATTTACGTAACGCAAATTTAAGCCTCATGATATGATAAATGGCAAAGACCCAACTCAACATGAATCCCGCTAAAAAAACGACCGCTAACAAGACGGGTAACCTGAACTCTCCCTGCGCAATAAAATAGCTAATGGTGACAACCTGTTCATTTCTGGCGCCAAACACTAACGCTAAGAAAAACAATACAGCAACGACAACTGCAATGATAAAAGACTTCACGCTACACTCCCTATACGCTTCAAGATACTCTAATTATCTAAGAATTTTCACTAACTAGCTAGCGTTACATAAGTTTTAGGCATAAAAAAACCTCCTAAAGGAGGTTTTTGAGGCAATGTAAATTACGCGTTAATAGCATCAACACGTTCGCGCAGTTCTTTGCCTGGCTTAAAGTGCGGAACATACTTTCCATCCAAATCAACAGATGTACCTGTTTTTGGATTACGGCCTACTCTTGGCGCACGATAATGAAGTGAAAAGCTACCAAAGCCACGGATTTCGATCCGGTCTCCAGTTTCCAATGTCAGTGCCATTTGCTCTAACATCTCTTTTATTGCACTTTCCACTTCTTTAGCCGACAGCTGCGACTGCCTAGTGGCGAGTTTTTCGATCAGTTCGGATTTTGTCATCCTATACCCTCTATTATCAAGCCAAACACAGTCACCTAACAGGGGTGATAATGCCACCCCCGAACTTCAGGCGATGATTTATTTACGAGCTGCTTTGAACGCTTCAGCCATCGCACTGCTCATGACAACTTCATCTTGCTTGTTCAAGCTAGCCATTGCTTCTTTCTCTTCAGCTTCATCTTTCGCACGGATAGATAGGCTGATGGTACGGTTCTTACGATCCACACCCATGAACTTAGACTCGACTTTGTCACCAACAGCGTAAACTGTAGATGCATCTTCGATGCGCTCACGAGAGATATCTGAAACACGAAGGTAACCTTCAACTGTCTCAGCTAGTTCAATTGTAACACCTTTTGCGTCAACTGCAGTAACAACACCATTGACAACAACACCTTTCTTCTTATCAGCAAGGTATGCATTAAATGGATCGTCTTCAGTTTGCTTAACGCCTAAGCTGATACGCTCACGCTCTGGGTCAACAGAAAGAACAACAGCATTGATTTCGTCGCCTTTCTTGTATTCAGCAACAGCGTCTTCGCCAGTACCATTCCAAGAAATATCAGAAAGATGAACCAAACCGTCGATGCCACCGTCAAGACCGATAAAGATACCAAAGTCAGTGATTGACTTGATCTTACCTGATACTTTGTCACCTTTGTTGAAACGCTCTGCAAAGTCATCCCATGGGTTAGTCTTACATTGCTTAAGACCAAGAGAAATACGACGACGCTCTTCATCGATGTCTAATACTAGAACTTCAACTTCATCACCTAAATTAACCACTTTAGATGGGTGGATGTTCTTATTAGTCCAATCCATTTCAGAAACGTGAACAAGACCTTCAACGCCTTCTTCGATTTCAACGAAACAACCATAATCAGTTAAGTTCGTTACGCGACCCGTTAGACGAGTGTTTTCTGGGTAACGCTTGCTGATTTCTAACCAAGGATCTTCGCCAAGTTGCTTAAGACCTAGTGAAACACGAGTGCGCTCACGGTCATACTTAAGCACTTTAACGTTGATTTCATCACCAACATTAACGATTTCAGATGGGTGCTTCACACGTTTCCAAGCCATATCAGTGATATGAAGAAGACCATCAACACCACCTAAGTCTACGAATGCACCGTAGTCAGTAAGGTTCTTAACGATACCTTTAACTGATTGACCTTCTTGAAGGTTCTCAAGAAGTGCATCACGCTCAGCACTGCTTTCAGATTCGATAACAGCACGACGAGAAACAACAACGTTGTTACGCTTCTGATCAAGCTTAATTACTTTGAATTCTAATTCTTTGTTTTCTAGATGAGCGGTGTCGCGAACAGGGCGAACATCAACTAGAGAACCTGGTAGGAATGCACGGATACCGTTCAACTCAACAGTGAAGCCGCCTTTAACCTTACCATTGATGATACCGATTACAGTTTCAGCATCTTCATACGCTTTTTCTAGAACAATCCAAGCTTCATGACGCTTAGCTTTTTCACGAGAAAGTTGTGTTTCACCGAAGCCATCTTCAACAGAGTCAAGGGCAACATCAACTTCATCACCAACGGCAATTTCAAGAACGCCTTGTGCGTTTTTGAACTGCTCAGCTGGAATTGGGCTTTCAGACTTAAGACCTGCATCAACCAGTACAGTACCGTTTTCGATGCGTACAACCACACCGCGAACGATAGAACCAGGACGAAACTCTAGAGTTTGTAAGGATTGTTCAAATAGATCAGCAAAAGATTCAGTCATGTTTAAGTTACTTTCTTTAATAAACCACAGCCCATCCTAGACGTGGAGTCAGTACAATAATTCACTGCATCCTTGCGAGTGAATGATGATGTATTGAGCTAACATTAGCTCAATACTGGCAATTTTGTTTCAATATGGGCTAACACTAAATTAACCACACCTTCAATATCGATTCCAGAAGTATCAATGACTAAAGCGTCATCAGCTGGAATAAGAGGCGCAACAGCACGATTCATATCACGCTCATCACGTTCCTCTATCTCAAATAAAAGGCGATCAATATTAACATCGAAGCCCTTGTCCTGCAACTGATTATAGCGCCTTTGCGCCCTTTCAGCAGCGGAAGCCGTTAAAAATATTTTAGCAGGCGCATAGGGAAACACCACAGTGCCCATATCACGCCCATCGGCAATCAAGCCAGGCGCTTCATTAAATGCCCGTTGCCGGCGCAGTAAAGCCTCTCTGACCCGAGGAAATGCAGCAACTTTTGACGCTGCATCAGAACAATCTTGACTTCTTATGGCCGTCGACACATCTTCGCCTTCAAGGACGACTTTAATGCCTTTGTTCTCATTGCCAGGTAAAAATTGCACATCCAGATGCGCAGCCAGTAATGTTATTGCCTCTTCATTATCTAATTCGACATTATGATGAATAGCGGCCAGCGCCAATACTCGATATATGGCACCACTATCGAGTAGTTTCCAGCCTAATTTTTCGGCGAGTAACTGACTAATGGTACCTTTCCCTGCACCGCTAGGGCCGTCAATAGTGACAACAGGAGCCCGTTCTGACATAAAATTCCTCCGCAAAAACCACCTTCCGTGAAGCTACTGAAAATGAGCGCGCGAAGTATAAACTAATTTACCAACAAAAGCGGTAAAAACTTCATTTGTTTTTACCGCCATAGGGAGATATCGCGCCCATATTTTCGTTTAATGGCTCACTTTCAGACCATGAAATGACACTCAGGTTCCCTCAAGATATTGATTCACTTCAATCAAATTTCGCAATCGATGCGAAGCGCTCAAAATAATCAGGGAATGTTTTAGAAGTGCAATCAGGATCATTAATGGTGATCCCACAATCAGCAAAAGCGACCAGTGAAAAGCACATTGCCATTCGGTGATCATTATAAGTATCAATATCGGCAGTATTAATAACCGTTGGAGGGGTAACACTAATATAATCTTGTCCTTCGTCGACAATGGCCCCCACTTTACGTAACTCTATGGCCATTGCCGCTAACCTGTCCGTTTCTTTGATACGCCAATTGTAAATATTTCGAATATGGGTCGTGCCAGTAGCAAAAAGGGCCGTCGTAGCTATCGTCATAGCCGCATCTGGAATATGATTCATATCCAGATCAACGGCTTTTAGCGGTGCCCCTCGAGCAATAATATAATCATCTCCCCATTCAATATCGGCCCCCATTTTTTCGAGTACATCGGCAAATTTCACATCGCCTTGAATACTGGACTTGCCTACGCCAGTCACTTTCACTTCTCCACCTTTAATGGCTGCTGCAGCAAGAAAATAAGACGCTGAGGACGCATCACCTTCGACCAATACTTGACCTGGAGACATATAAGTTTGACCCGACTCGACAATAAAAGATTGGTAGTCATTATTAATCACTTTGACGCCAAATTGCGCCATTAAAGCAAGCGTAATATCAATATAAGGTTTAGACACCAACTCACCTTTAATGCTAATGACCACTTTACTCTTAGCAAGCGGGGCAACCATCAATAACGCAGTTAGGAATTGACTCGACAGCTCCCCCGCTATTTCGACATTCCCTCCATTAAGGCCCGTGGCATTAATGGTTAAGGGTGGAAAGCCATCATTTTTAAGGTAAGTTACCTGAGCGCCTAATTGTCTTAACGCATCAACTAAATCACCAATGGGACGCTCTTCCATACGCGGCTCACCAGTTAAAGTAAACTCACCTTGCCCCAGTGTCAGCGCTGCACATAAAGGGCGCATGGCCGTACCTGCATTGCCTAAAAATAACGTTTGCGCTTGCTTTGCATTTAGCGCACCAGCTAACCCCTCTACTTCACATACTGTATTGTTGTTCGACAACCGATAGTTCACTCCCAACTGCTTTAACGATGCCAACATATAGTTAATATCATCAGAATCGAGTAAGTTCGTTAATGTCGTGGTGCCTTGTGCTAATGTCGCAAGCAGTAAGGCGCGGTTGGAAATACTTTTTGAGCCGGGAATATTCACTTGGCCTTGAATATGGCTAATTGGCTCTAGACGTAGCTGTTTCATTAATCACTTCTTCTTTATGTGCAATCCAGTATACATGGATACGAGTTAACAATAGATGTTCAGGCCTGCAATTAAAACGAGTCACCACGACAAAATGAACTCAACAAGACCGAGACTTAAACTTCGTGACTATAAAATTACTGATCCTGAGTAAGGATTCAACATTTTTTTGTATTTTATTGCACTTTATTAAATCATTTGTGCTTAAGCGCCCTCATTTAAGCCAAAATATGTCAAAAATACCTTTTAAGGACTATTTTTTATCCATATCGAGTTGAGCTTAATATCATACTCAACTCTTTAAACTGACACACTCTATATGGCAGCTTTCCCTTCCACTTCATCTGACGTAAAAAATTCATATAGACTGTCATTTTCCCTATTACTTACGTTATGCTGATCACATATTCATTCAAAGGGCTTTGGCCCACAGAGAAGAAAGGTAGAATAAGCTATGTTCAACACGCTTACCGCTATGCCTGCAGATCCCATTTTAGGGCTACTTACACAATATAGACTCGATCCCAATCCCAATAAAGTTGATTTAGGCGTCGGCGTTTATAAAGATGAAGCTGGGCATACGCCTATTTTAAATTGTGTCAAACACGCTGAACACCATCGCTTTGAAACAGAAGACACAAAAGTCTATATCGGCCCAACAGGCAGCCCACATTTTAACGATTTAATGACAAAACTGGCTTTTAGTCCTAATAACCCCGCTTTTTTAGCGAATCGTATTCGAACTGTTTCTACACCGGGGGGCACAGGTGCTCTTCGCGTCGCTGCCGATTTTATCAAACGCTGTAGAACCAACGCAACCATCTGGGTTAGCTCACCCACATGGGCGAACCATAATGGCTTATTTGAAGCCGCAGGGATTAACGTTAAAGCCTACCCCTATTATGATCATGATAATAAGTCTCTTAAATTTGACGAAATGAAAGCGACGTTAGCACAAGTCAATCCAAACGATGTGGTATTACTCCACGCTTGCTGTCACAACCCCAGTGGTATGGATCTCACTCCCTCACAGTGGGATGAGATTATCTCTTTGACGCAAGATGTCGGATTTACGCCACTTATCGATATGGCTTATCAAGGATTTGGAGAAGGTGTCGATGAAGATGCTTATGGCGTGCGTCAAATGGCCGCTAACGTCGATAACATAATTTTATGCAGCTCCTGTTCTAAAAACTTTGGCTTATACCGTGAACGCATAGGTGCCTGCTCCATTGTGGCAAAAGATCAACCCAGCGCCGATGTGGCCTTCTCTGTGCTCTTATATGTTGTCCGTTGTCTTTATTCTATGCCACCCGCTCACGGCGCTGCAATTGTTGAAACCATATTAGATTCAAAAGAGCTCACTCAAGAGTGGTTAACAGAACTCGCTCAAATGCGCGACCGGATCAATGGTAATCGCAGTATGCTTGTTAAAAAACTAAAAGAAAAAGGCGTCAAACGTGATTTTAGTTTTATTGCTAAACAAAAAGGCATGTTTTCTTTCTTAGGCATTACACCAGAGCAAGTCAAGCGGTTGCAAACTGAATTTAGCATTTACATGGTAGACTCAAGCCGGATCAGCATTGCAGGGATCAGCACTGGAAATGTGGACTATCTTGCCTCATCCATTGCCAAAGTCCTCGAATAACACCCATAGTTAACAATCAACACATAGCGACTCATTAGGAACTGTTGTTTTTCGTGGTTGAATGATGTTCAAAATAAACGTGTTTTAATCGCTGCGTTGAGCGTACAGCCTAGCCTGCTAAGCTAATTCTCTACCACAAAGAATAGAACACGTTTACACAGCTCCTACGGACTGCATTGATAAGGCCTTTTTACTGCACATCACTTATTTATGGTAAATAAGTCTGCTTTTCTCATGATAGACGTTATGATTCTTTATCGGCTACCTCTAGTGGTCTAAGAAAATCGCCACAACAAATGAAACTATCTTCACTGGCGTTCCCATCCACTTCATAGCCTTAATCATGAGGTAACAACATGGATCCATAATCAAATAAACTGATAGACTTAAGCCGTTTCACCTTTTATCAGCCAAGATTCCAGTAAGTCAGCCTCCTTATTACGACGAGTTGAATACATATCACCAAAATGACGTCAATTTTCCAGAGCTGCAAACCAATCCCCCTTAGGCACCTGACGCCAAAAATGGGGCGTACGAATAGATAAGTTACCATATTGAAACGCCACTGAAGCAATCACTGTTTAACAAGGTGTAGGTAAGTAATCAAAAGCCACAAAACTATGGGAATTTTGCCATAATGATTCAAGTCGCTCAACAGCTTGTTTTTTGCATAGTCATTGATTTCAGACACCTCACCGGAGCAAAGAGCCAAAGGAAAATCCATTAAGGCAGCTTGGGCTTGCTGTTTTCTTAGTCCAGCATAAGGGGTGAGCTTTTTGGCCAACTCAGGGGGAAAAGCCTACTCTAATTCACATGGGGAACGTGCCCCAAGATCAAACCCGCAACCTATAGAGACCCCAGAATGAACGTCAGTCAAAAATCAAAACACAAAACACAAAACACAAAGCCTTGATTCTGACGCATCCCCGCACAGTGTCAACTATCAACACTATCGATGACGCCACTCTTATCTTTAAGCTAGAATATAAGACCAACCCCCACCATCCAGCTTGAACTGCTGTTAATTTGTATTACACTTTAATACCTGCTCTCAAAAATGCAGCGCATTTTGTCATTTAGGTAGATTGATCAATGGAAGATACGAAAAGCAGCAAAATGATTGAGATTATTTGCCCCAATAAGTTAAGGCCCACCCCAACGGGGCTAAAGTTTACCCATCTTGAAAACCATGGCAATACGACCATGCTCAATAATAATCAATCTCATCGCTTTATGTGTCCGTTATGTCGTGAACAACATGATTGGAATATCAATGATGTCGTCGACTTTTAGTCAGTCCAGCGTATATGACAAGTCGTAATGACATTTTAAGAACAAGCACAAAATCAATATCATTGACATCACATTCTGGATAATGTTTTCAAGATCATATTGATGATATCTTCGCTTGCTGACCACTTTACAAGCAATCTCGTTGACGATTTTTTATTGCACTGAAATCTTATTGAACTCGTCTCAATCTTATTACATTTTCACTTGCTCCGCTTTCACTTGCGCCAGCCAATGAGATAAGGACTCTGGTGACATCAAGGCCTGTTGACCTAAGACACTATCAGACACCTCTTTAAGTTCTGGTGGCAACAAATCAATAATCAGTTCAAGATCGTTAACGGTTTTGACATGCTCATCGATCACTTTTGCCATGCCTGCATCATGTTTCACCCCTCTTGCACGCACAGCTTTAACTAATCCCGTTAATAAAGTCAGCCAAGTACTCATCGGCCCTTGTACCACCGATGCTGACTCGGCTGAGGAATCAATAAAAGCAAAAGGAATGGTTTCAATCAGTAATTTTTCTTTCATCGACGCGAGAATCCAATCAGTATCAAACGAGAAGTCAAACACGGTTGGCGCCGCCAAAATCGTGATGAGCGCCTTTCGGCTGAATAACTTAAACGCCGCTTGAGTATCACGGATCCCTTTTGAGAAAATCTCACTGCCCACCATTCTTTGCATATGTCTTAAGGTTTTAATACCCACCCCCCAACGTTCCTCTTGTTTCACTAAGATAGATTCAAAATGCTTGCGATTACCGAGTACCACTTGCACATTTCGCTCTATAAAGGGCTCTAAAATTAATCCAAGCTGACCCAGATGCACTGAATTGTCGGCGTCAGTATAAATAATGGCATCCATTTGTTTCTCTAGGGCTTTAAGGCATCCAAAAATAATCGCTCCGCCTTTACTGGAGTCACTTAATGAGGTTAAATTGGCTAACGGCCCTTTAGGCTCAGCCAAACCATCTTTTAAATGCAGTACAGTAACGCGTTGACCTTCATCATGTTGACTCACTATATTTTTAGCAATATCATAACTTTTATGAGGACAACCATCATCAACAGGATAAAGTGACCAATTCACCATGGAGTCCTGACAAGCCCAATTTAATTGGCGGATTTTGACGTTTAATGAGTCTTCACCATTGGGGTTTTGCTCAGTTTTTTGACGTAAACGATGGTGCTCTCCCCACATGGCGTACACCACGCCAACGCTAATGGGTTGACTCACACTTAACATATAACGCCTAGAACAGACGAGTTTCACAGCAAGTTGAAACTCAAGAGGAGTATTAGGTTGTAAAGATAAGTAGCTCAATTGATTGGATGAAATATCATTTAATTCCAGTAAGGCGTCTGCTAGCCAAAATAAATGATCTTGATGACTCGACTCTGTTAAATCAAAATATTGACTAGCATGACTCATCAGTGTCTCTAATCTCAATGCACTGCTCATAATGAATCCCTTCATATTGTTAACAACTCAGCGATGATTAATGGCAGGATTAACGCTCATCAAGACCATCATTCAACGCACACCATCTGTCCTATATTAAAGCTAGTCATGACGATTCAAATTGCAAATGAGGCTCTGACTTCAACAAGCCACTTTAAAACATACCCTATTCATACTGCTATTTTTTATGGTAAAACAGTTCCCTGAGGCCACATGACGAAATGCATTAATAAATAAGAAATATAAAGACTAAACAGGTCGACGAATGGAGTCGACTAAATCCTTTATGTTATCGGGTGTTGCGGGGGTTAATCGACACACAACAAAAGCCACAGCAAAATTAATTAACATGCCCACCGTGCCAATGCCCTCTGGTGAAATACCAAACCACCAGTTTTCGGGCACATTCATGTCGGGCGTAGCAATAAATTTAAAATAAATAATATATGAGGCTGTGAAAACTATTCCACAGAGCATGCCTGTCACCGCGCCTTCCCGGTTCATGGCCTTATAAAAAATACCCATGATGATGGCAGGAAAGAATGATGATGCGGCAAGCCCAAAAGCAAACGCCACCACTGACGCGACATAATCCGGTGGATGAATACCTAAATATCCTGCCACACCAATCGCGACACCAGCTGCCACTCGCGCAAATAATAATTCTTGTTTTTCAGTAATATTGGGCATGAGATTACGTTTACATAAATCGTGGGAAATCGCCGATGAAATCACCAGTAACAGACCCGCCGATGTGGACAACGCTGCTGCAATACCACCCGCCGCCACCAGTGCAATCACCCAATTAGGCAGGTTCGCAATCTCAGGATTGGCTAATACCATGATGTCACGGTCGATGATCATCTCATTGCGATCATCACCTGAATAATACATGCGCCCATCGTTATTGTTATCTTGCCACTGAATTAAGCCGGTTTTCTCCCAGTTTTTTATCCAATTTGGCGCATTGCCATACAAGACCCCTTGATTATCCTCATCGTTAATAGTGTTGATCATATTCACTCGCGCAAAAGCCGCAATCGATGGCGCCGTGGTATACAGTAAAGCAATAAAAAACAATGCCCAGCCTGCTGATTTTCTGGCATCCTTAACTTGAGGAACAGTAAAAAAACGCACGATAACATGAGGCAATCCTGCCGTTCCCACCATCAGTGCGAAGGTAATAAAGAGCACATCTAGCTGACTCTTATCACCCTGGGTATAAGCGGAAAAACCCAGTTCATGGGATAGGGCATCGAGTTTATGCAATAAATACATCTCTGAGCCATCATGGATTGTCGCCCCAAAACCAAGCTGAGGAATAATATGACCTGTCATCAGGACAGAAATAAAAACAGCGGGCACTAAATACGCAAAGATTAATACACAATATTGGGCCACTTGGGTGTAAGTTATTCCTTTCATTCCCCCTAATACTGCATAGAAGAACACCACTCCCATGCCAATCATGACACCAGTCACAATATCCACTTCTAAAAAACGTGAGAACACCACCCCCACACCACGCATTTGCCCAGCAACATAAGTAAAAGAAATAAAAATGGTACAGATCACTGCCACCGTTCGGGCCGTTTGAGAATAATAACGATCGCCAATAAAATCAGGTACGGTAAATTTGCCAAATTTACGCAAATAAGGCGCAAGACATAGGGCTAACAGGACATAGCCCCCCGTCCAGCCCATTAAAAATACGCCACCATCGTACCCCATAAATGAAATGAGACCGGCCATGGAAATAAAAGACGCCGCCGACATCCAATCTGCCGCCGTCGCCATGCCATTGGCGATGGGATGCACGCCGCCGCCAGCAATATAAAATTCTGTCGTTGAACCCGCTCGGCTCCATATGGCTATCGCAATATACAAAACAAAGCTCGCACCGATCATCATAAAAGTGAGCGTTTGCACATCCATTATTGCTCGTCTCCATGGTTTGATGAACGGCTATCACTTTCTTGTACACCATAACGCTTATCTAGCTTGTTCATTTGCCGGACATAGATAAAAATCAGCACGACAAACACATAAATACTGCCCTGCTGGGCAAACCAAAACCCCAGTTTAAAACCAAAAAAAGTGACTTGATTGAGAATATCAACCCACAAAATACCACAGCCAAAAGACACAAAAGCCCAAATAGCGAGTAAACTCAAGACTAAACGAATGTTCGCCTGCCAATATTTTTTTGCCTGCAACGCACTAATAGCCATCTGTTTTCTCTGTATTGAAAAATGAAGCGGTACTCAAAATATCAATAAACAGCCAGTGACAACATCACCCATTCAGACTAAAACCGTAGCCGCACCTCAATCACTTTTGTTGTAAGCTAAGAAATCATAACCACACGGATAACTTAAAAAACGATACTAATACCGACATAAAGTGATCCTTATTTCAAATTCAACCGTATTGGAATTTAAACACATCAAAGAGTTGGTCTAAAATGCAGGTAGGCATGCACAAATATACACAGGATAAGGAGTATCATATTCCACTTCATTCTTCCCAGACCGTCGATCTGAGTGATAGCCTTCGTTCAGTCGCAGCTCACAAAGATAAACACGCTTTTACTCAGCTTTTTCAGTTCTTTGCGCCAAAAATAAAACAATTCGGTGTGAGCAAGTTCAACAGTGATGCCATGGCCAATGAACTTATTCAAGAAACCATGACGAATGTTTGGAAAAAAGCCCATTTGTACCAAGAAAATAAAGGGGCTGCCACAACATGGGTATTTACCATCATGCGCAATACCAGCTTTGACATGTTGCGTAAGATGAAAACTCAATCTGAGCACATTTTTTCAAATATTATCTGGCCACTAGAAGACATGTGTGGGGCAACACCACACCATCATAGCGTTAATGATCACTTACAAGATAAACAATTACTTAATTGCGTTGACACCCTGCCCCCAGCTCAGCAAGAGGTGATTAAAGGCATTTATTACCACGACCTCTCACAAGAACAACTGGCGAAGCGATTGAATGTGCCTCTAGGGACAGTAAAGTCTCGCCTCAGGCTTGCACTTTCTAAACTCAAGCAGCAATTGGGAGAACAAGATCATGATTAATTATCATCCCTCAGACGCAATACTCACCCGTTTTGTTGAAGCCGATTTAAGCATTAGCCTGTCAATCATAGTGTCGAGTCACGTTGAAATGTGCACAGCTTGTCAGCAAAAAGTAGCCAAGCTAACTCAAGAAGCCGCCTTGATCCATTTTCATTTAGCTGAGCACGACAACCAGGAGGCTGACACTGTAAATGTTACAATGAGCGCATATGATGACATTGCTCTCATCAATAAGATCACCGACAGTCCACAGGAGGTTAAGTTATCACTTCCTAAGACAATCACTGAGATTGAAATTGAAGGACAACGCCTGCCTTTACCAACGGCTCTAAAGTCTATTGAACTGAATGAATGGCAAGGCATAGGGAAAATATCGCGTTCTCGGCTCAATGTTGATGATGATGAACGCAGAATGAGTTTATTGAGCATAGCTAAAGCAGGCAGTGTACCTCGCCACACCCACAAAGGGTTTGAAATCACCTTATTATTGCAAGGTAGCTTTGAAGATGAGATGGGGACCTATCAAGCTGGAGATTTTATCTGGTTAAATGATGAACATACTCATCAACCAGTTTCAACAAGCGGCTGTGTTTGCCTCACCGTTTCCAGTGATGCACTTAAATTTACTCAAGGTGTATCACAAATATTAAATCCTCTTGGTAAGTTAATCTACTGAAAAGCAGCGGGTAATCATAATGAATAGCATCATCAACAAAATGAAAATAGGCATTAGTGCCTGTGTCATGGGACAAAATGTGCGATTTGACGGCGGGCATAAACGCTCCGTGTTTTGCACTGAACAATTGAGTGAATATGTGCAATTCAACCCCATTTGCCCTGAAGTTGCAGTGGGTCTTCCCACTCCAAGAAAAAGCATTCGGCAAATAGACAAAGGCGCTCAAGTCTTCCTTTCACGCCCCGATGGCAGCCAGGATGTCACTCAAGCCATCACCCAATATGGTAAAGACATTGCCAACATTTGCACGGATCTGGCGGGATTCATTTTCTGTGCCAAGAGTCCGACTTGTGGCATGGAGCGGGTTAAGATCTACCATCATCACGGTAAAGGCTCAAGTGCAACGGGCATTGGACTATTCGCTCGTCAAATCATGGAAGCCAACCCAGCCTTACCCGTTGAAGAAAGTGGCCGCCTTAACGATCCACTATTACGTGAAAACTTCATTACCCGTATTTTCACCTACCAAAAGTGGCTAACACTCAAAGCCAACGGCTTGAACAAACACAAGTTAATCACTTTTCACAGTCAAGTTAAATATTTAGTATTAAGCCATCACCTCGAAAGTTACAGAAAACTGGGGCAACTATTAGGCACCAAGTCCACTTTATCCATTGAGCAATTAGGCGAAAAATACATTCTGTTACTCATGAATGCGTTGCGTCATCTGGCCTCAAAAAAATCGCACACAAATACCCTGCAACATTTACAAGGTTACTTTAAAAAACACTTAAATAAAAACAAACGAGCAGAGCTCTCAAAAGCCATTGCCTCTTACCGCAAAGGCTTGACACCGTTATTAGTCCCATTGACCTTAATTAAGCATTATTTACTTGAATTTCCTAATGAATACTTAAGCCAGCAAGCTTACCTTAATCCACACCCAGAAACCCTTAAATTGAGGTATGGCTATTGAATTCCTTACTTTGGCTGCGTCGTGATCTTCGCGTTCATGACAATCCAGCTCTAGTGCAAGCCATATTATCAGGGGCAACCACCGCCCTGTATATTTCAACGCCTATTCATTGGCAACAACATCATTTGGCGCCGATCCAAGCCGATTTTATTGCGAGGCATTTAAGCATGCTCAAGCAACAGCTTGCTTCTTTTGGGATCACACTCCTTCACTTAACGGCCAACTGTTATAAAAGCCAAAGTGACGTCTTACTCGCCTATTGTCAGCAGCATAATATCACGCAGGTTTTCGCTAATCGTGAACATGAAATCAGCGAAATCAGGCGCGATAATGCCTTACAAGATCTTTCACTTAAGCTTACCTTGTTTGAATCGGATATCCTGGTGGCTCGGGGAAAAATACTGAATAAACAAGAACAAATGTTCAAGGTCTTTACGCCCTTTAAAAAAGCATGGTTAACCTGTGTACAAACAAACGGCATCGAATGTGTCGAAACACCCACCCTACCCATGTGTATCAATCCTGTTGAGATAGAAACACCCACTTCAATACACGAAATATCAGATCACACTTTTCAGTTCGATTATCCCAGCAAAAACTCCAGCGCTTGGCCTCTCAGTCATCAAATGATGACGCAAGTACTTCCTCTATTTTTACAAGAAAAAGTGCAACACTACACAGCAAATCGCGATTTTCCGGCCATTAAAGGCACATCGGGACTTTCCCCCTATTTTGCCATAGGGGCCATTAGCCCTCGTTTAGTCGTCACCCAACTCATTCAAGCCCAGCCTCAAGTACTCTTTGATACTGAACATCCCCATTTTTCTTGGCTTAATGAACTTATTTGGCGTGATTTTTACAAGCACTTACTGTTTCACTTTCCAAAATTGATCCAAGGAGACTGTTTTCAACGCCAGTATCAAAACTTACCTTGGCTCAATTCAGTTAGTCATTTCAATGCTTGGTGCCAAGCCAAAACAGGGTATCCAATTGTCGATGCGGCCATGCGCCAATTGCTTAAAACCGGGTGGATGCACAATCGGCTAAGAATGATTGTCGCCAGCTTTTTAACCAAACATTTATTAATCGATTGGCATTGGGGGGAGCAATTTTTTATGTCTCACTTGATTGATGGTGACTTCAGTGCCAATAACGGCGGATGGCAGTGGGCCGCTAGCACAGGCTGCGATGCGCAGCCCTACTTTAGAATTTTCAATCCCATTCTTCAAAGTCAAAAGTTTGATCCTAATGGGGAGTTTATTCGGCGCTATTTACCCGAGTTAAGTGCGGTGCCCAATAAAGCGATCCATTTTCCCCATGAGTACCTTAAACAACACCCAGATGCCACAGCATACTGGCCACCACTTGTGGATCACAAGCAGGCAAGATTGAGAGCGCTTGATTTTTTCAAAAAGGGATAACAAATGATTGAACAAAAAGGAACAATGACAGATCCACTTTCACATCCACAATGGCTAAAGGCTTTTGTTGAATTATACAGTCAGCTTGGCACAAACAATTTAGGATTAATCAAGCAGGTTTATCACAGTGATGTTCACTTTTCTGATCCTATGCACACAGTCAAAGGCTTGGATAATTTGCTCCACTATTTCGAACAAATTTACCAGCACGTCACAAGCTGTCAATTTCAAATAGACCATACTTTTTATCAAGCCCATGAAGCGGCCATTTATTGGACTATGATCTTGTGTCATAAAAAATTAAACGGCAAGCGTCCCATCACAGTCCAAGGTCACTCGCACATCAAAGCAGAAAATGAACGGGTGATCTTTCATCGTGATTATTTGGACTTAGGTGCCATGCTTTATGAACATGTCCCCGTTTTGGGCTATGTCATTACTCGCATCAAACACAGAGCGAGTAAGCCATGAAAATCTTAATCACAGGAGCCACCTCAGGTATTGGCTATGAGCTGACACGAGAATATTCCAAACAAGGTAATGAGGTCATTGCTTGCGGTCGCAATCAACAAAAATTAGAACAGCTCACAGAATTAAGTCCCAAAATCACCACACTTTGTTTTAATTTAACCGATTATCAACATTACCCTCAGCTCGATGCTCCCATCGACTTGCTTATTTTTAATGCCGGTGATTGCGAATATATCGATAATTGCATTAATTTTGATGCAAAAAAATTTGAAAGAGTCATTCATATTAACCTTATTTCCATCGCCTATGGGCTTCAAAGCTGGCTTAAACACATCAAAAAAGGAGGCAGAGTCGTATTTATTAGTTCCAGTGCTGCGTTATTGCCACTGCCTAGAGCGGAAGCTTATGGCGCGTCAAAAGCAGCGTTAAGTTACTTGAGTCAAACACTGGCCATTTCGTTGCATCCCTACCAAATAAACACCACTCTTGTCCATCCAGGGTTTGTGGACACGCCACTGACAAAGCGCAATCAATTTACTATGCCAATGCTAATGGACAGCCAACAAGCCGCTATCAAGATTATTCGCGGCATCACTAAAGGGAAATCAATCATTAATTTCCCCATTGTATTTGTATGCTTAATGAAGTTATTGCGATATTTACCGCTGTCAATTTGGCAGAAGATCGCCACAAGGATGATGAAATAATGAAAAAAATTGCCATTATTGGTTCTGGTATATCCGGTCTCACTTGCGCCTATTTACTGAATAAGCAGTGTGATGTCACTGTGTTTGAAAAAAATAATTACGCAGGAGGACACACGGCAACGCTTGATATTACCCACCAAGATCAGACATTGGCTATCGATACAGGGTTTATTGTGTTTAATGACCGCACTTACCCCAACTTTAATCAGTTGCTAAAGCGATTAAACATATCACGCCAAGCGACCGAAATGAGCTTCAGTGTGCATCACCAGCATTCAGGTTTTGAATATAATGGGCATAATATCAATTCCTTGTTCGCCCAAAGACGTAATCTTTTTCGTCCTCAGTTTTGGCGGTTTTTACGGGAAATCATCAAGTTTAACAGTGATTGTAAACGCGCTTATTCGCAACACAATATCGACCCCAATCTCACTTTAGGTCAATATCTTAAACAACAAGGATTCTCGACATTTTTCAGTGAACACTACATTCTTCCTATGGGAGCCGCTATTTGGTCCACCAGCTTAGAAACGATGCAAGCCTTTGAGCTCAAATTTTTTATTCAATTTTTCTATCATCACGGTTTACTGAATATCCTTGATAGGCCTCAGTGGTATGTGATCCCAGGCGGTTCACACTCCTATGTAAAAGCCATTCAAGCACAATTAAAGCACCCTATTTTACTCAATTGTCAAATTAACAATGTCAGTCGCCAATCCCAAGGTGTTACGATTGAAATGCACAATGGTGACAAACATCATTTTGATGAGGTGATTTTTGCCTGTCATTCTGATCAAGCACTGGCCTTATTGGCCGATCCAACGCCCAATGAAACCGACATATTAGCTGCAACCCCTTATAGTCGTAATGATGTCGTGCTTCATACCGATACGCGTTTACTGCCGCAAAGACAGCGAGCTTGGGCCAGTTGGAATTACAAACTTGATAATGATAAAGCCCGTCCAGCTTGTGTGACATACAATATGAATATTCTTCAAGGGCTCCATAGTGATACCACCTTTTGTGTCACCTTAAATCAAAGTGAGTACATTGATCCCAATAAAATACTGCGATCCTTTGTTTACCACCATCCTATCCTCAACAATCACAGTGTAAAAGCACAACAAAAGCGCCCGCTCATTAATGGTCAACAGCATACCTATTATGTCGGCGCTTATTGGTATAGCGGCTTTCATGAGGATGGTGTCAAAAGCGCCTTGGATGTCACCCAGAAATTAGGCGTCCATTTATGACGATTTGGTATAGCGGCTTTCATGAGGATGGTGTCAAAAGCGCCTTGGATGTCACCCAGAAATTAGGCGTCCATTTATGACGATTTGGTATAGCGGCTTTCACGAGGGTGGTGTCAAAAGCGGCTTTAATGTCACTCAAGAATTAGGTGTCCATTTATGACGATGCACAGCGGTATTTATAGGGGACATGTTCGCCATCGTCGATTTGGTGCTATCCCCCATCAATTTAATTATTCAATTTATATGATGGGACTGGATCTTGATGAAATCATGCCCGTATCTCAAATCAGCCATATTTTTGGTATTCAATGGTTCAATCCCATCCGTTTTCATGAAAAAGATTATATCAAAAGTGAACCAGGAACCTTAAAACAACGTATTAGCTATAAAGTGCGCGCACTAGGCGGCCATTGGTCAAGCCAAAATCGTGCCATGATGTTAGCTCAGTGCCGTTGTTTAGGCCTCTATTTTAGCCCTATCAATTGCTACTTTTGCTACGACGATAATCAAATCTGTCAATATATGCTCGCAGAAGTGAGTAACACACCTTGGCGAGAGCGGCATTATTATTTAATTAACATGAGTGAAGAAATGAAAATCAAAAAAAGTTTCCATGTCTCACCTTTTATGGACATGAACATGATGTATCACTGGCGTCTCACCCCACCGAGAAAGCATGCCATGGTGCACATTGAAAATCATCAACAGCAAAAAGTCTTTGACGCGACGCTTTCTCTCAAAAAATACACCATCAGTCGCGCTGCATTTTGGCACATACTAATGACAATCCCATCAATGACGCTGAAAATTGTTATTGGCATTTACTGGCAAGCACTCAAACTATTCATTAAGCGTGTTCCGTTTATCGGGCATCCCAAGACTAAAACCTAACAGTCAAACGACAACCTTAGAGGTAGACATGGAACAAACAATAAAGCAAAAGCCTCCGCTAAAATGGATATACGGCGCCCTGAGCAAAAAAATGAGCGCGAATAAGCAATATAGACAACTGATTTTTCATATATTAAAGCAACTCACATCGGTTCATTTAGAGATAGAAGAAAACGGGAAGGTCCATTGCTTTGGCGATAAGAGTGCTACATTATCAGGCAAGGTCATTGTTCATGATATGCGCTTTTATCAAGATCTACTCTTTAAAGGTAGCATAGGTGGTGCTGAGGCATACATCACAGGTAAATGGAGCAGCCCTAACCTGACGCAGGTCATTCAAATTATGGCTAAAAGCCAACAGCAACTGGATGCCATTGAACGTAAAACCCAATGGTTAGTAACAATTAAAAACCAATGGTTAAGGCTTAAAAATAAAAATTCAAATCAAGGTGCAAAACGCAATATTTTAGCCCATTACGATTTGGGAAATGATTTATATCAAAGCTTTCTCGACGATTCAATGCTCTATTCATCTGCAATATATCCAAAGCACAATGCGACATTGCACCAAGCACAACAGCATAAAATGCACATTATTTGCCAGCAATTAAGCTTAAATGAACAAGATCATGTCATTGAAATCGGCACAGGTTGGGGCGGGCTAGCCATTTACATGGCACAGCATTATGGTTGCAAAATCACCACAACCACTATTTCTGATGCGCAACATGACTTTACAAAAAAAACAATTGAAGCACTTGGGCTGACAGACCAGATCACATTACTCAAGCAAGATTATCGACAATTAAACGGCCAGTTCGATAAATTAGTCTCAATAGAAATGATTGAAGCCGTTGGTCATGAATATCTTGATACTTTCTTTAATACTTGTTCAACACTCTTAAAACCGGATGGAAAAATGTTATTGCAATCCATTACTATTGCAGATCAACGCTACGAGCAATATCGTAAAGGTGTCGATTTTATTCAAAAATACATCTTTCCGGGTGGTTGTCTTCCTTCTATTGCTGAAATCAGTAAACATTTTGCCAACAGTACCGATCTTGTGATCCATAACATCAGTGATATCGGATTGCATTACGCCCGTACCCTTAATGATTGGACACAACAATTTATCACCAACTGGGAAACCCTCAACCCAACACATTACGATGAACAATTTAAACGCCTGTGGCTTTTTTATTTCGGTTATTGCGAAGGTGCATTTCGTGAAAGAGTGATCAGCACCCATCAAGTTCTCGCGAGAAAACCGGGCTACATAGGATCGGCAGATGAAGCGCTTTTGGATTATTAACCTCATTCTATTTCAAGCCAGTTGGGCCGCCGCTGCATGGTATCCCCAACAGGCAGCGCTGATAATAGCCTGCTTGCTGGGGATCCACTTTTTATGCTCCCCAAGTCCTAGGTTTGACAGTAAAGTATTACTTTTAGCCCTCATTGGGATCAGTGCCGACGCACTTCTGCTCTTTTTAGGGGCATTTTACAGCCCAATGGCTTTTTTCCCGTTATGGCTGGTACTGCTCTGGTTTATGTTTATCATCAGTTTAAATCACTGTTTACATTGGCTAGTCAATCAACCGATTGGATTACTCGTCTGCGTTGGTGCCTTTGGCGGAACCTTAAGTTATTGGGCAGGCATTCAAGCGGGTGCTTTACAAACACATTGGCCAATCACTTGGGTTATTACCAGTCTTATGCTGACTTGGTCAATATTATTGCCATTATTAATTTATGGTTACCGATACCTTCAAGTGACCTTCAGGGGTCTATCGAGATGATGTATGTACAAATGGCTTTTGCTTTTTATGCTAACGACTCCCGTGTTTGGTGCTCCTCTTCAGCAGTTAACCAAGTTGGGGCAGGGAGAAATGGATTATTTATTTTGGACACTGTATGAAGCAGAATTATACGCCCACAATGGCCGTATTTCGCCAACATACCAAAATACCGCCCTTAAACTGACTTATGCAAAATCCATATCGAAACAAGCCCTGCTTGAGGCCACACAAGATCAATGGGAATACTTAGGCTATCACTTACAAGATATCAACCGCTGGCTGGCCAAACTCCACCCCATATGGCCAAACGTGGAGCCTGATGACGAATTAACATTTTTCATTGATGAGAATGGTATCAGCCGATTCTATATGGGTAAAACCTTACTGGGTGTGATTGGTGACATTCAATTTGGTCAAGCCTTTATGGCAATCTGGCTGTCTAAAAATACTTCAGAACCTGAATTGAGACAAGCACTATTAGGAGATTAAAAATGAGGATAATAATCAGTTTTTTTGCCATTTTGCTGCTCAACGCTTGTGGAACAGCCCAACTCGACGACTATAAAGGCACGCTGCCAGAATTAAAACTAGAAACCTTTTTTGAAGGTAAACTCAAAGCCTATGGAATGGTATTTGACCGCTCTGGCAAATTATTGCGTCGATTTAACGTTGATCTACAAGCGGATTGGCAAGGCAACACAGGCACCATTAAAGAATGGTTTGTTTTTGATGACGGTGAGAAATCCACCCGTGTTTGGACCATAAACAAAATAGCTGAAAATCAATATCAAGGGCATGCCTCAGATGTCGTCGGTACCGCCAAGGGTCGTACTGAAGGCGCAGCGCTTTATTGGCAATACGATATGATGATCCCAGTAGAGGGTGAGTCTTATCAAGTCACCTTAGATGATTGGATGTTCCTTATTGATAAGCAAAGATTATTCAATAAAACGGACATGTCAAAGTTTGGGTTCAAAGTGGGAGAGCTTATTCTTTATATCGAAAAAATTTAACTATATTTCGCCAATAGTAATCCAAATGCCAAGTGCAAACGTACAATGTATAAGGAAGATGATAAAAAAGAGGGCTTGTTATGAAAACGTTCGCACTTAAACTATACGATTTTTACAATTATATCTTTGACTCCAGTAAAAATCCCCTTCGGCATATTCCCGATCCTGTCAGCAGATTTTATATCATGACGATTTTATCCATCATGTGGAGTATCACTTTTGCCGCCTATCTTGGTAGCATCGTTTATTTTGGGATCAGCTTAGCGGCGCACATCATTTTATTATTGATGTTCTTCTTCACCATGGCGGTGTTTTATGATGCTGAAAAAAATAACACCTCATGGCTCATTAAGTTACGACAAAACAATTCGAAGTAACCCATGCTCCTTCCACTCACCTCTCAGCATCGCTGAGAGGCAAACAATCCTCTGTTTTTTACCCCTTACAACTTAACGACTGCTCAAGATAAAATAGTCATTTCAGGTTATGTTACTTTTCTCTGTTTTACGCGATCTTCCAACACCAGCAGCTCATGCTATGACCCTTGACTCTATAGGTTATTAGCACCTTCAACATCCCATTACGCAAAAACAAAAGGATAGTTATGTCCATACTCAAATACATAAAACCTGTTACTCTGCTATTTTCGCTTTCATTCGTCTTCATTTCCACCATCGTCATGGCCGAAGACCATAAAACATTCAACGAGGTTGAACGAGAAGTCTTAGCCCATCGAGGCGCCTCAGGGGATTACCCACAAAGTACATCCCTTGCCTTTCAAATGGCGCTTGAGCAAGGCGCAGATATCCTTGAGATGGATGTTCACCTTTCACTCGATGGCCATGTTATCGTCAATCACGACAAAGATTTTAGTCAAACGACAGATAGCGATAACAAGGTCGCCGATCTTACGTTAGCCGATATTAAAGCCTTAGATGCCGGATACCGATTCAGTAAAGATGGCGGAGAAACTTACCCTTTTCGCGCCACTGGCTTAGAAGTGTTAACCCTTGAAGAGGTCATTGCCTATTTTCCTGTTAAAAAACTCAGCATTGAGATGAAAGTCAATGACGAGCAACTTGCCGACTCGCTGTGGGCCATTTTGGACAGAAACGGCCTGCATCATCAGGCGACCGTTGCTAGCCAATATACAAAAGCCCTGAACCATTTTCGCGCCGTGAGCAATAATAGTATTCAAACCAGCGCCAGTATCACTGAATTAACCGGCCTAAGCTTAGCTTGGGCAGCGGGGCTTGGTGGCATTTACCCTGCAAAATTTACATTAGCCCAAATCCCTTATGCCATGATAAGCCGACCTTTTCTCTCTTTTTTACAAAACAAGGGCATTACCAGCCATGTTTGGACAGTCAACGAGATTGATAAAATTGAACGTGCTTTTGACTTAGGAGCCAAGGGGGTCATTGGTGACTACCCCGATCGTATTGTGCAAGTATTAGCCGCACGGGGCGAACGCTAGGCATATGTAGATGATATCACTAACGCAATATATTGAGTGCTTATTATTGCAAAACGTCACATCATACTTGTAAAAAGTAGCCATATTCATTTTTGCTACTTTTTACAAGTGAATTACAGGATTTACCGTGTTAGTTTATATTTGTCTTTTAACACGTTCATGTTGTAAAAAAATATTAAACACAAAGGGAATTCAATGTTTAAAAAAATCTTACAGGGAATGGTCTACTCCATAACTTTTATGGCTTCAGCCAATGTCAGTGACGATATAATAAAAAATATTACAGAAGGTGCTGGAGCACTTAAAATGACAGTACCCGAGTTTTGGTACTCAGCAAATCAATATATGCGATTAAATTATGATAATAGCATTGCTGACATTACTCCATTAACCAAAACTCAAGCATATGTGAATTTTCAAAAAAATAATAATGCGGCCAATCAATTAGAACTCACTAAAACCATTAATATTAATAAATCAAAGCTGGCTAATTTTTATGGCATACCAATCAATAAGTTAAATAATTTTCTAAGTTACCTGAATGATAAGTATAAAGATAACGATAAATATAGAACTAATGACATAGACAGAAGTCTATTACTCTGCAAAGACGCATGTTATAACGATTGGAAAAATTTTCACGTATTACAAAAGCACTTAAGCAATTATACTGAACGAGAAAATATCGGCCACCATGAAACTTTCGACGTAGAGTATAAACCCAATAGCAGCGCTCTCACAACTGCCATAGAACGCTGGAGAAACGACATATTCTCAGGACCAACACTTATAATGGAACTTCCCCTATGTAATGAGTGTTTTCCACAAAAATAAAACAAGCCTTTCAGTATTGTTAAAGTGGACGATCACATTGCGGCTCATTTACGCTTTGCAGTAGCCGCTTTGCTCAATTTACGCGTCGATGTTCCCCCTCTTTTACTCACTGATCGCCCTTTGCGTTTTTTAAATGGGTTATCACTCTTTACCCCCTGAAGAGCCGTCGGTAACTGGCTTCCTGCAAGCTCTATTTGACTGTGTAAGCTCTCAATTAAGGGGGTCATAAACGCTTTATAGGTGATTTCTTTTTGACTGATACTATTTAGCTTACTCTCCCATAACGCCGTCATATCAGGTGTTGTCGCACTTTCAGGCAGGCTATTAATTAAACCTTTCCCCACTTCGGTCGCCACAATCGTTTTGCCCTGTCTTAATAAAAACCCTCTTTTAAAAAGCAATTCAATAATGCCGGCACGGGTTGCTTCAGTGCCTAAGCCATCAGTGTCTTTTAAAATTTTACGAATGGAGATGTCGGTCACGTAGCGACCAATTCCCGTCATGGCGCTCAACAAACTCGCATCATTAAAGGCTTTCGGGGCTTGAGTGTGCTTTTCGATTACCTCCCCTTGCTGACAAAAGAGCACTTGTCCTTTCACTAATGCTGGCAACAAAGCCACTTGGGTATCATCATCCTTATTATCCTGCTTCTCTTTTTGGTACTGAAACAGTTGTTTCCAGCCCAATGCCCCTTCTTGCTTGGCTTTTGTACAAAAACGGCCGCCTTCAATGATCACCTCAACCGAGGTTTCTTTATAACAATAGGCGGGGTAAAATTGCGCTAGATATTGCCGTGCTACCTGTAAATAAACCTGTCGCTCAAATTGCGTCAAACTCGCTAATACCGCCGTTTTTTCAGTGGGAATAATGGCGTGGTGAGCGTCCACTTTTTTATCATTCCACGCTTTGGATTTAAGACTCGCATTGGGTTTATCACACCCTGTTAATAGCTCATCGGCTCCTCCCTCAATCGCTTGAATAACAGCAGGCGCTAATCCATGCTGTTCCTTGGGAAGATAGCGACTGTCAGAGCGCGGGTAGGTGATTAATTTATGTTTTTCATATAAAGACTGGCAAGTGTCCAACACGGACTTTGCACTCATTGAAAAACGTTTAGCGGCATCGATTTGTAACGCGGACAAATTATAAGGCAAAGGGGCGGATTGCTGTTTATCCACCGATTTGACCTGTTCAACCACCGCCTCTTTTTGGGTAATACGGCCAGCGACATTTTCGGCCAATCCCTTAGATAATAATCGATTCTCTTCATCCATATAAGGCTCACAAGCTTTACTGGGCAGCCACTTGGCACAAAAAGCCGCCTTGTCCTGAGTCAATAAGTGCGCCAACACTTCATAAAATGGCTTAGAAATAAAATGCGCTATGGATTCATCTCGGCGAACAACCAATCCCAGTAAGGGAGTTTGCACTCGCCCTACCGACAATACTCCTTGATAACCGACTTTTCGACCTTGAATAGTGTAAGCTCGCGTCATATTCATGCCATAAAGCCAATCCGCTCTAGCGCGGGCCAAAGCAGATACCGACAAGGGAATAAAATCCCGATTACTTCGAAGCTGTCCTAATGCCCGTTTAACCGCTTTTGGGTTTAAATCGCTGATCAGTAACCGCTGTGTGGCATGTAATTTATCTCCTTTTATGCCTAAATGAGCAATCAATTCATCGACGAGTAACTGACCTTCTCTATCAGGATCGCCAGCGTTCACAAGCTGGCTCGCTTGTTTGACTAACCGCCTTAATACCGCTATTTGACCACGCATTTTAGACTTAGGGACAATTTTCCAATCTAACGGGACAATGGGTAAATGCTCAAATTTCCATGACTTATAGGCATCATCATAAGCATCGGGTTCCGCTTGTTCTAACAAATGCCCAATACACCAAGAAACACAGTCTCCATTTGCCGCTTGAATATAACCATCCAATTTTTTAAGAGGTTTAGGTAACACATCGGCTATTGCTCGCCCTAAACTGGGCTTCTCGGCAATATATAAAATCATAGGAAGTTCTAACATTACTGTATAAAATTACAGTAATGTTAGTCAAAAGCTTGATTAAGTGCAAGTATTCTAGCTGACGAGCAGACTATTTACTCAACATAGGGGGCAAGTTTTTCGCATTATCAAACTTCAATCTCGCCACATTCCCTGCTGGAGTAAAGCCAAAGACTTGTCCATAAAATGACAGTTCAGAATGTAAAATATCCATTTTACTTTTCATTGTGACTAAATCTGGCGAGTCCCCCTCAAACTCCATATAAGCAATGGGAACACCTTTATTTTTCAATTCTTTGTAAATATATTTCGACTGCTCGGCAGGGATCATATAATCATTCATTCCTTGAATAAACAATAAAGGCTCTGCTAGGCCTTTTAAATAAAATAACGCAGTATGATCGTGATAATAGTTATCTTTTCCTACAAGCCGTTTAATATAACTGGCCTCAAACTTGTGCGTCTCTTTTTCAAAAAGCTCCACATTGCTGATCCCAGAATAAATCACGCCCGCTTTAAAGGTATTATAAAAAGCCAATGCCGATAATGCCGATAGCCCCTCTTCCCTAAAGCCTTTAATGGCCAACTTGGTCCCATCGACTAAGCCTTTATTGACTAAATACCCTGCCGCTCTCACAGCATCTTCTGAGTCATATTTGCCCCAATTACCGTACAAGCTATCACGGTATTGACGGCCAAAGCCTGAGCTACCTCGATAATTTAAATCAAAAACAGCAATCCCTCGACTCGTCCAATATTGGATATCACGACGATAAGCTCGACTCGCCTTATTCGTCGGTCCACTGTGTAACATCACAAGTAAAGGTGGGCGTGTCCCTTCAGCGCCAACAAATTTTGGGTTCTTTGGGGGATAAAAATAACCATAAGCCGTTTTCTTATTCCCACTTTTAAAACTTATGCTTTTGCCATGAGAAATGTAATCACTGTCAACGTCAGGAACCGAAGGGGAATAAACCTGCTTGGCCGTATTGGCTTGCACTTTATAAATGCCTTTTTCAGGGGTTTCTTTTTCCCCCACAAAATACACGCCATCAAATCCCTTAATCACTTGTGTGATCTCAGCAAAATCAACATCAATGGGCTCTGCAATCCCAGTTGCCATATCGATTCTGACGAGTCCTGCCGACCCTTTACTGCTGTAACTGGCAATTAAACTTGTTGGGCTTTCAAAGGCATAATTATGATTACCCATTTTCCAATCCGGTACGGCAAATTCAGCCTCATGATCATACACAATTTCTGCTCGACCTTTATCATTGATACGATAAAGGTTCCACCAATTATTAAAATCAGCAACAAAATACAAACGACCATCAGGGCTAAATAAAGGCTGAGTTATCGAACCTTTTAGATTCGAAATTAATCGACGAGGGTGAACAATTTCCCCTTTAGGATCAACATCAGCTACCCACAGCTCTGTATGATCCCAAGGCATATTGGGGTGTTGCCAAGCAATCCAAGCCATCTGTTTTTGATCCGGCGATAAAATGGGAGACGAATAAAAGTCTGCGCCGCTGACCAAGACTTTGGTTTTATCTGCATAACTGACATTAATCCCCACTAAACGCGTGACAGGCTCCCCTTCTACTCGATGATCTTCTTGCACACAAATTAACCGTGCACCCCGCGTTTGAAAAATACAATCCGAATAACGTGTCTTCAACGGTGTTAATGGCACTGGATCTTGATTAGGGGCAATACGATAAAGGCGCTGATCGCTAAATTTACTGGCAAATAAACTTTGCCCTATACCTAACACCGGCGCGCCGCCATACTCGTTAACGCGAGTTCGAACATCAAAGTCAGCGTCAATGACATCTGTCACTGTACCATCAGTATTGAGCTTTTTAACACTTCTTCGCCCTTGAAGAGCCGCATCAGATTGAATAAAATAAATACCATCATCAATCGCTTGCAGTTCAGTAATATCGTCAGATAGCCCATAAACATCTTCAGCAGTGATTGGCGAATCCCAGCTACCATAGCGAGCAACTTGTACTCCTTCAGGCAACACTTCTTTTTCAACGGTCGCTAAGCGTTCACAACCAGATATTGAGGCTAACAGCCAAATCATGATCCCCAACTTAACGCCTAAAAGCTGTTTCATTCTATCCCCTAAAACCTCCTTGTTATAAAAAATATACCCCAACCATAGGATACGACTATATTGACAATTAATTTAACTCACTGAAGCAATGCTAGCTCTACATGTTCCTGAACATTTTAACACTGATCCTAACTAATGTTTTCTGAGTAACCACCGCACAACATCAGCACGCTGTTTCTCATTTAATCCAAAATAAATACAAATCCAAGGTGACAACAAAGTATACCAAGGAATGATACTCTTCTGATCACTGGAAAACAGGAAATAAAAAAAACCTGAATAAATAATAACAATTCCAGTACATCCCACGCACAGCATCATCCACTTTGTTGCCCTTTCTAACCACTCCATGACTCAGTCCAGTTCATTTTTACTAACCATTATTATGACCCATATTGAAAGCGATATTCAATTCTAACTTTATACTTAAGTAGATAAAGCAAAAAAGGTCATGGTGTTAAACACCATGACCTTTTTCTCTATATACCCAAACGGATCCAATGATCCTTGGGTATTTCATTTTACGGTAACGAATAACCCTTAAGCGTTATTCACGCACTTTTCCTTGATTATCTGAAAGTTAAACAAATTGATGACATAAGATTATGTAAAGGATAAACAACAAAATTCCATTTTACCCCTTTATTTAACTCATATTTAATTCAGCTATACCAAGAAGAAATGCGCTAACAATTAAAGTCTGATCCCGCCATCAATTTCAAACACTCGACCATTAACATAGTCATTTTCTATGATAAAGCGCACTGTTGTTGCGATTTCTTCGGCTTGTCCCAGGCGGCCAGCAGGGATCATTTGAGTGATCCGACTTAACGCTTCAGGCTTCATGGCGGCTGTCATCTCAGTTTCAATCACACCAGGGGCAACAGCTGCACTTCGAATACCGTAACGAGAGAGCTCTTTTGCCCAACCAACAGACATGGCCGCTACACCTGCTTTTGAGGCAGAATAATTAGACTGCCCCATATTACCCGCCTTGGCTAAACTTGAAATATTGATGATCACACCCGCTTGCTCAGTCTCTATCATCGCAGCAGCCGCTTCACGGCCACATAAAAAGCTACCAGTCAGATTCACATTGATCACCGATTGGAACTGCTCAAAAGACATACGTTCAGTCACTTGCCCTTCTTTGGCTTTCAACAACATACCATCACGTAAAATACCCGCATTATTAACCAGTACGTTCACCTGTCCAAAGTCTTCTTTAATAAACTGAAAACCTGCAACCACATCTTCTTCATTTGTAATATCCAGTGCGTAACCTTGTACCTCGGTAGATGCACCTAAATTTGCGCAGGCTTTTTCAAGCTTTTCTTGATCCACATCGATAAGCGCCAATTTCGCGCCAGCACTGGCAAAGTTCTGCGCCATCGCAAAACCTAATCCACCGGCGCCACCGGTAATAACCACCACTTTATCTTTTAAATCCATTGTCTTACCCTTTCTTATTAAATTCTTCAAAAATACTAGAAAAATCAAGTTGACCATGGCCCTTTCGTCCATGGTTAACGTATAAACTTCGTGCCAATGCGCCCATAGGTGTACTTGAATTTGAAGCCAATGTTGCTTCTTGTGACAAGCCTAAATCTTTAATCATCAAATCCACCATAAAACCACCTTGATACCCTTGAGAAGAAGGCACATTAGGCATCACATTCGGACAAGGATTATATTTCTCTAACGTCCAATTGCCACCACTGCTCACTTTCATAATGTCAGATAAGATCTTAGGATCTAGCCCATGATCTATGCCTAATTGCAGTGACTCTGATGTCCCAATCATCAATACCGACAACAACATATTATTGCATATCTTAGCAATTTGTCCCGCCCCTGCGCCACCAGCATGGAAGATATTACTCCCCATAATTGATAATGTTGCCTGAGCTTGTTCAAATCCTTTATCCGTTCCACCACAAATAAAGGTTAAAGTACCAGCCGCAGCCCCTGCTGTTCCACCCGATACTGGTGCATCAACAAATTCAATACCTTTAGACGCTGCCACTGCAGCGACTTCTCTGGCGCTATTTGCATCAATAGTTGAACAATCAATTAGTAGCGTGTCTTTAGCCACAACATCGAGTAAACCCGGTTTATCATCTTCACCTAAATATAAACTACGAACATGCTTACCCGCAGGCAGCATCGACACCACCACATCGGCACTGGCTGCAGCCCCGCATGCACTACTGGCCATCAATGCCCCTTGCTCTGCTAATTCAGCCATCGCCTCAGGCACAAGATCAAACACTTTAACAGTAACACCCGCTTTCACTAAATTAAGTGCCATTGGCTGGCCCATATGCCCTAATCCGATAAATGCTACAGTATTCATTCAACTTGCTCCTTTATTGACTATTAATTTGCTGTTTTTACCGCGAGGTCCCAAAGAGGATGAGGTTCATTTTTCCACGGTGTGCGAAGTAACTTATCCGCTGCCGCTTCACAATCAGCATTGAGTTCAGCAAACTGCCATTTAGGATTTCTATCCTTATCAATCAATAACGCCCGCACTCCTTCTTTAAAATCTCCAAAGGCACTGCAATTAACACTCAAGCCTAATTCAAATTGAAACACATCCGCTAACGTTAATTTTTCACTCAATTGAGACTGGGCGTAAATCAATGACCAACTCAGCGGGCTGCCTTTTAAAAAAGTGTTGATACTTCTTTGCAGCCACTCCTCTGTCGTATCAACTTGTTGAATACGTTTCACTATCTCGGCTAAACTACCAGTCATCAAGGCATCAATTTTTTCCTGCTCAAAATGTAATCGACTCTCTTTGCTATCCAAGCACTGATGCTTATCAAATAAGTCATTCAACATCGTATGGTGCTGCGCCATATTTTTCTGTTGCCAGGATAAGGTTAGCAAGGTATCCAGTACCACATTTTTATCTTGACTGGCTAATCTATGTGTCGCCATGTTGACATAAAGCGCATCAGCATCATTCATTTGATAAGCCGTTAATCCTAAGAAAAGGCCGATTTTGCCCGGCATTCGATTTAAAAAATAACTGCCTCCCACATCAGGATAAAGCCCAATCGTCACCTCAGGCATCGCAATACGCGAACGCTCAGTGACAATACGGTGGCTTCCACCAACCATTAGCCCCAAACCTCCCCCCATGACGATGCCGTCACCCCAAACAATCACCGGCTTTTCAAAACGATGTAACAAATAATCTAAACAATATTCTTGTTCAAAAAAATCCAATGCTTCATGGGTAACAGCGTTGGGTGCCAACACGCCCGCTTGATAGATTGCCCGTACATCCCCACCGGCACAGAATGCTTTCTCTCCCGCGCCTTCAAGTAACACACACACTATACTCGGATCATTTTTCCAACATGTTAATTGCGCTAACATGGCACTGACCATATCAAGGTTCAATGCATTCAATGCCGCTTCGCAATTAAGGGTCACTCGACCAATAACATGCCCATCTTGAGTTGGCAAAGTGCTAAAAATCACATCCTCAGTAGATAGTCCCTCTTCCACTTCCCCCTCCTTCCTTGCCCTTAGTGCCTGTTTCATGCTTTCCCCCTTGCTTGCTAAACCTTATACTAGATAACACTCACAGCATGTTCATCCAACAAACGTCTTGCAATAATTAACCGCATGATTTCATTGGTCCCTTCTAATATTTGATGTACACGCACATCCCGTACATGGCGCTCTAATGGGTATTCTTGAATATAACCATAGCCACCATGAATTTGTAGAGCACTGTCACACACTTGAAAACCAATATCGGTAGCAAAACGTTTCGCCATGGCGCAATAAGTCGTCGCCTGAACATCCCCATCATCGAGTTTAAAAGCCGCAAGCCTGACCATATTACGTGCAGCGACTAATTCCGTAGCCATATCCGCCAATTTAAACTGTAATGCTTGAAAAGCCGCTAAAGGCTTACCAAACTGCTCACGCTCATGCATATAGGTTGTCGCTCGATCTAAAGCAGCTTGGGCCGTTCCCACCGAACAAGTGGCAATGTTAATTCGCCCGCCATCCAGCCCTTTCATAGCAAAGGTAAAGCCTTGCCCTTCCTCGCCCAATAAGTGACTGGCAGGTACACGCACTTCATCAAAGGCGATTTGCGCTGTAGGTTGCGCATTCCAGCCCATTTTATCTTCTGCTTTACCGTAACTGACACCCTCGGCATTTGCAGGTACCGCTATCGCTGAAATGCCTTTTGCGCCTGGCTCACCAGTTCGGCACATCACCACTAACAGATCCGTTGCCCCTGCACCTGAAATGAACATTTTCGCTCCAGAGATCACATATTCATCTCCTTCTCGAACCGCTTTTGTTTTTAACGCAGCCGCATCACTGCCCGCCCCCGCCTCAGTTAAACAATATGACGCTAATGCCACGCCACTGGTCAATGATTCTGACCACTGCTCTCTTAATGACTCACTGCCAAAACTCGTCACCATCCAAGTGGCCATATTATGGATCGTTAACATGGCCGTTGTTGATGTACACCCTTTTGCCAACTCTTCAAAAATCAACACAGCATCGAGTCGAGACAATCCCAAACCGCCTTCGGTTTCAGGACTATAAAGTCCACAAAAACCTAGCTCGCCCGCTTTTTCGATGACCTCTCGAGGAAAATAATGCGCTTTATCCCACTGGGCAGCAAAAGGGGCCAGCTCTTCTCTGGAAAATTGATTGGCTAACTCAACAAATTGGCGTTGGTCGTCATTAAGGTTAAAGTTCATTCGGGTACTCCTGTCACGCTCTCGCTTGGATCTACAACTGATCTCAACCCCAACAAAATCATCCATTCATTTCGTTGGGATAGTTTTAAAAAGTGTTGTGATAATATTTAAATCGTTTATTGTCATTCACAACTAAAGCATTATTTTAGCCCTATGGTCATATTCGGGCTCGATGCGATTTCAATGTCAGACTCAAACCATCGCGCTGTGATGGTTTTCGTTTCGGTATAAAATCGCACAGCTTGCTTACCGTAAGCATGTTGATCTCCATAAAAACTGCCTTTCCACCCGGTAAAGGAGAAAAAAGGCAAAGGCACCGGAATAGGCACATTAATGCCCACTTGACCCACTTCAATTTCATGTTGGTATTTTCTTGCAGCAGCACCACAAGCCGTAAAGATAGAAGTGCCGTTGCCATATGGACTGGCATTGACAATCTCAATGGCATCTTCAAGAGAATCTGCATGCATGCACGCTAAAACAGGTCCAAATATTTCTTCTTTATAAATTGCCATGTCTTGAGTGACGTTATCAAACAAGGTCGGGCCGACCCAGTTACCACTTTCAAAACCCGGTACACTAAAGTCGCGCCCATCAAGCAAACACTCAGCGCCTTCTTCAATCCCTTGGCCAATTAAGTCAATGACTCGCGCTTTCGCAGCAGGGCTGATCAACGGGCCATACCCTGCTTCTTTATCATCCCATAAACCAGGCTTAACTTTAGCAATAGCCGCTTTCAGCTCAGGGATCCAACTTTTCGCCTCTCCCACAAAAACGGCAACCGATAACGCCATACAGCGTTGACCCGCTGCACCAACGGATGCGCCCACCAAATGATTAATCACTTGCTGCTTATTCGCATCAGGCATGATCACACAATGGTTTTTTGCGCCAGCAAAGGCTTGCACACGTTTTAAATGATCCGTCCCAGTTTTATACACATACTGACCCACCGCCACCGAGCCCACAAAGGATAGGGCTTTCACTTCAGGGTGACGTAATAAAATATCAACAGCGGTTTTATCGCCATGAATAAGCTGGAGTACTCCCTTAGGGGCACCAGCCTGTTCAAACAACTCCACTAAACGCTGTGGCGTCATAGGATCTTGCTCGGAAGGCTTCAATACAAAGGTATTGCCACAAGCTACCGCAAGCGGGAACATCCATAATGGGATCATGGCTGGAAAGTTAAACGGAGTGATCCCCGCACAAACCCCTAAAGGTTGAGTGTAGCTATAGGTATCAATAGAGCGAGCCACATTCTCAACCGTTTCCCCCATCATAAGCGACGCTATATTACAAGCATGTTCAGCCACTTCAATACCTCGCCAAACATCCCCTTTGGCATCATCAAAGGTTTTACCTGTTTCTTGGGCTAAAATAGTCGCCAGTTCATCATGATGCTCTTTCAATAAATGTTGATACCTCAACATCACTCGAGCGCGCTCAGATACTGGCACTTCCTTCCAACCTTTAAAAGCCTGCTTAGCACTGGCAATCGCGGTTTCAACTTCGCTTTCAGTCGCAGCATTCACTACAGCAATAGGCTGATTATTGGCCGGATTTGTTACGGTAATTTGCGTTTGACCTTGGCCTAAAACAAACTGGCCATCAATATAATGTTTAACTTGAGCTGTCATTTTCAATCCTTTACTTAAGCATGCCAATAGAGATTAATCCCGTTATACTGTCCGCATGCAGATCATCGATATGATTTATACTTCAATCGCCATCGCGGTAGCTTCCCCACCGCCGATGCACAATGAAGCCACTCCCCGTTTAAGGCCTCGCGCTTTTAACGCATAAATTAAGGTCACTAATAAGCGAGCACCTGAGCAGCCAATGGGATGACCTAATGCACATGCACCGCCATTGACATTGACCTTTTGGACATCCAAACCTAACTCTGAAATCGCCAACATAGTGACCATGGCGAAGGCTTCATTAATTTCAAATAAATCCACCTCATCGAATGACCAATTGACACTCTCTAATAATTTGGTCATGGCACCGACAGGCGCTGTAGTAAACATCGCAGGGGCTTGTGCATGAGTGCTATGGCCTTTAATGGTTGCCAGCACCTCTAAACCTTGCTTATTCGCTTGCTCACGAGACATCAAGAGTAGTGCTGCCGCGCCATCAGAAATAGAACTGGAATTGGCCGCGGTAATGGTGCCATCTTTAGCAAAAGCAGGACGTAATGTGGGAATTTTTTCAGGACGGGCGTTACCCGGTTGCTCATCGGTATCAAGGATCTGCTCACCTTTACGACTCGACACTGTCACAGGTGTAATTTCTTGCTTAAATAAACCCAGTTCTATGGCTAAGTTTGCTTTTTCAAGTGAGCCTAGCGCGAATGCATCCATTGCCTCACGGCTCAGCGTAAATTCATCTGCCGTTTCTTGAGCAAAACTGCCCATTGCGCCACCGGTATACGCATCTTCTAAGCCATCAAGAAACATATGATCCAACACTTTGCCATGGCCCATACGCATTCCACTGCGCGCTTTATCTAATAAATAAGGCGCTTGACTCATACTCTCCATACCGCCAGCAATAACAATATTGGCACTGCCCGCTTTAATTAAATCATGTCCTAGCATCACCGCTTTCATTCCAGAGCCACACACTTTATTCAGTGTTGTCGCGCCAACAGATAACGGCAATTGAGCGCCTAATGCCGCTTGACGAGCAGGTGCTTGTCCAAGCCCCGCAGGCAGGACACAGCCCATTAACACTTCATCTATTTGCTCTGGGTCAATATTGGCTTGAGTCATCATGCCCTGTATGGCTGTGCTCGCAAGCTTGGGCGCTGAAACGCTTGATAACCCACCTTGAAACCCCCCCATAGGGGTACGTTTTGCTGCCACAATAACAATATCTGAATTTGCTTGTACGCTACTCATATTCCACTCCGAAAATCTTTCTGCTAACACTACCGCTTCTCAATGCTTCTGAAATTTGACTTATTCGCATTCAAGCCTGATAAGGGTATATTCTTCTGGACAAAAAAACCTAACCAACACTCTGACGTTTACGCTAACGTAAAGCAAGGTTTGACCGAAAAAATCACAAAAAAAGCCAGCTTGTCCTTGTCACACCACATTTACAGTAAAGTAAAATAACACTATATAATAGACACGATGAGGTCCGCAAAATCTTTATGGGCTGTCTTGCGCACCGAAAAAATACAACAAGATCTAGGTGAGCTCGACTTGCAGCTCAAGCTGAAACCCGCAAATGATACTTTATATCCTATTAGTCTTAGATACAGTGACTAAATAACCCAACTCCGACACACCAAGTAATATGACGAAGATTTTTTGAGCCTTTAACCGATTTAAAAAACAAGTAGACTCTCCTAGGATCATAAAAGTATTGAATGTAAATCTTGAAAAATTCAACACTTCATTGGCAAGTATGTATTTCCAATCTTATAAAAAACGCTTTATTCAATCGCCCCTTGCTAAAATACGGTCAAGCAATCTTGTGGATAACAAACGACGCAAATAGCCAAAAATATAAGTCGGTTTTGTCACATAGTAGCGGGGTTTCGGATTGGCGCTTTTCATGATGGTTAAAAGCGGCTTCAATACCGCTTCAGGACCAAGAGTAAAAGGGGTTGAAGACTCTTCACTACTAAGACGAGATACCGTTTTTTGATAATTATCTCTATGGCGAGAAGCATGAATATCAATGGATTGTTCAATGGCGCGTAACGCATTAGCTCTGAACTGACTCACAATGGGGCCCGGCTCGATTAAACTCAGGGAAATATTCGTATCCATCAATTCAAGTCTAAGCGTATCGGTATAACCTTCTAAGGCAAATTTACTGGCGTTATAGGCACCACGATACTTCATCGCAACAAGCCCCAGTACAGAGCTATTTTGTACAATTTTTCCCGCACCTTGCGCTAACATCACAGGAATGACCGCACGAGTGAGTTCATGTAAACCAAATAAATTCGTTTCAAATTGCGCACGCAACGCCTCTGTCGGCAAATCTTCAATAGCGCCTCCCTGACCGAAAGCCGCATTATTAAAAAGTACGTCCAATCTCCCGCCAGTCAGTGCTAAGGTCGCTGCCAGCCCAATACGAATAGAATCGGCATCATTCATGTCCATTTGAACACAATTCAATCCTTTTGCTTGCAGCGCAATGACATCTTCTGCTTTTCGACAGCTAGCCACCACCTTAAATCCTGCCTCATGCAATTGCTCTGCGCAAAAACGGCCTATGCCGCTACTGCAGCCTGTAATGAATATTGATTGGGTCATGGTATTCTCTTCATTCAATTTTTCATAAGCATAAGGAAATAAACAGATATCACCAAGGCTTTTATTATCTCATTCCATAGGTAAAAAAATACTCAAAACATGTGCATAGCAGCTCAAGCCCATGGCGTAAAGAGACAATAATCTTCCTACTGAAATAATATTCAAAGAATTTAAAGATGATGACAAAAACAACATAAGATTTTGAAAATAAATAGTAAACAATTAAACAAGCTCAATAAAGCAAAGGAAGCAAAGGAAACACAGTCACAGGCTATTTTTTATATTTTACGAAAAATAGCCTGTCAGTTTTAATTGTCTAATCCATAAAAAATAAGCGCTATTAAATAAGCGCTACTACTAGAGGCGTAATCACACCACAAAACCGTGCACATTATCGTTTTAATGCGTCAGGCTATCTTGGCACCACCCTACCAGTATTACCAGACATATTCACTTGTACTTTTTCACCCACACGAAACATCATATTCGGATTGGCTTCTTGAACAATGGAGATAACGTTGCCATTGTCCAATCGAATGGTTAAGTTCACACCATTACTTTCACCCAGTGCATTCGCCGTTTTCCCCCCAGCATAGCCACCTAGCAATCCCCCCCCGATAGCCGCTAAAGTGGAACCTGTACCACCGCCAATCGTTGAGCCTAAGACGCCCCCCACAGCAGCCCCAGCAACGGTGCCCACGATATTCGAGCCCTCTGAGGCATCAATGGTCACAGGCTTAGTGTCTATAATGGTGCCATAGTAGACTTGTTGAACAGTGCGAGTCTCGGCCGACCCATAACTATCCCCATAAGGATTAGGTGTATTGGTACACCCCGTCAATTGAACCAATGACAAGGTGAACAAAACAGTGAGCAAAGCCCCTAATTTACATTTTATCATGATAAAAAATCCGTAAATTGTCATCTATAACACAAGTATAGATGGGAAACCTTGCTTACGCCGATTTTTCACTCAATACGGAAGTGATTAAAAATATGATTAATCATGTGTTATCAATAATATAATAACAACTCATCATTTCAATGATAATATCTATGCAGGTAACTCATTAAAAAAGTCGCGTGATGAAAATGAATCGGTTCGAACCATACTGAACAAAATACCTGGACAAAAGATGAGAAAAAACGGGCAATAACGTATTATTCGTAAACGCGTTATCGACTTTATTGAATCGTAATTTTCCCGTCCTGAGAAAATTTGTCACTCTGTCATCACCACTTACTTCCTGTCATAATAAATAAATGCTGTCGAAGCTTATGATAGCAATCATTATCAGGTAACCACATTGACACAGTATGTTGCTGAGCCTCCTTGACACCCTTAATGTGAAATGAATACCCATCCAGCCCAGACTCACCAATGACACTAGGGGCTGACCAAAACTCACACCTCTGCTCCACTTGCCAAAATAGCCAATCAACATATTGACTATCAAATAATTTAACGGGAAAATCTCGGTTTTTTTCGTCGCCATCACGATACTGAAAACCTTCAGCAGTACGTAAACCCGACTCATCCAAAGCTATTTTTAAGTAAAAATCATTGCCATAACCTGAAGCCAAAAATTCAAAGCGCTTTGTATCTACAGCCCACAGATTAAACGGCAAGAGACAAAGAAAAATGAACACCGTTTTTCTCATTAATAACCTCAAAAAAACTAAATAATACAGGTAATAAAATACTGACAAATACCGATTACAGGCCTAAAACACTAATGCCCATATCATTGGGCTCGCAACGCACTCAATTTTTTGTCGATTGCAATAACACATTGTGGGATGCTTGCCACTGAGTGGCGAGCGTAAAACCTGACATCTGTTGTATTTTCTGATGGGTAAAGGCCATGAGTTTTTCATTGGGTAAAGTAAAATCGACATCAAATTTACAGGGCTGATCCACATGCCAAGGGGTGTCAGTAAAAATTTCAAAATTATCGTGGATGAAAGCCACTAATCATGGGCTGCATCATGGGCTGCATCATGGGCTGCATCATGGGCTGCATCATGAGCACCTGATGAGGGCTTTAACCCATTAGCATACAGCTCATTACTGTCTTTCATCTCTTTGTAGAGCCAAACCATTCTAGTTTGAAATACTGACTGACCCCGTTAGCGATGCCTTTCTTTTATCCATTGCTTTACAGGCGCGACCCATTCAGCCAGAGGCCGATAAAAAGCACCATGCTCTAGACCTGTAGCAATCGAAATTTCCTTAAATGAGGTTAATCGAGGGCTCCTATTTTGCAGTTTTTTGCAAGTCAGCGCACCGTCAGAGGTTTCATAGACAGACAGAAAAGCCCCATTCATCTTAATCTCTGAATACTGGCTTGACACTATGCGCCCCCCCTGCTAACAGCACAGTATTCACAGGCGTTGCCTCCAAATAATGGGAAAAGAGTACACGGCTAACTCATTGTTGTAAATAAGTTATTCAACTTCCCCACTCATACTATTTAAGCGCTTTTATCACTGCACTGGCTGCATGACCTAAAAACAAGCTATCCATCCCAACGGCCAAAAGGGAATAACCCAATTTAATATAATCTGTTATACCTTCTGTAGAAGAAGAGAAGATCCCTAACGGTATATTAGCTTCCATGCATTTCGTGGTGACTTTGTTAATAGCCTCCACGACATCTGGATGCTCGATATTCCCAACTAGCCCCATACTGGCAGACAAATCATAAGGTCCAATAAAGACACAATCAATACCTGAAACGGCTAATATTTCAGTAATATTGTCAACCGCAGTAATATGTTCAATTTGAATAATCTTTGCAATTTTTTGATTTGCTTGCGCAACATAATCAGCAAAATTCAATCCATATCCATGTGCGCGTGCAATTCCCACGCTGCGGATCCCTTCAGGAGGATATTGGCTTAATTGAATTAAATGATGCACATCTTCTGGGCTCTTAACTTGAGGAATAATGATCCCCTCAGCACCAATATCAAGACATTTTTTAATCCAAATTTCATCATTCGCAGGACAACGAACAACACAAGGAACACCGCTTGCTTGGATTATTCTCTGAGCATCAGAAATATCAATTAAGCCATGTTCAAGATCTAGAAAAAGCCAATCGAACCCTTGTAATGAATAAATTTCAGCCACTTCAGGGCTAGGTAAAGAAAGAATCGTTCCCACTAACTTTTCACGAGCCAACAGTTTTCGTCTAAAATTGAATGCCACACCATTATCCTCTAGAGCTATACTTTTTATTTTTCCAATAGATAAGAATACAAAATAAGTATACTAGGGGCGGTATTTTTTTGTGGCCAAATGCTCCCCTAATTGCAACTAAGATTCGAATATTACGCTGGTTTGAACCATTGCGCGACCAGACAACCAAAATAATGACGACGAGAACGCTTAAGATGAGTAGTGACCGAGAACGCTTAAGATGAGTAGTGACAGCCCTGTGCTCATCTTACCCCTATCTCTCGATAACATCAGGGTCGCAGCTACACTCGGCCTTTCCTTAATCTGTTACACGTCTTTTGAGCAATAATGTGACTAGCACTGCTACTATGTCCAGACATTGTTACAGTACTCGATTGTTTTGAAACTAATAGATTCATTGGATGAGTTAGGCTTTCTAGTTCACAGTGACGGCTATGCCACACAGGAACACCTTGCCCAGAAATGAACTTAACACTTTCCGGTGAACTGAACTCTGCCAGATAAACAACGCCTCTTGCACCCAACAAAGTAATCTCTAACTGCCCTTCAAATAAATTGGGTGTTATTTAGCCACCCCTATTCATCAAAAGGACTATATCTTCCCTACCCTCACAACCTTCTATGAACGCCATCAGGGCTATTTATGTATTGGGTAAAAGAACAAAGTTCATGATTCGCTCTCAGCAAAAGAGTGTATAAGATCATAACAATCTCAAATTGAAAAGCCTTGTGGGAGTTAATTGCCTAAAACTCGTTCACGCTCTCATTCTGCATAATATCGCTAAATCAACCTCGTTGACGCTCAAAGAAGCGTTTATCATACCATAATACTATCGATGCTATAGCCAATAAAAAGTATAATAAAAAGAAGAAGCCAAAATAATAGGAAAAAGAAAAATAAAAGATGATTAGGTCAAGAAGTAAAAGCATCAGATAAGCAAGGACTATGGAAATAGCCGGACAAATATTATAGAAAGAGATAATATACAATTTAGAGGATTTAATCGCATATTTAGTCATTATTTTTTTTGATAATGGCCAATATATTCCAACACTCACTCCAATTAAAACTGAACCAATATAAAGGTTAACCAGCTCTTTACCAAAAGACAAAACAGAAATGCCCAAAAAAGTCAAACCAAGAACGAAAAAACATGACTTTAAAATTGAAATAGACCTAATGTTGTTACTCATTTTCAACGCAAACTGTATTAAAAGCATACATGATAGTGAGGATAAGCTGAAACTAAAAAAAGCCAATCCCCCTATTTTTACAGCGTTAGATACTGCATAGTAATCTTTCGCTACAAAAATAACCATTCCAGCATATAAAGTCATGACCATATAATTACAAATTGAAAATATAAAAAAAACGGCCTCAGACTTACTGAGTTTTTGTAATAATGATGGTTTACTCTTCTCTAATGAAAAATTAAATTCCTTTATATTAAAACAACTCCATAAAAACACTAAACTGACACTCAATAAAAGAGATAAAATAAAGCTATCATAAGTCAGAAACTCAGAAAATAATAGCGGTGATAATACAATTGCTAACATTTGCATTGCTATATGAAGATTACAATAATTATCAGAACTATTATTTTTAATAGAAGATGTACAATACAGATCTAGTATACTATAAAATACTGAAGAAATGTATCTAAAAATAATATTTGCGATTAAAAAAATATAAAATGATTTTGTATAAATTATTACACACAAGGATAATATACTTATCACACTGAGAGACACTGTTAATAGTTTTATGTTTTTATTTCTAATGAAATTAATTGATAAAACACCTAGCACTTCCATTACAGCACCTGTAATCAGTATTAAAGGTAACAACACCTCTTTATACTCAGGATTATTATAAATCAAAAATGCTTGCGGAATAATGCTTGTTGATCCCACCCATAGAAATCGAATAATGAAAAACGAAAGATTATGTGAGAAAAAAAATGGCCCCTTTTTCATGAGACTATAATTATTTCATGCCATTTACAAATTATCATTTTTGGTAAAAAGATCAGATAATGCATCGACATACTCATTCAAATATTGCTTTATTATTTTAGAAGAATAATAACGAACTTTATAATTGCAAATAATATCAATTCCCTTCTCATTATTTAAAGAAATAAACCACATTATCTTAAAGTCACTTGTATTGGGTAGAACAAATACATCTTTCATATCAGCCCCCATGACATCAAAATAATGATTCTGGTGTTGATTAACCATAAAATTAAAGATCATACTTCCTTTTCCACAATGCGATACTTCCTTAAGAAATTCATGAATAAAATCATAAGACATACTGTATTTGTTGGCATCATGAACGATGCTTTTTACTGATTGTAACTGTTCGAACAAACTCACTTTATTATTCAAGCATAGCCTTATGATGACTCTCCTAGCAAAAAAACCTATCGTATCACGTATAGCACCACCAATACGATTGGCATTACCAATAGGTATACAAAGATCATTTGTTCCAGTTTGTCTTACAGAAAATTTATAAAAACCAAGAAGAAACAAATGAAATAATGTGCAATTATTAACTTCCACACACGATTGCAAAGCATGATATAAACGTGCATTAATGGATATTTTATCCGTATTTATTGCCTTATGATCTAATTGACTTTGCTCTTGATAAGGAAGTTCTAATTCACTAGAACCTTGTAAAAAGTCTATCCAAAATTCTCTATACTCTCTCATGTTTATTTCTTTATGAGTTTTTTTAGACCATTCAGCGTAATCGACATACTGTAATTTCCCCCTTTCAACAATCAACTTAGCTTGATTCTGTAATATAGAATATGCTGATTTAATATCCCGCATAGTAATATACATTGATGTCCCATCCGAAATTAAATGGTGCATCACCAAGAGTATGATACTGTGTTTGTTCGTCGTTTTAATCAGCTTTAGTGAAAGTAAAGGACCAGTATAAGGATTAGAGATATTCAATTGCATATCTATGGCTAAATCGCTTAAGTATTCCATTGTCTCTAAATAATTAATTTCAACAAACATATGAACTTCATCCACTGAAACATGCATATTCTCTAATACAACTTGGTAGTATTTACCTGCTATTTTTTGAAAACACGTTCTTAAAATAAGATTCTGCTGGATCACATGCTTTACTGCACCTTTTAACAATCCCAAATCTATATTTTCAGAAAACTTCACGGCAAAACGTAAATGCTCATCGTCTATCTTATCTTCTTCTATCAGAAGCAGCCAAAAATCCTGTTGATGTGACACTAACTTACTCTCTTCACTCGCGCACCGAACAATACCTTTCGCCCCACATTGTATTTGATTTTTATTGTGATAAATATATTTAGCTATTTCGTTTATATTACTGTGTTCACGCAATACCTCTAAATTAATCTCAACATCAGCCCATCGACTCAAGCTTTCAGACAGCTCAATAATTTGAATAGAGTCAAATCCATAACTGAAAAAATCATCACTATAATTAATATTATCAACCTCTGCTTCACAAGCATCGGTTACCCACAAGGCAATTTCATCACGAATAACCACTAATGAACTAGGCTGTTGAGTAAAAAAACCTCCCTGATGCGGAACCGTCACCATACTATTGACCCCTTTTTCTTGAGGTATGTCAGTTTTAGTGACCATAATATCCAGCAAAGGATCTTGTTCTGTTAGATTTGTAGTTGATGAAACAACTAAGTCTGAAACCTGCTTATTAGTCTCTTCTTGAACAGGTACGTTGTTCTGATTTAGAGAAGCATTCGATAATTGATTTAACTTAGACTGCTCAACCATTAAGCCTTTTGCTAAATAGCGAGCTAACTTTGAGACACTAGGATATTCATTCATTAATACAGGAGAGATATCACAATTAAGCCAGTTTTCAAGTTTCTTGAATAACTGTATACGCAAAACAGAGCTTAAACTATAGCAAGAAAAATGAGCATCGACATCAATATCCGCCACTCTACACGATAGCATGTCCCTTAGTGTAAACTGTAACCATATACTGATCTCTATCGCTGTAGGAAACAACAGAGTAGACGTCCTATTTTCAGATGATTCAAGTTGACGTCGACGAATATGTCCATCTTCAATATTTTCTCCTACTCTGCAAGCAACACCAAAAGAAGAAGGCTTTCTATCGGATAAACGTGGATTATTCCATACATATAAACTCTCTTTGATTAAATCACCATTTTCGTAACTTTGTTTACATCGCTGCCTCTGCACCTTTCCACTTGTTGTTTTTGGTAATTGTTTTTTATTTAAGATACAGATAGATAATATCGGCATCGGATGCTCTGCATAAATTGAATGTTCTATCGCTTTAATAACTTCAGTTTGACAATTTTTTATCTCTTTCGCATTATTAACTTCCAAAGCAATAACAACAGCCTCATTAGCTTTCGCTGAAATAATTGAAAAAGCAATAACACAGCCAGGTCTGATCAGACTATGGCTTTTCTCAACAGCAAGCTCAATATCCTGCGGATAAATATTTTCTCCATTAATAATCATGGTATCTTTAAGCCGACCGGTAATAAATAACTCACCCTTATACATAAAACCCAAATCACCCGTTCTTAAATATTGATGATCCGTTACTTCATTTTTAATACTTGCATTAAATACCTGCTCTGATCCTTCAAGCATTCCCCAATACCCCTTGGCTTTACTCGCTGAATCAACCCATATTTCACCAACCATTTTCGAATGACAACGTTCACCACTATCAGCATTGACAATAGCAAGATGTACGCTATCAGGTACTTGACCACAACCCACCAAGGTTTGAGTATGAGTGCTTTTATCAGTAACCGTCTTCACCAAGCCTTTTAATAAAGACCGTTTATCAAGATGAATCCTTAACGTCCCTCCAATACTGACAGCCACGGTATGCTCAGCAAGCCCATAAGCGGGACAAAAAGCCTCAGGCCGAACACCTGAAACCGAGAAACATTCTATAAAGTACCGTATCGTCTCATCCCTGATCGGCTCTGCTGCACTCATAAATATTTGTAAGTATGACAAATTCCATTGTTCACGCTGTACAGGAAGTGTCTTCCTAGCCACTAACTTATAAGCAAAGTCTGGTGCAGCAGTATGGGTTGCCCGAACTCGATCCATGACATCCATCCATAAAGCAGGCCGCTTAATAAAATCCAATGGAGATATTATCCATAAACAACCATTGCCATAAATACAATTCAAAATACCGCTAATCAAACCAAAATCATGAAAATGTGGTACCCAAGAAACTATTCTAGACTGACCATTAAACCCCAAAGCTTGCCGATTAATATACATCTGATGATTTAAATTTCCCCAAGTGATACAAACCCCTTTAGGATCAGAAGTAGAGCCCGAGGTATATTGCAATAGTGCTATTTCCCCACATTCAACATTAAAAGGGTCAAAGCTCCTTTTAATATGTCGACTCGGCACTAACCAAGGAACGATAGCATTGTTCAATTTTCCTGGTTGAAAAATGGCTTTTACATTACCCACTTTACGAGCTAGATTATAACTGTTACTTGTTAGCAACAACTTAGGAGAACAATCGGCAATAATTTTATTAAGATATTCCATCTCTATGTGCATAGGATCGGGTGGAATAACTGGCACAGGAATAATGCCTGCATATAAACAACCGAGCAATGCCTCGACGAAATCTAAAGAAGGAGGATAGATCAGTAAAACACGATCGCCAGCTTTAAGATGACATTGACAGGTTAGCTCATAGGCAATAGTCATAGCATATTGATTAAGCTCTTCCCTGCTTAACCTAGCAGAATCTGATCCATCACTACCCACTAAATACAATAGATCATTTGATGACCCCATTGTTGAAAGCATATGCTGCAAGAAATCATGTCTGCTTGATTTCATTGTATTCCCCAATACGACAGGCCAGAATTTAAGTTATAAAAATAACAACCCAATAAAAAAATACCAAAACAAGGCCCTTAGCCGCCTCTCTTTATTTATAGTTCAAAAATAGAAATTTTCCGTGTCATTAATACATTATGAGGGTGTTTTTATAAAAGTGACTTGTCTGCTTACTATGACAATAATGTCAATCATCACATTTCACCCTATGTTTAAATTCACTTACCGGTGGTTAATCACGGTAGGAAGCCAACAAAAATTGCACTGATTATCTGAAACTAAGGCTTATTTCTGAACGCTTATCGTGATCTTAATTAGATGAAAACAGAAATCAAAACCAGCTATGAGAACATAGCAAGATGATGTATTTTAAATCATTCACTACTTCCTGATTAATACTTTGTGATTATCTAGATTCACTTATCTGAAACTGCAATGATACATAGGCAACAATTACAGCTATTATCGCCAAAAATGGCCCTGAGATGTTGGTAAAGTAAACAGAAAAACTCTCCCAAGCTTTCGAAGAAACTATATGTACGTAATGTCCTTATACCAAAATTTCAAGTACATATGCCGCTACAGGGAGTAATAACAATACCAAAATTAGTACTGTAACTGCATAAAGAACTCTCCCTATCAACTAACGCCTGCCAGCAAGGACGCTGAAAAGCAGTACCTGAAGCACTTTCAAATGCTACCTGCCATTTGCTAACTTTTGATACTAAGATAGTGATTTTATTTACTAAAACTTTTCATTTTCTAAGGCTAATCCATCAAGTGAAATGCTTCATCCCCAATAGTTGTTTGTGGCGGGATTCAACAAGTAAAACTCCGGTTCAGAATCTGGAGTAATAATTTTTCCGATAACTTCTCCAGAAATCTTAACTATTAATTCTAGCTTAAAACTCTCATCGCCCAAGTGACAGAAAACCTCTTCAACCTCGAAAGAGGAAGAGGCCTCTTTATTTAATATAATTTCAATCCAATCTGACATAATTATGCATTAACAACTTATTCAACAGCAGCAGGATAGTCTTCCAAACTGCTTACTCTTTTTTTTAAAAAATCATTAAGCTAGAGTATACAGCTAATCCATAATGCGCATGCTCAAACATCAGGCCCGCAACATAACAAGTAACCAGTACTTATTCTCACTCTCAATTAGTCAAAAACGCATCATTAATAGTCTGTATTTTATGGTATTTATTGAAGTAGAACTTATTAGCCAGCATGCACTTTTTATTCCGCACTCCCTCAGCCAGCAAACTACCACCCAAAAGACACCTTTGTAAATAAAATGTTTAAAACAAATAAAGAGAAAAGTAAAAACCATTGATCTCGCTCACAAGTTTCATTGGTTCCTCCCTAAGTAAAAAGCCCTCTCTAAGTAACAAGACTCCCTTTGTAACAAGAGGGGGGTTGCTGTGGTTCCCCTTTTGGCCCAGTGTGAATGGGAATTCACGACCTTCGATTAAGCGAAGCTTAATATCATAAACCCAACTTGAAGAAACACCCTGCTTTCATACTCTTTGCTTTTTGCTTTTTGCTTTTTGCTTTTTGCTTTTTGCTTTTAAAGCCAGTGTGAATATAAAAATAACCATCGGAAACACGGATGTTTCCGTCTGAGCCTATAAGGAGATATTTACGGCGAGTTATTTTAATATTCGCACATCAATCTGCGGCAGCAATTCAATCCAATAAGGCTATGATATTAAATACATCATCAAATACAAATATAGCTAGACGCTATCCAAGGTTCCAATGTGTGGATTGGAATCCACGATCTCAGCCTGCGGCAAGCTAATTGATGTCAATAACATGACCAATTCAAACAACACTTTTCAATACCGATAAAGCCAAAAGTTAGCTCATTATTCCCCAAATGTGAGTGCCCAATCACAATTGTATCCCCATCATACCCAAGTCACATCACTTATGTTACATTGCTGTAATTACAGATAAAATAAATTATTCAATCCTACAATTTACATCGACTTTTTAACCCGATTAACCCGACTATTTCCGCTTACAATAAGGACAAATCTCAAATGGAACTGATCTCTTTTTCCCGCCTATTGATGGGTTTAGCCCTCACTGTCGCTATCACAGCCTGCGGCGGTGGAGGCGATGATACCAACGCCAATAATGACAGCAGTAATAACCTCGATAATGGCACGCCCAGTACCAATGTTGGCGCCAGCATTGCGCGATGTGACACCTTAAGTGGACAAGCGGCCAATAATACTCAGTGGACCTTAATCAGCACCGACTCTGCACTGCAATTTCAAGTTGAACCTGATTATTATGCTGAGCAATCCGGTGCCATTTTAGCGAAAATGACAAGCAACAGTGCCAACTACCAATATCACTGGCAACAATTAAGCGGCGAACCACTCACCTTAATCTCCCCCCATAGTGCCCTATTAGCATTTGAGGCCTCAAGCGAAGGGGCTTATACACTTCAAGTGAATGTGCTCGAAAAGCATCCTGATCAAGGTTCAACTCCTCAAACTTGGCAAGAAACGCTGGATATTAATATCAGCGGGCTCAAATCTCATAACGCTCAAGTCAGAGTCAGCCATCAAGCCACTCAGGGCAGTTTGGTGAGTCTTCGCCATCATTTAATGAGTTCAACTGCCTCCATGACAGCGTTAACTTGGTGTCTTGCAGCGGGCCCGGATCTCTTAGTGGATTTTACGCAAATCGACCGCCCTCTTTTTGCTGCCCCCAGCGTCACAAATGACACCTTAAGCTCGCTGCGCGCCATTGCCACTATTAATGGTGAAACAGTTATCGATGACGTCCATGTGCTGATCACCAAAGAAGAGGCCATCACCTCCAATTATTTTCCCGATCCTTTGACACGCACTTTTGCTTATGAGGCCAGCTCTCCCTTCGCTACTGCACTTGAGCAATGTGTTTATAGCAACACACTAACCGAGCCTTGTTTATTATCAAACCTACCGTTAATTAGTCAGCAAAGCAGTCATAATGCCATGAAAGCGGCCATTCGCGATCGTTTAGTGGTTTCCCATCAATGGATGGGAGATAACTTTATGCAATTTCTTGAGCAGATGGATCCCCAAGGAGATTTTTTAACCTTATTACAATCTGTGACCGCCATTGTGATCAGCAGCGATATTCGCCCCTCTTTTTATTGGGCGTTAACAGGCGCCATTTACTTAGATCCTGATAATTTATGGCTCACAGCCAGTGAACGCGATACCATAAGTGAAGAACCCGATTATCGCAGCCAATTTGGTGAATCGCTTAACTTCCTGATCCCTTGGCGATACATCAAAGATAATAATTATGCCTCTGAATATTTCTCTATCGCCAATAGAGGTGCACGCTCCCTTGACTCTCTCACTCCCGAGTTAGCCTCTTTGCTATATCATGAGTTAGCCCACGCTAATGATTATTTCCCTGTCGAACTGCATAGCCAATTACAAGGTCCTAGACTCATCGATGACTTTGAATGGATAAGCAATACAGACTTACTGATTTCAACGAAACTGAATCAACAAAATCCACTCACCAGTGAACCTCTGCTTAATTTGGCTAACGTCAGTTTTAGAGGTGAAGATGCAACAAGCACACAACAAGCCTACACACCTGACGATGTCAGTGGATTTTTTAGTCAAGATCATGCCAATGCTTACTATGCTTATAGTAGCCAACAAGAAGACATGGCCATGTTATTTGAAGAGGCCATGATGAGCTATCGTTTTGGCATTCAACGAGATATTGCCGTCACCGATAAACCCGCTAATGCAACAGCCAATAATATCACTCTCAGTTGGGGACAACGTGGCCGCATTGGTGAAGACAAAGTGTTCGAGCGCTTTGCACTGATTGGCACATCCATTTTACCTACTATCAATGCGCAGGTGATCCGTAATGCCCTGCCCGCGCCCACTCAGTTACCGTCAGGTTCCACTTGGGCACAAAGCTTAACGCAAACAATCAATAATTCGGTGAAGCAAAGTGTAAGTAGTCAAAGCAATACACTAGCGCAAAAGGAGCTGTCTATAACCAATCAAGAGCGCTTAATCAATAGCGGCCAGCATCGCCCCCATCCACCATTGAAACTCAGTGGTAAACGTTAAGTTTCAACATTAAAAAGGCCATTGTCCAAATAAATGAACAATGGCCTTATCTATCCAAACGGCTTGAAAATTCCAGCTCTAAGCGAGTAAACCATATGGCCGAAGAGTACATATTCATAAAATGCTATAACCGCAACCTACTATAATCGCAGCATTTCTTTAACGAAAGGAATGGTCAATTTTCTTTGGTGGATGAGTGATGCTTTATCCAGTCTATCAAGTACATCAAATAAGGTTCTGAGATCACGCGCGAGACGGTTGAGTAAAAACCGTCCCACATCATCGGGCAATTGTAAGCCTCGCATGGCAGAGCGCCTTTGCAGCGCCGCAAGTTTCTCATCATCGGCCATGGGCTGTAACTGATAATTGAGTCCCCACTGCATACGTGAGACTAAATCAGGTAACACAAATCCCGAATCGGTAGCCGAGACTTTTGCACTGACAATCAAAGCACTGTGATCTTGCTCGATGAGCCGATTATACAGATCAAAAATCGCTTCTTCCCACAGCGGATGACCCGCGATGGCATCCACATCATCGATACACACCAAGTCGATATTCTCTAGCCCTTCTAACAATGCTGTCGATATGCTGGCATGGATCCCTAAGGGAATATAAAAACTGCTGCGACCTAAATCATTTGCCTGAGCACAAGCTGCATGCATTAAATGGGTACGGCCTGATTTTTCTGGCCCCCAAACAAAAACGGCTTGTTTGGCTTTTCCTTGTGCACAATCTTGCAAGCTTTGAATAAGTTCATCATTACCTGCTGCCGGATAGTAACTGTGAAAAGTTTCATCATCTGGCAGCGATACAGGCAATGATAATTGTAAAGGTGAACTTGACTTCACTCAGATAAGTCTCAATACGTTATTGTTTACTGACCCTATGTTAACATGCACAGCCACTAATGTCCTTTCCATTGATAAATCGTGGCGACAACAGGCGCTGAAGTCACATTCTGACTCTCCATTGTTTTGCCCATTGACAAGGAATTATCAATCCCCCTATTTGAAGAAGCATAGCCACTCACATTATCAGAATAAGCCGTATTCTGTTCTGAACTTCCATTGTTCATTGTGGTCATTTTAGGCTCAGCCGCTTTAGAAAGCGGCGTTAATCTCGGCTCTAAATCCATCACACGAAATAAATCAGCTTGGGTACTAAAAAGCGAAAAATCATAAGTGACAGTGTCACCTTTGATTTGCACTAGTTGCGATGATTTTATCGCACGTAATTGCCCAATATAATGTTCAAGCTCCACCATCTGTTTAATCGTATTCACCCCAGAAAACGTCACTTTAGTAGTGAGTTGTGAACCAGAATCCACTGTCGCATATTGATCCACATAATATTCACTGATTTTAGCCATCATGGCACTGATCGCCAGATCCACATTCTGAGCATCACTGTTCATCGACACCAATGGCGCACTTGACGACGCATTGCGGGTTTTTGGATAAAGGCTAAGTGTATAGTCTACACCACGACGACTATTCGCTATCGACGCCATAATAAAGAAGTCAGCTTGATAACGACGTGAAGCCCCCGCCACCGTATCAACAAACATGCCTCTGACATCACTGACACTAATACGCATTGAGTCATCTAGATCCATCAAAGGGAAAATAAATGGCATTCCTCGGTTATTCGCCTGACGAAAGAAGTCTTTTTTGATCTGACTGCTAGATTCATCGCTGATAATTTGGCGTTGGCCACTTTCGTCATCACTGACAAGCCAAACTAATGTCAATGGACGCTGTTTTCCCCACACAGGTAAATTCGCTTGCCTAAGCAAATCAACAATACGACGATTATCAAAATTCACTTTAAGGTATAATTGCCCCTCTTTTTCCTGATAACCATACTGCGTCATCAAAGCATTAGGATTATTATGTTTCGCTGCAACAAGTGGGTTTTTAAGCGCACTTTGCAAACCTGAATTTTTAAGCACAACATTATCAAAGGCTTTTTTAATACCGATATTTCGCTGTGCAGTAGTACGATTATCTACGCTAACAAGGCTCTCATCCAATTGAGTGACTTCAGCAGCCAATAGACTAGAAGAAAAAATAACGAGAGTACTTAACAATAAAAGCGGTAACTTAATGATGATTTTCTGCGCTACATTTTTTTGCGCTAACATATTATGCATTGGAATGTTCAGCATCTTTGGTGACTTAGCAATAACTCAAGAGTAGCAAAATTGTATCACAATAAAATAATTTTACCCCTGTGTTCTTTATACCTGTCAGTTCTCATTAATAAAATGCCTAAAACACGATTAGCTATTGCACCTCAGGCATCTTGCTTTACCGACAATTAATCCATATTTTTTACCCAAGTAAAAGACGCATACATAGGCTCATGATCGCTAAGCTCGATAAACTGAGTCAGTTCATGATAATCACTTAAGGTTAGTGTATGAGTGTCACTGCGATTAGCATAACCAATTTGATCAGTATTTCCCCGTTCATCCTCACTGCAATATGCAATGCTGTCATCGTCTCCCTCAATCAAATCTTGGCAGGCCAACCTGATACCCGTTTGTGATAAAAAATCTTCCCAAATCTCTTGATGTGCACTCGCTTGAGAATGATCAGCCCATTTCAAATTAAAATCCCCCGCCAACACAATATTCGCATCACTGGAGTATGCACTGATAAAGTCGGCCAATTGCTGCATTTGCCCACGACGGGCTTCCATATCATCATCACTGCGACCCGCATCCATATGGGTATTATAAACATGGACCTCAAAACCTTCGTTTATCTCCATTTTGGCCACAGTAAAGCCTTTTTCTGTTAAACAATCAGGATTACCATCCGTTAAATCACCGTGACATGAAGAAAACTCTTCTGACTCAAAGCTTGCCAGAGAATAATCATCATCATCACGTTGATCCATGTCAAAGGGATATTTAGACAGACGAATGAGTCCATCACCATAAGAGATCACCCCACCTCGCCAATGCTTCGAGCGGTAGGGGTAGTTAGTCACTTCGATACGGTCTTCATCTTTAAGAAAGTCATGCTTATCTGGGCTAAACACTTCTTGTAATAAGACAATATCGAAGCTTGCCGTATTCAATTTTGATAATAAGGCCTTAAAATCACTTTTTGTATTACCACCAATACAATTTGGAAAACCATCTACATTATATGTCACCATATTAAACTGCCCTGTCTGGGCATCATTATAAGTAGGCGCACCAGCCTCTTGGTAATCATAGCCATGCGTACTTTTCGTCCCCGTAGGGGTAAATTTATAATCCCAACACAATGCAAATGTACTGTGACTCAACATGGAAAGAATAGCGATAACAAAATACTTTTTCATTAGTTTTATCCTTAAGTATTACGATAGGAGTGAGTGTTCAAATGATGGACATGATCCAAAAATATTACTGAAGTGGTTTAAAACACTTTATTAACTATTTTTAATGAACATCGAAAAAGCATACTGACATGTGAATTGAAAGTTAAAAAGATCAAAATAAAGAACAGAGAATCCTATACAAAACATTACAAAGCCATTATTCATACAGAAGTAAACCTTTTTTCTTCTCTACGCAATCAATACCAACGACAACAAACAACTTGTATTTTACCTAAAAGTAACATTTAATACCTAAACTGATCTTATTTATTAACTGTTGGACAGCCTAAAAGCGATACGACTAAAGTTAATTCAATGTGAATTTTAATAGTCAATGCCAATGGTTAAGGGGGGAGGATTTATGAAGTACTTCATTTTATTAGTTGGCGTACTAGGCTTATCAGCTTGTGTTTGTACTGACTCAAGAGACGCACCAGAGATCATTGCAAAAGCCTCTCCAATCGATTGCGATCATAGTCAATCAATACCCGAAATGGCCATAAAAGAACAGGTTAAAGGCTGGGTTCTACTCGCTTATTCTCTGGATAAAAATGGTTTTCCTGTGGACATGGAAGTCATCGACTCCAATCCACAAGGTTATTTCGAAGAAACGGCATTGGCGACTTATTCTGCTTGTCAATTTGTCAAAACCGCTCATATAGAAACTAATGAAAGACTTATGATGAATCTTGAGTTTAATTATACAAATCTAAAGCCATATTCTTCTGTTTACGCGCAACAATAATGCATGTCCAACACTCAGCCAATCCTAGCGCTAACCTAAACTAATACTTTAAATACTAACAACCAAAAATTTACTCATTAAAGTCATAATGTTACCATTGCTTACATTGCATCAATCTTATTAACCTCAAGGAAATCCATGAATAAGTTAATCGGCATTGCGCTATTAAGCCTCTTTTCTTCACCACTTTATGCAACCGAAATTACTTCAGCTAAAATCACTCAATTAATGTTGGATAGAAACTACACTGACAAAGTATTTATTCAATTAGATAAGAAAAACACTGCAGGCGACACTTGCCACGACAATACTAGATGGGAATATGTTCTTGATATCAGTGATAATTTGGGAAAAACAATTTATTCCAGTTTGTTAGCCAGTTTCGCTGCAGGCAAAACCGTAAACCTGAAAGGAACCAATAATTGTCTCCTCTATACTGGCGTAGAAACCCTCAGTCGAGTCGAAATACTGTAATCAGATATCGCTTTTAAAATGATCAATTGCCATACAACAAAAACAAATACGTTTTTGTTGTATTGACCATAAAAGCCACAACTTTATTCACCGAAAACATTTCCATATTGATGACTTAAAACAATCAACAGGCCCTGAGTTAGACTTTATTTCTCCTTCAAAGGTGTATAAATCATCAATCAATGAGTCAGTCATTCCACATTGAATAAAAGTCGCAATAATTTTCGCGCATTTCAGTATAGAATAGAGGCATTGTTCATATCGCATATCGAGGCTTAACTCCCCCATGCTCTATTTGATCCAATCTAACATGATGGAAGCCCTCTCTAAACAATTAGCCAATGAACTTGCCAGCCCTCTGCCGAGTCTATCCTGTTTACAACCTGAGCACATATTAGTGCAAAGTCCTGGTATGTCGACATGGTTGAGATTAGAAATTGCTAAACATAATAATATTGCTGCGGTATTGGAGTTCCCCCTCCCTTCTAGCTTCATCTGGCAGTTATGCCACACTTTGCTTAAGGATGTGCCTAAAGAAAATGCGTTTACAAAAGCCGCCATGACATGGAAACTCATGGATCTTCTGCCTCGCTTATTAGAACGAGAAACCTTTAAGCCGCTTAAGGATTATTTGCTAGGCGCACAAACGTCATCGACTAAACACAGTTTACATGAGCACTCTTTACATGAGCATTCTCAAGAGGGGTTTACCGATGCTCAAAATCCGCTGAAGCTCTCTCAAAACCCGCTGAAGCTCTATCAACTGTGTAGCCGTATTGCCGATATTTTCGATCAATATTTAGTTTACCGCCCCGACTGGATAGCGGCTTGGGAAAACAACGAAGCCCCACTCTCACTCAGTGAAGAACAAGCATGGCAGCCGGAATTGTGGCGGGCCCTCATTGATTTTAATGCCAATGAATTACAACAAAGCCAATACCACAGGGCCAACTTGCATCATGCGTTATTTACCGCGCTTGATGATCCCAATACCGATTTATCCGGCTTACCGCAGCGATTATTTGTCTTCGGTATTTCATCCATGGCGCCGCAAACCTTAGAGGTGATTTATTATTTAGCCAAGCGCATTGATGTCGTTATGTTAAGTCTCAGTCCCTGTCAGCATTACTGGGGAGATATTATCGATCCAAAATTGCGCGCACGAATGGCGCTAGAATATGCGGGTAAAAAGCAGCTTGATGCCTTGTGGGAAGATAAACTCGAAGTCGGTAATCCCATCTTGGCCAATAACGGGAAAATGGGCCGTGAATTGCTGGATCTTATTCTCTCTCTGCCCGAGAGTCATACTCAATTTAATTTTGACTGCTTTATCGATCCTCTCACTTTAAACACATCAAATTCAGGGAATAATCCACAGTCTTTGCTTGCAGGCGTACAATCCGATATTTTAAACCTTGAAACCCGCGGCCAGAGTCTCGGCCCCGACGCCAGTTTATATTTGAGCCTTGAGGGTCGACGGCCATTAGATCAAAACGATACGTCTATTACGCTTAGAAGTTGTCACAGCCCGTTAAGAGAAATCGAAACCTTACACGATCATTTACTGGAAATGCTGAGTAACAACCCTGCGTTGTCACCGAAAGATATCGTGATCATGATGCCCGATGTGGCTGCATACGCCCCTTATATCGATGCAGTTTTTGCCGCTAAACAAGGTACCCATTACCTCCCTTACGCCATTGCAGATAGAGGTGCGGCTCAAGAATCACCTCTCATCAACAGTTTCTTGCACTTACTCAATATCAACCAAAGCCGTTTCGCATTAACCGACATATTAGGCATTTTAGAAGTCCCCGCCGTATTAAGGCGTTTTGGACTCGATAATGATGACTTAAGCCTGATCCGCCAATGGTTAGAGCAAGCAAACATTCGCTGGGGCCGAGACGAAAAAAGCCGCATGAAGCAAGACCTTCCGCCTTTTAATCAAAATTCCTGGGCATTTGGTATTAAACGTTTGCTATTGGGCTACGCCTTTAGTGACGCCTCGCCTTTATACCATGACACCCTTGCAGTAGAAGGCATCGAAGGTCAGTCTGCTCAGGCTTTAGGTCAATTACTGAATTTCATTGAAACCATCGACAATCACCAAGTGTTACTCGCCACCCCTTTGCCCATCACACAAAGGCAAGCCCAACTGGATGAAATGTTAACTGATTTTTATGATGTTGATGACGATGAAAGAGAGCAACTGCAAACCGTACGCGATGCCTTATGTAAACTCTCCACAGAGCTCAATGAGGCGAAGCACCAACAAGCGATTGCGATTGAAGTCTTACATACTTGGTTTAAACAAACCTTATCTGAATCCCGTGTCGGCCAGCGTTACTTAGCAGGCAGTGTGAATTTTTGCACCTTAATGCCCATGCGATCGATCCCGTTTAAACTGGTTTGTCTATTGGGGATGAACGACGGCATTTATCCAAGAGTTCAGTATCCTGTGGGGTTTGATCTGGTGGCACATTTTGGCCCTCGAAAAGGCGATCGCTCTCGAAGACTGGATGACAGATATTTATTTTTAGAAGCCTTATTATCTGCCAGAGAGCAATTATACATCAGCTATATCGGTCACAGTGAACGCGATAACTCTGAGCGCATTCCCTCGATGTTAATCACTGAACTCGTGGAATACTGCCAGCTTTGTTATCTGCCTGATAGGTTTCAACATCAAGAGGCCAACTGCGTCTCACCAACAGATATTCAATTGATTGAACAGGCGATTGCACAACAGTTATTGCAAAAAATGCCACTGCAGCCTTTTGACAATAAGCTGTACCAAGACCAATCAAGTGACAGTGAGCAAAATATTCAGCAAAGTTATGCCGCTCAATGGTGCCCAGTGCAAGCCCAGCAACCTAATGACAATGATGAAGATAAACACAGCTTAACCCACAGCGCAAAGTTCACTGAACAACACTCTTCTCAATACCAGTCTTTTATCGGTAAAAACACACCCGCTAATCAAGATTCGACCGAGATGTTATCTGCCGCTTTATCTGACTCTTTATTAAAGCAAAGCCAGACCAATATTAATGGGATAGAAAGCGAAAATCACACCTTAGATTTATCGGCTTTCATTCGGTTTTATCGCAATCCGGCGCAATATTTCTTTAAACGTCGCTTAAAAGTTGATTTAAACCTCGACATCCAAATTGATCATAACGATGAGCCTTTTTCTTTAAATAACCTTGAGCGGCATAAATTACAAACGACGATTCTTGACGATACGCTCGACAAAAACCTCAGCCAACCTGATCCACAGTTTTACCAAAAGCTACAAGCCAGTGGCGATTTACCTTTATCTCCCTTTGATACCTTATTATTGAATGAGTACCAAAAAGACTTGTTGCCCCTCATCGATAGAATTTATTTCTTACAAGGTAAAACAGCAGAAGATAAAGCGGTAAACAAGACTGAAATATCGACTAACGAAGCACAACAGATTGAAATCAAACACCAAGAAGAGACTCAACATTGTGATATTCAATTACACTTTGACGCCCCCTTTGACATTCAGCTCACAGGCCGAATCGATGACATTAGCATTAAAGGCTTAGTCAATTATCGCCCTGGCACTGCCAAAGCCAAAGATCTTATTCGAGTTTATTTACGGCATTTATGCCTCAATGCCATGGGAATAAACCGCCCCAGTTACTTACTGGATGCGGGTAAATTTCATGTATTTGACAGTCTCACAAGTTCGGCAGCATACCAGCAATTACACACTTGGATAACGCACTTTTACGCCGGTTTAGAGCACCCCTTAGCCTTTATTCCCAATACTTCTTTTGCCTATGCGGAAGCCGATGGCGAACATGCCAATAAACTCGACGCCGCCGCATCCGCTTGGCTCAACGAGCAAACGCAATTTGGCGATGCCAAAGACCCCCACTTTCACAGGTTATATCACTTTCCTGAAGACTTTCAAGAAAACACCTTTGGTCAGATCAGCCAGACTTTGCTATCACCATTACTGAGTTTATATCAGTCAGGTCCACTAAAGCAGCTCAGTGCGCATGTGGAATCGACGCCCTTAACTCATCCTGACACTTCGGCGGCAAAGGAAAGGAGCGATTAGAATGCACACAATGAGTTCAGAACCCACTTTGTCACAACGCCTTGATGCGCTTACCTTACCCCTCAAAGACAGTCGGTTAATGGAGATAGCACAATGAGTTCAGAATCCACTTTGTCAGCACCCATGTTGTCACAACGCCTTGATGCGCTTACCTTACCTTTTAAAGGCAGTCGGTTAATTGAAGCCAGTGCGGGAACAGGTAAAACGTATACCATTTCAGGCCTTTATTTAAGGCTTCTTTTAGGCGTCGGTGTTGATACTCCCCTCAGTTGCGAGCAAATTTTAGTGGTGACCTTCACCAATGCCGCCACAGCCGAACTGCGAGACAGGATCCGCAAGCGGGTACACTCTTGCTTTAAGTGTTTTATGGGGCTAAAAGTTGAAGATGATTTTATTCAGCAATTATACAGTCAGACCCCCATTGATGAACGCGCCCTGTGCCTTAAACGCTTGGACTTAGCCTTAAAATCTCTCGATGAAGCCGCCATTTTTACCATACACGGTTTTTGTCAGCGGATCTTAGCCGATCTCGCTTTTGAGTCCTCCCTCTTGTTTGAATCAGAGTTTACCTTAGATGACAGCGAATTTTTGCATCATGCTGTTCGGGATTTTTGGCGTGAACAATGTTATGCCTTACCCGAAAATATTGCGGGGATCATTCAAAAAAACATCAAAGATCCTGAAAATTTAGGTAAGCAATTACGCGCATTATTAGGGGCGAGCCTTGCTGTTGCTGCACCAAAACCTATGGCGTTTGATAAATTATCTGACCGCCTCACTCAAAGCTTGAATCGCTTTTATTCGCAATGGCCACAAGAAAGAGATGCCCTTGAAGCCATGCTCCATGCATTACCTTTAAATGGCACCCGTTTTGGCAAAGCTGCAGATAATTACCCAAAACTGGCAAAAATGTTAGATGAACTGGATAATTGGGTGGTATCCCCTCAACGTCCGGCACCGATAAAAGTCTTATCTCAGCTGGCATTGAGTGAATTAAAACTCACCAAGAAACATCCCATTCCCACAGCCAGTGAAGCGCCCTTATTGGCACATATTGAACAGCTTTATCAGCTTTTCAATGAATTAGTCCCCGCCTTTTTATATCAAGCAAGGCAAGGCATTTCACAACGATTTGTACTGCAAAAAACCGAGCGCAATTTAATGACGCCCGATGACTTATTGTTGACCTTAGCCCATGCACTAAAACCTGAGATGTCTCGGCATGCTGAAAACAATGCCAAAGACACAACCGTTGATCACCATGGCGAATCAGAACAAAATGACACTGATCTCACTCAGGCCCATCACCTGTTAGCCAAGCATATCGCCAAACGTTTTCCTGTGGCCCTCATTGATGAATTCCAAGATACGGATCCCCTGCAATTTACAATTTTCAGTCAAATTTATCAAAAGGCACACTCGAATAATCATATCGGTTTATTGATGATCGGCGATCCAAAACAAGCCATTTATGCTTTTCGCGGCGCCGATATCCACACTTATATTCATGCAAGAAAGCATACCAGTGAGCATTACTTCCTAGACACTAACTACCGCTCCAGTAAAGCAATGGTGGATGCCACTAACCGCCTTTTTAGCCATCAAAATGATGCGTTTATGAGTCAGTCCATTCCTTTTGAAGCCGTCAATGCCGCCGATAGTGAAGGCAAGAAGGTATTAATAGACAAGCGCGCACCAAATGATGAACTTCATCAACAAGCATCACATGATAGCGCGCTGCGTATTCAACTGCTCAGTGAGGATCCTGAAAAAGGCTTAAACAAAGTCACCGCCAGAGAACAACTTGCTCAAGCCAGCGCCGAAGAAATCGCCAGATTGCTAAGCGGTGCTCAACAGGATCAATGTTTGATTGAAAACCGCCCCTTAATCGCCAAAGATATTGCTATTCTCGTAAGAGATAGAAATGAAGCTGCAGTCATGAAAAAGGCACTAGAACAACGCCAAATAGGCGCGGTTTTTCTCAGCCGAGACAGTGTTTATGACACCCTAGAAGGGCGAGAGATGGCCATTATTTTACAAGCCATGGCCTTACCTAAAAACGAACAAGCCCTACGCAGCGCCATGGCCACGCAGTTATTGGGCTACAGCTGTGAACAAATACACACTTTTAACCTTGACGAAGAAGTTAGGCAAGTCTTATTAGAGCAGTTTTTTCAACTGCATCAATTATGGAGCCAGCGGGGGATCATGCCCGCACTGCTCTTTTTAGCCAGAGAAACCCAACTGATCGAACGCTTGCTGAGCAGCGAAAATGGCGAACGTCGGCTCACCGATTTTAGGCATTTAGCCGAATTATTACAGCAAAAATCAACAGAACTCGATGGGTGTAATGCCCTGCTTAATTGGTATCAGCAAACCTTAATCGATAATACACAAGCAGAAGAAGCCCAGCTTAGATTAGAAAGCGAACAAAACTTAGTTCAAATTGTCACGATCCACAAAAGTAAAGGGCTCGAATACCCAGTGTGTTTTTTACCTTTTGTCAGCTTGCCACGTTCCAGTCGTAAACCCAGCACCTTGCTCTACCATAAAGAGGGACAATTGGTTTGGGATTTACTGCAAACTGATGAAGGCTTTGACGCCTATAAACAAGAAACGCTGAGTGAAGATCTGCGCTTACTGTATGTGGCATTAACCCGCCCTGTGTATCGATGCTATTTATTCATTGCCAACCAAAGCAAATTCACTAAAAAAGACGGCATTAAAAGCCAACTCCATGAAACAGCCATAGGTTACTTACTGGGCATTAAAGAAGCAAAGTGTGAATATATTGATTTACAATTTGCAGCTAACACACTGGCCTGTAAAGCGATAAGTGTTGAGGATATGGATGAAATTATACCCTGCACGCCTTTTCAAACACTCAAGAACGACACAGACACTGTATTGTCTCCTAAAACGCTCATTCGCCAATTATCGACCCCATGGCGAGTTGGCAGTTATTCTGGACTGGTTAAGAATATTGGCCATGAGAAAGTACAGCCAGGCGCCGATGATGAAGGCTTTTCAGCCATGGTTATCGACGATGAAGAAGCCAGTCTTGTCAATCGATTTACCTTTGAGCGAGGGGCAAATGCGGGTAGTTTTATGCACTTAGTGCTTGAGCTGATTGACTTTACTCAGGCAGAGACAGAACTGACCTTGCATCTACCCCAAGCCATGAGTCAATATGGTATCGATGAAAGCTGGTTTGATATGCTCCATGCTTGGTACCTTGATTTACTCAGTGCGCCACTCTCCCAGAACACAAACTTATCATTATCAAACTTGCCACCCGCGGCTAAATTAGTTGAAATGGAGTTTTATCTTCCTATTAACACCCTTAATGCACATAAACTCAATAGCTTACTAACAGAATACGGTTATAGTGCGCAATTACAATTTGATGATCTTCAAGGCATGCTAAAAGGCTTTATTGATTTAACCTTTGAGTACCAAGGGCAATTTTTTATCGCCGATTATAAGTCTAATCATTTAGGGCAACAGTTTGAGCAGTACCATCAAGGCGCCATGGCTCAAGCCATTAAGGATCATCGCTACGATCTCCAATACATTATTTATACCCTCGCCCTTCACCGTTATCTCACATTGCGTCTTGCCCATTATGATTTTGACCAACACATGGGCGGCAGTTATTATTTATTTTTACGGGGCATGTCAAAGGATCATCCTTTGTCAGGTGTTTTTTACGATAAGCCCCCTAAAGCACTGATCTTGGCTCTGGATCAACTGTTTGAAGGCCTTGATAGCCAAGCTTTACTCAAGCCAACAACTCCCGTTCAACAAGAGTTACTGCTATGACGCTTACCAGCCTTTCAACTACTCAACATGAGCCAACGCCACACATGATCATTGAAAAAGACGGTGTCACCACTCATCAACCTTTACCCCAACTATTAAAAAAATGGGAAGAAGAAGGCCGCTTAACCCCACTCGATAGGCATTTTGCATTAGAGCTAAGTCACATCCACCAAGAGACGTCGCCTTTATTTGTGTTGATATGTGCACTCTTGAGCCGACATTTATCTCAGCAACATACTTGCTTGCCGCTGTCTCAAATCGCCTTTGCTAATCCTTTACAAGAGAAAGTCAGCCAGTGCCAAATAACCGCTTCACTTGAAGACGTCATTGGGACTTTATCTCGTTTCTCTGCCATTACCATGACTCAAGCACAAGCAAACAGCCAAAACCATAAAGATGCAGTAGCACCCAGTACCTTATTGACTGCACCACTCATCTTAGACAATGGCTATTTGTATCTGCAGCGTTATTATCAATTTGAAACCCAAGTCAGTGATACCCTCTCTCGACTTGCCAGCGATAATAATCACTCACTCGGCCTCCATGAATATGAGCATATTGCAAGGACATTGGATTTACTCTATCCCGCATTTCCCCTATCACAAGATGAAGTCAACTATCACGCTCAAGCGTCAAATGAGAAAAAGTTTGATTGGCAAAAAATTGCCACGGCCACCGCATTAACCAAAACGTTGGCTGTTATCACCGGTGGGCCAGGAACAGGCAAAACCACTACTGTCACTAAGTTATTATTTTTATTGTGCTTACAACAAATAAAAGCGGACTCAAGTACACAGAAAAACATAAGCATCAAGCTAGTAGCGCCCACAGGAAAAGCGGCGGCGCGTCTCAGTGAGTCCATAAAAGCCTCAAAATTACGCCTAAGCGATGAAATCGCTCAATGGTCAACAGACAAAGCACACACAGAGCGTCATCTCATTGCATTGAGCCATATTCCAGAAGAAGCAGCCACACTGCATCGTTTATTGGGGGTTATTCCCAATTCACATAAATTTAGATTTGATGAGAACAACCCATTAAGGCTCGATGTCCTCATCGTTGATGAAGCCTCAATGGTTGATTTACCTATGATGTATAAACTCTTGCATGCACTTCCTCAGCATGCACGGCTTATTTTATTGGGGGATCAAGATCAACTGGCCTCCGTCGAAGCCGGTGCGGTACTCGCCGATATTTGTGCTGGCTTAGCCACCTCAAATGCACGCAATCACCACCAATGGCAAATGCGATACTCACCTGTTCATGCACAGCGATTATCACAACTGTGCAATACGGATCTCACCGCCTTTATAGACAAAAACAGTCCGCCACAAGTCACTCACATTGGTGATAGCTTATGCATGTTAATGCACAGTCATCGTTTTAAGGGCGATGCAGGTATTGGTCAACTCGCCAACGCGGTCAATCACGCCAACAAACAAAAAATTAAACAGGTTTGGCAAAAAGATTATCCAGAACTGTGTTGGCTAGAGCACCAAGTGCATTCAAAAGGCAATTTTGGATTAAACGCCTTACTTGAGCAAAGCGTCTGTGCTTACGGCCATTATTTAACCATGGTCCACAATCAGCTGCAGTCTTGTGAAACCATCATTCAATGTTTTAATCAATACCGTATTTTGTGTGCCATGCGCAGTGGCGAATATGGGGTAGATGGCATCAACCAAAGTGTGACTCAAGCCCTTTGGCAAGCCAAACTTATTCAACCTTTGCAAGAGTTTTATCCAGGAAGGCCCATTATCATTCAAAGTAACGATTATAATCTCGGCTTATTTAATGGCGATATAGGCTTAATTTTACCCGATAAGGATCGTAACGATAAGCTCATGGCTCACTTTATTCAAGCCGATGGTAGCTTACTCAGTGTACTGCCCGCCCGTTTACCACAACATGATACTTGTTATGCCATGACAGTGCATAAAAGCCAAGGCAGTGAATTTAAACAAGTCGCCTTGGTGTTACCGGTATCACCCAGCCCCTCACAAAAACAATTATTAACCAAGGAGCTCATTTATACAGGGATCACTCGCGCCAAAGCGCACTTTACGTGTTTAGGCAGTGAGAAAGTCTTTGAAACGGCCTGCCTGAAAGCCACTCAAAGGGCATCAGGGTTAGCCTTTCGACTTTGGAAGGCTCAATCGCCCCAATGACAGTGTTAACTATACCCGTGATACCTCAAGCTGCAGGATTCAGCTGGAATTAAAAGCCTTTTAGACAAGGCATTGAACAACGAGCCTAGTCATTCTAAGCCGATGTTTAATAACACAGTATAAAAGGCTTTTAAACCAGCCCTTTGGGAGTGTGTGAAAGCACCTATTTCTACGTTATATTATCTTAAAAGGCAATAAGCATTTCAGCAATAATACGCCTTGAATTAGGCACTTTTACGCACTCTGAAAACAGGCATCTTGAGGTATCACGGGTATAATAAGTTGGGGATTAAGTCGCTTGAGGGTATAATGCCGCTTTATTTTAATCTTTATCCTGCCGTTATTAGCGATAACATGATGAAAAATAACACTCATCATAAACACTTTATGGTGTAACGGCCTTTCACTTAAGGATAAAGGTTCTTCCTACTCGACGCGATACGAGGAATTGTTATGAAACGGATCAACCTACTGCTGATTTGCGGTGGTGGTGGCGATGAGCATGCTATCTCATTACTTTCAGCTGACTTTTTTCAGCAAACCTTAGCTCAGTTGCCTCAATTTAATGTCATTCGAGTTGAATTATTAGCACAAGGAAAATATCGCACACTTGATGGAAAAATGTGTGACATAACCAATCACAAACAATTGCACTTTCAAGAAGGGCACAATGATAACTGGCCCATTGATTATGTGATCCCCTGTATTCATGGCTACCCTGGCGAAACCGGTGATTTACAATCTTATCTGGATCTCATCCACTTACCTTATTTTGGCTGTGATGCCGAGGCGAGTCGACATTGCTTCAATAAAGTCACCGCTAAAATGTGGTTTAGTGCATTGGATATTCCCAATACCCCTTCACTTTTTTTAAGTGAGTTAACCCCAGCCGCCATTGATAAAGCCACTCAAGCCTTACACAATTGGGGTTCCATTTTTATTAAAGCGGCGTCACAAGGCTCATCCGTGGGTTGCTATAAAGTGGATGACGTCAACGAGCTTGCCGAGCGGTTAGCCGATGCCTTTCATTACTCAAATTACGTGATTGTTGAAAAAACCATTCAAGCACGGGAATTGGAAGTCGCCGTCTATGAGTACCAAGGCGAAGTCGTTGCCACTTTGCCCGGCGAGATTATTTGCGCAGCCGATACCTTCTACACCTTTGATGAAAAATACGATACGAACAGTCACGCGACAACGGAAGTCATTGCAAAAGGGCTATCCACTGATCTCACCAACCGTATTCGCCATTACGCCATCAAAGCCTTTAAAGGCATGAAACTGAAACACCTGTCTCGGGTTGATTTCTTTTTAACAGCAGATAATGAAATTTTACTTAATGAAATTAACACCTTTCCTGGACTCACCCCAATTTCAATGTTCCCTAAAATGCTACAAAACCACGGCCCAAGTTTTAGTGACTACTTGACTGATGTGATTTTAAGTCAGCTTGAAATTTCGCCAAATGTATAGTGTAAAAATCAACATAAATGCTCAATAAACAGCAAAAAATGCCAGTCATTCCCGACTGGCGTTTTTATTAACCGCACGAGTATCAGTTAATTAATCAATGCAATTAATCCGTAAATCCCACTTATCGTTACTCTTTTCCGCACCAATTGCAATCGAAAGCGTACCCATACTGCTTTCATCATAATCAATAATGGCACTTTTTGTCCCGCTGAAATAATTTGTCGTCCAAAAAAGTCGATTATGATTTTTGTCTCTCACAGAAATTGAGTTTTGCGCCTCATAAGCGTTAATAACGATTTCTAACTTCCCTTTAAAATTCGTTCCCGGATTATAAGAACCCACCCAATTATTGCCTAACGATTTATAAAACGCCGTAGAGCTGCCCGCTACGCTTAAACGAGCAAAGGTGGTATTAATGTCATTAACAATTTTATTCGTTATAACACGGCTCTGCGAACTATTCCCTAAATAAATTTCCGATAATCCATGTCCTGTTTCATCAATTATTGTTTTAGAATGAGTCACATTCGCGACCTTAGGTTGTAAATGTGGTTCCGAAAAAGCTCGAATACCATTAATGATTTGATCATTGGTATTGGTAGTATAAAGACCGTTATCCGCCACATAAATCGCTGGCGTCGCCACTCCAACCACGCCTATTGCTTGTGAATATTTGGTTGTGGCTGGAGTATTATCGATTTTATTCCAAGCCCTATTAGCATAAAAATTCCCTTGCGAATGAGACAAGATCACTACCTTATGATTTTGTTCCAGTAAAGGTAAATAATAATCCCTTATATGCCAATTCAAATCTAAATCATTAATATAGTTATCTTCATCAATTAATGCTAAGGATTCTTTTGCAAAACGTTCAAATACATACTTTTGAGGGAAAATAAAAATGTAAGCAAATTGCTGCCACGCTTTTTTATCGGATAAATGGTAATCTTGTTGAATATGCTGCTTCGCCACTTCTGCGAGTTGCTCTATGTGCCCCTCTTTTTGATTCCATGCTAACATAACCTTATCAACGCCCACACGTGGCATCACTTTCCCAATAATAGTGCCTAGATTGTAGTTAGCTTTCTTCCAATCAGTATACATTCCATTAACATAGACTAAGGTTTGAATCGTTGTGGGGCTACTGGCGGCTAAGCTATCACTTCCTAACGCCTCAAGGGCTAATTGAGCATCAGCAGCATTCATATCAATGCCAGTAGGATCAAACACCTGATCTTTCGATAAGTTCACTCCCTGATCGAGCAAGAATGTGGCCATTAATGCTTTTTCCGTCTCAGCTTGCGAAGCTATAGCCTCTAATGCTTGCACTTCTTCATAAGACTGAGTCACCGCTTTAGGAATGTGAAAAATCCTGTCCGGTTTAGTATAAAACTGCGTCTTTTCGCCCGTTGTTATATCGGTAAAGGTCACATCAAATACTGGCCCATCATCTGTGCTATCGTTCGCAAACGCCATTCCAAATACACTTGACAGCACCAATAGAAATGCAGCTCTACTCATTACTCTATTTAATCCTACCCGTACTCTTTTTATCAACATACTACTTTTTTCCATTATTGTTATTATCACAACGGATCCTTTTCTTCCCGATTATCTGAGTCATCATTTCTATTAATGATTAAAAAGCACGATTACTTTATAAAGTGAATTTCAGATTCTTTTAATTATTACGCATCACTTTCTCATGCATTCTGGAAGGAACTCACTATTAAACCGATCCAGCTTTAACTCCATTAACTGTTCTTGATTATTAATATTTATCTCTGTTGGGTGATAGGTAACAAAAAAATCCAGTTGATAATCAGGTACCCAGAATTGACTATCTTGAAAATTGACATAAAAATATAGACTATCCTCTCGAGTAATGGCGTACTTATGGCTTTGATATCGAATAACAGGCCCTAACAACACTATATAAGTTGATTCTGCATCAATGAGTATTGACTCGTTGAAACTGATTGAGTGAATGTGTAAACCCACTATAGGAATAATGCCTATTTTAGCAATCTCCCCAGATTCCTTTATCTTATCCATTAACCCCTTATCGCTTATATTCATAACTGAAAAAGGTAAACTATCAGAAAAAACATATGTCAGCTTAGGGGCACAATCCGCCTCATAGGTTATTTTGCTACAGCCACTCACGAAGAACAGACTCAATAAAGCAAAGAGTAATAGGCTATTAAACCTTAATCGACCTTGTTTCATAAGCAATTTGATTAACGCCTCACCACATATATAGCAGATGAAAATACCTCACTATCACAACCAAACACATCACTTTTGCATGCACTTAGGAAGCGCTTCAAGATAAAACCGATTTAAGCTCAATTGGATAAGCTTAAGCTCATTCTGAGTATGATTTTTTGTGGGATATCGAGCCGTAAAGCCACTCAAGCTGTTCTCTGATAACCATGCAAAATGGCCTCCAATGTCGGCATAAAACCATAAACCATGACTATCTCCGATCCGCAAATAAGGGGCTTGATATCGAATAACCGGCCCTAACAGCTGTACCGAGTTTGACATCACCTTGATAATCGAAAATTCCTCAGGATATTTATCATAAGGTTCACGGTTAAACCCCACTCTTGAAGCTAATCCTATTGCCTGTATCTTATCCGCTATCGGTTCTTTTTCTATATCCATCACCGCAAACAATGCGCTATCTAGAAAGCGATATGTCAGCTTAGGGGCACAATCGGCCTTAAAAGTTATTTTGCTGCAGCCACTCATCAAAAGGGCCACTAACAATAGCAATGCCGCCTTTACATTTATCTCCATGCCACCACCTTTAATTCCGCTTATTTTTTATATTGATATATGGACATGAGGTCAGGTTAATTTTCAGAACAGATTAAAGTCACTTTGAACTTAGCTATCTTTCCTTTAGTATTATTAGCAAGAAGTTTTAAATAACTATTATTTTCAAATAGATAATTATCAATGATAAAAGTATGCTCACCACCAGGCCCGATTCGGGCGCGCTCTTGTTCAACACCAGCAAATGAATATGAAAAATCAAATTTTCCTTCATATTTTGTGTGCTTAACATTCAGAGTTAATTTTACATTTTCACCTGGCATCATACCTGTCTTTGTATACCAACTCCCTGTCACCGTACCATTAAAAATCGTTGGCTCGGTAATAAAACAGCCTGAAACAAGTTCGACTCCACCACCTTCTAAGACGCAGTCCATGCTTTCTGCACTCATGGTTTGCTGATTTAAAAAACGTTGATTACCAATATAGCGATTAAAACGCGCTTTTGAGTCTAAATGATGGCTCACTATTTTAGCATAGGCATCTTCACCCGCAGCGGTTGCCGACAGACACGCATAGCCTTTCAGTATTTCTGTATAATGACGGCGCTTATCTAAATCATCGGTATCTAATAAAAACTGGCGAGTATAAAAAGAGACGTGCTCTAAATAGCCCTTCTCATTGCCGTTTGGAAAAAGTTTGGCTATTTCAACCGCAACATCATCACGAATACCATCATTATTCGTATCAATATTCCCTATGGTACCGTCATCTGCGGCCTCATAAATAATGACGCCATAACGCTGACCATTATTTTGCACAAGTAAGTCTTCCCAGCCATCACCCAGTACCAGCTTAAAATCTTCTTTAGCATCGCCAGAAAAATAGCCATACTTCAATTGATATTCACTCTCAATGAGAGACACATCCGTTAAATCACTAACAGTGACATCGGTAATTGTCCAACTGCCTTTATCACCTTCAAGCTTAAGTAATTTGTTGTCATGTGCTGCCGATAATTGCACATATAAACTCCCCTCTTCATCTTGATAGACAACCGACTCTTCCAAGTGAGTATTAATATTCGATGACGGAATAAAAAAAGTAATATCGCCTGAGATAATCGGAATCCACGCCGAGCTCGCATAACCTAATGAGGGCCATTGCAGGCTTCCAAGCAGTAACACTGGCAGCATACATCTCATCATTGTTTTTTTTGTTGTAATACCTTCGCAAACACTTTCATTATTATTTTCTTCAATCCTTTTTAAAATAAAAACATTACTTTTATAAAGTAATTACTTACAGTATAAAGTTTAGTCAGATGGTTAATCGTACTGAATACTAATATTTGATTTAATAAGAGTTACCTAATAATAAATCAAATAATCCAACCGACATTAAAACAAAAAATAACCAAATTGATACAAAGTAATACATAAAAAAACATAACAACTTGGAATTTGACATACCATCGTTATCTGACACTTGTACTCCCTTTTCCAATAAAAATACCAATTGTTAACTTGGTCATTAAAAATCCTTCTTTGCTAAACTTAAATAACAAATAATGCCGTACGAAAAAAAACATGAAAATTGCCCTTTCCAGTGATGAACATGTCCCCCTTGTGGATTTTATCTCCAGCTACCTAAAAAAGCAGGGGCATGAGATAGGCTATTTTGGTCCACAAGAAGGAGAAAAAGCGGCCGATTGGCCTGATGTAACCCAAAAAGCTGCCCAACAAGTGGCCACTCAGCAAGTCGACTATGGCATTTGTTTATGTTGGACTGGCACTGGCGCCTCTATTGCCGCCAATAAAGTCAAAGGAATACGCGCAGCCTTATGCCATGATAGCGAAACAGCAAAAGGTGCACGCAAATGGAACCATGCTAACGTGTTAGTATTAAGTATTCGAAACACCTCAATGCCGATCGCCGAAGAAATATTAAAAACCTGGTTTAGTACGCCAGTGAGTGATGACAATTGGAATAAGAAACAAATTGCAAAAATAAAAGCAATGGAAATGTATTTTGATCACTAACGACTCTTAGTACGACAATGGGTTCTCCAGAAGATATTAGGCTGTAAAATCCCATCATTCATCCGCTTCATTAACGTTAATCCCTGCAAACCTTCTCATCATGATCCCAAGCTTCAAATAATGCTTCTTATGAATGAACAAATTTACATAACAGTACACTTGTTAACCAATGAGTATTCATAATAGCTTAATGTTGCCATTTAGATGATCTGACATACACTTTGATGTTGAAGCATTGTATTTAAGAGCAATAAAACAGTCATAAAGATCCTTGTTTCATTTGAATTAAGTATTGCTTACGTTACCATGCCCTCGATTTTTCTTAAGTCGCACCATTAAAAATAGGTAAACGGTCATGCCAATCAACTCTATTTTAAACGTGTTTGCAAAATCGCCCATTGAACCACTTCAAGAACATATCAATACCGTTCATGAATGTGCTCACTTACTGACTCCCTTTTTTCAAGCCGCGATATCCAATAATTGGCATCATGCATCGAAAGTGAGAGAGCAGATAAATTTAACCGAGAAAAAAGCGGATAACTTAAAACGTCAGATCCGTTTAACCTTGCCTAGTGGGCTATTTTTACCTGTCGAACGAAGCGATCTCCTCGAACTTCTCACTCAACAAGATAAAATAGCCAATAAAGCGAAAGACATTTCAGGTCGTATCCTCGGCCGCCAACTCACCTTACCGCCCCCTATTCACTCCCCCTTCTTGTCTTTCCTAGATCGCAGTCTCGATGCCGTCACGATGGCAAAAGAGGTCATTAATGAACTTGAAGATCTCCTTGAAACTGGGTTTACCGGCCGAGAGGTCAATATTGTCGAAAAAATGATTAGAAAAATCGATAGTATTGAAGAAGATACTGATACATTACAAATTGCTATTAGAAAGCAACTGTTTGAAATTGAAAAAACACTTAACCCAATTGATGCCATGCTGTTATATAAAATCATTGAATGGGTGGGTGACTTAGCGGATTTAGCTGAAAACGTCGGTGCACGACTCGAGCTCATGCTAGCACGCGTCTAGTCAAACTTTATTGGAGTTGGAATATGGTTGATGTATTAATAACGAATGGTCCATGGTTAATTGCCACTGCGGCTATTTTTGGTTTCTTCATGGCATGGGGTATAGGAGCAAACGACGTCGCTAATGCAATGGGAACCTCTGTGGGTTCAAAAGCCATTACCATAAAGCAAGCCATTATTATTGCGATGATTTTTGAGTTTGCAGGGGCCTATTTAGCTGGGGGGGAAGTCACCAATACAATCCGTAGCGGCATTATCAACCCTCATTATTTTATCAATATCCCTCAATATCTCGTTTATGGCATGCTAGCATCATTATTAGCAGCGGGTTCTTGGTTAGTCTTAGCATCAGCTTTAGGTTGGCCTGTATCGACCACTCATTCTATTGTGGGTGCCATCATAGGTTTTGCCGCTGTAGGCGTCAGTCCTAACGCCGTAGAATGGGGAAAAGTCAGTGGTATTGTGGGTTCTTGGATCATTACTCCTGCCATTTCGGGGATCTTAGCTTATCTTTTATTTCAAAGTGTCCAAAAGCTTATTTTTAATACCAGCGATCCCTTGAGAAACGCTAAACGTTTTGTCCCCTATTATATGGGACTGGCTGCTTTTGTGATCGCTCTCGTAACCTTAAAAAAAGGCTTATCACACATAGGGCTCAATATGAGTAATGCTGAATCTTACAGCTTTGCTTTCATCATTGCAGTTTTGGTTAGTATCCTAGGAATGCTGATTATCAGTCGGTTAAAACTGGATCCAAAAGCGGATAAAGAAAGCCATTTTGCCAATGTTGAGCGCGTTTTTGCAATATTGATGGTTATGACAGCCTGCTGTATGGCATTTGCACATGGTTCAAATGATGTCGCCAACGCCATTGGGCCATTAGCAGCAATCGTATCGATTGTGAATAGTGGCGGGGTCATTGCCAGTCAATCTCCATTAGTCTGGTGGATCTTACCTTTAGGGGGGTTAGGCATTGTGCTCGGACTGGCTATTTTTGGTCAAAGGGTCATGAAAACAATTGGCTCACATATCACTCACCTCACACCCAGTCGAGGTTTTGCCGCTGAATTATCCGCCGCTTCAACCGTTGTCATCGCCTCAGGAACTGGATTGCCCATTTCAACCACGCAAACCTTAGTTGGCGCAGTATTAGGTGTTGGTATGGCAAGAGGTATTGCAGCCATTAACATGGGTGTCGTGCGCAATATTGTCATCTCTTGGATAGTCACTTTGCCAGCCGGCGCCGCACTATCAATTGTGTTTTTCTATATCATTAAAGGGATCTTTAATTAACCTAGCACTCTATTTCTTTAACTTGTTCTTGCAGCCAAGAGATAAAAATAGTCAAACTGTTACTTGAAGGCATCATTGGATTATGCACTAAGTGATAATGGCACGGATTGCCTATTTCGGGGGGAGTCAATGCAACTAGCAGCCCTCTACTTAGGGCATCCACCACCAGTGATGTTCTTCCCATCGCCACACCATGGCCAAGTTCTGCTAGCTGCAGTGTAATATTTGATAGAGACTGGCGTAAAGGTTGTTTACTCGAAAAAGGAAGGCCTTTAGAATGCGCCCAATCACTCCAAGTATCTCGGTTACTGAATGTACTTTCCTCTCCTAATAAAGGCAACGTCATAAGTTTTTTCAATGCATCAGAATTTAAAGGTAACTTCAAATCATGCTGCTTTATAAAATCAGGTGAACATACAGGAAATAAATGCTCTTCAAATAATGGTGCGCTTTTCACATACTCAATATCTTTCTCTCCATAAAAAAGCCCTACATTGGCATGATATAGATTAAACTTTAAAGGATCAGATACAGTATTCACCGTGACTTTAATATGTTCAAATTCTCGATTAAATGCCAATAATCTTGGAAAAAGCCAACGAATAGCAAAACCTGGAGGTGTAGAGATAACGATATCAGTACTGTGTTGTTTACGTCTTTCCAACTCAATAGTTTGCTGTATATGATGTAAATTAACCGACACTGACGTTAATAATGCCCGCCCTGATGATGTCAAAATAATACGCTTACTTTCACGAGTAAACACTTTGAAGCCCACCCGTATTTCTAAATTCTGAATGTGTTGGCTGACCGCACTCTGACTGATCCCCAGCTCATCTGCAGCCTGAGTAAAACTGTCAGCTCGACTAGCACATTCAAATATTTTTAATGCTTGTAATGAAGGAAGAAGAAACATAGCTATAAGCTTTTACTAATACGTGGTTAAGTAAATTAGGATAGAAGATCCATCTCTCTTTTGCTAGCGTGAATAAACGATATAACTCTATTTTTGGAGTGGCATTTTGAAAACCCCAAGTTTCTTACAATCTTTATTGACCTTTTCAGCCATTATCAGTGTGATTGGCTTCGGCCATTTCGCTTTACACACAAGTTTACATAGTCTAATGCTTATCAGCCTGATTATCGCAGGAGTCAGTGCACTTCCTTTAAGTCAAGATAAGTTTACCTCAATCCGTAAAGCAATGAACACAGGGATTCAAACGGCTTTACCCGCTATTTATATTTTCCTACTCATCGGAGTATTAATTGCAGCGCTTATTCAAAGTGGCACTGTCGCTAGCTTGATCTATTATGGTTTAACCTTTATTTCACCAGCCGTATTTTTACCTGCTGGATTACTATTATGCAGTTTAATGTCGATTGCTACTGGCACTAGTTGGGGAACCGTTGGCACCGCAGGGGTTGTATTAGTCAGCCTAGGTCAAACCATGGGACTACCCATCCCCATTGTCGCTGGCATGGTCGTATCAGGAGCTAGCTTTGGTGACAAAATGTCTCCCGTTTCAGATACCACCAATCTTGCAGCAATGTCATCGGGCACCGATCTTTATAGACACATTAAAAGCATGACTTATACAACAGGACCTGCGTTCCTTCTCACACTGATTGCCTTTAGCCTCATTGGCTTTTTTTATAGCCAACATCAGCTTGTCCAAATTGATTTAAGCCAGCTTTTATCAACAATCACTGACACTTTCTCTATCAGCATAATCACTTTATTGCCATTACTTGTAATGATTATCATGAGTGTAAAAAAATACAGTGCCGAAGTTGCTATGTTAAGCGCATCCTGTATTGCCATCATATTAGCCACCTGGCTTCAACAGGCCAATCTCAGTACAGTATTAACCTCATTATACAATGGTGGCAACTTCAATACAGGTCTTGAAAATTTAAATCACTTATTTAACCGTGGTGGAATGGCCTCAATGATGTGGACGCTATCTTTAGCGTTAATGGCACTTGCTTTAGGAGGCATTTTAAATCACTTTGGTTTTTTACATGTTTTAATCAAAGGCATCCTAGCCCAAGTCAAACGAGCTGGAACCTTAGTTGCCACCACAATACTGGCGTGCTTTATTGGTAATATCGCTATGGGTGAAGCCTATATGTCTATCATTCTCGGAGGCAATTTATTTGGTGAGGCATTTGACGAGCAATCGCTCGATCGCTCTGTTATGTCTCGCTCACTTGAAGAAGGTGCGACATTAACCACAGCTTTGATCCCATGGACAACAGCAGGGGCATTCTTTTCATCCAGCTTAGGCGTTAACGTTTTTGATTATGCACCTTGGGCGATACTCAATTGGCTCAACCCACTATTGTCCATTGCATTTGCCTATCTTGGCATTGCCATGTTTAAAAAACATACTTCTCGATAAAGAACTACAGAATACTCATCATAACTATCACTGAGTATCCCTTTAATTTAATTAACATAACCGATGCCGCACGAAGGAATAACATCATGTGTACCGACCCCATTCTTATCCAAGTAGATTGTTTAAAAAGCTTAAGAACGTTACCCGAAGACCTAATCAAGGACATTCCATCCCTATTAGTTAATCGTGAAGGACATACCAATAAGGCTTATATGCGAACAGAAAATTTCATTGGATATGCAGCCCCTAATGAAAAATATACTTTAGGCCTTAATGGCTTTACACCTGTAAAAAATAAAGATATCCCCCCCTTAGTCTCACCTGTTTGCCCTCCTCGCCTCACATTAGAAGGTGAATGGATAAATCATATCGATCTAACCATTGATGATGCTAATATTCTCGGCGGAAATGGCCGTTACTTGCTCCCAAAAGGGATGAATAGTCTGAATATACCTATCGCTGACACAACGTTTGCACATTTATCATATTACGGTTGCCATCTTGTCCCTTTAGGTGAAACCCTTTCTTTTGACACTGAAGAAAATATACCTTTAACCATCACTGCAATAGGTGAAGATTACGCAAAAGAATTTTTATTTGACCCTATCATTGGCGGAGGGGCTTATTTAGAAGTTCATGATAGACCCCATTTCCATATGCCTTTAGACCCCACAGCAAGTGGCTATTTAATCATTGGTAAAAAAAATGATAAGGGTGAAAGCGAAATTTCCGCTTTTAACATACCTTTTGGTTATGGCATTAACATGGCTCCTTGGACCATACATGCCGATTCATTTTTAACAGGTCGCTATATGGTGATCTACTCAGTGACTAAAGCCTTTTCTACTGTCATTATTCGACAAAATAATGGTGAGCTAGCAAAAGTTAACTTCATTAAATAATATCCATTCACTTTTGAGCCAGCTGTTTTTCAGCTGGTCACTTCCTCATCCTGCAAAATATCACCGATTTATATTAGGTTAAACATCCCCCCCCAACCCACCATGGTTAACAACCATTCACAAAGCGAAACAAAATAACAGGTCAGACCTCACAGTGAAACAATAACAAAACAAATAAAAAACAAATAAAAAACAAATATAAAACATAAATATTGAAAAAAATTTGTTAAATACCAATACATTAAAATAAAGCATAATGGTATTCACACATTTATGACACAGGTTTTGTTTTATTCTCACTTTATTCCTTATTTGCTCTCATACAATGTTTAATAAATGTTAATTAATCACATTGTTTCATCCATATTTTGTTCGCTATCAAAAGTAATCACAGGTATAAAACAGTGAGAACAATAATGGAGTAAATAAATGGATCGTTTTTTATCAATGAAAATTTTTGTTCGTATTATTCAGTTAGGCAGCTTCACTGCAGTTGCCTCAGAGCTTAATATGACACAGTCATCAATTAGTAAAAAAATAGCTGCATTAGAAAAAAACCTAGGAACAAAACTTATCATTAGAAATTCTCGACAAATATTACTTGCAGATGTGGCTTCCCATTATTATAAACACTGTATTCGTATCCTTAATGAACTTGAGCTGGCAGAAAATGAAATAAAAGAAAACACACTCATGCCAACAGGAAATTTACGCATGAGTCTACCGGATACCTTTGGGCGATTATTTATTACGCCTCATTTAATCGAATTTAAAAAGAAATACCCCAAAATAAATCTCGATATTGACTTGTTAGGACGGCGTATAGACTTAATTAATGAAGGGGTTGATGTCGCTATTAGGATCGGACATTTAGCCGATTCAAATCTTATTGCAAGAAAAATTGGTTCCTGTGGGCGTTTATTAGTGTCCAGTCCGAAATATCTCTCTTCTCATGGTTATCCACAAACATTAGATGACTTAAAGTCACATAATTGTTTATGCTTTACACAAAGAGGTGAATTCAATCATTGGAACTTCATTCATAACAGTAAGGAGATTTGCTTTCCCCTAAAAGGCACTGTCAAATCAAGCTCTGCAGATGTGCTCAAACAATGTGTGCTTGCAGGATTGGGAGTCGCTGTCCTTCCTCAATGGCTCATTGAAGATGAAATAGCGTCTGGCAAGCTTGTGACATTATTACCTGACTTCACTCCCGTAGCCTTTCCAATACACGCTATATACCCCCAAAATAATTTCGTACCATTGAAAGTAAAATGTTTCATTAAACATTATATCGATATTTTTTCAAACAACCCTATAATTAATAAAAGAAGTTTAGAAAGACCTACAATAATATTAAACTCACCGTAATAACAGTAAACATTCTAATTAAGAATGAATCATATTCCAATAATCGTCTTTCTTTTATTTACATTAGCATTATCATGAAACAAAATTTCAAAATAAAAAAGTGAGGAACAATATTTAAACATTAACAATAAGCATTTATTACCCTGAAAATATATTATAAAAAGGAAACGTAATAATGAAAAAAACCACTCAAAAAATAATTAAATCTGTTTTTGCACTTTCTTTAATCAGTGCCAGTGTTATAACATCAGCCTATGCCACAACTATCAACCCCATTGATTATGACACTGTTACTGGTACTAATGGCCAATTTATCGATTTAGAGTCTGATGCCTTTCTACTGAAACAAGAAGAATGGTATACCATTCAGGCTTATGTTGAAGAAGCGATGCGCCTACCACTCACAGAAGCATCTATGATCAATGCCTTTGCAATTCCCAGCAACGTAGAGTTCACCACTTTTCAACCCTTATTGGAAGAGTACGTTTCAGTCAACACCACAGCCGACAATTGGAACCGTACAATATATCCAGGGATTGTCAGTTTAGCCCTTGAGCTGAGCAATTACGCTGATATTCATGCCATGTTCATGCAACCCTTACTCGATAGTCTCGTCACCATGAAAACAGCCGCAATGTCAGGTGATTTAGCAACAGCAGAAACTCAGCGCGCCGTATCCATTTCATTGCTCAACATACTGAAATCATATGCGGTTACTCGTGAAGCCGATACCGCCCAAGCAGAAACTGACCTTCTTAATTTTGCTGCAGATATCGCCTTACAAAGCGGTCAACTTGATACCCTTAGAACCACGCATGCGGAATACTTGCTCGATGATGGCAGTGATTTAAAAAGACAGATTGCTGAAATACAAGCTAGAGTCAATCAACTTAATGCCGAATATGATAAGTATGTCACCATCGCAGCCACCACAGTGACCTATGCTTGGGTGCCCGTTTATGGCATTCTTGCCGCTGCACCTGTAGCGGGTATTTATGGCGATAAAGCAGAAAAGGCTCGCAAAGAAAGAAATCAATTAAAGGCTGATATTAAAGTATTGCAAGAGCAATTAACGTACAGAGAAAATATCTACGTCTCCTATCAAAAATCTTACACTAGCATCATAGGTATGGAAGATAAAATTCGCGCAGCTATTCCACATGTCAATAAATTAAAGGGACACTGGCAAGGAATTAATGCCGATTTTAACGTCATGCTAGAACATATTTCTTCAACAGAAGGTGAAAATGGGTTAGACAACGCATTAGCATTGGTCGCCAGTATCACAGCCTCGCTAACGGTTAGCCAAATCCAAACTGAATGGCAAGAAATCTCTGCAAAAGCAACAGAATTTGCTCAAAATGCCTACATCATAGTCGAAGACGAGTCTTTGTAATTTAGCCAAGGCTTATTCATTAATATTATTTCAAATGCCGTATTTAATCTTCAATATCAGTTTAAATACGGCATGTCAAACCAGAGTAAGACACTTATAACAATAAATATATCAAGCCATATTGAAAGGAATGTCTATGTGCACCTTATTACCCAATCACTTATTCAAGCTCAATAAAAATTCAATACACTTACTTTCTACCAGTATATTGACCACCAGCTTATTCTTCAGTTTACATTCTCAAGCTAATAATTGGACGGACTTCCATGGGTTAACTGAGCCCACTCCCCTACCTCAACATATTTCAAAGAGCACTTATGAGATCAGTGCAACTTCTATGATTGTTGCCGATTTACAAGTTAATTTATCTGATGTCTTAAGTGATCCACGTATTGGCTCTGAAAAACCAACCAGTATTGTCATTGTTGCCGATACGGTTACGGTACCCAGTCATTTTGTTTTGTCGTTAAAAAATCAATCTTTATTCATTTTTGCTCGACAAATTAATGGAGAAGGCCATGGCACCATCACATTAGACAGTGCCGCACAGAGCAATGAAATGGTGGGGATCTTTACTCAAGAATTAACCGCTAATTTAAGCACACTGGCCATCCAGCCTGATGGCCATTACGATCTGACATCAATCCAAGCAAGCACTTTGGGTCAAGGACAACTCATCACCCAATTAACAGGCCTACACAAAACACAAGATATTAGTGGAGACTTGAGTGGTTACCTTCAGCTTAATCTGAATGGTTATAAAACTGTCTTTGAAAAAACCTTTGATATGGCCGCTTCAATTTATGATCAAAACCCCAGCTTAAGTTTAAAAATGCTCACTTGGATAGAAAGCTATTTAAGATCGTCACCCACAGTATTAGAAGAGAACCCCTTTATTGCTAATCTATACCTCCAAGCGGCTAACTTAAAGCAATTCATCGAATATGCCAGCCAAAGCGACAATTATGTTCCCTATCTAGACAGGCAACTTTACCAAAACACTTATTCTAGCTATCTAGATACAATGCAAGACTATCAGGGCCAATATGAGCGTTTTGTGGATCAAGGCAAAACCACCAATGTGAGAAAAATTGAAGCTGAGCTCATGCTTGATAATATGAAAGATGCTATCCAAGCAGAGGCGGCCATTGCCGAGCAAGCAGTATTGAATATCACTGAATTAGAAAATTCACTTGCCAATATTAAGCAACAGTTTTCAGCACAAGAATCCAGTGTTTTCTCTGCACGTTCAGCATTTCTTATCGGCCTTGAAAACTGGAAAACAAAACAAGAACTGCAAGTCGCATTAGAAGTATTCACGGCAGTCAGCTCTATTGGTTCTGCCATGGCTGGCGCATTTGTCGGCAATGTCGAAGGACTCAACTCTCTCGCTGCCGATATTCCAGATACTGCCGTACAACTCACCGAATTAGCCCTCAAAATAAAATTGGTTGCGGGAGTGCTTGAAAAAGTCACTGGCGCAGTAAATGGCATGGCCAGTCTCACGACAACAGTCAAACGAGATTTACTCTATGATAAAGTCGCTAATAATTTTGAAAACTTGACCTTTACTATCCCTTCTCTTCATGAAAGCAATAATGCTTGGGAAGTATTACTGATTGATGTTCGTTCCCATCTTCGTTGGGCCAGTAGCTTAGGTGTTGTGGGCGCCACAGGTTATTTAGCCGAACTTGAAAAACTCATTGTTTATGGTAAGTCCATTAACGCAGTACAAATTGATCTAGCTCAAGAACAATCTCGTCTTGTTGAATTATTAATTGCGGCAGAAGTCAACAAGAATCACCTTGCACGTATTGAAACTTTACTGGCTGATATCGATAACGAACAAAATGCATTACTTGAACTTGAAACCCTCTTCTATCGTAATTTGAATAGTCTTAAACGTCCCATGTTTGTTGCCCTCTCAAACTATGAAGCTGCCTTTCGTTATTGGGGCTTAAGCGAGAGTCAAGTCAGTCCCTCCTTAAATAAAGACTACTTGGAGTACAAACTCGATTTAGCCACATTAAATGATGAATATACCCAAGCACTTAATCGTTTTACCCCATCACCGCAAGATTTCTCTATTAACAGCATTGAAATCACCGATCCTCAACAGTTAGCAGATTTTGCGGCGGATGGCTCATTAAGTGTCCATATCAGTCAAGATCATAGTGCCTTTAATTTATTCGACCGAGTCCGTTTAAGCACGGTAAGGGTCGTATTACAAGGAAGCCAACTTCCTACTAATAATGACTATTTTATTGATATTGAAAGTAATGGTGAATACCAAGATCGTTGGCAAGGCACAGAATATACCTTCAATGCGAACCCTTTATATCGCTTATTTGGTTATAAACTTCAAAATGGTGATATGAATAACGTTCAATATAATCTGATCACTGATGGCGGTATTGCCGATCAATTTGCATTTGCTTACTTCGAGCCCACTCCCTTTTCTACTTGGTCATTTTCATTAAGAGAACCGAGCAACATTGACTTAAGTCTAGTCGAGAGTATTCGTCTTGAATTTATGGGTAATGCTATTCCCAAAAATTAGATTACTCAGAGAAGCAGTGCCATGATAGGCACTGCTTCTCTCGTCGCTCACCTCTTCCCAACGGGGCTACATCTCATTGATCACAGTAGTCATTGTGATAACAAAAAACCACTCATATTTTTACTCATCATACGGAGAAGGTATGATTTATCATTCCCTGTAAGTATGAGGTTGACCTCTCGCTAAATCCAAATAAGCGGGTAAACTGACTAAAAAGAAATGATCCCAACCTTGTTTACAGATCTCAAAACACAATAAGTTAGGTTCCAAACCTAAATGAGTAAAATGAATTTCTCTGTACATACCATAATTTTTTATTTTCCAAATCAATTGTGTATTTAACCATTCTGTTTTAATGTCGTTAGACATTCCCTTCTGAATATGAAATGCATCAATACATTCCAAAGCCACCAATTTATCGGGCAATAACTTTTTCGCACTAAAAGACCAATAAGAGTTATTGGGAGAAAAGTAAAAGTTGCAATCCCCCCTTCTTTAAAATCGGTTTATCGGGTCTCGTCCACCAATGTTCCATCTCCTGAGTCAACGCCAAATAAATTTCTTCACTCGTTGCATGTACTTGCACGCTTTTTTGATAATCCATTACACTCATATCCCCTCTCGCCTTTCTCTGTTGAGTGTATACTTAAAACCCTATTTTCGCTGACAATTTCAACCTTCAGTGAATACCGCGTAGCAATCCGTTTTGAACGAAAGATAGATAAGTCGAACCCGCTTTCATGTCAAAAGCCAATGGCTCGCTTTAATGAGCGGTCCCTAATAAAAAATCTTCCCCCCCAGAGATAGGGGGTGATTGCTGAATAATGTATGGAACATTATCGGCCTAACTGAACTCTTTGAGAGGATTGTTCAACTGAACTACGCAGTGCATGGATGCGCAAATGTCATGTAGAGTATGGATGCTTGAAAATGACCGCGCTTACTGTTTTTTAATCTTATATACGAAAAAAGCCTCATCTTTCGATGAGGCTTATCTCTTTTATATTGGCGGAACGGACGAGACTCGAACTCGCGACCCCCGGCGTGACAGGCCGGTATTCTAACCAACTGAACTACCGCTCCAATTCTTCATTAACAAACTTAATGTCTATCAATATCAAATTTGGTTAACTTGATTGGCGGAACGGACGAGACTCGAACTCGCGACCCCCGGCGTGACAGGCCGGTATTCTAACCAACTGAACTACCGCTCCACATCAAGTTGCAGCGAATAATACGGATGCGAAGGGCTAGCGTCAATGACTTTTTTAACGAAAACGACCCAACCAGACAAAAAACAACCAAATTGGACATATTTAAAACAAAATAATAAATAAATCAACTACCAAGAATAAATTATCATCACAAACCAATTGATCCACCAAGCATACAATCAACCAAAGGCTTAGGACTAACTAAAACTTACCATCGGGCAAAGTTAAATCAATCTCATCTAACATCAAGCTCATTTCTGCTTGACTCTGTTTGACACTTCGTTGCTGGGCACGTTTTGCATTCATCACCTTTTTGCGCTTCATCCCGATACCGAAAACAAGCCCGACCATGAGTAATAAAGAAAAATTCCCCAAGATAATCCAAGTTAATGCATAACGTTTAGCATTTTGCTCAGCAATAACGGTACGTTCAACATTGGCTGCTATTAACTCTTCTAGGGTTAAACGTTGAGGAAGTTGAATTAAATTAAAAAATAATGCAGGTAAGGTTAAATAGATTTCTCTATTCTCTGCGGCTATCTCCCCCCGTCGAGAAGCCTTACCCTTCACAGTGCTAATGGCACTGACATTAACACGGTATCCGCCCAAATGCGTGACTCTAGGTAGGGTTACCTGCGTTAACGATCCATTAATATCGTTAAGCTCAATGACTTTTCTCTTACCTGTGGGACCGATTAATTCTAAAACGACTTTGGTTTCATTCAAAAAAAGAACTTCATCATCAACTTCAAGCAACAAGCTTCTCTCTGCTTCATTAGATGATAAATCCGATATAAAACGAATATTGATGGGACTTTTTGACAATCGAAATGCAATGCGGTGCTCACGTTCAAAAATAGCATTATACATTTTCACTTCAAAGATATAATTCCCCCAAGCCTGATTAAAGTCCAACAGACTAGTGAATACTCCATCATCAGGCACCTCATCGAACCCTTCACCATTATCGAAATACTGCCCCACATCGACGCTGCCCACAGCAAAATTTTCATCTTGTACATCACCTTCACTGATAAAACGCGCTTGCCATTTAAACAGATAATCAAGCCCAGGCAGACGAAGTTTATCAGTCTCATTACTCAGTGTTGCCGTTAGCTTTAAACGTTCACCTTGAAAAACAGGCTGAGGAATATCGTCTATTTGAATCGCTAAATGAGACACTTTAGTGACTGTTGAGCCTGAATTAATTTGCCCAAGTAATTGCCAGGGACCAGGCATTGGATTGTCAATAACTATCATGTCTCCCGTCTTCCCTTGCGCCCATTTAACCTGATCGGGATGGTGATTAGCGTACCATTTATGCCCGTCGGGCAATACTATAACCACAGGTGCAGAACCAAATTCTCTTTGCACAAATAATGTCAAACCCGATACTTTATGATCAATTCTAAAACGGTTCTTTAGCTCACTGACATTATTAGCCATGTGCTGACCTAACGCATCAGGAGCACGATTGTCTATGTGACGCACCTCATCAAATTTAACGGTTTCAGGTGACAGAGCAAAACTTGAATGACCCCAAAAGAGCCCAGATAAAGAAATAATAAAACAGCAAAAATGTCGTATTCCCTTCAAAGCGCTATCCATAACCTCTGACTTCTCCAATACTGTCATCATTAAACGAGTCGTGTTTCCAATCGAATTATTCCCGCCAAATGCAACCACCCGCTTTCGCTACAATATCCAATCGACTTTCATGAGCAACCCGTTCATTATCAGCCGCTAAAATCACGTTTAACGGTGTGCGCTGCGAGCTCAAACGTTGTATGCCTCCCGATTCTTGTCCCGCTTTTTCATTGGATAAATTAAACTTAGTTTGCCCCCCAGTCATAAGAAGGTAAACATCTGCTAAAATTTCTGCATCGAGTAATGCACCGTGTAATTCTCGGCGAGAATTATCAATACCATAACGTTTACACAATGCATCCAGATTATTTTTTTGACCTGGATGTAGAAATTTGGCGACTGCAAGGGAGTCAACGATTTGACAAATATCCGCTGTTTTAGGTCCCAAAGGTTGCAATAATGAGAACTCATGATCCATAAAGCTCACATCGAAGTTTGCATTGTGTGCCACAATTTCTGCGCCATCGATAAACTCAATAAAACGCTGAGCTACTTGATAAAAACTGGGTTGATTCGCAACAAACTCATCGGTGATCCCATGGACCTTAATCGCGTCCTCATCAATTAATTGATGCGGATTAATGTATTCATGGAAATGCCTGCCTGTTAATCGCCTATCAATCACTTCAACACAACCGATTTCGATGATCCTATGCCCAAGGTAAATCGCGCCTCCACCTTGGTTCATACCTGTGGTCTCGGTATCTAAAATAACTTGGCGTTTTGCGGTAGAAATGATATTCATAAATTTTTTACACTATTAAAATCAATTTTGAGTACAATGCTCATCGAGCCAATAATGACTATGGTATCAATTCGATGACCCAACTGAAACAACTCTCTATCTATACTGATGGTTCTTGCCTAGGAAACCCAGGTCCAGGCGGATACGGCATAGTGATGAAATATAAGTCACATGTCAAAGAAATCGCTGATGGTTTTGCATTAACCACCAATAATCGCATGGAGTTATTAGCCCCCATTATTGCTATAGAGGCATTAAAAGAACCCTGTCAGATTATTTTAACCAGCGACAGCCAATATATGCGCCAAGGGATCACCCAATGGATCCATGGCTGGAAGCGAAAAGGATGGATTACCGCAAATAAACAACCCGTCAAGAATGCCGATCTTTGGAAACGGCTTGATAAGGCGATAAAAACCCACAAGATCGATTGGCACTGGGTCAAAGGACACAGTGGTCATAGTGAAAATGAACGCTGTGACACATTAGCCAGACAAGCCGCTGAAGCTAAACCCAAACAAGAAGATAGGGGTTATACCCGTGATACTCCAACCTGATTTTCCTTTATGAATAGGCCCCTAAACGCAAAAAATCATCACAAAACCGCATAAAAGCGTTTGCTAAAACCGTAAAATGGCAATCTTTATGCTTAATGCGATAAAATTGCCTCTCAAGGACGAGACCATTAACATGGATCACACCAAAATCTTTACGAGCTAATTCTTTTTCTAATGTAAGCTCAGATAATACCCCCAATCCTCCTCCTTGCTTTACCGCTTGCTTAACCGCATCTGATGACGAGAACCTAAATTTTTCAATGGGTTGTATATCTAATTGATGTGCCGCATTAACAAAATACTCACGTGTGCCTGAGCCCTCTTCTCTCATGACCCAAGGAAAAGGCATGATCTCACCAGCATTGACATGTTTACCCGCAAGGGGATGAGCCGGATGACAAAAAACTAATAATCTATCTTTATACCAAGCTTCTACCTGTAAGCGGCTATCAACACAAGCTCCTTCGATAAAGCCCACTTCGCTTTTGAAATTAAGTACGGACTCAATAACATTTCGAGTATTGTCTATATTCACATCTACATAGGCTTCAGTGTGCTGTTGACAAAATGCCACGGCACTCTTTGCCAACAAATAATTCCCAATAGTTGAGCTCGCACTAATGTTTAACGCACCAGACAAAGGATTTTGTTGCTGAGTAAAAAGCTGCTCTATATCATTAATCCCTTGTAAAGACTGAGTCACTAATGGCAATAATAAACGTCCTTGAGCATTTAAATGCAACCGGTTCCCAATCCGTTCAAATAAGCGAGTATTCAGCTGTTTTTCTAATTCAGACAATGCCATTGACGTCGCTGGCGCCGATAAGTTAATCAGCAAGGCCGCCTTCGCCACTTGGCCACTACGAGCGACAGCTTCAAACACCATCAATTGTTTTAACGTTATGCGCATTGACAATATCTTCGTTGAAAAATGATTATTTTTTGATTCGAGAAGAAGCTCGGCCTGTACGCCCTGCTGCTGCTGGACGCCACTTCGGCTGCTTCACGGGCTTTTTGGCTTGCAATGGCGTTAATGGCACCTCAATTTTTCTCGCAACAATCACATACACACTGCCACTACTGGGTAACCATGCTTTCAACCTTTGTTGCCAAAACTGTTTTTTTTGCGTAATACGACTCAACAGATGATGGTGAATAACCCTCTCATCACTGACCACTTGATAACCAAGTACCCCTAACCAATCTTTAACTCGATAAGGCGTAAAAAAACGACCTCGCCAAGGTAAGGTATTCTGATATTGAGATAAAAATTTACCAATAAACAGTGGACTGATTGGATTAAACCCCACAATAATGAGATAGCCTCCTGCAATAAGTACTCTATCTAGCTCTCTCAACAAACGATAAGGATCTTCATTAAATTCCAATAAAAAATTCATCACAACGGCGTCAACCGCTGTATTTTGAACCGGTAGATTAGTTAACTCCGCCATAATATCTGCCGTTGGCGCATCATAAAGTGAATATTGATTCTGAATCGACAATCCCGTTTTATCCAAATCAGCGCTTAAAGAGCCAAGGTTCAACAAATAATAGCCAAATATTCTTGGCCACCAAGGCGATAACGCCTGCTCAACGGTAAAACGAATTGTCTCTCCATTTGGCAATTCACCCCATTGTTGAGGGGGAAACATCATAGCATGCTGTAACAAAAGTCACCTCCAACCTTGTCTTAATACCCCTATCATAACGCTAATTATTCTACCTTGTTTGATCTTATCTTAAAAAAGAGAAAACGACAGCAATGATATTTTATACCCGTGACACTTGAAGATGCATGTTTTCAGAGTCTGTAAAAGTGCCTAATTCAAGGCGTATTATTGCAGGAATGCTTATTGCCTTTTAAGGTGATGCAACGCGGAAGTAGTTGATTTTACAGACTCCCAAAGGGCTGGCCTCTTTATATGTAAAAGCAAGGCCTTTTATACTGCGTTACTGAACATCAGTTTAGAATCACTAGGCATGCTGTTCAAGCTGACCATCAAGGATGATGGAAATGTCATTTATGCAGGAGCAATTAATGACCTTGCCTAAAAGGCTTTTCATTCCAGCTGAATCCTGCATCTTCAAGCATCACGGGTATATACAACAAGCCTCATCTGTCAGTACAATAGTCGCACTCACGGATATTAAAAATGCAGGCCCACATGTATCGTATTATTCCATTACCCGCGTTTAACGATAATTATATTTGGCTCATTAAACAAGATAATCATTCAGCGGTTTATGTTGTCGATCCTGGTGATGCAAATGTTGTCATCCAGTACCTCAACGCTAACCAACTCACCTTAGCGGGGATCTTAATCACACACCATCACATTGACCATACTGGCGGCATATCGGCACTCAGTACCTTTGCAAAACGACATAATAAGGATAATGCTATCCCTATTTATGGCCCCGCATTGGAAAATATTGAAGGAATTAATCAACCCATCACTAACGAAAAAAGCATTATCTTAAAAAGCCTCAACATCAAAGCAACCATCTTTGCGATCCCAGGTCATACCTTAGGACATATCGCCTATTTGATTGATGATAATTTATTTTGTGGCGATACCTTATTCAGCGGAGGATGTGGACGCTTATTTGAAGGAACGCCAGAGCAAATGCATGCTTCATTATCCACATTGAGTCAATTACCCGAAAACACAAAAGTGTTTTGCACTCATGAATATACCTTAGCAAACCTTGATTTTGCTTTACGAGTTGATCCCGATAATGTCAACCTACAAGCTTACCAAAAACAGGTCATACAACAACGAGAACATCATCAAGCTTCCTTACCTTCCAACATAGGGCTCGAACGTCAAATCAACCCCTTTTTACGTTGTCACACCGATACAATTCAACGCTCAATCAGTCAGCATTTCAAGCAATATCCAAGTAAAGAGTGTTCATTTTTCGCACTATTGCGTCAATGGAAGGACACAGTCTAAAAAATACTATACAATGCAGCGCTATTCGTGTCCCCAAGAACCGATGAAGTCACAGTGTTTGGGACCTTAATTGAGGATAAATTTTTTCCATGCGCGCACCTTATATTATTATTGCAGGGGGCTTTTCTCTGCTAACGGGTTGTCAATCTTTAGACTCTGTTAACCCCGTTCAACCTGAAGCTGTAGCACAAAATGCTGCAAAGCCCATCGCCACAGAAGTCGACCAAAAAACCGTCGATTCTCCCGTTGTCATTAACGATGTTTGGCAACGGATCAGGCTCAATATGCACTTACCAGTACCTGATAATAAATTAGTCAACCAGTATCGTAATTGGTATATCAAACATCCCAAGCACTTAGAACAGATTTCTGAACGTGCGACCCCATTTTTATACCTTATTGTCAATGAAATACAAAAGCGTGATCTCCCCATGGAGCTCGCATTATTACCTGTCGTTGAAAGTGCTTTCGATCCTTTTGCTTATTCCGCTGGTGCAGCATCTGGTTTGTGGCAATTTACCTCACCGATGGCCAAATATTTTGGTCTAAAAATGAATTGGTGGTATGACGGTAGGCGCGACGTTCCTGCAGCCACGGTTGCCGCACTTGATATGATGGAATATTTATACAAAAAAACCAATCAAAACTGGTTATATGCTATTGCTGCCTACAATACTGGTGAAGGTCGTGTATTAAATGCCATCAAACGCAATAAACGTAAGGGCGTGTCTACCGATTTTTGGTCACTTGATTTACCCACCGAAACTGAACGTTATGTACCACAGTTATTGGCATTGGCTGATGTGATCAAAAATGCCGATAAATACGGTATCACGCTAAAACCAATCAAAAATCAACCTCAAATAGAAGTCGTAGATGTCGGGGATCAAATTGATCTTGCTGTTGCTGCAAATCTAGCTGATATGTCGACATCCGATCTTCATAAACTCAATCCTGGTTTTAATCGTTGGGCGACCGCGCCTAAAGGCCCTCACTATTTAGTATTACCTATCAGTAAAGCCAAACACTTTAAACAGGCATTGTCTCAAACAGAGCCAGATGATAGGTTAAATTGGGAAAGGTATAAAGTGAAGTCGGGTGACAGTTTAAGCACCATCGCCAAACATTACCGAACCACGGTTGAAGCACTTAAAGCCGTTAATAACATAAAAGGCAACACCATAGTCGCAGGGAAGTTTTTACTGATCCCCGTCGCGGCCAAAAACCCCGATCAGTATACCCTATCGTTAGAACAGCGTACCAGTCGTAAACAGAACCGTAAACGCGCTTCTGCTAAGGTGAATTATCAGGTCAAATCTGGTGATTCATTTTGGAAAATCGCTCGTCACTATAAAGTTAAAGTCTCTCAATTAGCCAGCTGGAATAATATGTCTCCTAGAGATCCGTTAAAGATAGGTCGTAAACTGGTCATTTGGACAACGGATGGCCAAGCAAGTCTTAATGCCGTCATGCGCACCGTACGTTACAAAGTACGAAGTGGTGACTCATTAGCCCGCATCGCCAGTAAATTTAACGTGAGTGTCACTCAGTTAGTGAAATGGAATGCATTAGAAAAACAGAAATATATTCAACCTGGCCAGATGTTAAAACTGTATGTTGATATGACTAAAGTGAGAACTTAATCTGCTTTCTTTATTAAAAAAGCGCTTCATAACGAAGCGCTTTTTTTATGCTGCTTGTTCCGTCCTGAGGTAAGTTGACACTTTGGAGACTTATCTATGAAAACCTCAAAAGCGGGGATAGCCAACACTCATCCTTTAAAAGACACTTTTTGGCTCACTTTACCCATCACTTTGTTTTTAGACTCCATTGCTTTACCGGCAAATACCGCTTGCAGGGTATAATCTTTACCCCATAAATCACTCATTAACTTTGCAGGCACATCAAACTTTACCTTCATGCTCTTTCCTGAAGCCAGTACCGTTTCTCTTAACGCTTGAGTAAACATCATTTGTTCTGACCAAGTCCAAATTCTTTGCCCTTTATCATTATAAATGTATAAGTCACCGCTCTTTCCAGAAGAGAAAAGTAATGGCACCCCATAAGACTGAGGGTTAGTCACTTCTAATACAACTGACAATGCTGTATTTTTCTCTATATGTTCAGGGATAATTAATTTCCCCACCAGCAAAGCAGATTGCTTCTCTTCTTTAGGTAAAGCCAACTTATCCTTGATGTCAGGTTTACTCACACTGACTCCTCCTTGAGAAATGGGATCACTGACACTCGGCGCACACCCAAACATCGATAGCGAACATATTAAAACCCAAACTTTTCTTGTCATTACAATCCTCCTAATTTATCCAACAATTTATCTTTTAATTTTTGTTGTAGCTTGTCGGTTTCTTGTTTCACCTTTCCTTTCAATAATGCCTCTGTATCCAATGCAAATTTAGGTTCCGTCATCGTGCCCGTTATTTTGAGTGGAATATCAATTCCACTTAACGTATTGCTTCCTTGCCCCCCTTGGCCTTCAAGCGACCCCACCACTTTAGTTAGCAATTGGTAATTCAACGCTTGAGTGATGATATTGGCATTGCCTTGTCCTTTAATACGAATTAAAGGCGATGCCATATTCAAATCATTATTATTCACCACACCTTTAGCTATCTTGAAGCTGCCCGTTAAACGAGTAAAGTCGGTTTTTTTCTCTTCTTCACCTTCAGTAACATCGGCCCCTGTTAGCTTTGCTTGCGCTTGACGTAACATTTGAGGAATATTAATGCCATAAAGCGCACCATCAACCACTTCAAATTTTCCAGAAGCAACCAAATTCTTTTTAATATTATCAGGAATAAGGCTTGAACCTTCACCTTCGATGCTCAAATTTGTCAGCCCAGCCAATAACCCCACATTTGCTGCATCTTTAAGTAGTGGTCTTATTTCAACGCCGGTAATGCTTTTCTTAAAAGAGTAATGGGGTAAAGGGGTTTTCGCATTTAACTTTGCACTGGCAACGAGTTTCCCTTTGTAAAGATCAGCCGTTAATGACTGCATATTCAAAATGCCACTTTTTAATTGTGCTTTCATATTCCAATTAGCCGATTTGATATTATTCATCACTGCGGACTTAATCGTCATTTCAGCATTGACATTCACTTTATTTAAAGCAGATAAATCAGGTTCTTGTTGATTTTGAACAGACTGCTTAGGCTGTTTAACTTTATCAGATCCCGCCCCCGATTTATCAGACATTGCAGCCAAAAACTCATCTACATTTAGTTCATCAAAATCCAATTTTATGTTTAAATCTGGAATTTTTTTACCGTAATTAGCCTCAATACTGGCTGAACCACGTAAATCCATTGCAGCGATATCATTGATCCCCACATTTAATAACTTATCCTTTAAATTGCCGGTCACTTGAAGCAAGAAATCAAAAGGTAATGCAGGCTTATCACTGCCTATTTTTTGGATTTCATTCTTTATTTCAAAATCTTTAATTTTTACATTTTGCATCTGTTTATCGAGTCGAATCGCACCTTGCCCCTCACTTTTTAATACCATATCAGGTAACTTTGCCGTCAATTCATAATCAAGAGTGGCAAACTTATCCAACTGAAAACGGCCTAACGTCAATTCTTTTAACGAAAAGATCTGCTCTGAATCAGTTTGTTGGTTAACGATTAATACTTGACTGTTCGTTATTGTAATGCCGCCTATCTCTAACCGTGACACATTTGCAGCACTACTCGATTTCGACTTTGTTTGAGGTGGCTTCGATCCCGTCGCCTTCACGCCAGTTAACCCATCTAACCCCGAACGTCCATCTTTTTGCGTTTCTAAAATAAAGGTTAAACCATCAAGTTTAAGCTCCTGAATAACAACTGCCTTTTCAATCAAAGGTAACAATTCAACATCGGCAATGGCCTGATTAATCTGAAGGATCTGTGGGTATTCAAACCCTTTTGGGTTCGACACACTTATTCCACCCAATTTTATTCCCACATGAGGAAAAAATGTCCAACTTAAATCATCTTTTAGGGTTAATTGGCGCCCCGTTTTTTCTTTTACAAATTCGATTATCTGTGGTTTGAAATCATTCGGATTAAAAAAAAGACTAATATAAGCCGCAAAGGCAACAAATAAGGTAAATAACACGATGACTAGCCATTTTATTACTTTCATTAGAGGTTCCATTCAATTAAAAACAAAAATTATTCAGTCAGTACCGATAAATCTAACGCTCGAGATGACAATGCGACACCGTTCGCATCAGCGTATATCCACATTTTAGGCTGAATATTGATCCCTGCAATCTCTAATGCAATATTTACATCTCCTCTCCCTCTTTTTAGAGTCTTGATTGGATTCGTTCCTAATGCATATACACCAAGATTAAATGTTTTCATACACATCACATCTCGAATATTGCCATGCACTAAAATACCTTCCCATTCATTTTCCATTGCTGATTTCGCGATCATGTCACCTAATAATGCCCTTGATGAACCTTGTCCATCAACCACTAATACTTTGCCTTTACCATGTTCAGTTAACATAGACTTCACTTTAGAATTGTCTTCAACACATTGTATTGTAACAACTTCACCATAAAAAACCGGCTTCTTCCCGTAAGACTGATACCTTACAGGCAATAATGTCAACGCATCATCATAATGATCAAATAAATCAGGAAGCAAATCTAACATTGTGGCATCCATTCACCGTGTTTTCAAAACAGACTACGCCTAGTCTAAAAGCAAAACAAGAATCAAAATAAGTTTCTTGTTAAAAAGATAATAAGAAAGGCTTTAAGATTGGAACAATACCCTTTATAATGATAGGAATTCTTATTTCGTCCACACTCACCTAAAGTAAAGTGATCCCAAATGAACAATAATTTAGATTTAGAAGATGCTATCGCGGCATTAGATCAATATAACTACGACAAAAAACGAAGCAGTGACTTAGAACAAGCGAGAAATAAAGCTCAAATGAAAAAGTATATTTCTTCCTTGGATTTTAATTTGCGTCGATTACACATATTACAAGATTCTGTGAATGAATTGGTTGAAGAAGAGAAACAGCTGATAGCCCAACAAGAAAATATTCAAACCTACAAAACCAAGGTCATCAATTTATCTCGACAGCTTAATTTGTCATACGAACAAGTTGTACAGATCATGAAGCAGCAAGAAGAAAGTGTATAAAATTATCATTCATTTTTGGTGAACACATTAAATAACTTATTTCAATCAAGAAGTTTTATGCTTTCTGCGTCGGTATACTGAACATATTTATCGAATGTCCATCAACAGAACTTAGCGCATTTTGGTTACTTCATTTTTAGATGAATATCGTTTTTCAGAGCGTAATATGATGGTGTATCTTATATAATAACGCTGACTCTATGTGACTTTATACATGAGAATAAAATTTTATTCTCATGTTGTGGCGATTAAGTTAATTTGTGTTAATTATCCCTGTTAACGCAAATATAAAATCAATACGCCATTATGCCAATCATTTCTTTTAACGCCGAGTATATAAAACCAACACTCGAGCAAAATACTAATGCAGTGAGTCTGATTTTTTTATACTCAGTCTATTAAATTTTTTATAGCGTAAGCATAAAAGAAAAAACAAGCCCAATAAATACAAACTCGGCTCAATTATTTCAGATTTCACAGACCAGTAAAAATGAATGGGGACTAAAATAGCAATAACATAGATCCAATTATGTAACTGCTGCCAACGATGACGCATTTTCCTTTGAATAAAAACCAGAGATGTCAACGCTAACGCCATGAGCAAGATATAGGCTAATAGCCCAAGTAAAATGTAAGGTCTCTTAACAATCTCATCCATAAACAAAGACCAAGCAAACAATAAATCTAAACTTAAAAACGCCAAAACATGTAAACTGGCATAAGCAAAAGTATACAAGCCAACTAACCGCCTTATCCGCAACAAACCACTAAGCTTACAAAATTTGGCTAACGGAGAAATCGTTAATGTCAGTATTAAACTGTTAATCGCCCCCATTCCGGTGAAATGAATAATATATTGAACAGGATCGCCACCAGCATGCCCATTCAACACATTCATAAATAAATAAGCTAAGGGAAATATCCCCAGTGAATGAGCTAACAATTTAATAAAAATGATTTGCTTTGCTGATAAGCGCATTAAAAATTAACCTTTAGATTTAATCCTTTATATAAAGCCCCAACACTATCGCCATAACCATTAAAAGGCAGTGTTTTAATCCGTTTAGCCGAAAATAACCCTCCTGGACCAATACGCCTTTCCGTTGCCTGTGACCACCGTGGATGATCGACTTCTGGATTAACGTTAGCATAAAAGCCATATTCGCTAGGCGCTAAACGATTCCAGCTCGTGGGTGGCTGCTTATCCGTCACTCGGATCTTCACAATAGATTTAATACTTTTAAATCCGTATTTCCAAGGAACAACCAAACGAATAGGCGCTCCATTTTGTGGAGGTAATGTTTTACCATAGAGCCCAACTGCCAGAAATGTTAAATCCGTCATCGCTTCGGCTAACGTTAAGCCTTCAACATAAGGGTAATCAATCCCGCCACCGACAAAACGATTTTTCTGACCAGGCATTTGCTCGGGATCATATAAAGTCTCAAAAGCCACATGTGTCGCCTTACTGGTGATCCCCGCTTTTTTTAATATCTCAGCCAATGAAAAACCAATCCAAGGAATGACCATAGACCAAGCTTCAACACACCTAAAATTATAAATACGCTCCTGCAAGGGAAATAAACGAAAAAGCGCGTCATAATCCAGTACCATAGGCTTTTCAACCTCTCCTTCAATGCGGAGCTGCCAAGGGTTCACCGTTAAAGACTGAGCATGATCAATAGGATCCGTTTTACTGGTACCAAATTCATAGAAATTATTATGTGAAATGGCTTTTACTTCGGGTGTTTGCTCTCCATAAATCGATTTATTGTATATTGACTGTTTTTGAAAAGTCAGTGAACTTCGCTCAAAGCTCACACTCGGTTTATCATCATTGAATAGATCCCACAATCCAGCTTTTGCCGGTGTCGTCAATAATGCTCCCGTGCCTAATAACCCCAAATTTTTGACTAATTGACGTCTTTGTAAGTAAACCGACTCAGGGGTAATATCACTGTCATTGAATTTATCCCATAATGGCCTTTTTTTAATCCACATTATTGCTCCTCACTTTCAATGCTCACTCCTCGATATAACAATAGACCGTTCAATTAACCAAAAGTATTCACTCCTTTGTTCAGCGCGGGTTTATCTTCTCATCTTACTTGCAAATATTTAACAATAAAGTGCTCAAGAGTGCAGCAATTATGTATCCAAAGGCTTGCAGAGCATTACTGTGCATGTCACTCTATTCCTCTATCTATATAAAGAGTGATTTTTATGCCTTCTATAACCCTGTCTTCACTGTTAGAGTTCGTCCCATTTATTGCTACGGCTTTATTATCTTTACTTGTTGGCGCCTTATTCAATCAAATAAAGACACGCCATAAATGGGAAACCGTTCGCTCAACTCTGCAAGCAGAAATGGACAAAACAAAAGCCAGCTTAGAAGATGAAATAATTCAATGTCAACAAATCATCGACGACAGAGAAAATACACTACAACAGCAACAAAGTAAGTTAGAGTGGCATTTATCAGAACTAGGCAAAGCCCATGCATTAAGTGAAAGAGTGCCCACGCTAGAACAACAAGTGATCGATGCTCAGCGCAAACAAATGGAAGCCCAACTCAGCTTGTCCAAAGCCAATGCAATGCAGCAAACCCTAACGGCTAAATTTGATGCTGAGCAGCAAGCATTAAATGATAAAGTCGCCTTACTTGAAAATGCCGAGCAAAGATTAAAAACACAATTTGAAAATCTTGCCCATAAGATTTTTGAAGACCGCAGTGAAAAACTCCAAACACACAATGATACTCAACTTAATCATGTATTAGCCCCATTTAAACAACAACTTGAAGGCTTCCGTGCTCAAGTACAAGCATCATATTCTCAAGAACAAAGTGAACGTAATGCCTTAAAACACCAGCTTGAGTCTCTCTCTCAACTCAATATTAAAATGAGCCAAGACGCCGTAAATTTAACAAAAGCGCTCAAAGGTGATAATAAGCAACAAGGCAATTGGGGAGAAGTCATTTTAGAGCGTATTTTACAAGATAGTGGCCTAAGAGAAGGACACGAATATCACACCCAACAAGATTTAAAAAATGAATCAGGTAAACGATTCAAACCCGATGTTATTGTTCATTTACCTGACAATAAAGATGTGGTTATTGATGCAAAAATGACGCTAATCGCTTACGAGCGTTATTTCAATAGTGATGATGAAGCCATCCAAGCCCAAGCGATTAAAGAACATGTTATTTCAGTTAGGCAGCATATCAAAGGACTTAGTCAGAAAGACTATCAAACCTTACACGGACTCAAAAGCCTTGATTATGTGCTTATGTTCCTACCCTTAGAACCTGCATTTTTACTGGCACTTGAACAAGATCCCAGTTTAATCAATTACGCCCTTGAACATAACATCATGCTGGTTAGTCCCACCAATCTCCTTGTTGCCTTACGAACAATCAACAATATTTGGCGTTATGAATATCAAAACCAAAATGCACAAAACATCGCCAAACAAGCGGGTAAAATCTATGACAAATTATGTGGCTATTTAGAGGATATGGAAAAATTAGGGCGGGCATTAGACAGCGCAGATAAGAGCTATCAGCAGGCCATGAATAAACTTTCTTCTGGAAAAGGAAATGTCATTCGTCAAGCACATCAAATGCAACAGTTAGGTGTACCTACGAGTAAAAAGTTAACCCCACAACTACTCGATCAGGCTTTTATTACTACAGAAAAAGATGCACAAAAATAAACAGTGTTATCGATATACGGGCAATATGACAAACACTATGATGCCTTGTTTCTCATATTTGCCCTTATTCACTATGACTTCAGCTAATAGTATCTCTAATTGAAAAATAACAAGACAAAATGGGCACAAAAGGCTATATGTATAGTCAAAGCTAATAGAATCAAAAGCAATACTAACAAGAATAGAGATGACCTTTAACGCTGGCGTATCCACAGAGGAGAAATGATGACAAAACTGTTTTTTATCAAACTATTCAGTCTATTTTTTACCATTGGACTCAGTTTTTCCTCTGTCTCTCAAACATTCACTCAAGATCAAGAAAATTACTTAGCAGCTAAAAAAGCCCTAGAAAAAAAACAAAAAAAACGCTATCAAACACTACGCGCTAAACTTGATGGCTATCCCCTTCATATATATTTAGATTATCAATCACAAAAAGATACCCTAAGTGAATTATCCGGTAAACAAGCCTTAACGATTATCAATCAATGGAAAAATACTCCCTTATATAACCGTGCGAGGGGGCGATATTTATCACAAGTGGGTAAGGTTCAGCGGTGGGATGATTTTTTAGTCATCAGTCCAACGGCACCCAATAACATTGCCCTACAATGTTATTTTTTCCGAGCACAATTAGCCAAAAACCAACCAAAAATCGCTTACACTGGCGCTAAAGCCCTTTGGCAATGGGGACAATCTCGACCTGAAGCTTGCGACCCCTTATTTTCTGCTTGGATGCAAGCAGGCCAATTAACCCAAGAGTTGATTTGGACTCGCATGAAACTGGCATTTACAGCCAATCAATATAGTCTATTGCAATATTTATCTAAGCAGTTAACACTTTATCCAACAGAAGCTAAGCAACTCCTTGATATCTATAAACGACCAAGCCAAATAACGGCATTCTTTATCCTCGATACATCATTAAAAGATATCAACTATTTACATGAAGACATTCTCTTTTTAGGCTTAAAAAAATTGTCAAAACGCCATACTGCTCAAGCCCTATGGCTCTTTTCTCGCTATCAAACGCAACACGCTTTTACTGCACAAAAAGCACACCAATTACAACTCGCGTTAATCAAGCGTGCCTTAATTATTGAAGACAATAATCTAAAAGAAAGTATCGACTCACAATTACCCATCATAGCCAATGAGCATAATACCTCCCATGCTAACAAAATTGTTGACGACTTACTCGAGCGACGTATTCGTTGGGCCATTAAAGATAGAGATTGGGAGCAAGCCAACCGATATATTGACTTGTTAAGTCAAACTCAACAAAACAATCCACGATGGATTTATTGGCGTGCAAGGTTATTGCAATATCACAATGCTCAAAGCAAAATGGCAAAAAAACTACTCGATGAACTCAGCCAGCAACGTCATTTCTATGGTTATCTAGCGGCATTGCAGCAAAACAAACCATTTCAATTACAACATCAATCCACTCCGAGTCTCGCCACTTTAAGAAAAAAACTGCATCAAGATCTAGGGTTAGCAAGAGTCACTGAACTGATGACCATGAACAACATTCCCGATGCTCGCAGTGAGTGGTTATTGTTACTCAACAGGCATTCTCAAGCCATGCAACAAGAATATGCGCTTTTTGCATTGGAGCAGCGGTGGTTTAATTTAAGTATAGAAACCAGTATCAAAGCAAAAGTCTGGAATGATATGGATCTACGCTTTCCCTATGCCGCGGCATCCCATTTTGAAAAAGCATCTTCCCAGCAACAAATTGATATCGATGAGCTCAGAGCCATAGCACGTAGAGAAAGTGCCTTTAACCCCTACGCTACATCCCATGCTGGGGCCAAAGGTTATATGCAATTAATGCCAAATACTGCTAAATCAACGGCAAAAAAAGAAAACGTTAACTATCGATCCACCTATTTGTATGATGAAGCGATGAATATTCAACTTGGTAGTGCCTATTATGCACAATTAAAAAATGACTTCGATCAAAATAGGATCCTTGCAGTAGCCAGTTATAATGCCGGTCCAAATAGAGTTAAAAAATGGCTAGACCGATCCCAAGGTCAACTCGATGCCATCAGTTTTATTGAGACCATCCCCTATAAAGAAACACGAGAATACGTACAAGCATTATTAAGTTACCGTGTCATCTACCAATTAAAACAAAACCAGCAACCCGACTTTCTTTCTCAAGCTGAAATAGAATTTCAATATTAGGGCCTGTTGATCTTTGGTGGTTAAATACTGTCCGAGATAAACGTGTTTTAATCACGGCGTAGAGGATGTAGCCTAGTCATCTAAGTCCCCTTTCTTTAATAAAGAGGTCTACAACACAGAGTAAAACACGTTTAGCCGGATCCTGCTTTATAAAAGAATGAGGACAGCATTTGTGGCCCCTTTTTACCGCGTTATCGCTTGTTTATGTAGAATAATACCAATCTCGTAAACAATGACGTCTGTCATGGGTCATTACCAAAAAGCAGATACAGCAAAGAGTGGCGTCTGTTATGGCCAGCTACGCTAAAGCTTCGCGCTGAACCACATGGATGTGATGAATGCAGAAAATGTCAGGAACAATTTTCAGCCATAAACACATCGCTATCGCGATATTCGCCCTACGACTGCCAAGGTGAATATGACAACGTCATAGGCCTACGAACGAGAAGCATGGATGCTGAACTGGCTTTTTTATAGGATATATTTTGGCAGAAGTGCCGATATTGAAGGGAGCATTTATCGGCCTCCACATGGGATAGGAAACATGCTGCGCATGACCCTTCTACTCCCCCATGTGAAAGTGGTCATTTCCGCCATAAACGAAAAAGCCCGTTGCGTGAGCAACGGGCTTTCGTTTATTTGGCGTCTGGAAATGACCTACTCTCACATGGGGATACCCCACACTACCATCGGCGCGATTGCGTTTCACTTCTGAGTTCGGAATGGGATCAGGTGGAGCCACAATGCTATGGTTTCCAGACATAAAATTGTATGGAACAATTTTAAACGCACTTCAGTGCGGCCCCTTGTGGGTCAAATACAGGGATGTATTTGATAAAATTTATTCCTAAATTCGAAAAGCTGCTTTCGACGCTAAGGTCAAAAGATAAAATATCGAGTTTGAAGTACATGGAAGTACTTTATGTCATAAAAGTAGGAGCATTTTATGACCACTTACATTAAGTGTTCTAATTTTGTACGTAGAAATAATTAGTTTACGACCTCCATGGATGGAGGAAGTGCCAAGAAATGTGGTGACCTACAAGGATGTAGGAAATACTTAAAAATGTATGGAACATTTTCAGTAGAACATTTCTGGTAAAACCCATTAGGGTTGTATGGTTAAGCCTCACGAGTCATTAGTATCAGTTAGCTCAACGCCTCACAACGCTT
>NZ_CANLKR010000019.1 GCF_947491715.1 uncultured Shewanella sp. | reverse complement strand
CTTGTACCTGTTGCTGCCCAGAGCCTTGTTGTTGTATTTTGTTGACCAAAGCGGGCTTCATCCTGAAACCAAATATCAACGCGATCTAACGGAAGGTGCCCAGGGATCTTATCGATCGTTTTTATTAGGAGTTTTTTTAAACTCTTCCTGAATTTTTTCTGATTGTTTAGGGTGTTTTGAACGACTCGTGATCCAACTCAATCCGATGCCTTTCAATATTTTGTATACATGATCCAAGTGATATTCAATACCAAATTCAGCTTGAATATAACGTTGAATATCCTTGCCTATAAGTCGCCCGCCTTCTTCTGATCGACTGACAGCATCGATATAGCTATATAACTTTTGCTTTTGTGCATGGGTCATTTTACTCGCATTTTGATTAGACATATCACTTTTTAATGCATCGATATCTTGTGAAAGGTAGGTTTTAACCCAAGCATTAACACTGGTTCGACTGAGCTTTAGTTGGCGAGCAACTAAAGCACGATTATGCGTTTCCAAAAAGCGTGCAATGGCCAATAAGCGAATTCTCATTCGTGCGTCTTTTTCAGACTTAGATAAGGCAACAAGTTGTTCTGCTGAATAATTTGACATATTTAAAAGCGAAATGAAATCGTACTATATTAGATCATATTTGAGTGCAGATTGGTATAAAAAAGCCAGTTCAGCATCCATGCTTCTCGTTCGTAGGCCTATGACGTTGTCATATTCACCTTGGCAGTCGTAGGGTGAAATGGGCGTTGTTGGCGAAGCGTAGCTTTGCGCCCATTGATAGAAAATAGTTCCAGACATTTTCTACGTTCTCCACATCCATGTGCTTTAACGCGGAGAGCTTGTTCAAAGCGGGTGATCTATAGGATATTGGGAATGCCATTGATGCAGGATGCATATCAATGACCCATGACAGGCGCCACTCTTTTTTGTGTGCTTTTTGGAAATGACCACTCGAACATGGGGAAATCGATAGCGCATGCGAAGCATGTTTCTTTTCATGTGAAGCTAAATAGTAATTCTGGTTGATAATACTCCCTGTACTCTTGGGTATAATTAGGGGGTCCATAAAAGCTATGCAATAATATCGGTGTTTTTTATCTATTAGGTCTCAGTTTATGGATTGTCGTTTAGGTTGCGGCGCTTGTTGTATTGCGCCATCCATCACAACGCCTATTCCTGGTATGCTTGAAGGCAAGCCTGCTGGGGTCCGTTGTATTCAGCTCAATGAAGATAACCTCTGCAAATTGTTTGGCTTGCCAGAGCGCCCTGAGGTTTGTCATCTGTTTGCCGCAACAAAAGATGTTTGCGGAAATACAAAAGATGAAGCTATTTGGTTGATCAGTGACCTTGAGGCAGCAACAGCTTAAGGCGTTGGTTGATTGAACCAATTCACAGCAGTGTCGAGCAATGTATCTTTTTGGATGTCGGTATGGGTGAGTAGAGAACCAGCTTGGTTCATTTCATTTTTTTCTAATGCAATTTCAATGTCGGGCTCTATTCCCATTTGATTAATACTTTTACCCTTTGGTGTTGTGTAATTGGCTATGGTCAGTTTAATCGCATGACCTTCTATGAGGGTTGGGATTAAACTCTGCACTGTGCCTTTGCCATAACTGGTTTGTCCTATTAATTTTGCCCTCTGGTTGTCTTGTAGCGCAGCAGCGAGTACTTCTGAAGCAGATGCCGAGCCTTTATTGATGATGACGAGTAAAGGTACAGTGTTATGCATACTTTTCGATGAGGCATAGTAGTCTGAGTTTGCATCAAAATAACGCCCTTGTGTAGACACGATACGTCCTTTGTCTAAAAAGATATCTGCGATGCTGACCGCTTGATCCAGTAAGCCGCCGGGGTTATTACGTAAATCCAGAATGATCCCTTGTAGAGGAATAGCTTGCCACTTGAACAGCTGATTGGTGATTTCTTGAGTTGAGTTTTCTTGAAAATTGTATAAGCGAATATAACCAATGTGGTCATCGAGCAATTGGGCTTTCACTGAGGTGATTTTAATCATGCTGGGTTTTAATGTGACGGAATAATTTTTCTGAGTACTGGCTCTTGTGAGCATAATATCAATGGCTTTTTTATCTTTACTGTGTTGCTTCATTTCGCTTAAGAGCGCATTAAGTTTATCTGAGGTTACGGTTTGTTTATTGAGACGGATAATTTGATCCCCTGGTTGGATCCCTGCTTGGGCCGCGGGAGAATGGGCAAAAGGCGTGATAATAGTGATTTTGTCATCTTCAATAGCGATTTCTATGCCAAAGCCAAAGTATTCACCATTATTACTGTCTTTAATATTTTGAAAATCTTGTTTATCTAATAGGCCTGAGTAAGCGTCAAGCTCGTCAAAAACGCCTTTTATGGCAGCTTGCATTAGCACATCTTCATTAATGGGTTCGACATAATAGGTTTGTATTGTGTCCATAACCTCAAGAAGAAGTGGATAATGTGTGCGGAAACTATATTCTTGAGAATGGCTTTTTTCTAACAGTGTAATGGACAGGCCGAGTGTTAAACCTATGGCGATACAGCTCATATAACGGAAAAGTGACTTCATTTTAACCCCTTGCTATAGAAAGGGAAAAAAGCTTTATCGTGTGCAATACCTTGCAGGATCGACGGCTTGTCCCTTATACCTTACTTCAAAGTATAGGCTAGGCTCGCTCTGTCCACCTGAACGACCGACGAGGGCAATGGTGTCACCTTGTTGTACTTTATCGCCAGCTTCTTTTAATAAGGCTTGCGCATAGCCATAAAGGCTCATATAGCCTTTGCCATGATCGATGACCAGAACCATACCAAAACCCCTTAGCCAATCGGCATAAATGACTTTACCCGAGGCGATGGCGGCAACACTTCGTCCCTCAGGAGCAGAGATGGTGACTCCTTTCCATTTTATTTTTCCCGAACGACTGTTACCGAATGCAGTTTTAATACGCCCTGATGTAGGCCATTTTAATGTTCGATTGCTTTTTAACCCAGCCATAGCAGAGTCATTTTTCATCATGGCTAATGTGCGATCGACTAAGTGTTTTAAGCTGGCTTGCTCTATTTGAAGCTGCTCAAGTTTTGCACCATGGGTATTGAGTGTGCTTTGTAACTGGCTTAATGTGCCCTTACGCTGGGCTTGTTCTTTTTTGAGTGTTTCAGCAAGGGTATTTTGTTCTAATATTAGGCCGCTTAACTGGGTTTGGCGTTGTTCTTGTTCTCGTTCAATATCGTCAAGTTCAGATAACGTTTTTTGCAAAGCTTTAATCGAGTCTATTCGAGCATTATTTAAATACTGGTAATAGGTGAGCATACGCTCAATACTGGCTGGTGACTGTTGATTCAGTAACATTTTACTGTAATCATAATTGCCTGCGAGATAAGCACTGGTTAATTGTTTAGACAGGACGTCTTGTTGTGCTTTTTTTGAATCATTGAGGGCTTGCTTTCGCACATTGAGCTTATCAATTTCGGTCTCGAGCTCCTTTAAAGCATGCTGCGTTTGATTGACCTTTTTGGCGACAGAGGCGATGGCCTTTTCGTCTTTTTTCAATAATCCCAGTAATTGTTCTCGCTGTTTGTAGGTCGCTTTAACAGTGGAAGCCTGCTTATTAATCTCAGACGTGATCGATTTCAACTCAGATTGACGCTGCTGCAGATCATTGGCTTGCAGCGGAGAGGTTAGTATTAGCAAGCCAGCTAATAGGCTGGCTTGTATGGTAAGGCTTTTATTCACTGTGATTCATTTACTCATCGAGTTTGATGATAGAACGCCCCGTCATTTCTTGAGGAACGGCTTGTCCCATCAATGTTAACATAGTTGGAGCTAAATCACTCAATTTTCCACCTTTTTCTATTTTGGCTGGTCGACCAAAATAAATAAGCGGGACAAGCTCACTGGTATGAGCCGTGTGTGCTTGGCCTGTTTGGCTGTCAGTCATTTGTTCTGCATTACCATGATCGGCGGTGATCAAACATTCACCACCGACTTTTTCAAGGGCATCGACAACGCGACCAATACAGGTATCGACAGCTTCACACGCTTTTACCGCAGCATCAAAGTTGCCCGTATGACCGACCATGTCTCCATTTGGGTAATTACAAATGATGACATCAAATTTATCGGCTTCAATGGCTTCAACCAACTTATCGGTGAGCAAGGTTGAATTCATTTCTGGTTGTAAGTCATATGTCGCAACCTTAGGTGAAGGGATTAAAATGCGCTCTTCTCCTTCAAAGGGTTGTTCTATTCCACCATTAAAGAAGAAGGTGACATGGGCATATTTTTCAGTTTCAGAGATCCTGAGTTGTGTTTTATGCTCATTTTGAAGCGCTTCGCCTAATGTGTTAACTAATTTGGTAGCGGGATAGGCAATAGGAGCGGAAATGTCTGCGGCGTATTCTGTTAGCATTACAAAATGGGCTTTAGGGGTAACTACTCGCTCAAAACCATCAAAAGTTGATTCAACAAAACTACGAGTAATTTGGCGTGCTCTATCAGCTCTGAAATTCATAAAGATCAGTGAATCATTATTTGTCAGTTCAATTTGATTACCCGTAGGGCTAGCAATGGTTGACGCTTTAACAAATTCATCATTTTCATCGCGATCATAGGCTGCATCTAATGCTTCTGCGGCGTTATCATAATGAAATAAGCCTTTACCTTGAGTAATCAATTCATAAGCTTGCGAGACGCGATCCCAGCGATTGTCTCTATCCATGGCGTAATAGCGGCCGATGATAGAGGCGACTTGGCCAGTACCCAATTCATCAAAGAGTGCTTCGAAATGTACTAAGCTCTTTTTGGCACTGCGAGGAGGTGTATCACGGCCATCTAAAAAGGCGTGTAAATAGACTTCTTTCGCTCCACGTTTTACCGCTAAACGGCACATGGCTTCAATATGGTCTTCATGGCTGTGTACGCCACCTGGCGATAATAACCCCATGAGGTGTACCGCGCCCTTTTTGGCAATGGCATCATCTATAGCTGCTACTAGCGCTGGGTTGGTATCAAATTGACCCTCTTCAATGGCTTTGCTTATTCGCGTTAATTCTTGATAGACAATGCGCCCTGAGCCAATATTGATATGGCCCACTTCAGAATTACCCATTTGTCCATCGGGTAACCCCACATCGATGCCTGAGCCTGAAATTAAACTATTAGGGTATTGTGCGTTGAGCTTATCTAATACAGGCGTGTTGGCATGATATACGGCATTGTTATCGGTGTTTTCTCGATAACCCCAACCGTCTAAAATAAGCAATGCCAGAGGGCGTTTGCGCGTTGTCATGGTGGTACCTCTAATGTTGTTCCTAATGAAGGCAACGAGTCTTTTTGTGGGTAAAATCACATGGTATTGGGTGCAACCATTGATCCCAAATAAAAAAGAAACACAAAGAAGGTGTTTGATTATTTTTCGGACCGTTATTGGCTTACCCTTGCCACTGCTTACCAAGTCTAGTTGAGGCTTATTAGGTTAAGAATGATAAGTTTGAAATTGCACTCAGTTTACTACGAGCGTGGGCGCGTATAAAGCGCTTTACCTCGATTGAGCTTATAGGCTTAGTGAATAAACACAGTAAAAGTGTTTTTTCCTTCTCATGCTGAAACTCGCATTATCAGGTGGTTTGAGGTTATACTGCGGCTCAATTAATCTAAAGGCCAAAATTAGTAGGCAGTGAATAATGCAAGAATATATTGAATTTTTAAAAGCTAATCCTATGCTCAGCTTGGCTTGGATTGGTTTGTTCGTTGGATTGGTCGTCGTGACATTTAAGAGCAGCGTTTCTAAAGTAAAGAATATTAAACATCAACAAGCAGTATTGCTAATGAACAAAGAAAGTGCTCAAGTTGTTGATGTTAGAGCAAAAGCTGACTTTAAAAAAGGTCACATTGTTGACGCAATTAACGTTCCGCTAGCCGATATCAAAAATAATAAAACAACAGCTCTTGAAAAGTTTAAAGCCAGTCCCATTATATTAGTATGTAGCGCAGGAATGACCTCTTCCCAAGCGGCTCAGTTGTTAGTTAAAAACGGTTTTGAGCAGGTTTATAACTTAACGGGTGGTATGGGTGAGTGGCAATCAAGTAATTTACCTGTGTCGAAAAGTAAAAAGTAAGTAAGAAGTTATCTGCACGTATTGCTTTTTGATTAATTTATTGATTAAAGTGATATGGCTTTTATGATGAGTAAAAATAAAATGGCTAACACTTATTTGTTTAAACATTGAATATCAAGGTGTTGGACTTAAAATTAACAATATGGGATGAAACACCCGCTCAAATAAGAGTCAGTGTGAAAACCCTGAAATGAGACCTCAATAGAACTCAAGTTAGGCTTAATTGATTTGGCTTAAGTTTAAGGCTCTTAATTAACTGATTGGTAGGATACTATGGCTGAAGAAGTAGCAAGCAACGAACAAACTGGACCACAATTTAATATTCAACGTATTTACACGAAAGATATTTCTTTTGAAACGCCAAACAGCCCAGCTGTTTTTCAAAAAGAATGGTCTCCAGAAGTTAAACTAGATCTTGATACTCGCACTGAAAAGTTAGCTGATGACGTGTACGAAGTGGTACTGTCTTTGACTGTGACGGCTAAAAACGTTGATGAAACGGCTTTCTTATGTGAAGTTCAGCAAGCAGGTATCTTCTCCATTACGGGTCTTACTGAGCCACAACTTGCTCACTCTTTAGGTGCTTATTGCCCTAACGTACTGTTCCCTTATGCAAGAGAAACAGTGGGTAGCTTAGTGGGTCGTGGTACTTTCCCACAGCTGAACCTAGCGCCTGTGAACTTTGACGCATTATTTGCACAGCACATGCAACAACAGCAAGAAGCACAATCACAGCAAGCAGCAGAAGCTAACGCGTAATTGGCTATATGAAAAAGACTGCCGATATAACGGTATTAGGGGCGGGGTCTTATGGCACCGCCCTTGCTATTTCTTTAGCCAATAATGGCAATAACACCCTGCTTTGGGGCCATAATCCTCAACATGTTGAGCAGTTACAAGCTCAACGTTGCCATCAAAATGCCTTACCTGATATTCCTTTTCCTGATTGCTTACAACTTGAATCTGACTTAAAAACAGCATTAGCCGCGTCTAAAAATATACTGGTCGTGGTGCCCAGTCATGTGTTCGGTAGTGTGTTAAGTCAAGCGAAAGATTTATTACGTGCTGATAGTCGTATTGTTTGGGCAACAAAAGGATTAGAGCCTGAAACGGGACGATTATTGCAAGATGTCGCTCGTGACGTGATAGGTGAAGATTACCCGCTTGCGGTATTATCGGGACCTACGTTCGCCAAAGAGCTGGCAGCGGGTTTACCTACCGCCATTTCGATTGCGGGAACCGATAAAACCTTTACTCAAGATTTGATCCAGTTGCTGCATTGTTCAAAGCGTTTACGTGTGTATGCCAATGATGATTTTATTGGCCTACAATTGGGCGGCGCGGTGAAAAATGTGATGGCCATTGGGGCTGGCTTGTCTGACGGGATAGGCTTTGGCGCTAATGCGCGCACAGCAATGATCACTCGAGGAATGGTGGAGTTATCGCGTTTAGGCAAAGCCGTTGGTGCCCAAGCCGATACCTTTATGGGCATGGCGGGTTTAGGTGATTTGGTACTGACCTGTACCGACAATCAATCTCGCAATCGTCGTTTTGGCTTAGCCCTAGGTAAAGGGTTGGATGTGGATACGGCGCAAGCCGAAATTGGTCAAGTGGTCGAAGGGTACCGTAATACCAAAGAAGTTTACGTATTAGCCCAGCGTCTTGGTGTGGAAATGCCCATTGTAGAGCAAGTTTATCAAGTGCTTTACCAAGATAAGCCTGCCGTTGAAGCCGCTAAGGCTTTGTTAAGTCGGGAGCAAAAATCTGAGACAAAAAAAACCAGTGAGTAGTTTTAGCGTCAAAGGCGTAAAGAAAGAATAAAGGATGCTACAATAGCATCCTTTTTTATATCAAAGTCGGGCAAGGTTTAAGTGAAACATCAAGATGTAATAGTAATAGGTGCGGGCGCAGCAGGGCTGATGTGTGCATTAACGGCGGGCTACAGAGGCCGGAATGTGTTGCTGCTCGACAATGCTAAACAACTTGGACGTAAAATCTTAATCAGCGGAGGTGGACGCTGTAATTTCACGAATCTTGGCATCGAGCCATCGGCTTATTTATGTCAAAACCCGCATTTTTGTAAATCCGCATTAGCTCGCTATACCCAATGGGACTTCATTGCCATGGTGGAACGCCACGGTATCGATTATCACGAAAAAACCTTAGGTCAGTTATTTTGCGATGATAGCGCCAAACAAATCGTTGAAATGCTCAAAACAGAGTGCGAGTGGGCAGGGGTAACGACATCGCTTCGCACCGACATCACCTCAATTGAGGTAACTGCCTCAGGTTATCAGTTGCAGACATCACAAGGGCAATATAGCTGTGGCTCTTTAGTGATCGCAACGGGCGGTTTGTCCATGCCTAAATTGGGGGCCACGCCTTTTGGCTATCAAGTGGCCGAGCAATTTTCTGTGCCGGTATTGCCGACTTCTGCGGCGCTGGTACCTTTTACGTTACAAGTGGCCGATAAAAACAAATTTGAATGCTTATCGGGAATATCCCTTCCTGTGATTGCCAGTAGTGAGTGTGGCAAAAGCTTTAAAGAAGCCTTACTGTTTACCCATAGAGGTTTAAGCGGCCCATCGGTTTTACAAATTTCTTCTTATTGGCAACCGGGTCAAACGGTGCGTTTTAATTTGCTACCCGAATTGGATTTCATGGCATGGTTAACAGATACCATTAAAGCATCACCCAAGTTGTCGTTAAAAAATGCGCTGTGTCGCATACTGCCTAAACGTTTCATTGAGCGACTGCTAGAGCTGGGAGAGTTAGATACTGATAATGTGACTAATGAGAGTGTCATGGGCAGAAAGAGTATTAATCAGCTCAGTAAAGTCGAACAGGCCTTTTTACTGAACTATTTTACCCAGTGGACTATCTACCCCAATGGCACCGAAGGTTACCGTACGGCAGAAGTCACTTTAGGCGGCGTTAATACCGATGCGCTGTCGTCTAAAACCATGGAAGTGAAAGCCCAAAAAGGCCTCTATTTTATCGGTGAAGTCGTCGATGTCAGCGGTTGGCTGGGCGGGTATAACTTTCAGTGGGCTTGGTCCAGCGGCTACGCCGCAGGAGAGGTGGTGTAGTGTCGTTTTGTGTTTGACAAAAAAGTGTTCAAATGGAAGCTGATTACATTTTTATTATTAGCTGCGGATTTCATGTTTATCTGTAACGGTATCGGGCTAATTTGTTTTGATTTAATCTATTGCTTGCAGCGAGTTAAAATCGTCAGCTCCCATTTCGACTCCTTTTTGTAAATAAAGAGTGGGTTAAAGGAGGGGAGCTGCATTTTCCAAACAGCCACCTTTCTATTTTTTGAGTTAAGTACATGGCCATTCTTGAAATCACTCGAGCGAATTTAAAGTCATTAGCAGAGAACTTGGAAGGTTTGTTGATCCAATATTCAGCAACAGATGATGCGGCAACGGCATTATTAAGATCACTTTCTGATTTAATCCAATCGGCGAAAAATGGAACTTTGAAAAACAATGTTGATGATGTCCCCGGTCGACTCTCTTTTACAGAAAAAGGGCTATTACAATACCAAGAGTTAGAAGAAGCCTATGCTCTATTCAAACTCGAGATCACCCTAGGGGACTTTTGGCGTTAAATTGAGTTTATTTTTTAATGGGTTTATATTCAATAAGTTATCTATTGCATTACATGTTATAAGGTAGTGGTTTATTTTTAGCTTTAAGCCATACACTACCTTACTTTTGTGTTAGATATATTAACAGCTTATAAGCAGAGTCAATACTTATTATCTGGCAATGGCTTGTTTGCAAATTGATACTGACTAATGCCTGATGGCATGAGCTGACCTACTACTTGAACTGCGTAGCGGTTGATCTTACTACTAAAAGTTTTTTTATTAGTTAGGGTACTGATTAAATTATAATAACGATGGCCCTGCTGTTTACCTATAACTTTCATTAACCAAGCTACGGCGTCTTCAGTTTTACTATCTTCAGTATGCCGATTTTTCCAAATGGTATCGGCTATTTTATCTAATTCTATTTCAGATAATTGGTTACTTTTATAATATTCTTTAGCAATATATTGTAAACGCATTCCCGTAACGTTTAATTGAGTCGTTATCAATTCTGGATCTCGACTAAGCTCAGGCAGAACTTTTAATACATTTTGTGCTTGCTTTTTAAAAGTCGTAAACCTGATTTTACCTAATCCATCATAAATATAGTCGATGTGACTTGGACGCTGGCTGAAGAAATTTCCACTATCATACAAAGTTGAATCAGGTTCTCCAATTTTTGAGAGTACTAAAGCAAGGCTCTCTCCTCCACTAATTTGCGAGAATAGTGTAAATTTTGTTTGCTGAGCGATGTCTAAGGGAGTGTGAGGCTTATTTATTTTTCTTTCAACATCCTTGGCAGCAACAATGCTTGATTCTTTCTGATCTTCTTCAAGTAACACGACATCCGAAACAATGTTACCATGCATATCTTCTATCCAGACACTTGAACGTTCTTGGGTTAATTCACCAGAGACTAAGTAGTGTTTATCAGCTTCAGGTTTAAATATCACTTCTCCCTGGACAGTATAGTTTGATCCTGCATTTAAAATATAACCAATTGGTGCGCCATGCATTGTTGCACCCGACAAGAATAAAGTGGTTTCCGCTGCAGGTAATCGATGAGTATAACCTCGGGTTATAAGTAATCCATTTTTCCCCGTTGATGCCCCACTACTCGCTCTAGCAGCATTATAAACATTTTTATTATTGATTTTTTCAATATAAAACATATCTGCCGTTCTTGAACTTTGGATGGTAAAGCTATCATCTATTGTTGTAATTGGGCCTGCATAACCTTTAGGAATAGGACTGTGGTAACTGACACAGCCCCCCAATGTTAAGCTAAAAATTAAAACACTGTATTTCATTATATACAATTTCCTTATTGCCATAAATCGCGCACATTATGTCCATAATTCCAAATTAATTCAAACAATAAGTATTTTTAATGGTAGCAATCAGGTGGTTGTTGGAGGGCGAAGGTTACAAGGTAACTTCTATGACTAAGAGGCAGGGTTAATATCGTAACTTAAATATAAATCGAAGAGACACACTGTTTTTTTTGCGTTTGCTTTTAAATTACGGTGTAAATGCATCTGTATGCCTTCGGCTTCAAGGCGAAGATTATAACGATAATCTTTATGTGCGAGAGGCTGGGATGCCGAATTGGCTTTTTAATACGGATGTTATTTGAAGTCGTAGAGCGCCCATGGATGGGTTTACAGCGTGCTACAGAGGCATTTGCACAAAAGCACACTGCAAGTGATAGATATCAATAATGCTAATCGATCAAATACAAGCTATAAAGTTAATTAAATCAATAGATAATAGACAAAGGTTTCTAAGCTTTATTTTTGAATGCTAGAAACCCTTCCTGTTTTGGATTATTTTTATGCTGAATTGATGATGGCAATCATCTAGGCATACACCTTAGCCAAAAAGGTGCATAGCATCTCTGTCACAAATTGAGGTTGTTCTAGATTAGAGATATGCCCCGCATTGGGAATTTGAATAAGCTGGGCGCCAGTGATGCTGTCTTGCATCAGATAAGACTCAAGCACGGGACGCGGATTATCTTCTTGGCCGACGGCGATGAGTACTGGAAGAGCAAAGTTGGCAAGGTCATCCATTTGATCGCGTCGATTAAAGACGATTTTACCCATTCGCGCCACTTGCACAGCGCGTTCACCTTCAAGACTCGATAGATGCTGTTTAAAGTTTTCCACCAGTTTCGGCGAATCTTTATGGGCATTGTTGGCAAAAAATAAGGGGCTCACGGCGTCAACAATCGGCTGAGGTACTGCTTTGAGTTGAGCTATGGTATCGAGCATGTGCATGTATTTTTGATGAGTGATTTCAGGCTCTAATCCCACAAAGGTGTCCATTAACACTAACGCTTGTACTCGGCTTGGCGCTAAGGTGGTGAGTTCTGTGCCCCACATGCCACCGACTGATAGCCCGACAATGACAAATTGCTCGATATCAAGATGATCCATTAATGCCAGTAGCTGCTGGGCATAATCTTTGAGCGTTTGGGTGTTGTCTGGTGCAGATTGTGATTGTCCGTGCCCCCAAAAATCGGGCACGATACAACGATAATTCTGACTGAGTACCGCGATTTGTGGCGCCCACATATTGCTGTCCCATAAAAAGCTGTGACCCAATAAAATAACAGGTCCTTGCCCAACATCTTGATAAGCCATCTGGTGACCATCTACAGCAAATTGCTTCATTGGTGTAATGCTCCCTTTATTGAACGATCATTTTTATAGGGAGCAAGATTAGCATTACTCATTTTTTATACCAGCTAAATATCGGCAATTTATGGCAGAAATACTGATGGCCTTTTGTGTCATGCCAGATCGATGTAGAGGTTTTTTATCACAGCTGGATTTTCCACCTTGAAGTGTCAAAGGTATTTATGTTAACTTGTTGGTTTACTGTTCAGTTTGAATAGTGGGAATGTTGAAAAATTGTCAGTTGTTCCTCTCCTTCTGCGGCATTCTTTGAGCTAGCCTCACTTCTTTTTTGAATGAAATTGGATATTCACTGCGTCTGTTGTGATTTTGACCCAGCCTATTGCTGTGCATTGTCTTATTGTCATTTTTAGTTGTTCATGACTAAACCCTTTGAAAGTTACCATTTGAACCTTGGCACTTTCGATGAGGTGAGGTCTCTTTTTTGTTGGAATATTTATGTTGAGTCGTTTCAAGTGTTCTTTTTCTCATGAAGGAAAAGGTTTTCGCGTCATTATGATTTTTATTTTTCTTGCTGCAGCAATGGAAACCGATATTTATTTGCCTGCTTTTCCAGATATTTTACATGCACTGAATACCAATGAGGTGATGGTACAGCGGATCTTAAGTTTTAATTTTATTGGCGTGTGTATTGGTTCGTTACTCTATGGCCCATTATCGGATCACTTCGGACGTAAACCTATTTTGATGTGGGGTTTTGCTTTGTTTGCTGTTGCGAGTATTGGCTGCATTTTTGCGCTAAGTATTGAACAGTTATTGTGGTTTCGGTTACTCCAAGGTTTAGGAAGCGCCGCGTGCATGATTGTCGGCACGGCGATGATTTTTGATTTGTTTGAAGCCGAGCAAGCTGCCAAAGTGGTGAGCGATCTCAATACCTTGGTGGTGAGTCTTATTGCATTAGCGCCATTAATAGGAGGGTGGATAAATGTCAATTGGGGCTACCAGGCAAGCTTTGTGTTTATTGCTGTATTAGTGTTGGTGTCGGCGTTGAAGTGTTGGTTATTTTTGCCTGAATCATTAACTGTGCCTAATAGAAAAAAATTACAACCTTTACGAGTACTCAGCGATTATAAAAAGGTATTGTCGACAGCGGCTTTTTGGTACAACACGTTAGCGACCAGTTTGATCTTGGCCGCTTATTTGGTGTTTGTGTCTAACATGTCTTTGTTGTTTGTTAATGAACTCAGTGTGAGTCAGTCACGTTTTCCCTATTTTCAAATGGCAATACTAGGGACATTTGTGCTCGTCAGTATCAATAATGGCCGTATGATCGATAAGTGGGGTATGGAAAGGTTGAAATATACGGGTCTGCTGGTGGTGCTTGCATCAGCGCTGCTGTTTCATTTATTAACGGAGGCTCAATTGAATTCACCGTTTTATTTGACCGCGGTGATGTGCCTATTTTCTGTTGGTGCGGGGTGTTCTGTTGGGATCTTTTTTACCCAATCTATGCAGGCTTGTGCTGAGCTCACGGGAATTGCGGCCTCTTTAGTGACGGCTATTCGCTTGTGTATTGTGGCATTGGCCATTGATTTTGGCAGTTATCAGTATGATGGAAGTGCACACTCTGTTGTGCGATCGGTATTGTTATTTGTGGGCTTGCTTCTATTGGTTTGTTTGATCAATATGGGTCATGTACGTTGGTACAAAAGAAAGGTGAGATAAACGTCGAATAAGCGACACTGATATTTTCAGTGTCGCAGCTTTAAAGTAAATTTAGACCAATCATTTAAGGTTATTCATCACAGTCAACATTACCTCAATAGAAATGACGACTCGTTATTCTATAAACCGTTTACTCGCTTTGTATGACAATTCAAAAAATCCCCTTTTATAAAAAATGATGGCTGAATCCATGAGGCCATTAAGGGCCTCGATTCGATTAATGGTTTAATTTTGACTCGCTGAATTTCATTTATGTGAACATCAATTTGTTTGACATTCAAGTTAGAACTAGGTCATAGTAATGATACATTTGTAACTAAAAAGTTTTTATACAGCTTTATATTAACTCATTGTTTGTTAGTGTTTTGATTAGCTTTGTCTAATAATATCGATTAGCTAGGCTTTCTTTTTATGTTTTTTTGTAACATTTGGTGGTGTGTTTTATTGCAGCATGACCAGATGAACATGTGATAAATAGTAGGTCGTTTATGCAGTTTTTTACTATTGATGCAAAAAGCCGTTTAACCCGTCAGCAGGTGTCAGCTGTCATTAATGAAAATGATAACCTCTACCTTGAAAAAATAACCGATCATCTCATTCAAGTTGAGGAATGGCTAAAGCAGTACCTAGCTAGACCTCATGTGAATTTAGGGCGAAAAGGGCCTGTTTGTCCTTTTGTGCCAGCGGCACTGAATAAGCGTAAAGCACTGGCTTCTTACATATTATACGACGCTAAAACACAAGATTCAGACGTCGAAAGGGCTTTGCTTGGCTACGGAGATTATTTTAGGTCATTGCCTGAAAGTCATCTTAATACCATAGTGATTGTGATGGTGCATAAAGGGGAAGGTGAGGCGCTTGGGGCAGGGATTGTTGAGCGAGTGCAACGCACATTAAAATCAGCGTTTATGTCCTATGACACTATGATTGGGCAATTTTATTCTCAGTGCCCGATCACGGGTTTGCACAATGATGCTTTTTACCCCTTTGATTCCAAGCTACCAATGATAGGTATACGTCACATCATGCCACAAGATTTGGTGTTTGTGAGTGATGATAGTGAGCACACCAAAATTTATCTTGAAAAGCATAATATTTTTAACCGTGAGCAACTGATGCAGGTATTGGGATCGGTTGGTATGGCTAGAAATGAAAATGTGTTACGCCATGTGGATGCTATTTATACCCAAACAAGATGAAGATGTAGGAGCCAGCTGGAATGAAACCACTTTTAGTCAAGGCATTGAATTGATAGTTTCATGATTCTAAGTTGAATGTTCAATAACACTGTCTAAAAGCCTTTTAAATCAGATTATTGTAAGCCAATAAAAAAGCTTGCTTCTACATTACATTTGCTTGAAAGGCTATAAGCTTTTCTACCCTCTTTTGTAAATTGTGCCTCAATTAAGCACTTTTTACGGGACTCGAAAACATGCACTTTTAAGTCTTTTGGGTATATACCAGTTAGGCCACAGTATCAATTGCAATATGTTTGGCCTGTCTTCCTGTTTTTTGTTGTTTAATCAAGTAGGTTATTTATGACTCTTTTCCCTAAAGTGATTGATGATATTCATTATATGCCTATGCAGTTTACTCATATCAATGAGGTAGCTGATATTTTAACGAGTGCGTTTATTAGCTTTGAGCCCGGCGCGATTGCGATGCATATTGAAAAATCAGAGATGATTGATTTTGTTAATCACCTCTGTTTACGGATCTATGACCAACATTTGAGTATTGTGGCCATTGATATACAGGATAATGATCGTGTTGTAGGGGCGTTCATTGCCCATGATCTACAAGATGACTTATCGAGTATTTATGTCTGTGAAGCGTTACAACCTATGATGACATTAATTGATGAAGCGATGAGTGAGCTTAAGTTGGCTGATCTTAAGCAAACCTTAGATCAGCTCATGATAGGTGTTGATTTAGCGTATGCAGGTAAAGGCGTTGCGGCTAATTTAATTGATTTATCACGCAGACAAGCAATGGTGCAGGGTTACGAGCGTTTTATTGGTGTGATGACATCACCTGTGACCCACCATATTGCTAAGCAGCTGAATGCGGATGGGCATCATCAATTGATTGAGAAACGCTACGGCGACTTTAGGTACGAAGGGCATACAATTTTTGACAATATTAATGAAAAAATGCCAGCGGCATTAAAGTGGCAAACTGATCCTGTATATGGCATTTTTGTGCAAGATTTTAGTGTACCTATGCGTGAAAAGCCCCTAGAGAGTATTGAAAAAGAGTATCTAGCATTATTAGGGGGCATCAAAAACCGTAAGCGGAAAATGTTAGGTAAGCCGGGTAATATGGCTTTTGATTTTTCATCGTTAAGTGATGCCCTTGAGGTGTTGATGAATAATAGTGGCGATCCTTTTTGTGCCTCATCGCATCGATTAAGTACCAAAGGTTTTGAGCGAAAAGTGATCCATTTTTTTGCTAAGCAATATGGTTTAACAGAAGATAATACCTATGGTTATGTGACGAGTGGTGGCACCGAGGCTATGGAGTATGGCTTGCTTAAAGGTTTTAAGCAATTCCCTGATGCGCCGGTATTATTATCTCGAGAAAGCCATTACAGTGCGGTCAGTATTGTTGAAAAATACCATAAGCAATATGAGTTACTGCCTTGTTTAGACAATGGTGAAATGGATTATGGGGCGTTAAAAGAAAGTCTTATCAATATAGAGGGGCCAGTGGTTATTTTAGTGAACATTGGCAGCACGATGAAAGGCGCTATAGATGATATTGCGCAGATAAAAGCCCTATTAGCAGACAAGCCTCACTTCATTCATGCCGATGCTGCATTGCATGGCAGCTTTCTCCCTTTTTTACCTGAAGTGTATGGTGCCAAAAAGTTACTCATTGGTGAAGATGTGGATGCACTATCGATAAGTTTGCATAAGTTTTTAGGCAATATTACGCCAGCAGGGTTAGTACTGACGAAGAAGCAAGATAATAACGCAGTGATCAAACAAGATTATATTGAATATATTGCCAGTGGCAATACTACGTTAACTTGTTCTCGTTCAGGATTAGCTGCGTTGTTAGCCGCCTATCGCATTGATACTTTGCAAGAAAGTGGCCTTAAAGAGCAGGGCATGCGCTGTGTGGATTTAGCGTTATATTTGCAAACACAATTAAAACGCAAGGGAGTCGATGCCCAGCTTAATAACGCTTCTAATATCGTATATATGCCCGCACCCAGTGAGGCTATTTGTCAAAAGTGGATGTTGCCCATCGCACAGGGGATGTCTCATGTGGTGGTGATGCCCCATGCCGATAAAGCATTGTTGGATGAGTTTATTCGTGAAGTGGTGAGCGAAAGGGTTACTGTTTAGAATGAGGGGGGAACTGTTTACATTATAAATTTTGTTAACCTGCCTTAAATGACAAAAATATCGATCACTATTAGTGAAGATCACTGCTAAGTTTTATGTGGTGAAGCTGACGAAATAGGGATCGATAATGAAAGCGTCTGATCTGTTAATCAAAGCATTAGAAAATGAAGGGGTGGAGTATATTTTTGCACTGCCCGGTGAAGAAAATCTTGATGTGCTTGAATCGTTAAAAAATTCATCCATTGAACTCATTTTGACTCGGCATGAACAAGGCGCTGGCTTTATGGCGGCAACCTATGGACGCTTAACAGGTAAAGCAGGTGTCTGTATGGCGACATTGGGCCCCGGGGCCACCAATTTAGCGACGCCAGCGGCTTATGCGCATTTAGGGGCTTTTCCTTTGATCATGATAACAGGCCAAAAGCCCATTAAAACATCGAAACAAGGTCAGTTTCAAATCATTGATATTGTGAAACTGTACGAGCCTATCTGCAAATTAAGCAAGCAAATCGTCAATGGTAATACCATTCCATCACTCGTAAGGGAAGCGTTTCGGCGAGCAGAAGAAGAGCGCCCCGGCGCTATTTTACTGGAATTACCCGAAGATATTGCCGCAGAAGAAACGGACACTCATGTTATTGAGCCCAGTGTCCGCCAATATGCGGTGGCCGATGATTTTGTGTTAAATGAAGCGGTAAAGAAAATTAAAGCGGCAACCATGCCATTAATTTTACTGGGGGCCGGAGCCAATCGAAAAACATCATGGAAAGCCTTAGAGCATTTTGCCAATAACACGGGGATTTACTTCTTTAACACCCAAATGGGTAAAGGGGTGGCGGATGAGCGCAATGAGTACTTTATTGGTACTGCGGCTTTGTCTGATAATGACTATTTGCATTATGCGGTCGCGAAAGCCGACTTGGTGATCAATATTGGCCATGACGTGGTGGAAAAACCGCCTTTTTTTATGTCGAATGATGGCAAGCAGGTGATCCATTTAAATTACAAGTCAGCCCAAGTGGATGAAGTGTATTTTCCTCAACTTGAGCTGGTGGGGGATATCAGTCTCACGGTTGAGCAGTTAAGTGAAAAATTAGTTGGATGGAAATGTGCCCCTGTCGCGTATTTCAAGCGGGTTAAACAAGAGGTTGAACGGCATATTGCCCAGGGGAGTGACGACGATTCTTTTCCTATTGTGCCTCAACGAATTGTCGCTGATACGCGAAAAGTCATGGGAGAAGAAGGCGTTATTGCTTTAGATAATGGGATTTATAAAATTTGGTTTGCGCGAAATTACAAAGCGTACTATCCCCATACAGTATTATTAGATAATGCCTTAGCCACCATGGGAGCGGGGTTATCGTCTGCCATGATGGCGGCTACATTAAATCCAAATAAGCGAGTGTTGGCCATCTGTGGTGACGGTGGGTTTATGATGAATTCCCAAGAAATTGAAACGGCACTGAGAATGAAGCTCAATCTGGTGGTGATGATATTAAAGGATAATGCCTATGGCATGATCAGATGGAAGCAGCAAATCGCCGGTTTTGCGGATTGGGGACTTGAATTTACCGATCCTGATTTTGTGCAATACGCTCAAGCCTACGGTGCCAAAGGCCATCTAGTGAGCAGCGCTGAGACATTGATGACTACCTTGGATACGGCTTTTAAGCAAGGAGGAGTCAACCTTGTTGAGGTGCCAGTGGATTATGCCGCCAATCGCTCAGTATTGATAGAAGAGCTGGCACACAAGGTGAGCTTATTATGAGTGTACTTTTGTGCGAAATAATCACGTTTTCCAATGATAGTGTTCAAAGGAGAGGGGGCAGTATGATGACTTTTCATACTGATATTCTTGATTAGGATTACACTTGTCAGTATTGGTTCAATGTAAATTCAATGCAAATCAGGTGTATCATGACCTTTAAAATGAACTCCCCTCAAGGGAAATGTATTTTAGCTATGGTGCGTGAAGGCGATTTTGCTCACCCTGGCGAAGAGCCAGCCATAGTGGATGCTGTCGCTGGGCTACCCAAAAATGAAATTAATCAAATTTTGGATTTAGGTTGTGGTCGTGGCGGCACTGCTCACTGGTTTCAATCTCATGGTTGGGGCAAGGTTATTGGGGTTGATATTGATGATACCTCGATTAATTATGCAAAGCGGCAATACCCTGAAGTGGCATTTTTTTCACAAGATGTGTCATCACTTTCAGCATTGGGGGTAGCGCATTTTGATCTCATCTATTTGTTTAATGTGTTTTATGCCTTAGATAATCAAGCGGCTGTCTTAAAAGTGTTAAGGCAGCAGTGTAAGGCGGGAGCGCATTTATTAATTTGCGATTATACCCTTAGTCAAGAACATACAGACTTAAGTTGTTTAGGCGATGAAATTGGTCAACCTATTTTGATGAGTAATGTGAAGCAATGGCTTGATGAAGCACATTGGCAAGTGGAAACCTTTGAGGATTGGACCCATAAATACATCAATGCTTATGTGCCCTTCATCGACAAGCTTAAAAGTAAGCAATCGGCCATAGTGCAACTGTTTGGTGACGCTTGGTATCAATATGCATTCACTTGGTACCAAACATTATTGCAAGAGTTGCAAGCGAATAATATTGGTGGCGGTAAATGGATTATTAAGGCGATATAAAATGTTGCTGAAACAATAGTATTATGTTTAATTGTTGGTTCTTTAAAATCTGGATATAAGATTATGAAATTTAAGCCGCTATTTTTATCAATGTTATTTGTTTTTCCTGCGGTGGCGGGGGATATTGCTTTTGGAACACTAAAAGGGATTAAAGTCTATGATCAAAGTGCTAAGAAAGCCACGGAGTTACACTTTGCTGATGATGCCAGCTCACAATTTATCGAGGCTTGTAACGGGGTGGGAAGAATTACCCATAGCCAACATTCTGAAGCTGCGTTAAACCAGATGACGAGCTTGGCGATTGCAGCTTATATGTCTGGTAAAAAAGTGAGAGCTAATTCTTCAGGTAGGACGTGTGAATTGGACTTTTTAGCAATACAAGAGACGTCTTTTTAGCTTAAAGCTTGAATAGTGTTATAGAGGAAATGTAAGAAACTGTGAAATAGCTGACATATGACAATGCGTTTTATGTTTGTTATTTTGCTTGTTTATAGGAGGATTAAGATTGCACATACTCATTAGTGCTCATTTAAGCTACAATGCGTCTTTGTCGGCTATATTGATGCCGTTTAACGCATTCATAAAATTAAAAAGAAACTCTTAAATAAATCAATGACCACACAAATAATGAAACCATCAGCCTCTTTAAAAGCGTACAACACTTTTGGTATTGACCATTCGTGTCTTTTTTTACATGAAGTGCAAGATAAAGCGACATTAGTCTCGACTTGTCTTGATTTGTACGCGCAAGATTTACCTGTACTGATTTTAGGTGGTGGCAGTAACATTGTGCTGGTGGATGATTATCAAGGCCATGTCGTTAAGGTGTTGACCAAAGGCATTGAGTGTGAAGAAGATGATGCCTTTTTTTATTTGCACGTAGAAGCGGGTGAGAATTGGCATGAGTTGGTCACTTTTTGTGTCAAAGAAGGCATGGGAGGCCTGGAGAATTTAGCCTTAATACCAGGAACTGTTGGGGCTGCTCCCATTCAAAATATTGGGGCCTATGGTGTTGAGCTGTGTGATATTTGTGACTGGGTTGAGTATTTGGAGTTAGCGTCGGGCGAATTAAAGCGTTTATCGGTGGCTGAGTGTGAATTTGCTTATCGTGAGTCTATTTTCAAACAAGAATTAAAAGGAAAAGCGGTGATCACAGCTATCGGCATAAAGCTCGCTAAGCAGTGGCAGCCGATTTTATCTTATGGGCCTTTAAGTACGATAGCGCAAGCGAATCTAACACCAAAGCATGTGTTTGATTATGTTTGTCAGTTACGGCGGGAGAAATTGCCAGATCCTGTGGTATTAGGCAATGTGGGGAGCTTTTTTAAAAACCCTGTCATACCTGTTTCGACATTTGAACGTTTACAAGAGCGTTATCCCGATATTGTGGCGTTTAAAATGGGTCATCAACACATGAAATTAGCCGCTGCATGGTTAATCGATAAAGCGGGATTGAAAGGCATGCGTTGTAGCGATGCCAGTGTACATGAAAAACAAGCGCTCGTTCTTGTTAACAACGGCGGGGCAACAGGTCGTGATGTGTGTCAATTAGCGGAATTGATTATAGAGCGGATCATGCAGTTATTTGGAGTCCAACTGGAGGCCGAGCCACGACTTATTGGGGCAATGGGCGAAATGAATAAAGGATGAGGGATATGACGGAGAATTGGACTAGAAAGCGACAAATATTACAGGCATTAACCGAGGAAGGCTTCGTGTCGGGCGAATTCCTTGCACAGTTAGTTGGTGTGTCTCGCACGGCCATTGCGAATCATATTAGTGCACTTGAAGACTACGGTGTTGACATTTATAGCGTAAAAGGAAAGGGTTATAAATTAGTGAATCCAGTCTCTTTAGTTAATGAAGATACCTTGACTGAAACCATTAATAATCGCTGTTTTTATTTTAATGAACTCGCCAGTACCAATGGTTTTTTATTAAAACACATTGATGAGTTAAAATCGGGTGATATTTGTGTCTCTGAATACCAATCAGCGGGTCGAGGAAGACGAGGTAGAACCTGGCTGTCACCTTATGGTTGTCATTTGTATACTTCGATGTTTTGGTCTTTTCCTCAGGGGATGTCTCAAGCCATGGGGCTGAGCCTTGTGGTGGCGTGCTCATTAGTGGAAGTATTGGAAGCATGCGGAGTGAACGGGTTGGGTGTAAAATGGCCCAATGATATCTATCTGAATCACAAGAAGCTGGCGGGCGTGCTTGTTGAAATGAGTGGGCAAACCGATAGCGAATGTCATGTGGTGATTGGCATTGGGATCAATATGGCCATGCCCAGTGCCCAAGGTGATGTGATTGATCAGCCTTGGAGTGACTTATCCGAATTAAAGAGCCGACCTAATAAAACCGATTTAGTGATTGCGCTGCAAAAACAGCTCCAAAAAGATTTACGTTTATTTGAAGCACAAGGGTTAGCGGCCTTTATGACACGTTGGCAAGCAGCAGATTTATTCCTCAATCAAGCGGTAACATTATCCATGGCCAATAATAATGTGGTGGGGATCTGTAAAGGAATTGATGAAAAAGGATCGATTCTATTAGAGACTAATCAAGGTATAGAAGCTTATGTCGGAGGAGAGATTAGCTTACGCAGCGCAAGCTAATTCTGAGATTTAAGGCCTGTGGGTAAATACGTGGTAGCGTTATTTTCTAAGCAAGACTTTATCCATTAAATGATCAGCCCCTTTTTGAAGAATTAAGTGAGCTCTTTCTCGTGTGGGTTCAATATTAAGTTGTAAGTTGGGCCCATTGATGCTGTCCCAAATGTTGGTGGCAATTTGCACTGACTCTTCATCATTTAAATGCGAATAATGATGGAAATAGGATTTAGGGTTGGCAAAAGCGCCTTGGCGGAATTGTAAGAAGCGTTCAACATACCATTGTTTTAGCAGCGAGCGATTCGCATCCACATAGATTGAAAAATCAACAAAGTCAGATAAAAAAGGGCGCTTGGTATCAAATGGTGAGTCTTGACCTGTTTGCAAGACATTGAGGCCTTCGATGATTAAAATATCGGGTTGATTTATGATTTGATTCTTTTTGGGGATCCTATCGTACTTAATATGAGAATATAATGGCGCTTTAACAGAAGCGTCTCCTGATTTTACCTTAGTAATAAACTCAATTAACAATTTCATATCATAACTTTCAGGGAAGCCTTTACGTTGCAGTAATCCCCGCCTTTTAAGTTCCGCTAATGGATATAAAAAGCCATCGGTAGTGATTAAGTCCACTTGTGGATGTTCTGGCCATTGTTCTAATAGGGCTTGTAATATTCTTGCTGTAGTACTTTTTCCAACGGCGACACTGCCAGCAATACTAATGATGTAAGGCCTTTTAGGCGGGGTATGCCCTAAAAACTGATTTAACGTGAGGCCGCGTTGTTGTTTGGCCCCCACAATTAAATTGAGTAATCGGCTGACAGGCAAATAGATGTCAGTGACTTCGGTAAGAGACAGTTTTTCATTGATCCCACGCAAATTGGCCAGATCGGTCTCATTCAATGTCAACGGGACTGAATTACGTAGATCCGCCCATTGGGCCCTTTGAAAAGCAAGGTAAAGCGCATTGTGAAATTGATTTGCCGATGTCATAGCTTTGTTCTCCTTAGGGCTGCACAGTACACTATGATTTTGTGAGGAACAAGAATAAAGCTAAGGGATAAAAGAGTCAGTGATTTCTTGGAGCGGATATGGTGTCTTTTTAAACGGAATATACGCTTTGAGGACAAAAAAACATCGATTAACACTTTTTTTTAATAAAAATACAATTTAGCTATTGCACTTATGCTCAGACTTCCATAATATCCGCTACCGAAATGACACGCCGGCATAGCTCAGTTGGTAGAGCAACTGACTTGTAATCAGTAGGTCCCGAGTTCGACTCTTGGTGCCGGCACCACATTTCATCGGAGGGGTTCCCGAGTGGCCAAAGGGATCAGACTGTAAATCTGACGGCTCAGCCTTCGAAGGTTCGAATCCTTCTCCCTCCACCATTTTTTAATGGGTAGTTAGGTAACCTAAAGTAGGTTGCGCGGATGTCGTATAATGGTATTACTCCAGCCTTCCAAGCTGATAACGCGGGTTCGATTCCCGCCATCCGCTCCAATTCTGATTTGTGCTCAATCTGTCGAGCACGCCCTACGTTAAGGGCGAGGTCCTCAGTTCAATGCCTATCAGCTACAACTCTTCTTTATTCTTTCCTAATTATTCAAAATCAACGATTCGATGACATTTAATGCATCGGATTTTTTATCATATTTGCAGTTTCATCACCAAGTATTTTGGATTGGGGCAATACCATGGCTAAAGAAAAATTCGAACGTAGTAAACCTCACGTAAACGTAGGTACAATTGGTCACGTTGACCATGGTAAAACTACATTAACTGCTGCAATTTCTGCAGTATTAACCAAAACTTACGGTGGTGAAGTTAAAGATTTCGCACAAATCGATAACGCTCCAGAAGAGCGTGAGCGTGGTATTACAATTAATACTTCTCACATCGAATATGACACACCAACTCGTCACTATGCGCACGTAGATTGCCCAGGTCACGCGGATTATGTTAAAAACATGATCACTGGTGCTGCTCAAATGGACGGTGCAATCTTAGTTGTTGCTTCTACTGATGGCCCAATGCCACAAACGCGTGAGCACATCCTACTTTCTCGTCAGGTTGGTGTCCCTTTCATCATCGTATTCATGAACAAATGTGACATGGTAGATGACGAAGAGCTACTTGAGCTTGTCGAAATGGAAGTTCGTGAACTGCTTTCTGAATATGAATTCCCAGGTGATGACTTGCCAGTTATCCAAGGTTCAGCGCTTAAAGCCCTTGAAGGCGAAGCTGAGTGGGAAGCGAAGATCATTGAGCTTGCAGAAGCGCTAGATACTTACATTCCAGAGCCAGAGCGTGCGATTGACGGTGCATTCATTCTTCCAATCGAAGATGTTTTCTCAATCTCAGGTCGTGGTACTGTTGTTACCGGTCGTGTAGAGCGCGGTATCATCAAAGTGGGTGAAGAAGTTGAAATCGTGGGTATCAAAGATACCACTAAGACAACTTGTACTGGTGTTGAAATGTTCCGTAAGCTGCTTGACGAAGGTCGTGCAGGTGAGAACTGTGGTGTACTACTACGTGGTACTAAGCGTGACGAAGTTGAGCGTGGTCAAGTATTGGCAGCGCCAGGTTCAATCACTCCTCATACAACTTTTGAATCAGAAATCTATGTACTTTCAAAAGAAGAAGGTGGACGTCACACTCCATTCTTCAAAGGCTACCGTCCACAGTTCTACTTCCGTACAACTGACGTAACAGGTACAATTGAGTTACCTGAAGGCGTAGAAATGGTAATGCCAGGTGATAACGTTCAAATGACCGTTACACTAATCTGCCCAATCGCGATGGACGAAGGTTTACGCTTCGCTATTCGTGAAGGTGGCCGTACAGTAGGTGCGGGTGTTGTTGCTAAGATTATTGCTTAATCGGCATTAATTTTATGTAATAGAAAAAGGCAGCCTAGGCTGCCTTTTTTGTTAATAAAGGGATTATGAGTCAGAATTGCGTCAATTTGATTTGTATTCTTGCCAAAGTAGTGGAATAAGAATACAATCTATGGCCGATTTTAGACCCTCTGAATTTATGCTATCTCTGTGTATAGTGGAATGTCAGTTCGGATTTTATGGGCTGACTGAAAAATTTCACTGAGTAAAGTCTTAAATTTTTTGTCAGCAGGACTTTATTTATAGTTCGTAGTGAGTAACGGAATTAACCGATGACAACAAATACTGAAAGCCAGAGTAACTCTCTGGATATTCTTAAGTGGGGCATAGTCATTGTGCTATTGGCCGCCGCTATTGTAGGCAATCAAATGTTTGATGAAGCGAGTGTCGTAGTACGCGCACTAGGCGTTATTGTTGCATTTGCCGTTGCAGGTTTTATTGCGCTACAAACAGTGAAAGGTAAACAGGCGCTTTCTTTTGCACGTGAGTCGCAAATTGAAGTCCGTAAAGTTATTTGGCCTACGCGTCAAGAAGCACTCAACACGACGTTTATTGTGTTAGCTGCAACAGGTATTTTGGCGTTAATCCTCTGGGGTATGGACGCAGTATTACTTAAAATTGTTAATTTTATTACAGGCGTATAGGCATCTCGAATGACTGAAGCTAAAAAAAGATGGTATGTGGTTCAAGCATTTTCTGGCTATGAAGGCAGAGTGTGTAAATCGTTGAATGAATACATTAAGATGCATTCAATGGAGCACTATTTTGGTGAGGTATTGGTCCCTACTGAAGAAGTGGTTGAAATGCGTGCGGGTCAGCGTCGCAAGAGTGAGCGTAAGTTTTTCCCAGGCTATGTATTAGTGCAAATGGTGATGAACGATGAAAGCTGGCATTTAGTGAAAAGTATTCCGCGTGTAATGGGCTTTATTGGTGGCACTTCAGACAGGCCTGCTCCTATTTCAGATAGAGAAGCGGATGCCATTCTACAGCGTCTTCAAGAAACCACTGAGTCGCCAACACACCGTATTATGTTTGAAGCGGGTGAGATTGTCCGTGTGATTGACGGACCTTTCGCTGACTTTAACGGTACGGTTGAAGAAGTCGATTACGAGAAGAACCGTGTGAAAGTGTCGGTCATGATCTTTGGTCGCTCAACACCGGTTGAACTTGATTTCGCACAAATCGAAAAAAGCTAATTTAATAAACTGATTAAATTAAGCGCAAAAGTATTTGGAAACGGTGGCGAATTTATATATAATTCGCCTCCATTATTTTCGGGGAGCTTATCGGCGTTGGGCTGATGGCGTTTGAACCCAAACTTGAGGAAATGTCTCATGGCAAAGAAAGTTGATGGTTACATCAAATTGCAAGTTGCAGCAGGCGCTGCGAATCCGTCGCCACCAGTAGGTCCAGCTTTGGGTCAAAAAGGTGTCAACATCATGGAATTCTGTAAAGCATTCAATGCGCGTACTGAAAAGTTCGATAAAGGTATGCCAATTCCTGTTGTGATCACTGTTTATACTGATCGCTCTTTCACTTTCGAAACTAAGACGCCTCCAGCTTCTTTCTTGTTGCTAAAAGCAGCAGGCCTGAAATCAGGTTCTGGTCGTCCTAACACTGAAAAAGTGGGTACTATCAAGCGCAGCGCTGTTCAGGAAATTGCTGAAACTAAAGCGACTGATATGACTGGTGCTGATATTGAAGCGATGACTCGCTCAATTGAAGGTACTGCGCGTTCAATGGGTTTGGTAGTAGAGGATTAATATAATGGCAAAGCTAACTAAACGCGCACGTCTTATTCGCGAAAAAGTAGAAGTAACGAAAAGTTACGACATCAATGAAGCTGTTGCATTGCTAAAAGAATTAGCGACTGCAAAATTCGTTGAAAGTGTAGATGTTGCGGTTAACCTAGGTGTTGACCCACGTAAATCTGATCAAAACGTTCGTGGCGCAACTGTATTGCCACACGGTACGGGTCGTGATGTACGTGTTGCTGTATTCACTCAAGGTGCTAACGCTGAAGCGGCGACTGCTGCTGGCGCAGAGCTAGTGGGTATGGACGAGCTTGCTGCACAAGTTAAAGCGGGTGAAATGAACTTCGACGTAGTGATTGCTTCTCCAGATGCAATGCGCGTTGTTGGTCAATTAGGCCAAATCTTAGGCCCACGTGGCTTGATGCCTAACCCTAAAACAGGCACTGTAACACCAAATGTTGCAGACGCTGTTAAGAACGCAAAAGCGGGTCAAATCCGTTACCGTAATGATAAGAACGGTATCATCCACACTACTATCGGTAAAGTGGATTTTGAACCGGCTCAACTTAAGGAAAACTTAGAAGCCCTTCTTGGTGCATTGAAAAAAGCCAAGCCAGCGGTTGCTAAAGGTGTTTACCTTAAGAAAGTTAGCATCTCTACTACTATGGGCGCCGGTGTGACCGTTGACCAAGGTACGTTAGCTGACGCTAAGTAAATTTACAAGCTGCGCGGATTAGTCTATAATGCGCGCACTTTGTAGGGTTGAGGTCGATAAGTTGCGTTAAGCACTTGTTTTGATCTCCGTCCAAGACCGTAGGTGTTAGCTCTAAAGTGTAACTTAATTTCCTACGTAGACGGTGTCGGACCCCAGATAGATTTTGTTCTTCTGGATATTCGCGCCGTAAGTCATTCGCTGTCATTTGATAGCGAATATGGTAATTACTAGGGATTTCCCTAGATAGAATCCAGGAGTAAAGCCAATGGCATTAAGACTCGAAGACAAACAGGCGATTGTTGCTGAAGTCAACGAAGTTGCCAAAGGTGCTTTATCTGCAGTTGTTGCCGATTCACGTGGTGTAACTGTGGGTGCTATGACCGGTTTACGTAAAGCCGCTCGTGAGAACGGAGTATTCGTTAAAGTTGTACGTAATACTTTGGCTCGTCGTGCGCTAGAAGGTACTGATTTTGAGTGCCTAAACGAAACGTTCTCAGGTCCTACTCTTATTGCTTTCTCTAACGAGCACCCAGGTGCCGCAGCACGTCTTTTAAAAGACTTTGCTAAAGAGCAAGAGCTATTTGAAGTAAAAGCAGCAGCCTTTGAAGGGGAATTAATCCCTGCAACGAATATTGATCGTTTAGCGAAACTACCAACTTACGAAGAAGCACTAGCTCAGTTAATGATGACTCTAAAAGAAGCATCTGCTGGCAAGTTTGTACGTACTTTGGCCGCCCTTCGCGATCAAAAAGAAGAAGCAGCTTAATTTTATTAGCCGCTTAATTGAATTGAATTCAGAACATTTAGGAATTTTTTGTTATGTCTATCACTAAAGACCAAATCTTAGAAGCTTTTGCAGAAATGTCTGTAATGGAAGTTGTTGAACTAGTTGAAGCAATGGAAGAGAAATTCGGCGTATCTGCCGCTGCTGCTGTTGTTTCTGGTGGTGGCGAAGCCGCTGCTGCTGAAGAGCAAACAGAATTCGACGTAATTCTTACCTCTTTCGGTGACAACAAAGTTGCTTGTATTAAAGCACTTCGTGGCGCTACAGGTCTTGGCCTGAAAGAAGCTAAAGGTATGGCTGAATCAGCTCCAGTAGCTGTTAAAGAAGCTATCACTAAAGAAGAAGCTGAAGCACTTAAGACTGATCTAGAAGCAGCTGGTGCTGCAGTAGAGATTAAGTAAGTTATAATATAACTTGCTAAGCCCGAGTCATCGGGTGAAGGCTGACGGTTTTTTAGACTGTCGGCCTTTTTTGCGCTGTAGGCGCAGGCGATTTTTTATTCACCGTTTATCGCCAGATGTTGCAGTTCCTAGCAGAGATTACTGGTTAGGTTCTTGCTTTCAACGGTGATGGGCAAACGTTGCTACGTTACCATTGTATAGACAATGTTAATGTAGTCTTGGTCACATTCCGCAATCAGAGGAAACCCATGGTTTACTCCTATTCTGAAAAGAAGCGTATTCGCAAAGACTTCGGTAAGAGTCCAAAAGTACTGGACATCCCTTACCTTTTGTCAATTCAGTTGGACTCATTTAAAAAGTTCACCGATCAAGATCCTACTGGGGAGCGCGGTTTTGAAGCGGCTTTCCGTAGCGTTTTTCCCATCAAAAGCTTCTCTGGTAATTCAGAGCTGCAATATGTCAGCTATAAGCTAGGCGAGCCTGTTTTTGATGTGAAAGAATGTCAAATCCGTGGTATCACATATTCTGCACCACTACGTGTTAAATTACGTATGGTATTGTATGACCGTGAAGCGGCACCAGGTACAGTTAAAGATATTAAAGAACAAGAAGTCTATATGGGGGATATCCCTCTTATGACTGACAACGGTACCTTTGTAATTAACGGTACTGAGCGTGTTATTGTCTCTCAGCTACATCGTAGCCCAGGGGTATTTTTCGACCATGATCGTGGTAAAACACATTCATCAGGTAAGGTACTGTATAACGCACGTATTATTCCTTACCGTGGTTCATGGTTAGATTTCGAATTTGATCCAAAAGATGCCTTATTTGTTCGTATTGACCGTCGTCGTAAATTGGCTGCGTCAATCATTTTGCGTGCATTGGATTATTCGACTCAAGATATTCTCGATATCTTCTTCACTCGTGTTAATTTCAAAGTTAAGAAAGACACGCTAGTGATGGATCTTGTCGCCGAGCGTCTGCGCGGTGAAACGGCAAGCTATGATATTAAAGATTCTGAAGGAACTGTTTTAGTTGAGAAAGGACGTCGGGTTACGGCGCGCCATATTCGTCAATTAGAAAAAACAAATACCACAGAACTTGAAGTACCAGTTGAATATATTGTTGGTAAGATTTCAGGTCAGGACTACATTGATCCTGATACTGGCGAAGTCATTGTTTCTGCTAATGCTGAAATTGGTCTAGAAGATCTGGCTAAACTGTCCTTGGCTGGCATTAAAGAAGTGAGCACACTGTATATCAATGAACTTGATAACGGTGCTTACATGTCTGATACGCTACGTATCGATTCAACCACTAACCGCTTAGAAGCCTTGGTTGAAATCTATCGTATGATGCGTCCAGGCGAGCCACCAACCAAAGATGCTGCAGAAGCCTTATTCAATAACCTTTTCTTCAGTGAAGAGCGTTATGACTTATCGAAAGTCGGTCGTATGAAGTTCAATCGTCGTCTAAGCATTGATGACGATGAAGGCGAAGGTATCCTAAGTAAAGAAGATATCGTTGCAGTAATGAAAAACATCATCAAGATCCGTAACGGTAATGATGAAGTTGATGATATCGATCACTTAGGTAACCGTCGTATTCGTAGTGTTGGCGAAATGGCTGAAAACCAGTTCCGTGTTGGTCTTGTTCGTGTAGAACGTGCCGTACGTGAGCGTTTAAGTCTTGGCGATCTCAATGAGCTTATGCCTCAGGATTTGATCAACGCTAAACCCATTTCTGCTGCAGTGAAAGAATTCTTTGGTTCTTCACAACTGTCTCAGTTTATGGATCAAAACAACCCGCTATCAGAAGTGACGCATAAGCGTCGTATTTCTGCATTAGGCCCAGGTGGTTTGACTCGTGAGCGTGCTGGTTTCGAAGTTCGAGATGTACATCCGACTCACTATGGTCGTCTATGTCCAATCGAAACGCCTGAGGGACCAAACATTGGTTTGATTAACTCGCTTGCGAGTTTTGCGCGTACCAACTCTTATGGTTTCCTAGAAACCCCTTATCGTAAGGTTGTTGATGGTGTGATCACTGATGAAGTGGATTACCTATCGGCGATTGAAGAAGGGCGTTACGTTATTGCACAGGCGAACATTGAGCTTGATGACAATGGTCGTATGCTAGAAGAGCAAATCGCGTGTCGTCATAAAGGTGAAGCCACCTTTATGCGTGCTACTGATGTGCAATATATGGATGTCTCTCCACAGCAAATTATTTCTGTGGCGGCATCACTGATCCCCTTCCTTGAACACGATGATGCTAACCGTGCCTTGATGGGCGCGAACATGCAACGTCAAGCTGTTCCTACATTAAAAGCGGATAAACCGCTTGTAGGTACGGGGATTGAGCGTACATTAGCGGTTGATTCAGGCGTGGTTGTTGCTGCTAAGCGTGGCGGTTTTGTTGAGTACGTTGATGCGAGTCGTATCGTTGTTAAAGTGAACGAAGCTGAGCTGACCCCAGGTGAAGCCGGTATCGATATCTACAACTTGACCAAATATACCCGTTCTAACCAAAACACCTGTATCAACCAACGCCCATGTTGTAGCGTCGGTGAGCCAGTGGTTCGCGGTGATGTATTAGCTGACGGTCCTTCAACGGATTTAGGTGATTTAGCGCTGGGTCAAAACATGCGTATCGCCTTCATGCCTTGGAACGGTTATAACTTCGAGGATTCGATCTTAATTTCTGAGCGCGTTGCGCAAGAAGATCGTTTCACCACTATCCACATTCAAGAGTTATCTTGTGTGGCCCGTGATACCAAATTAGGTAGCGAAGAAATCACTGCTGATATTCCAAATGTCGGTGAGTCTGCTCTGTCTAAACTAGACGAGTCAGGTATCGTTTACATTGGTGCAGAAGTGAAAGGTGGCGATATTCTGGTCGGTAAAGTGACACCAAAAGGTGAAACGCAACTGACGCCAGAAGAGAAGCTTTTACGTGCTATTTTCGGTGAAAAAGCCTCTGACGTTAAAGACAGTTCATTACGCGTACCTAACTCAGTGAAAGGGACGATCATCGACGTACAGGTCTTTACCCGTGACGGCGTTGAGAAAGATAAGCGTGCTGTTGAAATCGAAGAGATGCATATCGCGCAAGCGAGAAAAGATTTGACCGAAGAATTCCAAATCTTGGAAGAAGGCGTTTACGGCCGTGCGCGTAATTTATTAGCGAGCACAGGTTTAAGCGATGTTCAAATTGCCACTATTCCACGTTCACAGTTATTGCTACAAAACATCGATGATGAAGCGAAACAAACTGAACTTGAGCAACTTAGTGAGCAACATGCTGAACTGAAAGCTGATTTCGATAAGAAGTTTGAAATTAAGCGTCGTAAGATCACTCAAGGTGATGATTTAGCACCCGGTGTATTGAAAACCGTTAAGGTTTATTTAGCCGTTAAACGTACGATTCAGCCAGGTGATAAAATGGCGGGTCGTCACGGTAACAAAGGTGTTATCTCTAAGATTTGTCCTGTTGAAGACATGCCTTACGATGAGAATGGCGATCCCGTTGATATCGTGTTGAACCCACTGGGTGTACCTTCGCGGATGAACATCGGTCAGGTACTTGAAGTGCATTTAGGTGCGGCTGCGAAAGGTATTGGTAATCGTATTACCAGTATGCTTGAAGAGCAGCGTGAACTTGCTGAACTTCGCCAGTATATTAAAGAAGTATACGAGTTAGGTGATGACGTGCTTCAGCGTGTTGACATTGACTCTTTCACTGATGATGAAGTGATCCGTTTGGCTAAAAACCTCAAAGGTGGTATTCCAATTGCGACGCCAGCGTTTGATGGTGCCAAAGAAAAAGAGATCAAGCAAATGCTGACTCTTGCTGGATTACCAGAATCAGGGCAACGCAAGTTGTTTGATGGCCGTACAGGTAATGAATTTGAGCGTCAAGTAACCGTAGGTTACATGTACATGCTGAAACTTAATCACTTGGTTGATGACAAGATGCATGCTCGTTCAACGGGTTCATACAGTCTTGTGACTCAGCAACCACTCGGCGGTAAAGCGCAGTTTGGTGGTCAGCGTTTCGGTGAGATGGAAGTATGGGCATTAGAAGCATATGGTGCCGCTTACACGCTTCAAGAAATGCTAACGGTCAAATCAGATGATGTGAATGGTCGTACACAGATGTATAAGAACATCGTTGACGGTAACCATCAAATGAATCCAGGTATGCCAGAGTCCTTCAATGTATTGTTGAAGGAGATCCGCTCACTCGGTATTAATATCGAGTTGGATCAAGAATAAAACTAGATTAATCCTCTAGTTTGGCAACAAAAACGGTGTCCTACTTTTAAAGTGGGGCACCCGGTTTAACTCCTTCAGGAGAGAAACGTGAAAGACTTATTAAAGTTTCTGAAACAGCAAAGCAAGACTGAAGAATTCGAAGGGATCAAAATTGGCCTAGCGTCGCCAGATCTGATCCGCTCTTGGTCATTTGGTGAAGTTAAGAAGCCAGAAACCATTAACTACCGTACATTCAAGCCTGAGCGTGAAGGTTTGTTCTGTGCAAGGATCTTTGGTCCTGTTAAAGATTACGAATGCTTATGTGGTAAATATAAGCGTCTTAAGCACCGTGGTGTGATCTGTGAAAAGTGTGGTGTTGAAGTTACACAGACTAAAGTACGTCGTGAGCGTATGGGTCACATTGATCTTGCAAGCCCAGTTGCCCATATCTGGTTCTTGAAATCATTACCGTCTCGTATCGGTTTGATGCTAGATATGACATTACGTGATATTGAGCGCGTATTGTATTTTGAATCATTCGTCGTTATCGAGCCTGGCATGACCAGTCTTGAGCGTGGCCAAATGCTAACAGAAGAAAATTATCTGGATGCATTGGAAGAGTACGGTGATGAATTTGAAGCTAAAATGGGTGCAGAAGCCGTTTTAGAATTACTGCGTGCTATCGATCTTGAAAAAGAAATCGAGATGATGCGTGAAGAGTTACCGTCAATTAACTCTGAAACACGTCGTAAGAAGATGACCAAACGCTTAAAACTTATTGAAGCGTTTTTCCAATCAGGTAACAAGCCTGAGTGGATGATCCTAAAAGTATTACCGGTTCTGCCACCTGATCTTCGTCCATTAGTGCCACTTGATGGTGGTCGTTTTGCGACGTCTGATCTGAACGACCTTTATCGTCGTGTGATTAACCGTAACAACCGTTTGAAGCGTCTACTTGACCTTGCAGCGCCAGATATCATCGTACGTAACGAAAAGCGTATGTTGCAAGAGTCTGTCGATGCATTGCTTGATAACGGACGTCGTGGTCGTGCGATTACCGGTTCTAACAAGCGTCCGCTTAAATCTTTGGCTGATATGATCAAAGGTAAGCAAGGTCGTTTCCGTCAGAACCTATTGGGTAAACGTGTTGATTACTCTGGTCGTTCTGTTATTACCGTGGGTCCAACGTTACGTCTACATCAATGTGGTCTTCCTAAGAAGATGGCATTGGAACTGTTCAAACCTTTCATCTATGGCAAGCTTGAAGGTCGTGGTTTAGCCACTACCATTAAAGCCGCTAAGAAAATGGTTGAACGTGAAGTCCCTGAAGTTTGGGATGTCCTTGATGATGTGATCCGCGAACATCCAGTGATGCTCAACCGTGCGCCAACATTGCACAGATTGGGTATTCAAGCGTTTGAGCCAGTATTGATTGAAGGTAAAGCGATTCAGCTGCATCCTTTGGTTTGTGCGGCATACAACGCCGATTTCGATGGTGACCAAATGGCGGTTCACGTGCCTCTAACGCTGGAAGCTCAGCTAGAAGCACGTTCATTAATGATGTCAACCAACAACATCCTTTCACCTGCAAATGGTGAGCCGGTGATCACACCGTCTCAAGATGTTGTATTGGGTCTTTACTATACCAGCCGTGAGCGCATTAACGGTAAAGGTGAAGGCATGGCGTTTGAATCTGTTGCGGAAGCCGAGAAAGCTTATCGTACTGGTTCTGCCGAATTGCATGCTCGCGTTAAAGTACGTATTACTGAAACGACGATCAATGAATTAGGTGAAAAAGTCAAAACACGCCGCATTGTGGATACGACTGTGGGCCGTGCTTTATTGTCTCTGATCTTACCTAAAGGTTTGTCTTATGATCTGGTTAACCAGAACATGGGTAAAAAGCAAATCTCTAAGTTATTGAATACCTGTTACCGTCAGTTGGGTCTAAAAGATACCGTTATCTTTGCTGACCAATTGATGTATACCGGTTTCCATTTTGCGACGATCTCTGGTGCTTCTGTTGGTATTGATGACATGGTCATCCCTGATGAGAAGTACACGCTTGTATCGGATGCTGAAGCTGAAGTTATCGAGATTCAAGAGCAGTTCCAGTCTGGTCTGGTAACCGCGGGTGAGCGATATAACAAGGTTATTGATATCTGGGCTAGTGCGAACGAGAAAGTCTCTAAAGCGATGATGAAGAATTTATCGACTGAGACTGTGATCAATCGCGACGGTGTGGAAGAAGAACAAGAGTCATTCAACAGCATTTACATGATGGCCGATTCGGGCGCTCGTGGTAGTGCTGCTCAGATCCGTCAGCTAGCGGGTATGCGTGGTCTGATGGCAAAACCGGATGGTTCTATTATTGAAACGCCGATTGTGGCGAACTTCCGTGAAGGCCTAAACGTATCTCAGTACTTCATCTCAACTCACGGTGCGCGTAAAGGTTTGGCCGATACGGCATTGAAAACGGCGAACTCGGGTTACTTGACTCGTCGTCTTGTTGATGTTGCGCAAGATCTCGTGGTGATTGAAGATGATTGTGGCACACACGAAGGGCTAACAATGAAACCCCTTATTGAAGGTGGTGATGTTGTTGAACCATTACGTGAACGCGTATTGGGTCGTGTTGTGGCGAAAGATGTGTGTTATCCAGGTACTGAAAATGTCCTTGCACCACGTAACACATTACTTGATGAAGCTTGGTGTGATGTGCTTGAAGAGCACTCAATCGATGAAGTTCAGGTCCGTTCAGTGATCAGTTGTGACACAGACTTTGGTGTGTGTGCGGCGTGTTATGGTCGTGATTTGGCTCGTGGTCATCTGATTAACCAAGGTGAAGCTATTGGTGTTGTTGCAGCGCAATCGATTGGTGAGCCAGGTACACAGCTTACGATGCGTACTTTCCACATTGGTGGAGCGGCGTCAAGAGCCTCTGCAGCGAACAATGTTCAAGTGAAGAACGCCGGTACACTGAAGCTGCACAATGCTAAGCATGTGACGAATAGCGAAGGTAAGTTGGTGATTGTGTCTCGTTCATCAGAGCTTGCGATCATTGATGAGCTAGGCCGTGAGAAAGAGCGCTATAAAGTGCCTTACGGTACGGTACTTGAGAAGCTTGAAGATTCACAGCTTGAAGCGGGTAACATCATCGCTAACTGGGATCCTCATACTCACCCGATTATTACAGAAGTGGCGGGTACGACTAAGTTCGTTGATATGATTGATGGTGTCACTATGACACGTCAAACGGATGAACTGACGGGTCTATCGTCAATTGTGGTACTTGATGTTGCACAGCGTCCGACTGCGGGTAAAGAAATGCGCCCAATGATCCGATTGCTTGCGAGCGATGGTAGCGATCTTATGATCCCAGGTACGGATGTACCAGCACAATACTTCTTACCGGGCAACGCGATCGTTAACTTAGACGATAATGGTCTGATTAATGTTGGTGATGCGCTAGCACGTATTCCACAAGAGTCATCTAAAACCCGTGATATTACCGGTGGTCTTCCACGGGTTGCGGATTTATTTGAAGCGCGTAAGCCAAAAGAGCCTGCTATTCTTGCGGAAATCTCGGGTACCATTTCATTCGGTAAAGAAACCAAAGGTAAGCGTCGTCTCGTGATCACGCCTGCAGATGGTAACAAGCCTTATGAAGAGATGATCCCGAAATGGCGTAACTTGAACGTGTTCGAAGGTGAAAAAGTCGAACGTGGTGAAGTGATTGCTGATGGTGCTGAAGCGGCACACGATATCTTGCGTTTACGTGGTATCCACAACGTGGCTAACTATATCGTCAACGAAGTACAAGATGTTTACCGTCTGCAAGGGGTGAAAATCAACGATAAGCACATTGAGGTGATTATTCGCCAAATGTTGCGTAAGTGTGAGATCACTGATGCCGGTGATAGCCAATTCTTAGCGGGTGAACAAGCTGAAGTGTCTCGTGTGAAAATCGCTAACCGCGAATTAGAAGCACAAGGAAAGCAACCAGCGCGTTTCGAACGTGAGTTATTAGGTATCACTAAAGCGTCACTTGCAACGGAATCATTCATTTCAGCAGCTTCTTTCCAAGAAACCACGCGCGTACTGACCGAAGCGGCAGTAGGTGGTAAGAGTGATAAACTTCGTGGCTTGAAAGAGAACGTGATTGTAGGTCGCTTGATCCCTGCAGGTACCGGTTACTCATATCATCAGAAACGTCAACAAGCAGCACCAGCAGGTCAGCTTGATGAAACGCCGGTGATCAGTGCCAGTGAAGCAGAGCAAAATCTTGCCGATCTTCTTAACCTTGCAGGTAGCTCGGATTAAGGCTGAAAAAGGCTAAAAAACACGAAAAGGCGCCTTGTGCGCCTTTTTTTTAAACTAATTTCACTTAAAAGTTGTCTATTTCTTGACAGCAGGCCATTACCTTTCTAAAATTTCGCGTCCCACACCTGTGGGCTATAGATTTTTCACACCTTACTGTTGAATCTTTCAACTGATTCGGAGCTATACATGGCAACTGTAAACCAGTTGGTCCGCAAGCCTCGCGCCCCAAAAGTCGATAAGACTAATGTGCCAGCGTTGAATGCGTGTCCACAAAAACGTGGTGTTTGTACTCGCGTATACACTACTACACCAAAAAAACCTAACTCAGCACTACGTAAAGTAGCGCGTGTGCGTCTAACTAACGGTTTCGAAGTGACTTCGTACATCGGCGGTGAAGGCCACAACTTACAAGAACATAGTGTAATCTTGATCCGTGGTGGTCGTGTTAAAGATTTACCTGGTGTTCGTTATCACACAGTTCGTGGAGCACTCGATTGCGCAGGCGTAAGTGAACGTCGCCAAGGTCGTTCTAAGTACGGTGCTAAGCGTCCTAAGTCTTAACGTTTTCCGTTAAGTAAGGCCAAGCTAGATAATTTGAGATTCCAGTTTTGGGGTCCCTGAAGCATACGGAGAAATTGTTATGCCAAGACGTCGCGTTGTAGGACAACGTAAAATCCTACCAGATCCAAAATTTAATAGTGAGTTGTTGGCTAAGTTCATCAACGTCATTATGCAGGACGGCAAAAAGTCGACTGCTGAAAAAATCATTTACAAGGCACTTGATGTTGTCGCTGAAAAGAAAAGCGAAGATCATCTAGTAATCCTTGAAGCAGCCCTGGAAAATGTCCGTCCATCTGTCGAGGTTAAATCTCGTCGTGTGGGTGGTTCTACTTACCAGGTACCATGTGAAGTACGCCCAGTTCGTCGTAATGCACTGGGAATGCGTTGGTTAGTTGAAGCTGCTCGTAAGCGTGGTGAAAAATCTATGGCTTTACGTCTAGCCGGTGAAATGCTAGACGCTTCAGAAAACAAAGGCACTGCTGTTAAGAAGCGCGAAGACGTGCATCGTATGGCAGAAGCAAACAAAGCGTTTGCTCATTACCGCTGGTAATATCATGGCGTGGATTTTTCCACGCCATACTTACACTGCTATCACTCAGGTTTTAGCTAAGAGGGTATAAATCGTGGCTCGTACAACTCCAATTGAGCGTTACCGTAATATCGGAATTTGCGCTCATGTTGACGCTGGTAAAACTACCACCACTGAACGTGTTCTATTCTACACCGGAATGTCTCATAAGATCGGTGAAGTTCATGATGGCGCAGCCACTATGGATTGGATGGAGCAGGAGCAGGAGCGTGGGATTACCATCACCTCAGCTGCAACGACTACTTTCTGGCGCGGAATGGATGCCCAGTTTACTGAGCACCGTATTAACATCATTGATACTCCTGGTCACGTTGACTTCACTATTGAAGTAGAGCGATCTTTAAGGGTCCTTGATGGCGCTGTCGTTGTATTTTGTGGCTCTTCTGGTGTTGAGCCTCAATCAGAGACAGTATGGCGTCAAGCAGATAAGTATCATGTTCCTCGTATCGTATTCGTCAATAAGATGGATCGTGCTGGAGCAGATTTTACTGCTGTCGTTGAGCAAATCCGTAACCGTTTAGGCGCGACCTGTGTACCGATTCAATTGAATATTGGTGCAGAGGAGAATTTCAAGGGCGTTGTTGATTTAATTAAAATGAAAGCGATTAACTGGTCTGAAGCAGATCAGGGCACGTCTTTCACTTATGAGGCTATTCCAGCTGATTTGACCGAGCAAGCGGCAGAAATGCGTGAATACTTGGTTGAAGCGGCTGCTGAAGCATCAGAAGAGTTGATGGATAAATACCTTGAAGAAGGTGATTTGTCTGAAGCTGAAATTAAAGAGGCATTACGTCAGCGTACCTTAAACAATGAGATCGTATTGGCCACTTGTGGTTCTGCTTTTAAGAACAAAGGGGTGCAAGCCGTTCTCGATGCTGTTGTTGAATACCTTCCTTCTCCTACTGAGGTGCCTGCTATTGCGGGGATCAATGAGAAAGAAGAGGAAGTCCATCGTCCTGCGGATGATGACGCGCCTTTTTCAGCATTAGCGTTTAAGATTGCAACCGATCCATTCGTTGGCACATTAAGCTTTATTCGCGTCTATTCAGGCGTGTTAGAAAGTGGTGCTGGCGTTTATAACTCGGTTAAGCAAAAACGCGAGCGAGTGGGTCGTATGGTGCAAATGCACGCCAATGATCGTCAAGAGATTAAAGAAGTTCGCGCTGGAGACATCGCGGCGGCTATTGGTCTTAAAGACGTGACAACTGGCGACACTTTGTGCGATATCGATCACAAAGTAATTTTAGAGCGTATGGAATTTCCTGAGCCTGTGATTACTATCGCTGTTGAGCCTAGAACAAAAGCCGACCAAGAGAAAATGGGCATTGCGCTGCAAAAATTGGCAGCGGAAGATCCATCATTCCGTGTTGAAACTGACGAAGAGTCAGGGCAAATACTGATCTCTGGTATGGGTGAACTACACTTAGACATCATCGTTGACCGTATGCGTCGCGAGTTTAATGTTGAGTGTAATGTAGGTAAGCCTCAAGTTGCATACCGTGAGACTATCCGCAGCAGTGTGGAAGTTGAAGGTAAATTCGTTCGTCAATCAGGTGGTCGAGGTCAATTCGGTCATGTTTGGTTGAAGCTTGAACCTCAAGAAGAAGGTGCAGGCTACGAATTTGTGAACGAAATCGTTGGGGGTGTGGTTCCTAAGGAATACATTCCAGCGGTGGATAAAGGCATTCAAGAACAGATGAAAAATGGTGTTGTTGCCGGTTTCCCTGTGTTGGATGTAAAAGTGACTTTATTTGATGGTTCATATCATGATGTGGACTCAAATGAAATGGCGTTTAAAGTGGCAGGTTCTATCGGGTTTAGAAAAGGCTGCGAAGATGCAAGCCCTGTTCTGCTCGAACCTTGCATGAAAGTTGAAGTCACAACACCTGAAAATCACATGGGTGATGTGGTTGGCGACTTGAATAGACGTCGTGGTTTGATCGAAGGTATGGATGACGGCATTGCCGGCGTCAAACTTGTTCGAGCCGTAGTACCTTTATCTGAAATGTTTGGTTATGCAACCGATTTACGCTCTGCGACTCAGGGTCGTGCTTCATACTCTATGGAGTTCTTGAAGTATTCTGAGGCGCCGCAAAACATCGCTAAGGCAATCACAGAATCTCGCATGTAAAACTGCGAAAAATGTGATTGTTATAAATTAATTGCTATTATCTCGACTTAGAGTCGAGTTTTCTGAAAAGAAAGGAATATATCGTGGCTAAAGAAAAATTTGAACGTAGTAAACCCCATGTAAACGTAGGCACAATTGGTCACGTTGACCATGGTAAAACTACTCTAACTGCTGCTATCTCTGCTGTATTGACTAAAACTTACGGTGGTGAAGTTAAAGATTTCGCACAAATCGATAACGCTCCAGAAGAGCGTGAGCGTGGTATTACAATTAATACTTCTCACATCGAATATGACACACCAACTCGTCACTATGCGCACGTAGATTGCCCAGGTCACGCGGATTATGTTAAAAACATGATCACTGGTGCTGCTCAAATGGACGGTGCAATCTTAGTTGTTGCTTCTACTGATGGCCCAATGCCACAAACGCGTGAGCACATCCTACTTTCTCGTCAGGTTGGTGTTCCTTTCATCATCGTATTCATGAACAAATGTGACATGGTAGATGACGAAGAGCTACTTGAGCTTGTCGAAATGGAAGTTCGTGAACTGCTTTCTGAATATGAATTCCCAGGTGATGACTTGCCAGTTATCCAAGGTTCAGCGCTTAAAGCCCTTGAAGGCGAAGCTGAGTGGGAAGCGAAGATCATTGAGCTTGCAGAAGCGCTAGATACTTACATTCCAGAGCCAGAGCGTGCGATTGACGGTGCATTCATTCTTCCAATCGAAGATGTTTTCTCAATCTCAGGTCGTGGTACTGTTGTTACCGGTCGTGTAGAGCGCGGTATCATCAAAGTGGGTGAAGAAGTTGAAATCGTGGGTATCAAAGATACCACTAAGACAACTTGTACTGGTGTTGAAATGTTCCGTAAACTGCTTGACGAAGGTCGTGCAGGTGAGAACTGTGGTGTACTACTACGTGGTACTAAGCGTGACGAAGTTGAGCGTGGTCAAGTATTGGCAGCGCCAGGTTCAATCACTCCTCATACAACTTTTGAATCAGAAATCTATGTACTTTCAAAAGAAGAAGGTGGACGTCATACTCCATTCTTCAAAGGCTACCGTCCACAGTTCTACTTCCGTACAACTGACGTAACAGGTACAATTGAGTTACCTGAAGGCGTAGAAATGGTAATGCCAGGTGATAACGTTCAAATGACCGTTACACTAATCTGCCCAATCGCGATGGACGAAGGTTTACGCTTCGCTATTCGTGAAGGTGGCCGTACAGTAGGTGCGGGTGTTGTTGCTAAGATTATTGCTTAATCGGCATTAATTTTATGTAATAGAAAAAGGCAGCTTAGGCTGCCTTTTTTGTTTTTATGATTTATGCCTGTATTTATTCATTGGGCGTTGTTAGGTCGAAATTCACAGTAATCAATTGGCGATTCAAATAAAGCAGCTCATTGGCGCGATCTTCTGAACGACTCTCTTTCGCGAGCTGTGCTCGCCACTCGGATAATGATAAATAGCGATCCACTTTCCTTAAGCTAATACTGACTCTTTTGTGTTCTATGGCATTAAATTTCGCCTGAATATGTTCAGGTAAACTCAATGTGGGAATTGTCCCTTCTCGCCCAGTAAAAATGAACCAAGTGTTATCACTCTCAAAATAAGACTGGCTAGCATTATCTAGCTTCAAAACAGTGGATGAAATATGGTTGTCATAATTGCTAAAGTCAAAATCGATCGTATCCGCGTCTAAGCGCATCTGCGTGGCGATATGTTCAACCTCTGGCAGCAAGGACTCATCGGCCGTCAATAACTCAATTGGCTGGGTATAACCTTCATCATCGATTGGCTGACGCGAAGAGATATTGATATTGGCGTGGGAGTCTAAGATATTTGATGAGAAGAAATCATGAGTATAAAGCATCGAAGTAAGATCTAGATCCGGATATATGTAGATAGGCTTGTCATGGTTGGAGCTATTCTGATTGGTGTTCCATGAATCATTTCTAAATTGATAAAAGCCAGTGTAAGCCACCAGAAAGCTGGTCTCGGTTGGTGGCGCAATATTAACTTCAATACCCTCACTGAAATCACTTAAGGTCAACTCTTGATCATCAGTTTGCGAAAACAGCCTAATGGCAGCTTTTGTTTGAATGCCATCATTATCCAGAAGGGTAATATCAGTCATAGTGTTTGCACACCAACTGACTTTAGTCATATTGTCTTGTAAATATGGTGCGAGGAACACGCTCATTGTGCTTCTATTAGCAGTGAAATTAACTGATTGAAATTCACTGTTGTCATACAGTTCGCTAATATCAATGTCGACTTCATCGCACTCACAACCGATATCATTATTGATATAATAAATTTTTTTACCTAAATCACCTGCTGTAACATCGAGGTAGCTATTCACTGTAACACCGACATCAAGATCATTAGGATTTGTGTAGGTGAGTTGAGTGATGTGCTGACTTGCAGCAGTCCATTCAATTTCAAGGTGCCCGTCTGTATCAGTTTGATGTTCACTTAATATATTACCGTCACTGTCATGAACAAGAAAGCGTGCATCAACATCGGGGCTTAATACACCACACTGGTTGGAACGCATCGCATCTAAGGTTAAATAAACAGGGGAGGGGGTGCCAGTATTTTCATTAGTATTGGCTGGCTCTGGATCACTGCCGCCACAGGCGGTTACGAAGGCTGCAAAAAAAGCACAAGCAGTAAGTTTTAATGTTTCCATAAAGTTGGTTTTTGTTTTCTTTAATGTAAAATTAAGCTGCGCACTATATAAGGTCGAATATATCGGTTCAAGCCCTTCTAAAAGTCTTTACAATTCACCGAACTCGACCATGTGCTTAATTATTGACAATTTGCTTGCTCTTAACACAAAACTGCGTATAATGGCCGCTCGCCTTAACCATTAGGCGAATAAATCAGTCAAGAAAAGCTTGACGTAAAATACAGCGGCTCCAATTGTGAGTCGAACGGTTAAATCATCTCGCTCTGCTTTTCCAGAAAGGAAGAAGCTAGAGGGTGATTTTTTATGTGTCCATTTTAGGAGCTCTGGTCAATGCAGAACCAAAGAATCCGTATCCGCTTAAAAGGATTTGATCATCGTTTGATCGATCAGTCTACTGCGGAAATCGTTGAAACTGCTAAGCGTACAGGCGCACAGGTACGTGGTCCAATTCCACTACCAACGCGTAAAGAACGTTATACCATTTTGACTTCTCCACACGTTAATAAAGATGCGCGTGATCAGTACGAACTTCGTACTCACAAACGTCTTGTTGACATCGTAGAGCCGACTGAGAAGACTGTAGATGCATTGATGCGTCTTGATCTTGCGGCGGGTGTTGACGTTCAAATTAGCTTAGGTTAATTGAGATCCTTAGAAGAGGTTTGAGAGATGGCTATCGGTCTTATCGGTCGTAAAGTAGGTATGACTCGTATCTTCAATGAAGATGGGGCGTCTATACCTGTTACAGTAATTGAAATAGCTGCTAACCGCGTTACCCAAGTGAAAACTTTGGAAACTGACGGTTACCGTGCACTTCAAGTTACTACTGGTACCAAAAAAGCTAATCGCATCACTAAACCAGAAGCAGGTCACTTTGCTAAGGCGGGCGTTGAAGCCGGTCGTGGTTTGTGGGAAGTGCGTTTGGCAGATGGTGAAGGCGAAAGCATTGAAGTTGGTGCTGAGCTAAATGTAGATATCTTCGCTGATGTAGCGAAAGTTGACGTTACTGGTCAATCAAAAGGTAAAGGTTTCCAAGGCGGCATTAAGCGTTGGAACTTCCATGCCCAAGACATGACTCATGGTAACTCACTGGCACATAGATCCAACGGTTCTATTGGTCAAAACCAAACACCTGGTCGCGTTTTCAAAGGTAAGAAAATGTCAGGCCACATGGGTGCAGAGCGTGTGACTACTCAGAATCTTGACATTGTTCGTGTCGATGCTGAGCGTAACTTGCTATTGGTTAAGGGTGCGGTTCCGGGTGCCACTAATGGCGACCTGATCATCAAACCTGCCGTTAAAGCTTAGGTCTGAGGAGATAGTAATGGAATTGGTATTGAAAGACGCACAGAGTGCTCTTGAAGTTTCCGAAACTACCTTCGGCCGTGACTTTAATGAAGCACTGGTTCATCAGGTAGTTGTAGCATATGCTGCAAACGCGCGTCAGGGCACTCGTGCTCAAAAAACTCGCGCAGAAGTTGTTGGTTCTGGCAAAAAGCCTTGGCGTCAAAAAGGAACTGGCCGTGCACGTGCCGGTACCGTTAAAGGCCCAATCTGGCGTGGCGGTGGCGTAACTTTCGCTGCTAAAACACAGGATCACAGCCAAAAAGTTAACAAAAAGATGTACCGCGGAGCGCTGAAAAGCATTTTCTCTGAATTGGTACGTCAAGACCGTCTGATTGTTGTTGAGTCATTTGGCGTTGAAGCTCCTAAAACGAAAGAGCTGAAAGCGAAATTAGACACAATGGAATTACAAGACGTGTTGATTGTGACTCCAGAAATTGACGAAAACTTATTCTTAGCCGCTCGTAACTTGTACAAAGTTGACGTTCGCGATGTTGCTGGTATTGATCCAGTTAGCCTTATCGCTTTCGACAAAGTCCTTGTTACTGCAGAAGCGATTAAGCAAATTGAGGAGATGCTAGGATGATAAGCGAAGAACGTTTGCTAAAAGTTATTCTAGCGCCACACATCTCTGAAAAGAGCACTGTTAATGCTGAGAAGAACAACACGGTTGTTTTCCGTGTCGCTATCGATGCGACTAAAGCTGAAGTTAAAGCTGCAGTAGCCACGTTATTTGAAGTTGAAGTTGATTCAGTTCGCACTTTGGTTAACAAAGGTAAAACTAAGCGTCACGGTGCCCGTATGGGTCGTCGTAGCGATTGGAAAAAAGCCTATGTGACTTTAGCTGAAGGTGCTGACATCGATTTCGTCGGCGGCGCTGAGTAAGCAAAGGAGAATTATCATGGCAGTTATTAAGTGTAAGCCAACCTCTCCAGGTCGTCGCCACGTAGTTAAAGTGGTGAACAGCGATTTGCATAAAGGGAAACCTTTTGCAGGCCTGTTGGCGAAAAAATCTAAAAGTGGTGGCCGTAATAATACCGGTCGTATCACTGTCCGTCACGTAGGTGGTGGTCATAAGCAGCATTACCGTATTATTGATTTCAAGCGTAATAAAGATGGTATCCCTGGGAAAGTTGAGCGTTTGGAATATGATCCAAACCGCACAGCAAACATCGCATTGGTACTATACGCTGATGGTGAGCGTCGTTACATTCTTGCCGCTAAAGGCATGAAAGCAGGCGATGCAGTCCAATCAGGTATTGATGCTGAAATCAAGACTGGTAACGCTCTGCCTCTACGTAATATCCCTGTGGGTAGCGTAGTGCACGCAGTTGAAATGAAGCCTGCTAAAGGTGCTCAAATCGCTCGCAGCGCAGGTGCTTACGTACAAGTTATTGCTCGTGATGGCGCATACGCCACTCTACGTCTTCGCTCTGGCGAAATGCGTAAAGTGCCTGTTGATTGCCGCGCGACATTGGGTGAAGTTGGTAATGCCGAGCATATGCTACGCCAGTTAGGTAAAGCAGGTGCTAAACGCTGGAGAGGCGTACGCCCGACAGTTCGTGGTGTTGCAATGAACCCAGTAGATCACCCACATGGTGGTGGTGAAGGCCGTACATCTGGTGGTCGTCATCCTGTGTCTCCATGGGGTCAGCCTACTAAGGGTTATAAGACTCGTAGTAACAAACGCACCGACAAGTACATTGTACGTCGTCGCAATAAAAAGTAAGAGGATTCGCCATGCCACGTTCTCTCAAGAAAGGTCCATTCATTGACCTGCACTTGCTGAAGAAGGTAGAGAAAGCGATGGAAGCGGGAGACAAAAAGCCTATTAAGACTTGGTCTCGTCGCTCTATGATCATCCCTAATATGATTGGGTTGACCATCGCTGTCCATAATGGTCGTCAGCATGTACCTGTGTTCGTAACTGACGAAATGATCGGCCACAAGCTTGGTGAATTTTCACCAACTCGCACTTATCGCGGCCATGCTGCTGATAAGAAAGCGAAGAAGCGTTAATACGGGAGGAATAAGATGGAAGTTTTAGCTAAACATCGTTTTGCCCGTACGTCGCCTCAAAAGTGCCGTTTGGTTGCAGATCAAATCCGAGGCCTGCCTGTTGCTAAGGCTCTCGAAATTTTGACTTTCAGCCCTAAGAAAGCCGCAGTACTTGTTAAAAAAGTACTCGACTCTGCTATCGCTAATGCTGAGCACAATGAAGGTGCTGACATTGACGAGCTAAGAGTTGGCGCCATCTTAGTTGATGAAGGTCCAACCATGAAGCGTATCATGCCACGTGCTAAAGGCCGTGCTGATCGCATAATCAAGCGTACCAGCCACATTACTGTGGTTGTATCAGATCGCTAGGAGTTAGCAATGGGACAGAAAGTACATCCTAATGGTATCCGTCTGGGTATCACTAAGCCTTGGATCTCGACCTGGTACGCTGATAAGTCAGACTATGCCAAGAACTTGAGCAGTGACTGGGAAGTGCGTAAGTTTCTAGAAAAGAAACTTAAGCAAGCTTCAGTTTCTAAAATAGTTATCGAGCGTCCAGCTAAAAGTGTTCGTGTGACTATCCACACAGCCCGTCCAGGTGTTGTGATTGGTAAGAAAGGCGAAGACGTTGAGAAGCTACGCAACCAAGTTGCTAAGTTGACTGGTATTCCAGCTCAAATCAACATCGCTGAAATCCGCAAGCCAGAGCTAGATGCGAAGTTAGTTGCCGAAGGCATCGCTTCTCAACTAGAGCGTCGTGTTATGTTCCGTCGTGCTATGAAGCGCGCCGTGCAAAATGCTATGCGTCTTGGTGCTAAAGGTATCAAAGTTGAAGTGAGTGGCCGTCTAGGTGGAGCTGAGATTGCACGTTCTGAGTGGTATCGTGAAGGTCGTGTACCTCTACATACTCTGCGTGCTGATATCGACTATTCGACAGCTGAGAGTCACACTCAATACGGTGTGATCGGCGTTAAAGTTTGGGTCTTCAAAGGTGAAGTTCTAGACGGAATCGTTCCTCAGCACGAAGAGCCGAAACAGCAGCCTAAGCGTAAGTCTCGCGGTAAATAGGAGAGCCGGCAATGCTGCAACCAAAACGAATGAAGTTTCGTAAAATGTTCAAAGGCCGTAACCGCGGTCTTGCGAACGGCACTGAAGTCAGCTTCGGTGAATTCGGTCTGAAAGCCGTAGGTCGTGGTCGACTTACTGCGCGTCAGATTGAATCTGCGCGTCGTGCGATGACACGTCACATTAAACGTCAAGGTCAGATTTGGATCCGCGTTTTCCCTGATAAGCCAATTACCTCTAAGCCTCTTGAAGTGCGTATGGGTAAAGGTAAGGGTAACGTTGAATATTGGGTTTGTCAGATCCAGCCTGGTAAGGTTCTTTATGAGATGAATGGTGTATCTGAAGAGTTAGCTCGTGAAGCTTTCGCTTTAGCTGCAGCTAAATTACCTCTTAAGACGACCTTCGTAACTAAGACGGTGATGTAATGAAAGCGAGCGAACTAACAGAAAAGAGCGTTGAAGAACTGAACGCTGAACTGCTTGGTCTGCTGCGTGAGCAGTTTAATCTGCGTATGCAACACGCCACTGGTCAGTTAACTCAGACTCATCAGCTTAAAATCGTGCGTCGCAACATTGCGCGCGTTAAGACCATTATTACTTCTAAGGCGGGTGCATAATGTCTGATAAAATCCGTACTTTGCAAGGTCGTGTACTTAGCAACAAAATGGACAAGTCCATTACTGTAGCTATTGAGCGTAAAGTGAAACATCCTCTATACGGGAAGTTCCTTAAGCGTACTACAAAGATCCATGCACATGACGAACAAAATCAGTGTAATGCTGGCGATGTCGTGACTATTCGCGAATGCCGTCCGCTGTCTAAGACTAAGTCTTGGACCCTGGTTGAAGTAGTATCAAAGGCCTAATTTCGATTAGGTAAAATAGTTAAACGGCTCCATTTCCGGGGTCGTTTATTTTTTAGTACTATCTATTCCTAATTTCGGGTGTTATACTTGCGCGCCTTTTTCAGAAAAATATCTGAAAAAGCGAGTAATAATTAGCCCCAATTGTTGGGATTATGAAGTAACGATAGCGGAGCACTTAAAATGATCCAAATGCAATCGGCTCTTGAAGTCGCCTGTAACAGTGGCGCTCGTAGAGTTCAGTGTATTAAGGTCTTGGGTGGCTCTCATCGTCGTTATGCCGGAATCGGCGACATCATCAAAGTTTCTGTAAAAGAAGCAATTCCTCGCGGTAAAGCGAAGAAAGGTGATGTGTATAACGCGGTGGTAGTCCGTACTAAGAAAGGCGTACGTCGTCCAGATGGTTCTGTCATTCGCTTCGATCGGAATGCAGCGGTATTGCTTAACGCAAACCTTGCACCGATTGGTACTCGTATCTTTGGACCAGTGACACGTGAATTGCGTACAGAGCAGTTCATGAAAATTGTCTCATTGGCACCAGAAGTACTGTAAGGAGCTTCAAAATGGCAGCTAAAATACGTCGCGAAGACGAAGTAATTGTACTAGCAGGTAAAGACAAGGGTAAACGCGGTAAGGTTTCTCAAGTTCTTCCTACTGGTAAATTGATGGTAGAAGGCATCAATCTTGTTAAGAAACACCAAAAGCCTAACCCACAACTGGGTGTGACTGGTGGTATTATTGAACAAGAAGCCGCTATACAAGCATCAAACGTAGCGATCTTCAACTCTGCCACTGGCAAAGCGGATCGTATTGGTTTCCGATTTGAAGACGGGAAAAAAGTCCGTTTCTTTAAATCGAACAGTGAACTCGTTAAGTAATTGGAGTAAACGATGGCGAAACTGCATGATAAATATCAAGAGACTGTTAGTCCTGAACTTATGAAAAAGTTCGGTTTTACCAGTGTCATGCAAGTCCCTCGGATTGAAAAGATCACCCTAAATATGGGTGTTGGCGAAGCTGTAGCAGATAAGAAAGTTATGGAGCATGCGCTTCGTGACATGACTGCTATCGCTGGTCAAAAGCCAGTTGTGACTGTCGCTCGTAAGTCAGTGGCTGGTTTTAAAATCCGTGAAGGCTACCCTATCGGCTGTAAAGTAACCCTGCGTGGCGAACGCATGTGGGAGTTCTTTGAGCGTTTAGTAGATATCGCAATCCCGCGTATTCGTGATTTCCGTGGTTTGAGTGTTAAGTCATTCGATGGCCGTGGTAACTATGCGATGGGTGTACGTGAGCAAATCATCTTCCCTGAGATCGAATACGATAAAATCGATAAGATCCGCGGTATGGATATTGTAATCACTACTTCTGCGAAGAATGATGAAGAAGGACGTGCTTTATTAAGCGCTTTCAACTTCCCATTCAAGAAATAAGGGTAGCGTAATGGCAAAAAGTTCAATGAAAGCACGTGAAGTAAAACGTGCCAAGCTCGTGGCAAAGTTCGCTGAAAAGCGTGCGGCACTTAAGGCTATCATTAGCAACCCAACAACGTCTGATGAAGATCGTTGGGATGCCGTTCTTAAGCTGCAAGGTCTACCACGTGACTCTAGCGCTGCGCGTCAACGCAATCGTTGTAGTCAAACGGGTCGCCCACATGGTTTCTTACGTAAATTCGGCTTAAGCCGTATTAAATTACGTGAAGCAACGATGCGCGGTGAGGTTCCTGGCCTTCGCAAGGCTAGTTGGTAAGCACTTGTCACGGAGTAAGCTAATATGAGCATGCAAGATCCTATTGCGGATATGTTAACACGTATTCGTAACGGCCAAGCTGCTAACAAAGTATCTGTGAAGATGCCTTCAGCTAAGTTAAAAATCGCTATCGCGAAAACACTTAAAGAAGAAGGTTACATCTCAGACTACGCCGTAGCAGATGAAGCTAAGCCTGAATTGGAAGTTACGTTAAAGTATTTCCAAGGGCAACCAGTCGTTGAGACTATCCAGCGCGTTAGTCGCCCAGGTCTTCGTATTTACAAAGGTAAAGACGAACTTCCTAAGGTGATGGGCGGTCTAGGTGTCGCAATTGTTTCCACTTCTAAAGGCTTGATGACCGATCGTGCCGCCCGCCAAGCAGGCATGGGTGGTGAGGTTATCTGCTACGTAGCGTAAGGAGCTAGGTATGTCACGTGTTGCAAAAGCACCCGTATCTATTCCAGCTGGCGTAGAGGTGAGCTTGAAAGATCAAGAGATTACCGTTAAAGGCGGAAAATCTACTTTGACTCGAGTGATAAACAGTGCGGTAAACCTCGTTGTTGAAGGTGATAAAGTCACTTTCGCACCAGTAGAAGGCGTCGCAGGCGCTTGGGCACAAGCAGGTACTGCTCGTGCACTGGTAAACAACATGGTTATAGGTGTGTCTCAAGGTTTCGAGAAGAAATTACAGTTAATTGGTGTTGGTTACCGTGCGAAAATCGCCGGTAAAGGCATTGATTTGACTTTAGGTTTTTCACATCCTTTAGTACATGAACTACCCGCAGGCGTCACAGCAGAATGTCCTTCACAAACTGAAATCGTACTGAAAGGTGCCGATAAGCAGTTAGTGGGTCAGGTTGCTGCTAACATTCGCGGCTATCGTCCACCAGAGCCTTATAAAGGTAAAGGTGTTCGTTATGCTGACGAACAAGTACGCCGTAAAGAGGCTAAGAAGAAGTAGGTAACGCGATATGGATAAGAAAACATCTCGCTTACGCCGCGCGACTCGCGCCCGTAAGAAGATCCAAGAGCTGGGCGTTAATCGTCTGGTTGTACATCGTACACCACGTCATATCTATGCACAGGTCATTAGTCCTACTGCACAGGTTTTGGCGGCAGCTTCTACTGCTGAAAAAGCGGTAACAGAGCAACTAAAGTACACCGGTAACGTTGATGCAGCTAAAGTAGTGGGTAAAGCTATTGCTGAGCGCGCCGTTGAAAAAGGTGTTACTAGCGTCGCTTTCGATCGTTCCGGTTTCAAGTATCATGGTCGTGTAGCAGCTTTAGCTGATGCCGCTCGTGAAGCTGGCCTCCAGTTCTAAGGGGTTATAAGAATGGCTAAATTTGAAGCTCAACAGAAAGACGACCTGCAAGAGAAATTAGTTGCAGTGAATCGTGTTTCTAAAGTTGTAAAAGGCGGACGTATCTTCAGTTTCACTGCATTAACTGTAGTGGGTGACGGTAACGGTAAAGTCGGTTACGGCTATGGTAAAGCGCGTGAAGTGCCTGCCGCAATTCAAAAAGCAATGGAAAAGGCTCGCCGTAACATTGTTAACGTTGAATTGAATGGTGGAACTTTGCACCACCCTGTTAAAGGGCGTCATACTGGTTCGCGTGTTTACATGCAACCTGCATCTGACGGTACTGGTATTATTGCCGGTGGTGCTATGCGTGCCGTATTGGAAGTAGCAGGCGTTCATAACGTACTGTCAAAAGCATACGGTTCTACTAACCCGATCAACATCGTTCGCGCAACTGTCGATGCGTTGGTGCACATGAAGTCACCATCACAAATCGCAGCCAAGCGTGGCCTGAATGTTGATGAACTTCGAGGTTAATACACCATGGCTACTAAAACTTTAAAAGTAACTCAGACTAAAAGTTCAATTGGACGTTTGCCTAAGCATCGTGCCACTTTAACAGGTCTTGGTTTACGCCGTATTAATCATACTGTTGAATTAGAAGATACACCTTCTGTTCGTGGTATGATCAATAAGGTTTACTACATGGTTTCGGTGGAGGAATAAGATGCGTCTAAATACTCTATCACCTGCTGCAGGTGCAAAATCCACAGCTAAGCGTGTAGGTCGCGGTATTGGTTCTGGCCTAGGTAAGACAGCCGGTCGTGGTCACAAGGGACAAAAGTCTCGCTCAGGTGGCGGCGTTCGTGTCGGTTTTGAGGGTGGTCAAATGCCACTTAAAATCCGTCTGCCTAAATTTGGTTTTACTTCGCGTAAAGCGTTAGTAACATCAGAAATTCGCACGAGCGAATTGGCAAAAGTTAACGGTGATGTTATCGACCTTAATGCGCTGAAAGATGCGAATTTAGTTACTCGCAACATACAGTTTGCTAAAATCGTTCTTTCAGGTACCATTGAACGCCCAGTGACCGTAAAAGGTCTTAAGGTAACTAAAGGTGCTCGTGCAGCGATTGAAGCTGCCGGCGGTAAGATCGAGGAATAATACGTCGATGGCAAAACCAGGACTTGATACAAAAAGCACGAAGGGTGGACTCTCAGAACTGAAAGCTCGCCTCCTGTTCGTGATTGGTGCAATAATCGTCTTTAGGGCGGGATCGTTTGTACCGATTCCTGGTATTGACGCCGCTGTATTAGCAGAGCTGTTCAATCAGCAAAAGGGAACCATCTTAGGCATGTTTAACATGTTCTCAGGTGGTGCCCTTGAACGTGCTTCTATCTTTGCATTGGGTATTATGCCGTATATTTCGGCATCGATTATCATGCAATTATTGACTGTGGTTCATCCTGCACTCGCTGAGCTTAAGAAAGAAGGCGAGTCTGGACGGAAAAAAATCAGTCAGTATACGAGGTACGGTACCTTGGTTCTGGGCACGTTCCAGGCAATTGGTATTGCGACAGGGTTACCAAACTTAGTCCCAGGTTTAGTGGTAAACTTAGGCTTTAGTTTTTACTTTGTAGCAGTTGTGAGTCTAGTGACAGGAACCATGTTCCTGATGTGGCTAGGTGAGCAAATTACCGAGAGAGGCATAGGGAATGGTATCTCGATATTGATTTTCGCAGGTATTGTTGCCGGTCTACCATCTGCTATCGGCCAAACGGCTGAACAGGCGCGTCAAGGCGACTTGAATGTACTCGTATTGTTGTTACTTGCAGTGATTGTTTTCGCTGTAACATACTTTGTGGTATTCGTTGAGCGTGGACAACGTCGTATCGTTGTTAATTACGCAAAACGTCAGCAAGGCCGTAAGGTGTTTGCCGCACAAAGTACGCATTTACCACTTAAATTAAATATGGCGGGTGTGATTCCCCCTATTTTTGCGTCCAGCATTATTTTGTTCCCAGGCACACTGGCTCAGTGGTTTGGTCAAAATGAGTCCATGTCATGGTTAAGTGATTTTTCACTGGCTGTGTCACCAGGACAACCGCTGTACTCATTATTATATGCGACAGCAATCATTTTCTTCTGTTTCTTCTATACTGCGTTGGTGTTTAACCCACGCGAAACAGCAGATAACTTGAAGAAGAGTGGTGCGTTCATTCCCGGGATACGTCCTGGAGAACAGACTTCGCGTTACATTGATAAAGTGATGACTCGTTTGACATTAGCAGGCGCGTTATACATTACCTTTATCTGTTTAATTCCGGAGTTCATGTTAATTGCGTGGAAAGTACAGTTCTATTTTGGCGGTACTTCACTACTGATTATGGTAGTCGTAATCATGGACTTCATGGCTCAAGTTCAGACTCATATGATGTCTCATCAATATGATTCTGTAATGAAGAAAGCTAACCTAGTGAACAAAGCGAACTTAGATCGCTTTGGTCGATAAGCTAGCTTTTACGGAGTGATGTAATGAAAGTTCGAGCTTCCGTGAAGAAGATCTGCCGTAATTGCAAGATCGTAAAGCGTAGTGGCGTTGTTCGCGTGATTTGTGTTGAACCTAAACACAAACAGCGTCAAGGCTAAAAAAAAATTGGTCAGCCCTGTTCGGGCTGATCAAATATTATTTGCTAAATTGTCGTCTGTCGAGTATCCTACCGGGCTTTTCACAGATGACCTTTAACTTGAGGAGTGCATAGTGGCCCGTATCGCTGGCATTAACATTCCTGATCAAAAGCACACAGTCATTGCATTGACTGCTATCTACGGCATTGGTCGTACTCGCGCACAAGCTATTTGCGCGGCTACTTCAATCGCTGAAGATGCTAAGATCAAGGAATTGAGCGAAGCTCAAATTGATACTCTACGCGAAGAAGTCGCCAACTACATTGTAGAAGGTGATTTACGTCGTGAAGTTTCCATGAACATCAAGCGTCTTATGGACCTTGGTTGTTACCGTGGCCTTCGCCATCGTCGTAGCCTGCCCCTTCGTGGGCAACGTACTAAGACCAATGCGCGTACGCGTAAAGGTCCACGTAAACCAATCAGAAAGTAACGGGAAGGTAAACCAATATGGCTAAAGTTCCGTCACGTTCTCCGCGTAAGCGCGTACGTAAACAGGTTGCTGATGGTATGGCGCACATCCATGCGTCTTTCAACAACACAATCATCACCATTACCGATCGTCAAGGTAATGCACTGTCTTGGGCAACATCAGGTGGTTCAGGTTTCCGTGGTTCACGTAAATCTACTCCGTTTGCTGCACAGGTTGCTGCTGAGCGCGCAGGTACTGCTGCTCAGGACTACGGTGTTAAAAACCTAGAGGTTTTTGTGAAGGGTCCAGGTCCAGGGCGTGAATCAGCGATTCGTGCACTCAATTCGGTTGGTTATAAAATTACCAATATTACCGATGTGACGCCTATCCCTCACAATGGTTGTCGTCCTCCTAAGAAACGTCGCGTATAACACGCCACAATTATTAGGATAGTTGGAGAAAGAACATGGCAAGATACTTGGGTCCCAAGCTCAAGCTCAGCCGCAGAGAAGGTACAGACCTTTTCCTAAAAAGCGGTGTGAGAGCAATTGATTCGAAGTGTAAGCTTGAAACTGCACCTGGACAACACGGCGCTCGTAAGACCCGTTTGTCTGAGTATGGCGTTCAGCTACGCGAGAAACAAAAAGTTCGTCGTACTTACGGTGTGCTAGAAAAGCAATTCCGTAACTACTACAAAGATGCTGCACGTATTAAAGGCAATACAGGTGAAAACCTGTTACAACTTTTGGAAACTCGTCTAGATAACGTTGTTTATCGTATGGGTTTCGGTGCTACACGTGCTGAATCACGTCAGCTAGTTAGTCATAAGTCTATTATGGTTAACGGCAGCGTTGTCAACATTCCATCATTCAAAGTGTCTGCGAATGATGTCGTGAGCATTCGCGAGAAGTCACAGAAGCAAGCCCGTATTAAGGCTGCTTTAGAAGTGTCGGCTCAGCGCGAAAAGCCAACATGGGTTGAAGTAGATACCACTAAGATGGAAGGTGCTTTCAAGCGCATTCCTGAGCGTAGTGATTTGTCTGCGGATATTAACGAACAGCTGATCGTCGAACTTTACTCTAAGTAAAGTTAACACAAAAGAGAGGACACAATGCAGGGTTCTGTTACAGAATTTCTTAAACCGCGTCTCGTTGATATCGAGCAGGTTAATCCAACACGTGCCAAAGTGACACTGGAGCCTCTAGAACGCGGCTTTGGACACACTTTAGGTAACGCGTTGCGTCGTATCCTATTGTCGTCAATGCCAGGCTGCGCGGTTACCGAAGTAGAGATAGATGGTGTACTGCACGAATACAGCAGCAAGGAAGGCGTGCAAGAGGATATCCTTGAGATCCTTCTAAACCTGAAAGGTTTAGCTGTTGTGATCGAAGGGAAAGACGAGGCTATGCTTACGTTAAGTAAGTCAGGCGCAGGCCCTGTTACTGCAGCAGATATCACGCATGATGGTGATGTCACTATCATGAATCCTGACCATGTTATCTGTCATTTAACAGGTAATAATGATGTCAGCATGCGGATCCGTGTAGAACGTGGTCGCGGTTATGTGCCAGCATCAGCTCGCGCACAAACTGAAGACGATGATCGTCCTATCGGCCGTTTGTTGGTGGATTCTTCGTTTTCTCCTGTTGCACGTATCGCCTACAATGTAGAAGCGGCTCGTGTTGAACAGCGTACTGACTTAGACAAGCTTGTGATCGACATGACTACCAATGGTACTCTTGATCCTGAAGAAGCTATTCGTCGCTCAGCCACTATTTTAGCTGAACAGCTAGATGCGTTCGTTGAACTTCGTGATGTCACTGAGGTAGTTGAGAAGGAAGAGAAGCCGGAGTTCGATCCGATTCTGTTGCGTCCTGTCGACGATTTAGAGCTAACTGTACGTTCGGCTAACTGTTTGAAAGCCGAGGCGATTCATTACATCGGAGATCTGGTACAGCGCACTGAAGTTGAGCTGCTTAAAACACCTAACTTGGGTAAGAAATCACTTACCGAAATTAAGGATGTATTAGCGTCTCGCGGACTGTCGTTAGGTATGCGTCTAGAAAACTGGCCTCCAGCCAGTTTAGCAGACGACCTTTAAGTCCAGATTTGTACAGATTTAGGTAATAAGGATTAGGTCATGCGCCATCGTAAGAGTGGTCGTCAACTAAACCGTAACAGCAGTCATCGCCAAGCTATGTTTCGTAACATGGCTAGCTCATTAGTTCGTCACGAAGTGATCAAAACTACTGTAGCTAAAGCGAAAGAACTGCGTCGCGTAGTTGAGCCTCTGATAACACTTGCTAAAAGTGATAGCGTTGCAAATCGTCGTTTGGCGTTTGCTCGTACTCGCGACGCAGAAGTCGTAGGTAAGCTATTTAATGAATTGGGTCCACGCTTCCAGGAACGTCCTGGCGGTTACACCCGTATCCTTAAGTGCGGTTTACGTACTGGTGATAAAGCGCCTATGGCGTATATTGAACTAGTAGGTCGTGCTGATGTTGCTGAAGCTGACGTTGAAGTCGCTGAGTAACTAGGAATTCATTCTAAAAAAGGTCGAGCAATGCTCGGCCTTTTTTTATGCCCAAAATGTGGCTTACTTTCAAATGAAGGTCAATCACATTTTTTATTGTGCGATGAGCGAATTTATTTGGTATTAATAATATGTGTATATTCGCCGTACTTTCATGGTAATTAATTGCCTGCGGCAGGCTAAGGTCGTGGATTCCCATCCACACTGGGGCAAGAAGGACTGCTCGTCCTAAGTATATCCCTATCCAAAAGCCAGTTCGATGTCCTTATCTCTCACTCAGAGAGGCCATTATTATGGCCTTCGCCCTCCAATATCCATCATGACGCACATACGGAGTAGAAGCACTTCAATTTTTGATGGATAAAAATATTTATCGTCTCATATTCGCCGTCCTTGGCTCAACTAAGGCTATTTTCGACATCCTGTCTCAATCACAATATTTTTTATCGAAAAGTTAAAGTTACTCCGGTGGGGATCTTAAAAGCACAAGCAGGGTGTTTCTTCGATTTATATTTTATTGGCTTCCCTATTGATATCAATGACTGTTACAGAATAAGTTACTCTTTAGCTAAATGTTTACTTCAAGGTTTAATCAGATCTGGAAGATTGATCTAATTAATTCATGTGATTGTAAGTTAGTGTAATTACTCATTGACATCTTGTTTATGCGATTTTGTCCTACAAAAAGTTATCCATTCATATTGCGTAGTACGTGCTGCTTTCAAGTCATATTGCGGGATATATTAGTTATACCTCTACGCTATCTAAAGCTCCAATTAGTAATAAACATAGTCCTATAAAATATCGCACTTATTATCTGAATTGAAGGGGGAAGAGTATACAGCTTTACTGCTGGGTTGAGAAAAGTGTTTTTTTAACGATTGCTCAGGTTTTTTTGCTGTAATATAATTGACTTATATTAAAAGTTGTAGTTGTCATACCTCATATTTCGCCAAATAAGGAAGAGTAATGTCGGAAACAGGAAATATAGAAACTCTAGCTAAGTTGGTTTCTAAAGACATCTTCAAGTGGTTTAAATGGGGAACTTGTGCCCCCAAAGATGAAGACTGGAGTTGTGAATCAGATCATCATGGAAAGAACACTCACCCATCAGACGTGGTGTTTTACTATGAAGACCCTTACACAGGGCAAACCCAGTACCTCAATACAGATTTGAAAAGCTACGCAGCTGGAAGCATCACCAGAAGCAGTATTACTCGAGCATTGAAAACACTGGCTATGTCTGTCGAGTGCGCCAACATCAGTGATAGTTGGCAAAACAAATTCCTCTTGAATAATGTAGGCTTTGGTGAAGTGTCTGGTATGCTTTTTATCTACAACCATGACAGTGAGTATGACAAGGATTTTCAGGTTGAGCTTGAAAAAGTTGAGTTAAAAGAGGTTGTTGTTGCTGATGGGAATGAGTTAGTAGTTGTAGGGCCTGATCTGATTCGAAGGCTATGTGATGTCGTTAGTGACATGAAGATGCTGAAAGCCGAAGACATTTTTCCTGGCCAAAACGAGTACACATTCTTTTATCCGGATCTTATTCGCGCTCGCCGGTGTGGTGATGAGTGGGATAAGCCCGCCACTATTGAAGCTCTCACATCTCCTTGGTTGATTATCAAGCATCGTGGTGGGCTTGCGTTTAAGGGCGGTTTCATCATCTATTACCATGAAAGTGGCGAAACAGTAGATGAGTTTATCTATCTGATAGACGCAATGTCTCACTACCAGATGTTTAGCAGTGACTACTCAATACGAGTTCGATTCACTGCTGCTTCTGGTAATGCAAATGCAAACTTCGAAAAAGCCAAGTATGAGTACTTGAAGATGTGGGGAGATGATGAGGGGCGTAGGAGGCAGATGGATAGCTTGGAGGTACAGCGCATAACAAACTTCACTAAAAGCTTCAACCCAATGGAAATAGGAATGCGCGAAGATGTCTAAAGTTAATGCTGGTCCATCGATTTATATCCCTACTGACAAGAACATCTTTGATGCTCTTCAGCATAAGAAGGTCACCCAAGGCGAGCTTCTTATTTTTCTCCGTAAGAGGGGGATCCTTGTTGCTCTAGGAGCTTCAAAACAGGAACTGATTGAGAAAGTTTGCTCTTTAACATTGAGCTATACTGACATCAAGTGGGTTGGAAGGCTTTTGGAAAACCCTAATCGCAAAGACAAAACTACTCATTCCAACCTCAAAGGAGATGTTGAAGATAAGCAGATAACTGGAGCTTGCTCTGTAGTAAAAGCTAATTTATCTGCTCATGGCGATGATTCTGTCAAAGTGACCAAGTCGGGAAATAAAACGACGTTAACAGTTACCTACGTTGATCAAGACTTCACCAAGACAGAGCTTCGACAACGTACCGTCAAAACCTGTGAGATACAGATTGAGAAAGGTAAAGATGGAGTGGTCATGAAGCTTCCATCAACGAAAAAGGCGAAGGAGATTACTGAGCAACTTAAAACAGCCCTGAAGACACAGGTAATCAAGGATAGTGGTGAGGAGCTCGAGGAGTTTTGCATTTCTCTTGAATCCTTGCCTGATGCAGCAATACGAAGCCAGTTCTTTGACTTCTTGATTAGAAATGTCGATGGTTTTGAGTTCGATAATGTATCCAGTGTAGACGTTTATCATTTAGAGCAGGGATTACTGAACGAGTTTGAAGAGGAAGGAGCTGAAGCAAGGCTGGCATCCTATATAAATAAGGCTGCTTTGGCTGGAGAGGGAGTTCTTGAGTCTACGGAGTTTAATCAACTACATACTCGTGGGTTTTACATATATAGAATAATTTGGACCGCTGTAGATAAATCGTTTGAAGGACCTAAAGTAGAATTTGAAGCACAATTTGGGGAGCCTGATTCATGCACTGAATTCATGTATACGGTAAGAGGTTTATACCCATACAACAGCCGTACCGTTGAGTATAATGTGACTAGGAAGGGGGCGTCACCACATGAGAACGACAAATATAATTTGAAGCTTAGGGATGCATCGGAAAAAGCATTGAAGATGGCTGTCAATAAATATGGAGTATAACAAATGATGAAAGCAAAGTGGCTATATTCAGAGATCCCAATTCCTCTTGGTGAGCTTTCAGCATTAATGAAAGAACATCAATATACAGAGAGTTCTGGCTCTGGCTTTTTGCTTTCCGCTTCGACATCTACAAAGCTTGTAGGTAAATACATTGAGAAAGTAATCCTGACAAACGCAGTAGAAGATCCCTTTGGTAGGATTTCCGAGATCGAGTCAATTAACTACTACACGTGTCAGTTCAACTGGATCGCTGAATCAAGCTTTATGTATATTTCGGAGCCTCCACGCTCGCTGAGGAAGTTTTCCAATAAGCTTCATGGCCTGACTGGTCTTGGGTTAGTTTTATCTGAGTTAAATGTAGCTCCTGAGCGCTGGTTGGGGCTTATTGAGGAGGAGGCTGACAATTTAAAAATTATCCAGATATCTTCGTATGGCATTCGTACTTCCTTGAACTCAACAGCAAAAATAGCTGTTTCTGGTACCGCTGATGTCCGAGAGGCTTTTGCAGAGCTGATTTCTGATAAACGTTACCAGATCGATAGCATTAAGTTTGAAGCTGACTTCGAAGGAATGACAGTAAAAGGTGAGCTTACTAAGTCAGGTGTTTGTAGGTTAAAGTCACTTAATCTGAGCTTCATCCTTGAAAAGCTTAGGAACTCACTGGAAAAATCGACAGTTCACAATTACTAGAAGGGCGTGATGGAAGACGACTGCTTCCCTCTACTTCGACTAACATGCAAATACGGCGTTGTATAGCCACTGAGTCTGTTGACTTTGCCCTAACTCAACTTATTTGAAGTCTGTGGTTTAGATTTCAAAAGCTCAGTAATTTCTGCCCAAAATTTAGTCTCATTACGTAAAAATTTCAAAAATCAGTCATGCTACAACGGTCACTCAACATAAATAAGAACGTCAGATCAAGTCGAGATGAATACAGTCCATTAGGCTCAATCGGCATTCGCTATCGCGCTGTTAGCGGTACTTTACTATTCCTCCTGACTATCCCTACAAAATCATCACTACTGACTATTCCTATTTAAACACTACTGACAGGTCCTGACAGGCTTTCTTTGTATGCTGTTTGCAACAACTTTCTATAACAGCTGGTTATAGAATAACAACTAAAACAACTAATAAAACAACTAAGACACCCAGAATTATTTGCTCATTCACCGTTCATAAAATAGGCTTTTATTATTGATTGGAAAGACTGGGTTATGAAATGCCAACTGCAAGAAAAGCCATTGTGAGCATTGAGGATACGCCCTATTATCATTGTATTTCTCGTTGCGTTAGGCGAGCCTATTTGTGCGGTAAGGATGACTATACGGGTCAATCTTATGAACATCGACGAGAGTGGGTTGAAGAACGTATTCTTGAACTTGGGCGAGTCTTTGCCATTGATATTTGTGCTTATGCTGTGATGTCGAATCATCTGCATTTAGTATTGTGTGTCGATATTTATGAGGCGAATGCTTGGTCTGAGCTGGAAGTGGTTCAGCGCTGGCATCAGTTATTTAACGGTACCGATATAACTCGAAAGTTTATTAAAGGCGTGTCACTGGACGATGTTGAAACGATTTTATTATCTAAATCAATAGCAGAGTATCGGGGTCGGTTAAGCGATATGAGCTGGTTTATGCGGGCATTGAATGAGCCCATTGCAAGAAAGGCAAATCGAGAAGATAAATGCAGCGGCCGTTTTTGGGAAGGCCGCTTTAAATCTCAGGCATTATTGGATGAAGCGGCAGTGCTGGCTTGTATGGCCTATGTGGATTTGAATCCTATCCGCGCCAAAATGACGAAGACACCTGAAGATTCAGATTTTACGAGTATTAAAAGGCGAATAAAGGCGGCGTTAAAAGGTGAGCAACCCACCAATTTAATAGCGTTTGTAGGTAATGAAAGGCGAGAAATGCCTAAAGGATTAGCATTTCATTTGGATGATTATTTACAATTAGTGGATGAAACAGGCCTAATTATTTACAATGAGAGTCGAGATGACAAGCGCCGAGCTATCAGTGAGTTAGCCATACCCATTCTCAATAGACTTAATATTCCTTCAGAAAATTGGTTGAAACTGGCCACAGAATTTATGCGTTTATTTAAAGGCCCTGTTGGCAGCTTACAAGAATTAGATGCTTATTGTGCTCATTTAGCTCGAAAGCGACGGCAAGGCGCGGGTAATTGTCATCGTTGGCTTGATAGTGCTTAATTGGATTTGATGAGTACTAAGTTCTAGCCATTAACCTCATTTCTCTACTATCCCTATGGAATCACTACTGACACTGAGTTTTTCAAGATAGTTGACAGGCTTTTTTTGTATGCTGTTTGCAATAGCTTTCTATAACAGCTGGTTATAACAAGGTTTTATAACAGCTGTTTATCGCAAACAAGATAAACGTAGATTGGCATAATAACCGACACACTTGGGTTTAGAAAAGAGAGTCGGTGTTGCACTTGCGAGTTGGGTTCGCCATTGAAGAGTAGGTGTAACAAAACAGCCTGATTAATGCAATACAGGCTATTTTGTTGATGCTACTTTATTCGATAAATTGACTTAGTTGGCAATATGATGCCTTTTTGTTTTATCGACTTGTACCCATATAACATTGCTATCTTGTTTTATTTGATCGCGGAGAGAAAAAAAGTCAATTAAATTTGTATGTTGTGGAACAAAGGCGAGGAGCAATTGATTACTTTCCCATTCAGGCTCGATATCATATTGGAATAAGAACTCCGTACTGCTGACATCTTTTTTTAATTTTATTATTAGGTTACCTGTTAATACTGTGTCTTTGATGGTCAGTAAACGGGTATCAGATTGTTGGCTATTTTTATTGATGGTTTTAGGCAGTGTACCTTGTTCGTTGACAGTAAATGCACTTAAACGGTCGGCTTCATATTCCGCTTTTAGTTTACCTGTAGACAAAAAATGTGTATTGGGTGTGGTATCCACTTCATCTGCAGCAAGCATGAATGTTATTATAGTGGTGAGAAAAGCTAATGTTTTTATCAATTTTTTCATTATATTTCTTAATAGGTGAATGGATAACAATTTCAATCGACTCTAGATGCTAGTTGATTTATGGCCATGAAAGCGAATAGACCAATGCCTGAATTTGCCATTATCTTCATTGGGGAAATATTCCATTGTACCGCCGAAGAGGTAATCCCAAACATGATCTAAAAATCTTGGTTCGTGTTTGTCCACTCTGGTATATAAGTCACCATTATTCACGTCAATGAGTCTGAGGGTCCATTTTCCCTTAGTAGACTCTCCGTAGAATGCATTTGATAACATTGGCGTCTCTTCATAGCCATTAATATATGAATCAAAATCATAACTATCACCTTGATAAACATAACCATTATATGGTGTCATGATGACACTTCTTGTTCCAGAGGGGGAAATGAGCTCTACTGCTAGATCGGGGAGACGCCAGTGTTTTGCGGTTAATTTAATTTGTACACCTTCAATAAGCCAATCATCATCTACATCAATGGTACTACTGACACCATTAATATCGCCATCTAGAATTTTTTTATCAATATTCCAAACAGTGTTCCAGTCAGATACACGATATTGTCCTAGATCTTCTTGATAATTTATTGCCATTGCCACAGCATCGCTGACATTTACGCGACCGAAGCCATAAAAATCATGAAAGTGAAAACCTGCGGCATTAGTGGTCCAGCCAGGGATCGCAATATAGGTATCATTATGACCAGTTGGATCAATTTGTATTGTTATTGGTTGAATGTTTTTATCCACTTGTGTTGCTGTTGAGGCGAGTACATGACGAATATCACGCCACGTTAATGATGGATTGGCCCCCCAAATGACGGCGATTGCTCCGCTGACATTAGGGGCTGCGGCAGATGTACCATTCATGTGTGCGGTATAATCACAGTCACTGTTTAGTGGATGACTCCCATCGTCAAAGGGTGTCAATAAGTCCAGTTGTGCAAATCTATTAGAATATCCGCTCTGACAGCCTTGTTGATCTGTCGTTAAAATGGCAGGTTGTGTGACGCCATATTCGCCAGCTGGTGCGCTCACAAAGATATTTGCACCAACACTACTGTAACTACTGCGTTGTCCCTTAGCGTTGAGTCCACTGACAGTGAGGTTATAAAAATTAGTGGCGGATGGGGTCATGTTGGCATTGTGAAAGGGTAAACCATAATTTGATTTTTCAGTTGCAGGGCTCAGTTCTGCATCGTCAGTGCGGATATGAGTAAAAGAGTTACCAGCACCTTGAATGAACAAACTGCCTCTGCCTGAAAATGATTGAGTTGTTATTTCTTTGTATACCTCATCCTCAGCATGATTAATGTTTGTTGGAAAAGGCTGCACACTAACATAACTCTGATTAAAAATTTGAGCATGCTTGCTTTGCTCTCCTTTACCATGACTGAGTAAGAAGTCAGTGAACGTTTGATTACTGTCGAGATAGTTGAAGCCAATAATATTGGCTTTAGGTGCCACGCCACGGCCGCCAATATTATTCCAACCTTCAGCTGCAATAATCCCTGCCACGGCTGTGCCATGTGAATTTGATGCGTCATGTGATGTAGGATCGTTGCTTCCCGTGACAAGGTTTAACGAGCCTCCTGATATTACATTGTTTTGTAAGTTGGGATGAGAGATGTCGATCTCACCATCAATAACTGCAACTGTGACTCCTTGTCCGTGAAAACCTTGGGCTATTGCTTCATTGAGATTCATATCCTCGCCTGCAGTTCCACCTTTTTGAGCAAAGTTATTTTGCCCTGTATTATGTAAATGCCATTGATACTGATAAAGAGGATCGCCTGCGTCAATTTCAATCACTAAGTTGAATAATTCTGATCTTCCGTCACTTTCTACTTGATAAAGGAGATTTTCGGTACCTTGATGCTGTGTGGCTAGATATTCAAATAGACCTGTTTTTGTATCAATAATTTTAAAACTGCCATATTTGGCTCGTGAGTTAACATCAAGCGAAAAGGTGACATCATCTTTTTTGTTACTTTTTAACACTCCATGGAAATAAACAGATTGTTTAACACTAAAGTAATTATTAATACCAAACCCTATATTACTCATAGAGTTTGATGTTTTGCCGGTAACTGGGTTAGAGGAAACTTCTTCTTGTTGGCAGCTTTTGTTTTCAATATCATTCCCTTTACAAGGTATAATAAATAATAGGAAAACAATAGGAACGTATTTTTTTAAATGTCGATGAAAAAATTCAACTAGCAATTTCATTAATTATGACTCTGTAATAATGTCACAAGAAAAAATAGTCTTAAAGGAAACAAGCTTTGTATTTTCTTGTTGATGTGTATAAAAAAGGTTGTGTTTAATGTCTGTAATATTGATTGTAATAGGGATTATAAATTTGTTGATATATTCATTCATCTAAACTTTAGTCTTGTATCTAGGCTGACATCATTTAAAACATACCTATTATGTTATAAGAAAATTTGTTTATTTTGAATTTGTTGGTAAGGTGATTATCAAATAATTGATATTTTTTTGTAATAAATTACATTAAAAATGTTAGGTATTTATTATTTTTAACCAGTAATTAGTTTGGTTTTTTATAATATGGTGTGTTTTTTGGAATTATTAAATGGGTGAACTTAATATCATTAAGTCACTTTTAGGCTATTATTACTAATTAAAAAAGACTCTGTTCTAGTCTAACTTTATCTGACACTTAATTTCTATTCAAGATGAGCTTACAGGTTCCAATATTGATCTTCATAAACGCTTTTGGAGGCATGGTGTTAGGGGGATGATCGAACCAGATGTAGAGGATTTATGTCGCGATAGATTAATCGATATTTTAAGGCCTAAACTGTCTGCTCTGGCATTGTGCGCCAAACGAGAAGTTGATATGAAAAACCACAAACTTGCAGATATTGTGGTACAAAATAGCTTTTTTTTAACTTCCATTGGAACTTAAAAGAGACATACACCCAAAAGTATGGGAGGCAATTCTGTCACAGTAAAAAAAGCAATATACAATTGATCCTATGGCCAGTGGATATGGGATATTTGCCGTTTTTTGGTTCGGTGATCATCGAAAAGGAAGTATTCCTAAACCTTCAACGGTATTGTGTAACCAACAACTGCTAAAGAAATGCAAGATTCTTTAAAAGGATTAATTCATGGATCTGATAAAGGAAGCATTGAGGTTGTTGTACTTGATTGCTCCCTTCAGACATAACTTTAGACTGATAATTATCGATGATATAAAAAGCCATTATCAATAAGCATGCTTTAAGCTTTCCAATTTTACATCTGTAATGGCTAACTAAAATTGATTGAGTAAGCATTTGCTATTTCTCATCACTACTGACAGATCCTGACAGTCTTTCTTTGTATTCTGTTTATAGCAAGCAGAATCAACAATACAAGGAAAAAAAGATGAACAGTGTCATTGAAATCGTATGTTTTACTGTGCTTCCGGGGACGACGGAAGCGGATCTCGTCACAGCCACCCAATGCAGTCAAACTTTTATTGCAACGCTTGATGGCTTTCAATACCGCTCCTTGAGCTATCATTTAGACTCTCAAACGTGGACAGATGTCATTTATTGGGACAGTATGGACAGTGCCATGAAAGCGTGTGAGCAGTTTAAAGCACACCCGGATTGCCAAGCCTTTATGGCATTGATTGATCCCAAAACCATTAATATTGAGCATCAAGAGATCAAAATGTCGGCGTTAGCCGAAAAGTATCAATAACATTTTCAAGAAAGCCGTGGAGCTGAGCTGTGACGAAATCAGAACGATTATTGGCATTATTGACATTATTACGTTCAAAACGTTATGCGGTCACTGCGGCGGCGTTAGCGGCTGAACTCGCGGTCAGCGAGCGCACTATTTACCGTGATATTCAATCTTTGTTGAACACTGGCGTGCCCATTGAAGGTGAGGCGGGTGTGGGTTACTTATTGCAATCGGGCTCACACTTGCCGCCTTTGATGTTTACCGATCAAGAATTAGTTGCCTTAGAGCTTGGCATGCGTATGGTAAGGGCTTGGTCCGATGATGAGCTTGCCACTGCTGCCAAGAGTGCGTCCAATAAATTAGTATCAATATTACCCGATAGATTAAAGCAGCAAGTGGAAAGCTTCACTTTCGTGGTGCCAGAGGGCTTTGTTAAATCCAATACTGCGCATATCAGCAAAACCTTACGGCATGCTATCGATGGTTATTTAAAGGTCAAGGTGCATTATATTGATGCGAATGAACGTGTGACGACTCGTTGTTTGCAGCCTTTGGGGCAGATTTTTTGGGGGCATTTTTCAGGCGAGAGCATATGGACCTTAGTGGCTTGGTGTGAACTGAGAGAAGCCTATCGACACTTTCGAGTCGATCGAATACAGGCAATTGACGTGCTTAATGAAGTATTTGAGACAAATGCCACTAAGTCGCTAGAAGATTATACACGTCAGCAAAAGAGGTGAGACAGTTAGAATGATCCCCATGACACTCTGCCGCATCATTGTCATATTGGCTGAAACTAAAGCCCCAATAAATGCATTTGAGAGAGCGTATATGCAATGAAGGTTTTAACCCGTTTACTCTGAGCTTGCCTGTCGACATAAACTAACCATAATTGATTACTTTCGTTAATCCAGTCATCTAACAGTGAGTGTAAACTGTGTTCGTTAAGGGCTTGCTGCACAAAAATATTTGAGCAATATAAGATCCCGCTCCCTAATTGACATAGTTTAACGAGACTATCGACACTATTGGATTGCAAAACGGTTTTAGGCGAGACCGTTACCTTTTCTAAGCTACTATGATGCTGAAAAGTCCATTGTGCAGCCTGTGTGGTGAGCTGACTTGCATAATTGAGGCAGTCTAGGCTCGCTAATGCATTAGGGTGCTGTGGATGTCCGTGTCTATGAATAAATTCAGGGCTAGCACAGAGGCGATATGTGCTGCTAAATAAAGGTCTTGCAATTAAATGTTCTTCGATAGTCTGCGAATATCGGAAAGCTAAATCGGCTTGATTTTCTAACAAACAACTTGATTTTACGCTTGAAATGAAAGAAAAAGTGACTTGTGGATATTGTAGACGAAAGTTGTGCATGATAGGAATTAAGACAGATTCGGTTACGCCTGGTGGGACGAGTAACTTGATTTCACCGACCATAAGGTCTTGCTCATTACTCACCCTTGCATCGGCCTGATTGAGGGCATCGAGTAATGTCATAGCTTGCTCAAAATATATTTTCCCTATTGAAGTGAGGGCAATTTTTTGTTTATGTCGATACACCAATTTAGTGTTAAGGCGTGTTTCTAATTGGGCTATCTTTTTGCTGACGTTTGATTTTGAAGTGCTCAAGTCGATGGCGGCTTGAGATAAGGAACCTGTTTTAATGGTTGCAACAAACTCTTCTATTCCTATCCATTTATTCATATTAACATCCAGAATACTAGTCTGTGAAAGTATCGCGAAATAGCATAATGAGTGCAAGTAAATCAATTGCTTGTACCAATACAAATCCCCCTATCTGTGAATTGAGTCTTGCTGAATATCTAATGCATTGAGTGCCGAGTTTTGGTCAGGCTCATGTATCACTTTGTGTGGATACCAAAGTATCGACGAAAAGTATTCTCTGAACCTTACCGCGAAATGATGAAAAGGATTATTCATAAAGTCGGTTTTGATTACGACATTGATATTGTAGGATTAGAAATCCCAAAAGATCATATTCATATGGTGGTGAGAAGTGAGCCTAAGATATCACCAAGTCATATAATACAGGTTATCAAAAGCATCTCAGCCCGAGAATTTCTCAAATGCTATCCAGATATCAAAAGACGTTATTTTTGGGGAAGTAAGCTTTGGACTCAAAGTTACTTTGTTGAAACAATTGGTAATGCAAATGAAGGAAGCATTCGTAAATATGTTCAAAACCAGTTGCTCGAGTTAGATCGAAAAGAGACAAATTCAGATCAGCTTGGGCTCTTCTAAACTCGGTCGTTTGCGGCCGAGTTTTTAATAGGAGTATTCGTCGATATGGTTTAATTTTAAAGGTGAAATAGGATTTGGTTGCAATAATGACAATTGCTATCATCATGTGGTGTAGTGAAAAGTAGAGACATCAAGATATTTTTAGCGAGGTTTTATGAGAAATATTTTAATCAGTGGTGCCGCCAGCGGCATAGGAAGGTCAACCTATAATGCGATAAACCATGATATTTACTCAAATATTATTTTAGTCGATAAGATGAATATTGACCTGAATGACAGGAGTGTTATTTGTTATCAGTGTGATATATCTAATGAAAATGACGTCATAGCTATTTTTGAGGATTTAAAATCAAGGCGAATTGCTATTAGTCATGCAGTCAATGCTGCTGGTGTGCCAGGTCCCAATAAACCTTTTTCGGCAACCAAAATTGCAGACTTTGATAAAGTCATAGGCACTAATTTACGGGGAACGGCATTAATGATGATGCATGAAATTGCGATGATGGACAGACTAGGTGGAGGCCGAATTGTGAATATAGCATCTGTTTTGGCACGGTGTGGTCTTGCTGGTAGTTCAGCTTATGCAGCTTCAAAAGCCGCTGTGGTTGCCCTTTCTAAGTCTCTGGCAATAGAGTATGCACAAAAAAATATTCAAATTAATACATTATCACCAGGCGCTGTCGACACAAATTTTTTGACACTGTTAAAACAACGGGTTGGAAAAGATTATATTGAGAATATGCAGCCAGTTAAAAGAATGTCTACTCCTGATGAAATCGCGCAATATATTACATTTATTATTGAGTCAGATACCTCTTTTTTAACGGGTGTTGATATCCCCATAGATGGTGGCTATAGCGCTCAATAATTACCTTTAATATAGCTAAGTGATTGATTTTATTTTTGGGTTTAATTAATATTTTTTGTTTTCCACTCTCGTTTTCCTTGTTTGTTAAATGATGTTTTCATTTTAATACTGTTTGTTATGTGTTTTTTATTGTTTTAGTTTGTGTTTCTTGAACGATTAATGTTTGTGGTGTGGTTGAATAAATGTTTCTTAAAGGTACGGAAAATGCGCCATGATCATAGAGTGGCTTTTTCTTCATATATGCTTATTCAAGCTGTGTTTATGAGTATCAAAAAATAAATCATCACAGGAGTCATAAAAGGCGACTTGTATTCAATTAAACCGCCTTTTTAATGTGCTAGGAATTATGTTGTTCTATGATTATTTTGTTTGTTTATTATTTTTGGAAGGCATAAATAACACAGTAAAGACAAGATTAAAGCCAAGGTGCCGATTTTAAACATGGTGTTGTAGCTGAGGTTGAAATTGAGTCCGTATGAGAAGGCGTAACTGGCAATAAACTGGGAGCCACCGTAAAGCAATGTCATATACGACCAATATTTTGCATGGTGCTGCATGGAGACCAAGTGACCAATAAAGAGTGACATTAAGGTGACTAAAGCGATTAAATAAAAACCTGACAAAAAGGCACTGATAGCCACAAAAAGTAAAGAGGGAAACCAAGCAATAAAAATTAAGCTAATGATCCCAATGAGTGCGGTAATAATAATGGCCCAATAATTACCAAATTTGTGGTGTAAAATACCCGCTAATATGGCACCAACAGCAGCACCTAAACCTAATAAGGCAAAAAGTTCACTACTGGTATGCAAGCTCATGTGCAAACTACGGTGGGCGTAATCAGAAAGAAACAGTAAACTGGGTGTAAGGCCAATACCATATAGTCCATAGCCTATGAGTGCTATAGCGAATGTTTTGCGTTGAACAGCACTCAACTGGATGGATTGCCGCTGCTGAATAGGTGTCTGTGATGTGGCATGTCGACATTTAGCCCAAGTTAATAACACTAAAATCAATGTTATTCCTGCTAAGCCTGCCCAAATACCGAAAACATTATTTTGTGAATAAAAATAAGGAATACTGATGCTACTTACCGCGGTGCCTGTACCAATACCTGCAAAAATAAAACCGCTGACGATAGCTTTGTGGTTGTCGGGTAAGTGAGACAAAATTAAACTGGGCGCCAAAATCATGATGGCGCCTCCGTTAAAACCTAGTATTAATCGCCATGTTGTTAGCCACCAAAAGCCTAATTTAACGATGCATAAAGTCGCAGCGATAAGGGATAGGACTGTTAGACCTAACATTAGATTCGATGTGTTAAATCTTATATTTAGCCTTGGAGCGATGAGAGCGCCCAAGAAGTAACCTAAAAAATTGGCACTTCCAATATAACCCGCTTGTGCATTGGTGAGCCAGTGCTCATTAATCAAAAAAGGGATGACAGGGGTATAAGCAAAACGATTGATGCCTAATGCCAGTAAAAAGAGACAAAAACCAGCAAATATATTGTAAACATTGGTTTTAGATTGAAAAAGTGACATAAATTGATTTTAATAATGAATAATCATTGAATATAGTCGGTTTGACTATTTTGTGCGATGTTAACGCTTTATAAAACTTGTCTAAAATTAAAAAATATACAATATATTTACTATTACAAAATATGTTTCTGGTTCCAACTTGACCTCTCGATAAGTTTATTTACACTTCAATGTTTACTTTTATTGGGGGCACTGTTCAATGATGCTCTGCTAGTGTGGGTTATTGATTAATGTAATTCAATAAGATAATACTAAGAGCACCATTTCAATGACTTTATTCTTAAGAGCTAGCTTGTGGAACCACATTCATCGTGCCACGTAATATGTTTGCCGCTTCAAGGCTTATTTGACCTTTTTGAAGGAGTAGATCAAGGCTACGTTGAGTTTCGGCAACATTAAGGTGAAGCTGGAATAAGTTATTCTTGTGTGTGTCATCCTTTATTTTATTTGTTTGTTTTTTTAGAGTTGAAATGCCGACATCCAGCCCCATACCTCCAATCCTATTGGTGATACTTTTCCCTAATTTTAACATCGACAGAGTGCTGCCGATTGTGCCTGGTACTTTGGCCGTAGAAGTGACGCTACACCACAATGTACCAAGCGTAAGTGCTGTTCTTGATATAACGGATGTAGTATTGGCCCAATGGGTCGAGTTTTTACTGTTTACGCCCATATTATCAAGCATGGAATGGACCGCATTGGCTATGGTATCTGAGCCCATTTTAAGGCCATCATTTCCCCTTGCTTTACTACTCCAGTCGGCATATGCGCAACCTGCATCTGAGACAACAAGTGCAAAAGCGACGCCTGTTGCGGCGAGTACTGGAATGCCCGCGCCGTTAGTGAATGCTGTTGCAGCGATAGCGAGGCCTAACCCTAATCCGGCCAAAGCAACATTGAATATTGCTTTAAAGAATGCTTTTTTGGCAAGCTCAATACCATTGTCTTTCGCTTTTTGCTCAAGCTGTTGTGCTCGTTCAATGTGAGTCGTTGATTTAAATGTTTTACCGCTCTTGACTGCGAGATCTAAACTTTCGATTGTTTTGTTTTTAGGGCGTTGAAAAAAGGCCTTATTTGTCCCCGCAAGATCTAATGACTCAATGGTGGCTTCACATTCAAGGGGAACCTGATTAATATCAAATTTATATGCTGGGATCTGTTGAAGTGGAGCTAAGCTTGATCTCACATTCATTTGTGATGATTGGCCCTGAATTTTAGGCATAAGTATCCTTATGTAATTCGATATAAAGTTAGTTAATTATTTCTTGGAGCAGGCTTTGAGCTAATGCTCTTATTTCAGGTTGAACATTTTCGATAAAACTTTGCTCGATACTGGTTTGTAAGGCCTCGATTGCTTCTGAAGACTTTCCTATTGAGTAATAGCACTGAGCAATTCTAAAAGTGACACCAGCATCACAAGCATCCATTAAAGCGGCATAACCATAGAAAGATAATGCATTTTCATATTGCTCTAATGCGTGCAGACAAGAGGCAAAGCCAAAGATATATTCTCGTCTCCATGAGTTGTTCATGACTAAATAAGTGAAAGCACTCAGAGCTGACTGCATATCTTGTTGCTGATAATATGTCAGTGCATCCTGATAGATATTGTTGAGTTCATCTTCTGTTACACCGTTATGCTCTGCTAGTGATTGGTGTCCGTCAATGACGCGTTCTATCGCATTGGCTAGCTGCTTAAGTTCAGGTGTTATTGAGGGAGGAGACATTTTAATTCCTTTATGTATTTAGCGTTACAAATAATAATGTAGATGTTGGTGATTTTTATTTTATGCTTTATTTTTTCAGCGTTAGGTTTAGTGCAGTTTACTTAAATACGATATGGTATTATTTGGAAAATAGACATCGGATGATGGAATACTATTCAAGAGTAAAATCTATGATACAAAAAAGCGAGAATGGGTAGCTATCATATTTATGGATAAATAAAAAGAATCTCATCGTACCAGACTTTTAAGTTATTCTGCTTTAGTATAATAATTTGGCTTAAGTTGATGAATAAATGACTGTAGCTTTGAGTCGTATATGATATTGGTGGTAATGTTTATGTTTTTAATTTTGTATTGTAATTTGTCATTTTATTGCACCTGAAATAATTTTATTCATAAAGTGTATTATATATTTTTAGATATAAGGTGAAGTACTTGGTTCTGTATCATTTAAGGTGTTCATATACGTTTTTTTTAATTATCGCAATTTTATTGCGACTTTAGAATAATAATCTTTAGTGTAAGAATGGGTCTTTAGGTGTATAGACTTTAGTTTGGTGTCTAAAGGTCATAACGGTTACAGTGAGCTTTATTAATATTATTTTTAAAAGGCACCAATGTAATTATTGGTGCCTTTTAAAAAGTGTGAGTTAACGTTTGTTACCCCAAGGGTTGATCGGGAGGGGGGCTTGATTGTTTTTTGTCTTTTTCTTTGCTGAAGACGATGTTTGTTTTGGTGCGGTTTTCTCTTTTTGAGTGATGACTTTTTTGTGCTTTGGCACATAATTTAAAATTGAGATGGGAACCATTTTTTTAGGTGAAAAACCATCAACTTCTTTACGGATAATGAGGTGACCTAACTTACTTTCGATAGCGCATAAGTTTTTAAAGTCATCTTTTGACACTAGTGAAACCGCTTCCCCTTGATTACCCGCGCGTCCGGTTCGGCCTATGCGATGAATGTAATCGTCAGCAGGGTAAGGTAAATCATAATTGACAACTCTTGGTAGGTCATTAATATCAATTCCACGAGCTGCAATGCCTGTTGCAATGAGTAGGTTTATTTTACCGGTTTTAAAGTTTGCTAAAATATTTTCACGTATTTCTTGGCTACGACCACTGTGTATACAGTCGGCTTTAATTCCACGTTTTTCTAGCTGACTCACAAGTTTCGCTGCACCTTGTTTTGTTTCAATAAAAATCAATGTTTGTTGCCAATTGTACTCATTAATAAGGTGGCTTAATAAGGCTGATTTTTTATCTTTATCAACGGTGATCAACCATTGATCGATTTGTGGACCATTGGCTTTATTCACCACTGAAATTTCGATGGGTTTTGCAATTGCTGTTTTGGCTAGTGCTTTAACTTGATGAGAAAGGGTCGCTGAAAATAACAAGTTTTGCCTATTTGCAGGCAGTTTATCCATGATTTTATTGATATCTTCAATGAAGCCCATATCGAGCATTCTATCGGCTTCATCTAAAACCAACATTTCCAGTTCGTCAAAATGAACAGCTCTTTGGGTGTACATATCGAGCAAACGGCCTGGAGTCGCCACTAAAATATCAACGCCTTCAATCAGCGCTTGTTTTTGTGGCTTGATATCTACCCCACCGTACATGGCTAAAGAGGTGAGATTAAGTGCAGAGCCGTATTTTTTTACATTAATATCAACTTGCACTGCAAGCTCTCGTGTGGGAGCGATAATTAATGCACGCACGCGTTTTTTTCGTATTGTTTCTGCAGTGCACAATTTTTCGAGTATGGGCAAAACAAAGCTGGCTGTTTTACCTGTTCCTGTTTGCGCGGCTGCAATGACATTTTTACCCGATAAGATAACAGGAATGGCTTTTTCCTGAATGGGAGTGGGTGTGGTGTAACCCTGTTTAGTAATGGCTGTGATGATTGGATCACTTAATCCCAGTTTAGAAAAAGGCATTTTTATCTCAATAGGTTATTTAATGGTAAGTCGTTAACATATCTGACTATTTGCATCGTTAAGGTACAAAAGCCGCATTGTAGGCATATTATATCAGTAAGTGAGTAATAAATATTTTTATACATTAATTTATAGGTGATTTGAATTCGAAGCATAGATCTCACTGGAGAAGGTTATGTTGCGAAAATGGTCGGATCTGTATGGTTTTTGTTATTTATTGGTTCGTAATTATGGCTGTAACACTATGTTTTTAATATGAATAAAACCATTAACAATAAATAATCTATAAATGATGATTTTGTACAAAAATAGACTTGCAATGTCATCCTGGTAAGCGTAAAAGCTTTTTTATGTTGTGGTTTTATGGATTGAAGTTTGCTATGAGAAGTTTGCTATGAATCGTTCTTTGCAAGGTAACTTGATTGCGATTGCCGCTTTTGCTGTGTGGGGGTTAACGCCATTGTTTTATGGCGTGCTCGACGGTCAAAATACGTTTGAATTACTCGCGCATCGTATTATTTGGTCTGTGCCTGTGGTTTTTTTATTCGGCTATTTGATGAATATTCGTTTTGATTTTATTCAAATTTTGGCTGACAAACGGTCTTTATTTTATAGTTTTCTAGCAGCTTCGGTCATGTGTGTGAGTTGGTATGCCTTTATTTATGCTGTGACACATAAGCAAGTGTTAACGGCAAGCTTAGGTTTTTTTATTAATCCATTGATCACCATTGCACTCAGTATTGTATTACTCAAAGAAAAGCCTACGACGGGGCAAGCTTTAGCGATTGTGTTGAGTGTTGTAGGGGTGGGATATTTGATATTAACCACAGGAAAGTTACCTATTCTTGCATTATTAATGGGAGGTTTCTTTGCCTTGTATGGTGTGTTAAAAAAACAGGTTCGTTATGATGCGATGACTTCTGTGATGGTGGAGTCTGTTGTACTGTTTCCCTTTGCATTGGGATTTGTTACATATGAAATCGCAACAGGATCAAGTGTGTTTATGCACAGTTCGCCAGTGACCCAGTTTTATTTCATATTGACGGCACCAGTGACATTAGTGCCTGTGATCTTGTTTTCGTTGGCGCTGAGGCGAACTTCATTGACGGCAATTGGTCTTATTCAATATCTGGAGCCGAGTTTACAGTTTATTTTGGCCACTTGGATATTTGGTGAAGTATTAGATATACATAGGTTAATTACTTTTTCATTTATTTGGTTGGGACTCGCGTGTTGCATGATTAAACGACCGCTTATATGGAATCGTCAAAACCTGAGTGTGAAATCCTAATATTAGCCTTTTTGCTTCCCCCGTCCACTTGAAGGTGAAAGGGGAAGTCAATGTTATTCCCCCTCTAACCAAGAGATATCGGGAAGCATATCTAAATGAGACTCATAGCGTGATAAATTGAAAGATGTTTGTTTTTGCATCACATCAAGGACTTCAACAGATAAAGCACAGGCGATTAATTCAATCGCTTCATCACGAGGTGTCCCCGTCATCATTAAGCGCATGAGTGTGCTTTTAACTTTAATGGGATCATTATCAGAGAGTTGATTTTCGACAATTTGTTTTAAATCGTCACCAGTCATCAAGGTTTCATTGTCACTGCTCATGTGTTTTATTACTCTATTTTATTATCTAACTTATGATACTCTTTTTTGGCTAAAAAGTGTGATATCTTCCATTGTGGGTAGTGAAGGGAAGGCTCCTTTTTGGGTGCAAGCAAAAGCACCACATAAAGTTGCAAAATCAATGATATGTTGTAGCTTATTTTGTTCATGTACTAGTTGGTTTAATACCTTTTCTTCATTGAGATATTGATTCAACTTAAAGAGCATGCCTCCGACAAATGCATCTCCCGCTGCAGTCGTATCGACAACTTGGATTGTTGGTATTTGGCACTCACCATGAAAGTTGGCAGTGTAATAGCGAACAGGTAGGTGACCGTTACTGATCATAATGATCGATACACCTTGTTTGAAACACTGCTGAATAAAGTCAGATTCTTGCTGTTCATGCCTGTGTGATAATAAAAAATCCAGCTCTTCTTGTGACAGTTTTAAGATGTCACAATGATGAATGCATTGCCATATTCGTTCAAAGGCTAATACATCGCTTTCCCATAAGTTTAAGCGTAAATTAACATCAAAACTGCGTAAACATTGATGTGTTTTTGCCAAGGTTAACCCATGTATGGTTGACTCATAGATGCTTTCTTCGGTGAGACTATTAGAACAGATGTGAAATAAACGATTATCTATGAAGGCTTGTGGGGTAAAGTCACTGGCAAGGAATAATAAATCTGCAGCGGGGGGGCGGTAAAAGCTAAAACTTCGCTCTCCATGAGCATCTAAAGAGACAAAAGCGAGTGCTGTTTTGGCTTTGGAGGTTTGCAAGCAGTAACGCGTATCCACCTGATGCTCGGTGAGTGATGTTAGCAAATAATCGCCAAACATGTCTTGTCCAAACATACCACAAAAAGCACTTTTTCCGCCTAATTTAGCATATGCAACAGTGACGTTTGCGGGAGCACCTCCTGGGTATTTGGTAAAGGTTTCTGGTGTATCGCCATTAGATAAGAAATCAATTAAGGCTTCCCCAAATGCAAGTAAACTCATAATGCTTGTTCCTTTAGTTGTATAGCTTTGATAACTTCGTAACAGGAGCCCATGGTGTGGTAGTCTGTTTTACCCCCTGCAGGGCTTTTTATATCATTATAATGATTATTTTGGGCATCTAATATGAAATACCAAGCGCCATACTGATGATCTACCATATGTTTCCAGCAATAAGACCAAATTTTTTGGTACCAGTCCCAATAGCTATCTTTCCCTGTAGTAAGGGCAAGTAAGGCGGCCGTTGCAAAGCTTTCTGCTTGTACCCAAAAATATTTATCGTTATAGCAAATATCTTTGTTTGGAGCAAAACCATAAAAAATCCCCCCATTAAGATCATCCCATGCGGTTTCCAACGCCGTCTCGAATAAAAACTCTGCACGTTCAATCATCCAGTTTTCAGGTTGGTGCCGGTATAAAATGCACAGTAGTTTAGCCCATTCAGTTTGGTGTCCGGGTTGATAACCCCAAGCACGATATAAATTATGAGGATCGTCTTTATTATAGTCCCAATCAATTTTCCAATCTGAAGTGTAGTGCTCCCAGATGAGGCCATCACTCATAGTGGCTTGCCTGACAGTGATGTTACGGGCGACTAAATACGCACGCTGTAAAAATTTGTGATCGGATGTGACTTCAAAGGCTGTGAGCATAGCTTCACACATATGCATATTGGCATTTTGACCTCTGTAATCACTAAGCTGGGTAAAATCAACATTATATTCATCTCGATATAAACCAAACTTTTCATCCCAAAAGTAATCTTCGAGTTGCAGCCATACTTGTTCTAGTTTAGCTTTTGAGGAAGTGATGCCCGCTTTATAGGCGAGTGAATGACTTAATAACACAAAGGCGAGTCCATAGCAGTGATTAGTATCGTCAATTACGATGTCATCAGATAATTGCCATGCATAGGTACCGGTTTTGGGATTTCTATGTACGGTTTCAATATAATCAATGCCTTGTTGAACTACTTCAAGATATTCTGATTGATTAAATTCAATTGCTGCCATGGCATAGTTAAAAACAAATCGACAACTTGAAACTAAATGGCGGTCTTTTTTGTTGTATATGTTACCGTCTATAGTGAAATTTTGAAAAAAACCATTGTTTTTGTCAATGCATTTGGGGTGGTAAAAGGCCATTGTTTGTTTAATGTGATCTTTAAGAAAGTGTAAGTTTTTAAAATCTGGAGTGGGTGTGCTTTTGGATGTATCCATTTGTTTATTCATTATTTTACTCGCTTTCTTTGTCAAAGTTAATGTGTGTTTTAATGATTAACTCATGTACATTCTCATTATTTAAATGGTTTTTGATTAGCTTGACATCATAGTCTAAATTGCTAGTGTGCGTTAGTTAACAAAAAATAATGGCTTCTTATCAAGTCTGAATCTATCATTAATTCATTGATACAAAGGGGTATGCTTGTGGCTGGAATTCCTACTTTCTCATCATCTGCTCAGTCTCAAGAACCTAGATTGGTTAATTATCGATTTCCATTAGCTTCTATGTGTGTTTTATTCTTTTTTATCGGTTTTATTACCGTATTAAATGATGTGTTAATTCCACATTTAAAAGAAATGTTTTCGTTAAATTATACCCAAGCAATGCTCATTCAGTTTTGTTTTTTTAGTGCTTATTTTATTGTTTCTGTGCCTGCAGGTTTCTTAGTTCATAATGTCGGGTATAAAAAAACCGTTGTGATAGGTTTATTGACAGCCGCATTAGGCTGTGGACTTTTCTATCCGGCCGCTTCTTTACATATTTATGGATTCTTTTTACTGGCTTTATTTGTACTTGCTAGTGGACTGACAATTTTACAGGTATCCATAAACCCTTATGTGGCTGCTTTAGGGCCTGAACGTATGGCGTCGAGTCGACTCAATTTAGCACAAGCATTGAATTCGCTTGGCACGACAATTGGGCCATTTTTTGCCGGAATGATGTTACTGTCGACTGCTGGAGTGGCTGCCGGCGCAGCGGCGGTGAAGATGGAATATTTGCTGTTGGCAGGCGTTCTTATTATTGCCGCCTTTGTTGTCAAATCATTGAAGTTACCAGAAATAAATCACGATGTTGATATCGTCGAGGTCAACGATGGTAGAAGCATATGGCAAGCGAAACAAACGCTTTTTGGAGCGTGCGCGATCTTTTTTTATGTGGGAGCTGAAGTGGGGATAGGTAGTTTTCTTATTAATTATTTTGAATTACATCATATTGGTAATATACCAGCAGAAAAAGCAGCCCATTTTGTTGGATATTATTGGGGAGGCGCTATGATTGGTCGTTTTATCGGCGCCGTGGTGACACGAGTCGTTAAACCTCAATTTGCCCTCATGTTTAATGGTTCTATGGCAATTTTACTCTTATGTATTTCCATGAATAGTCATGGTTATATTGCTATGTGGTCTATTTTAGCTGTAGGGTTATTCAATTCTATTATGTTCCCGACGATTTTTTCACTGGCGATTAAAGGGCTTGAGAAGCATACGAGTCGAGGTTCTGGTTTGCTTTGCTTGGCGATTGTGGGTGGTGCTATTATGCCTTTAGTTCAAGGAGGTGTCGCGGATATGACAGATGTGCAAGCCAGTTTCATTGTTCCTGCATTGAGTTATTTAGTGATTATTGGTTTTGCGATTAAAGCCCCTAAATTAGTGGATAAATGGCGTCAGTTAAAAGTGAATTAACCTTTTCGGGCACACTTTTCATGTGTGCCAGTACAATTTCTATTCATGAATTTTCCAGTCAACTACACTAAGTGTCAAGTAAGTGCTGAGTTTAAGTAGGCGTAATGTGACGACACGTGTTACCGGTAAAGACATCGATGCATTTCGTTATCGTTGGTGGTTGCTTTCAGGTTTAGGCTTGGGCTTGATGATCATTAATCTTGATGTCACGATTATTAATTTGGCCTTGCCTGTTATTGGTGATGTTTTTTCAGCGACTTTGTCTCAGTTGCAATGGATTAATAATATTTATTTGATTGCAATGGGTGGCTTAATGGTCACGACGGGCAAGTTGGGAGACCGCTTTGGCCATAAATTGATCATGATGCTCGGTGTGACCATTTTTCTTGTGGGTTCTTTATTGGCCAGTTTTGCGCCTAACCTCTGGACCATCATTATAGGCAGATTTGTACAAGGTGTGGGAATGGCGGGAACCTTCGGTATGGTTTTTGTCATTGCGGCAGGGCATTTCCCTAAGCATCAGCAAGGCTTAGCTGTGAGTATCATGGTTGTGTTTACGGCGGTAGCCCAATCATTAGGACCAACGCTTGGTGGATTAATCGTTGAGCATTGGGGCTGGCGTTGGGCTTTTTTGATCAATGTGCCAGTGTGTTTACTATGTTTGCTTATTGTGTTTCTGACAGCAAGACACGATAAAGGAAACAGACAAGTTAATGTTCATTTGCCTTCGAGTTTTTTTGTATTAGTTGCCTTTTTATTGATTTTATATGCTTTTAATATTGTCTCTATGACTGGAGTGTTGAGTTCCCCTTTTTTAATCACACTTATTCTTGGCTGTATTGTGCTTGCAAGTACATTGTATTGGCAAAAGCTTTTGCCTCAGCCTTTGATAAATCTATCCCTTTTTAGGCAAAAGCTATTTTTAGGCTTGTTAATAACACGTGCTTGTTTTCAAGTCTTATTTGGTTCATTTTTATTTATTTTACCTCTGTATTTAGAAAACATTTTGCACTTTACCCCTGCAACTGCTGGTCTGGTAATGTTGATTATGACAGGCTTTTTATGTTTAGCTTCTATTGTTGCGGGCCAATGTAATAGTCGTTTTGGCCCGTTACCCTCCATCGTTGTTGCTCAGTTTATTGGTTTTTTAGGGGCGATATTTTTAGTCTCAATGCCAGAAACATTATCTTGGTTATATTTAATTGCAGGAATGGTATGTGTTGGAATTACAGTCGGGTTAATGTATGCATCAACGAATTTAGCTGCCGTCCAAGTTGCGCCTAAAAGTGAAAAAGGGGCAGCTTATGGTTTGTTTATTTCTCATACGTATTTATGGTATGCCTGTGGGATTGCTGGAGCGGGTATATTATTGAGTACAGTGACGCTTAATACCTTTTTGGGGTTGGCGGGGGATTTGATGACGCAAACGGGAGCACCAAGCGTTGAAAGTATACTGCCTTTTATCACAGGTGCTCAGCCTTTAGATAAAATTTTACCATTGTTTCATGATACACCTGCTGATACGCCCATTCTTGAATGGGGAAAGGCTGCTTTTCATAGTGGGTTTCATGCGCTAATGTTGGTTTATCTATTTTTATCTTTCATTGGATTGTGTGCCAGTTTACTTTTTAAGAACACGTCACATTTATTACATGGTGACTAAGAAATGGTTGGTATCTTGATTGACTTATCATGGTAAAGTTAAGTTAGTTGGTCTATTTTAATGGTAAGGTTAATATATTTTAGCTTGTTAAATTTAGTAGGTTTTATATAAGTATTTTATTTTAATGATAGAAAAAAATATATATTTATGTTTTTCATTATGATGTTAGTTTTATTTTAATACACTTCGCAAACTAATTGGTTGAATTTTGAGTCGGTTGGTTTAATTTAGAGCTAAATTTAACTTTTATTATTACAATGTGATTTAATTAATCATGTTTTTTGCTTTTTACGTATATTTTTATGACGTATTTATTTTTGACATTGTTTTTTATTTATATATTATGCCCCGCTGTTTTTAATCAGTTTCAATTTATAAGGTGAGTTAGATATTATTATGATAGATATTTTTGTTGATAAACTATCTAAACATTACGGGTTAGTCATTCCACCATTAGACAGTAATAATGGTTTTGTTATTCGGCTCGATAATAGTGTTGAGGTGTATATTTCACAACAAAATGAAGACGGTTGTAAAGTCCATTTTTCGTCAGTTTTGGCAGAGTTATTGGACCTCACTACTACGGAAGAATTTTATTCCAAGCTATTGCAAGCTCAATATTTAGGAAGAGAAACGAATGGATATTTTTTTGGTTTAAATGCTGATGCAGACGCTGTGATGCTATCTCATTCAATAAGTTTAACATACGAGAATCATGAATCATTTTTAGAACAGCTTATTAGCTTTTCTAAAGTGGTTGCGCAGTGGCAGCAAAACATAAAAGAATTCAGTATGAATTCAGTAGCCAACAGAATGCCAACGTTAACATCTAATGCAATGCAGTTTGCCTAACTTACTATTTATTGGGAATAGCCTAAAATGCCACAAATTCTTTCAGGATCACAAAGTACGAATACCAGCTTATCAGTAAGTGCTAATGCAAATACATCGACTAATATACAAGGGCATCAAATAGAATTACGTCCTGCGAGTGAGCAATTACAGACACAAATGACGCCTATGAGAGAGGTTTCATCTAGTCATACTTCAATCGTTGAGCCTAGAGTGACAGATGTGATGCCAATACATCATACTGAACAATATAGTATCAATAAAGTCAATAACTTAAAAACGGCTATGTTTAATCGTGCATACCGATTACCTATGCAAATTGGAACAAATAGAGCGGCTTTGGAAGATCCTAAGTATAAAGACGTGAAAATGAAGCCTGAATTACGAGCGCGTCAAAATAGTCAGGAAGAAATCATGCAGCATAGTTCTTTTCCTAAACTAGGAAGTGGATTGCAGAGATCACATTCGGTGGGAGTTATGTCTGATTTCTTTAGGTTTAATAGTTTATCAGAAAAAGCTACGCAGATCCGAGCTCGATTTGATATTCCACAATTACTTGCAAGAGATGAAGCAACGATTAAGGCTTCTAGAGAAGCATTAGTGCAAAATAATTATGTGATGTTAGGCTGCCATGGGACTGGGCAAGCTGGAATGAATGCCATGGTCAGCGATGGAATCAGCAATGCGTTTGGTGGTGGTGACGAGCGTGGACCAGGATTCTATATCGGTCAATATATTGAAGGAAGAGATGGAATTTATGATAGTTATGGAGATAGTAACGACAAGAAAATATTAGAAGTTTGGATCCCTAAAGCATTAGAAAAGAAGATGACGGGCTGGGGAACAATAGGTAAGGGTCACTTAGAGCAAAAAACAGGTATGTTAGAGGCACGTTCAAGTGATTACCAAATGAAGAAAGAAATAGAAATGGTGATCCCATATGAGTTTACCGATGCTTGTATTATATTACCTCATAGACGAGTTGGTGATGATGAAGTTACAGGCACAATAACAGAAGGTCTTCGATCTGAGCATCTTGCCCAATTGCCTGCTTTTGAAGTTGCCACAACACTGAAGCCTGATAACGATGGACTTGATGCTGCATCTCTTCATCGTTTAAGCTTGTTAGTCAATAACGATATTAAGCAATTATCTTTAGGATTTCCTACCTTGCCTGAGATTAGTCGCTTGACTGATATATCGGAAGTTCAAAATAAAATTAATTTAATACAATCAAGTATAGATCAATTAGCAAGCCGCCAAGCTGAAGTGGAGCAGTATGCGGGCGCGGTGGAGTTATTGCACCCTGATTTGCAAGCTAACTATGCTTCAATTACTCAAAATATTAATGATATATTGAGTGAAGATGTTAATGCTTATCCGGATGGTTGGCATTCATTGCTCGAAGATTTGCAAGATAGAAAGAGAGAACTACAACAAGAGATAGAACGAGCAGTATCCCAGGTTCTTGTTAATCAGACTGTTACTCAAGAAGATGAAAGTGAAGATGATTCTGTCATTTCCAATTTATTTGAAAGTGATAGCGAGAGTGAAGACTAAATTTTATGAGTGTGATCCCTTAAGAGGTGCTTATTGTTAGGTATCTCTTATAAAAAGAGAACTGCTAAATGTAACTAGTGTTAATTTATTTATTGTCAACACCATTAGAACTTACAAAACTAAATGAAAATTAACTGTTACCGCGATCAATGATGAACAATACTTAAGATCTATATTGATCGGAGTAAAGCTGAATGAAGTTAATGCGATTTGGCCAAAAAGGTCAAGAAAAGCCTGGTGTGATCATTGATGATAAAGCTTATGACTGCTCATCTTTAGTGGATGACTGGCAAGGCCAAACCTTATCAAAGATTGACCGAACGGCAATATTGCAACAGGTTAAACAAGGTAAATTGGTTCAGATTGGCGATACAGTGCGTCGAGCTCCTTGTGTTGCTAGGCCGCCGAAGTTAATCGGAATAGGGTTAAATTATTTAGATCATGCACGCGAGTTAAGCTTAACCCCCCCAGATGAACCATTGATTTTTTTTAAGGCGAATAATATTACTGCAGGGGCGTTTGATGATCTTTATCTTCCTCCTCATGCTAAGCAGGTGGATTGGGAGGTAGAGTTAGGGATAGTTATAGGTCAAGACGCCTTTAATCTCAATAATCTTGCCGAGGCTGAGGATGCTATCTTAGGCTATACCATAGTCAATGATATTACCGACAGGTATTGGCAATTTGATAGGCAAGGTCAGTGGACCAAAGGCAAGTCTTACCCAGGTTTTTGTACTGTTGGCCCGTGGATGTCTTTTAAAGAAGATGTGCAAGTTGATAACTTAACCCTTTCACTGTCAGTTAATAATCAAGTTAAGCAAGTCAGTAATACTAAGCAACTTATTTTTAGCCCGGCTCAACTAGTGCACTATCTCTCGCAGTTTATGTCACTTGAAGCGGGAGATTTAATTTGTACAGGTACGCCTGGTGGGATAGGTTATTCTTTAACACCGCAACAATTTTTGCATGCAGGTGATATTGTTACTGCGAGTATTGAGGGTTTAGGTCATTTAGAGCAACGCTGTTATAGTTAGATGAATAGCCTCAATGGCTTATCGAAGACCATTGAGGCATTGCTTATTCATTTTTATTGATTTAACTGTTCATTACTATAATCGATTTTTTTATATTTTTTTCCCATGGCTTCAGCGACTTCTGGTGGCATGTAATTTTCGTCATGTTTGGCAAGCACTTCGGTAGCTTCCACGCGATTTGGTGAAATTAACACCCCTTGTGCGACTATGCCTTGGCCTTCTCTGAATAAATCGGGTAATAAATCATCAAAGGTGACGATCACTTCGCCACCTGAACCATCATGTATGGCAAATTCAACATAGAGACTATCTGGATCCCTGTTCATTGAGCCCATAGTGACCATCCCCCCCACACGGATCCGTTGACCAAGTTCGGGTTTGATACCGGTATCTTGTTTACCGTGTAAAATCTCTGACGGGGTGAAAAACAGATTCATATTACTGTTTAATGCATATAACAATAAAGAAGTGACTGCTGCAACCCCTGCAATAAGCGTAACGGCTAATGTGAGTCTTTTTTTGCGTCTTGAATTCACTGTTTATTACTCCGTCTGGCTTTTAATAATTGTTCTCTTTGTATTTTTTGATTGATCTGTTTAAACAAGAGTTTCTTTTTTGTTCGGCTTAGGATGATCAATAATCCAAAACAAGCCAAAGTGATACCATAAGATAACCATACATATAATGCATAGCCTCCCATGTTGAAAAAATCGCTAATACTGTCAAATTGCATTAATGGGATCCTTCTATTTGAGCAAGTTCTCTGACCCAAGGGCGCATACTGTTTCTGGTGAGGATCTCAGTGCGAAAACGCAGTAATGTGATAGCGCCTAAGAGCAGCCCAAAACCAACAATATTGATAAGCAACGGATAGAGCATGTCACTAGACATTGTTGATTCTTCAGTGATTTTAATAGTTGATGGTTGATGCAGTGAGCTCCACCAATCGACAGAATATTTAATAATTGGAATATTCACAACACCGACAATGGCTAAAATACCCGCGGCTCTCGCTGCAAGGGTTTTGTCTTCAAATGAAGCGTAAAGTGAAATGACACCTAAATACAAGAAGAGTAAAATGAGCTCTGATGTCAGTCTGGCATCCCAAACCCACCAAGTGCCCCACATAGGTTTGCCCCAAGCAGCGCCAGTCACTAGAGCGATTAACGTCATGACTGCACCAACGGGCGCGATAGAGGCGGCGACCCAATCAGCCGATTTTATTTGCCAGACTATGCCCACAAAAGAGGCACTGGCCATGGCAATATAGGCTGTCATGGACATGGAGGCCGCAGGCACGTGGATGAAGATAATACGATAGCTATCACCTTGTTGATAATCGCTGGGGGCGAAAAGTAGACCCCAAATCGTCCCTACACTAATAAACACTAAGGCCAAATAGCTAAACCAAGGTAGCAAGGTATTTGATAAACGGTATGCCTTCTGAGGATCGGCATATGAATGTAACCATTTCCACATATTAATTAATACTCACTCTTAATGAGGCACCAATTGCAAAAGGGGCCAAAATCAATGATGTTATTAGCATTGCGCCGATAATGGCGAGCTGCCCGTTATAAACTAAATTCATGCTTGCAGCGTCTATTGCGCTGGTTGAAAAAATTAAAACAGGAATATATAAGGGTAAAATCAGTAAGCTGAGCAGTACGCCTCCCTTGGGAAGTCCTACTGTTAATGCAGCGCCAATGGCACCCAATAAGCTTAAAATCGGTGTTCCAAGTGCTAACGTGATGAATAATGCGCTATAACTTTGAGGCTCAAGGTGTAACAATAGCGCCAATAAAGGGGCGATAATGATGAGCGGGATCCCTGTCAGGATCCAATGTGCAATGACCTTTGCTGAAACTAATAAGGTTAGCGGGTGTGGGCTGAGTAGCATTTGTTCAAGGCTGCCATCAAGGTGATCGGCCTTAAACAGCCGCTCGAGTGATAACATTGAAGATAATAAAGCGGCGACCCAAATGCATCCCGGTGCTATTTTACTTAATGTTTGTGGCTCTGGGCCAATGGCCAATGGAAACAACACGATCACTAGAATAAAAAATAATAGAGGATTGAAAATATCATTACGATGACGCACCGCAACATGTAAATCACGTAAGAGGACGGCTAGAAATGCGCGGGAATAACTCATGTTTTTTTGCATAACATTTCTCATAGCATATGATAATCGAGTTGGATTTTTTTCAGTGTCTGTGAATCGATAAGATTCATATCTTGATGTGTCGTTAAAATAACGCATCCTCCTCGGTTAGCATGCTCAATAAATAAGCTTTCTAACTGACAGACGCCTTTTTTATCAATGGCAGTAAAAGGCTCATCTAAAATCCAAATATTGGCATTATTATGCCATAAGCGTCCTAAAGCGGTGCGCCGATGTTGTCCTGCCGACAAATGTCCGGTCAAACTATCCTCAAAACCAAAGAGGCCCACTTTGTTTAAAATATCAACAGAGTCAAAGTTATAATAACCCATTAGTGTGAGGTTAAAGTTGAGGTTTTCTGTTGCAGTCAGTTCACTTTTAACACCGGGTAAATGCCCTAAATAAAGTAAGTCATTTTGGTAATCATCGCGGCAAGATGTAATAGGTTGCTGTTTAAAAAGAACTTGACCAGAATAGGGGCGTGATAGGCCTGCTAAAATGCGTAATAGGCTGGTTTTACCTGCACCATTTGGGCCTTCGATTTGAACGATATCACCGCTGTTAATATCGAAGCTGAGCTCATCAAATAAAATACGTTCTTCACGAATACAGGTGAGATCTGTAGCACTAAGGAGTGTTTTATGTTTTGTCGGTACTACCACGCTATCACCTAATGCAATCATGTCATTTATATTATTATTTATTTCATGGCTTTAATTCATATTGTGAATATAAAACCTGAAATTGTTTATTGACCTTGTGTCTCTATTTCATTTTATTGATTGTGTTAACGCAGCATATCGAATCATTAGCGTATTCAACCGTGGGCGATATTAACATAAATAGGCCAAGGGGTTTAGTATTGGTTAACTTTGTGTGTCGAATATTTGATCTGGGTATCTTAATTACACTTCACATTTTTGACTTTTAGTGTCTTAAAGCAAGAGCGCTATATTGCGTTCACATCTGTTATTCAGCAATAGCTAATGTGCAATTATAGCGCTATTTTTGTACTAAAATCGAGATCTAGGTGGCATTTTAGTCACAAAAAGGTGAGATTTGTTACCTTTTGTAGTAGGCTTGTCGCGCTAAAAAAGAGTCCGCTTCATTGGATCGAAAGACCCAAATTTTATAATAAAAAGCGGCGTTGGGCTTTGTATGTATTTGCATTAGGAACATAAATCATGAAAAAACGGTTAACTATGACTGCTGTAGCAGCATTAACCTTGTCCGCTAGCGTTTTCGCCCAAACAGGCGAAGAAGTGTATAACAAGGCATGTCAAGTATGTCACAGTATGGGCGTTGCAGGCGCACCAAAAGTGAATGATGTTGCTGCATGGGAACCTCGTTTGACGCAAGGTATGGAAACATTAATCGCGACTGTGAAAGCGGGTAAAAATGCGATGCCACCAGGTGGAATGTGCATGGATTGTACCGATGAAGATTACAAAAATGCCATCGAATTTATGTCTAAGGCAAAATAATATTTTGATTGCTTTTTTACATTAAAAAACCGGCAATTGCCGGTTTTTTTGTTCCTGACTTTCTATTTTATCAGCGTATCCAGTGTGAGTTTTACAGTTTCACTTACTTGTACGTTGATGACCTGGCCTTTGAGATCCCCCGGTTGAGGTCGGAGTGTGTTATGTTTTGATAATACGGCGATGATCTCAAGTGTTTCACCTTTTGTGAGTGCTCGCTTACCAATCCTATCATTGTTGCTTAATATCACTTGTTCAGGCAGTGGGTTTGCTGAAATTTTTGTGGCCACTAAGGGGGTTTTAGGCGCCGTTAGGGTGCGAGCAAAAATAAACAGCGTATCATCTGCGTTTACGTGAGCTTGTAATGCCTTATCTACGCTAATATTGATTGTCAGTGACGTATCGGCAGCATTTTCACTTGTGACTTGGGGATGATTTTCTTCAAGTTGTGCCTTGGCATTATTAATGGCGTTAGTGATAGCTTCTCTATCAATATTATCTTGGTTGGTATCGAGAATAAGTTGCCATGCATCAATGGCTGCTTGATATTGTCCATTGAGAAAAGCGTCCATTCCCACTAATAATAAGGTTGAAGGATCGGTCGGGTTAAGCGTTAAAGACTGTTTAATGAGTGATTGAACTTCAGGGGTGAGCTGTTGCTGAGCATCGTAGTACATTGCCGTGGCCTTTGGGCCGAGTAATTCAGCATGAACGCCAGCCAATGCAATGGCTTTATCAAAGGCATGGATGGCATTTTTATATTGATTGATTGCCATATAAGCGTGACCTAGACTGAACCATAATTGACTGTTATCAGGTTGCACTTTAGCTTGTGCTTGCATCATTTCAATGCGGTCCATCATGCTCAAAGGGCCTTTTTTCTGGTGTTGAACAGAATTAGCCCATTCAAGGGCTTGATAGGCGCCAATGGAGGAATAAAGGTAACCCGATATTCCAAGCACGATGAGGGTCATTAAACTAGGCCAAAACAGGCCTTTAGTTTGAGTGTGGGGCAGTAATGCTTCGTCTTCGCCTTGCTTAATGTCTTGCAATAGCCCTATTTCAAGCTCTTGTTTGAGAGAATCAAATTCATGTTGATCTAATAAGTTATCTTTTAATTCTTGCTCTAATACTTGTATTCTTTGATTAAACAAAGTGAGGTTAGTTTGGTTACGGACGGTTTTTGTTTGTGTTTTCAATAGCGTCGATTGACGAAAATGGGGTAACCAGATCAATAGGATACTGACTAATATGAATAACGCTAAAAAAATCCATAATGTGGTCATTATTTTATTTCGCTTAAATTTGAGTGATCAAAGGCGGCAGTACCGCTGAATTGGTTGCCGATTATACATTCATTACACACTAATATAACCTTAATTTCTCAGTCTTGAGTTTTGCTTCACATTTTCAAGTGGAAATCACCGTCATTTCGATATTGATATGAGACGGATCACGCAGTTTTTTGCGAAATAAGCAGACATAGGGCGTGACAAACACTAAAATAGCGCAAATTAACACCCGCGCTAAATCGTTAACGAGTCGAAAGAGTATAACCTTTTTTGGTTAACTATTGAGTAACATAATGTTGTTTAAGCATTTACTCTATTGGCCGCAACATAAATAAGAAAGTGGGAAGCGATAATGACGGATGTCGATTGGTCATCTTTTGTTGAGCAGAGACTATTCAAAATGAAAGAGGTAACAGCATGATCCCAGAACTTGGACATTTTTCGCTGATTTTAGGCTTGGCGTTTGCCTTGCTATTGGCGACAGTCCCATTAGTGGGTGTCGCCCGAAAAGATCAATATCTTGTCGGTTACGCACGCCCTTTAACCTATGGCATGTTTACATTTATTAGCTTTGCTATTTTAGCATTAGGTTATAGTTTTGCTGTCGATGATTTTTCTGTTGCTTATGTCGCCAACCATTCTAACTCTTTATTGCCTTTTTTCTTTAAATTAGCCGCCGTTTGGGGCGGCCATGAAGGTTCTTTACTGTTTTGGGTGTTTGCTTTATCGGTTTGGACTGTTGCTGTGGCGTTATTGAGCCGGAATTTAGAAGCGGCTTTTGTTGCGCGAGTGCTGGCGATTTTGGCCCTAGTGATCGCGGGTTTTGTGTTTTTCATGCTACTCACATCAAATCCTTTTGAACGCTTATTTCCCATGCCAATGGAAGGGCGTGACTTAAACCCTATGTTGCAAGATGTGGGCCTGATTATTCATCCGCCTATGCTGTATTTAGGCTATGTCGGTTTTTCGGTAAGCTTTGCTTTTGCTATTGCCGCGTTAATGAGCGGAAGACTGGATTCTGCATGGGCTCGTTGGACGCGTCCATGGACCTTAACGGCTTGGGTTTTCTTAACTGCTGGTATTGCGTTAGGGTCTTGGTGGGCCTATTACGAATTGGGTTGGGGGGGCTGGTGGTTCTGGGATCCGGTTGAAAATGCATCGTTTATGCCTTGGTTAATTGGCACGGCATTAGTGCACTCTCTCATTGTGACTGAAAAACGTGGCACCTTTAGAAATTGGACGGTGTTATTGTCGATTTTTGCATTTTCTTTAAGCTTATTAGGCACCTTTATTGTCCGCTCTGGAGTGTTAACCTCGGTGCATTCCTTTGCCTCCGACCCTAGTCGTGGCATGTTTATTTTACTCTTGCTTGGGATCACGGTTGGTGGTTCATTAACCTTATTTGCGTTTAGAGCAAGTAATATGAAAAGCCCTGCAAGATTTGAATTAAACTCAAAAGAGACCATGTTATTGGCGTGTAATTTAATTCTCACCGTTGCATGTGGAACAGTATTATTAGGGACCTTATATCCACTGATTATTGATGGTTTAGGGATGGGGAAAATTTCAGTGGGCCCACCTTATTTTAATGCCGTATTTGTGCCTATCGTATTGGTATTATTTGGCGTCATGGGGATAGGTCCCATTATCCGCTGGAAAAAATCCAAAGCAGGTGAATTAAAAAAGCAGTTATTACTGCCTGCAGTTGTTGCTTTATTGACTGGTATCGCAGTGCCTTTCATTGCTGGCGGCGCGTTTAACCTTTGGGTGATGTTAGGTATCACGGCCGCGACTTGGGTCACGCTTGCTACATTAAAGGCGGGGTATCATTTACTAACAAACAGCCAAGGGCAATTACAATTTAGCCGTTTAACGGGTAGCCAATGGGGTATGTTGATAGCACACATTGGAATAGCGGTATCCATTGTTGGTGCGACCATGGTGTCGAATTATTCCATTGAGAAAAGTGTGCGTATGGGGCCTGGGATCACTAAAGAGCTTGCGGGTTATGAGTTTAGTTATCTTGAAACAAAACAGGTTCCTGGGCCAAATTACATGGCGCAGCAAGGGCAAATTCAGGTATCAAAGAACGGTAATCCGGTGGCATTATTGCAACCAGAAAGACGCCAATATACGGTTCAGGTTATGAGCATGACTGAAGCGGGTATTGATTGGGGAATATTTCGCGATCTTTATATTACCATGGGCGATCCGATAAATAGCACTGAGTTTGCGGTTCGTTTAAACTATAAGCCTTTTGTTCGTTGGTTATGGTTTGGTGCCATTTTCATGTCATTAGGTGGTTTGTTAGCAGCATTGGATAAGCGTTATCGTCAACGTAAAACAGTGGCTCAAGCAAAAAAAGCGGCCCCAATTGATAATGAATTAGTGACAGTATAATAGGTGAGGCGAGATGAAGAAATTAATATTATTTATTCCATTAGCCGTATTTTTAGTGATGGGCGTTCTTTTATATCGCGGATTATTTTTAAATCCGCAAAAGCTGGATTCTGCACTGGAAGGGAAGCCCGTTCCGCATTTTCAGTTACAGGATTTAGACAGTCCTGATGAGTTACTCACTAATGATGATATTCAAGGGCAAGTTGCTTTACTGAATGTATGGGGAACTTGGTGCCCCTCTTGTATGTATGAACATCCATTTTTAATGCGTTTAGCAAAGCAAAATATTTTACCTATTTATGGCATTAATTATCGTGATGAACGAGAGGCGGCGATAAAGTTGCTCGCAAAAGACGGTAATCCTTATGTACTGAATCTGTTTGATGATAAAGGACGTTTAGGCTTAGATCTCGGAGTGTATGGCGCGCCAGAAAGTTTTCTGGTGGATCATAAAGGCATTATTCGTTTCCGCTTTGCTGGCCCCATTGACAATCAGGTTTGGACTGACACTTTATTGCCCATGGTGAAGCGGCTTCAAGCTGAGGCGAAAGAGGCACAGCGTTTATGATGGTGTTCAATATGAGATCTTTAGTGCTGAGCTTGATGCTTTTTTTCGGTGTGAGTACGTTGGCACAGGCTACCCCAGTTGATACTTATCAATTTCAATCAGAGGTGAATCAAGTTCGTGCATTGTCAATTGCCAATGAATTGCGTTGTCCACAGTGTCAAAATCAAAATTTGATCGATTCAAATTCTCCTGTTGCTCAGGATCTGCGTTTAGTCGTTTTTAAGATGGTGGATGCGGGTAAGAGTGATCGTGAAATTATTGAATTTATGACTAGCCGTTATGGTGAGTTTGTCCTTTATAAACCTAAAATGGAGCCTAAAACCTATTTACTCTGGTTGGGTCCCTCTCTTTTGCTGATTATGGCTTTCTTGATTGGGTTTATGTTTATCCGTAGGCATAGCGCGAAAGTGAATACTGCTCAAACGATGACTGAAGAAGAGCAGGCAAGGTTAGCTGAGCTGCTCAAACAAAATAAAGCGTCAGAGTGAGTGATAATGACAAAGAGGAATGAACTTCCTCTTTTGCATGATTGATTATATTTTCTTACTGTAATAATGTGTTTTATTGAGAGAATGGTTTAGGCTATCGACAGTCGTCGCAACGGCTAAATCTCCCGTGACACTGGTGGCCGTTCGTATCATATCCATTAATCTATCAATGGCTAATACTATGGCTATTCCTTCGATAGGCAGCCCACATGTGGCGACAACTACAAAAAGTCCTGACATGGCTACTGCTGGTACGCCTGCAGCGCCGATTGAAGTGATAATAGAGACGAAGATAATGAGAATGTATTGTGATGTGGATAAGTCAATGCCTGCGATATTAGCGATAAAAATACTGCTTAATACATAGTTTAGTGATGAGCCATCCATGTTGATCGTCATGCCTAAAGGCAGGACAAAATGTGCTGTTGCTTTAGATATCCCTAATCGCTCCTTAGCGACATTGAGTGTCATGGGCAAAGTGGCGACGCTGCTGCTTGATGAAAAAGCCATAAGTTGCGCGCTAATCACCTTTTTGAAAAAAGGCAATGGGGAAATTTTAGCAAAGAATGTCAGCAATATTGCATATATGCCATAAATTTGTGTTAAGCAAGCGACGTAAACGAGAAGGAGAAGCTTGATGAGTGGCGTGAGTACATTGACGCCTTGAGTGCCTGCAATCACTGCAATAATAGCAAAAATCCCCACAGGTGCAATTTTTATGATTAATTGCATCAAGGTTAGCATGATATCGCCCATTGAATTAATGACGCGTTTAAATGCTTCACCTTTTTCACCGCTCAAATTAATAGAGATACCAATAAAAATAGCGAATACAATTGTTTGGATCATATTGCCTTCAGCCATACTCGCAATAGGGTTAGTGGGAAAGATATCAATTAACATATTGATAATGGAAGGAGGAGTCATATTGTCATTATTAGTAGCATTGATGAGAGGTAAACCATTGCCTAAGTCACCGACATGGAAGACTAAAGCAAATGTGAGTCCGACTAAGGCCGCCATTAATGTTGTTAAAATATAAAGAGAAACAGAGCGTAAGCCAAGATGGGTTAGGTTGGATAAGTCTTTATTAGCGGTAATGGCGGTAATAATGCAGCTAAAAACTAAAGGAATAACGAGCATTCTGATTAGGTTAAGGAAAATGTCGCCGATTGGCTTTATCATTTCAATGGGGGGACCGACTAAATACCCCACTAAGGCACCAAGAAAAACACTCATTAATATTTTTAGCCACATTTGCATAATAGACCTCGTTTATTCTCTATTTTTTATACGTTGCCAGCATTTCAAGCGAATGAATAGTTTTTTGTCTGTAAAGCTAATCATGCATTTGATTAATATAGTAATTATCTTAAAAAATCATTACTATGTTAATGATAGTTAATGTTTTTATGGCTTTTGATATTGTTTCTATATTTAGCTATAAACGTTAGATAGTTGGAAAATATGAAAATGGTTGAGGTTGCTAAGGTGTAATGAAAGGGGCATTGGGCTTTACATGAAGTATGATGTCGCTGTATTAAGACATCATACTTCATGTTTTTGGAAACGTATTATATCCCGTCATAATCTAATTGGCGCCAAGCTTCATAGCTAATGATAGCGACAGAATTAGAGAGGTTTAAGCTTCGGCTATTTGACATCATAGGAATTCGAAGACGTTGCGCTAAAGGCGTAGCATCAATAATGTCCATAGGGAGGCCACGAGTCTCTGGGCCAAAGAGAAAAACATCGTCTTTTTTAAAGCGAATGTCAGAATGAGGACGACTGCCTTTGGTGGTACAAGCCATGATGCGTTTACCCGCCATGGCCGTTAAAAAAGCATCGAAATTAGCATAGCGAGTAATATTAGCTAAATCGCTGTAGTCTAAGCCTGCGCGCCTGAGTTTTTTTTCTTCTAAATCAAACCCTAAAGGTTCAATTAAGTGTAACTGGCAACCATTGTTAGCGATTAAGCGAATGATATTTCCAGTGTTAGGGGCGATTTCTGGTTCATAGAGCGCAATATGGAACATGACAACTTAACTCTTAAAAATTGGAAGGTGATTATAGCAATAGTGTCATCAATTTTAAACAACTCGCTTATACCCGTGATACTTGAAGATGCCTGTTTTCAGAGCCTGTAAAAGTGCCTAATTCAAGGCGTATTATTGCAAGAATGCTTATTGCCTTTTAAGGTGATACAACTTCGATGTAGGTGATTTTACAGACTCCCAAAGGGCTGGCCTCTTTATATGTAAAAGCAAAGCCTTTTATACTGCGTTATTGAACATCAGCTTAGAATGACTAGGCACGCTGTTCAAAGCCTTGCCTAAAAGGCTTTTCATTCCAGCTGAATCCTGCATCTTCAAGTATCACGGGTATAAGACACAAAGTGACGTTATTTGGGCAGTTTTATAGTGACTTTTAAACCATGGGGTTTAATATTTTCAGCTTTTATGTGACCGTCATGGGCGGTTATGCCTGCTTGCGTAATTGCCAGGCCTAATCCCCAGCCACCCGTTTCTCTTTCTCTTGCTGATTGAGGGCGATAGAAGGGTTTAAAAATGGCTTCTAGATCACTCTCATTAGTAATCCCTGGGCCATCATCAAATATTTCAATTTCAACAAAATGCTTGTGCTGTTTTGCGCAAATGGTAATGCTGTTTTTTGCATATCGTATGGCGTTACGCAATAAATTTTCAACTGCGCGAGATAAAGGTTTAGGATGAATGGGTAAGGTTATCGATTCTGGAATTTCAATATTTAATTGTTTATGTTGTTGTCCTGCTTCAAATTCAGCATCATCAAGGACTTGGCCGAGTGTTTCTGCTAATTCTAACGAGGTTTTTCTCTCTTGCGTGTTGAGTTTGACACGTGAGAGCTCTAATAATTCTGCAATCATTTTTTCTAATTGTTCAGCTTCATAGGCAATACGGATCATTTCTTGGGTTTCTTGGCCTTTTTTTCGATTCAGAGCAAGTGATAATTGCAACCGAGTAAGAGGGGTGCGTAATTCATGCGAAATATCACTAATGAGTCGTTGCTGAGTTTTTATCATGTCTTCAACGGCATCAGCCATCCCATTAAAAGCCTTAGCAAGTTGTCCAAATTCATCTTGACGCAACGTTGTTTCAACATTGACACGACTGCTTAAATCACCACTGGCTAACGCATCTGCGCTTGACTTCAATGAGCGTAATGGCCTACCTAAATGCCATGCTAAGAGTCCACATAGTAGACCGGAAAGAAAAATAGCGAGACTTAAGGTCAATAATTTATTGTCGGTAAAAAAGAAGAACCAAGGCTGTGGTCGATGATCAGGGGCATGACCGTAAAGTGAGTATTGTTCGCCTGCAACATAGAATTGATATGGGCCAAACATGAGCTCATTTTTAAATTGGTACTTAATGGGGTGATCTGAGCCGTCAGCCATTAAGACGAATCGCCTTAACATTCTAGAGTTTTTTGCATTATTTAACAGTTTACCATGCTCGTTGACGACAAATAAACGAACGGGCTTACCTTGAGGATCACGAAAGCGATTAATGCCACGCCAAGCTTGCTGTGAGTTTAATAATTCAGGGTTATCAATAATCCGATTGGCAACCGTAACTAACATATGATGCAGTGGTGGAGGGAGTGGTACGCCAGCATCATGTTTTTGCTGAATTAAAGGTAAGATCCCAACAGTGGCTATAATAAGGGAGCTGCAAATCCAAAAACTCAGTAACAGTTTGACAAATAGACTATTGGGTATTGTTTTCATTAGGGGAGCCAGATATAACCTTTACCACGGATCGTTTTAACTCTGGGTCTTGCATCTTTACGTTCAGGCATTTTCTTACGTAAATTGGATAAATGCATATCAAGGCTTCTATCAAATGGCATAAGTTTTTTTCCCAAAACGCTTTCACTTAATGTTTCTTTACTGACAAGCTCTCCGGCATGCTGGACGAGCTCAGAGAGTAAGCTAAATTCTGTGCCTGTGAGTAAAATTAATACATCCTGGCAATACACTTCTTGTCTTGCTGGATCGAGCTGTAAGTCGCCAAATTCTTGAATGCTTTTTGGATTATCTTGGGGAAGAGAGTGGGTGCGGCGAATAATTGCACGAATTCTAGCCACTAGCTCTCTATCATTAAAAGGTTTTGGTAGATAGTCATCTGCGCCTATTTCTAAGCCGACCACACGATCAATCTCATCTCCTCGAGCAGTAAGCATCAATACTGGCGTTTGCTTTTTTTGACGTAATGCTCTCAATACTTCAAAACCATTGAGTTTTGGCAGCATGACATCCAATAAAATAAGATCAAAATCTTGTTCTATAGCAAGATCTAATCCTATTTGTCCATCATGGGCTAGCGTAAGTTGAAAACCTTCTAACTCTAAGAGTTGTGCCAGTAATTCTGATAGACCTAAATCATCATCAATTAATAAAATACGGTTCATATGTCTCCCTTAATATTGACACTGCCCAAGTTACTAAATGGACGGAGATGTGATTCAGTATACTGTGTTGGGTGTCAATTGTAGTTTTCTTGTGTAAGTATATGTAAATATTGAAATCAAGATTGTTTAGAGCAATTAAAAATAGAGTGCATACCGTAATGTTTACAGTCTTTTACCTCAGTTATTCCCACATTGACAAAAGAGCTGACTATACTAGATAACAGATAAAGACAGCTCATTTTTTAATTTGTAAAGTGACATAAACCAAGAGGCTATAAACATGAAGTCAAAAACAGTAACAGCAGGCCTAATAGCCGTTCTAGCAACGACTACCTTGATGTCCAGTGTAGTCAATGCGGAAGATGGTAGCAATACATCAACTGAGCAAAAGCGGATGAAAGGCGATCATGGTCCAGATCGTAAATTAAAGAGCATGCTGCATAATTTAGATTTAACTGATGCACAAAAAGCGCAAGTGAAAAGTCTCGTTCAGGCTAGCAAAGCCGCTAAGAAGGAAAATAAAGCTTCAGATGAAGAACGTCAAGCAATGAAAGCACAGATATATAGTCTTATTTCAGCGCCTACTTTTGATGAAGCAAAAGCCAAAGAACTCATTGCATCACAGCAGTCTAAGCGTGAAATGGGTGTAGTGAATATGCTGAAACTACAAAATGAGGTTTATCAAATTTTAACGCCAGAGCAAAAAGTGAAGTTTAAAGAAAATTTTGATAAACCACATCGAATGAATAAAGTGCCACATCAGCCGACTCGGTAATTTTCCAAGTTGTTTGACTGCGATAAACCCCATTTGATTTTATCAGTGGGGTTTATTTTATATGCAAGCTTAATTGGTTAAGATTTTTAATGAATAAAAATTAATGTCTTTTCAATCCAATTAAACTGAACTTTAAATTTAATAACTAATATCATCATCTTATAAAAAACATCAACTTATTTTCTATAAACACCCCCTCTATTAAGCTTGTGTTCAGCTTTGTTTTTTATAACATTTAAAACACTGGCTTACATTAAAGTTTTTCTTTTTTAATTATGTTGTTAATTTTATTTTTTTTCACTTTTATTTATTATTTTTACCCTAGTGCTTTAGTCGGTATAGCCTATTTATTTATATTTCTCAGTGCTAATCTCCGCCGCCTTAGAATTAAATTGTTTTTTATAGGATGCGTTATGAAAGCTTTTCCAAGTGCTGCGGTATTATTATTAACTCTAGGCAGTATCAATACAGTTATGGCTGAAACCAGTGATAATGGTTTTTACGTGGGTGGTGATATTGGTTCAACTCAACTAAAAATTCAGGGTGAAAGTGACTCTGCTGCAAGTCTTGGTGTTTATGGTGGCTATAACTTCAATGAATGGTTTGCGGTTGAAGGTCATGTTTTTGGGACGGGCGATTATGATACTGGTCTTGAAGGGCAAAGTGGAACTTTTAATGGCGATACAATTACTGTGACGAAAACAGAACTGTCTGCTTCTGGATTAACTATTGCACCAAAAGTGACTTGGCATATCAATGAAATCTTCTCTGCTTATGCAAAAGCGGGTCTGAGCTACATGAAAGTTGATACAGAGATTGGTGTCGTTGCTAACGGGGTCAATATCAATACTTCAGCAAACTTTGATGGTTGGGGCTATGTATTGGGTGCTGGTGTGAATGCTGCTATTACACCACATTTAGTTGTTCGTTTAGGTTATGAATACATGAATGCTGATATTGATGGTGATGTTAATGTCAATGTGATGGGGTTGTCGGCTAAACAAAATATTGATTTAGACGATACCAAACTATCTCAATTTAGTTTAGGTCTGCATTACCAGTTTTAAAGCAACACAGGTCATATATTACGATGCCTTAAATGTTAAGTCATAGTATATGTTGCTAGTGAAATATTAAGTCGAAGAAAACAGGTGTTTTTTTCGGCTTTTTTATTTCTTATTAAAAAAATTGACGTTATTTTTGATTGTTTTCATTCTAGTGACTAGATTGAAATTAGCATTAAAGTCGACATTCTTTCAAGTTTAACCTACTGTACCTTTGATGATCTTATTTATGACACAAGGAGTTGTGATGAAAAAAATACTGTTATTAACTTTATGCCTATTCCCCCTCTTCGTTTTGGCTAAGCCTCAATATCCAGGTTTCTATGTGGGTGGGGATATTGGAACAACGCGAATAAGTTTTGATGATTTCAGCGGCAGTGATTCAGCTGCTAGTTTTGGTGCATATGGTGGTTATAACTTCAATGATTGGTTTGGCATTGAAGGACATGTATATGGTACAACAGATTATAGTGATGTGAGCGGTGAAGATGTGAATGCCGGAGTGTTCTCTATTACGCCAACTTTTACGCTTAATTTTAATGATATGTTTTCTGGTTATTTAAAAGGTGGGATATCTTTTATCGATATTCGTTTTGAACGTGACACCACTTATTGGGGGACTTATAACAATGATTTAACCGGTGTGGGTTATGTACTGGGTGCGGGAGTGGATGCAGCGGTATCTGATCATTTTGTCATTCGTGTAGCTTATGAATTTACTTCAGGTGATTTAGAGTTTGATAATAATGATTTTTACTATGATAACAGCTATCAAACGAACCTTTCTCAATTTAGTCTTGGTGTGCATTATCTTTTTTAAATGAATATGGCATATTCAAAAGCAGCATGATGAATCGATTATTGTTGCTTTTTTAGTGTATTTGTCTGTATTTAGTATCACTACAACCTTCACTATGTATTGCTATTTTTACATTTAGCTCAATATGTTAACATTGTCATTTGTTTTTTATTTAAGTAGTTGTAATGAATAAATATTGTGGTTCAGCTTTGTTGTTAATGGGTCTTTTAGGATCCGCTTCTGTTGTTGCTGAAACAGACAGAGAAGGTTTTTATGTTGGTGGTGATATTGGTTCTACTGAATTAGATTTTGATGGCGGAGTAAGCCATGACGCCGAATACAGTGTCGGTGTGTATGGCGGCTATCATTTTAATGATTGGTTTGGTGTTGAAGGGCATCTCTTTGGTACCGGTGATTATAGTAATGATAGTGACTTTGATAGTCATGCATCGGCTTTTTCTATTGCGCCAAAATTAACGTTAGCATTTAATGATATTTTTTCTGCTTACGTTAAAGCAGGGCTTGCATACATGGTTATTTCAAATGAAGTTGATACCGTCTATGGCACTTATACTAATGATTTAAGTGGTGTAGGTTATGTTTTCGGCGCGGGAGTGAATGCGGCCGTGTCTGATAATCTTGTCTTACGTGTCGCTTATGAGAAAACATCAGGCGATCTCGAATTTGAGCATGACTTTTATTATTATGATGATATCAGCACAGATTTATCGCAATTCAGTGTTGGCATGCATTATCAGTTTTAAAGCTTAAACTTGAAGGGATCGCAATGATCCCTTTTTGTGTTGCGCCATTTTATTCTATCGATAATTCTTTTAATTTTCGCGTTAATGTATTTCGGCCCCAGCCTAATCGTTTGGCGGCTTCTTGCTTGTGCCCATGGGTATGTTTTAAGGCGGTCGTCAGTAATATACGTTCAAATGTGGGTTGTATTTGAGTAAGTAAATCACTGTCTCCATGGCTTAAACGTTCATCGATAAGTTGAGTTAATGCCTGTTCCCAATCATGAGTGATATTATTTGTCGTATCATTGACCGTTTTGTCTAGCAATTCTGGTGGTAGATCTTGAGGTAATATTTCTTGTCCTGATCCCATTACCGTCAACCATCGACAAGTGTTTTCCAATTGCCTGACATTACCAGGCCAAGGGAGTTGAGACAATTGTGTTGCGGCTTCTTCCGTTAAGACTTTTGTGTCGACGCCCATTTCTTTAGCCGCGTTATGGAGAAAGTGATGAGCCAATTGTGGAATATCTTCTCGACGATGGGACAGAGTGGGAAGGTGGATACGAATGACATTTAAACGATGGAAAAGATCTTCTCTAAATTCACCGTTTGTGACTCTTTGTTCTAAATTTTGATGGGTTGCAGCGATAATACGTACATCGACTTTAACGGGATCATGGCCGCCAACACGATAAAATTGACCGTCAGCAAGGACTCTTAATAGGCGTGTTTGGACATCGACTGGCATATCACCAATTTCATCAAGAAACAGGGTGCCAAGATTGGCTTGTTCAAATCGACCTTGGCGGATCCCCTGTGCACCAGTGAAAGCGCCTTTTTCGTGGCCAAAGAGTTCTGACTCAATTAAATCTTTGGGGATTGCAGCCATATTAATGGCAATAAAAGGTTGCTTTTTTCTTGGGCTATGCTTGTGTAGTGCACTGGCAATGAGCTCTTTTCCTGTGCCCGATTGACCATTAATGAGCACACTGATAGAAGAGCGAGATAAGCGACCAATAGCGCGATACACTTCTTGCATTGCGGGTGCTTCACCAATAATTTCAGGTGTGTCAATAATACTTTCTTGTTGCTTTTTATTATGTTCTTGCTCGTTTGAATGACTCAGGGCACGTTCAACCAATGCGGTTGCTTCATCAATATCAAAAGGTTTTGGAAGGTATTCAAATGCCCCTGCTTGATAGGCGCTGACGGCACTGTCTAAGTCTGAATGTGCTGTCATAATAATAACTGGAATATGAGGATAATGGCTTTTAAGTCGCTCGAGCAAGGTTAAGCCATCTGTACCAGGCATACGAATGTCAGACACAATGACTTTTGGTTGGCTTATTTCGAGTGCCTGCCATAAAGATTCAGCGGCGGCAAAGCTAGTGCAAGTTAGCGGTATACTTTGTATGGCTCGCTCAAGAACCCAGCGTATTGAGGTGTCATCATCTAATATCCAAACTTGTTCTGTCATGTTTGTGCCTTAATGTTACTGAGATCTTATAGATTGATTAAATGTTCAGTTGTCCTGTTATGCATTACTTTATTGAAGCACTGGCAGTAATAAAGTGAATTCTGTCCCTAAGTGGCTGCTGTTGCAGTCAATTCTTCCCCCATGGAGGCGAGCTATATTATGAGCAATAGAGAGGCCGAGTCCTGACCCATGTTCTTTATCGCTTACCATAGGATAAAAAAGGGTGTCGATTAGATTTGGGTTGATACCGGAGCCATTATCGGTGACGCTCAATGCTAAAACCAACTTGTGTCTATTATTACCTATGGTGACTTGGTGTTGGGTGCGGGTTCTTATGTGAATTTTTCCTTGTTTACCTTTGAGGGCTTGAACGGCATTTTGAACAATATTCAGTAATGCTTGTTGGAGCTGCTCAGGATCCATGTTGAAGCTGGGGATCGAAGGATCGTAATCTTGTTGTATTTGAATATTGTTTGGCAGTGTAATACTGATAAGAGAGAGTACTTTTTGAATCACTTCATGGATATTAAAAATACCATGCTCTGTTGGCCGTTGGGGGCCTAATAAACGATCCACTAAATTGCGTAATCTATCTGCTTGTTCAATGATGAGATCGGTAAAATCATTTTGTGTACTGTCCGACAATTCTCTCGATAGTAATTGTGCAGCTCCTCTTATGCCGGCAAGTGGGTTTTTGATTTCATGAGCAAGATTACGTACTAAAAATTGAGCGGCTTGTTGTTGCGCATCTTGAGATAATTGTTGATGGATCCTTTGCTGTTGATCCACCAGTCTTAATTCTAATAAGGCTGAGCTTTTTTCTTCTTCAAAAGGGCTTAAGCTAATATCAAGTGTGTGTTGTTTTCCATCAAGTGTTGTGAGTGAGACACTATTAATTGTGAGTCCTTGATGATTTTTGATGGCATTTTGCCATAGCTGAGGATTAATACCGATAGATTGGTAGTGTTCAGTTAATGCGTGTTCAAATAATCGATTATTGCTAATTTTGAATAATTGTTTGGCGGCATTATTAGCATAGAGCAGTTTCAGCTCGTGATTGATAACAACGACTGCTGTGACGAGATGGTTGAGTAATCTGTGATTATCCATTTAAAGTGCCCAATTCATTGCCCTTTTTAAGTGCATTTGGCGGTTACGTTTTGATAATGCACCATAATGGTGCACCACGCAAGCCTCCACATAATAATAGATTGCTACTTATGTAGGACTAATCTATTGAATACAAATCAATAACAGAGTTATGTAAACTTATGATGGTTTATTTTTAATACTTCGGTGTAAAAAAAAGGTTCTAGGGAGACTTGATGCAAGTATTTTGCCGTTTTTATCGATTAATTTAATGATGATGTTATGCTCGCCTCGATCGATGTTCTTCAGTGAAAACATTGTGGAGGTTTGTGGCTTTCCGAGTATTTGGTTGTCTAAATGGAGCTGTAGTCTGGATGTTGATGGAAACCTTGGCTTAATTTGGACAATAACGGATAAGTCACCGTTGTTGTTGCGTATTGTTTCTTCTTCGATAGGTTTAGTGATAGTGAGCTGGTATTGAACAGGCTTAGATGGAGGTGGGGTGTTCGTGGAGATGGCGGGAACGGGAGGAAGGCTAACATGGTTGTTGGTATTAGCTTTAAACTCTACAGGGTTAGCATTATTAACAGGCTTGTCGGTGTAATGTATTTGCCCATCTTTATCGACCCATTTGTAGACTGTGCTATTAGCCATTGAGCTTAATAAGAGCAGTAGAAATAGGCTGAATAATCGCATTGGATTATGGTCCCCAAAACTCGAATACTGAGTAGCTTAGCTTGTTTATCCAAAAAAAGCAGGGAGTTGAAGATATTTTTTTCACTCAATCATCATAAGCTAATGATAATTGAGTGAAATATATATTTATCTTAAAGTTGACTGATTTTATGGGAGATTTATGAACTTATAATATGGGCACGCTTTATTTCAGTAAAATACATCAGTAATAAAGAAACGCAAGTGATGGCATACATTAACATAAAGGCTGAAGTGCGAATTTGGGTTAAATCTAGTAAAGCACCAAACATGATAGGTAAAACAAATCCTCCTAAACCGCCAGCCAGTCCAACAATGCCTGATACTGTGCCCATGTTATCCGGGTAGGCTTCAGAGATATATTTATAAACAGACGCTTTACCAAAAGCCATAGCAACCCCCATGGTGAAAAGCAGTGCTGTAAAAATGGATGCATTTAGATGTATATTGAAGGTCTTAGGGCCTTGTACTGTTTTTATGATAAATTCAGTTTCTGGATAAGACATGATGAATAAACAGATCCAACAGACCCACATAACCCACCAAGTAATGCAATGAGCTCCATACTTATCGGAGAGCCAACCGCCTAAGGCTCTAAGGACTCCGCCTGGCAGTGAGAATGCAGCAGCAAAAATAGCGGCTGTTTTTAAATCAAAACCATATTCACCTATATAGTATTTAGTCATCCAGAGTGCAAGGGCGACATAGCCACCAAAGACAAAGGAGTAGTATTGACAATATCGCCAGATTTGTGGATCTTTCAGAACCTGTAACTGTTGTTTTAACGAGGTATTTGAATTGATCTTATGTTTAGGGTTGTCAAAGCTAAAAAGCCAAAACAGTACGGCCATAATAAGCATAATACCCGCATAGATTTTTGGCACCATTTGCCAGCCAAGGGAGACGATGATGACAGGAGCAACAAACTTTGTTAACGCAGCACCTGCGTTTCCAGCGCCAAAGACTCCCATTGCAAAGCCTTGATGTTGTTTATCAAACCATTTTGCTACATAAGCAATGCCGACGGAAAATGATCCTCCAGCTAGACCGACAAATAATCCTAATAATAGGAATTGCCAATATTCAGTTGCATATGAAATAAGGTAAATAGGAACCGTTGTGCTTAGCATGAGGAGTAATAATACGATTCTTCCTCCAAAACGATCACCTAAGACCCCTAAAGGTAAGCGGGTTAATGATCCTGTCAATATAGGGGTGGCTGCGAGTAAGCCAAATTGTGTTTCATTTAAAGAAAGCATCTCTTTGATGGGGATCCCGAGTACAGCAAACATGATCCAAATCATAAAGCAAATAGTAAAAGCGGCGGTACTTGAGGCTAAAACTTGCCCCTTTTTCATATTGTCTGAAATCATGCCATCTCCTTATCTTCCATGAATCACATTTGTTTTGATCCTATGTAAAATAAGTGCATTTTAATATCCCTATTGAGAGGTAGTTTATTGAGTCACTTGGGTTAGATTTTATTTCTAAACATTGATTGTTAGAAAAGAAAATATCCAAAGTAGCTCGAGAGTCGCATACTTTGGATATGAGTTGTATCAGTTTATTATTACAAATTGCGTTCTAGAATATGGCGACTCTTTTCGAGATCAATGTCTTGGTGTTCGCCTAATGCTGTCATTCCATGATATTCTAATTTCTTAATAATTTCTTCCACGTGAGTATAATTAAGATCGTAATCACTTAAACGTGTTTTAATGCCCATATCTTCAAAAAAAGTACGAGTTTTGGCAATAGCATCATCAATGCGTTGTGTTTCTGTGCCTTGAGTGATATTCCAAACACGTTCACCATATTGTAATAATTTTTCTTTTTTCGATTCACGTTGGCAGTCTAGTAGACCTGGTAAGACAATTGCGAGCGTTCTTGCATGATCGATATCATAAAGTGCTGTGAGCTCATGACCTATCATATGAGTCGCCCAGTCATGAGGGACACCTCGGCCAATGAGGCCGTTAAGTGCCATGGTTGCTACCCACATGAGGTTAGCTCTTATATCATAATCTTTGGGGTTGCTGAGGGCTTGTGGCCCTAATTCAATTAACGTTTGTAATAAACCTTCAGAGAATCTGTCTTGGACTGGTGCGTTAACGGGGTAAGTCAGATATTGTTCGATAATATGAACGAATGCATCAACAACGCCATTAGCCACTTGTCTTTCAGGTAACGTAAAAGTTTTACTGGGATCTAAAATAGAGAATTTTGGAAAGACATGATCGCTCATGAAAGAGCGTTTGGATTGAATATCTTTACGGGTGATGACACTGCCACTGTTCATCTCAGAACCCGTAGCGGGTAAAGTTAACACGCTACCAAAAGGTAAAGCTTGAGTGATGTTATTACCCCAGTTAAGTAATATATCCCAAGGTTCTCCCTCAAATAAGGCCGCTGCGGCAACGAATTTTGTGCCATCAATAACAGAACCACCTCCAACAGCGAGGAGGAAGTCGATGTCTTGTTCTTTTATTATGTCAATTGCTTGAATGAGAGTTTCATACGTTGGGTTAGCTTCAATACCACTAAATTCGGTAATGTTTCTATTCCCTAAAGCCGTGATTACTTCATCTAAGGTACCTGTTTTTTTAGCGCTATTACCCCCTAATAAGATTAATACTCGCGCATCAGCTGGGATCAGCTTATCTAATTCCGCAATTTTGTTTTTGCCGAAGCTGATATGGGTTGGGTTACAATATTCGAAATCTAGCATGCTACATCCTCTATTTAAAATTTGATTATTGCCGTATGTCTTATTCTTGTTTTAATATTTTTTTAGTGCGTTCCATAGCCTTATCTATTGTGCTTCCATCTCGATATAGCTTATTGAGCAAGCTTGCTCCAAGCCACATTTGGTACAACATATTGGCAGTGCTTGATGGATCGATTGGATTAACCGAGCCATCTTGTATGCCAGTTTGAATACAACGAGTAAGGCGTCTTATCACCTCATCCGCGCCTATTTTAAGGGCGAGTCGCATAGGTTCTGATAAATCAGCCACTTCAGCACTGAGCTTGACAACAAGGCATTGCTGAGAATGGTGTGCTGGGGCTTGAGCGTCTTGCCATCGTTGCCAATAGTCATTCAATCGAAGGTAGCCACTTTTATTAACAGTATTAAAAAGGGCATCAATTGAGTGCAAATAGTCTTTGAAGTATTGCTGAATGACCATTTCGCCAAAATGCTCTTTTGATGAAAAGTAATGGTAAAACGAACCTTTTGGTACGTTAGCAGCGTTTAAAATTTCAGATAAACCGACATGGGTAAAGCCTTTTAACGAAAATAAGGCATAGCCAGAGTCTATAATTTGCTGTTTTGTCGAAAGCGATGTTTTTTTCATTGAGTTAGGTTAGTCAAAAATAGACCGGTCGTCTAGTGTTTTTTTTTACTCAATAATGACGTATTATGGCGATGACTTTTGCTTGTGAAGTTATTCAGAGTAATTGAGAAGAGGCGGCTATACCCAAACCACTTGAAGATGCAGGATTCAGCTGGAATTAAAACGCGTTTAGGCAAGGCATTGAGTTGAGGGCT
>NZ_CANLKR010000018.1 GCF_947491715.1 uncultured Shewanella sp. | reverse complement strand
GATGATGTGGATGTGGGTAACGTGACTTAGCCGTCAGCATCTTTATTTTTTTTCATTGATGATTTGATGATGAAACGTCGTGCTTGATGCTTGATGCTTGATGCTTGATGCCTGATGCATATGGACTTCCAGTAAATTGATCACATGTTGTCGATGGAAGCGGATGATGTGGATGTGGGTAACGTGACTTAGCCGTCAGCATCTTTATTTTTTTTCATTGATGATTTGATGATGAAACGCCGTGCTTGATGTATGTTCACTTCCAGTAAATTGATCAGATGTTGCATAGGCTCTAAGGCGGGTAATTGATTTTCTAATGAGTCGGAAGAAAGGCTCTGAATTTGTTTGAGGATGCGTGTTAATTTATATTCAGTGGCGAGGGCATGTATGTGCTGGCTAATGAGATAAACTTTGTGGACATCTTTATTTTCAACAGACTGTATTATCTCTGAGATCATATTTTCGGCATTGCTTTGAAATGCATTAATTAAGGTGTTTAATGGCATGTGATGTGCTTGGCTAATGCTCTGTAAATGATCAAGTTTTATTTCTGCTTCGGTTAGGTTTAATTGGCTCTTTATGTGGCGAGATAAGGCGATGATATGCGCTGTTTCTGGGGGCGTTGCCGTCTTATCATTTTCGTTAATAATCTGATTTTGATGCGGGTTATCAGCAATATTGTGATGAGCAATTAATTCAGCGTGTTGATGTAATGCATCCATAAAGCTCTGTTCTTGCAGTGGCTTGGTGAGTACATGGTTGGCTCCCGCTTCAATGAAACTGTCATGAGCTTCTTGAAAAACGTCGGCGGTGCAGGCAAAAATAGGGGTGGTTTTTTTCAACTCTTGCCTGATGGCTATCGTGGCTTCTATGCCGTCCATTTTTGGCATATGATTATCCATGATGATGAGATCGAAGTCATTTTCTCTTAGTTGGTTAACGGCTTCGAGTCCGTCATTGGCAATGGTGGCTTTATGTCCTAGGCGCTGACAAAAAGTTTTTGCTACTAATGCATTGATTTTATTGTCTTCTGCAATAAGAATAGTGAGATTCTGAGGTAAATCTTTAATGGACTCTTTTTGCTGTTGAACGTTAGGGAGTGGTTTGTCTGATTGTTTTAGAACGATAAAAATATCGAAAGTGGTTCCGCTACCGACTTTACTGCTAATACTGATGTTTCCTTCCATGAGTTCGACTAGCTGTTTAACAATGGAGAGGCCTAAGCCTGTGCCTCCATATTGACGCGTTGTTGATGATTCAGCCTGTATAAAAGGATTAAAAATAGTGTCAAGACGTTCTTGTCTTATACCAATACCTGTGTCGGCTAAGGTGATATTTACTCCTTCATTATTCTGTCGTGTGACTTGACTAAAGCTTAAGGTAATACTGCCTTCATGGGTGAATTTCACAGAGTTGCTGAGTAAATTATAAATGACTTGGCGTATTCTGGCTTTATCACCTTCAAAAGCTTGGTTTTCACTAATGTCATTATTGAGTATGAGCTTAATATTTTTTTCGTCGCAAATGGGACCGTAAGTATTAATGATAGGATCAATCACATTGTTAAAGCCAAAAAGCTCATTTTCTAATTCTAACTTATTCTGTTCAATTTTCGAAAAGTCTAAAATGTCATTTAATAGTGAGGTGAGGTGGTTACCTGATTCCAGTAAAATTTGCAGTTGCTTTCGTTGAGTGGGCTCGGATAAATTGGATTCGACAATTTGTGCCATGCCCAAGATACCATTGAGTGGGGTTCTCAGTTCGTGGCTCATGGTGGCTAAGAAGGTGGATTTTGCCGCATTGGAAGCATCGGCTGTTTTAACGGCTTGGGCTAAGTCCGATTGCATTTTTTTTCTCTCACTGCAATTTCTTTCCACTGCAATATAGTTACTTAACTGCTCTTCATCATTAAAAATGGGCGTTATTGCGATGTCTATCCAGTAGGGATCACCATTTTTGTGATAGTTAATGATTTCTGTTTTAATCGGTTTTGTTTGCTTGATGGCATGGCTGAGCTGCTTAATTTCGTTTTTGTCAGTGTCACTGCCTTGTAATATTTCTCCTGGTTTTCGATTGAGCATATCATTGAGTGAATAGCCAGATAACACAGTAAAGGCTTGATTAACCCATGTCACTTGTCCCTTTTCATCTGTGATAATAATGGCATCTTGGGCATGTTCGGCAACGAGTGCTAATTGATGCTTTTCTTTTTCTATATTGACTAAGGTTTGTTGAATATGCAGTTCTTTTTGTGCTCTTAGTTTAAATTGTAGAATGTAATAACTGAACAATGTTAGGGCCAATAATAATAAGGCGATAAAAATAGCTTGTTTGGTATTTTCTGTTTTTTCTAACCAAGTAAAGGTATTATTTTCGAGTAAATGACGCACTTGATTATTAAGGATACTGATATTTTTTTGCTCGATATTGAGTTTGACATCGTTAGCAAGTTTAAGGTGGTTATTGAGGCTGGTATAGGTATTGTTACTTGATAACATTGGTGAAAATGCTTGAGGGTTTTCTATACCATTTAATAAGGATAAAATTTGTAACTTGTCTTGAAGGTTTGGATTATTATTGAATAGCTTCTTCTGTAATAAGTTTATGGTATTGCCAGAATATTCTTGTGAAATCATCAATCTCAATAAGGTTTCAAGTTCACTAATGAGTTGTGATATTGCCGTTGTTAAATGTTGACTTTCCATTTCAATGGATTTCCCACCAATGAGCAAGTAGGCAATATAATGGAGATTATTATCAGACAGGCTAGTTTCAATTTGAGTGGCTTGCCGTTCTGATTGCAGTAGTGCTTGTGAAATCCTGTCATAATTTTTTTGATCGCCGACTTGGAATTTAAAAACAGCATCTCTGGTCGATAGTATTTGATGGGTTAAATCGACGTAGGCATGATGATATTGTTTGATGAGATGTATTTTAGTGAATAAGATAGCGAGACTCATTAAAAGCAAGGTACAGACCGTAATAAGTAGCCCACTCATAACATTGTGATGATGTGCTTTCATTATTGTAATGCCTTTAATGCTGGAGGAAGAGGAGCACTGAGTGCATTCAGAAAGGCAGATAGCTCAAGTAGGGTAATGGGATCGAGGTCTTGTCCTAGTTGGGCTTTTGCCATGAGAGTAATTGCTTCTTCTAACGTTGCCGCTCTGCCATCATGGAAGTAAGGTGGCGTGATGGCGACATTGCGTAGGCTAGGCACACGAAAGACATTTTTATCATTTTCTTCCTGAGTAATAGCAAAGCGGCCTAAGTCACTCGCGTTGGCGTCAATGGATTCAACATGACCGAATTTTTGAAAAATATTTCCCCCTACATTTTGCCCTTGATGACAGTAAATGCACCCTAAGCTTTGAAACTTTTTCCAGCCATTTATAGCGGTTTGTGACATGGCTGTTTGATCCCCTAATAAATAGCGATCGAAATCAGCACCGGGGGTATTGAGCACTTGCATGAAACGGATAAGGGCATCTTTTATGGTTTGCTCATTAATTTCGCCATTATATTCTTGATTAAATGCTGTTTGATACGTGTTATCTGACTGAACCGTTGAGCTAATGTCTTTCCAATTACTGTTCATTTCAAGAGGGTGATGCACGGGACCGTCAATTTGTTCATGTAAACTGGCCGCTCGCCCATCCCAAAAAAAACGGGTATTGAAGGCGATGTTAAACACAGTGGGTGAGTTGCGGTTACCTTTACCTAAAACGCCGGTTGATACTTGGGTGTTTTCAGCGCCATTGATAAAGAGGTTATGGCAAGAAGCACAACTGATTTGATTGTTTGACGATAAACGAGGGTCGAGAAATAAGCGTAAACCAAGCTGTAATTTATGCTTATCATCAGGTTTTATGTTCGGCAGTGGAATGGGGGAAATAGCTTGATTAAAATTAACCGTAGTTGGCTGGGGAGCGGGATTAATGAGCGGTTCACGGAAAGTGATGTACAGATAAAGACTAAATCCGAGAACAATTGATAGTGCTATCCCCCACCTGTAATCAACTTTCATTGAATGGCATCCTTGGTTTCATCAATGCTAGTTTTATTTTAGAACATATCACAGGTATAATTCAGATTTATTGATGATAGTTTGTTATTGAATGCCATGCATTGAGACGTCGGAGGACTGGGCTGTTTATTGTGCGGCGGCATCGATAGTGTCGACATCAATTTTAATATTAGTGCCATCCATATCAACTTCGCCTTGTATGATGACTTTTGTTTCTGGAGTGACTTTGAGCCCATTCCAATCATCATCATCGATATCGACGACCATTTCACCTGTGTCATCTTTGAAGTGATATTTTTCATCACCTAATGAGCTAGTGATATAACCTGTTAATGTCACTTGAGTATCATCTTCGGCATCTAATGCTTCTTTGACGGTAGTTATATTGTCTTTCATTGGGCCGACAAACCCACCTGATTCAGCCAACGTTGTGACAGTGAATACAGAACTAAAGATGAATAGCATGAGGCTGACAAATAATTTATTCATGTTCTTTTCCTTATGTTGACTTTTACTGTGTAATATTAAAAGGAGGGAGGATTGAATAGATAACAATAGATGGACATATTGTAGAATGCCAATAAAACATTCTCGCCAATTTGTCTATTGAAGTTCCATGGATGTCATTTGGAATAGTCTTTTTGATTGAAGCGTGTGTGAACGAGTCGGCAAACGTTTTTGAATATGTTTTTTCATTTTACATTAAGTCAACTATGATTTAAGTTCATGGAAGTTTTATATTGGTGGTGAGAGATGTCTGCTTTTAATCAATGTAAACATAAAACTGCTATTGAAAAGGTGATTTTTCATTCAGGGAATAATGAATGTTATAATCGATTTTCATGCCCGAGGCACGCGATTGATGCAGCAAAAAGAGGGATTAACTTATCATTAGCTCGCCATGAGCCTATGCCTGTGACAGATCAGAGCCTCTCCCATTTACAATTTCAATGTCACCGCGTGGGGGATGCGTTGAAAGGCACGCTATATGCTCCCATGGGGCCTCATGTAAAAGGGAGACCTTTTCATGGAAATAGTTTGGCCACTTTAATGATTTTTTTCATCGCTTTTAAGGAGAATGATACTTTATATTGGAATGAATTAGTGGATTGTTATCATGCTATCTATCACCGCCCTCCCGATGTGGTCAAGCCAATGCTTCCTTGGATAGGCATAATAATGACGCCTTTTATCGATGAATTTCCTGAAGGGGGAGCCCCCTTGAGTCATTTTGAATTATCTCTTGCTTGGGCCTGGGGAGAGAAACTCTCTCGTTCAGCTATTGGCTGATAAAAACACATTCAGTTCAACTGAATGTGTTTTTAACGATAACCTTATTGGTTATTTGTTTTTTTTGATATTCAAGGGTTATAAGTGTTAGCTAAAGTGGTGATATTGTTTATCATTGTGTCTGGATGGATTGTCTTTATTCAAACTCTTTGTATATTAAAGAATAAAATACAAGCTTTAGTATAGGTTTGTTAATTTTGCATGACCGGTAACATGCTGAAACAAAAGATTGTCACAATTTTACTCATTTCTGAAAATTAACAATTATCAGTAAGAGCATGCCAAGTTTGAGTTGAGTAATTCACCTAAAAAAGAATATGTGTTAGCTTAGTTTATATAGCGTTATTTGCCGAAATGAGGGGGGGGGAGGAATGCATATTCCAAATCAATTCGTTAAGCAATTAAAGTCTCTTTGTTTGCTTGCTAAAAATGCGGAAACGGGTTTTGAGAAGGCGGCTGTTTTCTCTGCGACAGAGTTGTTTGTGAAAAACTTCTTAGAAAGAAATGCTTATAATGAGTGGGTTAATCACCGTATTCAAGGTATAAAATTCCATATTAATGCAGCTTTAGGCTATGAATCGGCTAACGGCTATCATTCCCACTCTCATGCAAATTGGGCATTATCTGAAATTGACGAATTATTGACTTATTCTGGTGATCATTATAATCAAATTTTAGTGATCCACGAGGAAAGTTATTGATCTTTGATGGAGTAATTGAATTTTTTAAAGTCATCATGTATTAACCGAATGAAGTACTACAGATATAAATATTAAATAGGTGGAGAATCGATCTTTATTGGACAATTTTGAGGTATCAACTATGGCTTTTCAGTTGACTGTAAGCCGATATTTTACCACTCAAGATGATGTTAAATTGCATTATATCGATTGCGGAAGTGGCACGCCGATAGTGATGCTTCCTGCTTGGTCTCAAAGTGTGGAAGAGTTTAAATATCAAATTGAAGCTTTGCAGCATGATTACCGAATGATTGCACTGGATATGCGTGGTCATGGTTTATCTGAACAGGTTGAGTATGGTTATCGCATTCCTAGGTTGGCAAAGGATTTATATGAACTAATTTGTTTTTTAGAATTAGAGGATATTGTTCTTGTTGGCCACGCTATGGGCTCAGCTGTTATGTTGTGCTTTTGGGATTTATTTGGCGAGGCGTTATTATCTAAACTAGTGATGGTTGATATGCCTCCCGTGTTAGTGTCAAACCCTATTTGGTCACCGTTAGAAATGCACTCTTATGGCCCTTTAGTGGATCCTATGAATGTGTTAGATGTGATGAATGTGATTAAAAGTTGTGAAGGGGATAAATACCGCCAAACAGTATTGAAGTGTATGCTTTCACAAGATATTTGCCCTGAAAAGCGCCAGAGTGTTCTTCAATCTCGTCTTAAATTCCCGCTGAAACAGGCGGCTAAACTTTTTTACAGTAATTATCATCAAGACTGGCGCGATCTCTTTCCAAGAATAACCTTACCCTGTTTGGTTGTTTCTGGTCGAGCGAGTCTTACTGCTTGGCGCTCTCAACAATGGATTGCGGAGCAACTCCCCCAGTCAAAAATTGTTTATTTTGAAGAGCATGAGGGGGGTAAGCATTTTATGTTTTTTGAAAATCCATTTCGCTTTAATCGTATTTTACACGACTTCATACAATCTGATAGTGTGGCTTAGGGAGCGCGTTAAGTGGCGGTATTGGTGTTTGCATAATGCTTTATGGCATTAATTAATGCATGGAGTCCATTGCTTCGAGAAGGACTGAGTTGCCCACTTAAGCCGAGTTGTTCAAAATACTGATGATGGTCAAAATCATTAATTTCTTTCGTGTTTTTACCATTGTATGCAATGAGTAATAATACGATAAGTCCTCTGACTATTCTGGCATCGCTGTCGCCCATATAAAAGTGACGACCTTTTTCTTCATAGTGATAAAGCCAGGCATCGCTTTCACATCCTTGTATTTTCGCATTCGGTGTTTGATATTCTTCAGCCAACTTGGGCAATTGCTTTGCAAGCAACATTAACTGACGAAAACGTTCTTGCCAATTTTTTGCATCATTGAAACGAGCTAATATTTGCTCAGCATTTAATGTGAGGGGGAAGAAAATGTCGGAATTCACGAAAACCTCTATAATGTTGGATGATTGGGGATTCATCAGTTACGGGTATAACATATCTTGAACGGTTTTAAGCCCATCAATAAAATGATCTATGTCCTGTTTGTTGGTATAAATCCCAATGGAGGCGCGACAGCAACCTTTGATATTTAAAATTTGCATTAATGGCATCGCACAGTGATGACCACAGCGGATAGCAATGGCTTGTTGATCGAGTAATGCACCAACATCTTGATGATGTTCATTATGTAAATTAAACGCTACTGCCCCAACATTGTCGCTATGGGCGCCATAAAGCGTGATCCCTTCAAGGTTTGACAGTTTATTTTGCAAATAATGCAATAAGCTTATTTCATGTTCTGAACGTTTGGGCTGCGATATGTGGGTTAAAAATGAAATTGCAGCCCCTAGCCCGATCACTTCTGCTATGGGAGGCGTGCCAGCTTCTAATCGGTTGGGTAACACATTGTATTCGGTATGTTTAAAGGTCACTGATTTGATCATTTCTCCACCCGTGATTAAAGGTGTGAGAGAGTCCAGTTTGTGAAAGCGACCATAGAGGACACCAATGCCTGTTGGCCCATACATTTTATGGCCAGAAAAAGCATAAAAATCACAACCAATCTGCTGCACATCAATGTCTAAATGTGCCACTGCCTGAGCCCCATCGACAAGCGTTATTGCCCCCACTGCTTTGGCTTTTTGAATGAGTGTTTCGATAGGATTGAGAACCCCTAGCGCATTAGACACATGGCTAAGCGCAACGATGGCTGGATTGTGTGAGAGCAATGCTTCATACGCTACTGTGTCCAATCGGCCCTCTGCGGTCAGCGGTATGGGCTTGATTATGGCGCCTGTTTGTGCGGCAATCACCTGCCAAGGAACGATATTGGCGTGGTGCGCAAGGCTGTCGATCAAGATATATTGTCCAGAACGAATCGAGTGTACGAGACCATTAGCGACCATGTTAATGGCTTCGGTGGTGCCATGGGTAAAAATGATTTCTTCTCGTTGTTTAGCATGAATAAAGTGCATGACTTGATCGCGAACAGCTTCATATTCTCGTGTTGCTTGACTGGATAATTGATGAGCAGCTCGATGAACATTGGCATTTGTGTTGCGATAAAACTGTGTCATGGCCTCTAAAACTTGATGAGGCTTATGGCTTGTGGCAGCGGTATCGAGATAACACAAGGGGTAACCATTGAGGGTCTGTGCCAGTGTGGGAAACTGAGTACGCACTTGGGTAAAATCCATTAATGCAGTCCAAAAATGTTCATGAATGAGTCAGCTGAACCGATCTTCTAAGATCTGTTGATTGAATGCAAGTGCAATGGGTATATATTCAAGCTTATTATGGGCAAGGAATACGATAAATTTGATTTATTTCATCAATTGCTTGCATTATTTCTGGTGTGATTGTGTATTTAAGGCTGTCGATATTAGCTTCTAGTTGAGATTGCTGAGTCGCCCCGATAATATTGCTGGCGATGAAAGGTCGAGAGTTGACAAAAGCGAGTGCCATTTGAGTTGGAGTGAGTGAAAAGCGTTGAGCGAGATCTACATACGCTTGAGTGGCGTTGATGGCGACATCGTGTCGATTATATCGATTGAAACGCTTAAATAATTGCAATCGCGAATTTGAAGGAAAGGGGGTTGTTAAGTATTTCCCTGTCAACATACCAAAAGCAAGGGGGGAATAAGCCAATAAAGGGAGGTTTTCTCGATGGCTGACCTCGGCCATATTAATGTCAAAACTGCGGTTGAGTAAATTATAAGGATTCTGCACACTGATTATTTTTGACAGCTGGTGTTTATCCGCCAGTTGCAGGTATTTCATTAAGCCCCAAGCTGTTTCATTGGATACGCCAATATAGCGAATTTTTCCTGCGTCCACTAATGCAGAAAGCGCCTCTAATGTATCAATTATGGGGGTGAGCTGTTCATGTTCATCTTGTTGTTCATAGCCCAACTGGCCAAAAAAATTGGTATTTCTATCAGGCCAATGTACTTGATACAAATCAATAGTCTCAATTTGCAATCGTTCAAGTGACTTATCAACCGCTTGGTGTATATTTTGCCAATTAAGCGCTTGTTGAGGGTGTATATGTTGACTTTTCTCTCCTGGTGCTGAAACCTTAGTGGCGATAATTAAATCATGTCGGTTACCTTTTTGTTTAAGGTAGCGCCCTAATATTCGTTCACTCTCTCCTTGGGTTTCCACTTTGGGAGGAACGGGGTACATTTCTGCTGTGTCGATGAAATTGATACCTTGTTCTATGGCAAAATCGAGTTGTTTAAAGGCTTCAAGCTGGGAGTTTTGTTCTCCCCAAGTCATCGTACCTAGGCATAATTGGCTGACGATTAAATTTGAATGGGATAGGCGGCGATATTCCATAGATGAGTCCATTGCATTGCTATGTCTTTAAGTTATCAAGCTTTCGATTTTATGGCTAGACTAAATAAAGCCCTCTTTAACATTCAGGTTGAAAGATGCCATGAAAAAAGTATTACTCACCGCTTTTGAAGCACATGCTCCTCGATATACTTATTCAGCTCAGTCTGTTGCTGACACGTTACATGGTACGCAAGAGGGAAAAATTCATATTTATTCTCAGTTAATAGAAGAAACATTTTTTGATTCAATTGAAGCTGTGTGTTTAGCAATGACAGAGTTTAAACCTGACGTGATTATTATGATGGGGGAAAGTATCGGTCAAAGTATGATATCACTTGAGCGTATTGCACATAATTTCAATGATGCAAAAGGTGATCGGATCGACGACATCAATGAAATGAATGTGAATAATGAGTTTACGTCTATGTCTGGACCTGTGGCTTATGCTAGCCAATTGCCGATCCAAGTGATGCTCAATGAGATGAGAGAAAATGGTGTTCCTGCTAATATTTCAGATTCAAATGGCGCTGCTTATGGCAATCATGTTTTTTATGGTGTGTTACATTATCTTGCGATACATCAGTTATCTATCCCTTCAGGTTGGATAAATCTGCCTATGTTGCCAAAAAAAGCGGCTTTACCTGAATATATCGGGCAGCCGAGCATGTCATTGCATACTTGTGTTGAAGGAATAAAGCTTGCGATTAAGGCGACTATGTGAGCGTTAATCGCTTCGAGAGAGGTGATGGCTAGTCATTCTAAGCCCTTTTTCTTTAACAAAGGGGGCTCTCAACAAAGAGTAAAACACCTTTAGCTGGAGCCTGCTTTATAAAAGAATGAGGACAGCGTTTACGGTCCCTTTTTACAGCGTTATCGCTTATTGATGTACGACCCCATGGATAGGGGAGAGCGACGTTTGAACCAAAGCCGAGAATAACTACACTACATAAGCTCTGCCTTGTATACAGACCCCACAAACTGCTGGAGAAATCATCACTAAAGATCAACAGGCCCTAATGACTTTCAAATAACATAGGGTTTAGCAGTGGTGCCATTGCGAGAATGAGTCCTTGTGTGTATGTACTTTCACGGGTGGCTTTTTGGTGAGTGAGTAGCCCTATTGCCCCGCCTTGTTGTTTGATATTGTGTGTATTGAATAGTCTATCCATCACAAGACCTAATTCTTCACCTTGTTCTAATGCTTGATAAACACTGAGAGGCAGGGGTAAAGAAGCACTCCTGCCAACTGATAAGGTGTTTTTTGTGGCAATGACTAAATAGGCAAATGTGGCTGGACCATGCTCAAATAAATCGACCCCTCCCTCCATGGCAAAGTAAAAGTCAGCGTCATGATGAGACTGACAATATTTTACTCTATTGATAGCACCTTGTTTTGTTTCTGCCGTTGTCATGGGTTGTTCTGCGACTAAAGAGGGGGCTTTTACCCCTTGGCAATGAATGATTGCGTTTGGATAGAAAGTGGCAATAGTGTTTTTGGCAGCATTAATCTTGACAGGGTTTGTAGAGCCGACGATGATATTTAGTGTGGTTTTCATTTTTCACTTCATTAGGTAACTAATTGAAATAATGTAGAGTTAAAAATCTCTAATTGTTTTTAACGGTTTAAACAAGCATACAATGTCATTTGCTGTTCAAGCGAGCATTTTTTATTTTAAATAAGATCTTTTACGGTATTTATTTGTGTTTATTTTGTTTTATAACTGTTTTTACTTGTATGTTTTGTTGTATTTTTTGTCGATATTGGTTTCATTTTGTTGCCGTTGAACAATTAATGACATATGTTGGAATAAAGTACGGCTCATTTCTTTTGTTGCGGAATCCATTGGTATACCCTCGATCGCCTATTCAGCGAATATACAGATAACAATATCATTGATTGAATATTGGTTTTAGAGGTTATTTTTACAAGGTGTGGATGGATGCATAGAGAACAGATAAAAAATCAAGATGTACTGATAAGTACACAAAATAATGTTAACTCAGCGACTTGGACAACAAAAGATACTACATGGATGTTAAGTCTATTTGGTACTGCAGTTGGAGCGGGTATTTTATTTTTACCGATTAATGCCGGAATGGGAGGCTTTTGGCCCTTGTTATTGATGGCAGCATTAATTGGCCCTATGACGTATTTAGCTCACCGTGGTTTATCACGGTTTGTTTGTTCATCGGCTAAAAAAAACAGTGATATCACAGAAGTGGTGACAGAGCATTTTGGTGAAGGAGCGGGCAGAGCTATTACTTTACTTTATTTTTTAGCTATTTACCCTATTGTGCTTATCTACGCTGTTGGTATCACTAATACCGTTGATAGCTTTATGGTTCATCAATTAGGGTTAACTTCCCCCCCTCGCTGGTTGTTATCAGGAGGGCTGATCATTGCGATGATGTCTGTGATGATGGCGGGGGAGCAATTTATGTTGAAGGTCACACAGCTGCTTGTTTATCCTCTCGTGGGGATATTGGCTTTTATGTCTCTTTATCTGATACCTGATTGGAAAATCGATGCTTTACTGAGCGTCCCTTCAACAGGTGACTTCTTGAGTACCGTTTGGTTAACGATACCTGTATTGATTTTTGCCTTTAATCATTCACCGGCTATTTCACAGTTTTCAGTGTCACTAAAACGAGAGCATGGAGAACATGCCGCAGCTAAAGCTGATGTTATTTTGCGTAATACCACCTTGATGTTGGTGGGATTTGTGATGTTATTTGTTTTTTCCTGCGTATTGTCACTATCGCCGACTCAATTGACGGAAGCTAAAACTCATAATTTACCGATCCTTTCTTATTTAGCCAATATGCACCAAAGTGATTTTGTGAGTTATTTCGGTCCCATTATTGCTTTTGTTGCCATTATTTCATCTTTCTTTGGACACTATATGGGTGCAAGAGAAGGGTTAAAAGGACTGATCACTAAGCAATTTAAGGTGGATGCTCAACAAACTGCGACACCCAAAATTGATAAATTCATTATTGCCTTTATGTTTTTGACTTGTTGGGGAGTCGCCATACTGAACCCTAGTATTTTAGGAATGATTGAGTCTTTAGGTGGCCCCGTTATTGCTGCTATATTGTATCTTATGCCGATGTACGCCATTTATAAAGTGCCAGCATTAAAAGCCTATAGAGGACGTTTGAGTAATCTATTTGTTATATTTGCAGGATTGTTGTCAATTACAGCCATTTTGCTCGGTTTATTTTAACGGGTATATCAGCTAAGTTATTTAAAATTATTTGAGTTTGCGCGTTCTATTTTGAAATGAATAGCCTTTTGTTAAGGCTATTCATTTTTTTTATGTGTTTTATTTTATTCTGAACTACATTTATTGGTTATTTTCTTGAAATGGGAGAGGGTATCCAACTAGTACAAAAGAACTAGTTCCAAAGGGTTATTTTTTTATAAGGGAGTGTTATTTATCGATAATTTGAGGTTCACTGGTCACAAGGAATGTTTCACTTCCCTATATTTATCGTAAAATTTCAAAGGCAGTTTACAGGGATGTCGGAGGAGAAATGAGGTTAGTGACCTTATTATTAAGTTTTTGTTTAGCTTGGCCGGTATTGTCAGCTGATGATGATATTGAGATCAGTGGGTTAGTGATAGACAGAACCTTAACGCGATTTGGTAAAGATTTTAATTTTTATTATTCTAGTTATTGGCGCAGTTTACCTTTTACCCAAGGTTTCAATGTGACGCTTTATGAAACCGTATTTCCACAAGCGGGCACAGAATTAACGTTAGAACTTAATGGCGAAAAAATTTATGTGACTCATTTCGGACGCCGAGCCAACCCTATAAAGGAAAGAGCCGAACAAGCTATTTTATTGACAATTGACCATATTGCTCGAATTCGAGCAAGTGCAATGGCCGGTGAGTTGTCGACAGTCAATGATGGTTTTTAGGAATGAGAATAATGAACATCAGGATGTTAATGGTAGCAGCTGCATGGTTATCAAGTGCAGGTTTACAAGCAACAGAATTAGTGTATACCCCATTGAACCCCAGTTTTGGCGGAAATCCTCTTCTTGGATCGTATTTATTAAATAAAGCGAATGCGCAAAATGATCATACCGAAGAAGGTAATGAAGATGATTTTGTTACGCGTTTTCAAGAGTCGTTAGAGAGGAACATGATCAGCGAAATTACTCGAGGTGTCACAAATGGTGAAATAGAGAATGGTACCTTTACATCGGGTGATTACTTAATTGATATCGTGTCCTTAGGTGGTGATACGGTTATCACAATAACAAATGTATTAGATCCGACTGAAGTGACGATTATTAGAATGTCGGATTTTGGGTAAATAATAATGAAAAAAATACTTCCCTTTATTGGTTTACTTTGTCTATCTGGTTGCAGTTTATTTCCAAAACCTGTGTTAAACGTGACGCCTGCAGAGTTGAACACGATCAGCGATACAATGAAAGCGCTGCAGAGTAAGCCTAAGCCTAAATACCCTATTCCTGTTGCTGTGTATTCTTTTCGTGATCAGACTGGTCAATATAAGCCACAACAAAATGTCAGTTCCTTTTCAACTGCAGTGACTCAAGGGGCGACTTCAATGTTAGTGCAAACCTTGTTGGATTCAAAATGGTTCTCACCCGTTGAGCGAGAAGGGTTACAAAATTTATTAACAGAAAGAAAAATTATTAAAAAGCAAGTGATCAAATCTAAGCCCGCTGAAGTCCCTCATTTAACGGATGCACGCTTGTTATTAGAGGGGGGCATTATTAGTTATGAAACCAATACTAGTACGGGGGGCGTTGGTGTGGAGTATTATGGTATTGGAGCATCAGAATTATACCGTGAAGATCAAATCACCATTTATCTCAGAGCGGTTGATGTCCATACTGGAAAAGTGATGATGTCCGTGTCGACAACAAAACGTGTTTATTCTCAAGAAATGCGTGCAGGATTATTTCGTTATACAAGCCTTAATCGTTTAGCTGAAGCTGAAATTGGCTATACAACCAATGAACCTGTGCAATTTTGTGTCTTGCAAGCCATTGAACTTGCGGTGGCTGAATTAATTGAACAAGGGACAGAATTAGGTTATTGGAGCCCATTAAATGTCAAAGTTCAAGACAATAAATCAGAGCTCACTGCATCTTAAGTCTGATTATACAAAATGTTAACTTTTTGGTGAGGAAACTGTGTCTAATCTCAGTTTCTTCACATATTACGCCTTTATCCTTTTTTATTTTATTCTGCTCAAATATTGTTTTTTTGTATTGCATTTTTCTTTTTTACTCTCTTTAACAGTTATTGAAGACTTTACTAGTAATTTAATGCTAAATGTTATATTAATGTTGTGTCTTAGTCGTTTGAGGCGAGCTAATCCTATTGTTAGGCTAGAGAAAATACTGATCAATCAGGAGGTGAGTTTGATCAGAGATAAACTTTCAGGGAGAACAATCCTATGGGTAAAATCGATGAGTTAGTGTTTATTCATCAATTGGCAGCGCCATGTCATTTGGCTATATTGGCCGAATCAATTGGTTTTAAAACGCGAGTCGTCAAACAAGTTTCTGAATTAACTTCAGAAAATGCTAATCAAGGCTTTTGTCTTATTTCACAGAAAGGGGCTGCGATGGACAGTAAAGGTATTCCTTTATTGGCTTCGCAATTAGTTTCTCAATATCCTGTTGCTTTGTATCAAGTTGAAAGAGGAACCATTGAGGCTGAATCTGCATTGTTGTTAGGGATAAAAGGTATCTTGTATGCGGATCAGGGAATGGATTTATTATTGAGTGCGCTGAGAAAAATGCTTGAAGGTGAACTGTGGTTTGATAGAGTCTTGTTAAGTCAAACTTTTAGTCAGCTTATTCGTCGACTCGATGGTGGACAAAATGCATTACAAGATACGGTAGTGATGCTTCAAATGCTAACAAGCCGAGAGAGAACGATTATCCATCTAGTATCCAGTGGTGCGAGAAACAAAGAAATTGCGCATCGGCTATGTATTAGTGAACATACGGTTAAAGCCCATATTTCTTCTATCTTTAGAAAAACTCAGTCGAGAAATCGTGTAGAGTTATTACGTTGGGCTCAATCTCACCAAAGCCAATTTGAGTTGAATGTGAGTTAACATTTTATTGACGATTGTTCATTGGTAATTATTATTTGTGTCGTGCTTGAGGCTGAATAATCAACCTCAAGGCGTCAACTATTGCTGATGATTGACTTCAGTAAAGTGTTTTTCACTCTTCCTCAAGATCTTTTTGTTAATCTTAAATGGATAGGGTGGTTTTTACTTGTTGATTACTTTAAAATCAATGCTTTGCTTACTCCTTTTTAAGCTTTAGGTTAACTATGGCATTTTTCATCAATATTTAAGGTAAAGTTTCACGAACCATAGCGAGCTATTAATCGAAGCTGACGCGTTAATAGCGATCACAAACAGTGATCGACAGTGATGGTGTTTAACCTCATGTGAGCTTGATGACTTCACTACCCTTATTATTCCCTCTTTTATTTTGAATCTTAGTATTTTTGTCGATTGATTTTATCTATTAAGAATGATGCAGTGTCATAATCCTCACTTAACCCTTGGGCACTGAGGCAACAGGCTGTACAATAGCGGTTGCATAATGCGCTATAGAGTTTATGTTGCTGTGTTAGGCCTTGTGTTTTCGTTCTAATACCGACTTATGTCGTGATATTAAACCATGCAACATTGCTTACAATTTATTGTTTTTAAAGCTCGTATTACATCATGCTTTGCATGTTTGCTGTATTTTGGAGAATCAATGTCACAACAAGGTGCCTTTAAGGCCAAAGCTTCCGTCCGCGATCTACAAATGGACGCATTAAAAATGCCACCTCACTCGATAGAAGCTGAACAATCGGTATTAGGCGGGTTGATGCTTGATGCTGATGCGTGGGATAAAGTGGCTGAAGCGATAGTTAAAGAGGACTTTTATTCCCGTGCTCACGGAATGATTTTTGGCGCAATGGAAGCTCTGGTAAGTGGCGGTCAGCCTATTGATTTAATTACAGTTGCAGAGCAGTTAGAGCTTGAAGATTTGCTAGAGGATGTTGGGGGCTTTGCTTATATAGGTGAAATTGCCAAGAATACACCCAGTGCGGGAAACATCCATTCTTATGCCGATATTGTCAGAGAAAGAGCCGTTGTCAGGGATATGATTAAAGTCGCCAATGAGATTGCGGATGCTGGATTTAATCCAGAAGGCCGTAATTCTGGAGAGCTACTTGATTTGGCTGAAACAAAGGTTTTTAAAATTGCAGAGCAAAGAACCAATGCCAATGAAGGTCCAGAAGGCATCAAAACTATTTTAGAGAAAACCGTCGATAAAATAGAGCAGTTATACAATAACCCCACTAATGGTGTGACTGGAGTATCCAGTGGTTTTGGCGATCTTGATGGCATGACAGCAGGTTTTCAATCGGGGGATCTTGTGATTGTTGCAGCGCGTCCTTCGATGGGAAAGACCACTTTTGCAATGAACCTATGTGAACAAGCCGCGCTACACGAAGATAAACCGGTCCTGATCTTTAGTTTAGAGATGCCTTCTGAGCAAATTATGATGCGTATGTTGGCATCACTTGGCCGAGTCGATCAAACCAAAATCCGTACAGGTCAACTGGATGATGATGATTGGGCACGCGTGTCATCGACCATGGGAATTATGCTTGAGCAAGGCAAAATGTATATTGATGATGGTTCGGGTTTAACGCCGACAGAAGTTCGCAGTCGTGCACGGCGTGTTGCGCGTGAGTACGGAGGCTTGTCGATGATCATGATTGATTACTTGCAATTAATGCAAGTACCAGCATTAAAAGATAATCGTACCTTAGAGATTTCTGAAATTTCTCGCTCATTAAAAGCATTGGCAAAAGAGCTTGAAATTCCAGTGGTTGCGCTTTCACAGCTTAACCGTTCTTTGGAGCAACGTGCCGACAAGCGCCCAGTTAACTCTGATTTACGTGAGTCAGGCGCTATTGAGCAAGATGCTGATTTAATTATGTTTATCTATCGTGATGAAGTGTATAATGATGATTCTGAAGATAAAGGTACAGCAGAAATTATTATCGGTAAGCAACGTAATGGTCCCATTGGACGGGTGCGTTTGACGTTCCAAGGGCAATTTTCAAGGTTTGATAATTATGCAGGACCACAATTTGAAGAAGATTAGTTTTTTATTCTCATTCAATATCCATGCATGTTCATTGGGTTAAAGTACTCACGTACATGTCGTTAACTCATAATAAAAGATAAAATTAGGTGATTGTTTGAAACCCTTTCCTCGTGCTGAAATTAGTCGTTCTGCTTTGCAACATAACATGAAACGCTTGTGTGAAATCGCGCCAAGTAGTCAGGTTATGGCCGTGGTTAAAGCCAATGGTTATGGGCATGGATTATTGAATGTTGCAAGTTGTTTAGATACGGCTGATGGGTTTGGGCTAGCCCGACTTGAAGAAGCGTTAATCCTTCGCTCTGGTGGGGTGAAAGCCAAGTTATTATTGCTTGAAGGTGTGTTTCGTACCGAAGACCTTTATAAACTTGTTGAACATGATATTGAAACGGTTGTGCATCACAGCTCACAATTAGACATGCTAGAGAAAGTGACACTTTCTTCGCCTGTGCAGGTTTGGTTAAAAATCGATTCGGGTATGCATCGATTAGGTTTTACTCCTGAAGAATTTCACTTAATGTATGAGCGGTTAATGCAATGTGATAATGTGGCAAAGCCCGTTCATTTAATGACACATTTTGCATGTGCCGATGAGCCTAATAATCCGATGACATCGGCTCAATTTGAAGTGTTTTCTGGGCTCACTCGCGATCTACCCGGACATCGTACGTTAGCTAACTCTGCTGGCACCTTATATTGGAAAGAAACGCAAGCCGATTGGGTTCGGGCGGGTATTGCTTTATATGGTGTTTCGCCAGTGATCGGAGATTTAGGTCGAGATCATGGTTTACTTCCTGCGATGGATTTAGTTTCTCGATTGATTGCTGTACGTCGTCATAAAGCGGGCGAGCCGGTGGGCTACGGCAGTCATTGGTTAGCAAAGCAAGATACACAATTAGGCATAGTGGCTATCGGTTATGGTGATGGCTATCCGCGCAATGCCCCCGAGGGCACGCCTGTGTGGATAAATGGCCGGTTAGTCCCCATTGTTGGAAGGGTATCAATGGATATGCTGAGTGTCGATTTAGGCATTGATGCTAGCGATCAAGTCGGTGATGAGGCTGTGTTGTGGGGGAGTGAGCTACCTGTTGAGGTGGTCGCTGAGCATATAGGTACCATTGCTTATGAACTTGTGACGAAATTGACGCCAAGAGTGGCTGTTTGTCTCGATTAACAATTTTTGTGTTTTGCTGATTATTAAGGCGTCATGCTATGACGCCTTTTTTATTTTGTATAGTGTTTTTATTGTATATTAGTAGAGTTACTGACGTGATTATTTATCAGGTAATCAATTCCTGCTTTAATGGCGGTTACTTGTGCTTGAACACATATTGCATCAGTCACGTTTGGGCTGTCGGGATAAACCTCAGTGGTGGAGGTGTATTGAGCGTTTGTTACGCTACTGCACAGGCCTAATGCTTGGGTTGGGTAATTGATGACCCCAAATTGTGAGAGTGGTTCGCCGATTAATCTGTTTTCACTATCAGCAGGTGCAATATGAGTGACATGTTGCACGGCATCAATGATTGTTTTTTGAAAGGCATCTTGTGGATTATTGCTGTCGCCGACTAAGTAAAAACCATCGGGAATATTCCATGTTTTTTGTGGGGTCGCATCTCTTGCTGCGAGTGCTGGCCTAAACACAGTGTTGTCTGTGTTTGTGGTTTCATGTAAATCAATGTGCATCAGTATGGGTTGTTCAATGCCAGCTAGATATTGCATCAATAAACGTGACTCTTCAGCCTCATGGTTAATGCCTGGTGTGTTGGCGGCAGGATAGAATGAGCGGTTAGGATCGACGGCATGGGGGTTCCATCGATTAATGGTTTCATAGCCCCAAGGGCTGATGCAAGGGGCAACAATAATATTAAATGCATCAATGTAATTGAGCGCTTCTTGTTTCAGAAAAGCTAAAGCGCCTTGTACACCACTGGTTTCATAGCCGTGAACACCACCTGTTATCAGTAATATCGGCTTGTTTTTATGCCAATCGGGTGTGGTTATCACGTAAAGAGGGTAGCGGGCTGCATCATAGGATAAAGCGCCATATTGTTTAATGGTGAACTGCTTGTCGAGCGCATGAATTTGGTTTATTACCTGCTCATGGTATGAGCGTTTTATTGCTTGCGTTGCTAACCAATCATTTTTTTCCTTTAGGCCCCATTTGGGTAATAAAGTGTCCATTTTTGTTTTCCAAATATTCTTTGGAAATATTAAACGTGAAGCCGTGACAAAAAACAAGATGTTCTTGGTTTGTTTATGGGCATTACGTTTATTGATTGAATAAAGCTTCCCTGCTTTGTTAAAGAAATAACGATTATTCTATTTCGAAATCTTCAAATAATTGCTCAAGCTCATTGTCGGATATACCTGTATCATCATCTAAACGATTAACATCAATACCACCCTTTATAAAGTCAGCATTTTCCATTTGTTCATTTTGAATCACATTATCCATTTTTAGGAGTTGGCAATATTGTTCATAATTAATATCAGATTCAAGTATTTTTTGATTATCAATGATAAATTCAATAGAGTTCACCCCCATTTCAATTGACATTTTTCCTTTGGAACTTTCAAGTAAAAGTAATTTTAAGGTCTCAAAGTTTTCAATAATTTTAAATAAATCATCACCTTCATTATCCATATGTAAATAATGAAGGTACTGTTGTGTTGTCATTGAGGTGGTTTGAAAACGATATCCATCAATATTAAAGCTTAGCGCTTCATCGTTAATGTCGATATTGATTTTATCTTTACTTCCTGCATCAGTTAATGCTTTTAAAGCACTGAAATTATTGATGAGCTGTTTTGAATACTCTTCTTTTGTGGCCTTGCTCAAGTCAAACATGTTTAGGTTACTTTTTAAGTATTCCATTGCTTGATGTTTTTGACTGCCACAAAAAAGAATATCAATGATTTTTTCAAAGAAGTGTAATTTTGTTGCATTATCCACCTTACCTATCAATATATCGTTTATACGCTCTTTATTCAGTACCGTTCCATCGAATAAATTTTTTAATTGAGATAATGGGTCATCAGAAATATTAAATTGATACGTTAAGCTTGTGGCGATATTACTTGTTTCTATTTTATTACCTTTTTTAGCCAAATATTAAATGAATGAAAGTGCCCTCAGTTGATGAGGGCACTTGGATAGGTTATCTGTTAATCCATTGATTAAATTTTGACGTTTTCTACAGGTGTTGAGAAGAAAACTTGATTCATAGTGCTAAGCGTATGCTGAAGTTGTTCTGCACTAAAGCCATATCCTTTGAGGGCTTCTTGTGCTTTTCTAATGATGCTGGGATCGCTCTCGGTAATATCATTATCGAGTTGTGTTTGTGTTTCTTGAGCTTGCTGCAAAATAAGCTTTTGAAATACAGTTCCTTGAGTGCTTTCAGACTCTTTATTCAATGCTTCAAGCATTTCTGCTTTCTTATTAGCATCGATGTTTAGCGCCTTTATCGCATCAGATTTACTGAGTTTAATTTGTTTAAGCGCTTCATTTAGCCGCTGCTCTGTCATGGCTTCTTTTACTTTCGCTTGTGCCTCTTTTAAACCAAGAGGATCAGCAAAAGGAAGTGAGGCGACCCAGTTGAGCAAGCTTTGACTGGTAAATATACCAGCGGTCGCACCACCGACACCTAAAATTGCAGCAAGAATGATAGCAGCTGCGCCGCCTGTTCCGACGGTTAATAAACCAAATCCGACCGCGGCTGCCGACATGCCTACAATACTTGTAGCGGTAATTGCTAAGGTAGCGACTTTGGCTTTAGTGGAAGAAAATTGCCACCAATTAGTCATATCAGTGACAAAGCGGGTTGCGGTGCCTTTAGCTCCAACTTCAAATACATCTCGATTAACGGTACCTAAACTTTGCACTGCATTACGCTGTGCCATGTACGTGCTCATTCGTGCTGTTCGCGCTTTTAAGCCTAAGCCATCAGTACCTTGAATTGCAGTTAGCAAGGCATTAACCATGACTTCAGTATCTCGATGTTCTACCACTTTCTGAGCGGCTAGTTTTTGAGCCTTAACTTCCATGATGCCACCAATGGCACCGGTTAGTAATTTGCCACCTGGGATGAAATGGCCAGCAACCCCTGTTAACAGGTGTGCACCGAGCCCTTGTCCTGATGCGCCCTGAGCGCCACCTGCAACATAAGGAGCAATACGCGCCATATGCAGTAGAGCAATCATTTCAGGTGTCATTTCCAAGCCAGCTTCAGATGGGATAAGTGCTCTTTTGCCCAATAGAACATCAGTTACTTGGTTTTCGACAGTGCCTATTTGCCAGCTGGTTTTGACAAACTTGGCGAAATCAGTACCAAAAGTGCCCGGTGATGAACTAATAATGTTATAGACTTGGGTTAAATCGCCGGCTAACTCGCGTGCTTCTATTGGGTGATTCATTGCCCATGCGTGTAAGTCAGCAACAGCGGTTTTCACCCTTTCAACCATTTCTTTCGTTTCTGGTATGGCCAAGTTTTCTATGCTTTCAAGCGCGCCACCACTGTACTGTTGATATAAGTGACTATAAGCCTCTGTTATGCTGCTCATGTTATTATTAGCAAGTTGCCGTTCTAAAATGAGCTCTTGCATGGTTGCTTGGTAATTAGGGGACAATTCACCTGCAAATGTCTGTCCTGCCCAGCTTTGCCAAGCATCAAGGCTATTATAGTCTCCTTGATGTGGGTAGCTGCCTAATTTAGGCGCTTGAGTATCAAATTGCTTTAACTCGAGTAATATTTTGTGATATTCGAGTTTATTTTTTTGAATTCCTTCATCAAATATCGCTATGGCTTGCTGATCCTTTGGGTTCTTAGGATCGAGCTTTGCCTTCATGGTCAATATGGCTCTGAGCTGGTTGTTTTTATTTTTTAACTTTGTTGTAAATTCAATATATTTTGCTTGATTTGCTTGTGCTTTTGTCCTTTTTAGTGCCGTCGAGCTCTGAACTATTGCTTGGTTAATTGCCTTGGTGCGCTTTAGTGCTCTAATTACGGGGATCTCCTGACTTAAAGCGATGTTCGTTGATACCATTGAAGTGAGGAGTTGTTTGTTAAATTGAGCAATGGCTTCCATATCCGTGACTTTCTGCTGAAGTACTTTGGTGAATAGATCATCTTTTGGCAATTGTGTAATTAAATGCTCTAAGTGTTGAATATATTGCGTATTAAGTTTTACAAGGGTTTCCAAATCAGTAATATATTGCGAGGGGTCTTGTTTAAAACGTTTAATTAATGCAGTTTCAGTCACGCCTTGATTACTTTCTAGTGCTATTGATAAGGCCATCTTAGAAGCTTGGTTTTCGAGGTGTTGCTCAATCGTTAAAAATTGATGAGCAGCTTCTGCTAAACCGGCTTTAGATTGATTGATGATTTGAGATCCAATATCGCTGCGTTCTACACCTGATTTCGGGTCTAACTGTTGTAATAAGTTGTGTGTGATTTCTGGTGTTAGCAATCCTTTTTGTTGTTCTTTTCTCGGTGTTACTAGTACCTTGAATTGTTGAGTTAGCTGTTCAACTTTTTGACTGGGTTTAAACTCTTGGCGCACTTCTTTTAAATTTTGCTGTAAACAAGCATTAGCCCATCGGTTAGATTCGTTGAATAATGTGAGTGCTGCCTCAGCTTGTTGAGTATCTTTAAGATGAGGTAATGTTTCTTCAAGGCTTAAATTTGGTGAAAAGAGTGTGATTAACTGCGTGAGAAATTCGACTTTTGGTAAATCGACTCTGTTGTAAATTGCTGCACTTAAACGCTCTTTTAATGCTGCTTGCGATTCTTCATGGGGGAGTTGATGAAAAAGATCGAAACAAGAGTGTAACTGTTGAGTAGTTAGACCTGATTGGAGTGTGTCGGGTAGGCTGTTGTAAAATTGTTTTATCTCTTTATGCAATGAAGATTGATTAATAGTACGCAGGGCCCCAGTATTCTGACCTAATGCAATAATATTATCACGTTCCGCTAGAGCAGCATTATAAAGATTTTGTATTAATACAGGTCGTGGGCTCTCTTTCAGATTAGGGTACTGCTTTTCGATTGCTGTTAGTGTATCGGTTAATGCGTCAACGGTTAATTGTAGCCCCATTCTTAAAGGTTCAAATGGAGTCGCGCCATCAATAATGTGCTTGGCTTTTGGATCGATTGCTAACAAAATTCTTGCTATTTCTTGTGGTACGTTAGTACGTGTGAGTAAGTTGTTGTAACGATTAACTTGTGTTTGTACGGCTTCCATTTTAGGATCGGAATGACCAACTAACCAATTACCAACCCCACTTAATATACCTTGTTCTAATATTAGTGTTTTAGGTAAGGTTGACTGTTGAAATTGTGATAACTTTTGAGAAAAGTCTTGGTGGTGCTGAGTGGCCACTTGAGGCTGTTGAGGTATTTTTTTAGGTGCTGGAGCGGCTATAACATGAACATAATTAGCCTCATTCTCTTCATTGGGGGCATTAGGCGCTATAGGGAGATCTTTGACTGTCAATGGATTCGCTTGGTTTGCAATTTTTGTTTGTAAGATTTTGATATTTACGCATGTTTCAGCTAAATCCATTAATGTTTTAACTGTGCGTTCAGTGAGGGGTTTGGCACCATTGACGTCAATAAGTGCACTTTTTGCTATTTCATTAGACACATCTTCGCCATGGCGTACACGAATAGCCGCTAAAAATTGTGTGACTGCATTTTTATTTTTGACTTGAGAATTATCAACATGTTCTTGTACTGCAGTTAAATCTTTAAGTAAGGGAATACGGCTTAATGTTGAGAGGACTTTTCCCTTAAATCCCATTTTAGCCGTGATGAGTGTAGTGTCTGTATCTGTTCCACTTACATGCATGGGAGCGTCAGAAAGTTCATTTTGAGAGACGTTTGAAAAACGACTTAAATCTAATGCCATTATGATTACCTGTTGTTAATGGGTGGAGTGATTAAGTTTGTGTCTTTTATTTTCAATAATAAGCCATCATAAGTATCAACAATTGTTTCGAAGGCATTGAAAATAAATTCATCTGTATTTGGTGTGTCGACAGAGTGGATATAAAATAAGGTATTTGTTTTTTTCTCGTAACAGAGTCCTCCTAACTGATTTTCGATCAAAAATAAATTAGTTGCTGAATACCATTCCCATAGTGGGGAGGATATATCTGTGTTAATTTCGCCTAACAAGCAATAAAGTAGCCAGTATGTTTCTTTTCTACGAATTGAAATTATTAAACTTTCGTCCATTAGGAGCAGGCATTGTTTATTGGTATCAAAATGTAAAGGTAAACCTAATGATTGGCCAAGATTTGCTAATAATTTACTGGATTCCATATGAGTTAACCTATTATAAATGGAGATATAGTGGGGGCTATCAGGCAATGAGAATAAAGAGATGTATTCGTTCTCAATATAAGGTGTAGACCTTATATTGAGGTAGGTAGTTTGATAACACTATTTCCACTAAGTAGAAATTTTCATTTTAAAAATAAAGGCTTTGATATTATTCATTGTATTAGGGCTTAATTAGCTAAAAATTAATTAATCTATAGCTAATCTATAGTTAACTTTAATTTGTTGTAAAATTTAGCTTTTTGGTTTCCATGTGTTTTTTTGAGTGAATTAATTTAGATGTTTTAATGCGGTCGTTGTTATTATTTTAATAAGCTGGTTATTTTGCGTTGCATCTATATCTTTTTGTACGTAATAAATGCTGAGAATTACAGGTTCCTTTTTGGGGCGCCAGAGTATAGCAATGTCATTTGTGGCGCCAAAGCTGCCACTTCCGGTTTTATCACCGACAATCCAAGTGGTTGGCACTACCGCACGAATTTTTGTGTCACCCGTTGTATTATTAATGAGCCAGTTTTTGAGTTTGTCTCGTTGTGATTTTTGCAATATATCGCCAAAGACTAATTTTTGAAGGCTTAACGACATGGCATTAGGTGTGGTTGTGTCTTGAGTTTCGCCTGGGTAGACAAGGTTAAGTTTTGGCTCCCATCGAGTGAGATTAAATTGCGTGTCGCCTATACTGCGTGCAAATGCGGTTACCTTTTCTGGGCCGCCCAGTTGTTGCATTAATAAATTCACTGCAGTGTTATCACTAAATTGAAGGGCTGCGGCGCATAAAGCCTCAACGGTCATTCCTGTTTTTAAATGTTTTGAGGTAATAGGGGCATAACCGGAATCTTTCACTTGTTGCTCAGTATAAATAATATTTTTTGCTAATAACTGAGGTGTCGATTCACTTTTTTTCAGTATGGCTGCAACCGCCATGACTTTGAAGGTACTGGCTAATGGAAAACGCTCATTAGCGCGATAATCAATAGTATTATTATTCTGGATATTTATGAGTGATATGCCAATGCGGCCGCCATATTGCTTCTCAAGGGCAAGCAGCTTTTGAGTCACTTGCATGTTGATTGATTGCTGCGATGCTGGGGTGTTGGTATTTGCAGCTTTTATAGCGGAATTTGCATATGACATCAGTGGAGTAACTGATAGCAGATATGCACTAAATAGACAGCAAGCTATGGTTTTTTGTAATCGCATATAGAGCCAAGTAGAAAATGAAGTATTAAGTATTAGACCATATTTTTAATTAAACATGCATTACTTGATAAAGGCGATATTAAGATTAAATATGTCAATAAAATGATGTGGGTAGTATTTGGCTCTACCATTCTAAACTCGGTATAAAGGTCCAAACGACGGCAAGCATCATGAGAGTAGAAAAGGTTACCCTTAATACCCTTGCTTGGAGAGGATGACTAAAAAGAGGGCGCAATAGTCCTCCGAAACATAACCATAATGTATCGACAACAGCTGCGACGATTAAACAGACTATGCCTGTGGCGATATAAGAATGAGTTTCGTTGGAGAAGGGAAGAATAAACTGGGAGAAAATAGCCAAAAATGCCGCATAAGCTTTTGGGTTGAGCAGATTTAAAATAAATCCATCACTTAATAAAGGCGTCGAATCCTCTGTGGTATGAAGCGTTGAAGTGATAGGAGCAGTAGCAATTTTAAAGGCAATATAAGCAAGGTAGAGGGCGCCGAGTAATTGCATGCCGAATTGTAGTTTAGGCCAGTAAGAGAAAAGCGTGGCGAGTCCAAATGTAGCTCCGATAATGGCTACAGATAAGCCGAGCAAGATGCCGATTAAAAAGGGGGTTCCTTTCTTAATGCCATGTGTCGCGCCTGTTGCAGCTAACGCAAGTGGTGCTGGACCTGGCGACCCGAGTAATAAGGCTGTTGTGGTGATTAAGGATATTATTGCTTCAATCAAAATCTGACTCCTTGATATGATTGTATTCTAATTTTTTATTAAAATTAAATACTATCAATATATTAACATTTTTTGAGGAAGAAAACTAATGTTCGAATAGAAGGTAGATTTTTTGAGGGGAGGCGTTTATTGATGTGGCGTGGGTGATGAAGGGAGGGATAAAAATAAATAGCTGTGATCTGAATGGACCTGCGTACTGGGGAGGGTTGCCTGAGAGTGGCAATCAATGCAGCTGCTTGTGTCTTGTATATAACTTTCCATTGTGGTGTTGGCCACTAGCGTCGGTGTCGGTTTTCCAAGTGGATCGCTGGCATTGTTCGGTTCAGTTGGGTATTGGGTGGCAATCAGTTGGTAGTTTGCTAATGCCGTTTGCTTGACGGGAATATTTTTTTGTTGGTATTGATTGACTTCTTTTGTCATTTCATTGATAGGGATGACACGATCCAATGGTGTTGGAGTGTTAAAATTAATGTTTTTTTTGGCTTGGCAAATGACTGGGACGTTCATTGAGGTAAGGGGGAGGGTTAGGGGATCAAAAGAGGGCTTTTCAATCCATAGACAAGGCGATTGATTGACGTCACTGGAAGGAGAATTAGCATTGTAATAATGATAATCAATATCGGATTTTGGCTGGTTGACAATAGTATTATTTTCCATTATTTGTATTGGTACATTATCATTGTGCTCAAATGTCGACCAAATCCATTGAGGGTACCCTGCCGCCTTTGTGGCTATGTGTAGCCCGACAAGCCCAAGTGTTGCATGTTTAATTTCATTGGTTGCTTGTCCAAAAGAGTCAAACACTTGTACTTTGGCCTGTTTAGTTATATAGCGACTTAAGTCATCTTTCATGGGGGTTAACAACCGCCAACTTGCTTTAATGTGCGTGGACGAGTGAGGGAAGCGGAGCATCTGTTTGTTTTTGAGTTGGCTGTAATCATAGAGTTTATTTTTTACGATATAATCGAATGATGTTTGATTGATTAATATTTCGTAATAGGTAGGGTTACCTTGTTGATCAATGAGCCAACCGCCTATCTGTTGTAAGGTAGACAGGTTGGTTGCTTGGCTTGTGACTTTGGTTAATTGAGACAAAGGTGCTTGCTGTTGTTTTTTGTTCCAAAGAGGTGGGAACTTTTGGGCATTATTAAAAAGTTCATTGATGTTTTTAAAGCTTTGCCAGACACTTTGTTGCTTATCATTAAGAGATAAGCTGCAATCAGGTTTTCCTTTGTGCTGTGTTTGTGAGGGCCAATTCAGTGCGATAAATTGTCGCCAACTGTATTGATTGAAATCGGTTATCGTTCCCTTTGGGGAAGGGGCGTAATTGGGGAAGTGACAGGGGGAAATTGAGCTTGTTTGTGTTGAATGCTGGGGTGAAAAGATCAGTGATAGTACACAAACAATAATAATGGCAAGCGCTAAATAAACAATAATTTTATTCATAATATATCCTTTTTAATAGTCTTTTTAAGAAAGGGGGGATGTATCATTTTATCTATGTTATGGCTCAATTAATGTGCGACTTTATAATGAAAATACAATGTCGAACAGTGCTTTTTTTGAACAGGAAAGTCACTGAATGATGATATTTATTTTCATATTCAAGTTTAGGTACTGTTATCAATTTTTTTCGGATTTAATCTTGTCCCAGCCCGATCCAGCAGGCAATATTTTTAATTTATTTTTATCTGTTTTCAGTAAACTTGAATAATTAAAAAGCTGACAGGGTTTTGGTGTTGCTGGGCACATTCTCGATATACGTTCCCATGTCTGCTCAGGATCGGGCTTTTCAGCTCGAAAACTGGTGTAGTTTTGACTGACTATGGGGGCGTTAGCTGTGTTAAAATCGCCCGAGAAAAAGTAAGAATGTGGGTGTTGATACCCTGGAGTGTTAAAAGCATCTGGTGACACAGCCTTGTGAAAAGCAAAGCCAAAAAGTACTTGTCCATGCAGGGTTAATTGTTCTCTTGAATACGCTAAAATAGAATGATTAAGTTGTTTGCTGCGTAAAAAATCATAGTTTAGGTGTTTGACAAAATCGGGACGCATTGCGTGATGATTTGAGGAGAACAAGCAACAAGCTGGCATGTGTTTAGGTCTATTATGTTGGTAGGTAAGAAAATAGCTTTTGTTGCCTAATGATATGAAACTGCATGTGTAATTATTATTTTCAATGGGAAAAATAGGCAGGCAGTATTTATCGTAATGTACCATCATTGCGCCTGTACCGTCACCATGCAGAGGCAGATAGTTGGCGTCATAGAAAGTGGTGCCATAGGAAACGCTGTAATCTTCAGGTTCTAATGTTGAAGGAGGATTAGTGTAGGGGGGAGGATTATCTTTGTAGTTTTTTGTCACTCTGAACATGACCCAATCACTGATCCATTCTAGTGGAAGAATGGGATTACTTGGGGCATTTCTAGAACGAGGAGCGAGGCAATATGCATTGTCTTTGTCACAGCCTAAATTATTATGTACCCCGTAGGTTTCATAATTATTAGAGGGTTTATTGGTACTGGCTTTATGCTTGTTTGAAAGTGAATTTGCCTGAGTGTTTGTACTGAAAATCATGAGACAAGATAATAGTGAAAAACTTGCTTTTAGCACAAAGCGGTGAAGACAAGTGAGTAGGTGAAATGGGGACATTATTGCTTCCTTCTTTCAACGTGATCAAGAGTGGGTTGCACAGTCAATTGACAATCTTATACACTTGTTTTTTATTTTAGCTTCTGTAGCGACATTTAGCAGGGCAATATAATCAAAAAAAGGATTAAACCGATATTGTGAAAGTGATATTGATAAACGGGTATTTTGGAATAGAAAAATGCCCAGTGATTTAGCTTGTGGACCTCAATCGGCTCAGATTATCCTTAATCTCATTCAATGATTGAACGAACTTGGCATATATAATGATATGCGTTAGCCTGATTGCGGTATGATTTTATTTGGCTAGTATTTTTACGCTGGAATCCCTTCTAAACAAAAACGATTGATTAAGGTCTTATCGTTGACATTAAGATGCTTGGGGTTTATCACCGCTAAAATGGCTTGTGGTGGCTGGCGCTTGCTTAATAAACGTTCACGTAATAAGTCGGCTGCTAAGATTGATAATGCTGGATTCTGTCGTTTTTTGAGATCGATAATTTCAGAGGCATCTAAATCAAGGAATAAGGTTTTTAGAACGAGTTGGTTAAACTCTTCGGTATCAAAGTGGGTGGCTGGCCAAGGGTGATTGAGTGCGATGGCCGAAAATAAAGGTGGGTAGTTTGTATGACTTAATTGGATAAATTGTTGGACTAACTTTCCTTCAGTATCGGCAAGATCTAAACCTTTTACAATTGATATGGCTTCTGCATCATCCGCAAAATGAAAACATAACTCACATAATTCTTTTCTTTGGAGCTCGTGGCAGCAAGATAATGTATGTGTAAACAATAAAAAGCGAGCCAAATGATCACACTCCCAGCAGGTCGTTTTATATTTTATGATGGTATTGTCGAGGTAATGGGATGTTTTATTACTCGCCTCACTCCATAATTTTGCCAGTTGTATTGGTGTATTATTCGGTAGAGTGGCTTGTATTTGACCTATTACGTCATAAAACCAATGAGTTTGCTCAGTATTTAATGTTTCAGTGAGTTGTTGTGTTAATTGTTTAATTGCTTTTTTATTTGATGAAACCATCGTAGCTCCTTGCATTGTTGTTCATTTAACTATGATTATTCGACTTCATTTTCAAATAATAGGATTTATTTATTATGAGACTCTGTACTGTATAGGGTCTCTTTATTTTTATAAAGAAAGCTATTTACTCCCTCCTCCATAATGTCTTCATGCGACAAAAGCTTCCTTTGTAGGTGTTGGTTTTATTATAGATTCATGCATGGTTAAAGTGTTAAATGCTTTTTTCATTTGATGTAGTTCTATGCCTTGCACTGTTTTACTGTATCCGATTGTAGTTAATAAAGGAATGGATAAACTCGATAGAGATTCAAGGTTGGAGGGACCTAAGAAGTGCTGGCATTGTTGTTCATCTGCCAGCTCTGTATGCCATGAAATGAGCCCTATTTTGCTGAATAATTTAACGACCCTTAAGGTGTTATCCTGACTGAGTAAGCCTATTTGGCTTGAATAATAGGCATCTAATAGGATCCCTGTTGCGATAACTTCAGCATGCTCTAATGGTAGTGCAAGCTTATTTGATATGGCTTGAAGGCTCCACTGTCCATATTCAAGTTGACTGACATTCTCTTGATGATAAAAATGTGATGAACTCTTGATGTGTTGAAGGATTAATTGCGTGCAACGCGAAATGGCATATTGGGTTTCTTTTGCTTCAGATGCAAGTAGTGGCTTGATATTAATTTCAATCCAGTTAAAGAATTGTGCATCTTTTAGTAATGCTATTTTGATGATTAATATCAGTCCTCGTAGTTGATCCTGTTTTTGGACTGGCGCGAGTAAACTAAAGTCATTAAAAATAGCCCATGGCGCTGAGGCAGGCTTGCTGGTTTTTTCTGACACACTTTTGGTGAAGGCAGGGTGTTCTATGATGCTAGTATAGGCTTGTGTCGATAAGCTTGAAGGGATATAGATAGTTGGCGATGTGAGATTATATTGATTGAGTGTTAAGCGGAGTGCATTAAATAAGCCTTCTGCACCAACGGCAATAAATAGGGTTTTTTCACTGACATCTTTTGTGAGTAAAAAGGGAAGTAATGCTTTGATTGTTTTAACAGGATCCACCTTGGTCACGATGGGGGGGGCGATTAGGTTTAGGTGAGAATATAGGTTGAAAAAATGTTGGATATCTTCCGATAAGCGAACATGTTTTTTAAGGATATTTTGATCTAAAACACAACAAAAATGAGAGTGGCTTTGCTGAGCATTCAAAAAAGTGAGCAAAGGAGAAGGTTGATTGGGCACGGTTGACCATAAATGATTAACAACAAATACAGGGACATGAGGGGAGAGAGAGTGTGAAGCCGAAATAGGGGCACTTTTCTGTGTAGTAAGGACTGCCTTCGTCCTTCTATTGATGTGTTGTTCTTTATGGGCTAATAAGTGTGTGATGAATGCGTGGCAGACTCGTATGGCAATGATGCTGCTTGGCAAAAGAGTACTGGCAATGATTAAGAATAAAATGGAATGGCTACTTGAGGCTAAAACACCTAATTGATTGTAGGCGAATGCTAACCCTATATTACTTAAAATGATGAGCCAAATAAATTGTTTAAAAGGAAGGCGTATGATCCCTGCGGTAATGACGGATATTTCAGCTAGGACAGGGATAGCACGAAACAATATTAGCATTATGATTGATGCACTATGAGCACTTTTCTTTGTTTTATCAGTCATCGGGTAGTTGGATTTGTGTTGGGAAGTGATTTTATGCAGTGTGCTACCGAGCCAATATCCAACCATAGAACTGATGGTGAGACCTATGCATATTATCATTGGGGCTAAAAAGTGATTAAAGTGACTCGTTGCAAAAACGGATGCTAAGTTATCGGGGACGGGTAAGATGACATTAATACTTAATATCAAGATTAAAAAGATGGCTGATAAATAAGTTTGTTGGCTCTCTTGCTGTAATTTTAGGAAAGTATTTGAAATGATTTCTGTTGTATTTTGTTCTAAAAAGAGAAAAGAGAGAATGACCATTAAGGTTAGGCTGGTTAAGAGGATGCAAAGGTGAGCCGAACGCAACATGTTTTTCTCCTGTGTAAATTGGCCCTTAAAACGGCTGCCCTAAATCAAATGAATGATGAGCATCTTTAGTCAAGGTGGCAAAAGCGATATTGTTTAATCCCAATGCGACTCAATATGCCTTTGTCTGTGGTATCTATTCGTTAGTCGGTTGAAAATTGATACCAAATGGCTTTTCTTGATACAAAATATACAAATGAATATTAAAACTTAATTTATAGCAACATAGTGTCTACAAATAATTAACGCAATAGTCATAATCATAAAAATGTGAAATATGTCACTTTTCTTACATTGATATTGAGTATGGGTATACATGCTTTAGTTGTCTTCCCTGAGTCAGTTGAGAATGATATTCCTTCAATAAATTTCTGACTTAGACTTATACCCGTGATACTTGAAGATGCAGGATTCAGCTGGAATTAAAAGCCTTTTAGGCAAGGCTTTGAACAGCGTGCCTAGTCATTCTAAGCTGATGTTCAATAACGCAGTATAAAAGGCTTTTAAACCAGCCCTTTGGGAGTCTGTAAAATCACCTACTTCTGCGTTGTATCACCTTAAAAGGCAATAAGCATTCTTGCAGTAATACGCCTTGAATTAGGCACTTTTACAAGCTCTGAAAACAGGCATCTTCAAGTATCACGGGTATAAGAGCGTAATGGCTAATGATTATAACGAATTCAACTAAATAAGGTTCTTTCTACTGATATAAAGCAGAATATTGCCTTACTGGTGTTTTCATTTTTTTAATTTTGTAATCATGCTTTATTTAATGGGGACAAATGTGCAGACTTTTATTTCATTATTGATAAAGGAGATAGGCAAAAAGAAGGTTGAGTATTCGCTCTCTGAATAGGTATGCATTGAATGAGTCAGGATTTAAATTTGTCGTTGCTTTGAGTGCCCCGCCTTTATTGGTTGATTGATTTTTGATGATGGTTTCCATGTTGACTTACCAGCCTGTATAATCTCGTCAGATTGTTAACTTTGACGCCGCAACGGTAGCTAAACGTTCCATCTGCTTTTTTGCGATTTTCGATAGAATAAGATGCCATGATGTTTCCTAAGCTATTGATCAATCCCACCCGAAATGGGGTACATATGGGGTACTCTATATCGAAGTCAGAGGAATTTACAAGCACTTACAGGAAGTTTAGGCTAAAAGTAAAGAGTAGTATTTTTAAGGTAAGTGATGAAAAGTAAAGAAAAAATTATTGATAGGACGCTTTCCATTGCGCCTATGTTGGATTGGACTGATCGACATTATCGTTATTTTGCTCGGTTAATGTCTTCTAAAGCCCTTTTGTATACCGAAATGGTCACGACGGGCGCTATTATTCATGGGAAAGGCGATTACCTTGCCTATAACGAAGAAGAGCACCCACTTGCTTTGCAATTAGGGGGATCAGATCCTCAAGCATTAGCCGTTTGTGCTAAAGAGGCCTATAACCGAGGCTATGATGAAGTTAATCTTAATGTGGGTTGCCCATCCGATCGAGTGCAAAATGGTCGGTTTGGCGCGTGTTTAATGAGTGAACCTAAGTTGGTTGCTGAGTGTGTGTCAAGTATGAAACAAGTGGCCGACATTCCTATTACGGTGAAAACACGCATCGGCATTGATGAACAAGACAGTTATGCTTTTTTAACTGAGTTTGTTGAAACTGTGAAGGAAGCGGGATGTGATACTTTTATTATTCATGCCCGAAAAGCTTGGCTTAATGGCTTAAGTCCAAAGGAAAATAGAGAAATACCACCGTTAGATTATTCTCGAGTGCATCAATTAAAGCAAGATTATCCGCAGCTAAACCTGAGTATTAATGGGGGGATAAAAACATTAGCTGATGCGAAGGAACATTTAGAAACCTTAAACGGTGTGATGATAGGGCGAGAAGCCTACCAAAATCCTTATATTCTCGCTGAGGTCGATCAACAATTATGTGGATTGAACAAGGTAATACTGAGCCGAGATCACGTATTGAATGCTCTGTTACCTTATATCGAAAAACATGTCAGTGAAGGGGGTAAGCTCAACCATATTACTCGGCATATTATAGGACTCTATCAGGGAGAGAAGGGGTCGCGGGTTTGGCGACGTCATTTAAGTGAAAATGCGCACAGAAGTGGTGCCGGTGTTGAAGTGGTTTTACAGGCAAGAGAAAAAATGGAGCAAGTGTCGTAACAGCTTTTATTTTGCAAAATTGACCATATGTTGGTTAATTTTGCAAAACCTTCTTATGTATTGAATATTCAAATCAGAGCTTCCCTTTCCTTAATATTTATATAACTCAATAAAATCATGCGATTATAATCTTTGGCATGTTGATTGCTATAGTTAAGTAAATTGTGATTGTTCATTAAATTGAGTTGTTTAAACTGGAGAAGGAAGGCCATCATGTTTACTTTAACAAATATTACCAATACAGCTAAAAAAGGTTTAGTGTCATTTGTTTTACTAACGGGGTTAACGGTATCGGCTCATGCTGACTCGCTATTCGATATAGACTTATCCCGTCATATTGAAAACAGTATGACAACGCAAATGGATGAGGCTGTCGACTCGCTTAAATCAGAATTATCGCTTTTAATCCAATTGCAAATGGCTGAAATGTTATTTGAGCATGAGTTAGATGCAGCATTCGACTCAGCTTCTAAAACTGCAGTTGAAAATACGAAAAGTCAAATGTGGGAGCAAGAATGAGCTTCTTGTACGTGACTTTAATCATATTATTAACACCCATAGCGAGTTTAGCGTTTTTTGCCGTGATTATTCATTATTTTAATGCGGCGGAGTAATTTGCATATTTAACGTTTACATTAACCAGCGAAGGAGGTTCATATGCGTTCAAGTACTGTTAAATCATCAGATAGTGATTATATTTTTTGTGGCGTGATAGCAAGAATATCATCACGATTTGGTTGGTCGCTTTTTTGGAGCCGTATTGTGAGTAGTATCTTTATTATTATCAATCCAGTATTTGGTTTACTGACTTACTTTGTGCTTGCATGGATATTGTCAAAATATGAATGAAATAAATTCAATTCTAGGGAAGCAGAGTTGCTAGCAGTGACACATGAACTTGCTTCCTCGACACTGTGTTATGTTTGTTTATTTTTTTTGTTTAAAAAAGCATGAAAGCGTGTTTTGGCCTCATCACTTTTTAGGCGAGTACTAAACTCTTCCAGCTCGGCATGCATTTGTGTGCGGATAGCGTCAGTATTTCCTCGCATTAAACGGCGACTGGCTTGTAATGCCTGAGGTGGCATTGAAGCTAATTTAGTGGCTTGATTAAAGGCAAAATTAAACAAATTGTCTGATGGTAAAACTTCATTGATAATGTTTAAATTATTAGCCGTATCTGCATCAAAGCTTTCACCTAATAATAATAGCTCTGCGGCTTTTTGTGGACCGACGGTTTGAGCTAAGAGTAAGCTGGATGCGGCTTCTGGTACTAGCGCTAAGTGAACAAAGGGTAATTGAAATTTTGCGCTTTTGTCAGCGTACACTAAATCACAATGTAGCAACAATGTAGTGCCAATACCCACAGCTGCGCCTGCAACAGCAGCAACTACGGGTTTGGTGATATCCAGTAATGTAAACAGAAAGCGAAAAGCGGGATGTTGGGGATCAATATTAGTGTGTTTTAGAAAGTCTGTTAGATCATTTCCTGCTGTAAAACAATCAGCTTGCCCTTGGATCATAAAGGCGCGAATATCATTGTCTGAGTTACCTTGAATGAGGTATTCTGTTAATTGCGTATACATCTCTAGGTCAATTGCATTACGCTTTTCTGGTCGATTAAGTATCAAAATGCGCACACCATTAACATCTTTAACCTGGATTTTGCTCATACGTGATTTCCTTTATGACATTATTATAAATATAAGTTTAAATGGAGTTTAAGACATTGAAGCCAATATTCAAACACTTGTTTAATTTCGTTGTTCTGTTTAGTGTATCCTTTTCTGTTTCGGCAAAAGTCGAATTGTTAACAGGATATGTGAGAGCTATGCCAGCGAGCGTCCCCAATTCAGCGGCTTATTTGAGTTTAAGTAATCAAGGGGAGGAGATTGATTTAGTGTCCGTTCAAACAAATGTGGCAGAAGAGGCCCAATTGCATCGTTTGATTGAAGAGAACGGCATGATCAAAATGCGCCAAGCTGCTAAGTTTACGGTACCAAACAATGGTGAGTTGACGCTAGTAGAAACAGGAAATCATATTATGCTCATTGGTTTAAATCGTACTTTAGAAGTGGGTAATACAGTCGATTTAGTTTTATTGTTTGATAATGGTGAAACATTGCCAGTGAGCTTACCCGTAAAAAAACAACAACATAGTGCAACGGCTGCACATTCTCACCATTAACGGGAGTTTTATTTGATGAAATTGACATGGAAGAAGCTCATAGCCTTAGTGAGTGGCTTAATTATTATTGGTTATTTTGTGAGTGTTTGGTGGAGTATCGAACCTCCAGTGCTTAACCCTGATACTTATACTACGGCGAGTGAGCGTGAGGTTGTTGGTTATACCACCACATCAGCATTAATCATGACAATGGATACATTATTGAATAAATCGGGAGGCTGGTTATCAAATGATGTGATGCCACCTTCTGTTTTTATGGATAATATGCCTGCATTTGAGTTTGGTGCGTTAGAGCAAGCACGTGATTTAGCTTTGGTTATGCGTAAGGAATTTAGCCGTTCACAATCTCAATCAGCAGCAGATAAAGATTTGTTAGCGGCACAGTCAAAATTGAATATTGAGCATACGAGTTGGTTAGTCCCTAGTGCTGAAGGTGAATATAAACAATCAGTGAAATTGTTAAAACTTTATCGAGCCAGATTAGCCGATCCGAATTCCCCCAATGCGCAATTTTTTGCTCGTGCAGATAACCTGAATGAATGGCTAAAAGAGGTCCAGAAGCGTTTAGGCAGTTTATCTCAGCGTTTGTCTGCCAGTGTCGGTCAAGAAAGGTTAAATACCGATTTAGCCGGTGACTTAACCGCTAAGCAGTCTACACCCAATGCCAATATCGAGATGGTGAAAACCAGCTGGTGGAAAATTGATGATGTTTTTTATGAAACTCGAGGAGCGAGTTGGGCTTTACTCAATTTTATGAAAGCGGTGGAAATCGATTTTGCGGATGTGCTTGAAAAGAAAAATGCCAGAGTCAGTTTACGGCAGATCATTCGTGAATTAGAAGAAACACAGCAAACGGTTTGGAGTCCGATTGTGCTCAATGGTTCGGGTTTTGGTTTGATGGCCAATCATTCTTTAGTGATGGCTAATTATATTTCTCGTGCCAATGCGGCCGTTATTGATCTTACTAATTTATTAACTCAAGGTTAACTATGAAAAAAACGTTATTAGCGTGTGCATTATTCAGTGGTTTTATCGGATCAAGTGCTCAAGCATCAACTTTGCTTGGTTTTAAAGCCGGAGCGGATTACTGGAGAGCTGATACAAGTGGTACCTTAGGCAGTAATGGAAGTTCACAACAAGGGTTTAATTATAGTGATGGCTCTCAAGGCAGCATTTGGTTTGCTTTTGAACATCCCGTTCCTATTATTCCTAATATTAAAATCCGTGAAAATCGTCTTGTGAGTGATGGTAGTACCTCTGCTGCGAACTTTACCTTTAATGGAGTCAGCTATACTGGTGCGGCAAATACGCGAACGGATTTAAGTAATACGGACTTTATTCTGTATTATGAATTACTGGACAACGATATTGTTTCATTGGATGTCGGTGGTGCTTACAAGAAAATGCATGGTTCTATTAAAGTCAGCGATACCAGTTCAAGCTCTAAAACGAATGTGAACAGTGGGATTGTGATGGGCTATGTGGATGCGATGGCAAGCGTACCAGGCATAGGATTATACGGTTTTACTAATGTTATGGTCGGTGCCAATGAATCCAATGTTTATGATTACTCACTGGGTTTGGGCTGGAAAATAGAAGGCTTGGCACTGGATTATAATTTGCGTGTGGGTTATCGCGAATTTATGTTTGATGTAAATGATTTTTCTGATGTGACGACTGATCTTAAGTCTAGTGGTTACTTTGCGGGTGTCGAAGTGGTCTTTTAATGGAAGCGGCTTTTTAATTTTTATCGAGTAGGTATAAAAAAACCGCGAATATCGCGGTTTTTTTATTTAGCCTAATGGGTGTTTTATTGCGTTGTGGTGTTTTTAGGTGGCGTAGTTAATCCACGGTTGATTAACGCGAGATCTTGTTCATTTAAGGTTCCTGCAGCTTGTTTAAGCGCTAGAACAGAATTGATGTAATTATAACGCGCCGTTGAGAGTTCGCTTTTAGAGCTATAAAGTGTACTCGTACTGTTAAGCACATCAACAATGGTACGCGTGCCTACTTCAAAACCGGCTTGCGTGGCTTCGAGTGCACTTTGTGATGAAATTACCGATTGCTCATAAGCGCGGATGGAGCTGATTGACGCGTTTACATTATTAAAGTAACTGCGAACATTTTGGACCACACTGCGATGGGTTTCTTCTAGCACTTCGCTGGCATTAACGTAATCATATTGTGCCTGACGAACTTGAGAATTCACGCTGAAGCCAGAGAAGATAGGTACGTCTAATGTCACGGCAAGTGAGCCGTTATGTTGCTTTCCACCATAGATAGAACTGTTGGAATTTGAGTCGGTTCGGGCTCCAGAGGCATCTAAGCTTAACGTAGGTAAATGACCTGATTTATAGAAAGAAATAGTCTCTTCCGCAATATCTTTGCCGATTTTATCGGACAATAATGAAAGGCTTTGCTCTTCTGATGTTTTTACCCAATCTTTAACATTGGTGGGAGAGACTGCCGTGGCAGAGAAACGACTGGTATCGAGAATATCAATGTTTTTATAATCCACGCCAGTAATGGCGCGCAATGATTCATAGTTATTGATCAGAGTATTTTTGGCGGTAATTTCGGTAGCCGTGGCTAAATCATATTGGGCCTGCGCCGAATGCACGTCGGTAATGGCCGACAAACCTACGGCAAAACGTTGTTTTGTTTGAGCTAATTGGCGCTCATAAGCGCGTCTCTCTGCCCCTTGAAATTCATAATCATCTTGAGCGCTTAAGACATTAAAATAGGCCGTGCTGACACGAATAATTAAATCTTGTAGGGCAGCTGCATAGGTGGCATCGGCTTGAGTGGCGCTTTTTTCTGCAATGGTTAAACTGGACCATAAACTATTATCGTATAAAGTCTGTGATAAGCTTAGTCCAACAGAGCTTTGACCGCCTGCTGATGAAAAATTGCTTGGAAGATCATTCCAAGTTTCTGTATAACTCACACTGCCACTAATTGTGGGTAATAGAGAAGCGCGGGATTGTTCAATTTCTTCATATAAGGAGTTGCGCTGTGCTTTCGCTTGCAAGGTCGCGGGATCGTTGGTTAATGCTTGCTCATAAACTTGTAAAAGGTCGGTCGCCTGAACGGTGTTGGCTGATGCTGCAAGCGATAACGCGATGCAGAGAGAACGGATCTTAAATTTCATTTTATGTCCTTGTTAGGAAAAACGCTTCCAGAGGAAAGGCTTTAATTATGTGTAGCCATGCGTTAATTAGAGTTAGACGATTGCGTTTCCCGACGCTTCTCAAGTTAATGTCAGATTAACTTGTGTTTAGATTTTAAAAAAAATCCACTTTCTAAGTCAACTAGCAAGTGTAACAGTTTTTTTCAAAATAACTATTTTTTGTATTCTTTCTATTTAGTTAGAATGAAAGTAGTAGGTGAGTAATAATTCTAATTGAATCTGAGGATGCAGAATATGACATTAAAAGAAACGTTTAATTTGGCTGATGTCAAATTGATGAATAAAAAAGTCAATTATCACGGTTTTTTTCACGTTGATGAGTTGACTTTTAAACATAAACTTTTTTCTGGCGGATGGAGCGCTGAGGTGAAGCGAGAGGTGTTTGAAAGAGGCAATGCTGTTGTTGTGTTAGCTTATGACCCCAGTTGTGATCAGGTGATATTAGTGGAACAAATTAGAGTACCTATTTTAACCCATATGCATGAATCAACAGTGCAATCGCCTTGGCTGTTAGAGCTGGCTGCAGGTATGATAGAGTTAAATGAATTGCCTGAGGAAGTGGCTAGACGAGAGTTGCTGGAAGAAACGGGGCTTGATGCAATACAACTGAATAAAATTAATCATTTTTATCCCAGCCCTGGTGGGTGCAGTGAGCGAGTTGAACTTTATCTTGCTATCGTGGATGCATCAAAAGCGGGTGGTATACACGGACTGGCGAGTGAACACGAAGATATACGTGTTCATGTGATAAGCCGAATTAATGCGTATAATAAAGTGATATCAGGTGAAATTGTCAGTGCACCAACGATTATAGGTTTACAGTGGTTAATGATGAATTATAGTGCTTTAGAGGTCGTAACAGAAAGTGACACAATTTAGATCTGCGAAGAAAACAAAATATCAGCCAAACATAAGCCGATTTCTTGCTTTATGTGGGCGTAACTATGTCAATATTTTGCGTTGGTTACCCAGTAGCTTGTCAAAAGGACACCACTGGCAAGTTGTTGGGGAATTTGGTTGTTTAAATGTGCACATATCAGAAGATACACCTTATACTCAAGTTATTAATATATCTAGAGATGTTAATTTAAAAGAGCCTGTTTCGATTCGTTGTACACAAGCAAAGCCCGTTAACTTATTATCTACTCCTTATGTCTCTGTTCGCATTTTTCATGATGCTCAATTAGCAGAAGTGTTAACTAGTCAACAGATTTCTCAATTACGCCCAGTGTATGATTACCCTAATGTTGAAATGCATCACGAAGATGAAAAGTATCGTGTTAATGCTTTTCTAGAGGAATTATTGAAAATAGGCGGTTTAGTGAAAACCGTCTGTTAATTATCAGCTAGGTAATCAATTGTGTTGAAAGAGGCGATCTCTTATTCCGTTGCAAACAGTCAAGCTGTGAGATTGGTACAGATCACCGATCCTCACTTATTTGCCGATCCTGATGCACAATTACTGGGAGTGAATACTGCGCACAGTTTAGAAGCCGTGTTAAATACTTTACTTGCCACTGCGTATCTAGCCGATTTAATGCTAGTGACTGGGGATATTAGTCAAGATTATACAGATAAGTCCTATCATAACTTTATTCAAGCGATTCAACCTGTGGGATTACCTTGCCATTACTTACCGGGTAATCATGATGACTTACGGTTAATGAATTTACACATGCAAGGTGAGAGAGTGCATGGTCATAGATGTATTGATATTGGTCATTGGCAAATTTTGATGCTCAATTCAACGATTAAAGGCTCTCCTGGTGGCGAGATGTCTGAATCTGAGTGTGAATTTATTGAGCAAGCGATAGAAGCGGCGCCAGACAAACATGTGTTACTTGCTATGCATCATAATCCGATTTTGGTGGGGTGTTTGTGGCTCGATAATCATTGGATGAAAAATGGTGATGCATTTTTAGCGCATGTAGGCCGTTTTCCTCAAGTCAAAGGGTTGCTCTGGGGTCATGTTCATCAAACCATAGAAGAAACATATCACGGCCAATTTGGTAACATAAAGTTAATGGCTACCCCTTCGACTTGTATTCAATTTAAGCCTAAATCAGATTATTTCGCATTAGATGCGCTCCAGCCGGGTTATCGTTTGCTGGATCTCAATGCAGATGGTAGCATTCTTACTAATGTGTATCGTGTGCCAGGTGAACACTTTTCGCCTGACAAGGACGCTGGCGGTTATTAATCCTTTTCTCAAGATTGAAGCGATGAATTTGATGAAAGGTGAGTCGTAACCGCAGCATGGGGATGTATGCTGCTCTATATTCATGGTTTTAATAGTTCTCCGTTATCCGACAAAGCTGTGATGACGGCGCAATTTATGGCCCAATATTACCCTGATGTGACATTTTGTCAGCCTCAGTTGCCCAGTGATATTCAAGCAGCCATCAGCTTACTTGAGAGTATTGTTGAAAAGGCTAAAAAAGAAGGGCAGAAATTACATTATATTGGTTCGTCACTAGGGGGATATTTAGCGAGTTATCTTGCTGAACATCATGGTGGACAAGCGGTATTGATTAATCCCGCTGTGGATCCTGATGTGTTGTTTGATGCGCTAATCGGCGAGCAATATAATCCTTATACGAATGAAACATACCAGATTAAACCTGAGCATAAAACCCAGCTTATGGCCTATAATACGCCTGTTATTTTGCATCCTGATCGTTTTTTAGTGCTGTTACAAACCGGTGATGAAGTGCTGGACTATACTCTTGCAGTAAAAAAATATCATTGTTGCCAATTACTTATTCAGCCCGGCGGAAATCATAGTTTTATCGGATATGATAAGCAGCTGACATCGATTTGTGACTTTTTGCAGCTAGACCATTAAACTCTAAGGGCAATTAAGCCCTAATATTATAAGAATTAAGTTTGCCATGACTAATCAATATACCTCTGATGCCATTGAAGTGCTAAATGGACTTGAACCTGTAAAACGCCGGCCCGGTATGTATACCGATACCACTCGCCCGAATCATTTAGGTCAAGAAGTGATCGATAACAGTGTGGATGAAGCACTTGCAGGTCATGCCAGTAAAATCGAGGTTATTTTACATAAAGATAATTCCCTTGAAGTGATTGATGATGGCCGAGGCATGCCTGTGGATATTCACCCAGAGGAGGGGATCCCTGGCGTTGAATTAATTTTGACTAAGTTACATGCTGGGGGGAAATTCTCCAACAAGAATTATCAATTCTCGGGTGGGCTTCATGGTGTAGGGATCTCGGTTGTTAATGCCCTTTCGAGTCGAGTCGAAATCACGGTAAGACGTAATGCTCAAGTTCATGACATGGCGTTTGAACACGGCGATAAAGTGGAGCCATTAACGATTACAGGGACTTGTGGCCGTCGTAATACGGGAACTCGAGTGCATTTTTGGCCTGATCCAAGTTATTTTGATTCAGAAAATTTTTCTATTTCTAAATTGATTTATTTATTGCGCGCAAAAGCAGTACTGTGCCCAGGTTTAAAGATAAAGTTTGTGAATAAACAAACCAATGAAACCGAAGAGTGGTGTTTTGAAAGTGGTTTGGAAGATTATCTAAAAGCCACGGTAAAAGGGGCGGTAATGTTACCCCAAGCCCCTTTTGTAGGGAGTTTTAAAGGTAATTTAGAGGCGGCAGATTGGGCGATTACTTGGTTACCTGAGGGGGGAGATTACCTTAACGAAAGTTATGTTAACTTGATCCCAACCGTGTTAGGTGGAACCCATGTCAATGGCTTTAGACAAGGCTTGTTAGAGTCTATGCGGGAGTTTTGTGAATTTCGCAATCTCATTCCTCGAGGTTTAAAGCTGAGCCCTGAAGATATATGGGATCGCAGTTCCTTTATTCTATCGGTGAAAATACAAGATCCGCAATTTGCAGGACAAACCAAAGAGAAATTGTCTAGCCGCCAGTGTGCCGCCTTTGTGTCTGGTGTGGTTCGGGATGCTTTTAGTTTGTGGCTAAATACTCATACTGAACAGGCCTTAGCGCTGGCTGATATGTGCATTAATCATGCATTGAAGCGGCTGAAAGCGGCCAAAAAAGTGGCCCGTAAAAAAGTGACTTCAGGACCGGCATTACCTGGGAAATTGACCGATTGTAGTGGTCAAGATCCTATGAAAGGTGAGTTATTTTTAGTGGAGGGGGATTCTGCAGGTGGCAGTGCTAAACAAGCTAGAGATCGTGAGTTTCAAGCGATTATGCCCCTTAGAGGTAAAATCCTTAATACTTGGGAAGTAGACGCTTCTCAAGTATTAGGATCCAGTGAAGTGCATGATATTTCAGTGGCCATTGGATGCGATCCAGACAGCGATAATATCTCAGAGCTTCGTTATGGTAAAATTTGTATTTTAGCGGATGCTGACTCCGATGGTTTACACATTGCCACTTTACTTTGTGCCTTGTTTTTAAAACATTACCGAGTGTTGGTCGAGCAAGGTCATGTTTATGTTGCCATGCCCCCATTGTTTCGAATCGATATCGGTAAAGAGGTGTTTTACGCACTGGATGAAGCTGAAAAAGAAGGCATACTCGATAGACTGGTTGCTGAAAAACGCAAAGGGAAAGTACAAGTGACTCGCTTTAAAGGATTGGGGGAAATGAATCCTTTGCAATTGCGAGAAACGACAATGGATCCCAATACGCGTCGTTTAGTGCAGCTAACCATTGATGATGCAGAAGATACCATGGCTTTGATGGATATGTTACTTGCCAAAAAACGTTCTAATGATCGTAAGGCTTGGCTCGAAACTAAGGGTGATTTAGCACAAATTTAGTGTTTTAGCTTCTGGTTACATGAATGGTTAAGGGAATAATCTTAGGGTAATGATCATGATACGTATTCATAGAAAACAATGGTTTGGATTATGGTTATTGACGGTTTATGCGTGGAGTGTTCAGTCCCATGCTGTTGATTTATCAAAGGTGAAAGTGGCCGATGGATTTTCAATTAGCTTATATGCTTCTAATCTAGGGGATGCAAAACAATTAGCCATAGGCGATAAAGGTACGTTATTTATTGGTACAGGAAAAAGTGGGCTTATTCATGCGTTAGTTGACACAAATGGCAGTGGTCGTGTCAATAAACGCTATGTGGTGGCTCATGGCCTGAATATGCCGGAAGCAATTGCTTTTTATCAGGGCGATTTGTTTGTGGCGAGTGAGAAAAAAATTTTACGTTATCGGGATATTGAAAACAATCTTAGGCGACGTGTTAGGCCCGAAGAAGTGTATAAGAAACTCCCTGCTGAGGTGATAAAAAGTCGCCGTGCCATGCAATTTGGCCCAGATGGACGTTTATATGTCAGTTTAGGTGTGGATTGTAATGTGTGTGAGGCTAAGCCACCTTTAGGCCAGATGTTAGCGATTAATATCGACACCGGTGACAGTGAAGTGATTGCAAAGGGGATCCGTCGAGTGACAGGGTTTGATTGGTCTAAAGATAATCAATTGTGGTTTGCCGATTTAGGGCGAAATTGGCTCGGTGATAATTTACCAGCAGATGAGATTAATCGAGTGGATCAAGTGGGCGCCCATTATGGTTTTCCATATTTTCATGGTAAAGCGGTAAAAGAAGCGGCTTTTACTAAGCCTAAAGGCCTGAAAGTGACTGAACCTGTGTATGAGTTACCGGCACATGTGGGTCCAATGGGATTGCATTTTTATCGTGGGCATCAATTTCCCAGTCAGTATCAAAATCAACTCTTTGTTGCTGAAAATGGCTCTTGGAATCGTTCAAGTAAAGTGGGCTATCAAGTCATGTTATTGGTGCTTGAGTCTCAACGGGTGGTTAAACGGAAAACCATGGTGAGCTTTTTAGACAGTGAATTTCCGATAGCTCAACCTTATTCTTTAATCACGGCACCTGATGGTGCTTTGTTTATTTCTGATGATTTTAAAGGTCGAGTTTATCGACTCTTTTATAATAATAATGATCATCAAGTACAGGATATTTTATAGATGAGTGATGCAATAGATTTAAGCCTTGATGGGGTAGAGCAGATGCCACTGCGCCGCTTTACCGAAGAAGCTTATCTGAATTATTCGATGTATGTGATTATGGATCGTGCATTGCCCCATATTGGTGACGGACTCAAACCCGTGCAACGTCGTATTATATATGCGATGAGTGAATTAGGGATCACGGCGCAATCGAAACATAAAAAATCAGCCCGTACAGTGGGTGATGTGTTAGGTAAATATCATCCTCATGGTGACAGTGCTTGTTATGAGGCCATGGTATTAATGGCTCAACCTTTTTCTTATCGTTATCCGCTCGTGGATGGACAGGGTAACTGGGGGGCACCGGATGATCCTAAATCGTTTGCCGCGATGCGTTATACCGAAGCCAGGCTTTCAAAATGTGCTGAAGTGCTGCTCGGTGAGCTAGGTCAAGGTACGGTTGATTGGGGAGTCAACTTTGACGGTACCATGAAAGAGCCTTTAGTGTTACCGGCGCGCTTACCTCATATTTTAATGAATGGTATTACGGGTATTGCTGTGGGCATGGCGACTGATGTGCCACCACATAATGTCAAAGAGCTAGTGTCTGCTTGTGTGGAATTGTTAGATAATCCAAAGGCGGATTTAGAGCGCTTGATGGAATGTCTACCTGGGCCTGATTATCCTACCGATGCGGAAATCATTACCCCTGCCGCCGACATTAAAAAAATGTATGAAACAGGAAAAGGTTCCATTAAGCAGCGAGCAGTCTATAGCGTTGAGTCGGGTGAGGTGGTGATCACTGCGTTGCCGCATCAAGTGAGTGGTGCCAAATTATTAGAGCAAATTGCCGGGCAAATGCAGGCAAAGAAATTGCCTATGGTGTCCGATTTACGTGATGAGTCGGATCATGAAAATCCGGTACGCATAGTGATTGTCCCCCGTTCTAATCGCGTCGATTGTGAGCAATTAATGGCCCATTTGTTCGCGACAACGGATCTGCAAAAAAGCTATCGGGTTAATTTAAACATTTTAGGATTAAATGGTCGTCCACAGGTTAAAGGGTTAAAACAGATTTTAACCGAGTGGCTGGAATACCGTTTTAATACTGTTAAGCGTCGATTAGAGCATCGATTAGATAAAATCTTAGCGCGGCTGCACATCCTTGATGCATTGATGATTGCTTTTTTAAATATTGATGAAGTGATTGAAATTATTCGTCATCATGATGATCCGAAAATCGAATTAATGAGCCGGTTTGCGCTCAGTGAGCTGCAAGCTAATGCCATTTTAGATTTAAAATTACGTCATCTAGCAAAGTTAGAAGAAGTCAAAATCAAGGCCGAGCAAAGTGAACTTGAGGCTGAGCGCGATAAGTTACAGCTTACATTGGGCTCAGATCGCCGCATGAAAACCTTGATTAAAAAAGAACTGCAAAAAGATGCGCAGGCTTATGGTGATGATAGACGCTCGCCTCTAGTGGTGAGGGCTGAAACCAAAGCACTCACTGAACAAGAATTGATCCCTGTCGAAGCGGTGACAGTGGTGTTATCTGAAAAGGGTTGGGTACGTTGTGCTAAAGGGCATGATGTTGATGGTACAACCTTGTCTTATAAAGCAGGTGATGCCTTCTTAGGTTCAGCGGCGGGGCGCAGTAATCAGGCCAGCGTTTTTATTGATTCTGGTGGCCGTGCTTTTACGACAGACACTCACAGTTTACCTTCAGCGCGCTCTCAGGGTGAACCGATCACGACACGCTTCAATTTGGCGCCGGGTATGAGTGCGCAACATGTGCTCCTCAGTGACGATGAGCAATGCTACTTACTGGCAAGTGATGCGGGTTATGGTTTTATCGCCGATTATAAGGATATGATTTCAAGAAATAAAGCGGGTAAAGCCTTACTTACTTTACCAAGCAATGCGAAGGTATTAGTGCCGCAAAAAGTCAGCGTTGAACGTAATGAATCCATTCTGGCGATTACGAATGAAGGACGCATGTTACTCTTTGGCCTTGATGCTTTACCTCAATTGTCTAAAGGTAAGGGGAATAAGATTATTGGTATTCCCACTGAGCGGGCGAAAAACCGAGAAGAATTACTGATCCATTTACAGCTCGTGCCTGTGGATACGCCAGTCACATTGTGGGCGGGTAAACGTAAGCTCACTTTAAAACCCAGTGACTTAGAGCATTACCGTGGCGAGAGAGGCCGGCGAGGTGCTAAACTGCCTCGGGGCTTGCAGCGTGTCGATAAGGTGACCTTAGAAGATATGCCACAGAGCCCTTCTCAAGAGTAATATCGTGCTACGCACTGATAAACATTTGGCCCTTGTGTTTCTTGTTACTTGTACAAGAGTAAGGGCTTTTTTATGCTGATTTTATTTTTCAGGCTCTGCAGACTTTTTAACAAACATCCATAGGATATAGCTTACAATTCCAATGGTGCTAAAAATGACTATCATAGACAGCAAGCCGATGGCGTTACCAAACATGAGATCAAGCCAAAATGCCATTATTAAATCCTTTTTCTTTATTTTTCTTCAGTGACAAACAATATAGCTTTGCTGGTAGTCTGAACCATTGATCTGGATCAATCAGCTTAGCCTAAACAGAAGTGAGCAAATAGAATCAATACACTTTGTTAACATGCTCACATTTTTTCGAGCACTATGATGTGATGTAGGTGATGTAAAGGAAGGAGGATTCAGGATTTAAAAAAGCCTGCAAGAGGACTTCTGAGTGAATTTCGCGCGGTCAGTGATAAACTTCAAGTAAAGTACTTGCCATTAGGCGGCGCTTGAGTATAATTCTCTCCAACTTAACGGGGAGCAGTATTAGTACTACTTTTGTTAAGTCACAGTATTAATGAAGCCGGTGTGGTGGAATTGGTAGACACGTCGGATTCAAAATCCGATTTCTTCGGAAGTGACGGTTCAAGTCCGTCCACCGGTACCATTAATACTCATTTCAACTTTTTAAAAGTTGAAATATTATAACCGACCTAGCGTCGGTTTTTTTGTGCCAAAAATAAGCCGCTAAAGACAGGAAGGGCATACTTGTGTAAAGGTATCTTCGCCTTGAAGGATAACCTGAACTCGGGTTAAGCAGCGCTGCTTAATACCGCTATCTTTTCCCCTATCTGTGTTGTTTTTTCTACTAATAGCTAACTATTAGATACGGTATTCCATTTAGTCATGATTTGAGATGAGCATAACCTGTCCATGCTGTTAAGTGCTTAGGTAAAAGTTTTCAAAGGTTGGGTTTCCCCCTATAGACTGCTAGAACCCATGGGATATCAGATAGTCGATGTACCTAGAAAAGTGAAAACTCAAAAAATACCGGATAACTTCAACTCAGAGACTTAGGCTGCCGCAATTGTTTCCTCCATTGATGGGGAGTCCCCTTCATTTTTCCAGACTTTATTCGCGGCTAGGTATCACGGATATAAATAGTCCTTCGGCTCTGGTAAAGCCCGAAATTAAGAGAAGCAAATTGAAAAACATCATCATCTTTTTCATTATTAACTCCTTCTAATGAGAGAGTGGTTCGAGCATTACGGGGCACTTAGTCGATTCAACGAGTGAGTATAGGTTATGAGCATTTTTCGTTGTTGTGAGTTGCATTAGGTTTATTTAACCATTTTTTCGCAATTTATATTAATGGGTTGGAAAACTAATTAACAATGATAAATTTAAATGCATTGATTTATCAGGTTATTACGGCTTGTGTCTGAGGAACTTGTCCTAATGAACATTTAATACGGTCAAGTTGTTGGGCTTACCGACTTCTACTTTTCCTGAGGCGTACAAGACTTTCTTCCCATCCAGTATTTTCATTGTTGCGGATGTGACGACCGTATCCAATGCGTTTCTTGCATTGTGAATTCGTGCTGTATTGATATCGATTTTCTTTGCAGTTTGTAGCCACTTGGGGTTGTAGCTAGGCTGCTTGCCGTTGCCCCCGAGTATTTTTGTTCCCCACAAATCATCAGCGGTTTCTACATTTATGTCATAAACTCCGTCAGCTACGCTATCACGATTGATGGCCTGTTGTGCGCTCTGTTCGACACGTGTCCAAGCATTTTCTCGAGCTTGATTCCATAGTGTGAGTCTTGATGTTTCATTTCCGCCATCCCATGCCGCTTTTATTAAGTGTCCCCAAATGAATCCATTGCTTGGAGTTAATAAATCTTTGGTTGCATCGTTATCAGGGGCGACTCTAACTTGAGTATTATTGATTGTTGGTGGTGTATGGGATGCGCCTTTTGTTTTCCAAGCACCTCGTTCTTTTTCGATGGTGCCATTGATTGCTTTTAACTGATAAGGGAAATGTTTTTCTTGGCCTGCACTTAAATGAATATTGTGGTCTTGTGTATACGCATGGGGTTGAACAATAGCAGGTTTGGGTAAGTTAAAGTGCATTTTAACATGATCAAGCTTGGTACCGGATAAGTGTTCCATGCCGTTTTTTAAATGATCGGGTAGTCCTGTATTACTCGGTTTAAGCTGTAGTTGGCTAATATTGTGTTTAGGTCCTTTTGTGGTTTCTTTTACATTCTTGGAAGGTGTTTTCTTGGTTAACAGTGGGGTTTTGGAAGTTTGATATTGCTGTTTATGTGTGATTTTTGTTTGATAGACTGACATTATTCCCCTTCCTATATGATCTATTTTTCTAATTAGAATTAAGCATAGTTGCTACAAAGAAAATGAAAAATTAAATTATTATGGCTCTTAAAGTATCAGCCTGATGTTTCAACTAAACTGAAACCATATTCCAAATCAATTTGAAGAAAAGCGAGTTAACGATGGCTTATTTTCCCGTGAGCAAAAATCGATGGTTGAATATGGCAGGCTATAAAAAGAGTGTGTTGTTAACCGGTGAGGCCGATTTGTTGGTGGCAGAGGCATTAATTCAATTATTAGTGATTGAACCTCACACTTCGGTGGCGGCGCATTATCACCAATCAACGCTGGAAGTATTTCATATCACATCCGGTGCAGGGAATATGGTGATTGATGGTGAGTTATTCCATTTAACCAAAGGGGATACGTTAACCTGTAATCCTAAGGCTATTCACAGTGCAGAAAATCCTTATGCTGAACCCTTTGAATATATCGTGTTTAAAACCCATTGGAGTGAAGGAGATTGTATTTGGGTGTGATGTTTTTGATGGTTGGACTCTGTTTTATCGCGTAAAAAAAGGTAAAAGCGTTGGGTGTTACGTCAGTTAACGACTGTTTTTTAAAGAGTGCTTCTTCATTTTGTCTTGCCCCCCTTTTTTGCTAGACATTTATTTATCTGAATTTAATTGTTTTTAATTAGATATTCTAGAGTGTGGGCATTTTTTATGTCTTCAGTGTTGTTTGTGAAGTGTTCAATGCATTGGTTGGGTACGACTGAACCTTTTATTGCTTTTTTTATCTGAAAAAGGACCACTTTCATGATAAACAGAGTGAATGCGCTTAATGAAACAGATCTTTTTGCATATTGGCAGCCATAAAACAGGGAGCTCTTCGATTCAAGAGGCTTTGTTAGCACAGCAGAGTGTATTGCACCGACAGAATTTTCATTATTTTGATATAAAAGGCCCTTCGGGTAAGCATGGACACCCTAATGATTGGGTGATGACTGATGATGTCCATTCCGGTCATGCACATGTATTAGCATTAGATAAATTAAGGCGATATTGTGAAGATGTGGATCAAACCAATATTATCTTTTCCAATGAGATGCTGAGTTGGATTTTTCGTGAAAGCCGTATTGCTCATATTCGCCAAGCTCTGTTAGGGTTTAATGTGAAAATCATTGTGTATATTCGGCGGCAAGATAAACAGATGGTTTCGCATCATCAGCAAGGTTCAAAAGGAATGAATCCTGCGATGAGTTATTATGCCAGCTTACCGACAGCTTTACCTTCTCAAGGCTTTCATCGGTACCTAAACTATTTTGAAAAGTTGAGTATGTGGGCGGATGTGTTTGGTGAAGAGAATATGATTATTCGCTTGTTTGAACCTGAAAGTTTTGAGAAAGGTGATGTGGTACAGGACTTTTGTCAGCAATTAGGCGTTGAGGGTATTAAAGGCGTGCGAGTTAACACGTCCAATGGGTTTGAAAAAACCAAAGTGGGTCATTTAATTAACCAAACCTTACCTAAGAGTGAATTAGCTTGTTTGTTACGTAGTGGGTTGAGTAATCAGGGGAAATTATTACCCTCAAGAGCGGAGGCTAAGCAGTTATATCAACGATATATTTACAGTAACCAAAAGCTGAATGCTCGGTTTAATTTGTCATCGCAATTTGATGATGTGTTTAATCCTGATTTCTCATGTTATCCCGACATTGCTGGCGATCAGTGGGATGAAGACTCAGCGAATCTTGCTATAAAGCGGTTATTGACGGTGTTAGCACCGCTCGCTGAGTCTACGTGGTTTAATTTTATATTGAAGTGTTATCGTTATCGATTGCGCTTTTTACATCGGACTATGGCTAAACGCCAAGCCGATGTTAACACTCCCTAACTTTGTAATATTTTCAGTGGCAGTCCCAACATGCTGTCACCTGTGCCGGCAAAATACCAAATAATGGCAATAAGTAAACCGACAGTGATGAAATACCAAAGGGTTGAGAAAATTTGACCGTATCTATCGAGCGGTAATAAATGGCTTTGGTGGCGGGTTTTCCATTCGAACATGATTTCTGCGCTGCCGATAAGCAATAGAAAACCCAGTAAGGCTAATCCCAGTGTATAGCTGATATAGATGCCGATGGCTGCGCCTAGCGCACAAGCAATGAGGCCAGCGACGCTATTCATGGAAAAACTGATACTTTTTAAAATATGCCCGCCATCTAAAGGGAGAATAGGCAGTAAATTAAACAGATTCAATAATGCATTAAAAGCGGCCAGTCCGGCAAAAAAGATGTGGCCTGTTATCCAATAAAGGATCAATGAGATAATGGACATGAGCAGTCCAAATGTTGGCCCCATGATGGAAATGACGACATCTTGCCAGCGAGTATTAATTTTCTCATCACTGAGTGCGAGTCCTCCCATAAAGGGAATTAAATAAATGCCTTTGGTTTTCATGCCAAAATATTTCATCGCTCGAATATGGCCATATTCATGGAATACCAAGCAGGCAATCAATGCCATAGCAAAGTGAAATGAAAATAGCCAAGAGTAAGCGGCAACACTGGCTCCCGCTAACACGACTTTGATGATTTTTGCACTTTTAAGCAGTTTAAATCCCAATGATGCCAGTCCAATTAGACTGAATGGTTTTTTGGCTTTAACGGGTTTAATCGGGACTTGGCGTTCAATATCTTTGGTATCACGAGCGCCTTCACTGAGTAAGACTTCATTTTTAAAAAGCTGGTAATGAATAGAGAAAGGTTGCCAGTGTAAATCTGTTTCAAGCTTAATTTGGAGTTGCTGTGTTAGTTGAGGTTCATCAGATTGAGTTTGTTGTTTATGTTGCACCGATAGCTCAAAGGTATGTGTTTTTTTACCTTCGTTGTCGCTACTTGCATCAATTACAGACACTAAGGTATCTCCCCAAAACAGTTGCTGCCAACCTGCCATAGAGCCTTCCAGCCTTAAGGGTTTTCCGAGACAATCGATGTTGATTAATTCCACTGTGATATTCACCTAGTCATTGTGTTAATGGTATTAGCCCATATTCTTATTTACTTTGCACTCTTTTGGTTGCACTTGCGCAACATTTATTTCAGTGAAGCTTTGCCAGTAAGTTAGCCTTGATTAGAGTAAATTTTATAGTGATTGGTTTCGGCTCTTACATGCACTTGTTTAAAATACATTTCTATGGTGTCGGCATAGGGTAGATGGCGATTCGCAACGATATAGAATAAGCCCGTTTTGTTCAGTTTCAATGCGCTGTCTTGTACAAAGGTTTTAGCAATTTGGGTCGTGGCGGACAGTCCATCATGAAACGGCGGGTTTGAGATAATGCCGTTATACTGCGTGTTGGTTTGACTAAGGCCATCGGATGCAAAAATATTGGCCTTGACGCCATTGGCTTCCATGGTCAGTTTGCAGGCTTCAAGCGCCATGGCATTGATGTCTACACAGTCGATGTTAAGTTCAGGCTGAGCTTTTAATAACGCGGCTGCAATGACGCCAGCACCACAACCAAAATCTAATATTTTCCCGCTCATTTTAGGGAGATGTTCCAGTAATAACTGGGTGCCAGCATCGAGGCGTTTTTCGCTAAATACACCCACAAGATTACAAATGGTGATCTCGCCTTGTGGCGTACTGAGCTGATATTGGCTAGCCCAATCTTGAATATTGATACTGGGTGCCACACCATGTAATTCACTGCAAAAGAGTAAGCAGTGACGGGCATTATCCAGTTTCAATGGCTTGCTGAAATAATCAGGCACTTGTTTAGGAATAGACTTGATGCCGCCTTTATTCTCACCTGTGATTATGAGCTGCCCATTTGGTTTTAAATGATGGCCGGCAAGGTTTAGCAAATAAGGCACTAATGATTTGGCTTTTGGATAATAAATGATGACACTATCAAACAATTCGTCATGAGGAAGCTGATGACCAAAGTGGACCGCTAGATTATCAACTTTATGATGCTCAATGTGTAAATAATGGTGATAATCCAATGCCAATGCGCAAACTTTTGATGTGTTTTCCAGTAATTCAACGGGGAGTAAATCACTTTCATAATTGAGGATTAATACTGAGTGGTCATCGACTAATTCGCGATTACGTAAAATAATTTGAGAAGGATTGGTTAGCACTGGCGTCACATTAAGGAAGAATTTGCGCCATTATACGTTATTTTTTTTTTGAGCGTGAAGTATCTTGAAACCTTGATACGTTACTTTCTTTTGAGCGTGAAGTGTCTTGAAACCTTGATAGGTTATTTTCTTTTGAGCGTGAAGTATCTTGAAACCTTGATAGGTTATTTTCTTTTGAGTGTGACGCGTCTTGAAACCTTGATAGGTTATTTTTCTTTTGAGCGTGAAGTATCTTGAAACCTTGATAGGTTATTTTCTTTTGAGTGTGACGCGTCTTGACCTTGATGCGTTATTTTTCTTTTGAGCGTGAAGAGTCTTGAAACCTTAATTGGTCAGACTCTTCACGCGGATTGATGGGGTGAGTTTAGGGCAAGAGGCTGATCATTTTTTTAGCAATATCGGTATTGTCTTGATGACCTCTAAATAAATTCGCACCAGGACCGTCGGCAAAGACTTGTACATCAACGCCAGTGTGGCCTCCTGATGTCCAACCTGTATTGGATTTTTGGTTGATGAGTTGTTTTATTGCGGTTGTAAGAGCCTTGGTGCTTTTCTCCTTTGCTATCGCTAATTGCTGCAACTCGTGACTGTCAGGGGTAAAACCTAAACTGTTTATCATGTTTTGCTGCCAATTGGGATCATCTTTGGTGTTGTTGGCAATGCGTTTAGGGCTAGCGCTCACTCCTTTAATCAGGCTTGTATCCCAAGCATAAACACCGTTTGCGCCGATGGACAATCCGCCAGTATTATGATCGGCTGTGATCACCACAAGGGTGTCAGGGTGGTCGCGCACATATTGCTCAACCACTTCGATGGTGTTGGCAAACTCCTCCATTTCCCCCATGGCGCTGACGATATCATTATCATGGCCCCCCCAGTCAATGAGGCTACCTTCGATTAAGAGCACAAAGCCTTTAGGGTTTTGAGAGAGGAGCGAGATGGCTTTTTGTGTTTCTTTGGCTAAGCTATTGGCTCCCTTATTATTGACGGCTAAGGGGAGCTCAACATCTGCAAATAAACCTAGTACTTTGGGTTTTTGAATACGGTTCAGTTCAGATAGCTCAGTAATATATTGATAGCCTTTTTCTTTGAACTTTTCGATTAATTCATCGGAGAAGTAGCGCTGTCCTCCGCCTAAAATGACATCTGCATCGGTATCAAGATAACTCTGTGCAATGGCGACGTAGTTCTTTCGGCTTTCATTATGGGTGAGAAAGCCTGCTGGTGTTGCATGGTTGACTTGCGATTTTACGGCTACCCCTGTCGACATGCCTTTTTGCTTGGCAATTTGCATAATGGAGCTGATGGGCTTTTTATGCTCATCAACGCCGATAGCCCCATTATATGTTTTAATGCCTGATGAAAGCGCTGTCGCTGATGCGGCTGAATCTGTGACATAACCACTGACTCGAGCAGGATAAGTACTGGCCATGCCGACGAGTAGCCTATCAAAAACCGTTTCTTCGACTTCTTCTGTATTGGGATTGTCTTGATAATAACGGTAAGCACTGGTGTACTCTGGGCCCATACCGTCACCGATCATAACAATAATATTTTTAGGTCGAGTGGGGGCTTGTTGAATATTGACGTCAGTATCGGTCGTGTTTGCTGCCGCAGTTAGGGGGAACATAATATTAACTGCACACACCAACAACATCGCTTTTTTCAAAAGCATGGTGGTTTTCCTGTTTTAAAGTGAATAAATTTACACCGTGACTGATGAATCGCCAGTCACGGGTATATATGTTAGTGACAAGATTTATTTAACTGTTATAGTTATTTACACCTCGTTTTCATTATGGTGAGAATAGTAAAAGGATGCGTATGAAATTACACTTCTTTTATGACACTTTTAGTGACTATTTTTCATACCTGAGGTGTGACAGTTGAATCTTGATTGAATGAATGAGTGTTAGTTTTGGTATTTATTTCTTAATAATGAGTTTGTTACATATTCTTATGGGCCTTTGCTTCTCACTTTCAATGAGAAAATGAAAGACACTTAGGAAGGAATGGTTTAAAAAAATAACGATAAGTTTGTGTTTTTTAAACCATAATTATTACTTTTTATTGATTAATATATCTTTAGGTTAACATTTGTTCATCGAATATCGGTTACTTGTTACCCTTAGGGAGTAAATGGATCATGTTTTTAGCGATGTCGGTATTATCTTGATGTCCATGAAATAGAATGGAACCTGAACCAGTTGCAAAGACTTGTACATCAACGCCAGTATGACCTCGGCTTGTCCAGCCAGTGTGAGAGCGATGATTAATGATCTGAATAATGGCATTGGTGAAATGCTCAAGATCCTGCGCTTTAGCGTTATTGAGCTCTGCTATTTCATCGCTGTTTAATGCAAAGCCAAGTTGCGTTGTTAATTTTTCTTGCCAGTCTTTTTCCTCCATATTGTCCGTGGCAATAGTATGGGGACTTGCTTTAATGTTTTTGATAAGCCGCGCATTCCAAGTGCCAATATTGTTTGCTCCAATAGATAACCCCCCCGTATTATGATCGGCTGTTACCACTAATAATGTTTCTTTGTGTTCTCTAACAAATTGTTCTGCGACTTCAATGGCATTAGCAAACTCATCCATTTCGCCCATGGCATTGACAATATCATTACTGTGTCCTGCCCAGTCAATGAGGCTACCTTCTACTAACAACACAAAGCCTTTTGGATTTTGCGATAACAGTTTCAATGCGGTGTGAGTTGTTTTACTCAATTGATGAGCATTTTGATTATCGATGGCCCAAGGTAATGCCACATCTGCAAATAAGCCTAATACCTTAGACTGAGCGATTGAATTTAGTGTGGAGAAATCATTAATATATTGATAACCTTTATTTTTGAATTTTTCTATTAATGCTGGTGGAAAGTATTTTTGTCCTCCACCCAAAATAATATCGGTATCACTTTGTAAATAGCTGGTAGCGATTTCGTCATAATTACGACGGCTCTCATTATGAGTGAGAAATGCAGCGGGAGTGGCATGATTGACTTGCGAGGTGACGGCAATGCCTGTGGACATCCCCTGTTGTTTCGCCAGATACATGATAGAACTCAGGGTTTGTTTGTCTTCATTCATTCCGATAGCACCATTATAGGTTTTAACACCTGAAGATAATGCGGTCGCTGCAGCGGCACTGTCTGTGATTAACCCTTCTGATGGTGCAGGGTGAGTACTTGCCATACCGACTAATAGTCTATCAAATACCGTGTGTTCAATTTCTTCTGTGTTAGGGTTATCTTGATAATAGCGGTACGCCGTTGTGTAAGCGGGACCCATACCATCGCCTATCATGATAATGATATTCTTAGCTTGTGTGGGAACGGAATTTTCCTCTAACTCTGGCGGGGAACCTACAGCGAAAACGGCGGCCGATAATAGTAGGGAAAAAGACAGTACTAAGGGAAGTGTGAGGTAAACAGGGTATTTTTTGTTATTCAGTACCATTAAGTCAATTCCTTTTTCATTTATCAATCCTGATACAAACTTAGGCGTGTTTTTATGTTGAATACAGATTTACAGTAGGGTCTTTGATTATCAGTGAATAAGTGATATTTAGTCTAGTGTATTGTTTACAGATAGTGTGTTTAACAGCAGGCTAAAATTAGTGAGGGGCTATGAATATTAGCCTGCTTTTTTACGTTAGTGTTTGAGTCGCGCTTCAATAGCATCCATTAGCATGCCGGTAATATCCACATCAAATGCAGCTTCAATTTCTTTGATGCAAGTGGGGCTAGTTACATTGATTTCAGTTAATTTGTCACCGATCACATCGAGCCCAACAAAAATAAGGCCGCGTTTTTTAAGCTCTGGGCCTAAGGTTTTGGCAATATGCCAGTCACTGTTGGATAAGGGTTGAGCGACTCCTCGTCCTCCGGCGGCTAAATTTCCTCGAGTCTCTCCTTGTTGAGGAATACGGGCTAAAGAGTAAGGAACGGGCTCACCGTCAATCACTAAAATGCGTTTGTCGCCTGCGGTAATGTCGGGAATAAAAGCTTGTACCATGGCATATTCTTGACCGTGGTTGGTGAGTGTTTCAATAATGACACCCAAATTAGGATCGGCTTTTTTCACGCGAAAAATGGAGCTTCCACCCATGCCATCAAGAGGCTTTAAGATAATGTCGCCTTTTTGCTCATAAAAATCACGAATGCGTTTTTCATCACGCGTGACTAAAGTTTCTGGCGTAAACTCAGCAAACCAAGCGGTAAACAGTTTTTCATTGGCGTCACGTAAACTTTGGGGTTTATTGACAATTAAAACGCCTTGCTCTTCTGCTCTTTCAAGCATATAAGTTGCATAGATAAATTCGGTATCAAAAGGGGGATCTTTACGCATTAAAATCACATCGAGATCGGCGAGTGGGCAATCTTGCGCTTCCTCGAGTTGATACCAATTATTCGTATCAGGAGTGACTGTTAATGCACTCATATTGGCTCTGGCTTGGCCATTGATCATGGCAAGATCTTTCATTTCCATATAGAACAATTGGTAACCGCGTGCTTGTGCAGCCAATAGCATAGCGAAGCTGGAGTCTTTTTTGATATTGATATCACTGATGGGGTCCATCACTATACCCAGTTTGATCATAACGCGATTCCTTTATTTAATACGATGAAAATTTGTGTTGAATAAATTAACTTAAATCCCCGAATTTAAGCTGTAGAGCGCTTATGGCGCATAATGCTGCAGTTTCTGTTCTTAATACTCGGGGACCTAGTAAAATATCGGTAAATTGGTGTTCGGCTGTCATGTTGATTTCGCTGTTTGATAAGCCGCCTTCTGGACCAATGAGGAGTCGAATGCGTTTTGTTGGTAATTCAAGAGTATTAATGCCATGGCTTGCTCTAGGATGCAAATTGAGTTTAATGGCATCGGATTGTTCACCACACCAGTCTTGCAAGGCCATGGCTGGGCGAACGATAGGCACGTGACTGCGACCGGATTGTTCACAAGCACTAATGACGATTTTTTGCCATTGTTGAATTTTTTTGTCTAATCTTTCACCACTGAGCTTGACGCCACAGCGTTCAGAAAACAGTGGGGTGATAGTATTGACGCCGAGCTCAACGGATTTTTGTAAGGTAAAGTCCATTCTATCGCCACGAGAGATCACTTGCCCTAAATGTAAATTGAGGGGGGATTCCGCCTGGTTCAGTGTCGATGAGGTGATAATGACGGTGACATTTTTTTTCGATGCGGCTTGAATGTGAGCTAAGTAATCATTGCCATCACCATTAAATAAGCGAACTTGTTCACCTTCGGTCATGCGAAGCACTCGACCGACATGCACTGCTGCTTCTTCGTCCAGTTGGCATTCTTGTGCGATGGTGAGCGAAGCTGAGTGATATATTCTTGGAGTTCTCATAGAATTAATGCCTTACTTTGCTACTTTTTGTTGGCCGCCTTTAGGGCCGCAGTGACGACTGACGAATGGATTGTGATTGCCTTGAATTTTAGCAATTTCTTTGTCACGTTTACATTCCATTTTATCCACAGGGTAAGTCTTGTCCCAAGCGTTGAATAATTTTAATTGGTTCTTTGCGATTGTGAGACCATATTCTTTTTTCATATAAAGATAAGTGCGAGCGATTTTACCTCGAGTGTTGACAGGAGGCTCAACTTTTCGAGCTTTAAAATCGACAATCATATGACATTGACCGTATTGTTTGGCTTTTCCATTCCATTGACTGAAACGGAAATTGCTGCGATCGCCGTTAACTTCTCCGATCGCAGGGACTAAGTTATGGAGGTCTGCTTCCATTTTTTTAAATCCGCTGTCTTTTTTACAGTTTTTTCGCCCGCCTTTTTGCCAGCATTGCTTTTGGTGACCGAATTCCCATGCGGGAACGATGTGTTCCCATTCGATGCGTCCTGCACGGATTTCTTGTTTTCTAACTTGATAGCCGCAGCGCGAAAAATCGGTATTCCATTTTTTGCCTTTGATATTGATATCACAACCGCAATAAAAACTTGTGTGGGGTAAGGTTGTCGAGTACATTTTTTTAGCCAATTTTTTGGCTTGGCTAAAGCTGCTGGGGTGAGCGGGGGAAGCACTGGTTAAAGGTGAAAAGCACATTAATATAATCGTGACTAACGAGGAAAAAAAAGCAGCTTTCAAATGAACTCCAACTGATGAATTTATTCCCATGAAACTTAAAATGCGTCTTTAAATTTCATGGGTATATGTGTTAATGCAGGGGATAATAAGGGATTGTGTTAGGCTGAGCAATGGATATTTCGTTGTTTAATTTTATTCCAACAACTTACTTAATTGTTTCTTGTTAGGGGGTGACATTGATCTTGCAAAAGTGGGCTTAATTGAATTTTACAACGGCGGCAGCGGTATTGGGTTTGGCCTCTTACAACTTTATTATGGCGGCGTAGTGATAACTTAACAGTACCGCAATGGCATTGATAAAGAAATTGGCGCTCTGTTGATCCACTGATATCAAAATCATGGGTGGTACGTGGAGTAAGGCTAAACAGGTGCTGCATCATATGTTGCCACTCTTTACCATGAGGTTTGACCTTTCCAAACAGCTGATAAACCAGTAAATGACAGACTTCATGAGGGACAACTTCATTTAAAAAGGCGTCGCTGTTGTTGGCTAATAACTTTGGGTTAAATCTGAGATGATTATGATGTAAATGTGCCATACCTGCACATTTCCCTCGCAGTTTAAAACCGATACTAGCTCTGGGGAAATGCAAATCCAATAGCCGTTCTGCTTGTTGGTAGCAAGCTTCTACTCTATCGATAATAGACTGCTGTAATGGACTTAGAACACCTGAGGCTGGCATCAAACTTGGTGGTATTGGCGCAATAGACTGATGCACTTGCTGTTGCGTTTTTTTGAGAATGGATTGGAGTATTTTCATCATAAAATGTCAGATTACATCATCAAAGACTGTATTGATTCTTGATGAGTGAAACGTTGATGGAAAAAATCAAGAAACGCTTTGATGCTAGTGGCGAGTTGCCTTTTACTGGAATAGACGCCATAGACCTTAAAAGCCTCTATGGGCCACTCTGGTAATAAGGGTATTAATCGTCCGCTGGCAAGCTCTCCTTGGCAAACAGAGCTCGATAGCATGGCGATGCCAAAATCTTCGAGCACCAGTTGTTTTACCATTACAGCACTGTTGACTCTGACTTTCTTTTTAAAATTAATCATGGTTTTGGCTTGGCCTTTTCCCAGTGGCCAAATGGGCGCCGAGCGAGAGGTACCCAGTAATATACCTTGGTGTTGGGTCAAATCTTTTGGCGTTGCGGGTGTGCCGTGACTGCTTAAGTAATTAGGGCTGGCGACGAGAAGTGATTGGCGCTCAAATAATAACCTAGCAATCAAATCTGAAGACTGTAATGGCCCATACTTGATGGCAATGTCATAGCCTTCTCCGACGAGGCTGACATCATTATCGGTAAATTGAACATCCAGTTCAATATTGGGATAAAGGCGCATAAATCCGCTACACAAATGCGCGATCAGTTCTTGGCTAAAAGAAACGGGAATGGCAATGCGCAATGAGCCTGAGACATCATTATGGGTATTCTCAATCGTCGCTTTGGCAGCTTCTAACTCATCACTTATACTAGTACAGTGTTGAAAAAAAAGTGCACCCACTTGAGTCAGGCTCAAACTGCGTGTGTTTCGTTGAAGTAAGCGCACACCCAGTTGTTCTTCAAGCTGGGCAACCTTACGGCTAATCGTTGATTTTGGCATGCCTGTTTCGCGAGCAGCTTGAGAGAATCCTTTCGCTCGAACAACGGCGGCAAACAGCATCATACCGTTTAAATCTGGCATGTTAATGTCACTGTCTCAAAAATGGAACAAAGCGTCTAGCTTAGTTTAATGGTATTTGACATGATAACAAAGTTATATTCACGGGCTAAAAAAATTTTTGAGGCTAAGCAGAGGATCTTTAGATGACCAGCACAGATAAGCCCACTAACCAGACTCAGGTCGTTAGCGCCGATCCGCTTTTTTTAAAAGCGGAACAATTGGCCAAAGACTTCTCATTATTTCCTGAGCACAGCAAGCAAACCTTATCAGAAGAGATTAAGGGGCTTTTAAATGATGAAGCCATTGAAAGTAATTTAAAAAGTCTTGCTCAACTTGATGTAGATGAGTACGTCACTAAGGTTATTCAGCCCACACAAGACAAAAATCGTCTTGGGGCAAAACGTGTTATTGCCGACTTAAAAGGCAAGTTAATCACTGAAACCCACATCGGTTCTTTTTATAGTGCAGAAGTAGAGCTTAACTTTGGTTCTCGTGTCCGCCGTATTGGTTTTATTGCCCAAGAGCGTACAACGGCCAACGGTGCTTGGATGCCTGAGCATCATTTAGCTGCGTGTAAAGCGATTCGTCATTTTGCCGAGCTCGCTATGCCGATAGTGTATCTTATTGATACACCTGGTGCTGATGCGGGTGAAATTGCTAATAGTCAAAACCAAGCACATTCTATCTCAAAGGCTATTGCCGAAAGTGCGAATGTGGATGTCCCCACAGTGGGTATTGTGATTGGGGCGGGTTATTCTGGTGGGGCTATTCCTCTGGCTGCGGCGAACATCTTGTTGTCGTTACGTGATGGTATTTTTAATACCATTCAGCCTCAAGGTTTGCAAAGTATTGCGCGTAAATATAATTTATCTTGGCAAGAATGTGCCAAATCTGTGGGGGTCTCGCCAGAAGAACTTTATACTGCAGGTTGCATTGATGGTATTGTGGATTTCTCCCCCAGTGATAAAGATGAACGGCAACATAATCTACGTCGTGCCATTATTAGTAGTATCGAGGCGATAGAGCAAGCTGCAGTGCAATTTGTGCGTGAATCTGATGATTTACGTGAGCATTATGATCGTAGTTTAGCGCGCTTTGTTAAGCCCTCAAAGAGCTTAACGGCATTAGAAGTGAATGCTGAATTGGCTGTAGCGACTAATCCGACCATGTATTTTAACTTGTTCGGTAGTGCTTATCGTTATTTACGTTATTTGACCTTGCGTAGTCGTATTCACTCAATTTCACAAGAGCAATATGGTCGCTTATCTAAGGTGAGCGTGCCAGAAGGTGATTTGCTAGAGCGAATTGCCCAAGAGCAAAATAGAGTGTTCCAGTCATGGTTATCGAGCCCTGATAAACTCGTTTATGATGAAGATCTCAATAAACTTTGGGGTAACTTTATTGCTAAGCGTGAGGATGTGTCAACTGAACGTAATATGTTGACGCGTTTCATTTTAGGTGAACCGAAAGAGAATTATAAAAAGGCGCGTAAGGCCCTTATCTTTAATATAGGTTGGTCGTTATTCCATCGCTGGAAAGGTAATGCTGAGAATAACTTTAAAGGACTTATTCAGCACCTTGAAAGTTTACCTGATGCAGTGAAACAGGCTGACTGGCCTGAGCTGAACCAATTGACAGTTCTTGATGTTATTCAACATGAAGACCTTCGTGAAGATTTTATCTGGCAATGTCGTAATATTCTGATTTTTAATGCTTTATATGACAACGTGGTCGGTAATTTGGCGTCGATTGCGAAAGAAGCTATGATGTCAAAAAGTTTGGCACGTGGTTCCGTTAATAACCTGTTACATGATTCGATTGATTCGGCTATTTCGACACAAGATGTGCCTAATGATAAGAGTAAGTTTTATAAGTGGCTGAAATATTTCATGTCTCAGTCAAATCGTGCAGAGTTATTAACGCGCACTGAGCAATGGAAAAGTGTCGGATTCCCGCAATTAAATGACAGTTTGTTTGTTATTTTAACTTACTTCTTTGAACGTTTATTACCAGAATATTTTGATAGCGAAGAAGAAAGCAACGAATATACCGGTGCTATTAACCCTGTCCGTATTGGTCGCCGGAAAGATTTCTGGAACCGTTTGACCATGGGTTACCAAGATTTGTTGATCCAGAAAGTGCTACGTGATGAAAAGCGTGCGGGTAAAATGACGTGGAATGCCATTGTTGATAAATTCTTCACGCAATTTGAAGAGATTAATGGCGATAAAATTTCAGCTAATTTATTAAACTTTCCTGGCTTTAGATTATCTATTGAAGATGCGTTAGACAGGGGGGTTCGCCCTTGTGGTTTAATAACCGGATTAGCGGATTTTGAAAGTGAAGGCCAACACATGCGTGTGGGCGTTGCTGTGTCCAATACCGCTTTCCAAGCGGGTGCATTTGATATGGCCAGTGCTGAAAAATTCAGTGCGCTATTGATTGAGTGTGCTAAGCGCAAGCTACCTGTGATTTGCTTTATCAGTTCCGGTGGTATGCAAACAAAAGAAGGTGCGGCAGCGCTCTTTTCTATGGCGGTGGTTAACGATAGGATCACTCGCTTTATTCGTGATAATGAATTGCCTGTGCTTATGTTTGGTTATGGCGATTGTACCGGTGGTGCACAAGCCAGCTTTGTGACGCATCCTTTAGTACAAACTTATTACCTTTCTGGGACGAATATGCCTTTTGCTGGGCAAATGGTTGTACCTGCTTATTTACCTTCCACTTCGACTTTGTCGAATTACTTGTCTAAAGTACCAGGTGCTATGCATGGGTTAGTGACGAATCCATTTAGCAATACCATTGATGATCAGCTTGGAAGTATCGATCCCTTGATGCCAAAGCCGACATTGAATATCGAGAGTGTGATCACCAATGCTTTGTCAACGCTTGTTCCTGAAGCCTCTATTGCCGATCAAGAGATAGTGCAAGACGATCCACGTGGCTTGATGAAACCGATTAATAAAGTTTTGGTTCATGCTCGTGGCTGTACAGCGGTTAAGTTAATTCGTAAGGCGCACGATAATAATATCAATGTGGTATTAGTCGCATCCGATCCTGATATGACTTCAGTGCCTGCTGATATGCTGAAAGCAGATGATAAGCTTGTTTGTATTGGCGGTAATACCTCAGATGAGAGTTACTTGAATGCCTATTCGGTATTGAAAGTGGCTGAATATGAGAATGTTGATGCGCTTCATCCAGGAATTGGTTTCTTATCTGAAAGCCCACAGTTTGCAGCATTATGTGTTAATAATGGCGTTAACTTCGTTGGGCCTAGTGTACAAAGCATGACGACTATGGGTAACAAGTCAAATGCCATTAAAACGTCACAATCTCAAAATGTTCCTGTTGTACCTGGTAGTCATGGTATTTTAAATAATGCCGAGCAAGCCGTGAATGTGGCTAATGAGATTGGCTATCCTGTTTTGCTGAAAGCCGTACAAGGCGGAGGGGGTAAAGGTATTCAAGTTGTTGAGCGCCCAGATGATATGATTGGATTATTCCAGCAAACGTCAACAGAGGCGGCTGCGGCTTTCGGTAATGGTGATTTATACCTTGAGAAATATGTGACTAGCCTACGTCATATTGAAGTGCAATTATTACGTGATAAATTTGGTAATACGAAAGTGCTGGGATTACGTGATTGCTCTGTACAGCGTAATAACCAAAAAGTGATTGAAGAGTCAGGTTCAACGATGTTACCTGCTGATCTTCAAGAACAAGTGCTTGAGTATACTCGAGCCTTAGGTGACGTCACAGATTACATGGGCGCAGGTACAGTTGAGTTTATTTATAATCTTGATGCAAATGAAGTGTATTTCATGGAAATGAATACACGATTACAGGTTGAGCATCCTGTTACCGAAGCGACTTCAGGTATCGATATTGTCAGCGCGCAGTTTGATGTTGCTGCGGGCCGTTCAATTGAAAATCTAGAGCCAGTATCTCAAGGTTATGCTATTGAAGTTCGCGTGACAGCAGAGAAAGCGGCATTGGATAGCGATGGTATTTTACAGCTACAACCTAATCCTGGCATGATCACTGAATGTGTGATGCCTGAACGCGATGATGTTGAGATTATCTCTATCGCCGCCAGTGATAAAGAAGTATCTCCCTATTATGATAGTTTGATTGCGCAGATCATCTGTCGTGGTGAAAGTCGTGAGGATGTTGTTACTAAGCTATATGAATATTTAGATTCAGTGGTGTTGAAAGGTATTGCAACTAACATCCCATTGTTGAAGCGTATTTTGAAAGATGAGACGTTCAATAAAGGTGTTTACGATACTAATTATTTGCCACGTTTAATGGCTGAGTTAGATATTCCTGAGTTGATTGCTGAGATGGAAGCTGCAGCAGATACGGTGAGTGTGGATACAGAGTCGCTACGTGTTGGTGGTAGTAACGAATTGAAAGTGATAGCACAAGGTGCTGGTATTTTCTATACTTCACCTGCACCTGGAGAAGCTGACTTTGTTAAAGAAGGGGATATCGTTACTGTTGATCAGACACTGGCATTAACAGAAGCAATGAAAATGTTCTCTCAAGTGACACTTGCAGGCTTTAATCGTCAAAATGCTGTGTTATATCCAGAAGATAAAAAATACCGTATTGAGCGTATTCTTAATAGTAATGGTCAACAAGTATCACAAAATGACTTGTTATTTGTTGTATCACCCATTGAGAGTTAATCGGTAAAAGGGAGTTTTATTCTCTTAGCTTTTATTTAAAAGTTGAAAAAACGCCCACTTTAAAGTGGGCGTTTTTTTGACTGAAATCCGCTCAGCCTCTAAATGGTTTGAATATTCAACTTGTTTTAAATGTAAGTTTTAAGTGTTGAATATTGTGATTAATATATAATTCGCACATATTATTAACTAATATTTCATTATTTATTTTGTATTAATTCTTCTGTATTATAATTTGAGTATATAAATTTCTTATGTTAGATACTGTATGGTTGTTGATGTTAGTGTAAATTATAGGTTTTTTAAGTTTATTTGTAATGTATATTTATGTTACCATGACCCTTATTCTTTGAGTATAAAGACACTCTGTTTGGATAATTTGTGTTAAATATTTAACTCCTGAATAGTGATATAACAATAATTAATTTTTTTAAAATAGATATTGAATACGATTTTTTAAGTATTCATGTTATTTCTTTGAGAGACACTTTGATGTACATATCTAATGTAAAGGCAAATCAACATCAGGATATTGCTGATATTAATGGATTCAAACATGTTGGCGAAATAGCCGTTAAAGGTTGCCCTTACGACTTTATGCGCAGGGGTTTTTTCAGAAATGATATTCATGATTTTTATCTTTTTGGTAAGACTTCGCCATTGACTGATATTATTTCAAGTACTTTGAATCGGTTCAAATCATCTAATAATAATATCGGTCATGTCTATATTGAGTTGACATTTTTTAATGATAATCATGGTGATAGTCGTAATGGTACGGCCTGTGTTTCTATAGACTTAATTCGCAAAGAGTTGAAGGTGATTTCAGCGAGAGATGTCGATAATAACCAGATCCCTACATCAATAGAGCAAGTATCTGGCAATGATTTTGCTTTTTCATCTGAAAAGAAAAAGAGCAAATTTGAGACTTATATTCATTATATGTTTGATGTGAATAGAGATATGAATCAAGACTGTATTGCCGTTGAGTTTGATAAAGTTGGTGACGGCGGGATTTATACTTATCAATTACACAGCGAGTAAGTTGATTTTCCCATTTTAGTCAATGATAAAGAGATACTGATTTTTTCATTTCTATTTCCAATAGCGTTTCATTGAGCAGGAGGGCTTATTCCCTCCTTAGTATGGTTAAGTTTATTGCAATAAAGGATGATCTTCAGGTAATTGGCGACTTATCCATAAAATGAGCTTATGCTTCATATTGGGGCCGTCTTCTTTGTCTGTTGCAAGAGGCTGTATGAGTTTATCTTTGACGAGAAGGCGATAAATACATTCAACTTTATCTTTAGGAGAAATTCCTTTATCAAAGTCGGCGAAGCCTCTTTTTTTAGCGTAACCGACGCCAATTTCTATTGCGAGTTTTAACAGTTTTCCATCATTTTTTCCTGGTTTCATATGTTGTTTCCCTGTTTGTCGCTTTGTGCTTAAGTTGTGACTGATTTTCTATGAGTTGATAGGTTTTAATATCACTATCTATCCGTTTTAAAAACTATTCCTCTAATGAATAGGGTAATACTTGTATTTTTAAATTGGCCTGTAAATCGCCTTGAAAGCGCAATACCGCATCAGTTTTGGTATCATTAGCCAATACTGCTGTCAGTAATATTTTATTATCTTCCTGAACATATTCAATGATTTTCCCAGCATTGCGATAATGTTGCTCATCTAAGGCTATTTCTAACGGACTCTCTAGTGACACCTTTTGTTCTGTATAGCCTGAAATAATGTAGAGTGCACGCTTGTTACCGCCTCGGTATTTCATTCTCGCAATAGTCTCTTGTCCCATGTAACAGCCTTTTGTAAAGCTAATACCATTAATGGCTTGTAAGTTACACATTTGTGGGACGAAGGTCCCTTGGTGTGCGACATCAAGATTGGGATATCCTGAATGGATTTCGAGTGCTTGCCATGTTTCCTTAGTGCATATAAGCTCTTCATTATCTTTGATAATATTTTTGGCTTCACTGTCTGGAAGGACGAGAATAAAACGGTGGCTATCTCGAAGAATTATAGTGTTCTTGATGAGTGTGATGTTATTCACTATCTCACCAAATTGTTCTGTTATCCAGGCTAATGCCTGAGTGCCACTGATCCCAAGCAGCGTATATTCATCATTTGTTTCTGCTAGTTCCACTTGACTGAATACCGCATATTTTGCCAGTTGGGGCAGGTCTGCTATCAGTGTGGTTTTAGGCATTAATAGCAGTAAAGCATCATTTTGATTAAAAGCACGGAAACTGGCGAGCATTTTACCCTTTGGATCGCAATGTGCCCCCCATTGCCAGTCATCTGTTCCTAGTGCATCAATATCTGTTGTGACTTGCCCTTGAATAAAGCTATGTCGCTGTTCTCCCGTGATCTTCATTAAGCCTAAATGGGTGAGTGTACTGATACTTAATTGAGGAGAGGATGGGGTTAGAGTTCCGTTAGATTCAGTGAGAAGGCTAGTCATTGGGTGTTCCGACATTTTGTCTATTTGCAAGTTTCTCGATTGTAACCTTAATTTAGCTAGGTGCAATATCTAAAAAATAAAAGCACTCATAAAGAGTGCTTTTATTAGGGCCTGTTGATCTTTCGTGATTAAATTATGTCCGAGATAAACGTGTTTTAATCGCGGCAGGAGGGGTGACGCCTAGTGACCTAAGCAAATGCTTCCCAACAAAGAGTAAAACACGTTTAGCCGGATCCTACTGACAGCGTTTGTGGCTCCTTTCTACGGCGTTATCGCTTATTTATGTAGAATAACTACACCACACAAGCTCTGCCTTGTATAAAGAACCCACAAACTGCTGCAGAAATCATCACCAAAGATCAACAGGCCCTAGCAGGAGTGACTAACGTAAAATACGTGCTCTAATAGTGCCTTCAATGAGTTTCATTTGCTCGAGTGCTTTGCTGCCTTGATCAGAGTCAACCTCCATGACTACGTAACCAATATCTGCCGTTGTTTGTAAGTATTGTGCGGCGATGTTAATTCCTTGCTCAGAAAAAGCTTGGTTAATTTTGATCAGAATGCCGGGTTTATTGTGGTGAATATGTAATAAACGTGACGTGCCAGCGTGTTGTGCTAGCGATACTTCTGGGAAATTAACAGCTGTCATGGTGGAGCCATTATCTGAGTATTTGGCTAACTTGCCTGCAACTTCTATCCCTATATTTTCTTGTGCTTCTAATGTGCTACCGCCGACATGTGGTGTTAAAATGACATTGTCGAATCCACGTAATGGGCTGATAAACTCATCTTTATTAGACTTTGGCTCAACGGGGAAGACATCGATGGCAGCCCCAGCAAGGTGCTGTGTTTTAATCGCGTTAGCAAGAGCTGGAATATCAACAACGGTTCCACGAGAAGCGTTAATGAAGATACTGCCTTTGCGCATTTGGGTAAATTCTTTTTCGCTTATCATGTCTTTCGTTTGTGGAGTTTCAGGTACATGCAAACTGACCACATCAGCATTCGATAAAAGTGTTTCGAGAGAGTGTACCTGCTGTGCATTACCTAAAGGTAATTTATCTTCAATATCAAAGAAGATGACTCGCATGCCTAGAGTTTCAGCTAAAATACCTAATTGAGTACCAATATGCCCATAACCAATGACACCTAAGGTTTTACCACGCGCTTCAAAGCTGCCAATGGCATTTTTTAGCCATTCGCCTCTATGAGCTGCTGCATTGCGTTTTGGGATCCCTCGTAAAAGCATAATAGCTTGGCCCAGTACGAGTTCAGCTACACTTCGAGTATTGGAAAAGGGTGCGTTAAATACTGGGATCCCTCGTTTTTCGGCAGCTTTTAGATTGACTTGGTTAGTACCGATACAAAAACAGCCAATGCCGACGAGTTTGTCGGCTTGGTTAATAACGTTTTCGGTTAATTGAGTACGGGATCGTAATCCAACAAAATGCGCATCTTTAATGGCTATTTGTAAAGTTTCTTCTCCCAAAGAGGCTTTATGGTATTCAATATTGGTATAGCCGGCGCGTTGAAACACGTCAATAGCCGATTGATGAACGCCTTCTAATAACAGGATCTTGATTTTATCCTTTTCCAGCGAGTATTGCGCCATGATGTGAGTACCTTTTAAATGTGTTGGTTTCTGCAAGTATCTGTTGTGTATACCCGTGATACTTGAAGATGCCTGTTTTCAGAGCCTGTAAAAGTGCCTAATTCAAGGCGTATTATTGCAGGAATGCTTATTGCCTTTTAAGGTGATGCAACGTAGAAGTAGGTGATTTTACAGACTCCCAAGGGGCTGGTCTCTTTATATGTAAAAGCAAGGCCTTTTATTCTGCGTTACTGAACACCAGCTTAGAATCACTAGGCACGCTGTTCAAAGCCTTGTCTAAAAGGCTTTTAATTCCAGCTGAATCCTGCATCTTCAAGTATCACGGGTATATAAAGTAACATTTTTTATTTGCAGTGTGGAGGGCTAGATGGCTAAAGTGTTTGTTTTACATTTAGAACAATATTATCTAAGGAGAAATTATTTTGCATAACAAACTCTTATGGTTAATGACATATTTTGTCGTATTGATATGGTCAGGAATAAACCCTAAAGATCAATTTACTTGGTTTTTAGAAGTATTACCTGCAATCATTGCTTTACCTATCTTATTTTTTACTTTTAAAACCTTTAAGTTAACAAGGTTATCTTATGGTTTGATTCTGCTTCACTGTATCATTCTAATGGTAGGGGGTCATTATACTTATGCTGAAGTGCCTCTTTTTGATTGGATTGCAGAGGTGACAAACACTGGCCGTAATAACTATGACAAAATAGGCCATTTGGCTCAGGGGTTTATTCCTGCAATATTGGCTCGAGAAGTGTTCATTCGTTTGAATGTGATTAAAGAAAGTTATTGGCGACCCTTTCTTATTTGTTGTTTTGTTTTAGCGTTGTCAGCTTTCTATGAGCTCATTGAGTGGTGGGTTGCTGTGGGTACAGGAGAAGGTGCTGAAGCGTTTTTAGGCACACAAGGTTACGTCTGGGATACGCAATCAGACATGTTGATGGCATTGCTGGGCGGGATCTTAGCATTGATTTTTCTTTCTAGATATCATGACCGGCAAATCGTGCGCTTAGAGAATTAATGATTGAAGCTGTGTGATGGACTGAGCTTAAGATGAGGATTGATACTCATTTGGGTAAAATTCTCGTCCTGTCCTATACTAAAGACTTATTACTAATATTATTCTTGGAAAAGGATCCTTTCTATTTATAGTCAAAGGTACACAGTATGGAAGATATCGATGAATTAGTTTTTTTTCATCAAATGAGTACCCCTTGCCATTTGGCTATTCTCGCTGAGTCTATTGGTTTTAAAACACGGGTTGTGAGTAAAGTTGAGCAACTGGAAATGGAAAATAAAAGCAGTTTTTATTTGATTGCTCAGCAAAAGGCAGCACTAAATAATAATGGTATACCATTAGTTGCAGTGAAGCTTGTACAACATGTTCCTGTGGCCCTATATTGTGTTGACAGAGATACATTAGACTTAGAGTCTGCGCTTATGTTGGGTATTAGAGGTGTTTTGTTTGTCGATCAAAGGATGGATTTATTATTAACGGCATTACGTAAAATGATCGCGAATGAACTTTGGTATGAAAGGCCATTATTAAGTAAGGTTTATCGGCATTTAATTGAGCAATCCGATCCTGCTGCGGGATTATCTCCTCAATCTGTTGCTGCGTTGCACTTGTTAACGACTCGAGAAAAAACAATTATTCAATTAGTTGCCAGTGGTGCAAGAAATAAAGAAATTGCAGAGCGTTTATGTATTAGTGAGCATACTGTAAAGGCACATTTATCCTCTATTTATCGCAAAACGGAATCGAGGAATCGTGTTGAGCTATTACGCTGGGCACAAACATTTCAAAGTCATTTCTAGTTTATTTTTTAGCTGTTTCTTTGCTTTAACCTGTCTTATTTTGTTACTTCAGTGGGAAGTTTCTATCTTTATTTAGATTATTTTAATGTTAACTTAAATTTTTATTTATAAAGGATAGAATGATAATTCTAGGATTGTTTTAAATTAATATTAGTAATAATTAATTTAAATTCAGATTGTTAAGATATTTTTTTCAGTGGTTATTCTGTCAGGTTATTGTATTGTTTTCTTTTTTATGACGATTCCTTTACCCATGAGAGGGGGATTGTCCATGTAAATTTATTGTTGTGTTCTTTTTTTTGTCACCCAACTCTGTGACAATTATTTCACGCCCAATGTAAAAATGGGTGACAAAATAATAAAAGAAGTAGGGTTGATAATAATGAAATTTAAAACAAAAAGAAGCATTGCTTCACTCGCCGTGGCTGCGGTGTTGCCAACTTTGGTACAGGCTGAGATCGTCATTAGCGAATATGTAGAGGGGAGCAGTTATAATAAAGCCATTGAGCTTTATAATACTGGTGAAATAACTACAGATTTAACGGGTTATAGCATCGTTCGTTATAAAGATGGTGCAACGGATCCTAGTGATGCTATTTCCCTTGATGGGCAGACAATAGCCGCAGGTGCAATCAAGGTGATTGCTCATGGTAGCGCTGATTTAGGGTTAGCCGAAAATGTCGATACCATGACCGCGAGCATTAATTTTAATGGCGGTGATGCCGTTGCCCTGCTCAATGGAGACACTGTTATCGATATTGTGGGCAGTGTTCCCACGCCTTCGAGTTGGGGGAAAGATGTTACATTGCAACGTAATCAAGATGCTTTAAGTGCCAGCGCTGCCTTTATTGAGGGTCAATGGAGCAGCTTAGCCAAGGACACTTTTTCAGGCTTAGGGACAGTCGGTGATACCGATATAGACGAACCCATTGAAGATCCTTTTACCTGTGAAGGTACCACGCTTACTCCGATTTATACTGTGCAAGGTGCTGGAGACTCAAGTCCACTGATTGAAGAAGGGCGTTATGAGTCAACTGAAGAAGTGACCATTAAGGGTGTGGTTACTGCTCGCGGTGAAAGTTTATTTAAAGGCTTTTATTTGCAAGAGGTTGAAGGTGATGGCCTGAGTGATACTTCAGATGGTATTTTTGTATATTTGAATGAAGCTGCGCCGGAAACGATTCAGCCGGGTGTGGAAGTTTGCGTACAAGGCTTAGTGAAAGAATATTATGGCCTGACCCAAATTGACATTAAAGAAGATAAAAAAATGGAGGTGGGTGAACAAGGAGACATCCTTGCTGCAACGGCTTTTTATGTCTCTGAAGGCGAAAGTTTAGACATAGCATTAGAACGTTTTGAAGGCATGAATGTCAAACTGGATTTGGCAAGTGAAATGAAGGTGACGCGAAACTTCAGTTTCGATTACGATTCCTATCGTAATAATATGGTATTGTCACATAAAGCCCCTTTAATGAAACCGACACAAGTGTATCCTGCTCTGTCTGAAGAGGCCACTTTGTTAGCTGAAACAAACAGTAAAAATCAACTCATAATCGAATCTGATTTTAAAGCTGCTGATGGCGTGGTGCCTTATTTTGATAACTTTAATGCTGAAACGGGTTATATCCGTATTGGTGATCAGCTGGTGAATTTAGAAGGGGTGGTCAGTTACAGCTACAACCAATATCGTCTCGTAGCTACCAATACTCTTGTTGAAACCGATTTTATTCATTTTGATGATAGGTCGGAGACACCAGCGGCTGCAACACTAGGTGACATTCGTGTTGCAAGCTTTAATGTATTAAATTTCTTTACTCATGCCATTAGTGGGGATGCGAATCCTACAGGCAGTAATCGCGGTGCCGAATCAGAAGAAGAGATGATTTTACAGCGCACTAAAATCGTGAATGCGCTGATCGCCATGAATGCCGATATTGTCGGTTTAATGGAAATTGAAAATAATGGCTTTGGTGAAAACAGCGCCATTCAAAATTTATTAACGGCATTAAACAGCGAACTGGATGAAGACGATCAGTATCAGTTTATTGAAATTGCTGATAGTGATAAACATGAAGGCAAGTATTTGGGCTCTGATGCCATTGCTGTCGGGCTGTTATACCGCAGCGCAAATGTGACACCAGAGGGGCAAGCTTTTGTGATTGAAACCCCAGAGCAACACGCAGCAGCTGGGGTTGTCAGTCGTGGTGAAGGGGATGCGGCAGAAGACAATCCTGCATACGATAAGTATCAGCGCCACAGTTTAGGGCAAACTTTCTTGGTTAAAGATGAGCCACTCACCGTCGTTGTCAATCATTTAAAATCAAAAGGTTCAGCTTGTTTAGAGGATTGGATTGCCGGTGAAGATGAGGAAGACCCGGCAGATTTACAAGGTCGCTGTAATGAATTTCGTGTCTCTGCTGCAACGGTTATCGGTGAGGCATTAAAACCCATTGAAGGTGATATTCTGGTTATTGGTGATATGAATGCCTATGGCTTAGAAGATCCCATTCGCGTGTTAACGGATTTTGATGCGAACACATCAAGTCATGACATTTATACGGCATCGAATACCACATTAGCAGGCGAAGTGTTTGACGCTGATAAACGTAAAATTGAGCAAGGTTATGGCTTTATTAACCTAAATACTCAAGCTCATGGTGCGTCGACTTACTCTTATACTTACAGTGGAGAGCTGGGTAATCTGGATCACGCCTTAGGTAATGCCAGTGTGGCTGAGCGTATGGTGGCGATTGAGGATTGGCATATAAACTCGGTTGAGTCGACCATGTTTGAGTATTCGAGCGAATATACTGGTGCGCTGGTAAAATCTGACAATGCTTTTTCGGCATCGGATCATGATCCTGTGATTATTGCATTAGCCTATGAAGAGGATGAAGTCGAGCCGGACCCAACACCTGAACCAGCGCCTTCAATTATCGAACAGATCATTGAGCGTATTATTCAGTTTTTCTCGCGCTGGAGCTTTTGGCGATAGCGAATGTAATAGTTCAAAATGGGTAATAGTGTGAGATAAAATACCTATGATTATAGGAAAGGGGGCTTATCGCTCCCTTTTTTTGTGGTTAAAATTCATCCAGATGAGGGATGAGAAAATATTTTTTATTAGTGTATTATTCTTAATCAACTAGTTGTTTTATTTTGCGTTTTATTTTATTTAACTTTAAGGCATCATTTGTCGCCTTTAAAAATATTTTATTTTACCTTTTTTTAACAGTTAAAGTCTGTGACAATCCCGTCCACGCCCAACACACAATGGGCGACTAAATGATAAAACTGGGGTTGAAACAAAAATGCATAACACAAAAATAACCATTATTTCGGCGGCAGTTGCCGCTATGTTACCAACGTTGGCACAGGCTGATGTTTTTATCAGTGAGTATGTTGAAGGGAGCGCTAATAATAAAGCCATTGAGCTTTATAATTCCGGTGAAGTGGCGGTTGATTTATCAACATATAGCCTAGTTCGCTATAAAGATGGTGCGACAGATGCAAGCGCAATGGTGACGCTTGAGGGAGAGATTGCCCCTGGAGCGGTAAAAGTGGTTGCGCATCCAAGTGCGGACTTAGGACTCGATGCATCTGTTGATGTGTTAGAGGGAGGTTTAAGTTTTAATGGCGGTGATTCCGTTGCGCTATTAAATGGCGATACACCTGTGGATGTGGTGGGTGCTGTACCCGCTGCAAATGATTGGGGTAAAGATGTCACCTTAGCGCGCAGCAGTGATGTCACCAGTGGCAGCGTGGCCTTTCAAGAGAGTCAGTGGACCGCATTAGATAAAGATACCTTTTCAGGATTAGGGTCTTTTGCTGGCGCAGCTGGCGGTGATACGCCCATTGAAACCCCTGTAGAAGAAGTGCCTTTCGTTTGTGAGGGACAGACTTTAACACCGATTTATACAGTACAAGGCTCAGGCGCTTATAGTCCTCTTATTGTTAAAGGTGACAATGAGGTTTTAGATGAAGGGCAATTTGAATCCGCCTCTGAAGTGACGGTAAAAGGCATTGTGACTGCTCGCGGCGAAAGTCTAAACAAAGGTTTTTATCTGCAAGATGCAATTGGTGATGGTATTGATGAAACCTCTGACGGTATTTTTGTTTATCTAGGTGAAGCAGCTCCAGAGACTATTAAACCAGGCGTTGAAGTTTGTGTACAAGGCTTAGTCAAAGAATATCATGGCATGACGCAAATTGATATTAAAGATGAGCAAAAAATGGAAGTGGGCGAGCAAGGTGATGTACTTGCAGCTACCAGTTTTTATGTCAATGAAGGTGATAGCTTAGAAGCGGCCCTAGAGCGCTTTGAAGGCATGAAGATTAAGCTTGAAGCGACTAGTGAATTATTGGTGAGTCGTAGCTTTAGTCGCGATTATGATGAGGGCCGTAACAATATGGTGCTGTCACATAAAGCGCCCTTAATGAAGCCGACACAAGTTTATGCCCCATTATCTGAAGAGGCTATTGCGTTAGTTGAGGCGAATAGCCAAAATCAATTGTTCGTGGAGTCAGATTATAAAGCGGAAAGTGGTGTTGTACCTTATTTTAGTGAGTTTAACGCCGAGACGGGTTACATTCGTGTGGGTGATACCATCGCCGATGTAGAAGGTATGGTGGGCTATGGCTCTAATAGCTCTAATAGCTCTAATAGCCCTAATAAATATCGTTTAGTGGTGACCAATGCACTGGAAGAAACTAATTTTATTCATAATAACGATAGACTTGAGACCCCAGAGGCGGCGTCATTAGGCGATATTCGTGTTGCCAGCTTTAATGTACTCAATTTCTTTACCGATGCCATTGGCGGTGATGCTAATCCATCTGATAGCAATCGTGGCGCTACTGGTGTGGCTGAAATGCTTCTTCAGCGCACGAAAATTGTGAATGCCATTTTGGCCATGAATGCCGATATTGTCGGTTTAATGGAAATTGAAAATAATGGCTTTGGTGAAAACAGCGCGATTCAAAATTTATTAACGGCGTTGAATGCTGGACTTGAAAAAGAACAGGCTTATCAGTTTATTGAAATTACCGACGCGGATAAATATGAAGGTGAATATTTAGGATCGGATGCCATTGCGGTGGGAATGTTATATCGTCCAAGCTCAGTGACGCCAGCGGGTGATGCCTTTGTGATTGAAACGCCTGAGCAGCATGTTGAGGCTAATATTCTTAGCCGTATAGGTGCTGAGGGAGAACCTGATAATCCTGCTTATGATAAATATCAACGTCATAGTCTAGCTCAAACTTTTACTATTAATGATGAAAGTTTAACGGTTGTTGTGAATCATTTAAAATCGAAGGGCTCGGCTTGCTTAGAAGATTGGTTAGTGGAAGAAGAAAATGCTGATCCTGCGGATTTACAAGGGCGTTGTAATGAGTTTCGTGTCTCTGCGGCGACCGTTATTGGGGATGCCTTAAGTGATGTGGAAGGGGATATTCTGGTTATTGGTGATTTGAATGCTTACGGCATGGAAGATCCTGTTCGAGTATTAACCGACTATGATGCAGAAACCTCAGACAATGCGATTTTTACCGCATCTCACACCACATTAGGCGGTGAGCCTTTTGATGTCGAAGCTCGCGAGATAAAACAAGGCTACGGTTTTATCAATTTGAATACTCAAGCTCATGGCAGCGCGACTTATTCATACACTTATAATGGCGAGCTGGGTAATCTTGATCACGCCTTAGGGAATGCGAGTGTTGCTGAGCGTATGGTCGCTATTGAAGATTGGCATATCAACTCTGTGGAGTCGAATCTGTTTGAATATTCAAGCAAGTATACTGGAAAATTAGAGAAATCTCATAATGCCTTTTCAGCATCAGATCACGATCCTGTGATTATCGCGCTAGACTATTCAGCAGAAGAGCCTGAAATTGAGCCAGATACTGGCACTAAACCGACGAGTGACGGTGGTTCGCTGGGCTTCTTAGGTTTAGGTTTATTATCGCTATTTGGACTTTCACGTCGTAAGCGTTAAGACACACTATTTTATTTAAGATAGACGGAGGGAGCCTTAGGCTCCCTTTTTTGTTGAGTTGGACCGGCATGACTTTTTTGCGTTATTTACTCAGGTTGGTATCAAATATTTTCATGGTAATGTTCCTTTTTAACCTTGTTTGTGTCTTTATTTTTTACAACAATCTTCAATGGGTAATAGCTGCTCATGCTTTAGGGCATTTTTATATTCATCAATAAGTGAAGCATAGCGTGGCATTTTTGCTAAATTTTGGTTTTCTGATGGATCTAGGTGAAGATCAAAAAAGAGGTCATCGTAATGTGAACAATGAACATATTTGTAATCATTATCTTTGATCACAGTGCTTCTGTTGAAATGGGCTTTGTCTATAGAATCGAAGTTTTCAAAACAAATTTTTGTTCTGTATTTATGATTGTTTTTACTTTCTACCATTAGATTAGAGAAAGACTGACCTTGGACATTTTTGGGAATGGAAATACCTAATAATGTTAATATTGTGGGCATTAAGTCAATCGAACTGGTATAAGGTTCGGTAAATATTTTTGGGGAGCGTTTTTTAATAGATTTAGGTAGCTTAAAAATTAGAGGCACATGAAAAGATGAGTCAAAATATCCCCCTTTTTCGTAAAGCCAGTTCTTTCCTAATAATTCGCCGTGGTCACTGGTGAAAATGAACATAGTGTCGTCAAATAGGTTTTTATCTTTAAGGCAATCGATGAGTCGGCCTATATGAAGGTCTAATTCAGAGATAAGCCCATAATATTCTGCTTGATCTGATGTGAATTTAGCTAAAAGTTGTTTTTCGATTGTTCTGGGATGAAGACCATGAAATTGTTGACCATAGACGTTTTGAAAGAGGGCGTGATGTAATGGATGCATCGAAATAAAGTCTTCTAATCTTGTTGAAGGCTTTTTAATAACAAGATCTTTATAGCTGTTTGAGAAGGGATTAGGTGCAACAAATGGTGGGTGAGGTCGAAAATAAGCCAAATGTAAAAAACCGAACGATTGATGATTATTAATGAAATTGATCGCCTGATCTGTTAGAAAAGCGGTGTCACTGTTTAATGAATCGTATGGTAATATTGGTAACTTATAAATATCCATTGCCTTTTTGGGAACAGATATATTTTGTTTTCTCAAGAACTTCATCCAACTTTGCAACCCGACTTCGTGCAAATTCATATAAGTTTGGACATTGAATCCAGACATTATGTCTTCGCTCTGTTGAGATAAAGTCGAATATGTTGTATCTGTGTAACCAAATAGAGATGACGGGATCTGGTGTTTTTTCAGCTCTAATGCTAGGTTCGTTTCACTTTGCAACGGCCGACTTTTGTGGAAAGAGCCATGAGTGCTAGGGTACTGTCCCGTAAAAAGGCTGGTTCTGGCTGGTCCACAGGGAGATCCTGCACTGTAATGATTCAAAAACACGAATGACTCACGAATTAAATTATCTAAATTCGGTGTATTTATTTGGTTGTTGCCCAGAGCGGCAATAGTGTCTGCACGCATTTGATCGACGCAGATTAGGATTACATTCATGTTCAAGGCATTTTTGTTTTTAAGTAGTCTTGTAGTCGCATTTTTACTTGATTCCATTCATCCGTAATTATACTGTAAATGATGCTGTGTCTTGTTCTCTCATTTCTGAGAATCATATGATTTCGAAGTGTTCCTTCTCGAGTTGCTCCTATTCTTTCTATCGCCTTTTGAGAAGCAAAGTTTTTTGAATCTGTAGAAAATTCAACCCTATGGACTTTCATCGATTCGAATGCAAGGGTCAACAATAATAGTTTCGTTTCTGTATTAACATAGGTTTTTTGCCAAGAAGCTGCAATAAATGTATATCCGACTTCGACTTTTTTATGTGCGGAATTGATATTCATTAGCCGTGAAGATCCCACGACGATATTGCTTTCTTTGTCTACAATTGCGTAAACCAAAGCCGTATTATCGGCATGTTCAATTTGAGCCTTGTCGATAAAGTCAGCGACTTCTTCCTCGTTTGGAACCATGGTCTCTGTTATTTGCCATAATTTACCGTCTTTAATTGCTTCAATGAGTGACTGCCTGTGGCAATGTGACAGCAATTCTAAACGTACTTTTTCCCCTTCCAAAAATTGTTTTGGCACTCGTTCTAACATATGCTAAATCGCTCCTTTTTGCATTAATAAGGAGTTCAGGTGCTGTAATTGTTCGCTAAAGACTTTAGATTTATATAAATCACTGATTGAGATATCTACTTCAAACTCTCGGTATATAAACTGTTTTAACTTTACTATATCCAGTGAGTTTGCCGCTAGTGTAAAAAAAGAGGTATCTTGCTGTGGCTCTGCGCCGACTAATTCCATCCACAAATGTTTAAGCTTGTATTCTGTACTGTTTTTTAAGCTTTCAGGTAAGCGTGTCATTTTCATTCAACCTTATGTTTTAAATTGCTAAGTTTGACTTAAGTGTTACTATCGTGTGTGAGTCTAGCGATTGGAATTATAGGCTTCTTAGCATAGAAACACCGTTCCAAAGAATACCGTTTTCGTTTTCACCGAGTTTTTCGGTCATCAACCATAAATTGCTGAATACGCCTAACTCTGGTGCGACGAAGTGATTATCATTAACATGGATAAGCTCAACTTGTTTATGTTCTCCGAAAAGATTTGGTTGAACGGATGAAACTTTTACGTTTCCTTCAGTGCCTTTCCAGTTGATTTCAAAGGTTCTAAACGAGTCAGAAAATTGTTTAAAAAAGCAGTCTGTTATACTGAAATTCTGTTTATCTAGACGTCGAGCTCCTTCGTGACTGATAATTTCTCCTTCAATCTGCGTTAAACAATAATTCCAAAGTTCATTAAATAAGACGCCTGCCGAATGGTAATTTGCCGTGACTATCAGGGCGGACTTCGTTTCAGGAAGGATTCGAACTAATACATGTTGCCGGATCCCGTCTCCGCTGAATCCAAATGAACCATCAGCATAAGCCAGCCAGCCATAACCTAATCCACGCATGCCAGGCCACGGCCCTGAAAGTTGGTTGACAGAACGCTGCATAGCGTCAATGTGCTTTTTTGCCAAAATGCGTTGACCATTTGGCCCCACGCCACCATTTAAGTGTACTTGTGCAATAGTCATCAGCTCTCTGGCGCTAAAAGACAAGAGCCCGCCGTCGGCTGGAGTAAACTCTTTTGGTTCAAAAGAGGCATATGTTCCTTGACAGTTTTTATTAAGACATTCACCAAAGTAGGGGCTAGTTTCTTCGTGTACTTTTGGTGCAATTTCCAATGGAATCAATATTCGTTCGTTTAAGTCTTCTATCCAACTCTTATTTCGAATTTTTTCAATTAGTAATGCTAATAAAACATAACCAACATTGCTGTATGAAGAATGTGTAGAAGGTGCAGAAACAAAAAGCTCCTGATCAGAATATTGGCAAACGGCCTCTATAATGTTTGTGGTTGTGAGCTTGTTATCTTGATAAAGAAAATTGGCTACTAATCCAGAACCATGCAGCAATAATTGATTGGTCGTAACGCTTAATAAATAATTCGATCGTGAACTTTGTAATTGAGGGATATAGGTGACGATAGGTTGTTCCAAATCAATCAGTTTGTCTTCCACTAACATCATAATTTGAGTTGCAGTGAGAACTTTTATCAAACAACCAATTCTAAACTGAGTATCAAAGTCATACTCGCCCTCATTAAGTGAAATGTTTCCAGCGTGAGCGAATTCTTTATGATCATTTTGAATGAAAATAGCTGAGGCACCAGGCAATTCAAATTCTTTTAGTGATTGGTTAAGTGTGTGTTGTAGAGTTGAGTTTGTCATTTTCGTTTAGGCCTAGAAATAAGATGAGAAATTAAGGTTGCAAAAAACTTTTATGCCACTGATCACCAATTAGCGAGATGACCTCTCGTATATGCATTCTATCTTGCCTAAATGTAAGAAATTCGAAATGAATAGGTCGTATAAGGTAACCGCCCCACATGGGGGGTTTTGGAACCTCAACTGTTTCGAATTCCTTTGAGTACTTTGCTAAATTATTTGTAAGAGATACACTATGAGATAAAGGTTGGCTTTGATTCGATGCCCATGTTGTTAATTGGGCTGAGCGAGAGCGAGATAACCAATATTGCTGTGATTGTTCAGTGTTTACTTTTGAAACTTTTCCTTTGATACGAATTTGCGTTTCAATATGCTCCCACCATACCGTTAAACCAATTTTGTTGTTTTGGGAAATTGATTTTCCTTTATTTGACTCATAATCCGTACAGAATATAAACCCTTCTGCTGTCACCTCTTTTAAATCAACAAATCTGGAATCAGGAAAGCCGTCACTGTCCAGCGTTGAAATACAAATCGCTCCTTTTTGTTGTAAGGTACTTTCAGCTCGAGCCGTTTGATATAGCGCCTGAAATTTCTCTATTGGGTTGATTTTCATTATTATCCTGTTCACTTCGACATTTTTCATAGAATATTTTTGGCCTATAGAGTATTCATCAATAGGCCTGTTGAACTGATCTTTGATATGGTTTTAGTCAAAAATCTTTTGTGAAAGCTCTTCTTTAGTGATTTCGTTGAAATCGTTTAATCTTTCTAAAAATAACTCATTGAGATTTTCATCGGCTTTCTCTTCGATGAGTTTTGCTGTGTAACCCACATGGAGTAATTCATCTTTGAGCAAAGAGCGGGAAATCGTGGACATTCGTTCTTGGTTTTCCTCAGGGCAAAACTTTTCTAACGCTTTTCTTTGCAGCATATGGTGCATAGCGGTTCTTATTTCAGCGATATTCATTTGAATGTAGTCGTCAATAGAAGGTTTGCGGGCATATTCTGAATTTTCGACAATTTTAGGTTCTTGAGTTAAGGCATAATGTGGTGACAATTTTTCTTCTAACTCTGCACGGAAGTCAGGCTCTATCGCATCAGGAAAGGTGTAATCCAACATCTTTAAATACATAGTGGAATGGCGAGATTCATCAACGGCATGGCGTTTAACCAGCTCTTTTTCTTTTTCATTATCGCAGCATGCCGCCATCGACCAAAGTCTGGTGGCTCCATCACCTTCTCGTTCAGAGTTAGTCACTAGGGATGTTGCAAACCATTGCTCATCCTTTGAGGCTTCTCTAAATGCATCACCATAACTCTTTTTGTCGAATTCTGGTTTTAGCCTATGTACAGCATACTCCACGGCGGCAAGATATTTAGGGTAGTCATTAAGGTCTCCATTATGAGATAAAGAAAGGTGAGCTACATTGACGAATTGGTCATATTCCGTCTTTGCTTCTATTAGGGTGTCTACATTCATTTTCTTTCCTTGGTTTGTATTGAATTGATGGTGCAATTAATTATTGTGCTAAGCACAAACAGTTTTGGCTTGATCATTATTTGCTTTGATAATTGATGCGGTATTTGCCGAGGCTTTTCCGATACAAATTTTGGACATTCGAGCTTGATGCTCTTTATATTTTTTCTTCCATGCGACGGGATCCCGTTGATAGATCTTCTGATTGTAATCATCTAGAAATGCTTCGACGATTCGCTCTAGCGTGGCACCATCTATGTCGGTTAGTTTTAGCGTCGATTGGGCTGTATCAATATAAAGAGAACCCTCATAAGAAATGGAGCCATTTTGCAATGAAACTTCAAAAAGCTCAGAGCCAGGCAAAGCTTGAGCAATGAAAACGTTGATAGAATTAAATGGCAATTTTTCTACATACTTAAAGCCTTTCTCTATTTCTTCTATTGTTTCTCCTGGCATGCCAACGACTAATGTTCCATGCATTAATATTTCTCTTTTTTGCAGGTAGTCCATTAAAATGGGCACTCTTTGTAACTTCACTGGTTTGCGATGCTTTTCTTTAAGGGTATCGGCGTTGCCACTGTCTAAGGATAAGGTTATTTGGTAGAGACCTGAACGTATCATCGCATCTAGCACTTGTTCATCTAAGGTGTTGAGCATAATTCCATTGGGTGTACACCATTTGATGTTGAGTTTTTCTAATTCGTTAAATAAAGCGATTGAGCGTTTTTTATCAAAAGTTAAGTTGTCATCTGCAAACTGTATTTCATCGATACCGTACTTTTTTTGGTAGTATTTGATTTCTTCGATAACATTTTCAACGCTTCTTCCGCGATAGGCTTTATTGAAGTTAGTACTTGAACAAAATGTACATCCAATTGGGCAGCCCCTAGACGTATATATCTGCATAACGCGATTACCCCTAGGATAGGGTGAAAATGGGACATTGTGATGGAAGTACTTTTCAAGTGGTAGTTTGTGATATGCTGGAAAAGGAAGATCATCTAAATCTTGGATTTGTTCATACTGAGGATTAATAAATAGTTCATCTTCACTCCAGCCAACTAACCCATCTGAATGCACATTTACTCGTCCTTGCTGCAGATCTTTGATTAATTCAATGAGGCGAAACTCGCCTTCTCCTCGAATGACAAAGTCGATAATGGGCTTTTCATTATAATAGCCTGCATCTTTAATAAATCGTTCTGGGTATATTGAGGCGTGCATTCCTCCAGCTACCACTATTTTCTCACTTGCGACTTGCTTGACAATTTTTGCGTATTGATAGAGGTTGTCGATATCCGATGAATAAATCATTGAAAAACAGATAATATCATGTTCGCTATTTTTGATACGCGCAGCGAACTCTGTTTCAGTAATACCAAGTCTATAGATTTTTGGTGCGATAAGCGTTTCAGTGTTATAGCCTTCGACGATACAATCCAAAATATCAACTTTATGATTAAACTTCAGTAGATTAGCAGCTATATAGCATAAGCCAAGAGGAGGTATCAGACGTTTCACTGCGCCTTCGTACATACACATTGGGGGCAATACAAGTAAAACACTGAGTGCTTTGTTAGATTTTGAACCTAGAGATTGATACTTAGGTGCCTTTCTCGAGCATGGGGTGCTGGATGTTTCATCTTTTGTTCCTAAGTACTCTCGAAGTGCACTTTTTTGAGGGATATTTTTCTCCAGAGCCGTTTGTTTTAATACTCTTACCGGAATAACCTCTGTACCTTTATTATGCATTGACTTTTCCCTCTTGTTCTAAACTTGTTACGACTGTTTTGAATGGAGATATTCGTATATTAATGTTGAAACCGAATCTGCTACGTTAGAAGGAGATTGGCAGGCTTCGACAACTCGCCAATGATGCTTGTGACTCCATACTTGAAGTTGATTTCTAATTTTATTTTGATGGTGAATAAAGCTCTCGCTTGAAAGGCTTGAGTTCATACCGCATTCGTAAGCGTTGAGGTCAATCTTTGTTGCTGTTGACTTACGTTGGTAGGCTATTTCAGGCGACAGATCTAAACATATGGTTAGATCTGCTTTTGGTAGTAGTTCAATAGCGTTTTCAACGAAACTCTCAGGTAGGCCATAGGCTATTTCTGATGCGGCGTGTTTCATCCAGTAACTGTCTATGAAAGTGATTGTAGGAGAAGCAGGATCATAGTCTTCAAGCACGCTATATATTGTCCAGAGAATGAAAAGGAATCGTGAGGGGCCTTTCATTTCACTGACACATTCTTTTAGTTCTTTCAAGGGAGAGTGAATAAATCGACTTTGAGAAAAGTTTGATGTGTTTAATATATCCCAACGGTCAACTGTTTCTAACTTTCGCCCAGTTTTCAACACTTCCTCTTTAATGACTTTTGATACCGTGCTTTTCCCAGTGCCATCTGGGCCTGTGAGTGCTACTAGCATTTCTCCTCCGTTGGAAACTTGAGATCAATTGCTGTTTCATAAGGGGAAAAATAGGTACCTTTTAAACCTTTACTTAAAATTTGCTTGGTGTCCTGATTTAAGAAAGTTGAAACAGAGCAAATGACAGATTCGACTCCTAGGTGAACTAATCGCATTGCTGAATCGACTTTACCTTGCATTCCATTGGTGACATCTAATTTTTGAGATTCAAATATAGAATGACAAATTGCTTCATAATCTGTCGGAGTGATTCTTTTATATATTTGATTCTTTGATGCGTCATATACTCCGTCGATATCAGAAACAAAAATACTTCGCCCAGATGGATACATAGTCGCAATCAGTTCAGGAACTCGATCGCTGCCAAATATCATTTGCCCTTTCTCTAAGTCAAAGGCGACTCCTCCTGTTAATAAAGGAATGTGGTTTAATTTAAAGCAATTTGTAATTGGATCATCAAATACTCGCTCTATTTGTCCATTTCGACTCACAAATAGAGAGTTGGATTGAAATGGACTAAAATCGACTGACTCTTCATAACCCACCTCCATAAACTCCTGTACTAATTGATATAAAGAAAGAGTTAACCTAGAAAACTGCTGGAGATTGGAATGACTGTCTGTATTCGCTAAATTGTACTGATGAACAGAAGGGTGCCCAAAAGAGCCTCCCCCCAAAATCAATACTATGGGTCTTGTTGATTGCTGTTTAAGCTTTTTGATTTTTTTTATTAAACGACGACAGGTTTCTTTTTCTAGGGTATAGGGCTTTTGCCTATCCGTGATGACACTGCCGCCCAATTTAATGATTAAAGGATTATTTAGCATCATTGAGTGTTAGGTCTCTTGTTTAATGGTAGATTGAAATGCTGATGTTAATGATTCAATATCTTTAATGGATATATCACCGATACAACCCACTCTGAAATAATTAATGTTAGTGATGACACCTGGGTAAATGACCAAACCTTTTTGTTTCAACTCGCTATACAGCTTGTCAAAATCGTTAATATTGGTCCCCATCAAATAGGAAACGATAATGGGGGAGTGCGTTGATTCTTGTACTAATGCTTTGAATCCTAGTGAGGTCATTTTTTGTGTGAGAAATTGATAGTTTTGTTTATAACGTTTAGCTCTTGTTTTAACACCGCCTTGGCGATGAAAAAGGCTTAAAGCAGTATTGAACGCTGCGACTACGTGAGTCGGTGGTGAAAAGCGCCATTGGCTTTTTTCTTTCATGTATTGCCATTGACTGAATAGATCAAAACTCATTGAGGTACAGTTGTCTTTCGAGTCAATGAGTTGTTTTTCTTTTATAAAAACAAAAGTGATTCCAGGTACACTTTCGAGGCATTTATTGGCTGATCCGATCAATGCGACAGTTGAAGAAGAGAAGGATGGGTAAGTCATTCCTCCAAATGTAGAAACAGTATCAGCAATGAGTTTTAACTTATTCTTATGTGAAAATTGATCAGCCCAAGCAATATCATTTAATATTCCCGTACTGGTCTCACAGTGGACAAAAGTAACATAATCAAATTCAGAGTAATCGAGATCTAAATCGTCGAGAGACTTTTCATTTATTGGTTGGTCAAATGGAAGTGAAACTAATTCAATTTGGTATCCCGCTAATTTCGCGATTTGGTACATCCTATCGCCGTATACTCCATTTGATAGGGCAAGTATACGTTCTTGTTTTTTGACCAGAGTGGTAATCGTAGCTTCAATTGCAAAAGTAGAGGGACCTTGTAAAAGAACACAAGCATATGCGTGGTCAAATTGATAAATCTTTTCAAGATCATTTAAAACAGATCGCGTTATGGCTTCAAAGTCGGCATCTCTTGAGGGCCAATCATGCAACATAGACGCTTTAGTCTCAGAGGCTGTTGACAAAGGACCTGGGGTAAATAATTTATAAGTCATTATGTTCCACCTCGAATTGTCTATCATTTTTAATGATTTGTGCGAGAAGGGTTTGTTGTATATACCTTAGGTCTTCTTGATTATCACACTCGGCGAAAACCATATCCTGGTCGACAGTCACGATCAAAAGTGATTCTAAATTGAAAAAATATTGCCATATTTCTTCATGTTCAGATTTTTGTTTGGCGTAACCAAATGCTTTTTGAGATAGGGGAGAGCCACACAGCCATGTTGTGAGATTTTTTAATAAAGGTAGGTCGTTTTCCACAATTTTTATTATGCCTAAGCTTTCCCCTGCTAATTCGAGTTTATTAGCGATTTTCGGTGATATTCCTTTGCCAATAAGTTTAGGTTTGTTCTGTTGCAGATAGACTCTTACCTCTTCCTCATCTTTGGATATGTTAGGCGTGACGAATAAGGACGAACCTAGATTGGATTGAACAATAAATTTTGCTAGTTTCTTTTCAAAAATAATGTCTCCATCCAGAATAAAAAGTTCATCGACTAATTGAGTTGAATTTTCCTCAATAAAGTTTAATGCATAGCTTAAACTTAAAGAGGAACCGGTATGCTTGACGTTCGAATAATTGATCACTAATGATACGTTGGTATTTTCAAACTGAGTAAACTGCTGACTGTTTTGAGCATTAACAACTAATACAAAGTTATCGATGCCACTTTCTTTCAGCAATCTTATGTTTCTTTCTATTAAGGTGAAGGATTCATTAGAGTCAGGTTCTTTAAAAGGTATTAGAGATTTGGGGAGATCTCTGTCCATTCTTTTTCCAATACCCGCCAGAAGTATAATGGCAGTACGATTAATCTTTGATGCATGTTGACGCAAATCTTGTACTGTTGGTTGATGAGTCTCTTTAATAGAATATTTTAAGTGACTGATAAATTGATTTGACCAACAACTAATATCATTAAAGATATGGTGGTTCTGTCTTGGTCTTGCAGCACCTATTTGAAAAAAGTATTTCCCTTCTGTTGGTGGACCTAATAGTGTTATACCTGATTCAGCAATACCATCTTTGTTAACGGGTTTGAACTGGTCGGTTAGCTGAAGGCCTCCTGGTTGAAATGGGCTTTCTGTTTCATGTTTATTTTCCCAAAGAGTCACTAAACCCCGATCTAACATATTTTGATATAGAGGTGTGATATCGTTCTCAGCGTGAAATTCGTGTATTTTGGCGTTGATAATGACATTTGCGGTAAAAGCGTGCTTTCCATCACCATCGCTAATGGTATATCCCTTTGTTGAGCATGTCTTGATGACAGGATTGTAACCTAATGAAACATCGAGTACTTCTGCTTTTACTAGCGCTAACATCTTCTGCATGACCTCTAAACTCGCGCCATTACCAAGCCTATTGTGGATCCGCATATATTTATGTAGGAAAGTTTTATGCGAAGAAGGTGTTAACCCACCATCGTCTATGGCATAAGCCATAACTTGTCTTAAGTCTCGCCATACTCCGTCACAAAGCGCTTTTACAGGATTGTCCAAGTTATTCTGTTTCGCGTTTTTGATGTCCTTTTCCATGAACTCGATAATGGCTTGAGTGTATTCAGGCCCTGATAGATTGGCTTTAATGGGGTGGTTGATTTTTTCCCAAGAATATTTATGAGCGCGAATATTCTTGTCGTGATCCCATGGAGAGGTGAGTTGTTCATATATTTTTGAAAACACCCTTGAATTGAGTGGGCGACCTTGAAGCTCTGAGTGTAAATTTATTCCGCTATAGTACTTAAAGTAGTGGATAGCTGCGGAGCGAATAAGTTCATCGGTAAATAATGACGGTGATTGATAAGTTTGATCGAGCATCGACTCGATTGTTTGAATAAGATTATCAACGACTTCATTAATTATATTTTCAAAATATAACGCAGCCTTCTCTCCGTTTCTGCTGTGTTCTAAATTCGCCTTGATAAAACTGTCAACGTTAGATCCTACGGTTCTTTTTATATGATCACCGAATTGTTCACCAAAAAGCGTTTTATAATATAAATACGATTGTTCAAGTCGTATGAGAGGCCAAAGGTGCAACTCAAAATCTAATTTATTAAATTTCCCTATGCCGCGATATTTTCGCAGTTGATCGATGATACGCTGATGAAAGAAACAGCCTTTGTGCTCGAGGGTTTGTATATCTCTTTCTTTTTCATTGTGAGGGCGAGTCATGGTAAATAGTCCACTTCGGCTAAACCCAATCAATTTGGGTTCCCTACCAGAAGGAATATATATATATTCTTGCGAACTATTCTTTTTGAATTGACCTCCATTTCCTTCCGTCAAATACAAGAATACGTCAATTGCGGTTAGCCCTAATCCTTGAACAGCTACAGTTTGAGAAGCATCTATATTTTGTAAATTATCAACCAAAGGGTAGGCATAGTTGATAAAATCAATATTATCATTTTGCTGCGCATGAGCCGCTAAGATCTTATATGGTGCCGAGCTTTTAGGATGATTAGCAGAGTGCCCAGTGGCAAGCAGCAATTGATCACATAAAATGTCTGGGTGTTGATTGGAAACAACTTTGAACTGTTCGCCAACTTTCTCTATATCAAATACCTCACCTTTTATTAGGTTTACCGTTACATGATCTAGGTTATTTAATAACGTAATATACTCGTCAAAATGTATTTTTAATGCTTCTCCATGAAGCGCTCGTTTGGGCCAATCTTGAGACCCCAATTGATATCGGTTGTCTTTTGTTTCTTGGTATTTATTTAGGCACCACTCACTTAACGTTAATCTGTATTTTGGGGGTAAAAGCGGCCCTGCGTTTACATTGGATTCATCTGCAGCAAAACAAACTTGTCCCGCAATTCTGTTGAGAAAGCTTGTTTTAGATTGAGTTGGGCTATGGACTTCTCCAGAACCGAAGTGCCCTGTTTTATCGAAAATGTATATGGTGCAAGGACGTAACTTTTCTCTAAAATGGTTAAAGTTAGCGGCTAGGCGTTCAATTGCGTAGGTACACGTTGGGCCGGCACCGATTATTGCTAAAACGCAAGGTTGATCATTATTGATTGCAGACATTATCTTAAATCTTACCTATGTTGTTTCAGGTATTTTCTGAATCGAAGTGCAACTTCGACTGGTTGAACGCTGGGTCTGGCTAAATTTTTTAAACTGCCAGACTCAATCTTCATATGGACTAACGTTGGCCCTTTTACCTCAAGAGCCTCTTGAACCGCATCTTTAAAACCTTCAATACAGTTTGCTTTATAGATATTTCGGTATCCACAGGCTTGTGCAATTAGAGCAAAGTCCGTTGTTTGTGCACTTGTCTGTTGACCGCCGGTTGAATCGTATGTTTCATTATCCAAAATGATATGGATGAGGTTTTCTGGTGACTGATGTCCAATGGTTGCTAGATTTCCAAGCTTCATTAGTGCGGCGCCGTCACCGTCAATGACCACGACTTTAAGTGGCGTGTTAAGTGAAATACCTAATCCAAGTGCAGAAGCACACCCCATAGAGCCTACTTGATAGAAAAAGTTTGATTGATCTGAAATAGTAAATAATTCTCTGCCTGTTTTACCCGTGCTCGCAATGACCACTGCGTTATCGGGCAGTAAATTCAAACATGTTTCAATTGCTCTAAAGCGAATAGGGCGTTGACCTGAGCTTTGAAAGTTAAAGCGATTGGCTTGACATATTTGTTTGGTGCTAGGCTCATTGATTTTTTCTGTTATTAATAGGTCGTTTGGAATAATTAATGCGTGCGACATTCTGTCGGCGAGTTTATTTGAAAGCTCTTTAAATATTGCTTCAAGTCGTTTTTGACTAGAGTCAATTACATCAGAACCGATATTCAGTAATGATAATAACGACGGTGTAATACTGCCCATAAGTTTATGTTGTGGCTCATCTTTTCTTCCTGGTTGACCTCGCCAGGTTACCATTAGTGCCAGCGGTATTTGAAACGTTTGATTGAGAGAGGTTAAGGGGTTAACGGCATTGCCCAGCCCAGAATTTTGCATCATAACACCTGCATTTATACCTGCTAACCATGCGCCACTTGCTATTCCAATCGCTTCTCCTTCAGAGGTAGCCGTTACATTTTTAATGACCGCATGTGTATCGAATGCGTTGTACAAGGGGGTCATGATAGAGCAAGGTACAGAGGCCCAAAAATTGATATTTTGCTTTTCGACACTGTCTATGATTGCCGAATTCATGCTGTTTTGGCCTCTGAATATTTTGCGAATTCCAAATCAATTGCTGTATTGATATCTATCCAGCCGCCATTTAGGTAAACACATTTTGCATGGACACCATTTTTCAGCAATGTGTCGATTAAGTCATTAATGGAAGCATTTTTGTTGTCCGCAACTATGCGCGTAAGTGTGCTTTTAACATTGTTTAATCCATTTTCTGTTACTTTCAATAATCCTATCCATTGTCCGTGGGCATTTTTGGTATTATCTTCATTTACAACAGATTTAACTTTGGGGGAACTGTCTTTAAATGGGTTGGGAGAAAAAGCTGACGAACAACGTACAAAGCATCCTTTATGGTTTTCTATCTTTTCGTTGCTTTTATCTATGTATAACACGATATCCGCATCAGTCTCATCTTTTGCTAATTCCGTTAGTATGTGGTCATCTAGCAAAAGATCACCATAACAAACGATCGTAGATTCCCTTAATTGGTCAATTGCGCAATTCAGTGAATAACATTCGCCGGTCGATTCATAGCTATCGTTTTTAATGTTTCTTACATCGAATTTGTCTAGTTGTTGGCTAGCGTAACCAGACACAACTGATATATCTAAAATGCCTTTATTTCTAAAACGTTGTATATTGTGTTGCAGAAGGGGCTTACCATTTATTTCGAGTAAACATTTAGGCTGTTTTTTGGTCATACTCTTAAGGTACTCACCACGTGATGCGGCCAAAAATATGATATTTTTGGGATCCAATGTGGGGACATATTTTTTTTCTATGAGCTCCATTTCATGTTCACCACTGAGGCGAAAAATCTCTGTTAAAGGCGCGACTTCTTTTTCGATTGGGAGCAGAGATTTAGAGTTATAAACAGCCTTAGCTGTATCTTGAATGGCTTTAACAGAAGCTCGCAGTGAGTGGTTTGCCCATATTACTGTAGATATTCCTGCTTGTTCAAATTTTTCAGGAGGCGTATTGTAGTACTTTGTCGGAACGATCACTACGGGGCAAGGGGTATCAAATAACTCGCAAAATTCTAGGATTTCATTAGCATGAGAAGCTTTAGAATGAATTAAAATCGCATCTGCACCTGCTTCATAGTACGCTTTTGCGCGACGCAAAGCTTCATTTATTCCCCAGCCAGAAATAAGTGCTTCTGTTCTGGCAACAATGACAAAGTCATCATTTACTTTACTATCGACACCTGCTTTTAATTTAGCGGTAAATTCTGCTACAGACGCCAGTTCTTGCTTCTCGCCAATGAAAGAGTTCTTTTTTGGGAAAATCTTGTCTTCAATACAGCAGCCTGAAATATTTCGTTGTCCAAGCTTCTTAACGACTCGACGAAAACTATTATAGTCACCATAACCTGTGTCTGCGTCTAGTAATATTGGGCAATCTACGGCATCGGTCATATATTCAACAGTGTCTAAGACTTGTGTCCATGAAATTTCATTTCGATCTCTAACCCCTAAAGATGAAGAAATGGTTAAGCCGGAAGCCCAAATCCCTGAAAACCCTGTTTCTTCGATAATTTTTGCGGAGATTGCATTGTGTGCCTCCATTAAATATTCGGTGTTTGGCGAGGTTATTATTTCTTTCAGCGTTCGTTTTTTTTGTTGTTTTTTCATTTTTTTCCCTAAATAGCTGAATTCGAGGGTTTTCAAGGTAGTCGTTTTTACTGCTATAAGTTTGTGAGTATTAATCTTTTGCTAATAATCCAGTTTGGTCGAATGCTTTTAAAAGTTTATTCAAAGTGTTTCTTTCTTCGACACCTATTTTTTTTTGGAAAACATTTGATAAGGCTTCTTCCTCGTGTGTTTTTCCGTTAAATTGCATGACTAAGCTTAATTCAGTTGAAGATAGGGATAGCACTTCATCAAATTCATTTAATCTAGCCATAAAAATTTTGTCGTCATTGATATGAAAATCAACATCAAACTCTAATAGCGGCAGAGTTGGGGAGCCGATATTGTCTGAGCTAGGCAGAGGAAAATTAGTAATTACTTTGAAAAACTTAAATACATGTGGATGAACCAACTTAATTTCAGCATATAAAAATACCCATCTACAAAAAGTAACTATTTCGTGGGCTTGCTCAAGGATTGCTTGGGGTGTGTGTTCGGGTATTTTATGGAGATGCCATACAATATCATCAGCATTTTTACTTTTAAATCTCTGATCCAGTTCTGAAAGGCCAATGTCAGGTAATGATTCTAAAAGTCGACTCCGCCATTTTGCCATTGGATTGGTAATATAATGAGATGCAAGTAAGGCATCAATGGCATGTCCTAAAAGCTCGATGGCTGCGTATGTTATTGAACGGTAATCTTGTCTTTGTTTATGCCCAACGACATCGACTTGAATTGATCTCGCAGTATGACGTGCACAATGGAGCTTAAGGCGTGATAATTCTATTTCATCATATTTAACGATCTGATTTTGTTTCTTATTATCAGAGTCATTTAAATATATACCTTTGAGGTAACGATGAAGCAATTTACGTTCTTCTGAAGAAAAGTTTGCGGCAAATGTTTTGCCCCATCCTCCTTGAATCCAGGCTTTAAAGCGAGTCACTAGCTCTTGAACAGCAGAACGGTGAACGATTTCCATATCAACTAAACATTTACCATTCACCCAAGCAATACTGCCATTTTTTGAAATAGATTTAGGATCACGATCGGTTACGAGGATGAGGTCCATATCAGATTTTAGCGTCGCCAGACCTTCTGATAGAGAGCCAACCACGATTAAAGTATCCTCTTCTATGAGCTGTCCTTCCTCATTTGCAGAGGCCAGCACTTGCTCAATTGAAGTTTGCTTTTTTCTCAGAAATTCTTCTAAATCCATAATTGTTTACTGCTTTGTCTAATTAGTTTTCCGATTTTTATTAAATGGGAAAAGAAATGTTCGCAATTTGAATACGGGATATCAAAGGCGATGCTTTATGTTGCTAATATAAAAATACTTGAGTAGAATGCTGGCCGCCTAATTAGGTGGTCAGCACTCAATATATTAGTATTTATCGATTCATAAATTTATGAAGCAGATAATTACTTAGTTGTATTAGGCTTGAATGGAGCGTTTACAGCTACGAAGCCCTTGTCAGCTTTTACTGAACCTTTTGAGCCAACCTGACACATTTGAAGTTTGCCATTTTCAAATTTACCAGAGATCTTTACATTTGATTTTTGCATTTCAATTTCCTTATATACATTAATACAAATTTTTTATGAATTGATAATTTAAGAAATGATTGCTTTGTAAACTCTTCGTTTAAACAGCATTTAGAACGATAGATTAAAAGTCCTAATTTACCTTGCACCATTTTAATAAAAGTTGCTATTAATCAAATCAATTTTTTAAAGTATAGAACTTCAAAAGTTTGAGTTTGATAACACCAAGGTTTAATTAATTTGGCATATAGTTCACTAGCCAGTATTTAAGACGCTACTTCAACTGTTAGTAGTACTTAAGAAGTAGTGCTTAATGATCTGTTATCATTCCTTTTATATCAACAGGTTATTGCGCCGTAAAATCATGGCGAGCATATATAAAACCATATGTGAATTAATTTTACAACAAAAAAACACCTATATTTTAACATTTTTAGGCTCAAGTCATTGAAGCTATGGCTTCAAGTTACCTAAAAAAACACATTACGAATGAAAGATAAGATGGATATGGTTAGAGGAAAAAACAGAAATGGGTAAATACTGCTTACTCATTACTTAATTTCCTAGCCATCTAAATCTAAGAGTAACGGTAAATTATAATACTTTTTTCTAGGGTGACATCTTTGTTTTCTTGAAATTCCTTATACATTAACTTTTCAATTAGTGCGAGATCATTTTATTTAAATATTGAGGAAAATCGATGAGAGTCTCAATTTTAACTAGAAAAAATCAGGTTTATAAATAATGATTGACAAAAATTTTTCAAGAGGATAGTTTGACAATAAAAATGAGTTTTAGTCTAAAAAGTACAAGTTTAACTAATGTTTTTATTGTGTTATGTATCTTTTTAAGTTAAGTTTTGTATTGAAAATGATGGTTCATATAAAATATTTTAAAATTTAAATTTATGACATTGGCAAGAGGAGAAAAAGTTAACCGAGTTGTGCTGGATATTTTTTATTTTGTTGATGATTGATATAGTTATACAGGCCCTGACGACAAGGTTGTTGAGTGGTAACAAGGATAATAAAAGCGAAAAATGTAATTCCCCCCAATCTAACAGTAAATGATGAACATGTTTTTAAAACGATTTTTAGATCAACTTACTGATTAGTTTGTCTTGGCGGATAAAAAGATCTTCGCAAAATTAAGAGGTTTTCAATGTGCATCGAAGGACATAGATGAATGCGATATTTTTTTTCTATTGGGAACCGACAAAAGTTATATTTGGCCATTCAATCTAAGCAGCTAGTGAGTGTAGCTTACGTCATCGCTACAAACTTAGTGCTACTGGCTGGTGATATATTAAAATTTTCAGCTTCGATTTATGTGTTTGAAATTGAAGGCAGTGTCATGAGCTTTTCTTTGTTAGCCATTGCTGCGTTACTACCTGGTTTTATCATATTTCCCTTGATTGGCGCCGCATTGGATAAGTTTTCAAAACAGAAGTTAATATATCTATCAATTTTTGTTTTTTGGTTAGCTTTGTTGAGCTTGAAGCTAGCGATTAACAACAATGATAGTGACTTTAGCTTTATTCTAGTACTTATGTGCGTCATCAGTTTTGTCGAAGCTTCGCTACAATTATCTTTGGCAAGCATTCTTCCCAATATTACGGAAAATATAAAACTAGGAAAACTTAACTCATTAAATGAAATGCTACGTGCAAGCTCAATGTTTATTTCTCCAATTGTTGCAGCTGGCTTATTTTCTGTTATTTCTATGTCTGATTTTACTCTACTTGCTCTCGTTATTTCAGCTATTTCGTTTTTAATTTTTGGGGTGTTTGCGATAGATGAATCTAAAGTCAATGTCCAAAAAATAGCTCATACAATAGGTCTTGTGGATGGATATAAGAGTGCGCTGCGTTGCATTCTTCGTCATAAAGGGCTATTTGCTGTTCTGATGTTATTTGTTTATTCTAATTTCGCTAATGGCGTATTTTTAGTGCTTATGTTTCCATTAACATTAACATTAGGTTCTGTCGAAGACGCAGGCTTGTACCGAGCCGCACTTGCACTTGGTATGGTATTAGGTGGAGTATTATTATCTCAATTTATTAATCGAATCTTATCTTATGTGCCTATTCTATTGGCCATTAGTGTACCGTTAGTATTGATCAGTTTATTTGCCTTATATTCCAATAATATAGTTAATTCATTTTTACTGTTTTCGGCAGGTTGTGGAATTGCAATGGCCAATGGACTCAGTCAAACGCTCTGGCAACTCAATACTCCAGAACATTTACGAGGTAAAGTGTTTGCGTTAAGAAGATTGGTTGCTTTTAGTGTTTTACCTATTGCTTATTTATGTTCTCCTTTTATTACCGACGGCTTTCAACAATTGAGTGCCTCTTTCGGTCACCAAATTGAATTGACAAGTGCAATGCAGTTTACATTGATTTCAACCTGTTTATTGTCGTTGACATTTGTCTTATTACAGTTAAGAAATATTAGCCTCATAAGAGAAACATTTAGTGCACTTGATTTGGAATCAAAGAATGATATTTCAATTTAGCTTTGAGGATAAATTAGAGATGCTAAAAATCGTTCTGGTTAATCGTTTGGTGGCTTTCAATGTCAATAATTAAGTAAGTTAAACAAATGAATATAAAACAGTCATCACTCACTCTTTGAATCTGATTTTGTCAAGTAGAATGAGTAGGGAAACGAGACAAAACTTGATATGTCGAGGGAGATGTGTTTTGTAACAACATGCTGAAATTAATCAATATAGTTTGTATTGATGGTCATTTTTTTAGATGGTGCTCCTTAATAAGTACAAACTTTCGATTACTCTACATTAAATAAAATTAATCATAAAGAGTCTTAAATTTATGAAAAGGATATTCTACTCAAAATATTTTTCTCTTGCATTTTGTATTGCGATTCTCGTTCTAGGACTCATGAGTCTTTATAGTAACAAGATCCAGTTAATGCCAAATATAGAACCTCCTAAACTATCATTTCAAGTTCTTTGGCCAGGTATGTCTGAAGATTTTCTCATTGCTGAAATTGTTGAACCCTATGAGAGCGTGATCCTTGGCAAGATTAAGAGCATTGAGTCGTTGAAAGTAAAAACATCTGACGAAAAGGTGTCGTTTGAGATAACGCTAAAGTATGGGAGCAACCTGACTGAAATAGAAAATAGACTAACCGCGCTTTTAACACGTACTCGACCGCTCCCGCCAAATGTAAGGCCAATCGTATTTCGACATGGAGGACAGAATGTGTCGAACCGTGTGGTGGGGAGTTATTTTATTACATCTGAAACTGGTTATTTTACTGATCAACAGCTCGATTTTATCAAGAATATTGCTCTACATCAGTTTAATTTGGTAGAGGGGGTCGAATCTGTTGAACTTAATCCACTGCTAGAGCGAGAACTGCAAATAAAACTGGATATGAGCAAGCTATTTCAAATGCAAATGAGTTTTGAGTTGGTCAGAGATACCGTTCGTAATCTTCTAATTCAACCTGTTTCTAGATTATATAAAAATGAAGATGTTATAACCGCCACTTTTCAACGCACAGAAACGCTTGAAAGTATTAGGCAATTACCCATATCTACTGTAAATGGTTCGATAATCCGGCTAAATAATATAGCCGACATCTCTGTTAAGGCAATTAGAACAACGGCTTCAGTCCGTTTCGATGGTAAACCTGCAATTGCCATGCGTATTCTTCGAGAAAATACAGCAAATTTAATTGAAGTGCAGCAAAGTGTTGATGATATTTTAGCTCAAGAGCAAAGTGTGATGGCTCAAGCTGGCTTGACTTATAACTTATCCTTTGACACAGCTTTATTTATTACAAGAGCAATTTCTTGGGTGGTGACAACCTTGATTCTTGGCGTTGCGCTTACCACGCTGGTTTCGTTCTACTTTTTTAAGCGATTACAACCAACCATATTATCTTGTGTTATAACGATACTATCCGTTTTTGGGATTTTTATTGTTCTCGCTTTAACGAATACTTCCATCAACATTATTTCCTTGGCTGGCATTACTTTTGCTACCGGCATGTTTGTAGATGGCGTTCTCATTTACATAGAATATTTAGATCGAACCTCATCAGAACATAAGGTAAACGAGGCATCAATACGAGCATCATTAAATAAGTTAGTTCCGCCTTTATTTGCGTCATTGTTGACGACCATTGTTGTATTTTTACCTGTTGTTTTTGGAAAGGGGGTTGAGGCTCAATTATTTAAAGGTCTGAGTATAGCGATAACATCAGGCTTAATCTTTGCGTTTATGTTAACTGTTTTGCTAACCCCTATTTTTGCTGTTTATTTCATGCCTAGTCGAAAAGCTCATACTCCCAGAGAATTTGGAATTAAACCTGTTGTTAAGGCCGTTGAATTTATTGTGGCTAACCAACGCCGAAGTAAAGCTGTTTTGGGGGGGGTGATATTCGCGAGTTTAAGCGCCTTAATTGTTTTTTTCCCTGCTTTGGGTTACTTACCAGAAGTTAAGAGAGATGCGGTTGATATTTATGTTCCGATAGCTCCCAATAAAACGATGGATTCAGTTAATAAAAATGTCGTTGAACCAATAAATGAGATTATTCAAAGTATTCCTAAGCATATTGAAGTGAAGAGTGATTACGTCATAGGGTGGCCCTTTTTTGTTACCGCAGGCGTTAGACTAAATGACAACAGTTTACTGACCGATTTAGAAAGTTATTTAAAAGAGGCACTTAAAAATCAACTTCCTCAAAACAGAACCATTGTTATGCGAGGACAACTATTTGGAGGGGTTGAAGGCGGTAATAGTATTAAGGTAAACCTTTTTGTCAGTGACAAAAGTTGGTTATCACAACATATCAGTGAAATGCGCAGTTTAATTGAAAAGTCTATACCAGGTGTTGCATTAAACATAATACCTAAATTAGAGACTCAAAAAACGGAGTTCGAATTTGTGGCTAATTTGCCACAATTGATTCAGTTGAATGTGACGAACATTGAAATGAAAAATGTTGTCAAAGCGCTAGGTGAATCGGATTTTATTGGAAAATGGAATAGTGGAGACGAAGTATTAAATGCCTATATTTCAATTGATAATACGAGCTCCAATATAAGCGAAATACCTTATGTCGCCTCTAATGGTGATAGAACATATCTAGGAGAAATGTTTACAATTGAAGAATTTAAAAAATGGGCATCATTTGATCGCCTAAATGGGATCCCTGCTGCCACAATTAACTTACGTATAACAGACAAAGCCCTTTCTGTTTCAGAGGTACTGGTTGTCTTAGAGAAAGAAATAGTGCCTAAGTTAAAGGAAATCATTGGAGCAAAAGGTTTGGTTAGCATCGAAGGCAGTGTGGCGAGCTTGACCAAAGCGAAAGTCTTTTTACTCGCCATGCTGTTATTTTCCTTGGTATCATTTTTTGTCATTATTTCTTATACCTTAAAATCAATGAGAAATAGCATTGTGGTTATATTTTCTTTGCTTCCTGCTATTGCCGGTGGTGTATTTGGATTCCACATTTTAGCCCTTTTTACACCTGCGGATTTCAATATACTCACTATGCTGGGCTTTGCAATTATGTTAGGTATCGTTTCTAACAATGCGATATTACTGATTGATTCTATTAGCCGACATAGCAAGGATTTTAATCATTCATATGCGATAGTCAATGGAGTAAAAGAACGGTTCAGGGCCGTTCTTATTAGCTCTGTTACCACTATTTTTGCAAGTATTCCGCTACTCCTTTTTCCATCGGATGCTTCGATTATCTATCAAGGGATTGTTGCCGTCATAGTCGGTGGTATTTTTACTAATTTGTTAACAGTCACTTTTGTTTCCGCTAGTGCTGCAAATATCTTGGTAGTTGGGCGCAGAGACAGTGCGATCATGCAGCCAACCCAACCCACCCCTTTAGAAAAGGTAGCCTAATGTCAAAATTTGTTAGTTTTTTATTATTAGTCATCATATCTCAACATGTTGCTAGTGTTGAAGTTCCTGACATTGTGCTGCCAGGGACAGTCTATTCTAAATCGAAGGTTCAATTATATGCTGAACAAGAAGGCCTGTTGACTTACGTATTGGATACTGGTACCGGATTTAAAAAAGGAAATGTAATCGCTAAAATTGAGCAGGATAATGACAATCAGCAGCTGGTGATTTTGAAACGCCAACTAGCGTTAAAAAAGCAGATCATAGAGGAATATCAAAATATTATTTTCAGCTATAAAACGTTAGTTGAAAGTCATTCAGTTTCAGATGAGATGAGAGCACAAAAGCATATTGATTATTTAAATGCGGCTCAAGAACTCAGTATTATTGAACAAAATATCCTTAATCTCGAATTTGTCATCGACAAAAAAAATATTCGAGCTCCTTATGATGGTGTTGTGCTTCAACGCAATGGCAATATGAATGAATTTATTAATGAAGGTCAAAAGGTTGCATTATTATTCAATCCAAAAAATATGTTTGTAAAAGTGCAAATTCCTTATCAAAGCTTCGACAAACTGGATCTCTCGAGTGCTTATTTTAAGCAAAAAGATATAAAGGTGGATTTGCCATTAGATTATGTATTGCCACATGTCGATGCTAAATCAGGCACAGTGATCGCCAGCTTTAGCCTTTATGAACAGGAAATTCTCATCGGTCAGGGCTTAAAAGTCTTGATCCCAGCGAAAAAAATTTAGTGGGTAACTAACGATGATAAAAAAGTTTATCTCTAGAATAGGTAAAGAAAACGTTTATCAGTATATTCAGACTTCGCAGCAACGTTTACCCATTCAACAGTTGGAGAAAAAAGCAGATTTATGGGCTTCACTACTTGCAGACCAATTGGGAACAAATACTGAGCACTGGCCCCATGTTATACCGATAGTTTCCCCGCGTTCCATTGATTATATTCAGGCGGTATTGGCTTGTTGGAAACTGGGAATTGGGGTTGCGCCTATATTTGAAGGCACACCACCTCAAAGATTAAACCACATTCTAAAAGAACTTAGTTGCAAATTTGTTATCAATCTTGCGCCCAAATCAACAGAAAGCGAAGCACTGGAAATATCCTTTAATACGAATGTTAATGCTTCTTTTGAACTCACTAACAGGCCGTCGATAAAAGCTGATATTGCCTACGTAGTATATACCTCAGGCACAACGGGGCGACCAAAAGGATGTGTCATTGGGTTTGAAACCTTGTTACCTGTAGTGGATGTCTTTTGTCAATACTACGGCTTAAACCCTAGCAGCAGAATAACATTTAGCGCTAATACCGCTTTTGATGCTGCAATGATGGAATGGTTACCCGCCCTCAATTGTGGCGCGAACCTTTTTATTGTTGACAATCAAGTTCTCTTGAATCCTCGAAGGTTAACCGAATTTTATTCGCTTCATCAAATTACTTTCTCTTGGTTACCGACTCCTATAGCAGAAATATTAATGCGGGACCCATTAGTTATTCTGCCGGAAAGTTTACACGTTTTGCAAACCGCAGGTCAGCAGTTAATGACAAGGCCACCAAAGCACTGGACTGTAAGGGTTGAGAATGCTTACGGTCCTTCAGAAGCGACAGTGATCACAACTTCAGGTCTCGTTTCAAGTGAGTCGGGTGTTTTGCCTGACATTGGGATCCCGCTTCCGGGGATTAAGTGTGCGATTGTTGATAATGATCTTAAGCCTGTCGCGCAAGGTCAGGAAGGAGAGCTCATTATTTATGGTATTGGAGTTGGGCGAGGGTATATTGATAAAAAAATCAAAGAAAATAAAAATTTTGTACTATTTACTGATCGAACAGGTGTTAAGCATAGATCTTATCGTACAGGAGATCTATGCAGAGAAAACCAAGCACGGAAAATAGAATATGTCGGTCGCATAGATAAACAAATAAAGTTGAATGGTTTTCGAATTGAAGCTGGCGAAATACTGTCTCATTTAATGGATCTCAAAGGCATAAAACAGTCTCATGTTGTGAAGCAACAACTTGGGCGAGGCGAAGCCTTAATCGCCTATATTGTCGTTGAGTCAAATAAAGGCATTTCTGATTTAGAGATAAAAACCTTTTTAGGAGAAAGGCTGCCTAGCTATATGCTTCCGACTCATTTTGTTAGGCTTGAATGCTTGCCATTAACACCTAATCTGAAACTGGATGAGTCTGCTTTACCCAAACCGGTATTGGAAATAAAACCCGCTGATGACTCGATAGAAAGTCTTAATTCTAAAGAAGCGAAGTTTCTCAATCTGTTTCGCACACAATTAGGTTTGAATATTGATTGGGAGGACGATTTTTTTCAGCGTGGAGGGAATTCAGTTACGGCAATCTCGATAGCGGCTCAGGTGTATAAGTCATTTAAACTGCATTTACCGTTTGAGCTGTTTCAAACTCTTGGTTCGCCAAATAAGATTTGGTTTGCAATAAAGAGTAATACTTACTCAACAACTGAAATTAATACTAGAAGTATAAATAAATCTACTCAAGGTGGATATTTTGACGTTGCTCTTTCATCCTCTCAGCGCTCAATATGGTATTTAGCGAACATGAATATAGAGGACAAAGCATATCATGCTAAGTCTCAACTTAGCCTATCAGGTAAAGTGAATGAAAAAGCGGTAGAGCATGCCCTTCAGAAAATTGTTGAGCGACACAGTATTTTCAGAACCGCTTTTGTTGATGAGCAAGGAGAAGGTATTCAACGGGTTTATGCAAACTTTAAAGTGGTTCTGCAAGTCTTTGACTTCTCGACTCTGGACCCGAATGTCAGTGCTGACAAGTTAGATGAAGTCATTAGCGATAAGTTAAATCAACCATTTGATTTGTCTGTGCTCCCACTTGTGCGTTGGGGGTTGGTAAAAATGCCTAACGGTAAAAATATTTTGGTGCATATAGAGCACCATCTCGTGCACGATGGCTGGTCATACAATTTATTTTTAGAGGACTTTCTATTTTATTATGCAAAATATATTGAAAATAATGATAAAGAGAGAGAAAAGCCTACACAATATGCGGATTTTTGTATTACTCAATTGAAGTGGCTTGAAACGGAAGAGGCGGCCGCACAGCTTGAATATTGGCGATGCCAACTTCAAGGGGCGAGTAAAATGACGAATCTACCCACATTTCCCACTAAGAGCGATGACACAAGTCAAGGAAAAACGATTCGAGTTCAAGTTGAACGTAGTATGTGGTCTAAAATTGAAAAATTTGTAGAGCTAAGAAAGGAAACACCCTTTAGTTTCATGCTTGCAGCTTTTCATGTGATGTTGTCCCAATATTCTGGTGATAAAGACATTAATATTGGTTCTGCGTTTGCTAACCGTCAATGGGCAAATGCAAACTCTATTATAGGTATGATGATTAATACGGTTGTTTTACGTAATGCTTATGATGAGTCAACGACTGTTCATGAATTTTTAAAAATGAGTGCGCAATGTGTGTCGAAAGCGCAGAAGAATCAAGCGCTCCCTTTTGAACATCTTGTTCAACAGTTAAATCCTTCTCGAGAGTTTGCGGTGAATCCATTTTTTCAAGTGTTTTTTGGTTTTCATGATTCACCAATGCCAGAAATGGTCATACCTAATATTCAGGCTGTACAAGTTTATGAAGCAATAGACAGTCACGCGGCTAAGTTTGATTTATCAGTAGTCGTCATTCCAAGGAAAGGTCAGGTGGGTGACAATGATCCTGTGCACATGTTATGGGAGTTTAAAACCGCTCGTTTTCCTGAGTGGTTTATAGAGAGCATGATGCAGAGCTATTTGAAAATACTTAATTTGTTTTTAGAGCGTTGTTCTAGTCTTGTTTGTGAGTTACCGGTGGATGCGCCAGTGATTTGTGGTCCAAAATTAAAAATTCAAGAACAAACTGTATTTGAACAATTTAAAAAGAGGGCTTTGCAATTTCCTGAAAATAAAGCTGTGACATGTTCAGGGCAATCAATTACTTATAGTGAGTTACTTGAATGTGTAGAGGCTAAAGCTTCTTTATTATCTTCACTTTCAATGGATCTAGGTCAGTATATAGGGATATGTCTACCAAGAGGTGTCGATAGTGTTGCCTGGATGTTGGCTTGTCAAGCCGTTGGAAGGGGCTATATTCCAATTGATCCTGATTACCCCAAAGAACGCATTGACTATGTTATCAAACAAAGTGGTATTCAATATGTCGTCACTACTGATAACCACTTTGATGTCAGTCCCATTGCGCCTGATGCCAGTAGTCATCAACCGTTTATCGAATCGTTGGTTAACTCAACAAATCCTATGTATTGTATATACACCTCGGGAAGCTCTGGGAACCCTAAGGGGGTAGAGATAAGCTATGGTGCATTTGCTAGCTTTTTAACGTCCATGTCCAAAGAATTTTCTATTGGCAGTCATGACACTTGGTTAGCACTGACTTCATTTTCGTTCGATATTTCAACTCTTGAGCTATTCCTTCCTCTGTCTCATGGCGCAGAAGTGATCTTGGCTACGAATGAAGAAATAAACAATGTCAATGCATTAATGTCATTCTTACAAGATGCTAGAGTCACTTACTGTCAAGCGACGCCAAGCATGTGGAAAGTGTTACTCTTATCAGGTTGGAAGCCTCTCTCCTCTCAGATAATTTTATGTGGTGGAGAACCTATGGATGTGCCTTTGGCACAAGGATTAAGTCAGAATGGAAATCTTTGTTTCAATATGTATGGTCCGACAGAAACAACTGTTTGGTCGTCTATGAAGCGTATAGAGGTGAGCAGTCAAACGCATTTTTTTAGTCTAGGCAAACCGATTGCAAATACTCAGTTTCATGTCCTAGACGCTAACCTTGTACCAGTCCCAAAAGGCGCAATAGGTGAGTTATGGATCAGTGGATGTGCCTTGGCTAATGGTTATTTACACAACACAAGGTTAACGAATGAACGGTTTATATTATCACCTCAGACAGGACAGCGAATGTACCGAACAGGTGATTTAGTCTGGGTAGATAATCATCTTGAACTTCAGTTTGTTGGGCGAATAGACCAGCAAGTAAAACTATCTGGCTTTCGAATAGAATTAGAAGAAATTGAGCAAGTTTTAAAGCGACATCATGGTGTTACCCAATGTGCGATTGTTGTTCGTGAGTCAAATGGTGTTGAGCAATTGGTTGCTTTTATGCAAACAAATGGCACAGAGCAGGAGATGATTGAGGTTTGTCGCAACTCATTGCCATCTTATATGGTGCCTAGCCGAATTGTTATTTTAGATGAGTTACCTCTTACTCCTAATAAAAAAGTGGATAAAGGCGCTCTACCGCAAATAGACACAATAAAGTTGATTAATGACTTAAAGCTCACTCCGGTAGAAAAGAGTTTATCAGATATCATTTGTCGTCATTTAAAAGTTAAAGATATTGATATTTTTGCGAGTTTTTACGCTCTAGGCTGTAGTTCGTTAATGGCTATGAGAATATGTGCGATAATCGAACAAGAAATGACCTTTACGATTCGAGCGATAGATTTTCTTCGCTTGGGTTCCGTGCGAGCCGTTGCTAGCTTCGTTGACTCTACTGCTAAAGATATGTCTGATGTTGTGGAGGAGCTGACGATATGAACGTAAGTATGTTTTTGATGGAGCTTTCCAAGCAAGGCGTTTCTGTAAGGGCTGCAGATAATCAGTTAAAAATTAAATCAAAGAATAGCCCTATTCCTAACCAAATAGTTGAAAAACTAAAAAAACATAAAGAACTGATACTTAACTACTTGGCTGAGATCAAAATTGAATCCCTAGAACTAGCACCATTAGATGCTTTTGTAAAAAAGGGGGGAATTGAGATTTCTGCTTCTCAAAAAGAGTTATGGCCAGTATATAAGTTATCAGAAGCAGAGCATTACAATATTCCACTTTGCTATGATTTAAAAGGTGAATTAGATGTCGCTCGTTTAACGTCTGCACTGAAGTGGGTTTATAAAAATATCGATGTCTTACACTGTGTTTTTAAAGAAGTCGATGACAAGGTGTTAATGAGGCCTAATTATTTGAGCGAATGGACCGTTGCTGTGGCAAGTGGGAATGAGGACGATATTCAAAGAGCGCTCAAATATGAAACGGAGCGAAAGTTTAATTTGTACTTAGGTCCACTTTTTATTGCTAAAATAATTAATATTGCTTTTAATCATTCCGTATTAATACTCAACTTCCCGCACATTATTATTGATGGCATTTCTATCGATATTTTGTTAAAAAAAATAGTTAAAATATATAACAATGACAATATTGCTCCTCCTGAGTTTGGTTATTTAGACCTCATTCAATTTCAATTAGGTGATAGTCGTGAGCAAACTTATTGGAAGCAAAGGCTCGATATGTGTAAACCCCTTAGTTTACACTCTATTTCACTTCCTCTAAAAAGTGGAGTTCATAATCGATTTTACGCATTGAACGAAAATGAGAATGTTTACTTAACGCAAATGGCTAAACAATCTCAAGTCTCGTTATTTAGTGCCGCTTTATATTGCTGGGCAAAAACATTATGTGAATATGCAGGTCAAGCTGAAGTCGTGATCAGTTCACCACACATGAATCGTAGACACAATCAATCAGGGGACATAATTGGCCATTTAGCTCAACTTATTCCAATTCGATTTCACTCCAGTACTTGTTTAGCCGATTTTCAGCAACAACTGCATTGTGACTTTTCTGCTAAGGTATTTGACCCATCATCGTTTGATGAGGCAAATCGGTTCGAGGATGTAAACTTGCTTTTTCGACAAGTGGTCTTTTCTTGGCAAGAAGAAACCAATGACTTGATTAGAGTGGCTAATTTATCAATATCAAGGCGAGATCCACGTTCTTTTAAATCAAAATTTCCATTGAGCCTTGCTTGTTTTACATCGAGTGATGGGATCAGACTAAAATGGGAATTTGATCCCAGTATATTGAGCGAGTCAACAATAGAGCGGCTCGAATTTTTGTTTCTATCGAATATTCGAGGTGAAAAGCCGAGTTGGCCTAAAATGCCATGCTGGGAAGAAACACCCAGTGTATTAGCGGCTTTTTCAGAACAAGTGATGTTACAAAAAGAGCGAATGGCTGTTCGCACAAGTCAAGAAGGGATAAGCTACGGCGCACTTTGGCTGCAAGGTGAACAGATTGCTAAAAGCCTCCATCATTTCGGTGTCAAACAAGGTGATGCAGTCGCAGTGAGTTTACCCCATTCGTTAGATTTAAGTATTGCGTTAGTCGGCATCATGATGGCGGGAGCTGTGTATGTCCCTATGTCGCAACATGCCCCTGAGCACCACATTAAAACAGTTATCAAGCAGAGTGGCTTGAGTCTCTGTATAGGTCAGCCTTTAAACAGTAAAGACGTGAAATCCTATTCGATAAAAAGCCTACTCAATGTTCAAAGTGC
>NZ_CANLKR010000017.1 GCF_947491715.1 uncultured Shewanella sp. | reverse complement strand
GCCCTCAACTCAATGCCTTGCCTAAACGCGTTTTAATTCCAGCTGAATCCTGCATCTTCAAGTGGTTTGGGTATAGAATGACAAAAGCATTGATTTAATGCTTTGTCATTATCGTCAAATCCATTGCTTTAGTAATAGTGATAAAAGTCAGGATAACATTTCTTAGAATTTATAAGATACGCTAGCCATTACACTGCGACCTTGATTGTAATAGCATGATCCCGCGCTGGTGGAGCTACTGTTAGTACAAGTTGTGACAACTTGCTTATCTTCAAGGTTATTCACATGTAAACTGATGTCGTAATCGGTAAATTCATATCCCACCATGAAATCAGCTATTACATAACCATCGGTTTTGGTGTATACAGGGTCATTATAAATGGCTTCTGTATCACCATTTTCTGACATGGCTTCAACATTACGGGTTGTTAACCAAAAGTAATTGTTACCAACATAGCGCGCACCAAGACCCATTTTAAAACCATCAATCTGTTTTGGCCTGTAAGTGACCCAAGTAGAAAGTAAATTATTGGGGGTCGACTCTAATGGGTTACCGACTTCATAGTCATTAACACTTTCCAGTACTTCAGAGTCCGTATAGGCATAACTGGCATAAACATCAAATTCATCCCAAGCAAGTTGTGCTTCTAGTTCAAACCCTTTAATGAGGACTTTACCTATTTGAGAGTAGTTCCAACCAGTATCAGTGTCATAAGTAGAATTGACTCGATTTTTCTGAGTGATGCGATATGCACTCGCGGTGATTAAATGATCAGTCCCTCTAGGTTGATACTTTATGCCCACTTCGATTTGTTTACCGGTGACAGGATCTAACAAGTTGTTGCCGACATCGGATAAATTGACCACTTCAAAAGATTCACTGTAGTTAATGTATGGAGAGATCCCCGCATCCATTAAATACATCAACCCTGCACTTTTTGAGACCGCATCTTGATTTTGCCAGCTGGTATCGAGATTTGTCTGTTGCAGATAATCGTAGCGTAATGCGCTTGATACAATGAACTTATTGGCAATTTTCATCACATCTTGTGCATAGGCGCCTGATTGCTTAAATTTATTTTCTGAAGCGACATTTTCAGACCACCAATTGATATCGGTGCTGGCATTAAAGGCACTATAATCTGGGTTATAAACATTAATTGTGCCGCCGTCACCATAGCTATAAACATTGGTATAGGTCGAGTCTTGATAATCTAATCCAAAAACCAGATTATGTTCTATGAGTCCGGTCTCTATATCACCATTGAGACGAAAGTCTGAGGTCAACGTTTTTGATGTTGCATCACTTGAATAGGCGGTACGGTGCAGTGTTTCATTATCACTTTCAAGGTAATTTGCATACATGGTATCGTATTGGGCGCTGCTGTTCATATAACGCATTGCGCCGCGTATCGACCAATTATCATTTAAGTCATGATCTAACATGGCCGTTAATGCTTGAGATTGGGTGTTGTATCGATCAAAGTCTGGATCGCTAATAAAGGTTGAACTGGAAAAATTACCATAGTTAGGGGAAATAGAATCATCGATTGATACGACAGTGCCTTCCTGCGGATAAAACTGTGTCGTTGAGCCTGTTTCATTTTGCTGAAAATTAGCGAGCAAAGTCAGTGTTGTGTCATCATTGATATTGAAGGTCAAAGAGGGGGAGAAAATATAGCTATTATCATCGACATAATCGACTTGAGTGCCGCTCTTTCTAGCCAATCCTATTACGCGGTATAAAACAGAACCGTCTTCATCTAATGAGCCAGTAGCATCGCCAGATATTTGATAACCATCATAATTTGACATTGAAGCTGTTATACTGCCTGAGGTTTCTTCTTCGGGTAATTTACTCACTAAATTGACAATTCCCCCCGTTGACCCCTGTCCATAAAGCACTGAAGTGGGGCCTTTTAACACTTCTATTTGGCTTAAAGTATAAGGGCTTGGTCGCGTATTGTTGTAATAACCAAATAACATTTTCATGCCATCTAAATATTGTGTTGGTGCGACTCCGCGAATACTGGACCAGTCCCCTCGACTGTCATAGCCATATGTACCATTGTATAACCCTGATACATAACCGAGTGCATCTTGAACTGTCGTTGATCCTAAATCAGCCATGCGTTGTTCGGTGATCACTGATACTGATGAAGGTGTTTCAATAATCGGAACATCAGATTTAGATGCGCTGGCGCTAACATAAGAAATTAATCCGGTGGGATTAACGGTTATCACTTCAATATCATCATTTACAAGGGTAGGATCTTCTTCTGCTAAAGCTGAATTAAGCCATAAACCACTTCCCAATAAAATAATGCTGGCAGTTAATTGATTTATCTTGGGGGTGAATTGATTAATATTATAATAGTAGTGTCTTTGGCTAATTGGTTTTTTAAACATGATGATGCCTTTATAATAATACTTAATTTATAATGCGTTACTATCTGATTTTTATGATTTTATATCTTTCTTATCCTTTGGTTTATATTAAAAAGGATGATGTTAATCTGATTACAATTTGCTTTTTAATATAAAAAACCGCTGCATATTGTCTTAGAAGGTTAACTCGGGTGACTTTCAGGTCAGTTATCTGAATATGATTTGAGTAAGACATATTCACTGAGTGGCTTCCTCCGTTCTTCATCTGAATAGTAATGAAAATGGTTACTATTCGCATAATTGTTTGGTGAAATTTAAGCGTAATTTAACGTTACACCAACTAATTAGGGGTATTAAAAGAACATGCAATACTAAAGTATGAATGATTAAACACTTTTGAAACATGAATAGTGTGTATCTAAGTTTGATGGTCGACGTTTTTTATCGTTAATGTTTCCATTGGTAGGAGGTTGTACTTGAATTTGTGTTTTTACTTACAGAGGTGGGTTTTAGCTGCGTTTTGATGCTCAAGTGACTTCATTTTTCCTAGCGACTCTTGCGGTCTTTACATTTTATATCTAAAGCTGACAGATCTTGACTATGTGTGATCCGGTGCTTTTTTATGACTCTAATCATAATGACTTGTTTATTACTTAAGCTTTTTGTGATTAAGGTGTGAAAATAGCAATATTTAACAGAAATACTATTGCAAATGATAATGGTTATCATTATAGTTCAATTCCTTGTTAAAAGGGGTGCGACTAAAGGCGTACATGAGCTTTTATGATTTGATCATTGAGTGAGTACAGAAAGGCCATTTTGACTGTGTGAAATAGCATCAAGTCGCATGCATCCTAGGATTAGGATTTTTATTTAAATCTGATTTTTTCAATGTCGCTCAAGGGTAAAACATTATGATCAATGCTGAAACATCTGCTGCTGTAAACATGCCATCGGTAGCATTCAATAACGAAGAAAATCGTCAGTATGTTTTTAATAGTGATAACTTAGCTGAATATGAGCAAGGAATATTGCAAGGTTTATCATTGATTAAGAAGCAATTGACCGATCTTGATGGCCCTTTTACAGGGATTCTTCCGCATGAATTAGCCCCTAAATTTGATAATATTGATTTGGACTCGCCCTTTGAGAATATTCCTGATGCATTAAAAGAGTTAGAGGGCGTTTATTTAAAAGATGCTGTTTATTTTAATCATCCTAAATATATTGCGCATTTAAATTGTCCTATTGTTTATCCAGCTATTTTAGCCGAATTAATTTTATCGTCGATTAACTCTTCGCTAGATACTTGGGATCAAAGTGCTGGTGGCACATTAATCGAGCAAACATTACTCGACTGGACCGCGAGACGTATTGGTTTTGGTACAAATGGTGATGGTATTTTTACCAGTGGTGGAACGCAATCGAATTTAATGGCAATGTTGCTTGCACGTGATGCTTTTTGTGCCAATAGAGAACCAGGCTATGAAATCAAAGAGCGAGGCCTGCCCAGCGATGCGAATAAGTTTAGAATTTTCACTTCTGAAAGTAGTCACTTTAGCGTGCAAAAATCGGCGGCTATATTAGGGTTAGGTTACGATGCTGTTGTGTCTATACCCGTCGATAGTAAATTTAAAATGGATACGACGGTGTTAGAGCGCCGAATTATTGAAACATTAAAACAAGGGCTTATTCCTATTGCTGTTGTGGCAACGACAGGAACAACCGATTTTGGCAGTATTGATCCAATTAATCAGATTGCGGATTTATGTGAAAAGTATGGTCTTTGGATGCACGCCGATGCGGCTTACGGTTGTGGTTTATTAGTGACAGAAAATTATGGTCACTTATTAAGTGGTATTGAGCGAGCGGATTCCGTTACTGTCGATTTTCATAAATCATTCTTTCAACCCGTTAGCTGTGGTGCTTTTTTTGTGAAAGATAAGGCTAATTTGTCGGTTGTGACTCATCATGCAGAATATTTAAATCCATTGAGCCAGCAATTAGAAGGTACGCCTAACCTTGTCAATAAAAGTATTCAAACCACTCGGCGTTTTGATTCGTTAAAGCTGTGGTTAACCATGCGTATTATGGGGCCCAATAAAATTGGGGCTATTTTTGAACAAGTGATGGATTTGGCCAAACAAGCCTATGTCTTTTATCAAGCAGACAAGCATATTGAAGTGTTGCATAAGCCTGAAATTAGTACTTTAGTCTTTAGATATATTCCAGATGGTGAATGTTCGCCTGAACACGTTGATAAAGCAAATGAGCATATTCGTAAAGCCATATTTCGCTCTGGAGAAGCCGTTGTGGCGAGCACTCAAGTCCAAGGGCGACGCTATTTAAAATTTACCTTATTAAATCCCAGTACTCAGCTTTCAGATTTAGAAGATGTATTGAATTTAATTAAAGAACATGGCAGTCACTTCTTTAATTTACATGTACAAGCATAAGTCTATCTCAATATTATAAAAAATTAAGGAATGTATGATGCAAGATCCTATTTATGATTTTATCGCGATAGGCTTAGGTCCATTTAATTTAGGGCTAGCGTGCCTGTCTGAGCCCATTGAGGAGTTAACTGGGATATTTTTAGATAAAAATGAAGGGTTTGATTGGCATCCTGGTATGATGATTGAAGGTTCGCATTTACAAACCCCATTTATGGCGGATTTAGTGACGCTGGCTGATCCGACTAATCCTTTGAGTTTTTTAAATTACATTAAAAAACAAGGGCGCATGTATTCTTTTTATATTAAAGAAAGTTTTTTCTTAATGCGTCAAGAGTATAACCAGTACTGTCAGTGGGCGACTCAAGAGTTGTCTAATATTCGTTTTAATACGTGTGTCAATCAGGTAACTTTTAACGAAGATGAACAAGTTTATGTCATCGAAGCAAACGATACTAAGACAGATGAGTTAATTAAGTATAAAACGAAAAAACTGGTGTTAGGCACGGGGCCTGCACCTTATATTCCTGATGCTTGTGAAGGGATTATGCATGTGGCCCATCATTCAGCCACCTATATGGAAGATAAAGCGTCACTGCAACAACAAAAGTCTATTACCATTGTGGGGAGTGGGCAAAGTGCGGCAGAGATATTTTATGATTTGTTACAAGATATTGATACCTATGGTTATCAATTAAACTGGGTTACCCGTGCGCCGCGCTATTATCCACTTGAGTATTCAAAGTTAACCTTGGAAATGACATCACCTGAATATGTTGATTATTTTCACGATTTGCCAGCTCAAAAACGTGATGAGTTGATGAAGAATCAAAAACATTTATATAAAGGGATTAATAGTTGTTTAATTAATGAGATTTATGATCTTCTGTATATTAAACGTTTATCAGGTGATGTGAATGTCAATATGCTCACCAATGCTAATCTCATTGGTGCAAAAATGGACGATAATAATGGTCATATTCAGCTTGAATTTCATCAAGAAGAGCAAGACAAGCGTTATCAACTGTTAACTGAAGGACTCGTTTTGTCAACGGGTTATGCTTATCGTTTGCCTGATTTTCTTGAAGGGATCACCCATCGTATAAAATGGGATCAGCATGGGCGTTTTGATGTTAACCGTAACTACAGTATTGATCATCATGGGCAGGAGATTTTTGTTCAAAATGCTGAGTTACATACCCATGGTTTTGTGACACCTGATTTAGGTATGGCTGCGTACCGTAATTCTTATTTATTAAGAGAAATAACGGGAGTGGAACATTATCAAGTAGAAACACAAATTGCATTTCAGCAATTTGACACGCCTACATCGCCAATTACCCCCTTTAAAATGGTGGACGTCGAGAAAGATAATTCAGCGACATTCACCTCTGTTGAGTCAGCGTTAACATGAATTTAAAACTCGCTTTAATTTTATTGACCTTGGTATCGGTTGTTGCCGATACCATGTTGTTACCTTTCTATCCGCAGTTTTTCTCTCGAGTATTTAATGTTGAGAGCAGTGAACATGTCGGTATTTATATCGCTACCTGTTGCTTTACTGTCATGCTTGCTTTTCCTGTTTGGGCAAAAGTAGCAAAAAAAATCAATGAACTGCACCTTTGGGTCTATACCCAAATTGCAGCAGCAATATTAGGGATTGCTTGTTTTTATAGCACAGATTTGGTGATGTTTTGGATTTTATCCCAAACCATGCTTATTTTTAAAGCCAGCTATTTGTTAATGTACCCATTTATTTTACGTTTAGAGGAGAAAAGCAACCATCTTAATTTAATTGGTATTTTTTCTGCTTTGGTTCATCTTGGCGCAATTGGTGGTGCTGTTGTAGGAGGATTCATACTACAAATATTTGATCCCCAAGATGTGTATTTAATCATGGCCTCAACTGATATTTTACAAGTTATTGTATGTTTGGTTGTCATTCAGACGAGAAATGTGCCTTTTAAGGCTGAGGTTATTAGGTCTACGGAAAATGAAAGTAAGCAGAGATCAAAAGGTTTTGTTTATAAGATAGGTGTCATATCTGCGTTATTTTATTTTAGTGCCTATATTATTAGTCCCTTCTTTTCATCTTATTGGAAAGAGATCAGTCAAATTGATAATGATTTACTTGCAGGTATCGTTTATTCTATTCCCGGTTGGATAGCTTTGTTTGTTTTATATTATAACCATATGAATGGTCAGAGTAAGTCACACTTCAAAGTCTGTTTTTTATCTTTGATCGCAGGCAGTATTGGACTGGCTTTGCAAAGCGTTGAATTAAGCTGGTTAATTATATTGGGTCGAGTTATATTCGGCATATCATTATTTCAAGTAACAGTACGTTTAGAAGTGATCCTTTTTGAAATGAGTACACCTGATGCTTATGCTTCTGATTTTAGCAAGGTTTATTTCATGCAGAATATAGGTTTGATTTTCTCATCATTTATTTCTGGCGTGTTAGTTTTAGGGGATCAATTAAATTTACCATTTTATGTAGCAAGTTTGGGTTTTTTAATGACACTGATTGTTATTATGTCATTATTTAAATCAGAATATTATAACGAGAAAACAGTAGTGCTGTAGTTAGCAGTATTTGAATAGTTAACGGAATCGTTATTTAACATAGGTTATTTAAGATGAAGCATTATTCTCAACCTTTTAAAGGTATAGGTCGATTTTGTATTCAATTAATACAGTTTCCTGAAGATTTAGTGCATATTCATGAGTGGGTTAATATGCCATATGCGGAGTTTTGGGGATTACAAGGAAAGACTAAGGAGCAAGTGGTAGAGGAATATGCAAATATTATAAAAAGTGGTACTCAAGTTTTTATTGGGTGGTTGGATAATGAACCTCAGTTTTTGATTGAAGTGTATGACCCTAAAAAAGATCCGTTAAGCCAACATTATTCTGTTTGTGATGGTGATATTGGTTTACATATTTTGGTGGCACCACCCAATAAGTACGTTCATAACTTTACATTTTTTGTGTTGTGTTGTGTGCTTGATTTTTTATTTAACCATTTTCAGGCCATAAGAGTTGTTATAGAGCCTGATTACCGTAATAAAAAAATGCATAAATTAAGCATTCGAGTCGGCTTTAGCTTTAATGACGTTATTTATTTGAAGCATAAAAAATCCTATTTAGGCTTCTGCTCAAGAGACATATTTTATCAGCAAATATCAATGGAAACTCTAATATGAATCAATCAACTAAGCAATTTTCATCGCATAATGATGCTGATTATGCTTTAAGTGCAATCAATCAAGAGACTTGGAAGTTAGTCAATCGATTACATGTGAAGAAGTGTATAGCAGAATTGGCTCATGAGAGAATTATTTCTCCAGTTTTATTATCTGAAGAAACGATAAGTTTAGAAGAATGGGCATGTTATCGAATAGACGCAGATGAATCCAATGTGAATTATCTCTTCAAAGCTAAAAAATTAGCTTTAGATCATTGGTTTATTGATGCTAAGTCGATTGAGAAAAGAATAAATGATGATGTAGTTTCGCTTGATTCATTGCTTTTTATTATTGAATTTCGAGAGCGATTAGGCATATCTGAAGCCAATCTTGCGACCTATATGGAAGAGATAAGTAGCACTCTATACAGCAGTGCCTATAAGTATACTCAGCCCAGACTGTCATCAAAAGAGCTTGTACATGCAGATCTGCAAAAAATAGAGTCATCAATGAATGAAGGACACCCTTCTTTTATTGCGAATAATGGCCGTATAGGATTTGATGCCGTTGATTATCACCAGTATGCACCTGAAGTTGGCGAAGAAGTTGCTTTAATTTATCTTGCAGCAAAAAATAATAAAGTGTTTTTTTCATCGATAAGTGAGTTAAGTTATCAAACGCTGATCCATAATGAACTTGATATAGAAACGATAGATAAATTTAAAACAAAACTGGCTGAATTAGGTCATTCAATGAATGACGTTATGCTCATTCCTGTGCACCCTTGGCAATGGTATAACAAAATTGTTAATGTGTTTTCAGCTGATTTAGCTGAGGGGAATTTAATCTATTTAGGTCGAAGTGATGATAAATATTTAGCTCAACAATCTATCAGGACTATGTACAATAATACAGCACCTGATCGAAATTATGTTAAAACAGCATTATCTATTTTGAATATGGGATACATTCGTGGCTTGTTTGCCCATGATATGGCAAGTTTACCTAAAATCAATGATTGGTTATATAACTTAATTAATAATGATAATTATCTAGAGGAAAAAAACTTCCATATGTTAAGGGAGGTTGCTGCAGTTGGTTATAAAAGCTGTGTGTATGACTATGATTTCAAAGACTCAAATCCCTATAAAAAAATGCTTTCGGCGCTGTGGAGAGAAAGCCCTGCACATTTAATTGAACCGAATGAAAAAGCATTAACAATGGCTGCGTTGCTTCATGTCGATGTGAAAGGAGATGCATTACTGCCACTCATCATTGAAGATTCTCCATTAAATACAAAAGAATGGTTGATTCAGTATTTAGATGTATATTTGACACCATTGCTTCATTGTTTTTATACCCATAATCTCGTCTTTATGCCTCATGGTGAAAACATTATTTTAGTGATGAAAGATAATGTTCCTGTGAAATCTATTATGAAAGATACAGGAGAAGAAGCTTATTTATTAAATTCGAATTTAACCTTGGATCACCCTGTTAGTAAATTATCAATATCCTTACCAGAAGAGTTGGAATTGTTATCCATATTTATCGATGTTTTTGATGGATTTTTTAGGCATTTAACGGCTGTTTTATTTGAACATATGGGCATTGAAGATGATGACTTCTGGTCTCTTGTTGCAAATTGCGTGAGTGAATATCAATCTACATTCCCTGAGTTATCAGATAGGTTTGAGAAACATGATCTTTTTAAAGATGATTTTTCTTTATCCTGCTTAAATCGACTTCAATTACGAAATAACTTTGAAATGGTCAGTTTATCAGATCCTGCTGAAGCATTGCAGTTTGAAGGTAAATTAATTAATCCGTTGTCAAAATTTAGATAAATATTTTTAAATAAATTAAATTCCATTCCATATGGTTTACTGATTGTGAGCCATTGTGCATTATTATTAAGGGGATAAAATGGCACAGTTAACAACTCATTATTTTCGAAATGTCGAAGGTATTGGGCAAATTGAAATCCGTGATTTGCACGTGCCAGATGATTTAAGCTTAGTTCATCACTGGGTTAATTTACCCTATGCCAAATTTTGGGGAATGCAGGGACAAAGCTTAAACCAAGTGATTAAAGAGTACGATATAAAACCAGATCAATCTTGCCAAGTTTATATGGGGTGTATAGATAATACCCCTCAATTTTTAATTGAACTTTATGATCCTAAAGAAGATATTCTGGGACAACATTATGATGTTCAAAGTGGTGATATTGGTATGCATATTCTTATTGCACCTGCCGATAAACCTATTTCAGGTTTCACATTTGACGTTTTTTGTTCTGTTATGGATTGTATTTTCTCTATTTTTAATGCCAATAGAGTTGTTGTTGAGCCCCATCACAAAAATGAAAAAATATTACGGTTGAATAAAAAAGCGGGATTTATACATGAACGTTTGATCCAATTACCGGAAAAAAGAGCTTACTTAGGCTTTTGTACTCGAGAACAGTTTGATCATGCAATTGATAATCAGTTGGCTAATAAACGTCAACTGGCTGAAATCAAAAAATTTCAATGTTATCCAGAACGAGTGGTTAATTCTATTGAACCTAGTGTATGGGCTTTGGTTAATCGTTTACATGTGAAGAAATGCATCGCTGAATTGGCTCATGAGAGAGTCATTTCACCGATTTTACTCTCTGATGATGCAGATAAAAAAGAGGTTTGGAAACACTATGAACTTCAAGCTGATCAAGCAGGGGTAAGCTATTTCTTTAAAGCACAACAATTAGCATTATCACATTGGTTGATTGATGAAAAATCCATTGAAAAGCGTATTAATGATGAAGTGTCTAAGTTGGACTCTTTATTGTTTATCATTGAGTTTTGTCAAAGCTTGAATATTGATCCTGATAAGTTACCGACTTATATGGAGGAAATAAGCAGTACTTTATGTGGTAGCGCATATAAATACACTAAAAATGGCTTATCGTCTCAAGAATTAACACAGGCTGATTTTCAGCAAGTTGAGACGGCGATGAACGAAGGGCATCCCTCTTTTATTGCTAATAATGGGCGAATTGGTTTTGATGCTATCGATTATCGTGCCTATGCGCCTGAAGCTGCAGCTCCTGTTAGTTTGGTTTATTTGGCTGCACATAAGCGCCGGGCTCATTTTTCGTCTGCTCATGATTTGGATTATGACACATTGTTAGCTGAGGAGATGGATAGAGCTACATTGGATAGTTTTAATCAGGTTATCACTGATAAAGGTTATAATCCCAATGACTATTTGTTGATCCCTGTACACCCTTGGCAATGGTATAACAAACTTGCGACCGTCTTCTCCTCTGATATTGCCTGTGGTGATTTAATTTGCTTGGGTTTTGGTGATGATGCTTATTTAGCTCAGCAGTCTATTCGTACTTTCTTTAATATTAGTCATAGCCATAAACGATATGTTAAAACGGCATTGTCAGTATTAAATATGGGCTTTATGCGCGGTTTATCGGCTTATTACATGCGCACGACGCCTGTCATTAATGATTGGGTGAATAGCTTGGTCAATAAAGATGAATATTTACAGTCAAAAGGGTTTCGAATTTTAAGGGAAGTGGCTGCGGTAGGTTATCGTAATCCTTATTATGAGAATGAAGTTATTAAAGATAGTCCTTATAAGAAAATGTTAGCGGCTTTATGGCGTGAAAACCCAACGTCAGGTTTAAACGACAACCAACGTTTAATGACTATGGCATCCTTACTGCATATTGATCCCAATGGTGATGCTTTGCTGCCTGCATTAATTGCCTCCTCTGGTGTATCGATTGATGAATGGTTAACGCGTTATTTTGATGTTTATCTGACACCGCTATTACATTGTTTTTATCAACACAGTTTAGTCTTTATGCCTCATGGCGAGAACTTGATTTTACAGTTTGAAAATAACCTGCCCTATAAAGCCATTATGAAGGATATTGGTGAGGAGGTGTGTTTATTCGATACAGATAAAGTGTTGGATAAAAATGTACAGCGTATTGTGACTAAGGCATCTGAAGACATGGAAATTTCTTTCATATTTACTGATGTTTTTGATGGTTTTTTTCGTTTTATGTCAGCCATTCTCGTTGAGCAGGCAAATTATTCTGAGCAATCATTTTGGCGCTTGGTCGCTGAATGTATTCAAGGTTATCAAGGTGAACAGTTAGCGCTTGCAACGAAATTCAAACAATATGATATTTTTTGTGAGAGCTTTGAACTTTGTTGTTTAAATCGTTTGCAATTGCATAATAATAAGCAAATGGTTGACTTAGAAAACCCGATAGACAGTTTTCAATTTCATGGCAAACTGGATAACCCAATCGCAAAATTTAAATGATTACATTGAAAGACGACTCAATTTTTGAGTCGTCCTGCTGTTATATACCCGTGATACCTGAAGATGCAGGATTCAGCTGGAATTAAAAGCCTTTTAGACAAGGCTTTGAACAGCATGCCTAGTGATTCTAAGCTGATGTTCAGTAATGCAGTATAAAAGGCTTTTAAACCAGCCCTTTGGGAGTCTGTAAAATCACCTACTTCCGCGTTGCATTACCTTAAAAGGCAATAAGCATTCCAGTAATAATACGCCTTGAATTAGGCACTTTTACAGACTCTGAAAACATGCATCTTCAGGTATCACGGGTATATGGATTGATACAGGAAAGAATATATTGAGTGCTATAGATGCTTTAGCTCGGTTATCACCTCAATTACACTGTGCTTTATGTTATCAAGTGCCTGAACAAAAAGATGTGTTGCTCTGTGCTAAAGCGGATGTTCTGCTACTGCGTCAATTGTATCAATCACATCTTGAACAATACCCTAAAGCGGGTAAAGCTTATGCAGCGACAAGGACTTGGAGCTTAATGTGTTGGCAACCTGTTATGTTGAGTGTGTTGAGCGTTCATGGCCTTAAGATGGTATTGAAGTTGGACGCGTTAAAACAACATACTCAACATGGCAGTATTTATGGTTATTTTATCAGCAAAAATGATGTGGATTTTGCTGATGAGGATGACTTGATTACCGTGGCAGCAGCCAGATTGAAAACCCTGTGTGATGGGTTTTATGACGCTTTATCATCGATTGCAAAGGTGCCGCGCCGAAATGCTTATCGTTTGGTGGCCGATAGCGTATTGACAGCGTTAAGCCGATTAAGCACTTTTTTATCTGTGAGTAACCAACAAGTGCTTGTTTGGTCAGATGCTTGGCTTGAGGCATTAAATTTGGTTGCACAAAGTCGATTAATGTCTATAGAGATTAATCAAGAAAAAAAGATTTTAGGCCTAGATCGCATTGCATGCTGCATGCATTACTTACGGGATCCCGAAGATTTGTGTCAAACCTGTCCTAAGCAATGCAAGACAAGACGTATAGAAAGAATTAAGCAAGCTTATCTCAACGAACATCAATAACATCTCGTAGTTCAATATCTAATATCAATGTGTGTGTCATTTAGTGATACGAGTATGGCATAAACCGATAATAAGAACAGATGGGCAATAAACAGATTTAAAATCAAGGGAATAGAAATGGAAATCAAATCAACAAGATTACAGGCAATTGATGTTGCGCGGGGACTTAGTGTTGTTATCATGATTATGGTGCACACATTATGGATATATGGCGATGTTGCTACCCAAGGCAGTACCGTTTTTGGCAGTGTTATTCATATTTTAGGTAAAGGAACGGCGGCCTTTTTAGTGGCTATGGGGATCTCTTATGTATTGTCCCGTGATCAATCTATACTTGGGACACTTAAGCGCGGTTTTTATACTTTAGGGTTAGGTTACATGATGAATGCGCTTAAGTTTGTGGTACCTATTGCTGTGTTTAATACCATGCCTGAAAATTTCATTGCAGCTTATTCATGGTCATCACCTTTATCTCTACCTCAATTACATTACCTATTTTTGACAGGTGATATTCTTCAATTGGCTGGTTTATCATTGATTTTTATTGCATTTATTGGGTATTTCATTAAAAACAAATGGGGAGTATTTACACTCGCATTGGTGATGATATTGTCTAGTAAAGTGGTGAGTGGATTACGGCTAGATATTTCAGGTGTCGATTATTTACTTGATTTGCTCTGGGGTAACCAATATAGCGTATATTTCCCGTTATTCCCTTGGATGGCTTGTGTACTTTTTGGCTTATTTATTGGTATGGCCTATAAGGAGAGAAATTATGACCAAGGATTTTTATACCGAAGTTTAGGTTTGTCGGGTCTGGTAATGATGCTGCTGGGAGCCGCCCTATGCTTTTATGATTTTAAGTATCACTTTGCTGACTTTTTTCATTTAGGCCCGGGTGGCGCTATTTATTTAATGGGCTTGACCGCTTTTGTTTATTGGGGGATTGATTGGATCATTCGCCATACTAAGCCGAATCGATTTTATGTATTACTGCAATATTGCTCACAAAGAGTGACGTCGATGTACATTATTCAATGGGTATTAATTTGTTGGGGGATGGGTATTTTGGGTTATCAAACCTTCTCAACTTTAGGTGTCATGGCGCTTATTCCTTTGTTTATAACATTAACTTTTTTGGTGCAGTATGTGAAAGACAGAATCCCTCAATTTTGCTCTAGGCTCACAAGAAGGGCTGTATAAAGGGATCGAGGTGTTTTATTTTGTAGGCCCTTGTTGTTAGGCGTTACTTCATTTTTATTATTGTATTGCTCTTGGTCACTATTTGCGACTAAAGTATAAATAATGTTATTAATCTTATTGCGAACGATTATCATTTGTAATATTATTGCTTTGTAATTAAGCATGTCGCAAATAATAATAAATGAAGGTAAATGAACAATGTCTGCAGTAGATCATGGTGTCAAATTAACCAAATTAATGATCGCAATGAGTGTTTTTTGGGGAAGCAGTGTTTTTGCTCAAGAGTCCGCGTTAGAAAAAGAAGATGAAATTGAAATCATTACTGTCAACTCAACGGGCTTGATTGCTTATGATAGTGCAGGTGCATCAAAGTCTGATGTACCTATTATTGAAACGCCTGCTTCTGTTTCTGTGATTACTGAGCAGAGGATAACTGATCTTGGTTCGCAGACAGTACAAGATGCCTTAGGTTATGTGGCAGGGCTTTATAATGGAACATACGGCTATGATAGCCGAGGGGATTGGTCGACTATTCGTGGGGCGGCTCCAACGACTTATCTTGATGGGTTAAAGCTCATGTTTGGTAATTATAATAACACCCGTATGAACCCTTATAGTTTAAGTCGCATTGAGGTGATAAAAGGGCCTGCTTCCGTGTTATATGGACAAGGTACAACAGGGGGGATTATTAACTTAGCCAGTAAGTTACCCCAAGTTGAAACCAGTGGGCAAATTCAAGCTGAAGTAGGTAATAATGACCGCTATCAATTGGCAGGCGATGTTACAGGCTCGTTAAACAGTAATGATTCTGTATTGTATCGTATGATTGGGCTGGTACGTGATAGTGGGACGCAGTTTGATTATGTAGATGATAATGCAGTTATTTTATCTCCTTCGATGACTTTTTATATGGGCGATGCAACAGAGCTGACGTTACTGGGAAATTATCAAAAATTGGAAACGGGCTCTACGGGTCAGTTTTATCCCCACGAAGGCACGGTTGTGCCTGTAAGCGATGTGACTTATGGCGGGCAAGTTTTATATGCAAGCCAGGGTGATCTGTCCAGCACCACCTTTATTAGCGAGCCAGAATTTGACCGCTATGATACAGAGTCATACTCGTTAACGGCGATGTTTAAACATGAGTTTAATGATGTATTGAGTCTGCAAACGGCGATGCGTTATATGGATAGTCAGGCTGATTATGACAGCATGTATTCTTCATTTACACCAGCATTAGCATTTGATAATGAGAGTTTGTCCCGTGCTGCTTATTCCAGTGATGCGACGGCAAAAGCTTTTACCGCTGATACACGCTTGTATGCTATTTTTGATACGGGTGCCATTGAGCATGAAGTGGTTTTTGGCTTTGATTATCAAAATGTTGAATATACCAATGTGTATGATTCTGGTTATGGTGGAACCATTAATCCTTATACACCCGATTACAGTGCATTTAATGCGGCGACCGATATTATTTGGTGGTATCAGGATATTCCTTCGAAAGATGAGGCGAAGCAGACAGGTGTGTATGTACAAGACTCAATGAAAATTGCGGAACGCGTAATAGTGTCAGGGGCGTTACGTTATGATTATATTGAGCAAAAGTCACGTTATTATGATTTCGAGACTGGGATGCTTAATCAAACCGGTTGGAAAGATCAAGAAGCTGTGACTGGTCGTTTAGGGCTAATGTATCTGTTTGAAGTGGGTATTTCACCTTATATCAGTTATAGCCAATCCTTTGAGCCGATTAACGGTCAAGATCCTAGTGGCTTAGCGCTTAAACCTTTAGAAGGTGAGCAGTATGAAGTCGGAGTGAAATATCAACCTCGCGGTACTGAGCATTTAATTACGTTAAGTGCGTATGATATCGATCAGAAAAACTATGTGGTGAATGTGGATGGCACGACTCCAACTCAACAAGATCAAATCGGTAAGGTCAACATTAAGGGAGTAGAGCTTGAAGCTCAGCTTGCTTGGGAACAATTGGATATTTATGCCAGCTATGCCTTTACCGACTCTGAAGTAAAAGAAGGGACGGATGATATTGTTGGTCGCCCGCTTGAATCAACGCCGGATAATCAAGCCTCAATTTGGGCGACTTATCGCCCAGCACAATTAGAGGGGTTTAAAATTGGTGCGGGTGCACGTTATGTGGGCCAAACTGAATTTTTATTACAAACCCGTGATACCGATGCCATGGTGGCGAATTATTTGTTAACAGAGGATGTTACACCAGTATTCAATGAAGGCATCGCTTATCAAACTGATGACTATACCTTATTTGATTTCATGATCGGTTACCAATATGACGATTACAGCATTGCATTAAATGTAAAAAATGTGACGGATAAGGAAGTGATCACGACGTGTATGAGTCGAGGTGATTGTTTTTATGGCCAAGAAAGAACGGTTATTGCCACGTTAACTTATGATTTTTAACGGTGACATTAAAAGCAAGTGATTTTATATAACATATTAAAAGCAATAGGATAAATTTTGCTTTGAGTATAAAGTGCCTAACGTGTATTGTTAGGCACTTTTTGCGTTTTCAGACAGTGTTTATTGAGATGTGATTTGGTATTTGACCAATAATTTTTACTGACTAAAAGTATCAATCAGAGGCTGAGTTAAATGAATAAGAAAAAACTCTTTAAGTTACATTCATGGTCTGCGTTAGTGGCAATGATCCCCATTTTAGTGATCAGCCTAACGGGGAGTATTATTGTTTTTAAGCCAGAAATTGATGCTTGGTTAATGCCTGATAGTGTCGCCTTGACTCAAGTCGCCCCTGAGCGTCAAGGTTTAGATAGTTTAATCGATAGCATTCATACTCAATTACCCGGATATATTTTGGGGACTTGGGAAGTGTTTGATGATAAGCAGACCGCCGATGCTGTTTATGTGATTAAACAAGGCACTTTTGATTGGTTTAAGATCTATTTAAACCCCTATACGGGACAAGTGTTAAGCCAGCCTGTGGCATTAGATCATTATCTCACCGATTGGTTAGTTGAGCTGCATTACACCTTTTTATTAAAGGATGCCGGCGTGTTCGTCGGTTTGTTGTCAGCGATTATCATGTTGTTTCTCGGTATTTCTGGGATTATTATTTATCGCCAATTTTGGAAGCGTTTTTTCACTTTGCGCTGGAATAAGCAAATGCGCGTCTTTTTTAGTGACTTTCATAAAATGGTGGGCATTACCGCTTCACCTGTATTGATCATTTTAGCCGTAACGGGGGGATATTGGAATTTGGCTGAATTTGTTCATGAGATTTCCCATACCGCAGAAGAAAAAAGCTTTGTTCTGCAAGATAAGCGTTATAGTGATGGCATTTCGTTTGATGCATTAAACCTTGATGCAAAACAGCGTATTGAAGGGTTTAAGCTGACTTATTTAGTTTTTCCTTATGAGCCAGACATGAACCTATTATTTAGAGGTTGGGTACCAACAGGCAATGCGTTGATGAGTGATTATTCCAGTGGGGTTAGCTATGATCCTAATCAGGGTGATTTCATCATGAAATGGGATATTCGCAGCGCAGGTTTGGGTGCAAAAACCTTAGACAGTTTTATTAACTTGCATTTTGGTACCTTTGCTGGGCTCACTTCTCGCGTATTGTGGTCCGTTTTAGGCGGTATGCCATTATTCTTATCATTGACAGGTTTTTATCTTTGGTATGGACGTAGAGTGAAAAAGAACCAGTCTAAGCGAAACAGACAGGCTCTGAGTTACACTTAATAACTGCGGAATAAAGATAATGATCCAATGGGCAAAGGCTGGATCATTTATATTTTTGAATGAATAAATTCTCTTGTAAGTAGTGGTATTCTTTTGGAAGTGGAATGTCTTTTACTTTACATGCTTGCATAAAGTTCAATGTAATTTCTTCATTTGCATTTAACGCTTTTGACGCGATAAGGTAAATAATTTTTCCTTTGCGAATGAGCACACAGTTGGGGGTATCTGAATGATTGATATACTGACTGTTTTTAAGTCGATAATAAGGGTGAAAACTAATCTCATGGAAGGGTAAAATGTCATCCTCGAAGAGTCCTATGAGGGACTGATGATATAACACGGGACCAAAATTAAATCCTTTTAGTAAATGTATTCGAGTAAACAACCCTTCTTGGAAAGGCGATTTCGATTTTTTGATGATAACGCCACAATTGACATTTAAAATATGTTTTTTATGCATAGAAAGATAAAAGTAAGTGTCTGTGTAGCTTAATTTATTCTTCTATTTTACATAGAGGAAATAATTAGTATTTCAAATTATGTCAAAATTTACATTTTTAAGAATGATTAATAGCAATAGAAAGCTTTAAATAATTAATAGGTATCTGTTTCAATAACATTTAAGGAGTTTTGTTATAGTGTGCTGTCTGTTTTTTATTTGTTTCTTTAGTTTGTTTTTTTGTTTATCATTTGTTTTTGTCTTTTATTTTTTCTTCTATATGATTGATAATGTGGCTTTTATATTTGGATTAATAAATATCATTGAATATTTCTCTACTATGAATAGAAGGGCTTAGGTTTGAAACAATCTTAGCTTTATTGATGAGTTGTCTATGACTCATAAAAAATATCTTTTATTATTATATAATTGTGTTGGATTTACTTAAATACATGTATTTTTCTGGAATGGGAATATTAATTTCTTTACAAGAAAGAGGAATGTTTAATGTGATTTCTTCATTTGCTTTCAAGGATTTTGATGAGACTAAATGAACCACTTTTCCTTTGTTGATAAGGATACAACTCGGGGAGTCGGCGTGATGGATATATTCAAAATTTTTGATTCGATGAAACGGTTCTAGACTCACATCATGTAATAAATAAACTTCATCTTCAAATAGTCCAATAATGCTGCGATGGTAAAGAACGGGGCCAAAATCAAAACCTTCAAGTAAATTTATTCTGCAGAATAACCTCTCTTCATTATGTTTTACGATTTTCTTTTTAATCACACCATAATTAGTGTTTAAAATGTATTTTATAAACATAATTTTCTCACTACTACATCAGTCAATCCTGATGATAATATAAAGTAAAAAAAAATTAATGTAGAGTTTATTTTTATATTCAAAATATTTCAGAGTATTTCAAATTTTTCATGTTTATTATTTTAACCTTGTATATAAAGGGGTTATTACCTGGTTAGCTTTTATGCTGTTTTAAAATCAAACTTATTTGTATTGAAACTGTGTGTTTTATTTTTTAATTTCGTTGTATTTATGTTATGCGGCTGTGTTTTTGAGCGCATTACCATGCATGGTATGCACAGTAATGCCTATACATTTATTGGCATAACCATTGATTATTGTTGTGTTGATAAATAGCATCATGATGCTGAATATCTATGATTGTGGGTTCTTGTGGCGAACAAATGATATTGTCCATTATGCTTGCCTCATCTGTTCCTTCATATAATCTGACAAAATCTAAATGGTTATAGCCATTAATCTTATTGCCTAGAATGGCATTATTGTCTGCAGTTTGGATTTCATTTTTTCCCTTAGCGATACTGATGGCGGTCCAATAATCACTTAGGGGATGTTGGTCAATGTCATTGAAACGTATCGTTGAATGATGAGCGGACAATACAATTGCAAATTGATTTTGCTCTCCTGTTGCTTCAATAGTATTTTCTTCAAATAGAATGTGGTTGACTTGTTCCCCCTCTTTACTCGTACCGGGACCAATATTGACTATGATATCGGTATTGGCTTGAAAAGTATTATGACGAAGTAATGTCCAAGCAGTGGGGTAATTCTTCGCTGATTGAACAGGATTAATATCACAGTCTTGTAGAATGGCACAATCCCCTTGATTATGAAGCTTGAGTGCATGTTTGTTATTTGATGGGGCCTCTAGCTGATTGTGTGAGATAACAGATTTGTAGGCTAAAGGGATCCGTAATACATGTTCGGCTCTTTGAGTGGCCGCATCTTGCATATATGTGCCCATGATCATGTGCCTATGGGCAGGAAGATAAGCAACATTGCCTCCGCTTTTACACTGGTTATTGGTGGCTAATTGATAAAGTGCTCTCTTGTAGGCTTGCCAATGTGTTTGCCATAGTTCTGATGATACTGGCGTGAGTTTATCACCTGTATGCCATGTTGGCGTGATAGGAGTGTTGCACTGATTGAGATCTGTATTGGTATTTTCAGCTGCCCCCATCTGTTTTAAGTGTGAATTAAAAATACCAATGAGATCGTGCGGCTCAGATTGTCCATAGGTGCTACCAATAATAGCAGTATCAAAATGTTGTATTTTGAGTCGGTTGAAAGTCATGGCATGGTTAGTGCCTCTTAAGCTAATAGCCCTATTTCGATCCCCGCAAAGGTGGCTCAAAGAGAGGTGACTGACATTAATATTATGTGTGTTGTCAGGAAACACCAATAAGCCTTGGTAACTGTCTGAGCCGATTAATTCAAGTTGTGGAGCATTGTCACATAAGGCTTGATTGTCATGTTCTTTTTCACATTCACCATAGGCACCGATATGGTTATTTGTGGTATTAAACACAAGAGGACCTGTAAAGATAAAGCGTTCTCCTCTACGAAATAATATCCTTTGATTGGACTGTAATAATGCTGTGATTTGAGCTGTTGTGAGTAATTGAACTTGATGCGTTTCCAGCGCATTCAAACAGCTCCATTGTTGCTGATAGTCAATATATTCGAAGGTCTCGTTATGGGGCATATTCAGCGCATATTCTTTATAAGGATCCCAGACTCTAAGTTGCTTTTGTTGAATGGCTTGAAAAGGGGCTGTTAAGAGGACTTGAGAAAGAGAGCTTGTGAGTAACTGTACTTGCTGAGCGCCAAATGGACAAGTTTCAAACTGATTACTCACGGAGAGGCAGATGGTCTTGTTTCCTGAGTATACATCATTGGGTTCTAGCACTTGAATAAGGATATTTTTAGTGACAGGGTTAAATACGCCTGTTGGGCTAGATACGGTTAATGTGACTGAGTATTGTCCTGGGGTTTCAAATAAATGTGCTGTAATAAAACCCTTATCTTGAGCTTTAGTCTGGTTGCTAGTGAGCCAGTTTTCTTGCTCGTCATCATTAAAATGCCAAAAATAGTGGACTTCATTGAATGGATCGAGTGTGATTTGATTGAGTGTCACCTTTGATGCGTCAAAGTGAACACTTAAAGGTGCAACACCGACGGTACTTGAAGTCTGTAAGTTTATATGGATATCGCTTTCTGCCATAACCAAAGGTATCGCTAGAATAAAGGAGAAAACGAATAATAAGGTGGGGAATATATTTAATGGTTTCATGGGTCACGTCCTGTGTTAATTCACCCTTTTAATGTGCTGATGTCATTAATTTATCGGCACAAGAATATTTCGACATGTATTTTAAATGAAGGTAAAAACTGGGTGTAAGCAGTAATCTACTCGTATGTAGAGTGTATTAATTATAGCGTACCAGTGTTAAATAATGGCATAGGTCGCGATTTGTTGATAAATCCCTCACTAATTGTCTTACAAATGATATTCTTTGTTTTATTTAGTGATCTTCAGTCATCTTGTATTAGGTAGGTTTCGTTGTGAGTTTAAGGGCATTATTACACACTCAAAAAGTGTTTGATCAATTGATCATATTGCGAGCTTTAGGGCTGCTCTTGAAAGTGGGGTTAACTTTTTTTGCTAGTAGTACCTTTGGCTTGTCATTAGAGCGCCCTGAATTAATGTGGGTGCTTTCCATTGAAGCTTTATATTTACTGAGTCAGTTTTTATTCAAAAGTCATTACTTAGGGTCTAGGGCACTATTTTTAGGGCTGTTGTTTGATACGCTATTTTGGATTGCTTGGCTGTATTTCTCAGGAGGTGCGACTAACGCCTTTATTTCCTTGTTATTATTGCCTATTGCTGTCTCTGCCGTTCTGTTACCTCAATGGGCTGCTTGGCGTCTCACTTTTGTGTCAACTTTAGCTTATACCTTGATGATTTTCTTTGAGCCGGAAAGAGCGATGGCAGTTCAGGGGATGAATATGAGCTCACATTATTTAGGTATGTGGTTTAATTTTGTTATTTCATCTTTAGTATTAACGATTTGTGTAGCATTCATTGCGCAAAGGCACAGAGAGAAAGAGGCGGAATTAAGTGTGATGCGTGAAGCGCAGCTTCGGCAAGAGCAATTATTAGCGTTAGGTATGTCATCTGCGCAAATGGCACATCAATTAGCGACACCTTTATCAAGTTTACACTTACTGGCTGATGAAGTCAGTGAGGCTTTGCCACACCAGCCAATTGTTGTTGATGAAATGAAAGCGGCTTTGGAGCGTTGTGAGCATATATTGGCTGATTTACGATTAGCGACTGAATCAATCAGGCAGCAAAAACAAGTCGTATTCAGTGCTGATGAATTAATAAAGCGTTTGCAGCAACAATTGCTTTTATGGCTTCCTGAGCTCACTCTGAACATTCAGTTTGATAAGGGAGTGAAATTGGATGAAAAAATTAATGCGGATACTTGCTTATTGCCAGTATTAATTGCCTTAGTGGAGAATGCAGCTCATGCGAGTCAGCAGCATTTTGATGATGACCTTGTTAATCCTATGCGTCATATTAACACTAAAGATCACCATAGTGATCGCAAGGTTGAGGATGCACAGCGGGTCGATATTAATATTCATTATTTGGCAGCAAAACAAGCTTTATCCATTGTTATTCGGGATTATGGAGCCGGTATACCGAAGAGCTTGATTGAGCAATTAGGGCATAAAATGCTTGAAAGCACTAAAGGAATGGGGATAGCGTTATTGTTGAGCCATGCAAGTTTAGAACGGTTAGGTGGCTGTTTGTTGTTATCTAATCATGCAGAGGGGGGCGCGATAGCAGAAGTGCAACTGCCTATCTTGTCAATGTCTGCGGAAAGTAAGCTTGACTAAGATGACACTGATGAAAGCACAAACAAAAATTGAGTGAAGCTGATGCCTAAATTATTGATTATAGAAGATGATGTTCCTTTGGCGGCGATATTAATGCGTCGCTTAAGTCTTCATGGCTTTGAATGTCAGACATGTAATAGTGCGAGTCAAGGATTATTGCAGGCGCGTCAATTTAAGCCAACTCATATTCTGTTAGACATGAAACTTGAAAATGAAAATGGCCTGAAATTAATTTCTCCTTTAAGGCAGTATTTACCTAACGTTGTGATGGTATTGCTGACAGGGTATGCCAGTATTGCGACGGCTGTTGAAGCGATTCGTCAAGGCGCCGATAATTATTTGGCTAAACCTGTTGATACGCACACTTTACTCAGTACTTTGTTGCAAGAACAAATGCCGCTTGCCTCGAATATTGTAGAAGAAGCCCCATTGAACCCTAAAAGGTTAGAGTGGGAACATATTCAGCAGGTGCTAACGGCTAACAACGGTAATGTATCGGCTACAGCCAGACAATTGGGCATGCACCGACGCACTCTGCAACGCAAGTTAGAAAGAAAACCCCAAGCGTGCTGAAGGTAAATATCTTGTGTATAGGATATTGCCAAAATTCTCAAAGGAGTCCTAAAAGACTGGCGTGGGAACTACTCTTTCCATGCTCTCGTCATTTCACGGCGACCTAGTGCGCCAGGATAAGCTTTAACGGTAAAGCCTGCTGCTTTTAAGTTACGTTTAAATTGCCCATTGGCACAGTATGATACCAGCATGCCTGTTTTTTCCATGAGCAGGATTATTTTATCAAAATTATCCTGTGTCCACAGTTCAGCTTGCTTGCTGGGAGCAAAGGCATCGTAATAGATTAAATTGAAATCATGTTTACTTGTTTGAAAATCTTGTAATTTTCCATGGGTTTTATGCAGGGTAAATCCCGGTATAATCTCAACATCACAATCCCAAGGGGCGCGATGTAACACATCGAACAAATGAGCGAGTTCTGTTGAAAGCTGATGTTTATAGTTGAGCTGACTGACTATCTCTATGGGCAGCGGGTAGGCCTCGATACTCGTATAATAAATAGGGCGCCCAATTTTTCCTGTTGAGGCCAGTGCGCTTTGTAGCGTCAAAATGGCGTTCATACCTGAGCCAAAGCCTAATTCTAAAATATTCACTTGTTTAAAATGCGTGTTAAGTGCATTAAAACCTGCGTCAATATACACATGTTGAGATTCACTCATGGCACCATTATGGGCATGATAGCTGTCATCAAATAATGAACTCATTAATGTGTGGGAGCCATCTTTAGTTAATTGGATTCTAATCTCATTCATACTGCTAGGGCTTTAGTTGATTAACATCGAATCGATTTTAGCAAAACTAAAAAGAAAACTCACTGAACAGCACTTTTGAATATCAAGCGGGTGAGGGGCATAGAGGAATGGATAGTGAGGTGGACGTTGAGCCTGTCAGGCTCAACGTGTTAAGTATTAATTAATGCTTTTTTTTTCAACGAGTGGGGGGAGATGGTACCCATTTAAAAAGGCTTGTTTAGCGGAGTAGCCTTCACTTTTAGGAAGTTGATCGGAATGACTCTTGCTGCTACTGAAAAATGAACGTTCAGAGGATACTTCTTTTCTTTGTCCTTGTTTATTGGTTCCTATTTCGTCTATTATTTTAACTTGATAATCAACCCATCTTACAAAACTTTTATCTTTATAAATGTCATTGTTTTTAGTTTCACTTGTTAATATTTTTGCAAGTAATTCCACCATGAGTACTTGTTGTCGATTGCTTAATGTTTCAAACTTCTCAAGGCTCACTAAAGAACGGAATCGACTTTGCTCTACAGGTATTAATGGATGAGCTGAGTTTTTTTCTATAGCTTGGTTTAGTTGCATGAATAATTGATGTTCACGATAACGATTAGATTGTTTTAGTATACTTTCTTCATGAGTTGTGGTGCCAAGGCTGATGGTGCTATTGCTGGTTGATGAGTTTTCACTTGGTTCGAAGTTAATACGTGGCTGCTTGAGCGATATTGTTGAATTGTCAAAATGGTTTCGTTTGGCTAATTGTTCTCGTTTCATTTTCTCAACAAGTTTTTTGGTATCACCTGGTTTCCAGTTTCCATAATCACCATAGATATCATCATTACTCTGATTACGATTTAAATTACTCAGCCCAAATTTATTCATCGGCTCTTTTGACTCTTTTTTTGGTGGTGTAGGGTTTTTGTCTGAATAATGGTTGTCTGTTGCATAAAGCATTTGTAGAAAGGGATTACAATGGCCTTTTAAGTTCCATATTAAGTTTCTGCCTTCATCAAAACCTGGAGCTGCAAGACCTGCGAGACGATAGGTTTTACCTGCATTCAAGGGGACATCCCACCCAAGCAATTGCTTGGTGGCTTGTCCTAATAATCTGAGCCCATATTGGGTAGATAATGTATCGTGTTTATGGTTTAGCTGAATAATTTCAGTTTCTTTGGATTTTAGATAATTGTAATGCATGCCGACATACTTTTGTACGCCTTTGCCCATTTGCTCAGAGTTTGAACATACCGCTTTTGTTTCCGTTTTTAATGCTGCGGCTTGGGCCATTAAGCCACCTCTGGAGTGACCAACGTGACTAAGCTTGATAGGTTGTTCTGAAGATTTATTATAATGATTAACGATATTCTTTAAAATATTACCCAAAGCGACGGCTTGCTTGATGCTAGGGGGAACACCGCCAAACCAGTTTGCTGTATTACTGGCTGTTTGTTCGATATTAAATTTATTTTCTAAGAAAGATATTTTCTCATTCAATGAATTTTGTATGCTCTCGAGTACTTTTCTTTGCTCATAGAAAGGAAGCGAGTCTTTCTTCATGCTGTCTAAAAGTTGCTTATTTTTTTCTTGTTGTTTTACTTCTTCTGGAGTTGGTAATATTTTTTTAAATGCTTTTAATTCGTTTTTTGCGATATCAAGCTTTGTTGAGTGATCTGATATCTCCTTTTCAATTTGTTCTTTGGAGGTAGTATTATCTTTATCTTTTAGCGAATCATGCAATTCTTTTATCGCCAGCTTTAGATTAGTTATCTTACTTTCTAATGGGTAATTTCGATTGAGGGCGTTTTTTAAGTGAGTGATGTTTGTTTCTAGCTCTGTGATTTTGTCATCGATCAACTCTAATTTTTTATCAATAGGAGCGAGCAATGCATTTTGTTTTTCTAGCTGCTCAATGACATGGTCTTGATTTAAATATTGATTATTACCTATACCCGTACCACCATGAGAGACAATAAGTTCTTTATTTTTTGTATCATAGAGTAACGCAAAAATGTTGCCAGTATTTTCATCAATAAATTGACCATGAGTATCGAGCAATTTAGTTATCTCAAGAGGGAGGGCCTTTATAATGGCTTGCAGTTCTTTAGGTGCTCCTTGCTGATTGTCTATTGTTACTGGAATGAAGTTCCATTGTTGTTCTTGCTTTAACTGTAGCTGATGTGTACTTTCTTGTAATTTTTGAACTTGTTGCTCTGGGAGCCCGAAGGATTTATGATTTGTAATCAAATGTTCAGTGCCATCGGATAAAGCTTGTTGATTGGACAGTAGGTAAGGTTCTCCATGGCCAACATATTGCATTGCAGCTGCGTAACGTAAGTTATCTGTGGCCAGTTGTTTATCACCAATTTCTGGTTTTAAGCACCTATCCATGGTGATATTAACCAGTTCTTTTGGAGTGGCTCTGAAACAATTTGCCACTGTGTTAGCAAGCAGTGTTATACCAGTGCTAATGGCTCTGAGTAGCGGTTTAATGACTGGTAACGGTATCATTGAATAAGTATATTTAGCTGTATCTTTTAAGCCTTCTTTAGTGGTGAAACAAGCGTAAGTTTTCTCTTTAAGATAACGAGAAAGCGTCATATCTTCATTGTTATTCGTCGTCTCTTCTTTACCTATTTTATCAAACCATGCCAGATCTTCAGTGGATAAATCTGACGTAATGATATCTGTTGTCGGATTTGATTGTAGGGGATGAGATGTCAATGGACTTTGTGGAAGTGGGAGATTTGATGCAAAGTTAGTCATTGATATTCCTATAATAATAGTGAACTTAATTTATTTAATCGTTTTTATCAAACAATTTTTAGAAAAGAGGCTAAATTGATCGGCATTGACGCTTCTTTGAGAGGGGCTTGAAGAGGAAATTCAGTATCAAGTTTTTGAAGTTGATTACTGAGTCCCAATTTTTTACGAATTTGTGCTAATGCATAACGAGCTTTACCGAGTAAGCCTTCAATATCATTAGGTGTGAGTTGTGTGATATTGTAAAAGTGGCAAAGTAATACTAGTTGTTTATCATCATCAATAGAAAGGTTGCCATTTAGCATTATTGACTGTTCTTTATTGAGTTTTAGTATGTTTTCATATAATTGGTATTGATCATTCTTGTCGTCTGGGATCGGACAGATTGGGGTTGCAACGAAAAACTCTTCACTGTCATCTAATACTTGAATCATCGTTAATTCATTATCACTAAAAGGGTAGATGAGTGTATTTTCATCAAATTTCAGTTTAGTATCATATTGTTTATTAAAACGGTTAACCCATTCATGAAGGATGTTTTTAGCATTTAGCATTTCAGGTCTCTTGAAATTAAACTTTAGTAGTGGATTTCTATCACTCTATTTGGTTAACTAAATTTAATCTTCATAAAATGTAATTATCTGTCGATTTTATTATTTATTTTTGTTTTTATTTTTTTATCTATATTATACAGGTGTTTGAATTTTTTTGTTTGTAATGAGGCGTGTTAGTTTAAGTTAATGTTTTTTTGCTTTATCAAGAAAGTGAATTACATGAAGTGAGGTGTTCTCTGAAGAAAAATCAGGCTACATAAAAAATCTGTGTTCAATCATGCCTGGTGTATCAACTTGCATGGTAAACAAGCAGCCAGAATGTGGGTATATGGCGAGTTCAGTGTCGGGCCTTTCGCCTGCGCTGGTAATAAACAAGGTTTGTAAATCTGGGCCACCGAATGCGACCATGGAAGGGCAGTGGATTGGAGTGGGGATCTCTTCTAATATTTTGCCTTTGGGATTGAGTTTGACAATGCGCCCACCTTCAAATAATGCGCTCCAATAATTACCGTTAATATCGATAGCGCAGCCATCGGGCCGACCTTGTCCTATTGGAAATTCATGAAACACTCTTCGATTAGAAACTGCACCTGTTTTGATATTATAATCACATTGGTAAATCGTGTGTTTTGGACTATTCGAATAATAGAAGGTAGTGTTATCTGGGCTAAAACCTATGCCATTTACCGTCAGTAAATTATCGTAAACTAAGTTGGCTTCAAGCTCTGTATTCAGTTGCCATAAGTTGGCTGCACTTTCATCTTTTGGCGCATAATAAGAGCCACAAAAAAAACGTCCGGCTGCATCACATCGGCCATCGTTTAAGCGGTTTTGTTTTAGGTGAACTTCAGGATCGCATATTTTTTCAATTTGTGTGTGCCAGCCACTGGTTAAATAAAATCCACTTCTCATGCCTAATATAAAGCCGCCGTAGGGGCGTAAACTAAAACATCCTATTTCTTCCTTAAAGGTGAGGTATTCATCTTGGTTAGCAACGGGATCGAACCGATGTAATTGGCATCGGTTAATATCGGTCCAATAGAGCACTTGTGTTTTTTCATCCCATCTAGGGCATTCACCGAGTGCGGCTTTTGTATTGAGTGCTATGTCGATCTTTCTCATTGTTAATGACTTTATGACGAGCAGTGAATAAAGAATAGTTCAAAATGAACTGTATACCCGTGATACTTGAAGGTGCAGGATTCAGCTGGAATTAAAAGCCTTTTAGACAAGGTCATTAATTGCTCCTGCATAAATGACATTTCCATCATCCATGATGGTCAGCTTGAACAGCGTGCCTAGTCATTCTAAGCTGATGGAAAGTCAACGCAGTATAAAAGGCCTTGCTTTTACATATAAAGAGGCCAGCCCTTTGGGAGTCTGTAAAAGTGCCTACTTCTGCGTTGTATCAGCTTAAAAGGCAATAAGCATTCTTGCAATAATACGCCTTGAATTAGGCCCTTTTACAGGCTCTGAAAACAGGCATCTTCAAGTATCACGGGTATAATTTCCACTTTTTATTTTCTATACTATTATGAGTGCAAATAAATACAGGTCTTTTCATGCTAAATACTGCTTTGGCGGTACCGCATCGTTCTGTTTTGGATGCCTTACTTATTTTTTCTGTTAGTCTATGTTTAGTGGGTGTTTATTCTGGACTGATCCCTTATTCTAATTCATTAAGTGAGGTCTATAAACACACATTTCCTGTGGCTGTCACCGACGCTGTAATGCTTTCGGTTGTTTATTTAGCTGCATATAGCATATCGCTTATTCCTGCGGGATTACTCATTGATCGTATGGGCGTGCACTGGAGTGTGTTTATTTCTGCTGTACTGTTATCGGCAAGTCTCGTGCTTTTTTCTGTTTCTTCCAGTTTATGGACTTTTTTAGCGTCTCGAGTTTTGATGGGGGTTGCTTCAAGCTTTACTTTTTTATTGGCGATTATGGTGGCTAAACTGTATTTTCATGGTAAATACCTGACTATGCTAGTCGGCTTTGCTGAGCTGGTGTTCTCTTTTTCGTTAGCTGCTTCACCTTTTCTTACCATTAGCATGTCTGAATTGCTGGGTTGGCGGCAGCAAACGATTATGTTTGCGATTTTTTTAATCTTGCTCTGTTTACTTTATTTTATGTTCAAGCTTCACCGATGTCATCCCGCTTATTTAATCATTAAAGGGCACAGTAAGAGAAGTCAACAGCACGCGATGATACAATTAAAGTTTGCTTTATCGAATCGATGGTTTTGGTATGTGTTGTTGATTACGGGAATTTTTAACACACACTTTGCGCTTTATGTTCAGCTTTACGCTCCTACTTATGTACAGGTTTTATATCATGTAAGCTTTGTCGATAGCATATCGCTTAATGATATAGCAATAGCGGGTTACATGTTGAGTTGCTTAACCTTAGGAGTAAGTGAAAAGTTTTTTTCAACGAAAAAAACATTTTTTTTTGCCGCACTTCTTTCTTTATTTATTTATTCGAGTAATTTATTTTTTAATGAATACCTGCTTGATAGCTTTGTATTAAGTGGCATTAATTACTTTCTGTTAGGTTTTTTATCGGCGTACGCTTTACTGACTTTTCGTTTATATGAAGAATTAAGTGGTCACCATTTAAATGCCAGTATCAGTGCAGGCTTAAATATGTTCACTTTGCTGCCGCTTTGCTATGCTTTCCTTTACAACTGGTTGTTTTATCAAGATCCTTTGTATGAACGTATTTTTATATGGGGGACTTACGCTGTTACTGTAGTGCTGATATTTCCTGTTTTATGGCAAAAGAAAAAACCTATGTTTGTTGCTTTTTAGCGCCTTTACAGCGATGTGTCCCCCCTTTTAAGTTAAGTAAATAAAAAGATTTACTTAATGGTTTTTGGCGATTACTCTATAGTGAAATAATGTCATGGGTGTAGAGTGATGAAAGCGTATTTGGTGTTTGCTTCAGTATTATTAGTCACGGTATTGAGTACTGCAGGGATAGCACTGCCTTATCCTATTTTGGCCCCCTTATTTATGGGAGATAACATAAATAAACTTAACCAGTTTATGGGGATCTCTTCGGAGTTATTATTAGGTTTTTCGTTAGCGATTTATCCATTAGGGATCTTCATTGGTGGTTCTTTTATCGGTGCTTTATCTGACCATTATGGTCGGAAAAAACTGTTAGTTTATACACTGGTTTTTAGTGTATTTGGTTATTTTTTAACGGCTTATGCGATTACTTCTGAGGACTACTTACTCTTTATTTTTGCTCGATTTGCTACGGGTTTATGTGAAGGAAATTTATCGATTGCTAGGGCCATCGCATTAGATTTAGGGGATAAAATTGATAAAACCCGTGCGATGTCGCTGATTGCTGCGGCTTCATTTCTAGGCTGGTTAGTGGGCCCTTTAGCGGGGGGATATTTAGCCCAATATGGTGTTGAAGTGGCTTTTCAGGTTGCGGGCATAGCCGTATTATGTTGTCTCTTTTTTGTCAAGATAGTCATTACGGAAACTCATCAGGTCCAAGAGCATCATTCTGTTTTATCCTTATTAAAGTCTAATAACTCATTGGTGTTATTAAAGCAGCCTATTATTTTGAGTATTTTCATATTTCAATTTATTTTTTGTTTAGGATTGAATGCATTTTATGAGTTTTACCCTGTGTGGTTGCTGTTAGAGAGGGGATATGGTTCCAGTATGATAGGGGAAACGACGGCAATAATGACACTTTGCATGATGTTAGCAAGTGTGTTATTAGTGACTAAATTAAAAAGGTTTTTTGGGTTGTTACCCACAATTATAACCGCATTGATCTTTAGTGCCTTCTTGATGGGGATATTGCCATTATTCTCTGGCACTGGCATGTTGGTTATCTTTGCGCTAACGGGGATAACGGTCGCTATTTATAATGGTTTATTACCTGTCTATACATCGGATGTTAATCAGCATATTGGCAATGGTGCCTTAATGGGGTTACTAACGGTGACTTTTTGTATTGCTAATGCAGTGATTGCAATTTTTGGAAGCCTCGCCTTAACAATTTCAGCTGTTTTTCCTTTGTATTTAGGAGCAATTTTGATTGGCCTCTCAAGTTTATTAGTGATCAAGTTTGCTTATCAAAATACGGTTGTTTCAGCGGAGCAAAAGTGTTGATTCTTGTTTGTTAAATTGTTCTCTTTTTGTATTTTATGTCGCACTTTTAAATGTTGGCATGTGTTTTTAGTTATCAATAAGTATTCAATAACTTATCATTGTGTTTTGACTCTCTAGGAGTAGGAAGGGTGAATTTACGTTATTTTAGGTTGGGGCTTTTTTTTGCTTCCATTGCGGTATTGTTTTGGGGGATCTTGCCTATTGCCTTAAAGCTCTCTGCGAGTTTTATTGATCCTGTCTCCCTCACTTGGTTCCGATTTTTTGTGGCTTTAGTGTTCAGTTTATTTGTTCAATTATATGCTGGAAAATTAAATGAATTTAATCAGTTAAATAAGAAAGATTGGCTAATCCTATCGATGACGGCTATTTTTTCTATTGGTAATTATGTCTCAATTGTTTATTCGCTAGAATATTTATCGCCAGGAGAAGCGCAACTTAATTTTCAGACCGCACCGTTTTTTTTAGCCTTAGGTGGAGTCATATTATTTAAGGAGAGGTTAAAGCTAGTTCAATTAGCCTGTTTTGCGACATTGGCAGTAGGAATGGTTATGTTCTTTTACCAACACCTTGATTTCTCAAAAGGTAGTAATTCTCTGATTTGGTTTGGCATATCTATTGTACAGTTTTCTGCCTTATCTTGGTCATGTTTTGCCTTAATGCAGAAATTAATGAGCAAAAAATTGTCCCCTAATAATACATTGTTGTTTGTTTATGGATTTGGGACTGTGATTATGTTGCCGTTTATTTCGACTCAGTCATTTAGCCAGATGTTATTAACAGATTGGTATGTTGCGCTTTTTTGTGCTTTTAATACGGTGATAGCTTATGGCTGTTTTGCGCAAGCGATGCGGTATTGGCCTGCTTCACAAGTTGGACCTATGCTTGCATTGACCCCTATTTTTAGTTTTATAGCGACATGGGCGGTGGTGAAATGGGCTTGGTGGCCTGATATTTTCAGCAGTGATGATTTAGATTTCATAGCCATTTTAGGCATTATTATTGTGATAGGCTCTGTTATGGCTATGCAACTACTGGTGCGTTTTTATTCTGTAAGGCTAACGGCAAAGTCTGTGGTAGAACCATCTTAACAACTGAGCATTGAGGTTTGAATGAGTAAGAAAAGTGTTTTCTTACTCATTTTATTTCTGGATTACTCTGTGGTTAAGTCTATTTGATAAACCGCAAATCCTAGCTCATCTGTGCTGACTTTATTTAAGTTTCGCAATTGATATTTGTTGATAAAATCATCCGCTTTAGTACTGTCTTGAGTTTCAAAACGAATATCCAGTAGGGTGTCTGTTTCAATGGTTTTAAAACGCCAGTTATTATCGGCTGTAGAGGTGACTTCTCCATGAGTGGCGGTTTGTTGCGTAATATAACGCGCAAGCACATCTCGATTTTCATCCGGAAGTTCAAGCACAATATTTGCACTCCCAGTACCTGCAAATTTTTCGCCAAAAGCCCGGTAATTATTGGTGGCAATAATGAACTCCATGGCTGTAAGTTCATCACCTGTATAGGCATAACCACTTGCATCAGTATAAGTTAAGTCGATAATACGTTCGGCATGACTTTGCCCTGACACCAGCTGGCAATCGCTGTTGTATTTACTGGGTTGGGTGACATCTATTTGATAGGTGATGCCGTCAATCACATCAAAATTATAGGTGGGGTGCTCCCCCCAATTGATCAGTGACTGAGGGGCTTCATCATTTGAATTAATTTGGTTAAATAGGTTTGCGCTACATTCCAGCCATTCTTTTACATCAGCACCACTGACTTTCAATGCGACTAAGGTGTTGGGGTAAAGATAAAGGTCGGCTGCATTTTTATAGGTTAAATATCCTTGATTAACTTGTACATATTGTTCACTATCACTGCTTGTACTGTGGCGCCCACCGGCTTTAAAAGGGGCGGCGGCAGACAATACTGGAAGGTGACTTAATGTACTTATATTGATGATTTGTTCTTGCACTTTAGCGCGTTGTGAATCAGACACTATTTGAACGCTAGGATCATCTTGTACAAGGGAGAGAAAGCTATAGAGGTTATCTGAGGCTTTACCTATCGGCTGCTCAACAAAGTCGAGCGTGCCTAAATGATCGATTTCTACTGCCTGGCGAATATCAAGGTCTGCTTCAACCAATGGCTTATCATCTTGGTAAATAGGTCGTGATTCAGATTGGGAATTTTCAACAATCCACTTATCATCCACTCGTTTCAATGAAAGATCAATAATACCTAAATTGTCTCCCCAGCGTCCTGGCATCACTGCAGGAATGCCATTTAATGTGCCTTTAACAATATCGGTCTCGTACAAGCCTTCATATTGCTTATCAGGAAATATTGCATGGCTGTGACCAAATGCAATGGCATCAATGCCCTCAACATAAGTCAGTGCAAATGTGGCATTTTCGATGTTATTCTCTTGAGTGTTATACACAGAGCCAATACCGGAGTGTGGAATGGCGATGATGATGTCTGCGCCTTCTTTTTTCATTAGAGGTATGAATTTTTCTGCTGTTTTAACAATATCATCCACTCGCACTTTACCCTGTAGGTTTTGAGCATCCCACTGCATGATTTGCGGTGGAACAAAACCAATATAGCCGATGTTTATGGTTTGTTTATTCCCTTTATTATCTAAAACAGGTGTTTCTTTGATGAGGTAAGGAGTAAATAAATTATCGCCTTTTTGAACATTGTCCCAGCAAGCATAGGAATCACAATAAACATTGGCATTAATGTAAGGGAAATCGGCACCCTTTATCGCATTTTTTAGGAAATCTAACCCATAATTAAATTCATGATTTCCGATATTACCGACATCATAGTCGAGCGTATTCATTGCCTTATACGCAGGATGAATGTCTCCATCATTGAGTCCTTTATTTGCGATATAATCTCCCATTGGACTCCCCTGCAAGAGATCACCATTATCGACAAGGACATGGTTTTCATTTTCATTTCGAGCTTGTTCAATAAGGCTGGCGGTTCTGGCTAATCCTATTGTGGGATCATCGGCGCCGAGATAATAATTGAAATCCATGATGTTACTGTGTAAATCACTGGTCTCTAATATGCGTAAGGATACTTGTACTTCTTTGCTGCTTTCATTGTCATCATTACCTCTGCTGTAGTCATCTAACCCACAGCCAGTGATAGATAATGTTGAAGTGATCAGTGTTGCCAGTATTTTTTTATTTAACATACCCTATGTTTTTTCCTTGTACATGATAAAGAAATTGATTTCTTTGTCTCCATAATGGCTGATAATAATATCAGCCTGACTTTATCTGTTGTTTAATTATTTGTTAATTTTGGTTAATTCAATGTTTTATTTTTGAGTGGTGCATAATGAGGTGTTAAATAGGAAATAAAAAGGAGCCAAGAAAGGCTCCTTTGAATAGCTTTACATCTTGATTATCCTTTTTTAGTAAACCAAGTAATGGCTGCAAAAATGTCGTTGTAGTCATTATCGGTCCAATCTTCTCCTGCAAACTGGAATGTTTGGCTCACAGTATCTCCCCAATCACTGGTGATGGTGGCGGTATCTGAAACCACTTCGACCATGTCCGAGAAAATCACAGTATAACGTTCGGTTGTTGGGGCTATAAAATCACCGCTACTCTTGTTATTCAAGTCTTTAGAGTAAACGGTTGTTTTAGCCATTAATTCACCATCAGGACTGATAATCTTTATGCCTGGATTTCCAGCCGTTTGTGAGGTGATATACCAAGATACAGCTCTGCCTTCGACAATGGGGACTTTAAAGGTACAGGCTCTGTCTTCACAGATACTTTCAATACCGATATCAAGCTCTTCTGCAAAGGAAGTGCTTGATACACACAATAAAGCCGTTGTGGCCACGCTAGATAAAAATTTCATTGTTAACATCCTTATTAGTTCATTAGACTGATATTCTGTCTTATTAGCAGCGTTAATGATTGCTGCAGTCAATTGAGTAGCGCTTTAATATCCTGAAAGGCTACGAGTCAATTTTAGTCGCTACTGTTTGATTTTGAGTACTGATATATAGATTAATATGAAGTAATAAAATGCAATTTAGTGATAGAAAAAAGAAAAGTCCCAGAGCTTGGAGGAAGCTCTGGGAGGGAAATGAACAGTGATTGAACTTCCCTAAGATTAAGATGAACCCTATTGATTGTGAGTGGACGTGTCGATTAAAAACGGTAAGCGCCAGTGACCCAAGTCGTCAATCCCATGCCAGGCATGCGTGAACCGACTCCAATATCTGTGTTATAAACACGATTATAGCCCGCTAAATGATCTTCATATTCAGTATCAAAAAGATTATTAATACCTGCTCTGACTGTCCAACTCTCTACATCATAACCTGCAGAAATATTCATGATGGCATAGCCAGAAGTGGTTTCTTCTAGTTGGGTTTCAGAGACTTTATTTTGGGCGGCATTGGCAACACCTTCTATCCGTGCTATCCAGTTTCCTTGCTGAAAATTGAGTCCCAAATTGACTTTAAGTGGAGCGATACGATAGAGATTATCATCAATATCTCTGCGCTCGCCTCTCACATAGCTTCCAAGTAAATCAATATTCCAGCGTGTCGATAATTGGTAACTTGCGGTTAAATCCATGCCGTAAAGTAAGGCATCTACATTACTAAATTGCATTGGGTTATCATCCCCCATCATGGCAGCAACAGCGATAACATTGGCATCGGTTGCTGGGGTACCTTGAATATAGTTATCAATGCGATTAACAAATGCTCTAGGGCTAACTTTCCACTGACTGTGTTCAAAATCAAAGCCCAGTTCGAGTTGATAAGCGGTTTCTAAATCAAGATCAACTTGACCGACGTAAGTCCGTCCATCAGCCAGTCCACCTGTTGACTGCATCGGCAACCATAAATACCTTTCTTGATAGCTGGCACTGTCTTGCTTACGGGCAAGACCAATAATACCGGTCCAATCATCATTAAATTGATATTGACCATTGATGGTTAAATCGAGCCCTGTTTGCACTTGCGAACGATCGCTATTGTTGAAATCATCAACAAGCGCTTGGACGGCGGTCATGGTGTTGGCCATTGAGGTGTTAATGGTCCCTGAATTGGTTCGGTAATTTTTAACCCTACTACCAAATTGCCAATTCCATAGACCGATATCTTGTTGCCATTGAGCGAAAACACTGTAAACATCGTCTTGAATGTCGTTAAAGTTATCGATATAAAAACTGGCATTAGTGGGATCGGTTATAAGAGAATTATGTTGACTCATTCGAGCATCTAAACCAAATAACCAAGCATCTTTAGCGATGGATATTTCACTGTCAAAGCTATCACTAGTGGCACTATTGTATCGAGCACTTGAGGTATCGGGTTTATCTCGCTGGCTATAATTATCCATACCGTGATTTGCATCGCTATAGGCCATGTGCCAGTTGAGATCCCAGCTATTGATATTATGCTCTCCCTCCACTTTAAATCTGTGTGTACGAATAAAATCAATATCCATAGGGAGAGCTGGGGTGCCAGCATTATTGGTTTCTAAAAACTGATACCCAAAAGCAATGGACTCTTCATTGATGTCATTATCACTTAAATTAAGGCGATACTCGCCACCTGCCATGGTTTTTTCATAAGTTGTCGGTGCAATAGTGTCTCCGTCACCTGTAGTGACGTCTGTATTACCTTCTAACTTTTCGGCGTAAAGTAATACCGCTTGTTCTTTACTGCCTAGGTTTACTTTTCCACCTAGATTGCCTCTGTCTCCATTGGTTTGATATTGTCCAGAGACTTCGCCACTGGTTTCATCAAAGCTAGCTTTTGATTCTATCACTTCAATGCTCCCGCCTAGTGTATCAATTCCTGAGGAGACAGGCGCAATCCCTCGAGTCATACTGACGCCCTCGGTTAATATCAAACTGGCGTAACTTAATGGTGTGTCCATTGCGTTAGGGCCTGCACCCGCTAAAGATACGCCGTTAATTTGAGTGTTAACTCTATCACCATATAGTCCTCGATATTGTGCAATTCCGCTCAACGGGCCATTACCATTGACTGCGGCGCCCGGTAATTTTTTGAGTAAATCACTGGCATCAATTTGAGGAATCGATGTGGATGGGTCGGCAACGCTAAAATTTTCTTGAGGGCGGCCTTTGACTTCGATGATTTCCATATCGCCTTCGTCAGCAAAAACGGCCGAAGGGAAAATGAAAATTGTGATGATAGAAATGGATAAAGATGATAGACGCAGCATGGTAATGGCATTTTTTGGATCATTGTAAAAGTGAAGGTTATATTCTCAGTCCAAAATCTGCTTGGCAAAGCTTTATTCCTTAACTGCGACAAGCTGTCGCAGTTTTTTTGCACATCTTTGTCAAAATAGTGAACTTCTTCTTATTTTTAATGTCTGCAGGCGATATCTTGCTGAGACAAAGGTCGAATTGCATAAAGATTTTCTTATTGTTAAAAGTGATGCTTAGTTATCAATTTGTTTGTTTTGTTGTTTATTTATTAGTTAAATAAAAGGAAGTTGATATGAAGTGTTTCTCAATTGCGATATTTTCTGCTGTTTTTAGCCTAAGTCTATTCACTTTTCATGTGGGTGCGAAAGAGCAAAATACCAACAGTCTGGCTAACGATTTAAGCTCACTCTCTTTGTTAAATTCTGTAAAAGAAAATAAAAAGGCCATCGCACAGGCTTTGGCTAGAGACTACACCAATATAGAGGCAAGTATTAGAGAGTCCTTTAATGAGTATCGTTTGAGTATACCTGTTAATGAACTGATTGGATTATCGTTATCGACCGTTAGGGTCATTGGTCATTCTAGCGTTAATATCAATCGACTCAAAGGCATTGAACAGCAACTTAAGCAGAGCCCAGAGAGTATTATCCTATTACGTTTGGCTGATGACAGTATGTTGGCTCAGTTGCATGGGGGGCAGCTACCTCTATTTACTTTTGCTACAAGTAATGACGATGGAAATATAGAAGCTTTTGCTATTGATGGTGAAATGACATATTTAGATGCTTATAGTATGCCGACTCAACCTGTTTTTATTATTGAATTGAATAAAGAAAAAACAATGAAAGCAGGACTTAAAGCAATGAATGCTGTTTTTGATCAATTTGATGATCAATTTGAACAGGGCTTAGTCAAACCACTTGTTAATCAACCTCGCTCAGAGTTGATTGAGCCTTTATCTATGACGGTGATTAAAAACATTGAAGTGCAAGAAATAAAAGAATCATGGATCTCCGGACCTGCGGAAGTGTATGCGATTATTACTGGTGTGAATGCTTTAAGTGATGAGTTAATGCCAAAAATAGAGGTAGTTGAATTACCTTATTTGGATAAAGCGCAAAAAGAGTACACACCAAATCAAATTATTGTGCATTGGGATAATTATCGTTGGCAGGCCGTCGATATTTTATTGATGGAGAGCGATGATAACGTTAACTATAAAGCGTTAGCAACAGTGTTATTAGAGGTAACGGCACAAGTATTACAATTTATTCCAGAAGTCGGCGCGCAAACTGTTGCGCTTATTACGCGATTAACCAATGCGGTTATACAAGCAATGCCAGATACATTGATGACAAATGAAGATGACTTTATTGATGTTTTTTATACCATTTTTGAAGGGGAAAGTTATAGTGAACATCATGGAGCCAGTCAAAATGCCAAAATGACATTAGAACCGTTATTGATACAACCGAGAAGATAGTCATTGTCACAAAACCTGATGGGTATATTCAGGTTTTGTGTTGGCCTGTTGGCTTTTCATGATATTTAGGCCTTTATGATTTTACACTGAAAGGTACTTGTTTTCATTTTGAAAGTGATAAAAGAGAAAGATAAGCCTCAATAGCGTTATTGAGGCGAGGTACTAAGGCTATTGAAACTGGCCAATGTCAATTAAGGTTGTTGACGAGTGGCTGCAACAACGATTTCTCTCACGCAGACACTTTGGGGTTGTTCATAGGCGAATAACGCGGCTTCAGCAATGGTCTCTGGGGCAATGACGCCACCCATATCTTCTTTCCAATCGTTATAACCTGCTTTAATTTCATCATTAGTGGTATGCGATAATAAATTGGTTTCAACGGCACCGGGAGAAATCGTGATGACACGGACATCATCCATAGCAACTTCTTCGCGAATATTTTCTGTTAACCCATGAACGGCAAATTTGGTGGCGCAATAGGCGGCATGATTGGTGAACGTCTTAAAGCCTGCAATAGAACTGATATTGATAATCGTACCGGTATTACGGGCTTTCATATCGGCAAGTACGGCATGGATCCCATTGAGCACACCCATGACATTGATATTCAGCATTTGGCTCCATTCACTAGGATCTTGCACATCAGCTTGGCCAAGTAGCATGGTACCGGCATTGTTGATTAACGCGCCCACTTTTCCATATTGTGCTTCTGCTGTAGCAATAGCCTCTTTGATGGATTGAGCATCAGTAACATCAACACTGATGCATAAGCAACGGTCAAGGTCTAATGCTTGCATAGGTTCTACTCTACGTGCCAGTAACAATAAAGGGTGGCCTTTAGCATGAAATGCTTTCGCCATTGATGCCCCAATACCTGATGATGCACCAGTGATCACAATAAGGGCTTTTTCTTGATTAAGTGTGTGTGTCATCATTTGTACCTCTTAATAATGATTAATTTTTAATTTGTTGATTATTATGGTTTAAATAATATTTTAAGCATAATGCTATTGAATGAGATTGAGTATAGGCGCTTAGTCTCAGATTGAAAAATACTAATTTTTACTGGATATGATAGGCTCAGCCTATAACAAAGTTTGGAATATTATTTATGATAGATTTACGTTTGTTACGTTTTTTTATTGCGATTTTTGAGGAAAAAAACATTACCGCAGCAGCGCAGGCCTGCCATGTGAGTCAACCGTCTCTTTCGGCAGGATTAAAACAGTTAGAAGAAGAGCTAGGTGGGCCATTATTTTCTCGAAGTAAAAAAGGAGTACAAGCGTTAGACAGTGCTTCTTACCTGTATCCATTAGCGTTGAAGCTGGTGGAAGAGGCAAAATTATTACCTAAGCTATTTCAAGAGAAAGCGACGCGGCAAACATTGAAAATTGCGGTAATGCCAGACTTAAGTCAAGGGCGTTTATCGGCATTTTTGAAAACGATAGCGGCGAAGTTAACTCGACTCGATCTTGAATTAGTGGATTACAAAAGTCCTGCGGATTGTCGATTAACCTTAGATGCACTGCGTGAAGACGATGAGATTTTTTTCCCGCTTTGGGAGGAAGATTACGTACTGTGTGTGCCGACTGAGCATGAGTTAGCGAAACAAGAAAGCATTAATGCGACTCAATTACATGGCTATGACTTTATTGAGTGTCCGCCCTGTGAGGCTCATCAGCAAACCATAGGCTTACTGGCTTGTAATAATATGTCACTTAATTTAGTGGCTAAGGCTGAGTCTAAGTCTTTAGTGATGTCTTTAGTACTTGCAGGCTTTGGGATCAGTTTCTTGCCTGATGGTTTGATAGAAGATGAACCTAGATTAACGCAAGTCATGTTTGATGGGCCAAGAATGTTTCGCCGTATCGGTTTGTGTTACCCCAGTCATCAAAGTGTTGAGCCAGTATTAGCGACCTTATTAAGGGAGTTATCCTGAAGTCACGGTACGATTTCAAGATAAAATCATTTTCTTCTGCCATTAACTTAAAGGATTTTTTCTCATAGTGGCCTTTTTTGTCATAAAATAAGAAAGCATGTTTAACGTTTTCGATAAAGGTGTTGTAGAAGGGGAAGCGTTACTTTTCGCTATCATGTTCCAGGGAAGAAAAAATGATGAAATATAGCCTATTTAGGTTGTTAATTAGCGTCTTTTCTTATTTTTCATTGAGTCATATTGTTTTTGCGGGATCTACTTTTAATCAGTCTACAAATGACTTGTTGATAGAAAATAATGAGAAGGGGTTAATGCTTGCACCGCTTATTGCTTTGAATGCAAAAAACTTTCCCTCGTATCAACCCATAGTATTGTTTGGGAAGGAAAAAGAAAGTTTACAAGTCAATACTACTGTAACAATTCCCACACTATCGGATATTGAATTTAGCACTTTTGTGTACGATTATACCTTCTCTCAATCAGTGCCACAGTTTGATAGGATAATGAATACACCTGTGAATGTGATGGCTGCGACTCAGGTCAAAGAAAGGGGTTTATTGATTAATATTCCTTTATCCATTGTCAATATGCCTATCAATATTGGTGTGCTTCCCAGTGTTATACATGCTGATGTTGAGGATTTATCTTATCAGTCGGCCGTTAATCTTGATATGCAGCTTTCGATGAAACTAGCTGATAACTTGCAATTCGCTGTTTCTGGTAGTCATTTATTTTCTCGCGCTCAATTTTTAGAGACAAACTTTACTCATGAACTGGATAAAGCAAGTCTTACCATGTTAACTGCTGGTGTGGCGTATGATTGGAATACTATGCATTTTTCTACCGACATTGATTTATATCGACAGGCAGAATGGGATGATGCTCATCCAGCACAATTTTGGCGTGTTGGGGGGGATTTAAATATGTTTTCTTGGTTAGATGTTAATCTAAGTTATTATTATAATATGAAAAATAATCAGGAAAGCCTTTATTCTATGGGCTCTGAGTTTAAATTTGGAGATAAGTTTTCTGTCGATTTTTCGGGTATTTATCGTCAATCTAATCATATCGAAGGCTTGCTAAGAACCTCATATGATTTTTAAGTACTGACTTTTGAGTGATTGTTATCTCTGTTTTATCGATTTAATTCTATCAATGACTCGATGATGATAATCAATGCGCTGACTGTGCAGAGAATATGTGTGGCGGTTCGAATCGTATTTTTATTGGTGTGCTTTGCTAATTTTTTTGCCGTTAAATGGCCTAATAGTACTGCAGGCAGTAATAATAATGCGGTGATAAGATGATGGAATGTGATTAAGCCAGCAATGCCCAATATCACTATTGAAATTAATGAACTAAAAATAAAAAATGCGGATAAGGCTGCTCGAAATTGATTGGCTTCTTTATTAGCAAATAATAAGGCCATTGGCGGCCCCCCAATGGCGGCGACATTACCGAAAATACCTGACAGCACTCCAGCAATAAATAAACTGAAGCGGTTAATCGGACAATGAAATTTGAGTTTATTAAGGCCAACGGCTAGAGCGACAATGCTTCCAATGATTAAGCCTAAAATGGGTTTTGGCGCCATTAACAATAAAAATGTGCCTAATATTCCACCAGGAATACGGCCGAGTAAGGCAAATGTTAACCCTTTAAATTCTAAATGCTGCTTTGACTTTAACAGTGTTAAACAGGCAATGGTGAACCCCATGAATATCACTGGAACGGGGACCATTGTGGGATCAATCAGGTATAATAAAGGGCTGGCAACGATTGCGAGTCCAAAACCAATCAAGCCTTGTGTTAAAGCCCCGCAATAAACAATCAATAACGCAAAAAATAAAGTGTGTACTTCGGGCATATTCACTTCCTACAAATCATACAGTAAGAGTAAAAAGAGACGTTTATTTATGGTCTAGTTCAATTAAATAGTGCGGATAGAGAAAAGGTAAGGCTTTTATGAACCTTACCTCTTTCCATCTGAGGTTATTCCATTTCTTCCCATTCTATGCCCATTTCATTCATTAGGCGTTTAACTTCTGCCGGCATACTATCTGGTTTGTCTTTGGATAAATCGTCATCATTTGGCAGCGGTTGACCAGTATAAGCATGTAAAAATGCTTCACATAATAATTCGCTGTTTGTTGCATGACGAAGATTATTGACCTGACGACGTGTTCGTTCATCCGTTAATATTTTCAACACCTTTAATGGGATTGAAACGGTAATTTTTTTTACCTGTTCATTCTTTTTGCCATGTTCGGCATAAGGGCTAATATAGTCGCCATTCCATTCAGTCATTAACTCACCTAAAATTTCATAATTCGGGGCAGATTTTAACCCTTTACTAAGCACAGTCAAACTTTGCTTTTAATTTAGCGCAATTGAGGTTGGATTTCTACATGTTTAGACGTCTAAATGGCCGAAACTTGGTTGACGTTAGCGATTTGCTTAGGTACATTTAGACGTCTAGACATCTTTAAAGTTATTTGTTGATCAGGAGTCGTACATGACAGAGCAAAAGCTAGCCACATTAGCAGTGCGTCAGGGCATTGAATCTGACAAGCAGCATGGGGCAGTTGTCCCCCCTATTTACCTATCAACGAATTATTCTTTCGATGGTCATAAAAATCCGAGAGAATTTGATTATAGCCGCTCGGGAAACCCGACTCGAACCGTTCTAGGTGATGCCATTGCAAGCCTTGAAAAGGGGGAAAGTGGCATTGTGACATGTACAGGTATGGCTGCGATTACTCTAGTGGTAAGCTTGCTGGGTCCTGAAGATTTATTAGTGGTTCCTCATGATTGCTATGGGGGCAGTTATCGTTTATTTACCAATTTGGCTAACAAAGGGCAATTTAAGCTATTAGTCGTCGATCAAACTGACCCAGCAGCACTTGGTGAAGCGATTGCTCAGCAGCCTAAATTGGTGTGGCTAGAAACTCCCTCTAATCCACTTTTACGTGTGGTGGATATTGAAGCTATTGCTGCTGCTAGCCATAAAGTCGGTGCATTAGTCGCTGTCGATAATACTTTTTTATCACCTATTTTACAGCAGCCATTACTTTTAGGTGCTGATATTGTTGTGCATTCAACGACTAAATACATTAACGGACACAGTGACGTTGTTGGCGGTGCTGTTGTGGCAAAAAATCCTGAGTTGAGTGAAAAATTGCATTGGTGGTCAAATACCTTAGGATTAACGGGTTCTGCACTGGATAGCTACTTTACGCTCAGAGGGATCCGCACATTAAGTGTAAGAGTGCGTGAGCATCAAGCTAATGCACAGCGTATTCTTGCTATATTGACCACAAGTGATGCAGTGTCCAATGTCTATTACCCTGGCCTTGCTTCTCATCCTGGGCATGAAATTGCAGCAAAACAACAAAAGGGTTTTGGTGCCATGTTGAGTTTTGAGCTTAAAGGTGGTGAAGCGCAGTTGGAGGCATTTTTACAGGCATTAAGCTTGTTTTCATTGGCTGAAAGTTTAGGCGGCGTTGAAAGCTTAGTTGCTGTGCCTGCTACAATGACACACAGAGCAATGGAGCGAGAAGCGCGTTTAGAGGCTGGAGTGAAAGATACGCTAATTCGATTATCAGTAGGAATTGAAGATGCCGATGATTTGGTCGCTGATCTTCAAGCAGGCTTAGCTGCCGCAAAAGCACTTTGATCGCGTTATTGGTTTTTACTGTCAATATTGGTGATTGAGAGCTGCGTCACTGACATGGTGTGTTTACTCTTTGTAAATTGTACGCCGAATTATTTGAGTTGTTGTATAGGAGTTATCCATGGCACGTTGTCACTTACATAAATTTGGTGGCTCCAGTTTAGCGGATGCGGATTGCTATCGCCGTGTTGCGCATATTTTATTAACCCATGGTCACAGTGATGATCTTGTTGTGGTTTCTGCCGCAGGGAAAAGTACCAATTTTTTATATAAGCTATTGTCTTTAAAGGCGAGTGGTTTGCTTTGGCAAGAAGAGTTACATGATCTTATTCATTACCAGCAAGATTTAATTGAGCAGTTATTATCCAGTGGTTCAGCGCGCAGTTTACGCGAACGTTTGTCAACGGATAAAGCACAATTAATGAGTTTACTTTCATTAACAAAGTTAAGTGAATATCAAAGCCACCAAGTGGTGAGTTTTGGGGAGCGTTGGTCCGCTCGCTTGCTGGCTGCATTGCTTAGAGAGTCCAGTGTGGCTGCTATTGATGTTGATGCGCGTACCTTGTTAATTGCTGATGAGGGAGCGGTGCCGCAAATACAAGAGTCAGTGTCGCGTCAAAGAGTGCAGGCTCTTCTCGATGCTCACCCTAATGAGCGGATTGTGATTACTGGTTTTATTTGTGCAAAGGAAACCGGAGAAACATTACTACTGGGTCGAAATGGTTCTGATTACAGTGCGACATTAATTGCTCGTTTAGCAGATATAGAGAGAGTCACGATTTGGACGGATGTCGAAGGGGTATTTAATGCCGATCCGAATAAAATTAATGATGCGACACTGCTAAAAAGTTTATCCCTAGATGAAGCAGATAGACTGGCGCATTTGGGATCCCCTGTATTACATAATCGTACTTTACAACCTTTATTTGATACAGAAGTGAGTCTGGCGGTTCGCTCAAGTTATGCTCCTCATACTGACTTTACGCTTATCGCCCCCAAAAGCTCATCAGCGAGCGCCCCAGTGGTCACAAACTTGAGCAGTGTGGCTTTATTCAGTATGCAGATTAAAGGGGATTTATCGGCTTTACTGAATGAATTAAGGCAAGCTGAGCTAGCGCCTTTAGCGCATTGGTCATTGAATATGAATAAGTTGGAGTTAGCCTTTATTCATGAAAATGAGAAGCAAGCAATGGCATTGCTGGAGCGCTTACAAGGTGTTTATCAGATTGAAAATGTCTCCGTTAGGACTGATTTTGGCTTGGTGGCATTAGTGAGTGCGGATGTGCAATTGTATCGCCGTGGTTTTGCTCGCTTGTTGAGTCGAGATGCAAAAGCACTGTTTAATGATACATTGAGTTTGGTGACTTTAGTGCCGCATTCACAAGTTAACTTACTGACGCAAAAGGTGCATAGGCGTTGTGCTGGTCCTCGAAAACGCATTTGTGTTGTATTATTTGGAACGGGCAATATTGGCTCTGCTTGGATTGATTTATTTCATCAATCAAGAGAGCGCTTAAATACTGAGTTAGAAGCCAGTGTTGAGCTTATTGGTTTAGTGAGTTCGAAAAGAGCACTCATTCAAGATGAGAAAATTGCGCTAAATCAATGGCAAAACACTTTTGAGCAGAAGGCTATTGCTTGGGATTTTGAGGCGTTATTAGCTGAGTTAGATGCGGTGGAATGTGATGAGTTGGTTGCATTAGATATTAGTGCCAGTATGGCGTTAACGAATAAATATTCTGCACTTTTTGCTCGCGGTATTCATATTGTGAGTGCAAATAAGTTAGCGGGGTCGGGGCCTTTATCCTTTTATCATGAATTAAAATCACAGTTAGGTAATCGCCGACTTTTTTGGCGTTACAATGCAAGTTGTGGAGCGGGTTTGCCTGTGCAACATGCGTTGAATGATTTACATCACAGTGGCGATCGTATTCAAGCTGTGGGGGGAATATTTTCGGGAACATTATGTTGGTTATTTGAACATTTTGATGGTGTCACACCTTTTTCTCAACTTGTACTGGAAGCGAAATCGCTAGGTTTGACAGAACCGGATCCTAGAGATGATTTATCTGGGCGAGATATGCAGCGTAAGTTGCTCATATTAGCTCGGGAAATTGGTTTATCATTAGAGCTTGATGATATTACTTTGCACTCTTTGGTTCCTGAGGCACTGGCAACTTTACCTTTAGCGCAATTTCTTGAGCGTATCAGTGAGCTCGATACGTTATTGCAGCAGCAATTTGAAGCGGCTCAAGAACAGAATCAAGTTCTGCGTTATGTCGCGGCACTTGATAACGTGGATGGCTCATTAAAGGCTGAAGTACGCCTTCAATGGGTCGATGCGAGTCATGCCTATGCAAATTTGACCCCTGGGGATAATGTGTTTGTGATTAAAAGTGCATTTTATCAGGATAATCCGTTGATCATTAGAGGACCGGGTGCGGGTAGAGAGGTTACCGCTGCTGCAGTACAGTCGGATCTTGCCCATATTTGTCATGACTTATTGAAAGAGTAATTTGCTTGTCACCATTAAAGGGCCTAATGTTGGCCCTTTTTATTTTTCATGTGTAATCGATTTTTGATTGACTAATAACATGTGGAATATGATTGAAGCAATAATATAGATAATATAATAGCTTAAATCATGTTGGATCAGTGCATCTGCAATGCTGTATACAATAACAAATAGCATGTAGGCGAAGATAGTCCATGCTGAAGCAAGAGCTTGTAAGATAGACAATATTTTATTATGGGGATGTATACTGCAAGCGTAGCTGATGAAAAAGGCGACATGCAGTAAAAGGGCAACAGTGAGATTTTTAATTCCACACAATAATAAAAAATAAGAGAGTACAATGAAGGTCAAACAAGAGAATAATTGTGAATAAGGCAATATTCTAACGGGGAAACCTTCCGTTGACTTTAATAACTTTGAATAGGTTACCGGGAGTGCAATGCAGGATATAATAATGAAAGTCGTTGTTAACCCAGCTATTAGCTGCCAATTTCGAAAGAAGAAAATTAATACTAATGAGCAAATAAAACTTAAAATCAATGCTCGTCTTGAAAAAAGTATCTTTAGATCTCTTGTGCCAAAAAATGCAGGCATTTGTTTATGTTTAACCATTTCATTGAGTTGGCGAGAGGCTATGCCTAGATATAATAATCCTGTTCCTGTTGGGCTTATCACAGAATCTGTGTAGAGAATAATAACAATAAAATTCAGTCCAAGAATAGCAGCGAGTTGAGCGAGGGGAGATTCAAAATTTAAATGTGTCCACCCCTGTGTTAGCATTTCTGAGGGCAATGCTCCAATAAAAGCGACTTGCAGTAACAAGTAAATGATCAATACAATAACGACGCTACTGATAAGCGTGATGGGAATATTTCTTTTAGGATTTTCCAGTTCGGCACAAAAAGACACGGCAGCTTGAAAGCCAAAAAAAGAATAAAAGATCCCACTGGATACGATAGCGGTTAATACACTATTAAAGCCATAGGGCATGAAACTATTTTGATAAGCCGTAAAGTTGCTTGTATCGAATGCAGTAATGATGAAAATAATCGCCACACTGGCAGGGACAATAATTTTGATCCAGGTAATGGCATTGTTGACGCGCGCTAAAAAGTGGATCCCCCAATAATTAACCAGTAAATAAAATAACATAAATAATGTTGTTAGGCCCATTCCTAAGCTTGTAATCTCTCCATTATTAAATAAATAAGGGGTCCATATCGGGTTGACTGTGGCGACGTATTGCGTAGAGGCTATGGCCTCAGAAGGAACGAGAATGAGGCCCAGTAACCAATTTGATATGCCAGTGACAAAACCAAAATGTTGATTATGTGATAAGCTGAGCAGCCGAGTAAATAAGCCATTTACTGGATATTTGATGGCAATCTCAGATAATAAAACCGCCATAATTAAGACAATGATCGCACCGATTATCCAAGATAAAATGGATGCAGCCCCCGCTACTTGAGATGAGTAGTATGCGGCAAATAACCAGCCACTGCCTATCATAGTACCGATACTAAGAAAAATGGTTGAAAGTAAACCTGGTCGATTTTGTTGAGGCACTTGTCACTCCATTATTTCAATGAATCTATGGTTGAAGTGGGGGGAGGCTGAATTATAGGTATAATTGCTTTTTAATGTCTTCGCAAGCGTGATCGCAGCTATATCTCCAAGCGGCCAGAATATCGCTCTTCTTTTGGTCGCTTAGTCATATTGTCTTTTAATGGGGATTGGTGATCATGTGATATTTTATTAGCAGTGCATCACGGGTTTCTTGATGAGCGGGATCCGGGTCAATACAGGTAATAGGGCACACTGATTTACAGGTCGGCTTATCATAATGCCCCACGCATTCAGTGCATAATATGGGGTCAATTTCAAAAATTGACTCGCCTAATGTGATAGCTTGATTGGGACACTCAGGCTCACACATATCACAATTAATACATTTATCATTAATGAGTAACGCCATGATTAAGCGCTCACAGTGTGCATTTTCTTGCCTTGTGGGTGAGGTTGCCGAGTATCGTGTTCTTGGGGTAAGTTGCGAAGTAATATGGCTTTGTGAATATTCATATCAGCGGGTACGTTTAAAAACACAAAGTGACCAGAGCCTAAGCCGAAGGTGACCGTTTCATTTTTTCGATTTAACAGTGTTTCAATCGTCAAGGTAAGGTTACCTTGAGGTGTCATGATTTCAACACTGTCACCCACTGAAAATTTATTTTTTACATCGATCTCTGCCATGCCAAATTCATTATACTTTCCTGTAAACTCACCGATAAATTGCTGGGTATCGCTGATTGAGTAGCCATAATCATAGTTTTGGTATTCATCATGAGTATGTCGACGTAAAAAACCTTCAGTATAGCCGCGATGGGCTAAGCCATCTAAGTTATGCATTAAGCTGCGATTAAAATCTTTACCAGCGCTGGCATCTTCAATGGCTTGGCGATAGAGCTGCGCGGTGCGAGCCACATAATAAAACGACTTGGTTCGCCCCTCTATTTTTAGTGAATCTATGCCCATTTTTGTGAGTCTTTCTACGTGTTGAATGGCTCGGAGATCTTTTGAGTTCATAATATAAGTACCGTGCTCATCTTCAAATGCAGGCATATATTCGCCTGGGCGACTCGCTTCTTGCAATAAGATAATATCATTAGTGGGCGCTGTTATATCTTGAGTTTCATTTAAGTCAGGGGAGTGGAGCTGAACGTCTGGTTTGATTGCGACAATATCACCATTGTTGGTTTCTTGAGCGCTGTGAACATCATATTTCCAGCGGCAAGCGTTCGTGCAAGTGCCTTGATTCGGATCGCGTTTATTAATATAGCCTGATAATAAGCAGCGACCAGAGTAGGCCATACATAACGCGCCATGAACAAAGACTTCAAGTTCAATATCGGGGCAACGTTGGCGAATTTCTTCAATTTCATCAAGGGATAATTCACGGGATAAAATAACGCGCTTAATACCTTGTTGCTGCCAGAATTTAACTGACGCCCAATTAACGGCATTGGCTTGCACTGATAAATGGATCTCTTGCTCTGGAAAAGCCTCTCTCACCATCATAATAAGCCCTGGATCAGACATAATCAGCGCATCAGGCTGCATTGCAATGACTGGCTGCATATCTTTAATATAGGTTTTCAGTTTTCCATTATGGGGGGCAACATTACTGACCACATAGAGTTTCTTATTTAATGAATGGGCTTCTTGAATGCCTACTTTCAAGTTTTCTAAGCTAAAGTCATTATTTCGTACTCTTAAGCTATATCGAGGTTGTCCGGCATAGACCGCATCGGCGCCATAGGCAAAGGCATAACGCATATTCTTTAAGGTGCCAGCAGGCGATAATAACTCAGGTGTAGACATAATGACCTCAACAAAAAGGAATGGTAAAAAGCAAACTATAGTAATTCACCGTCAATCCGCGAGATCCTACTTTACGTTTGAGGATTGAATCAAATGCTTCTGGTGCTTATTAAAATGCAATGACGGTTTCTTTGATTAAGATCAATTAAGTTTGAGAATGTTTAATGAAAAATAAATTGATATTTATGGCTTGATGATTTTTTAAATTTTCTAATAAACAACCTCAATCCTTGAACAATGTTTGAGTCTAGTTCAAGTAAAAGTCCACTTTAATTATGTCTAACAGTAAATGAATGTAACTAGATATTTCTATTTTAATCGCTATTAATTTAATAAAAAGTTCATTTTCATAAGGAGTATTAACATCAATTTAAATATTTATGTTTTGTTACATTCATTGTTTATTTTATTTTGTTTTTTTTACAATTAATTGTGATTGAGTAAGTAATCTAAACTGAATACTTCCTTAATATATTATGTGAACTGATATTAATCTTGTTGACGATTATATATTATTCTTCGCCTTACGTTTATTACTCGGTAATTGTTTTTCACCGTGTTATGACGTTATACAAGATTATTTCAATTAACACAGAGGTTAATCGTTTTGAAAAAACATATATTCTCTTTAAGTACGTTGATTATGAGTATGGGGGCTTTTCTGCCTTCTATTGCTTCAGCGAGTCTTATGTCATGTTCTACTTATAATACTGCTGGATTAGAATATGTGACTTGCCACTTTGGGGCAAGTAGTGATGATCGTCCAAATCAATTAACTCTTAAACAAATTATCGAATATGCTAATGAGGATCGAAATGATGATGAAGGTGAAGCAATAACGGAAGACACGCTGTCTTATTGGCAAGCTTGGGGAGCGAAAGGCGGTAATCAGGGGGGGGGTAACGGAGGGAAGCGTGGTTATAGTGAATTCTTTACGACTTTGGCAACATTAGGTCAATATGAATACCGAGACGGATGGTCTAAAGGGCTCGACCAAAAAGTGAATATGTTATGGGGAAGAACTGGGAGTAATAAGCAAGGTGCATCTTCGACTATGTTTTGGTTACTCGATGATCCAGCTACTATGGGAAGTGCACCAGATAAAGACTCGTTATTATTAATTGCTGGAGGTGGGGGAGGTGCGGCTGATGCAGCTTTCTCTTCAAATAAAGATGGAGGGGATGGTGGGCAAGTTTGTCGTTATATATTAGATCAAAATAATGTGTCTTTTTGTGGTAGTAAGCATGCGATTGCTCTTGACACCAATGCCGATATAATTAAAGGAGTTTATGCTAGAGGGAATAGAGGCCGTGGAGATGGAGGTAAAGGAGGTGGAGGATCGAAGGCCGAATCCGGGGCTGAAAATTATAGACTCGATTATGGAATCAAGGAAGACGATAGTGGAGATAAGCCTGAAGACGATGCAGGCTATTCTGGGTTTGGAGGTAAAGGAGGGGGCACTGATTGGGATAATAGTAAATATAGCTATACTGGTAGTGATGGTGAATCCGTTACGGATTATCGATTCTCTTTTGTGAATGGTTATACAGCAGGCAAAGGAGGGGTTGGCTCCTACGGAAATGGTGGTGGCGGATTTGGAGGAGGGCAGGGGGGAACATCGAACGGAGAGGCAGGTGGTGGCGGTGGAAGCTTTGCTATAAAAGGTATGACACCAAGCGCTAAGATAAAAATGTTACTACCTGATTTAAGAGTATCTAATCGTACATCGGGAAAAACAGGGGCTGAAGCGGCGATTACTTTTTTTATTGGTGAACGAGGAGATATTGAGTGGAGTAGAGCTTTAGAATCGACCTCATTTTCTTTACCGAATAAAAACCAGCGAACTCAAAATTTTGCGGCGGACTTTGTTAATGAAGGTGAAATAGGAGGCGGGGTAGTTGCTTATTTGAAAGATGATCAAAATTTAGTGTATTACCGAGTGAAAACTTGGAATAGCATTAGCCATCCCAATAGCGATAATGACGAAGGTGATAGCAATCAAGATACTAATCTGAGTGAGACTGACAATCTCTATACCACTGTTTGGGGGCCTGAAAAGTTAATGTCAGGCAGTCAAAAAAGTTTACAGGCATTATCGGTGGCTATCGCGCCTAACGGTGTTGATGGTAAACACACGGTGATATTAGTGGGTACTGGTAATGAAAATAATCCGAACTTATATGTTCAAACAGGATTGTTTGATACTGTAACGGGTAATGTCACGTGGAGTGGCGTTTACACTGAGCTTGATAAGAGTGAAAATAAAGAGAAAAAATATCCAAGTGTCACAATTTCTCCGACTTCGGGTCGGCATGCGGTGTTAACGTATCGCACCAATGGCTATACACGAGTGATGTTAGGTGACATTAGCCGAGATGCTAATAACCAGCCTATTGTTACGTGGTCAGACAGAAGTAAGGTGGGCTTTGGCAATACTTACAATGTGAATACCCGCTTTGTTTCAGATGCTCATGTTGTCTCTGTGGGGACTAATAGTAAAGAAAATGATTCTACCTTTAAATTAAAGATAGGACATATCAGAGAAGAGGACAATGACGTCGATTATCAAGACAATACGATTGAGCTGGATAATATTAACGGACGCATACCGCATATTATTGCAGACAGAGTGAGTCAGGTTGATGAAAGTTCAGGAAATAGTGACACTTTGGGTAAGCTTATCTATACAGATATGGACTATACGACAAACAAAACATGGTCATTAAATGTCGTTTATGTTAGCCATTTATCAATGAAGCTTAATCAAAATTTCGTGAGCGATGCTTATAGAGAGGTTGAAAGTGAATTAGTCATAAGAACTGAGTACGTTCCTGAATTATGGCAAGAACCCAATGATACCGATATGATGCAAACAGTGAGCAATATTTCTTACATCAATAAAAATAACGTTGAATCAACGAGGCTTATAGTATTAAAAAAGGATTTCGAAAATATTATTAGGACTTATATTGGAGGTTCTGAATACTAATATGCAAATAGGATGTTTGAGTTAGATGAATATGTGTTCTTTTTAATTGGCATTGATTAAATTAGTCAATGCCAGTTTTTATGTAGAATCAACCTAAGTAGGCTCTACCCGTTAATTCATCAATATTATTCGCGCCCACTTGCTGCATCACTTGTGTGAGCTGCGCTTTGAGCATGGCAATGGCGTGCTGGCCGCCCTCATTGCCCAGAGCACAAACACTGTACATAAACAGCCTACCAAGAAAAGTAAATTGTGCCCCTAATGCCAAACAGCCTGCAATATCGGAGCCGGAGCGTAAACCGCTGTCCATCATAATGGTGGTCTTGTCTTGGTAACGCTTTTGTAATTGTATGAGTGGCAGTAAAGGTGACTCGCCGAAATCTAGCTGTCTGGCACCATGATTGGAGAAGATGACCCCATCACTACCTAATTTAATGGCTTGCTGTAAATCATGTTCACTCATTATGCCCTTGATGATTAGATTGCCAGGCCAGTTATCTCGAATGGCTTTCAGACTATCAAAATCAAGTCCGCCCATAGTCGCCGTATTCATGAGTTCTGTGAGTTCTTGTTTTTGACTGCCTGCAGCCATATAAGGTGTTAAGTTTTTAAATTGGGGAATACCTTGTTTGAGAGTGCTGATGCTCCACGTGGGCTTGATGGCCGCTTGATAAATATTTTTCAGGGTGAGTTTGGGTGGCATCGCAAGACCATTGTGAAAATCTCTTGGCCGAAAGCCAAAAGTGGGCACATCGATGGTAATGACTAAGGTTTTATATTGCATGACCTTAAGCCTATTTATAATATCGTCACGAATACTGGGCTCAGTGGGATTATATAATTGATACCAAGCGTGACCTTGGCTGACCTCGGCAATACGTTCTAGTGACTCAGATGAAACCGTACTTAAAATATACGGTATGTTATGTTCAAAAGCCGCTTTAGCAAGAATAATGGGGGCATTTGGCCACATTAGCCCCTGTAACCCTATAGGCGCAATTCCCAAAGGGGCACTGTAGGTATGGCCAAATAATGAGACTTGGGTATTAACTGTTTGATGAGGTGTACGACTTGGAGTGATATAAGCAGGTTCAAAGTGAAGGCTGTGCATGACTTGTCGATTACGCTGCAGGCCAATATCATCCATACAACCTTCGATTAAATAATCATAGGCAAATTTCGGAATACGCTGCTTCGTTTTTTGTTTAAGTTGTTTACTGCTGGCGTAAAGACGATTAAACCGTAAATCCATGGCTGATTTTGACATGGCGCGACTATCCCTGTAAGCGATTAATTAAAGCAAAGGGTAGCATGGATCCATTGCCATGATTGGCTTTTACAAGATGTCTAAGCGTTTGGAAGGGCGCCTATATACCCAAGTCACTTCAAAGTATAATTTTGTAAGTGACTTGGGTATATAAACTGTTCGGCAATATTAGCTATTTATTTCATTTCTAAGATAAAGGCTAAACTCTTTTGCCGTTTTTGACTCATTGACATCAGGGTTTTTGGCAAGCTCTTTATGGGTTTGACGAACCAGCTGCCTGAGTTTTTGTCTCTCAAGTTGTGGGTGCAGTTCAAGTAATGATTGAATAGCGATGTCACCTTCAGCCAATAATTGGTTACGGGTTTTATCGGCAACGTTTGTTTTAGCGCTCTCGTTGTGATTTTGATTGAGCACATTTTTTAGCGCGATTTGCAGTGCCTCAATATCTTCGTTGCGCATGATTTTACCAATAAACTGTAACTGACGGCGATGAGCTTCAGTATTGATTTTAATGGTTTTTGCTTTGAGTACGTTGTCGAATAGCAGTTCATCGAGGTCTAGTTTCTCAAGTTGGCTTTTGCTCAATGAGACAAGGCGCTTGCCAAGATCTTGATAAATCGTTATTTCGCGCTTGGTTTCAGCACGGCTGACATAATCGTCATTTTGATCATAAGGTTGTTTAAAGTGTTCTGAGTCACCAACAATGTTCATATATAAAAATCTCTAGCTAAATCTGCCTTTATTCTAGCATTTTTCCCTTGTTCAAACCAGTTACATAGGGATAGCATAAAAAATGAAAATGGGATTAATGAATGGGGTTTGTTATGCTAAAGGTATTCCCGCTAACTTATAGAGTACGTTTGTGTCTTCATCTAGCATTGATATTGAATTAGCCCCCCTGAAAAATGCCGTTGCTATGGCGCTTGAATTTGCCGCCAGTTTAGGAACGAGCGCCGCTGAAGTGGCGATCAGTAAGCAACAAGGTTTATCGGTTTCGACTCGGTTAAAAGAAGTGGAAACTGTTGAGTTTAATAAAGATGGTGCCTTAGGGATCACCTTGTATCGAGGCGGCTGTAAAGGCAGTTCATCTACCTCTGATTTGAGTCCTGAAGCGATTAAAGAAGCAGTTAAAGCGGCTGATGGCATTGCGCGTTTTACTTCAGAAGACAGTTTTAGCGGTTTGGCTGATAAAGACAGAATGGCAACAGAGTTCCATGATCTGCAATTATATTATCCAGAAGAGATCAGCCCGGAAGCTTTGACTGAGTTAGCGGTCCGCGCTGAAACGGCGGCTTTGGATGCTGATGAGCAAGTAAAAACGTCAGATGGCGCAAATGTCAATGCGCATACTGGTTTTAAAGTGTATGGCAATAGCCATGGATTTTTACAGGGTGAAGCAAGTTCTCGTTATAGTTTAAGTTGTGTTGCCATTGCTGAAGCTGAAGGTAAAATGCAACGAGATTATGATTATACTGTTGCAAGGCAATTACATGATTTAGTCTCCCCCGAAGTCATAGGCCAAAAAGCGGCGCAAAAAACCGTCGATCGTCTTCATGCTCGAAAAATTGCGACAACAGCGTTGCCGATTTTATTTAGCCCAGAAATTTCAACGGGGCTAATAGGGCATTTAGTCAGCGCAATCAGCGGTGGAAGCTTGTACCGAAATTCAAGTTTTTTACAAGATGCGCTAGACACGGATATTTTTCCAGATTGGTTCAGTATTACTGAGCAGCCTCATTTACAAGGTGGACTGGCGAGTGCCAATTTTGATTCAGAAGGTGTGGCAACTATTGATCGCCATATTATCGATAATGGTCGATTAGCCAGTTATTTGCTCACCAGTTATTCAGCTCGAAAATTAGGGATGAAGAATACGGGGCACGCTGGCGGTATTTATAATTGGACCTTATCTCATACGGGGCAAACTTTTGCTGAGTTAATTAAAGAAATGAATACGGGCTTGTTGATTACTGAAGTGATGGGCCAAGGGGTGAATGGAGTCACAGGCGACTACTCTCGTGGTGCTGCAGGTTTTTATGTAGAAAATGGAGTGATTTTATATCCTGTTGAAGAAATTACTATCGCTGGTAATCTAAAAGATATGTATAAAAATATGGTGGGTGTGGCGAAAGATCAAGATTTGCGTTCATCCATTAGAACTGGCGGTATATTATTAAGTGACATGAAAGTGGCTGGGAATTAAAGTAAGACTATTTTCTTATTCATATGGTAAAAGTATTTATTATCTAGACTTAAGTGGGGCCGCTATTATTAGGCGGCCCTTTTTTGTTTCTATTTTATTTGGATTATTTTCTCATCTTTAATAATGTAAAATCACAGATTTAATTATCTATTATTATTATAGGCTTATAGTTTTTGTTTTTATATGTTGATGCTTTTTTTGACATAATAATGTCAACTTTTATTAATGGAACTGTTTGTTGTTTTTTTCTTTTCATTCAGTTGTTTGTGTTTTTGTTGTTTTGACTTTACACTTCATTTCCCTAAGTTTATAGATTGTAACTGTTGATTGTTTTTTCTTTTTCTTAAGTTTAAAGTCGTGCATTAGTGAGCGCTAAAGAAGTCTGGCGAACTCTTTTATACCAACATTTCATTTAGGTAAAAGAAAATGAATCGAAGAGACTTTATTAAAAGTGCTTGTGCACTTTCAGCTTTACCGACTATTGGTTTTTCCAGTGAAATAAAACCAATGGATAGTTCAACTTTTCCCACTTCTATTATGAATGCCAGTTTATCTGCGCAATCAGGGGAGTTGAATATTTTATTTGGTCAATTGCCCAGTGATATTTACGGGCATATTTTCATGTGTGAAGGGATCCCATTAGAAGTGGATCAATTAACGCCTAATGGAAGAGGAGCATTAACACGCATTGATTTTCCTGCAGGCAATAATTCTTCTGTGTCTTTTACTCGAAAAATGATTAACACCCCATCCGCCATAATGCAGCAGCATGTTACCGGGTTATTTGATAAGTTTTCCTTATTAGGAGGGACCGTCTATTTTAGCATGAATTTGGGCTTCATGAATTATTGTAACACAGCGCCTAATTACATGGGGAATAACCGATTTGCATTGAGTTATGAAGGAGGAGTGCCCTTTGAATTTGATGCTACAACATTGGAGCTTGTGACGCCTATTGGTGAGTTATCTGAGTGGAGAACGAGTTTACCGCCTTTTGCTGATGTATTAGCACCAAATAAGTGGTTATTTCCGCAGATCCGCACAACGGGGCATCCTTATTTTGATCTTAATACTCAAGAGTGTTTTACCATCAATTATGGGGGAAATACGGGTGATACAGGAACAAGAAATGGTTTTATTCAGCTGATCCGTTGGGATGAGGTGGGTCCATTTGAATCGTGGCAAGTTAAGCTTAGAAATGGAGACAATGCCTATATTTCAGCAACATCACATTCATTAAGTGTGACTCGGCAGTATATTTTGATTTTTGAAACTGCTGCAAGAGTTGAAAATTCACGTATTTTAGGTATTCGTAGCGTGACGGCTCAAAAGCATCGTACGCCCGTATGGATTATTCGAAAAGCCGATTTAATGGCTGGTCAAGCGGATGTCCTAGCTGATTACCTCGAGCTTGATTTTGACACGTCGGATATCATGTGTAATTACAATGATGATGGCAATGTGGTGACCTTATATGGTCAATATTTAGGAGCCATGGATAAATCTGAGCCGCAATTTGACTGGGAACAGTTGTATTTTGGTGGAAGAGTGGATGACAGCATTGCGGGCTATCCAGCCGCCCCCATGGATGTCGGAGGGCTAGTACGTGCACGTATTCAAGTGAATACGTTAAGTGCTACCGAAATTAAACCGGACTTTGCTGTGATACGTGATGAGCACCTTTGTTGGGACATGAACGATCCAGCTTATCGAGGCCATTTTCAATTTCCAGATACGTTTGAACATATTTATTGGTCCGCCATAGGTTATCGTCCTGAGCATTTGGTGAAAAGAGTGGCGAAAGCTTATGAAGATTACCCTCAGCGATATTATACCAATGACAGCTTACCTCAAGAGGCGATTCCGTCAGCATTAATCCATATGGACTGTCACAGTATGACGATCAGTGATAGTTATCAATTTCCTGAAGATTGCGTAATGCGAACGCCACAATTTATGTCGGCTATTGGCTCCAGTCGGCAAGATGAAGGTTATGTATTGACCTTTGTGGTTCGTAAACATCCTACACAAGCAGAAACGAATGGCAAAGAGTTGTGGATTTTTGATGCTCAAAATTTAAGTCAAGGTCCAGTGTGTATTTTAGGGAGTCAAGGTTTAAGCTTTGCAACTACCAATCATGCCCTTTGGGTTCCGAGTATTGGTCCACGTCCCGTGACGGCATATAAATCAAATTTAAGTCAACATTTTTTAGATAAAATGCCCTGCCATTCGAGTGAAGTGCAAGAAATATTGACGACTTATATTTTACCTAAATTTACTTAATAGACAGATTAAAAATAGAGTGAACACCATAAAAACTCAGATCAAGGGAGATGAATATGAAGTTGAAAAAAAGTGTGTTGGGGATCTTAGGTATGGCCAGTGTTATTGGCCTGTCTTTTGGTTTGTATTCTACAGAAAATCCAACTGAAACACTGTCTAATTATCAAAATACCTATGAATGCCGTCCTGCAGTAATTCATGCACCCCATTCGGTGGAAGAAGTGCAGCAAGTGGTTATCAATGCGTTAAATGAGGGAAAAAAAGTCATGACGGGTAATCGTAAGTTTGCCAGTCAAATTGATGCGGCTTGTGCAGGTGAAGGGCAGGTACAGATCACATTAGAGAAGATGAATAATATTGTGTCATTTGATGCCAGTAGTCAGACAATCACAGTGCAAGGCGGAATGCGTTTTAATGACTTGAACGACTTTCTTCGTAGTCAAGAGCTTAGCGTTAATATGGTGACAGAGCTCGGTATTTTTACCATAGGAGGGATGTTGGGCAGTGGGACTCATGGGTCAACGTTAACGAAAAAAAGTAATATGCTGGCTGATTATATTACTGAAATGAAAATTGTTGATGGATTGGGAGAAGTGAGAACATTGACTGGCGAAGCCTTGAATGCTGCGAGAGTGAATCTTGGTGTACTCGGGGTGGTGGTTGAGGCGACCATTCAGCTTGAATCAGGCTTTAAAGTGTCGGCAGATGTACAAGGTTACATGAGTGATGATGGCTTAGAAGACATTATTTTAGACATTGCTCGCAATAATTATTCAGCCAACATTGCTTGGTTTCCTGGCATTGGTCGATATGCCACGACCTTATACAATGAAGTGCCGTTAGACACGCCGGGTAATGCTTATAATGCTCAAGCAGATGTTTCTGATATACAAGAGTACTTTTTTGGTTTGCTGTTTGATGCCCTGCATGAAGTGCCCGGTTCGGGGTTACAGTGCCTTGCGGCCAAAATTCGTTATGGTGCCCGAGATGAGTCGTATTTTAGGGATATAACGTCTGGCAATGTGTTGGCCAATCCTGTGGGAGAGTCAGATCAAATGCAGTATTTTGAGTGTAAAGAAACCGATGCTTGCGTATGGGATAAGTTGCCTATTGCTTTGCAAGAGATCGCGATTCCATTAGAAGAGTTACCTAATTGGATCCGTGATGTTCGAGAGGTACTTGCGTCTCATGACAAAACCTGTTTTCCCCTTAATGGCATTTATTTTCGTTTTGGTAAAGCATCATCGAGTTACTTAGGTATGAGTGCAGGACGTGATACGGCTTATCTCGGCATTGAATATACGTTAAGGCAAGAAGGTAACGCCGTGCCTAAAAATTATTTTGTGAATCTTGAGATTGAGCAAATGTCTATTCGAAAATATGGCGGCAGGCCGCATTGGGGGAAAAACTCAGTGGCGATTTTTGAAAACATGCCTGAAAAATTTGATAAGTGGGATGACTTTTTAGCCTTTAAACAGCAAATGGATCCACATAATGTATTTACTAATCCTTTTTGGGAACGTGCCAAAGGTGATGATGGACTAGAAAACTATCTCACACCTGGGTGTAATGCAAGAGGAGAGTGTTACTGTGAAATTGATGAGCATTGTGCAGAGGGAAGCAGCTGTCAAATAGGGGCTTGGTATACACAAGCTAAAATCTGTCAATAATCACTTTGAACCTTTAGTCCTCTTTGCCGCTGCCAGAGAGGACTTTGTCATTGTAGTGATTTTTTATGACTTATATGATTGTTATTAATAATTTTTATTTCTTTTGGTTATAAATTATTCTTTTTAAGTGTGACAAATTTACAAATGGAGTAAATTGGAGGTTAAGTTTAAAATTGAAATATTTATTTAAAACGAATAAATGATTTAAAATTATTTAATTTCAATTTGTTATATTTTTATATTGTCATTTTACTTGAAGCGTATAGATGTGTTTTGAGTGAAGATCTCTTTGGTTATTGTTCGTTTCTCATCCATAAGTATGATTGTACAGAGGATCTTGTATAAGTAATATGCAATCAATTCTTATCATTAACATTGTGTGCAGCCATGAAAATATCTTACATTTTAAGTGCTTTGTTTGGTCTGTCACTCACAACAGAACCTGTTCAAGCCAGTTCAATTGAAGTTTATACGTTAAATAATGGTTGCAATGCCTCTGCGGCTATAGAAATGAGTTATAAAGGTACCCTTGAGGTGCCCTCAAGTGTTGAACAGGTTAATCTTAATAATGAAAAAGTAAAGAAAGGTCTTACCTATGGTATTGATTGGTATGATGATTTACCCATATCACTCGAGGCTGGTAATGCATTAGCCATTAACTGGTTTTTGCCAAAGCATAAACGGGATAACGCTAAAAAAGAGAGGATCAGCACTGCTTTTTTTGAGGCTTATTGTGCCAATACTAACGAAAAACTCGGTGAATTTGAAATTGATATTAAAGCCAAATATAATCAGTTTGGCTTGTTAGAATCAAAAGAAACAGGTTTTCGGCATGTTAACTTTTATGGTAAGCAATGCGGCTTTTATAAAGTCACGGCCAGAAGCTATTCTCCCAAATCATTACAACTTGCCTGTTTTAGTACTAATTAAACGGCTTTCATCAACACGAATATAAGCATTCAATAATTTGCTTTTTTCTTTATTCTTTTTTTGACGACTTTTAATTGAATAATGACATATTTATCAATAATATGTTTTTATCTTCAATAAGAAAAGGAAGTCTAATGCACATCACTCAATCTACACGTTTAAGTTATCGTTTAATGGAAGATTCTGATGCTGAATTTTTATATCAGCTCGATCAAGATCCTGAAGTGATGCGTTATATTAATGGTGGTAATAAAACATCCCGCGAAGATATTCATAGTATCATGTTACCTCGAATGCATTGCTATAAAAATACTGATAAAGGTTGGGGGATGTGGAAAGTCACTGTCATAGAAACTCAGAAAGATATCGGGTGGATTATCGTGAGGCCGATGGATTTCTTTTCGACGACTTTAGAGCCTCAATGGCGTAACTTAGAATTAGGTTGGCGCTTTTTCCAATCGTCTTGGGGAAAAGGCTACGCCAGTGAAGCCGCTAAGCATATAATGAATGCTTTGCTCATACAAACCCCCAATTTGACCTTTAGCGCCATCGCGAATGAAGTTAATGATGCTTCTATCAATATAATGAAGAAGCTGGGTATGCGTTATGTGAAGACTTATTTACATCACGATCCTCTTGGAGATTGTGATGTGGTGCTGTATCAGATAGCGAGTTAATCGCTATCATTGCAGAGCATGATTTCTTCTGAATTGGATAGAGCAATATCGATAGCCGCCTGCATATGCAGCTCAGTGGTGTCATATAATGGTACGTTGGTATCACTTTTGTTCACGAGTAGCCCGATTTCAGTACAGCCGAGGATCACGGCTTGTGCTCCTTGCTGGTGAAGTTTATTAATGATTTCTAAGTAGCGTGTTCGGGATGAGTTCGATATGACGCCTAAACATAATTCTTGATAAATAATATCATGTATCGCTTGCCTTTCATCTTGATTCGGGGTGATGATTTCGATGCCAAATTTATCTGTGATCCTCCTCTTATAAAAGTCTTGTTCCATGGTGAATTTTGTTCCCAGTAACCCAACTTTTTCCATGCCATCTTGGGCGAGCTGCTGAGCGGTCGCATCGGCTATGTGTAATAGGGGAATATTGATAGCGGTTTCAATTTGAGGTGCCACCTTATGCATAGTGTTAGTGCAGATCAGTAAAAAATCGGCACCACCGGCTTCAATATTCTGTGCGGCTTTGCTCAGTATTTTGGCCGCTTCATCCCACTGACCTAAACGTTGATGTTTTTCTATTTCATCGAAGTTGATGCTGTATAAGCAGACCTTGGCTGAATTTAATCCACCCAGTGATGCTTTAATTTCTTGGTTGAGTCCTTGATAATAACTTAGGGTGGACTCCCAGCTCATACCCCCTAATAACCCTATCGTTTTCATTTATCTTTACCTTCATTATTGAGTACTGATGATGGAGTATCTAACCTGAGTTCAGGTTATCTCATAAAACACGCTATACAGTATTGTATGAAATTGACATTGTTACTTATCGGCATGATAGTTAGGGCTAATCAACATGATTAAGATGAAAAAAATTGAAGGTAATTTAGTATCAGGACATCAGGTTGCTTCTGGAATAGCAAAAGACAGTCCTTTTTCTAAAGGAACGATTGCGATGCAAACACCTTATTTTTTGAAGGCTGGATTAGATTTATCATTTTGTTATTCAGGGACGTTAAATATTGATCTTGGTTATGAATTTACATTGTCGTCGCCTGATTTTCAATTTGATAAAATCAAATGGGCTGAACAGTTCCCCGCAGAGTCATTTTCTTTTTTTAAGTGCTCTGTTTTCAATGGGCATGTATGGCAACTTGGGTATATTTATTTACCGCATCCAGAAACAAAATTGGGCCACTTTCAACAAAGCACAGTGATAGAAGTGCTAACCGCTAAGCTTGAGAATGTTCATTATGGAGATAAGATAGCGATTAATATTGCAAGATCTAAGTTGGTTCGATTATAAAGGGGTTCAGTATGCCTTCAGTTCATTCAGAGGTTGATGTAAAAGCAACACATGGACAGTATGATTATGTGGTGATTGGTGCGGGGATTGTCGGGATGGCGACGGCGTGCGAATTACAAAAGCGTCAACCCCATGCGAGTATTGTCGTCTTAGAAAAAGAGCGGGCTGTGGCATTACATCAAACGGGACGTAATTCAGGGGTGATCCATGCAGGAGTTTACTATGCTCCAGGGAGCCTAAAGGCTCAGTTTTGTACGCAAGGCAACCGAGAGACGAAAGCATTTTGTCGTCAACATGGAATACCTTTTGAAGAATGTGGCAAGTTAATTGTGGCGACGCACGCCGAAGAACTTGCTCAACTTGATATCCTTATGGAGCGGTGTCACGCGAACGGCATTGAGGCGGTTAAACTCGATGCCAATGCCCTTAAACAAAAAGAGCCTAACGTCACAGGGCTGGCTGCATTATGGGTCGCAGACTCTGCGATTGTGAATTATCAGCGCATAGTGCAAGTCATGGCCCAAGAATTTGTATCTTGTGGTGGAGAAATACGTTTTGAAGCAAAGATTGTGGCCATTCAAGAGAGTAAAGGTGTACAAGTACAATGCCAACAAGGGAAAATTGAAGCGAAACAATTGATCGCTTGTGCCGGGTTGATGGCAGATAGATTAGTGAGCCAGTGTGGTATAGAAGCCGATTTTCGTATTTTGCCTTTTAAAGGTGAATACTTCCTCTTAGATCAAAAACATGATCAGGTGGTGGAACATTTAATTTATCCGGTTCCCGATCCAAAAATGCCATTTTTAGGGGTTCATTTAACGAAAATGATCGATGGTACTGTGACTGTAGGACCTAATGCGGTGTTGAGCTTGAAGCGTGAGGGCTATAAAAAATGGGATTGGGCGTTTAAAGACAGTATCGAGGTATTCAGTTATGCAGGCTTTTGGCGAGTTATTGCGAAATATTGGCGATCGGTATTCAGTGAGATAAAGAACTCGATGTCAATACGCGGCTATTTACAGCGGGTGAATCAATATTGTCCAAGCATTGAGTTACAAGATTTACAGCCCTATCCTTGTGGTATTCGCGCGCAAGCGGTATCAATAAAAGGTGAGTTATTGTCTGATTTTCATTTTCAATCCAGTCAATATACTTTTCATGTGTGTAATGCTCCTTCTCCAGCGGCCACATCCGCTTTACCCATCGCTCGCTATATTGTTGATAAAGTGATGGATAAAGCGTAATTTGATTGTTTCGAGATCAAACCAGATATCACCTATTTTATGGATATATGGATATCCGTATATATGTATTATATACTGCTTATAGTGAAATTTTTCCATTTAAAATAAATAGGGCTTAAAGTGTCTCCAGTGTCTTTTTTCAAGGCGTTAAGTGATGAAACACGTTTACAAATCATCATGATGATCGCCAGTGAACATGAATTGTGTGTGTGCGAGTTGATGGCGGCCTTAATGTTGAGTCAGCCAAAAATTTCTCGTCATTTAGCCTTATTACGTCATCAAGGTGTGTTATTGGATAGACGCCAAGGTCAATGGGTTTTTTATCAGATCAATCCAGAATTACCCGTATGGGCAAGTCATTTGATCACAGCGATCAGTGTAGAGCAATCCCCTCAACAGACAGAAAATATGCATCGGCTGACTCAAATGGGCAGCCGTCCTGAGCGCCAAAATGAGTGTTGTTAACGCCTCTAAATAGGAAGAGTGAATATATCATGGCAATAAAAATAGGTATTAATGGTTTTGGTCGCATGGGGCGTTTGGCTTTGAGAGCGGGGTGGGATTGGCCTGAGTTTGAATTTGTACAAATCAATGATCCGGCGGGTGATGCGCAGACATTAGCCCATTTATTGAATTTTGATTCTATCCATGGTGTTTGGCAGCATCAAGCTGAAGGATTTGATAACGGAATTCAAATAGGCAATGCACAATTAAAAGTGAGCCACCATCAACATATTGCTGAAACAGACTGGTCAGCATGTGACTTAGTGATAGAAGCATCCGGTAAAATGAAAACCAAGGCGCTATTACAAGCTTATTTAGCGCAGGGGGTGAAGCGTGTTGTTGTTACGGCTCCAGTAAAAGAAGAGGGTGTATTAAACATTGTGATGGGAGTGAATGAATCGTTATACGATCCTGATGCTCACCGGGTGGTGACGGCCGCATCGTGCACTACTAACTGTCTTGCGCCCGTCGTCAAAGTGATCCATGAAAGCTTAGGAATAAAACATGGCTCAATGACGACTATCCATGATATTACCAATACCCAGACGATTCTCGATGCCCCTCATAAGGATCTGCGTCGTGCTAGAGCCTGTGGACAAAGCCTTATTCCCACCACAACAGGCAGTGCCACTGCTATTACCCATATTTTTCCCGAATTAAAAGGTAAGCTAAATGGCCATGCGGTTCGAGTGCCTTTGGCCAATGCATCGTTAACCGATTGTGTGTTTGAGCTGGAGCGAGGAACAACTGAGGATGATGTTAACACTCTGCTGAAAGAGGCTGCAGAGAATGAGCTCAATGGTATTTTAGGGTTTGAAGAGAAGCCCTTAGTGTCAATCGATTATAAAACGGATCCACGTTCTTGTATCATTGATGCTCCTTCGACTATGGTGGTGAATGGGACTCAACTAAAACTTTATGTGTGGTATGACAATGAATGGGGTTATATCAATCGTACGATTGAATTGGTTCGCATGATTGGACGATTAGATCATTGTTAGCTCATATTCGAGGTTTACCTTTATCGGTGAGACAATATTTATTGATCACAGGTAACTATTGGTGTTTTACTCTAACCGATGGTGCCTTGAGAATGCTGGTGGTGCTGCATTTTTACCAACTCGGGTATGATGCGCTGGCGATTGCCAGCTTATTCTTATTTTATGAATTCTTTGGTGTGATCACGAATTTAATGGGAGGCTGGTTTGGAGCGCGTGTTGGATTAAATCGCACCATGAATATAGGTTTAGGACTGCAAGTTGCCGCCTTGTCGATGTTACTTGTACCACCCGAGTGGCTCATTGTACCTTGGGTGATGGCGGCTCAAGCCTTATCGGGGATAGCGAAAGACTTAAATAAAATGAGCGCAAAAAGTGCGATTAAGAGCTTAGTGCCTAATAATCAAAATAGTCGGCTTTATCAGTGGGTGGCATGGTTAACGGGCTCAAAAAACGCCCTTAAAGGGACGGGCTTTTTTCTCGGCGGGCTGTTACTTTCTTTAGTTGGTTTTACCTTAACGATCACCTTAATGGCGGTGGGCTTAAGCTTGATTTGGTTGTTGAGTATTTTGCTACTCAAGGAGGAATTTGGTAAGACTAAAAATAAGCCTAAATTTTATGACATTTTTTCAACGAGTCGCGCGGTTAATTTATTGTCTATGGCGCGTTTATGCTTATTTGCTTCTCGAGATGTGTGGTTTGTGGTGGCATTACCCGTTTATTTGTCGAGTCAATTAGGTTGGGCGCAAGTGGATGTGGGCAGCTTTTTAGCGGTTTGGATCATTGCTTATGGTTTAGTGCAGTCTCAGGCGCCTAAAGTCACGGGACGCAACAAGATGGGACCAGATGGACGGACAGCATTGTTATGGGGAGTGGCGCTGTTGATGTGTATGGGGATCATTGCTGTTGCCATGCAATGGCCTATTTTTACGAGTCAATGGCTACTTATTATCGGATTGATCATTTTTGGTGCTATCTTTGCTGTTAACTCTTCACTTCATAGTTATTTAATTGTGAATTATGCAAAAGAGGATGGGGCTTCACTTGATATTGGTTTTTATTATATGGCGAATGCACTAGGGCGGCTTTCTGGTACCTTGTTATCGGGCTGGCTTTATCTGAGTTCAGGTTTGCAAGCATGCCTTTATATGGCGGTGATTTTCTTGGGCTTGACGGTTATTTTATCCATTTTTCTTCCTCGAGTTGAGTATTCAACAACAAAAAGTGTGTCTCGATAAGTTAAAAAACAACCCATTAATGGTCGATTAGCGTGTTTTGCTTTTTCAATTTGTTTTTTTTCCATGTAATCTGTATGGAATAAGAAAGTGGTATGTCCCCTGAAAATGCAAAGATGCTAGCTTTTATTTTCTAGGGAAATAATAAAAATGAATATAACAACAAATTGAGGGGTTACAATGGAAACATTGAGTGAATTTATCAGTGCGATTAACGCAGTGGTATGGGGAACTCCCATGCTTATTATGATCTTAGGCGTTGGATTATTTTTATCTTTGGGGCTGCGTTTAATGCCTGTATTGAAGTTAGGAACAGGTTTTAAATTACTCTGGTCAGGACGTACATTAAGTAAAGATGCCAATGTTAAAGGCGAAATAAGCCCGTTTAATGCACTAATGACATCTTTGTCCGCAACCATAGGGACAGGTAATATTGCTGGAGTCGCAACAGCTATTTTTATTGGTGGTCCTGGAGCCCTCTTTTGGATGTGGTGTACAGCACTTGTGGGAATGGCGACTAAGTTTGCTGAGGCCGTATTAGCTGTTAAATACCGGGAAGTGGACGGCGAGGGGCGCAGTGTGGGCGGCCCTATGTATTATATTAAGAATGGATTGGGGAAAAAGTGGGCTTGGCTAGGTACAGCTTTTGCCTTATTTGGTTCTGTTGCCGGCTTTGGGATTGGTAATACGGTTCAAGCAAACTCCGTGGCTGATGCACTAACGACTAATTTTGGGATCCCAAGCTGGGTGACTGGATTGGTATTAATGTTATTGGTCGGTGCGGTACTGATTGGCGGCATTAAACGTATTGCTGAAGTGGCTGGAAAGCTTGTGCCCTTAATGACCATTTTTTATATTGGTGCTGGATTAGCCGTGTTAATGATGAATTTTGCTCAAATCCCAGCGGCGTTCAATTTAATTGTGCAAAGTGCTTTTAGTCCCGTAGCCGCTCAAGGTGGATTCGCTGGCGCTGCGGTTTGGGCTGCTATTCGTTTTGGTGTTGCAAGAGGTGTTTTTTCCAATGAGGCTGGCTTAGGCAGTGCACCCATTGCTCATGGTGCGGCGAAAACCAATAACCCGGTAAAGCAAGGCTTGGTGGCTATGCTGGGGACCTTCATAGATACTTTAGTTGTGTGTACGATTACTGGACTGGCGATTGTGGTGTCTGGGGCCTGGACATCGGGTGAAACTGGTGCTTCGTTAACGTCTTTAGCTTTTTCTTCTGCTTTACCTGTAGGGCATTATGTGGTTGCAATTGCATTAAGTGTCTTTGCTTTTACGACCATTTTAGGTTGGAGCTTTTATTGTGAGCGCTGCGTGCAATATCTATTTGGTATTAAAGCGGTTAAACCTTTTAGAATTTTATGGATTGTGGTTGTGCCATTGGGGGCGGTGAGCTCACTTGAATTTGTTTGGTTATTGGCTGATACACTGAATGCTATGATGGCGCTGCCGAATTTAATTGCATTGACTTTACTCAGCCCCGTTGTTTTTAAACTCACCCGTGAATACTTTGATGGTAAAGGTGTGGTTGAGTTGGATGATGGCGTTGAACTAAGTAAATAAGATAAGCAATACAAATGGATGAAGGTGTGAATGAGCACCTTTTTATTTTGATAAGGTTATGCCATAAAAAAACCTCCAAGCGATTGGAGGTTTTTATTTAAAAAGATAGCCTTAACTATTAACGCTGTCTTTTAATGTTTTTCCGGCCTTAAACTTAGGAACGATTGCCGCTGGGATTTGAATTTCTTTACCCGTTTGTGGATTACGTCCTGTACGAGCTGCGCGGCTTGAAGTTTCAAAAGAACCAAAACCAACGATGGAAATTTTATCACCGCTTTTCATCGCTTCTGCGACAGTTTCTTCGAAAGATTTAAGTGCACGCGCGGCTTCAGCCTTAGTTAGATCCGCTGACTCAGCCATTTTTGCAACAAGTTCAGTTTTATTCATTTGAATTGTCTCTTCTTTCCGTAGATTTAATAATTGCACTATGTAACATGCCATAAGCTTAGGCATATTAAAAGCAATTTACTCGATGAATTAACGATAAAAGTTAAAAATAGGCGGTAAACCGACATTTTGCTAATTTTCTTCACGTAAAGGATAGATAATTTGCTCAACCAGCCTAGCTTCAAAGGGTTTATCGCATAATGCATTGATCCCCGCTTGATGTACATTATTTAAGTTAGCATCATTTGGTAGAGATGGCACCATAAGGATCGGAATATTGGCTGAGAAAATGGATAAATTGGGTCAATGTGAGTTTATCAATGATGGCAATATTGTCATCATTGCTCCCATTGTTGATTATTTCTCACTCTTTTAAGATTTTTTGTCTGATAAGTAATTCTGTGTTTGACTGGAAAATGCGACCCAATATTGAAAAATTAATGCACAAATGATTGTTGGTACTAAGTATTGCATAGGAATGAGACGGTCATTTAAGACGACTTTGACATCTTCAGGAGTGATCTGGTAAGCCACCAAAGCTGTGATACCGAAGGCGACGAACCCGAGTGTTTGAATGACAAGATACAACTTAAAAACAATACCGGCCCAACTTGTGCGTAATACTAATCCAAAGATGACGGGGATAACGCCTAAAGTAAAAAGATCAATGGCGTGTATGTTAATACTTCTAATAATGGCGAAGATTGTGACGCAAACATAGGCAATGATCAACAGAAATAAAGGAAATGGCGGCATTTTCAACGAAATATTCATGAGTTTATTTTTATTATTAAAAAGGAGATAAGGAAACACACAGTGTAAGAAATTGCGTCGTTAATATCTATAAAATAAAATTGGGTTTATGATTTGTTTTGCGTAATACGTAGAGAGTTAGATAAAATAGTGTAGTATTCATCGATAAGAGACCACCATGATAGAAGCCGATTTTTGGACGCTTGTTACTCGAACGACGGCCAGTCAAACACAAGAAGATTTAGCTGAAGCATTGAAAAAAAAGCTATCCCTATTATCAGATCCTGAGCTAAAAGCATTTGATAAATTTTTTGGGCAACAGATGCGTCGAAGCTATACTTGGACTATCTGGGGAGCGGCTTATATTATTACGGGCTGTGATTCGGAGTATGCTTTTTCAGAATTTCGCTGTTTTCTTATTTCTTTGGGAAAGAAGTGGTATGAAAGAGTGTTGAAAAATGCCGATGATTTAGGACTGCTCGAACAATGGCCGATGAAAGATGGTTATGCTTATCCCTTTTTAGATGAGTATGACTTAATTGCAGGTCAACTTTATGAGGAACGAAATGATGATGAATTACCTTTCATACCATCAGGGCTAAGTCAGCCTGATGGGAAAAAGTTTTCTCATAAAAAGAAACACTTAAAATCTAATTATCCGCAGTTAAGCGCAGCATTTCCTTTTTAATCTCGCTTGAAGAATTGAATTAATAAGTGTTTTTAAACTCTAAACATCACTATTCAATTAATAGGTAAAGGTTATCTTATGAAATATCAGCATCGATTATGGCTAGTTTTGTTCTCGTTCTTGTCACTTTCAAGTTGGGCCATAGATGGCGTTGGGCCTGATCAAGTGACAAAATCTGGGAACGTCACCATTGAGTGGGATAGCCCTCAAGATTATACCGATATAAAATCAGTTTCTGGTAAACAAGGTGCTTATGAGCAAAGGGTGTTTAAAGCGCTGACAGATAACTTGGCTAAAGTCGCTAAGCAAACATTACGTCCCGATTTAAAATTAGAATTGATTGTGACCAATCTTGATTTAGCGGGGGATGTTCAGTCAACATTTGGTGCAACACCTAATGATATTAGAGTGGTTAAGCCTGTTTTTCCGCCAAAAATTACATTCAGTTACAGTGTATTAGAAGGCGATAAGGTCATTATGGTTGGGGATGAAAAATTGACTGATTTGAATTTTATGAATGGGTTAAAAAAACCTAATGAGAAATCGTTTAGTTATGAAAATGCGATGTTAAAATCTTGGCTGGTAAACAAAGTTGAACCCCATTTGCCCACAGCCAATTAATCCATTTTGCGCCATTAAGTACCCATTTTTAATGGCGCATAAATACCCGTGATACTTGAAGATGCATGTTTTCAGAGCCTGTAAAAGTGCCTAATTCAAGGCGTATTATTGCAAGAATGCTTATTGCCTTTTAAGGTGATACAACTTCGATGTAGGTGATTTTACAGACTTCCAAAGGGCTGGTTTAAAAGCCTTTTATACTGCGTTATAGAACATCAGCTTAGAATGGCTAAGCACGCTGTTCAAAGCCTTGCCTAAAAGGCTTTTAATTCCAGCTGAATCCTGCATCTTCAAGTATCACGGGTATAAAGCACTTATTTTGCGTTTTGTTTAAAGGCTTCTAGTGTTTGTAAAAGCAATGCAAGCTTAGGTAATAATTGGTTTAATGCTTGAGTAAAGGCTTCTTTATCTTTTGGAAGCGCTTCCATTTCAGTGGCGAGTTCTTGCACATAAGGCTTGAATCGATCGCTTTGGGTGGTGAACTGTTGCTCTTTTTTGAAAATAGCTGAAAATTTGGCATGTCCTGACTTTTTTAGTTCATCTAGTTTCTTATCGGCATCGATTGCTTGGCGATAAGCCGTTTGAAGATTACTTTGCAGTTGTGCTTGCACTTTAGTGTGTGGCATAGCAGCCTCTGATCATGATTTTTGCTGAATTATAATGTATCGCTGGGATAATAATAAGGAAAAATAATAATGGCTATCAGCCAACGATTTCGATTCATGTATAGGGTCTTACTCTGTCTAAGCTTTTTCAGCCTACCGAGTTTGGTGTTGGCAGAAGATAAACCTCTATTATATAAAATAAACATTAAAGGGAAAACCGCTTATCTTTTTGGTTCTATTCATATTGGTCAAGCTGATTTTTATCCTTTACCAGCAAGAGTGACACGGGCTTTTTCTCGTTCTTCAGGATTGGTGATAGAGGCTAAGCCCGATAATGAGCAGATGGTTAGATTGTTGCAAAAATATGGACGAATGCCATATAAAATGGATAAAAGAACGGCATTGCTGTTCACCCAATATTGTCAATATCGAGAGGATTTTTGTGCGAAAATATCCTCTTTTTCTCCTTGGTTACAAGCGCTGCAAATTAGTTTAATGCGCTATGGTGCTTTGGGGTTAACGAGTCAGTTTGGAATAGATGTGGTTCTAATGAAGCAAAATGGCCAACGGCCCTTGTATGAACTGGAATCAGCAGAAGAGCAGCTTGCTTTGCTAGCCTCTTTTTCGACCGACATTCAATCGGAAATGCTGCAAGAGTCAATTAATACCAGTGATGAAGACATGTTACAGTTAGTAGATGCATGGCGAGAAGGCAATCAATCACAGTTAGTAAGGCTTATTGAGAGTCAGTTGATGACGTCAGTGAATAGAGCACAAATTGATGGGGCGATCCAAAAGGGTAATGAAAAGGTTAGAAAAATTGAGGACTCTCTTATTGAGCGATTGCTCTGGCAACGAAATCAAACCATGGCCTTAGGCATTGAGCGATTACTCAATAATCAAGAGCTAGATGATTTGTTTGTGGTGGTTGGCGTGGGGCACTTGGTGGGAGATAAGAGTATTCAAAGTGAGCTCCTTAAAAAAGGCGCCCACATTAACAATTGCTGGCAACAAGACTGTTTATCGGATTAGATATTGCTCTTTATTGAATATTAATGAGTAAACAAACTGATTGCGGTTGCTGTCATTGCTTTTACGCCTGTTGCTATGGTTAAGGGGTAATCTGGTGCAAATTGTGAGGAATGCAGAGAAGGTAATTTTTCATCACTTTGTTGATTTTTCTTGTACTTGATTGGATCCACGGCCCCTAACCAAAATAGGGTAATTGGGCGTTGATCCGGCGTGAGTCCATACAAACCAAAATCTTCTCCTGCCATAACGGGCTCTACAGTTTTGACATCGTTTTCTCCCAATTCTTCGACTAAGGCTTGAGTGACTTTTTTATTCAGAATGGGGTCGTTGTAAACTGGGGACGTCGATGTTTCTGTCCCATTCACTATGACGTCTGGCATGAGGTTATTAGGTAGACCTGCGCTGAGGGCGATGCCTTTAACTAATCGCTTTAAGGCGGCAATTTGTTGTTTTTTAACCTCTGGGTCATAAGACCGTAATGTTAATTGTAAGGTGACTTCATCTGGAATGACATTGTATTTGCTACCGCCGTTGATAGCACCTACGGTCATGACATTGGGCTCTAATGGGGATATTTCTCGGCTGGCGATAGTCTGCAATGCGAGCACAATTCGAGAGGCAAGGACGATGGGATCTTTGGTCATTTGGGGATAAGCACCGTGACCTCCTATACCTTTAACGGTAATATCAATGGAATCAACGCTGGCCATAGCGGGGCCTTCAATAACCCCTACAGTGCCAGCTGCGAGATCGGCACTCACATGTAACGCTATAATCTCATTGGGTAACATAAACTTTTCAAACAATCCTTCTTTTAACATGGCATTGGCACCCGCTCCTATTTCTTCTGCGCCTTGAGCGACTAACATGAGTGTGCCTGCCCAGTTATTTTTAAATTTGATAAGTTGTTCTGCTGCCCCTAATAATACGGTCATATGGATATCATGACCGCAAGCATGCATGATCCCGACTGGGTTATTGTGCTTATCGAGTGCTGTTTTCGTTGAGGCGTACGTTTTACCTGTTTCTTCAGTAATAGGCAGTGCATCCATATCGGAACGGATCATAATCGTCGGCCCAGCTCCATTTTTGTATAAAGCGACGACGCCATATCCGCCTACATTTTGAGTCACATTAAATCCCAGTGCTGATAATTTATCGGCGATGATTTTTGATGTCTGTTTTTCTTGTTGAGATAATTCAGGGTTTTGATGAAAGTGTAAGTAGGTGTTCTCGAGTTTAGGCAAGGCGTTGGTCACTGATTTTTGTAACGTTTCTTTTGAAATAGGTTGCGCTAGTGCAATATTGATTAAGAGTAAGGAAAGCAAACAATAACAACATAATCTTATGGTAAGCATGGTGTAACCTCTATTGTGGCCGTGAATTAACAATCAAGGACGTGTATTATCAATTATTAAGTTTAGTTGACCGATTTACGTGAAGCATAGCGATGATGAAGTTGTTATATTTTTAATAGTCTATATAACCTGAACCATTTATTTTAGGTTCAAATGTATTGAGTCACTTTAGTACTCAGAAAAAACTATTCAGGAATTGACAAGATATATTGGCGGCTGTAACTGAAGGTGCGGTTATAAAATTAGCTTACACTACAATATTAATCATTTTCTTTAATCTTAAATATGGATTTGTATGCTTGCTGAAAAATTATTGGAATGATATAAAATATAACGTGTTTAATTTATTATGAAAAAAATCTGGTCTGGTCAGTTTTCTTTATTCTTATGTCAAATATATAAGAGAAAAATAGTTTTTGTGCTTAAAGTTATACGCCATTCTATGTGTATAACGCTCCCTGAGAGGCTACAACATGTTATCGACAACATTAGTGACAATACCTGCGAGCCAGTTAACAGGCTCTGAATATAATACTGAGGACAAGAAGTATAGTCAGTTAGACTTAAGTCATAATCGTCTCTTTGCTGCGGTGAATGGAGATGTTAAAGGGGCAACGGATATGGGCTTTTTTGATAAATTATTTGATAAGGTCTTCAATTCTAGCCAAAAAACAGAAGCACTTAAACTGTTAAAGAATATTTTGGAAGCTGAATTAACGGAGCTTCCAACGATAAGTCAAAATAATGAATATCATGATAGCTTAAAGCATAATTTTGATGCGTTAAAAGCATTAGCTGGGGAGCATCATCAACATCTTTTTGTGATTAAAAATGAAGGCAGTCTAGATGATATCAGTGTTGAATTTATTATTGGCGGAAAGCCCATTCGTTCGGCTTTGAACCCTGATTATGTTTACGATGATCGCTTAGATATTCTCAATGGATTTGGCTCTTATAGTGAAGATGGTGACTCTTTATTTTTATCTAGACATGGCAGTCATAACTTCGTTTAACTCATTGCCTGAAAGCTTGCTTTTAAACTCAATATTCTATGGATATGGGGGATCTAACCGATTGCCCATAGTGCTGCATATTAGGCTATAGTTTTATTATCTTTTTGTTCATTTTTAACTTTTCTTTCATGCTTAAATTATGGGTTGGATAGATAGCGTTAAGTTCTGGGTATTATTTTGTCCTTTATTGTTTCTTATTGCTTGTAGCCAAAGTGATGAGCTGTTAAGGGGCTATCAAGCTGTTGCTGTGACTGCGAAGCAATTTAACGATAACGTACCCGACTCTTTAACTCATTTTCAAGATCATGTGATGCAATACCCAATGATTCAAGAGGGCAGTGAAATGAACATATTGATTATTGAAGCTGACTCCCCCCGCACCGCTGAAACCATTATTTTTTTTAATGGGCTATCGCAAGTTATTCCAGATTGGCCTCCTTTATTGATAGAATTACTCGTTGGAAAATATAATCTGTTGTTTATGGATTATCCTGGCATTGGCGGCACTCATCCTTTTCAGGATAAGGATTTTAATTTTCTTAATATCGCGAATAATATTAATAAAATATTAGATTCATTTCCTGATAAGTATACCAATATTGTCGCAAATCGTGTTCATTTTGTCGCTTGGTCTTTAGGGACTTTAGTGGCTTTAAAATCAATAACACCTTTGAGTCAAAAAAGACAAATAAAGAATGTCATATTGTTTTCAACAAAACCTGGTGGAGAAGGGGAGACACCTCTAGGAACGGCTTTTGGTAATACGTCGCCTTGTGTGAAAAGTACTGTGGCTGAATTATCACAGCAAGGAAAAGATTGGTATGCTCATTTGGCTAGAAGATTGAAGCAAAATGTATTTGAATTGTTGTTTCCATATAAAGGTCAAGCCATTGTAGACAGTTCGAGTGCTTATATGGATTGCACGGTGAGTGATCAAGGGGAGGTATTGCAAGTTGGTATTTCTCCAGAATTAAGCCATCAATATGATAAAATAGGATGGTTATTTTTGAAAAATAGATTGTGGGGGTTATGGCATGGTGGGATCCCTCATAAAGTGTTTAACCAACAAAGGCAAGCGGTGAGTGATTGGGATAGATTGAGTGAATTAGGTGAGCATTATCATATAAGTCGCGATTCAGGTAATGATGCGATTTGCCAAACTAGAACGCTCACTAAAAACAGGGTGTTGTCAGTATGCCCTGATTTATCCACAAAAGTGGAGCATATAAAAGTGATCCATGCCAAGAAAGATCTTTTCATACAATATCGTTTTGGGCAATCATTGGTTGATGCTCTCAATACCGCAAGCCCTAAGATAGCGAGTCTGGATTTGTTTGATGATGCGGGCCATGGATATTTTTTGCAAGTGTCTTATCAGCTCACCCCGTTTATGTTTGAATGACTTTTCACTATGACGTTTTATTTCTACTGAGTTGCTCTTTTTTTAGAATGCACCTTTCCTCTACAGGGTTAAGTTTGTATCTGGTGGGCTAATCGGTAGAATGGTGACCATCTTATCCTATTTTATTGATGGTTCGAGAGCGGTTTATGCATTTACATATTTTAGGTATTTGTGGCACCTTTATGGGCGGATTGGCCCTGTTAGCACGTTCGAAAGGGCACAAAGTGACAGGGTGTGATCTTAATGTTTATCCCCCTATGAGCACACAATTACAAGAACAAGGAATAGGCTTAACTCAAGGTTATGATCCAGAACAGTTGGGCTTGAGTGAAGATGATTATCCCGATTTAGTTGTCATAGGTAATGCCATGAGCCGAGGGAACCCCTGTGTTGAGGCTGTACTGGATAAAGGTATTCCTTATACTTCGGGTCCACAATTTTTAGCCGAGCATATTTTAATGGATAAGTGGGTATTAGCGGTATCGGGTACTCATGGAAAAACAACGACAGCAAGTATGTTAGCGTGGATCTTAGAAGATTGCGGTTATACGCCCGGTTTTTTAATTGGTGGTGTGCCACAAAACTTAGGTATTTCGGCTCGCTTAGGACAGTCGCCTTTTTTTGTGGTAGAAGCGGATGAATATGATAGTGCTTTTTTTGATAAACGTTCTAAATTTGTGCATTACCGTCCTCGTACATTAGTTGTGAATAATTTGGAATTCGATCATGCTGACATTTTTGACGATTTAAAAGCAATCCAAAAACAATTTCACCATCTTATTCGCACTGTGCCTAGCCAAGGAAAAATTATTTGGCCTAATACCAGTCAAGCGGTATCGGATGTGATGACGATGGGTTGTTGGAGTGAGCAAGAAACCTTATGTCCTGTTATGCAAACTGCAGGTTTACAAGCGCTCGTTAATCCAGCTTTGGCTAATTTAAATCAGTCTGAGGCTGATTGGTATGGGCAGGCCGTTGTAGATGATGGTCATGTCTTTGATGTGTTTTTTAAAGGACAAAAGCAAGGCCAAGTGAATTGGACGCTGATTGGTCAACATAATATCGATAATGCTTTAATGGCTATTGCGGCAGCTAGACATGTCGGTGTGAGTCCTGATGCCGCTATTACAGCACTTGAGCGATTTGAATCCCCTAAAAGACGCATGGAGTTATTAGACACAGTAAAAGGGGTGGCTATCTTTGATGATTTTGCGCATCACCCTACTGCTATTGCGACTTCTGTAAATGCAATGAGGGCTAAAGTGGGCTCTACAAAAATCACGCTGATTATTGAGCCACGCTCAAATACCATGAAAGCTGGGGTGCATAAAGATACATTGCTGAATTCATTTGAAGGGGCTGATGAAGTTTTTTTATACCAACCTGAACATTTAGAGTGGAATATGGAACTATCCATGGCTGAGGCGAATATACCTGTGCATGTCTTACCGCACCTCGAATGCATTATTGAGCAAGTCATTGCGAAGGCGAAAAGTAGTGATACCATTATCGTGATGAGTAATGGTGGTTTTGGGGGATTGCATCAGCGTTTAATTCAAGGCTTGCAGTCTATGGATAGTCTACTGCAAGTATAATGGGCCATTTACCTTAGGAAATATCATGTCTTATACACGCTCTAAGCGTAGCATTAGTTTAGCTTGGACGGGCGCATCGGGTGCACCCTATGGGCTTAAACTATTATTTTGTTTGTTGCAGGCAGACTTTCAAGTGTTTTTGATGATTTCAAAAGCGGCAAGAGTGGTACTTGCCACTGAAAGCGACTTGAAAATTAATAGTCAGGGAGATAAAGCCAAGCAGCAATTATTGCAATATTTTTCAAAAGGTTATGGTGTTGAGCCTGAAGTAATAAAGGGAGAGTTGTGTGTGCTTGGGCAAGATGAGTGGTTTTCTCCCCCCGCGTCAGGTTCGGCAGCGCCAAAACAAATGGTGGTTTGTCCTTGTAGCACTGGCACACTTGCGGCTGTGGCAACAGGTATGAGTAATCATTTGCTTGAACGTGCGGCAGATGTGGTATTAAAAGAGCGGGGGCAACTTATTCTCGTGCCAAGAGAAACCCCTTTTAATGCGATTCATTTAGAACACATGTTGTCACTTTCAAAGCTTGGGGCAACGATAATGCCAGCTGCACCGGGTTTTTATCATGATCCCAAATCGATTGAAGATCTGGTAAACTTCATGGTCGCTCGAATATTGGATCATTTGAGCGTTGAGCATAAATTAACAAAAAGGTGGGGTTACGATCAACGCGGCTTCGACCTTAAATAATTTCCATAGCGTTAAAAGTTAAATCGATAATTGAGAGAGATATGAAACACACGACTGAAGTAATGATCTCAAGTGATGAGATTGATCAGAAGCTAGAGATATTGGCCGAAAACATTAACGCCCATTATGCAAATAGTGAGCGCTTATTAATGGTAGGATTATTAAAGGGCTCTGTGGTTTTTATGGCGGATTTGTGTCGTCGTATTAAAGGTCATGTTGAAATCGATTTTATGTCGGTATCGAGCTATGGTGATGGAATGACCAGCTCTCGAGATGTGAAAATTTTAAAGGATGTACAATCTGATATTCAAGGTCGAGATGTATTGATCGTTGAAGATTTAATTGATTCAGGCAATACCTTGAATAAAGTCCGTGAAATGTTATCGCTGCGCGAGCCTAAAAGTTTAGCTTTATGTACTTTGCTGGATAAACCAGAGCGTCGAGAAGTGGAAGTGCCAGTGGATTTTGTCGGCTTTACCATTCCTGATGAGTTTATTGTAGGTTATGGTATCGATTATGCTGAGCAATATCGTAACTTACCTTATATCGCTAAAGTCGTGCCATTAGATTAATCTTATTGAACAGATTTATGATGATTGAATATTCGCTTTTTTAGTATGTATTTATTATGATTAAACTCCTGTATATACAGGAGTTTTTTGTTTGTTTTTTGGGTTTTTTTAGCCGTGAGTTTTATTGTTTTAGGTAAATTTTACTGGTCAGTACAATATTAGATTTGCTAGGATTGAGCATGATTTAAGACTTTAGTCTGGTTAGCTTCGATGTAAGCCTATTACTTTCAAAAGAACACTCCCTCATGCAGGCGTTTTTCTTTTTTATCGGATAAATACAATGAAAAATACAGAGTATGCTCTCGTCCTTGAAGAGGTGAAAAAAACCTACAAAGGTGGCGTGGAAGCCGTTAAGGGCATTAGTTTAAAAGTGCGGCAAGGGGATTTTTACGCACTATTAGGGCCTAATGGAGCCGGGAAATCAACGACAATTGGTATTATTAGCTCTTTAGTCCAAAAAACATCGGGCCGTGTTTCTGTTTTCGATCACAATATTGATGCTGAGCTGGAATTAGCCAAGCTTTGCATTGGGTTAGTGCCACAAGAGTTCAACTTCAATCAGTTTGAAACTGTTTTGCAAATTGTGATGAACCAAGCGGGCTATTATGGCGTTCCTAAAAATAAGGCTTTAGTAAGGGCACAAAAGTATCTAGGTGAACTGGATTTATGGGAAAAACGTCACAGTCGAGCGCGGGAATTATCTGGCGGTATGAAACGTCGCTTGATGATCGCTCGAGCATTAATGCATGAACCTCAGCTATTGATCTTGGATGAACCTACCGCTGGAGTGGATATTGAATTACGTCGCTCTATGTGGACATTTTTAACAGATCTTAATGCGCAAGGTGTCACTATTATTTTGACGACGCATTACCTTGAAGAGGCAGAGATGTTGTGTCGTCATATTGGGATTATTGATAAAGGGGAATTAGTCGAAAATACGACAATGAAGAGCTTGCTCAGTCGGTTGCATCTTGAGACTTTTATCTTAGATTTGGCTGAGAATAGAGAAGCTGCCCCAGAGATTACTGGATTTCCAACGCGTTTGACTGCTCCCCACACATTAGAAATTGATGTGGAAAAAAATCAAAGTATCAATCAGGTTTTCACACTATTAAGTCAACAAGATATCGATGTGTTATCGATGCGTAATAAGGCTAATCGTCTTGAAGAACTATTTGTGACTTTAGTTGAGAAAGCGAAAGGAGAGCCAGCATGAATATGAAAGCGTTATACTTTACGGCTTTTAAAAGTATTCTCAAAAAAGAAATCACTCGTTTTACCCGTATTTGGGTACAGACCTTAGTCCCACCTGCGATCAGTATGACTTTGTACTTTTTGATTTTTGGTAGCTTAGTGGGTAAGCGTATTGGTGAAATGGGGGGGGTGTCTTATATGGAGTTTATTGCGCCGGGCCTTATTATGATGTCGGTGATCACCAGCTCTTACTCGAATGTGGCCTCTTCCTTTTTTAGTGCGAAATTTCAGCGTAATTTAGAAGAGCTAATGGTCGCGCCAGTACCCCATTACGTGATGATAGCGGGGTATGTGGGTGGTGGCGTGGTACGGGGTTTGTTAGTTGGATCCATCGTTACCGCCGTTGCGTTATTTTTTGTGAATTTGTCATTGCATAATTTACCTTTAGTGATATTAACGGTATTGATAACCTCGATATTGTTCTCATTGGCTGGATTGATTAATGCCGTTTTTGCAAAAAGTTTTGATGATATTAGTATCATTCCTACATTTGTCTTGACGCCATTGACCTATTTAGGAGGAGTATTTTATTCGCTTTCTTTATTACCGCCATTTTGGCAAGGCGTATCGAATTTAAATCCTGTGGTTTACATGATTAATGCATTTCGTTATGGCTTTTTAGGAATTGCAGATATGAGTGTGCCTTTATCCATTGGCGTGATGATTACTTTCTGTCTCAGCTTCTGGTTTGTCGCTTATTATCTCATTTCCAGAGGCATTGGATTACGAAGTTAATACTAAAAAGCCGCTTTTAAAGGCGGCTTTTTATACTTGCTCAATTGTAATGTTAGGGCGTCCATTTAGCAGCGGTATAATTGAGTTCATTGCGGATCTCAACTGAAAATGCGCCGCTTGAATCCCAAAGTGTTTCGGCTTGATAGCCTGTTGCTTTTACTGCACTGGTTATAGCATCAGAGAAAAAGCTGTCTGATTTCATGCGTATACCGATTCGAACACCTGCAGTTGCATAAGAAGTGGCGACTTTTGATAATGCTCCATAAGTAAACACTCCCATGGCTTCTCCCACCTGACTGCCTGCAACACAACCATCAATTTGTTCACCCATATAAGAGCCTAGATAGCCGCCAACGCCACAACCAATGCTCGCCATAAGTGCGCCAACTCCCATTCCAGCTGCGATATCTTTAGAGCGATGAAGTGGCCAAGTGGTGTTAGGCCCCGCTTTTCCTGTGAGCATCAGGCTATCAAAATTGGTGCCGACTGCAGTGGGTATGATTGAGCCAAACATTTTGACATAGGCATTGGCATAAAGTGATTGGTCGAATTTATACTGGGCGTACTGTTTCATTATTTTGGTATCAAATACATTGCGGCCATTACTTCTTTCTTTCACCACCATAGGGAAAATAATGGAGTGCCCTCTTGATAGTCCTGCTTGGCCGACTATCATACGCTCCTCTCCTGTATCTGAGGTACTGGCGCCTGATTTCGTATAGACTTGATCGGCGAGACGAACCTGTAATTTGCCGACAGCAACTACGCAGGATGTACAGGTATTTTTAGGATCATATGTATTGGCTGGGAGCCATTGAGGTGGATAATATCTGAGTTCGAGCATGGCTTTACTGTCAACGCCTGAGCCGACTAATTTGCTTTTAAATGCCACTTGAGCACGTAAACGCCAGCGAAAGCTAATATTTTTCTTAGCTAACGCAGTTTGCATATCAGTGATGCTAGGGAAGGTTTCATAATGTAAATCCCCCCCGTCATTTCCTAAGCTGAACACTTTAGGATTATTACTGTCGTATTGGTTAAGGGTGTTAAGTGCTGAGTTGAGATCTTCAGTGTCCAGTAAAGCCGCTTCTTGAAAACGCGCACCAGCATCACCGATGACATCACAGTTCTCCATGTAAATATTATTTAGTTTACAACGCATAAAATTGAGATAATGCCCGAGCTCCTCTACATAGACCTCAACAATCTGTGACTTTTCCTCTTCCTCTAACCCTTGCATATTAAATAAGTTTTCATTAAGCAAGATGATGCCGTCATTATCATTATAAATAAAAGCACCTGGACCGCCATCGAGTAACTTGTTACTGACTAAGTAGGGGATGCGTCTATCGATACCGTCGTTGAGCGGATCGGTCTGATACATCGCTCGGTTAAGCTGTTCAATGATGGTATCAGTGTCTATCGTGCTATAAATGGTGTCAAATGCTTGCCCGAAACTGTGCTGCATAAGTAATGTAAATTGTGCTTTTCTTGTTTGTAATTCCGTATCGCTTAACCCAAATTCTTGCATATTAAAACGATTAAATTGGGTTGCTTTATCGGCATCATCACAAAGTCCAGGCAGTGCAATATTTTCACAAGCGCTGCTTAAAGAAGCGATATAGCTGTTGCTGCTACCATTATCAAATGAAGAGCTATTGCGTATTTCATCAATTGTTGAAAACTGACCGAAAAAAAGCTGCTTATTTTCATCATTGGAAAGTGAATTATTCATGTTGAATTTAATCTTAAACCTACGGACTAACTTTATGGCATTGAGGGCTGACCTATCATCCAGTAATGTCAGTATTTCGGTTAAGTCGTCATTATGCTTACCGTTCGCGATTTGTCTAATATAGCGAATGACCTTTCGAATGGCGATGATGTTCTCTATCATTGCTTTCATCATAGTTGCAGCTTGAGAAAAACAAGTGAGTCCTTCAGCCGTACCTTGTGCTGCATTATTGCTGGCAGTATTGGCAGCATTAGATAGGCAATCAGTGAAACCATTTATCACATTTAACGCCATCTCGCCCCAAGCTTGTGCATCGTTAATCGGGAGAGCTCCGAGTAATTGAGGGATATCCATTGTATTTATGGTACTGATAAATGTTGTCAGTCCAGAGTCTAAATTTTTAATTATTTTAGCATCTTGTACTTGATTGGTGATTTCCGTAATACCCGAATTTAAATAGTTAACAGTGCTGGCGGAGCCACTTTTAACGGCTGAGTCGGCAATATTTTTCACAAAATTGGTTGTGTCTTTAATGTAAGGGACTTTAGTGATGGTATTGATGCCTAAATAATTAATAAAAAAATTATTATTACTGGGATCAACAATGGATTTCACTTCTTTAATGATTTTATTAAAAAAACCGGCTTTAGATATATTGGGTAATAAGCATAATGAAATAGTTGTCAATATAATTGAAATTGATTTTATTACCCTTTTTTCTATTTTCATGGAAATCATTACATCAAAGTTTTATTTTTTGTTGGTGTAATTATATTTTTAATAGATGACAGTGATGTGACAAATATGCCTTTGTGGAAAATAAGAGCTTTTATTCAAAATAATAATATTGACTCTAATATTATATAGCACCTTACATATTAATTTCTATATTTCAGACTGAAACTTAAGAGAAAAATAGATCGAGTATTTAATCATAAACCGCAACTTTTGTATGTGTGAGGGGGGGCGAGTATTTACGGTATGCCATCATTTTAGATGCCAGTAGTACTTGCGACTCGACTTTTGACTGCGGTTTCGCTGGTTTTTTATTGATCAAAAACATTTATCAAATCCGCGGGACATGTTTTATATTGCCCATCTTTATAGTGGCATAGCGTATTAGTATCGATAATTTTTACATTGACATTCATTTTGGATTCATTGGTTTCTAAGGTTGATTTTATGGTCGAGACGTCCTCTGGGATGGCTTTATTTAAACAGGCCCCAGATCCTTGGGATAAACATTCGAGCTGCCCGGTATAAGGGTTTTCACTAATTAGCCACGCTTGACCTAATGCGCTCATTACATTTTTCCAGTTACGGATAAGATTATTTAATTGAGAGCACCAACTGTTGTCACTATAACCATCACTGCCAGTCACTGAGAATAAAGCAGTATAGCCTTGCTCAGCTTCATAGCCTGTTGCAGTACCACAGCGGAGCATAGTTAGGTTTTCAAAATACTCATCGGTGCGTGTAATGGAGGTGGGAAAGACATTTTCTGTATCTGAAGAGGTGGCTTTAAGGCAAGTCCCTGAGCCTTGAATGGATAAACAGGCAATACGATTATTGTCTGAAATATCATACACAGCTGGGGCGTCAATAACACCGGGAAAGTTCCATCCATCGGGGATAACAGCAACATCATCGACACCTGAGATTGTAATAGGGACGGCGACCTTACTGGTTTGTTTATAATTACCGTTATTACGCCTGATCATGGTGGCATATAGATCGACTTCTAAATCTAATACATCCTCGGTAATATCTAAGGTTTTTCCCTTGAGTAGGCTACTGCCTGCGGGAATGTTAACTTGCATAACACCAGCATATTGCGTACCAAACCCTGCATTTTGGGCATTGGTTCGCCATGTGCTCAGCTGATCCCATTTAAAGACCTCAACACTTCCTTCTTTGATCGAACCTGAGCCAGATTTACTTTTACATAATGACTTCATATTATCATCATTGTATTCACTCTTACTCCAAGTGACTTCTTCTCCAGTTTCAGGGAAACCAGCAATGGTATTGTCTTGATTTTCATCAGTCCAATCTGTTTGGCTATAATCATTTTCCCAAGAGATGTATTTATGGATAATTTTAATAAAAGGGATCCCAATACAGACTTTTCCATCATTGTCACCTGTTAGTGTTAAGGTGACATTGATCCCCCCTTTCCCATCATAAGTAGCCGAATCAGCACCTAGCACCATAGAATAAGCTGTATTAGAGAGTAAAAATGTCAGTATAAATAAGAGTATTTTTTTATTTGTCATGAACTAACCTCTTTATAATTTGTGTGCTTATCAATATTGTAATTATTTTTTAGGTGTTCCCTATTGTTGATTTTTATTCCATGGTTATTATGTTTTATATTATACGGTTTTCGGTTTTCTGATTTTTAGTATCACTTTATTTAGGTGTTTATTATTTTTATTTATATCTAAGTCATGTTCTTTAATAATATTTATTTCGCTTACATTAATTTAATACACCATATAATGAATGAAAGATTATTTTCAAGTGTTCATCTTCGATAGATGTATGTTCCAAATTAAATCAGTCAATTTTAATAATTAATAAACATTAATTCACATAAATATTTTCATTTACTCATAGATTGTCTATTTATTATTCAGCCTTATTTAAGGTATTCATCTTTTTTGTAACAAATGTTTACTTATATTCCGTTTTAACGTTATAAGGATGAAGGTTATTTATTGATGATTTTGATTTATAATGTTATTTATGTCTTTCAAATGAAAAACTATTCTACTATGAAAAATGCTAATTTGAGTGACTTCACAAGCTTGTAAGTACTTTTTTTAGTCAATAACACAATCAAATCATGAGATTGTGAGGGGCTGCGGCAGTTTTTCTGGTAAAAGTTATTTCATTTTTGATATGATAATAAGATAGAGCACAAGCTGTGCTCAATGCCTGTTAGGCATGAGATTAAGTCCTAGTGTGAATCGAATAAAAGGAATTATTCATGAGTACGTTTTTTAAAATCACATTATCTTCTACTATCGCTATCACTGTTGCGCTATTACTATTCTATTTTTCTCCTGTTCAAGGCTCATATCATCGACCCTTAGAAGCCTTAATTTATCAAGCGTGTCCATTGGTGGCTTTTGTGGTGGGATATTTACTTTATCAAGTGTCAGGTTTACTTGGAAAAGAAGAGTGACATCTTTGCGAGAGTGAGCCAGAGGGTCTATCTTGGGTATAGCAATGTATTTTGAATACCGATGAATACTCTTGCTTTTTTTAGCCGTCGCTGATGACCTGAGTTCAATAAGGCATTGCAGTATCAAGTGACTCAATTTATTGTTGGCTGACTTGATGGTGCTTATGCGCGTACTCTTTGTTCGATGTTATCTCATGATTTTGAGTGTTTCATTATTAATGATGTGGTTAATACCAAAGGGTATAGCCGCACCTGGGGCCAGTGTTAAAACACGTATTGATTTATCGCATTCTTCAAGTAAAAAATTCCAAACGTTGATTTTACCTTATGTGTTCAGTACTGACTCATTAGGGGTAAATTTTGGGGTAGGGGGCATGCTTAAAGGCGCTTTCCAAGAACAAATGACGATGGGCGCGACGGCATTTGCGGGTGAGGAAAGCCAAGGTGCAGGTGGAGGGGTTTGGAATTATCGTATTACAGCAACGGAGCGCTTTTATTTAAGTGCGTACGGTTTTTTTGGCTATTATCCTGACCAAAGAGCATATACTGGAGGAAGTTTAGACTTTACGCCTGCGGGTACGCCTTTACCAGGCAGTAATGCCTCATCAAATGATCAATATTTAGAAGCCGATGGCGCATCTAATTGGTTTGATGTGAAGTTAGAATATGTGTTACCACTTGGCAGAGCGAAGCAAAACCCATTGATGTCATATCGATTGAAAAATGGTCTGTTAGTCTCATCGCCCACTGGAGGAGGCAAATGGGATCCGCTGTCGACAGGAGTCACTATTGCGGTGCTGCGGCAATTTAATCGTTATCAGAGTTTTGACTTTGACAGTAACCCAATTGATGGGAGTATTCGGGCGCTTGAATTGGGCTTGCTATATGATAATACTGACTTCCCCGTGAATCCCAGCCAAGGTAATCGTCAGTATATTGCTTATTCACAAGATATTAGTTGGCTTGATTCGGATTATCAGTGGACATTTTTAGATGCTGAAATGAGCCAATATTTTTCTTTTGGCGAGTCTGAATATGCCAGTCAGCGAATTGTCGCATTGAATTTTTGGACTGGGTATTCACCGTCATGGGCGTTAGAATATGATGGCCAAGGCGGGCGAAAAATTATTGATAATGCACCTTATAATGAGGGGGCGACATTAGGGGGATTTTACCGTTTAAGAGGATACGATCAAAATCGGTTTAGTAGTCAATCGGCCATTTATGGCACTGCAGAGTATCGCTATACCCTTAAATATAATCCTGTTGAAGATATTAATTGGCTGCGTTTCTTACATTTAGATTGGTTTCAATTGGTGGGCTTTGTGGAAGCGGGTAGAGTGGCGGAACATTATTCGGCGACGGATTTACTGTCGAATGTAAAAGTGGATTATGGCTTTTCATTGCGGGCATTAACGGCTGGCATTGTGGTTAGGGCTGATATTGCTCATTCCAATGAGGCGACAAATGCATGGGTGATGATTAATCATCCATTTTAGGTTTGCTATTGGAGGGGGAGGAAGTTCTGAAGGGGAAATTTACACTCTGATTTATGATATGAATAAATTTTAATTATTCTAAGTAACAGAAACATTCTTTTATATATTGATACACTAGGAGTCAATGGCTGGGATTTTTATTTTAATGTCGTTACTGCAATGTTTTTGATATTAATCATATTGGTTTTTTATTCTTTATGTATTTTATTTGTTTTTCATTTAATCCTTTTTGTAAACATACATTAAATTCGGTGGTTTTAATTTAGTTGTAAATGTTTACTTTTTTGATAGTCGTATAATTTTTTATTGTGATAACTTTCATGGATACAAAAAACATAGGTGTTATTTATGATTAATTCGATGAATATTATAAATCAATTTATTAAGGACTTTAAATTAGACCCCTCTTCTTTTGAACAGGAAGGTTATTTACGTTTGCATACGAATGAAACCTGTAAAATACACATTCAAATTAACGATGATAAAACCTTAATTACATTTTTCTCAGAAGTTACTGATATATCTAAATATGATCAATTGGATTTATATAAAAGATTACTGACGGCAACCTATTTTGGGCAGGAAACCAATCAGTTTCATTTTGGTGTTAACCCCGAAACATATAAATTGGTCCTATTTAAAACGATAAATGATGAAGTGATGAATGAAGGGATGTTTGAAAATATATTGAATTCATTAACTCAGGCCGTTATTACATGGCAAGAAAAAATAGTTAATCTTGTAAGTCAAAAAGATTTGTTTGTTGAGGCTAGTCGAGGCAGCAGTTCTGGGAATAAAAGCAGTAACCCTTTCTTTTTACCTGTGTAATACAGAATATTTTTTACGTTAAAACTTATTCGATTAAGTTTTTTTATTTCTTTCTATTTGTTATAAGGAGGCTACAATGCCAAATATTAGTGCGACAAACATTCATTCTCCCGCTCAATCTGAGTCGTTTTTTAAGCTTGCAGATGTATCAAATGATCGCGTGATTATTAATCATGGAGAGCCTGAAATAGCCTCTAAATTTCGAACTCGATCGGGCTCTGTTATCGCCGATAAGATTGTGTCTGCATTGGGAAGCCATGGTCAAAGCGAGGATCGTTATCAAATTCAAAATGGGGCGGCACACAGTATGTTTGCTCGTTTTGTTCGAGCTGATTTTCCTGAAATTGGCGATGCAGCTACACAACAGTTAAACGGCAAGCAAATCAGCGGTCATAGATTGACCCCTAGTGATATTTTATTTGTCAAAACCAATTTGGTCGGTTTGCAAAAAGATCCACAACAAGCGAGAGAGATGCAAGCATTGTTTGTTAAAATTGGTGAGGATCCTCGTTTTATTGCCATGTTAGAGGGACAAGCATCGGCTTTGGCTTTGTCGGCTGACGATAGTGCATTGACTATGGCCGATTCAGGTGGAGCTTATGTCGCCGATAAAGCGCTGTCAGCTGGAGGAGCTGCATCTAGTGTTTTACCTATTATCAAAACGGGTGTGCAGATGGGAGGCATGGTGTCTCATGGAAATAAGCAAGGTCAACTTCAAAGTGTTGCAAATGCACTAAAACATCATCAAGTTGACAATAAGTTGGGCAGTTATATTGCCAGTAATTTAGCGGCTGATCATGAATACACTGCCGAGAAATTAGCGATTAAAGCAACGGCTTCAACGGTGCTAACAGGGCTAGGTAAAGCGCACGCTATTGATCTGGCAATTGATCCTCTTTTGAACGGGGTTGGCAGTGCTGTTCATGATATGACTGCTGATGTCATTATTGATAAAGGTATTGAATTAGGAGCTGACGAGATGGTGGATGAAGGAATTGACCAGCCCTTGGATTTTATCGATCGTCGCCGGTCGGATATTGTCAGTTTGCCACGTATTGAAGTCGTCACAGATTCAGGTTATCACTATTTTGATATGAACGATCGTCGAAATTTGGATATTTTATTAACCTATTTAGGGGCGGGAGAAAATACTACTTTGACCGATCCTAATATTGCGGAAACATTTTCAGGGCTTAAGGAAGGTGAGCAAGCTCGGTTAGCCTTAAAGACGCAATTAGGATCACACCCATGTGAGCATATCGTTAAAGGTGAAAGAACCGAAGCGGATAATATTATGCTTAACAAAATGGGAAATAATCGTTCATTGTCCAGTTTTTTAGCGGATATCAGATCAGGACGTCTTGAGGATAATCAAGATTATTTCAATGCTTCAGAGCAAGAACGCACTGAATATAAGGCCTTAAGAAATGCGAGCCTTGATCAAGGAAGACCCGATAATATGCCAAGCCCGTTGAGGTTAGTGATGTTGGCAGAAGGTCTGCTATAGAGATTCTATCGAAGCTGCCAAGTATATTTAACGTCTTGTATTTAAGGTTGTGTATTTAAAATAGTATGTTTGAAAGGTATGGACTTAAATTGCAATATTCGAGTGAATGTTTATCTCGAATATTGCAAAAAACTTTATTTCAAAGTGTTTAAAGGCTGTTATTCAGGCAATGCTTTTCAGCTTGGGTATTGCTCTAAATCACCCGTTTTCTTTATTCAGGATCGTAATCAAGGACTGGCATGAGCCAACGCTCGGCCTCAGTAATACTCATGTTTTTACGTTCAGCATAGTCTTCAACTTGATCGCGGCCAATATTACTGACACCAAAATAACGTGATTTGGGGTGGGCAAAATACCAACCAGACACCGCGGCTGTTGGAAACATGGCATAGCTTTCTGTAATATTAAGGCCAATGGCTTCATCGGGTTTTAATAGCTCCCATAATAAGCCTTTTTCGGTGTGATCTGGGCAAGCGGGATAACCTGGCGCTGGGCGTATACCTTTATATTTTTCTCGAATGAGCTCTTCATTATTTAGCACTTCATCGGCGGCATAGCCCCAAAATTCTTTTCTCACTCGCTCATGCATGCGCTCTGCAAAGGCTTCGGCGAGTCTATCGGCAAGGCATTTAAGCATAATCGCGCTATAATCATCATGTTCGGCTTCAAAACGGGCCACATGTTCATCAATCCCATGACCTGCCGTCACGGCAAAACCGCCCATGTAATCGGCCACACCGCTTTCTTTCGGGGCGACGAAATCGGCGAGGCAGAAATTGTCATTGCCCACGCGTTCAATTTGCATACGCAAGTGATGTGTGGTCATTTCAAGTGTGCTGCGTGACTCATCGGTATACAGTTCGATATCATCAAAATTAACGGTATTGGCAGGGAAGAGTCCAATCACTGCCTTGGCGGTTAACCACTTCTCATCAATGATTTTTTTCAGCATGGTTTGCGCGTCGCCGTAGAGTTTTTTCGCTTCAATACCGACAACTTTATCTTCAAGAATTTTAGGGAAATGCCCATGGAGTTCCCAGCTTCTAAAAAAAGGCGTCCAGTCGATACGCTCAACCAAATCTTCCAGTGGATAATCTTCAAACACTTGACGGCCTAATTGATTGGGTACAAAGGGGGTATAGTTTTCCCAGTTGTGTTGGCAGCGATTTTCCCGTGCTTTTTCAATGGTGGTGATGACTTTACGTTTGGTTTGAGCATTGCGCTTATCACGCATTGCTTGGTATTCGCCATAGGCTTCATCAATGGTGGCTTGGCGTGTTTCATTGCTAATGAGCTTAGAGACCATAGGGACCGCACGTGATGCATCGGCAATGTAAATGGCACCTGTGGGTGAATGGGGAGCGATTTTGACTGCTGTGTGAATTTTCGAACAGGTTGCGCCGCCGATAATGGAAGGAATAGTGAGCCCTGCTTTATAAAAGCTTTTGACATTGTGAACCATCTCATCGAGGCTGGGGGTGATCAAACCCGACATGCCGATAATGTCGACATTTTCAGTTTTGGCGGTTTCAATGATTTTCTCAACGGGGACCATGACGCCTAAATCAATGACTTCATAACCATTACAAGCTAAGACAACACCGACAATATTTTTACCAATATCATGGACATCGCCTTTTACTGTCACCATTAATATTTTACCGTTAGATTGCCCTTCGACTTTTTCAAGTTCAATGTAGGGATTTAAATAAGCAACGGCTTTTTTCATGACCCGCGCCGATTTGACCACTTGAGGTAAAAACATTTTTCCTGAGCCGAATAAGTCACCGACAATGTTCATGCCGTCCATTAAAGGCCCTTCAATCACATCCAATGGACGGCTGGCTTGCTGTCTTGCTTCTTCGGTATCTTCATCAATAAATTCTGTGATCCCTTTGACCAGCGCATGAGCCAAGCGCTCATTGACAGGTAAGTGACGCCATTCTAAATCTTCTTTTTTGGCAACGTGATTGCCATCGCCTCTAAATTTCTCAGCGACTTCTAACAACTGTTCGGTATTGGATGAGTCGCTAACAGGGCAAGGTAAATTTTGTACTACATTTTCAACCAGCTGTTTTAATTCATTATCGATGTCATCATAAATCGCTAACTGACTGGCATTAACAATGCCCATGTCCATACCCGCTTGAATGGCATGGTATAAAAAGACAGCATGTATGGCTTCACGTACAGGATTATTACCACGAAATGAAAAAGAGACGTTAGAGACACCCCCTGAGATCATGGCATGAGGTAATGTTTGCTTAATTTCACGTGTGGCCTCGATGAAATCAACCGCATAATTATCATGCTCCTCAATCCCAGTGGCAATGGCAAAAATGTTCGGGTCAAAAATAATATCTTCGGGAGGAAAGCCGACTTTATCAACCAGTACGCGATAAGCACGGGTGCATATTTCCACTTTGCGGGCTTTGGTATCCGCTTGCCCTGCTTCATCGAACGCCATAATAATGGCAGCGGCGCCATAGCGTTTGACCAGTTTAGCTTGCTCGATAAATTTATCTTCCCCTTCTTTAAGGGAGATGGAATTGACGATCCCTTTGCCTTGTATGCATTTAAGTCCCGCTTCAATGACTTCCCATTTAGACGAGTCAATCATAATAGGCACGCGAGAAATGTCAGGCTCTGAGGCGACGAGATTTAAAAATTTGTGCATCATTTCAACGCCATCAAGCATGCCTTCATCCATGTTGATATCAATAATTTGCGCCCCATTTTCCACTTGTTCACGGGCCACATCTAATGCGGTTTCAAACTCACCTTCTTTAATAAGGCGTAAAAAACGTGCCGAGCCTGTGACATTGGTCCGTTCACCGACATTTAAAAATAAGGAGTCTTCATCGATATTGAGCGGTTCTAATCCTGACAGACGGCATGCTATGGGTAAATCAGGAATTGAGCGTGGCGAATGTTTAATGACGGCATCTCGAATAACGTTAATATGGGCAGGCGTGGTGCCACAGCAGCCCCCGACAATATTCAAAAAGCCTTCAGCTGCCCATTCTTGAATGACCTCAGCCATTTCTTCAGGCGTTTCATCATATCCACCAAATTCATTTGGCAAGCCTGCATTGGGATGAGCTGAAACAAAACATTCTGCTATTTTTGAGAGCTCTTCCACATAAGGACGCAGTTCTTTGGGGCCTAACGCACAGTTCAGACCAATAGAGAGTGGCTTAACGTGGCGAAGTGAATTGTAAAAGGCTTCTGTGGTTTGTCCTGTTAATGTCCGGCCTGAGGCATCAGTAATGGTGCCAGAGATCATAATGGGTAAACGAGCCCCTAAGGTTTCAAATACGGTTTCAATGGCAAACAGCGCAGCTTTGGCATTGAGGGTATCAAAGATGGTTTCAACCATGATGATATCAGCGCCACCTGTGATAAGCGCATTAATGGACTCAATATAAGCATTGGCTAATTCATCAAAACTGACATTTCGAAACCCAGGATCGTTCACATCAGGGCTAATAGAGCAAGTACGGTTAGTCGGGCCGAGTACACCAGCGACATAGCATTCACGGCCTGTTTCTGCCATGACTTCTATTGCGGCGGCTTTGGCAAGGCGGGCACCTTCTAGGTTAATCTCTGCTGATAATGCCTGCATGTCGTAATCGGCCATGGCAATCCGAGTCGCATTGAAGGTGTTGGTTTCAATGATATCGGCGCCAGCGAGTAAATAATCTTTATGGATTTTTTTAATGGTATCGGCTTGGGTGAGAACTAATAAATCATTATTGCCTTTGACATCACTGGGCCAGTCTTTGAAGCGCTCACCTCTAAAGTCGGATTCTTCAAACTGATAATCTTGGATCATGGTTCCCATGGCACCATCAAGCATTAAGATCCCATTGTTAAGTTGTTTTTTCAGCTGGGCTGTTTTATCAACTAAGTGAGTTGCTGAAGGAGTGGGATGGGTTAATGTTGAGGATTGTGCTGCCATGATTCATTCCTATTTGGGTACGGGGTAAAGACAAGCCTTATCAATATTAGATTGTTTTTGAGTAAACTTGATTATCACGTTTATGGGTAAGTTTACTCGCTTAGATAAGGTTACACCGTAAAGACTGCGATTTACTTTAGACATTTATACGTATAGACGTCCATACTACGTGAATTTATCCTTAAAGTGCAAGAGTTAACATGATGGGGTGGTTTTAATCGTCGTTTTATTGTTTTTAATTTGTATTTATTGTGGTGTTTATGTTTCGTTGGTGGGGGAAGCGTTATGCTCAATAAAGATAGGGGGAGGTGAGCGTCATGAAAACAGATCTTTATTTATTGAGACATGGAGAGTGTCAGGGAGGTCATATTTTGAGGGGAAGGGTGGATGTGCCTCTCTCTTCCAATGGCTTTGTACAAATGCAAAGGGCAATAGAAAAATTGCCACAAGATCCAGATGTGATTGTCAGCTCACCTTTACGTCGCTGTATAGAATTTGCTCATCAACTACATGTGCAAAAAGGCATTGAATTGCGTGTGTATGATGGCTTAAAAGAAATGGATTTTGGTGACTGGGATGGGCGAACTTTCGATGAACTATACGCCACATTTGAACCGGCTTTAAGTCGTTATTGGCGCGATCCTTGGAACGAAACACCTCCTAATGGGGAGCCTATGTTGATGTTTGAACATAGAGTCGATAATGCTTGGCAACAGTTATTAGAGTGCTTTAAGGGAAGAAGAGTACTGGTGGTTGCACACGGTGGTGTGATTCGACACATCATGTCGCGAGTATTAGGCGTTAAACGTTGTGCAGGTATTTATAGTCAACTGGCTTTAGGTTATGGTGCTACGGTTAATGTTGAAGTGCATGTTAAAAACGATGGGGAGGATGAACACAATGTCCACCAAGTAGAACACAGGCAATTTTATTCTCGACTGCATTGGCCTAATTGACAGTATCATTGTTTATTGGTGCGCTATGGCTTCTATCTACTTGTTACCGCTAAGGTATTGTTAATTGATGAGTAATATTAAAAATCAAGAAAAAAATGCGCTGTCGGTTCATGGATTGCATTGGCAGGTAAATGCTCAGCCTGTTTTATCTGATATCCATTTCAATCTTCAAGAAGGAGAAGTTTTGGGTATTATCGGGCCCAATGGCGCTGGAAAATCCAGCCTTTTGCGGTGCCTATATCGTTATTTAAAGCCGACATCTGGGTATATTGCGCTTTTTAATCAGAATATCTCGACGTTCACATCCAAGGCTTTTGCTCAAAAAGTGGCTGTGGTGCTACAAGATACGCCTCAGCATTTTGATATGACAACGCGGCAATTGGTGGCGTTAGGTTTAACACCTCATAAAAGCCTATTTGATGGGCATACGTTGCTTGATGATGCGGCGATTGATCAGGCATTAGATAAAGTTGGGCTTTTGGATAAAGCCCTTCAAGTGTTTGAGTCCTTATCGGGAGGAGAGAAACAGCGGGCTTTGATTGCCAGAGCAATAGTGCAAGATCCTCAGTTACTCATCTTAGATGAACCGACCAATCATCTTGATGTGCGATATCAAATTCAAATTCTTGAATTATTGCGCTCACTGAATATCAGTGTGATTATTTCTATTCATGATTTAAATTTGGCGAGCGCTCTTTGTGATTCATTGGTGTTGCTAGAGAAGGGGGAATTAATTGCTCAAGGCTCGCCTGACAAAGTATTGACTGAATCGACTATTTCTCGCGTATTTGATGTGTGTTGTGAAGTGCACCCTCATCCACAGCATGGTAAGCCACTTATTTGTTATTTTTATGGTTATGGCAATGAGTATTCTTGTGAACATGATAAGGAAAACCATTCGATAAATGTTATTACTTAGTCAATTCATCAAACGTTTTTTGCGTTTATTTGGGATCCCTTTAGGATTACTTATTGCTGTTTTTTCCTTGTTATCGGCAACCAGTTTTGGTGCGGCAGATATTCGTATTGTGGATGTGATCCAGAGTTTGAATTTTCATTTATTGGGTATCAATGAAACGTTAGGGTTGAAAGATCGGATTATTATGGAGCTGAGATTACCTCGAGTCGTGTTGGCGTTTATTGCGGGAGCCGGGCTGTCGATTGCGGGTAGTGTACTGCAAACGGTGACGCGTAACCCCTTGGCTGATCCTTATTTATTTGGTATTTCTTCAGGGGCTTCTTTTGGTGCTGTTGTGGTACTGACATTGTTGCAACAAGGTGTTTTGTCTCATTTCGGGTTAACTTGGATAGGATTGCCTACCGGTGCGTTAATTGGTGCTGGATTATCTGTGTTTATTGTATTGAACATGTGTGGTAAAGATGTGGGGCGGCAAGTGGAACGTATGTTGCTTTCAGGCGTGGCCGTGTCTTTTATGTTTGGTGCGTTAAGCAGTTTGATGTTGTATTTTTCTTCTCCTCAAGCGGCGGCATCGGTGCTTTTTTGGAGTTTAGGGAGTTTTGCTAAAGCCACATGGTCAGTGCTCATGTTGCCGACTTTGGTCGTGGTGTTTTGTACTGCCATTATATTGTTGTTTCAACGCTCTATTATAGCCATGAAAATGGGGGATGAAACGGCCCATACTTTAGGGATTAACGTTTCTTTTTTAAGAATTGGTATGTTAATCCTTTGCTCTGTCATTACGGCGACCTTAGTGGCCTCTTGTGGTGGCATTGGCTTTGTTGGATTAATGATCCCGCATATTGTGCGCTTAGTATTTCCAGGTCAATTGTCTTTGATGTTAACGGGAATGTTAGGCGGAATTTTTATGATTTGGGTTGATGTTTTAGCGAGAACCTTGTTGAGTTATCAAGAGTTACCTGTAGGCATAATTACTGCAGTGATTGGCAGTTTATTTTTCTTGTTTGTATTAAAAACTCGCCAACAAGAGGGGTGATTATCAGTGAATATAGATGATTTGGGTTGATGTTGATGTCATTGATGTTTTAGCGAGAACCTTGTTGAGTTATCAAGCACTATCGCTAGACTGTCTGTAGGCATAACTACTGCAGTGATTGGCAGTTTATTTTTCTTGTTTGTATTAAAAACTCGCCAACAAGAGGGGTGATTATCAGTGAATATAGATGATTTGGGTTGATGTTGATGTCGTTGATGTTTTAGCGAGAACCTTGTTGAGTTATCAAGCACTATCGCTAGACCGTCTGTAGGCATAACTGTAGGCATAATTACTGCAGTGATTGGCAGTTTATTTTTCTTGTTTGTATTAAAAACTCGCCAACAAGAGGGGTGATTATCAGTGAATATAGATGATTTGGGTTGATGTTGATGTCATTGATGTTTTAGCGAGAACCTTGTTGAGTTATCAAGCACTATCGCTAGACTGTCTGTAGGCATAACTACTGCAGTGATTGGCAGTTTATTTTTCTTGTTTGTATTAAAAACTCGTCAACAAGAGGGGTGATTATCAGTGAATATAGATGATTTGGGTTGATGTTGATGTCGTTGATGTTTTAGCGAGAACCTTGTTGAGTTATCAAGCACTATCGCTAGACCGTCTGTAGGCATAACTGTAGGCATAATTACTGCAGTGATTGGCAGTTTATTTTTCTTGTTTGTATTAAAAACTCGCCAACAAGAGGGGTGAATATCAGTGATTATCAGTGAATATAGATGATTTGGGTTGATGTTGATGTCGTTGATGTTTTAGCGAGAACCTTGTTGAGTTATCAAGCACTATCGCTAGACTGTCTGTAGGCATAATTACTGCAGTGATTGGCAGTTTATTTTTCTTGTTTGTATTAAAAACTCGTCAACAAGAGGGTTAATCATCGTGAAAAAGTGAGAGGATCTATGTTTGATATACCGCCTGTTTGCCGTACTCATGATAAGGAGATTCAATACAGAATTGATATGAAAACGAAACCACCTTCGTCTTTAGGTCAGCTAGAGCCATTGGCTTTGCAAGTGGCACAGGTATTGGGTAAAGATAATCCTCAGATTGTTAAGCCCCAAATGTTAGTGTTTGCTGCCGATCATGGGGTGAGTCAAGCGAATATTTCTATCGCTTCAAGTGAAGTGACACAGCAAATGGTGATGAATTTTATTAGTGGAGGCGCCGCTATTAATGTGTTCTGCCATCAAGTGGGTTTTGGACTCGAGGTGATTGACTGTGGCATTTTATCGCCATTGGCGTCATGGCCCAGTTTGATACAGCAGCGCCTCGGTGCAGGGACTCAGCCATTTCATTTAAAAAAAGCCATGAGTATTGATGATGTATATGACGGATTTGATATGGCGAGCCAACGAGTCGACTTTCATCATCAACGGGGGTGTAATCTTATTGCTTTTGGTGAAATGGGCATAGGTAATACGGCTTCGTCTTCAGCCATCATGGCCAGTATACTCAAAATGACAGCCAAGGAATGCGTGGGACGAGGTACTGGGATTGATGATGAAAAATTTGCGCGTAAAATTCAAGTTGTTGAACAAGGGTTAGCATTACACCAAGCTGAGTGTACCGATATTGTTCATATTCTTGCTTGTGTGGGAGGCTTTGAAATTGTGCAAATGACAGGAGCCATCTTGGCTGCCGCACAAAGGCAAATGTTGGTGGTTATTGATGGATTTATTGCCACTGTGGCAGCATTGGCTGCGGTTAACATTAATGCTAATGCGAGGGATTATATGATTTTTGCGCATCAGTCTCACGAGTATGGACACGCTATTTTATTAGATTATTTAGATGCAAAACCCCTATTAGCACTCGATATGAGGTTAGGAGAGGGCACGGGAGCGGCATTGGCTTTACCTCTTATTCAGGCGGCGAGTCATTTTTATAACCAAATGGCGGAACTAACAGATTTGGGGATAAAGATAGATTAAATTGATCGATTTCAAATGATTTTGCTCAACCTATTCAGTTATATTAAAGATAATGAGAAAGCGATGAATTTCTGCAAAAAACAGTTGTGCTTATTTTTTATTGCGATGGGCTTTTTAACACGGTTACCTATTCCTTCTTGGATTGAGATTGATACTGATAGATTAAATCAAGCGAGTCGGTATTTTGGCTTGGTTGGGCTACTCGTTGGCGGAGTGTGCGCCAGCGTGTTTGCGATAACCGCTTATTGGTTACCAGTGTCGATTGCGATCGTGTTGTCTATGATAACCAGTGTTGTGATCACCGGTGGCTTTCATGAAGATGGCTTAGCCGATACCGCCGATGGATTTGGTGGTGCTTGGAGCGCAGCTGAAAAATTAAATATTATGAAAGATTCGCGTTTAGGCAGTTACGGTGCGCTTGCGTTAGTGTTTGCTTTACTCTTTAAATGGCAACTGCTGACTGAAATTGCTCTATTTGATCCCAACCGAGTCATGGTGGCTTTTATTATTGCCCATTGCTTAAGCCGTGTTTTGGCAGCGAGCCTGATTTTTAGTGAAAAGTATGTGCGAGATGAAAAGGACAGCAAGGTAAAGCCTTTAGCACAATTTCAGAGTCTAAATGAACTCTTGATTTTATTACTTACAGCGGTATTGGCTTTACTCTTTGTTGATCTCTGGCAAGCAGTGGTTTTAGTGTTATCTTTGTTGATGGTTCGAATATTATTAGTCGCCTTTTTTCGAGGCCAAATAGGTGGTTATACGGGTGATACTTTAGGGGCTGCGCAACAGGTGAGTGAGTTAACTTGTTATTTTGTTTTACTCATTTTTTGTATGCCATTTTGATCCACTTCATCTTAGGTGGAGCTCGCAGTGGAAAAAGCCGTTTTGCAGAATCTTTAGTGTATGATTTTAGTGAGCAAGGGCGTGATAGTGTGTATATTGCCACGGCTCAAGCCTTAGATGATGAAATGGCTCAGCGAATAGCTCAGCATAAAATGACACGAAGTCAAAGTGGAGTGCAGTGGCAAGTCATTGAGTGCCCTTTGTTGTTGAGTCAAGGTTTAGTTGATCATATGTCGCCGAATAGCGTCATTTTAGTTGATTGTTTGACCTTGTGGTTAACCAACCAGCTATTACATAATGAACGGCACTGGTCGCAAGTAAAAGCAGACTTTTTACAGACATTAACCCAAGTGGATGGAGAGCTGATTTTGGTGAGTAATGAAGTGGGTTTAGGTATTGTTCCTATGGGAGAGATTAATCGGCGTTTTATTGATGAAGCGGGTTGGTTACATCAAGATATCGCGCAGCTTGCAGAACGGGTCACGTTGATCACCGCTGGATTACCTCAGCACCTAAAAGGTGGGGATTAGTTTCATATTAGCCATGATCATTAACTGTTATTGTGTTGATTATTAATGAAATTTAGGAATCCATTGTAATGGATGAAGCGGATTGGTTACACCATATATCAAGATATCGGATAAACGGGCTGAACCTGTCATGTTGATCACCGCTGGATTACCTCAGCATCTAAAAGGTGGGGATTAGTTTCATATTAGCCATGATTATTAATGAAATTTAGGAATCCATTGTAATGGATGAAGCGGATTGGTTACACCATATATCAAGATATCGGATAAACGGGCTGAACCTGTCATGTTGATCACCGCTGGATTACCTCAGCATCTAAAAGGTGGGGATTAGTTTCATATTAGCCATGATCATGAGCTGTTATTGTATCGATTATTGCTGAGATTGAGGGATCAATGGTAATGAATGAATGAATGGATGAATGAATGAAGTGAGTGGGTTATATCAAGATATCGGATAAACGGGCTGAACCTGTCATGTTGATCACCGCTGGATTACCTCAGCAGCTAAAATAAAAGAGATGTATTGTGGAAAAAAGTGCAAAAATGCATTCTGCCAAAATGATAATGGTACAGGGTACAACGTCTGATGCAGGAAAAAGCACTTTAGTCGCTGGATTGTGCCGTGTTCTGTCTCGAAAAGGGGTAAAGGTTGCGCCTTTTAAACCTCAAAATATGGCCCTCAACAGCGCGGTAACGTGTGATGGCGGCGAAATTGGCCGCGCACAAGCATTGCAAGCTTATGCTTGTGGACTTGAGGCTCATACGGATTTTAATCCTATTCTATTAAAACCGAGTTCCAATACCTGTTCTCAAGTGATTGTACAGGGAAAAGCTTTATTGGCATTAGAGGCCCAAGCGTTTTTTGGTCCTGATAGCCAAGGTTATAAAGCATTAGCGATGAATGCGGTTTTGGATTCATTTTCTCGCTTAACGGCGCAATATCAATGGGTGGTCATTGAAGGGGCGGGGAGTCCTGCTGAAATTAATTTACGTGAGGGAGATATTGCCAATATGGGGTTCGCAGAGGCCGTAGATTGCCCTGTGATCATTATTGCGGATATTGATAAAGGCGGTGTGTTTGCTCACTTAGTGGGAACATTGGCGTTACTGAGTGAAAGTGAGCAAGCCAGAGTAAAAGGCTTTGTGATTAATCGCTTTCGAGGGGATATCAGTTTACTGCAATCGGGGATCGACTGGCTAGAATCTTATACGAATAAGCCTGTATTAGGGGTATTACCTTATTTGCAAGATTTACATCTTGAAGCTGAAGACGCCTTAATCAATGCGCCTAAGAAAACCCTTGCTCACTTTAAAGTCGTCGTGCTCGTTTATCCAAGGATCAGCAATCATACCGACTTTGATCCTTTACGTTTACACCCAAATATTGCTTTCTCTTATGTGTCTATTCAAACGCCTGTAGATGCCGCTTCTTTTCCACAAGCGGATTTGATTATTTTACCGGGCAGTAAGAGTGTGCGTGATGATTTAGCGAGTTTGCAAATGCAAGGCTGGGATAGCTATATTCAGCAGCATTTACGTTATGGAGGTAAAGTACTTGGGATCTGCGGTGGCTATCAAATGTTAGGAAGGGATATTCATGACCCTAATGGCGTAGAAAGTGAGAAAGGTGAGAGCTTGGGGTTAAATTTATTGCCTATTACGACTCAGTTAACGAATACTAAAAAATTAACGCAAGTTAGAGGGCAAATTCGATTGTTGGATGAGCAAGCGGTTTTTAAGGGGTATGAGATCCATTGTGGCGAAACACGATTATTAGCCCAAGGTATGCAGCCTGTCTCTTTTTATGAGCAGTCCTGTGATAATGTCAGTGATGAGAGAGAAGCGCAGCATAGGCAGATAAAAGATGGATTCCTATCTAATGACAACCAAGTATTAGGCACTTATGTGCATGGGCTATTTGATAGTCCTGAAGCGGCAACACTTGTGCTCAAATGGGCGGGAATGCGTGATGTGACACCGCTTGATGTGGATGCCATTAAAGCACAGCAACTGGAACGATTAGCGGATGTGTTAGAGCAACATCTAGACTTAGCAACTATCGCGACCTTTTAGTGTATCGATTTGATGTAATCATTGTTTTATCTAACAGCTTTTGACAATAGTAAGGCAACAAATGAAAAACCATTCAGAGATGAACTCAAACATGAGCAATACGCAAGATGATAAACACAGAGATGAGATAAAAGCCCAGCGGCATAAAGCCAGACAGCAAAAAGTGAAGGCAGGCGTTGATGCTAAAATTGCTAACGCCCAAAAAGAGCAAGGTATCTTGCTGGTATTAACCGGTAATGGAAAAGGCAAGTCGACATCGGGTTTTGGCACGGTGGCGCGGGCGATTGGTCACGGTAAGAAAGCGGCCGTGGTGCAGTTTATTAAAGGGAACTGGGAGTGCGGTGAGCGGACGTTACTTGAGGGGGCGGGGGTTGAATTCCATGTGATGGGAACCGGTTTTACTTGGGAGACTCAAGATAAAGAAAAAGACACACAAGCTGCATTGAAAGCTTGGGAAGCGGCTGAAGTGTTATTAAATGATCCCAGCCTTGATCTTGTGATGCTTGATGAGTTGACGTATATGGTCAGTTATCACTATTTAGACGTTGAACGTGTGATTAATGCTTTGAAAAATCGTCCTTCGATGCAGCATGTTATTGTGACAGGTAGAGCATGCCATCGGCAAATTATCGAATTGGCGGATACGGTGAGTGAGGTTCAACCCATTAAACATGCCTTTGAGGCCGGTGTTAAGGCCCAACCTGGCTTTGATTATTAGACACATGAACAACATTATCGTGTACCTAATGTCATGGCTGCGTTATTTTCTGATAGTCGGTTTTTTAGCGCTGTTTTCTACCCACTGTGCTGTGGGGGCTACATTGGTAAAAGAGCCCGCTAAACGCGTTGTGGCTTTATCGCCTCACGCTGTTGAAATTTTGTTCGCAATTGGTGCAGGTGACGCCATTGTGGGGACTAGCGATAGCAGTGACTATCCTGAAGCGGCTAAAAAAATCCCTAGAGTCGGTGGTTATTACGGGCTTCAAATCGAAAAAATTATTGAGCTGGATCCCGATCTCATCGTGACGTGGCAAGGGGGGAGTAACCAAGAAGCGCTGACGCGTTTGTCAGGCCTTGGCTTTGATTTAGTCAATAGCGATCCTAAAACGCTAATGGAGGTAGCGGATGATATAGAGCGTTTAGGTGAGTTGACAGGGCACACAAAACAAGCTCATCAAGTCGCAACAGATTACAGGCAAAGGTTAACGATATTAAAAGAGGAGAATGCACCTAAGAAAGGCATAACAGTTTTTTATCAGTTATGGTCAACGCCATTAATGACGGTGGCTAAAGATAGTTGGATACAGCAAATTATTGCGGTGTGTCATGGACAAAATGTTTTTTATGATGCAAAAAATGAATACCCTCAAGTGAGTGTCGAATCTGTGTTACTCAAAGCGCCTGAGGTTATTTTACAAAGCCAAGATGAAGGTAATGTGCTTGGTGTTGATTGGTCTCGATGGCCAGAAATCCCAGCAGTAAAACATCATCATATTTATCAGTTGAACGCTGACTTATTACATCGCCCTTCACCGCGTACTTTATTAGGGGTGAAAGCGTTATGTGACGTATTGGATAAAGCAAGAGTGAACTAGACGTGAGTTGTGCGTATTAAAAAGGGGATAAAAATCGTTGTTTATCCCTTTTTTATATTTATGTTATCGAGTGCCGTATACCACGATAGTTTTACCGTGAGCTTGAATGAGGTTCTGCTCTTCCAGCATTTTTAAAATACGGCCTACTGTTTCTCGTGAGCAGCCGACAATTTGACCTATCTCTTGGCGTGTAATTTTAATTTGCATGCCATCTGGATGGGTCATGGCATCAGGCTGTTTGGCTAAATGCAATAAGGTTTGTGCGATACGCCCAGCCACATCCAAGAAAGCTAAGTCTCCCACTTTTTGACTGGTACTGTGTAAACGGTAAGCCATTTGTGCTGAAAGCTTCATGAGGATTTCAGGATTGACTTGAATGAGTTGCTTAAATTTTTTATAGGATATTTCAGCAATTTCACAGGCTTGTTTTGCTCTAACCCAAGCTGTTCGTTCGGCTTGTTCTTCAAACAGGCCTAGCTCGCCAATAAAATCTCCTTGATTTAAATAAGAGAGGATCATTTCCTTGCCTTCTTCGTCTTTGATCAAGACGGCCACAGAGCCCTTAACAATATAATAAAGGGTATCTGAACTTTCTCCTGCATGGATTAATGTGCTCTTGGATGGATACTTATGAAGGTGACAGTGTGATAAAAACCATTCCAAAGTTGGATCGGGTTTCGGCTTTCCAATCAGAGCCATGCCTATATTCCTCGGCTGATTTAACATTAAATGATAAAAATATGTTATTTCATCATCATACGGCAATTACTTGAGTAAAACATTGATTAAGATCAAAATTTTATCTGCTTTAAATTTTACCTAAGGCAGAGTAATAACAAGATAATCTTCGCCTATTCTAGCAAATTTTAGTGTGTAATGGGTATTTTGCGCATTGGGAGCATTTTTAGATGAGGTTATGGTTCGGGACTTGCTAATAGCCCAAAAGGATGAGTTTAGATTGTTAAAGGAGCCAAATGGCTAGGGTAGGTTTCATACTTGAGATTGATGTGTTAATGCATTATGTCGGTTAATCTTTTTTCTCACAAAAGGTTGAAATCTTGGTTACAAGGAGGGTAAAGCTTACTTTAACATAATGAGAGGCAATGAAAATGAAAAAAAGCCATATAAGTAGAACGATTTTTCGTGAAGTTATTTTTATTGTCATTTGCCTCGTTATGATAGGTACGGCATTTGCGACTTCAGAAAAAAATATCTTAAATAGCGACGGTGAAATGCTTGGAAACATTGTTTTTCCAACTGATGCTGGAGAGAGTGCTAACGGCGTATCACTGAGTTTATATGATTATACCGAAGAAAATATTCGTTCCATGAATTGGGCGCTGGATCCTGACACTAAAGATTTGTTGTCTTTTTCTTTAGAAGCGGTCGAGGGGACTTATCCCTGCAACGGCCCTGAAGGGCCTTGCTCTTTCACTCGATTAGTGCTGATTGATTCTCAGCTTGAGAGGAATACTGGTGAATGCACAGCACCAGGGACAACAACAATCAATGATGACGGCACCATATCTATGTCAGTCGGGTCCTGCGCGGCAGGGATGTTTATTCCTGAGGCGGTGACTTATGTTGAAGCACTGGCCAGTTATACCTGTGTAGGCTTTAATACGCCTCTAAACAATAAGCACCATAAGATCATGAAAATGAACCGGCACAGGGTATTACCATTACGCGCGACACTTGAAGATAATGATGGTCAGGTATTGGAACAAGATGATGTCTCTGCCCCCCCTGTTGTCCAAGTGATGTATACCCCTTCGGTGACAGATGAGATGCACCTTGAAGCTGTGGATGTGAGTGCCGATGTTTTGGGGGTAGGGAAAGCCCAAAAAGCTCTAGCATCGACGGGTAATATGTTTATTTATAAAGGCAATAAGTGGGCATTTAATTTAAAAACCGACAGTTATTCAGCCCCAGGGCTTTATACAGTGAGTTTAGTCTCGGGTAACAGCGATGAATATGAAGTGACGATGCCATGTGTTACATCTTTTATTGTTAAATAGGGTGACATAAAGGCTGAAATAGTGATTGAAACACAGGCTGATATAAAAGTTGAATCAAAGTGTTGTCCATACAAGGTCAACACTTTATTCCTCATTCTTTCGATATTCAGTGACGTGGTTTAATTGATACGATTCATTCCATTTTTCAATTAGCGTTGTTTTTATCTATTCTGGTAGCGCTAATATCAAAGCCCTGTGTGCTACCTGCGATAACCCGTGTTTATCACTGGTAGAGTTTGACGCATTTATGCCCCAAAATCAGTTCCACACTTTGGAAGCTGAGTAAGTCGAATAAAGCTATATCTTTAGAAAAGCTAATGGAAAAGGTCACGTTCAATTTAGAGGTGTACCTGTAGTGCTCAAATTAACTATGTTACTAGATGCCATAATCATCAATGTTGGAGATTTGTATATAGTCTCCAAATAGCATTTATACTTCGCTATTTTTAAAAATAAGGGAAAGACCTGATATTTATAATTTTCAAGATGAGCATAATACCAAGTAAGACTAAAGTTTAGGTTTTGTGTGATACAGGGATTTATCTATATTTACTATAAATAATAAGGGGTTGGTATGTATATCTTGAAAAGGTTAGTTTGTTTTGGTTTGTTAACAATGAGCGGTGCAACTTATGCGGGATCAATAACATCACAGCAGATACCACAGCAACAGCAGATACCACAGCAACAGCAGATACCATTAGTAGATGCAGAATTTGCAAAATTATTTCTAAATAATATGAATATTAATATGAGCGACGCACAATATACATTTAATCAGCTTGGTAGTAGCCTTGCAACGTTGAGTGAAGAGGTCTCAAATATAGCGATAGATAGTCAATCTACTATGGATCCTGTAATGATAAAAAACATGTTACGTTCATATATTGAGATGACAAACTCTATGGTTACTCAGGCGGGGTCTACTTTAAAAATGATAAATGAAGGTAATCAAGTTAGCCGTTATGATTTACCTTTAGTGATCGCTGTCTATGGACATTTGAATCAAATAGAAGGATTAATAGGAGAAACAACGAATCGTTTTCAAGAGTCTATCATGTCTGAAGGAGAAGTTTATAATTTAGATAATACATATATGATGATGATTAACTCTATAATAAGCACCTCCTCCACAGTTTTTCCATCCTCACAGGATCCACTGTCACATAATACAAACCAAAGCATTGCAAATAATATTCGTTAAGAGAGATACCTAGATATCACTTGGGTTAACACCTATCGGCGATAGCGTTATTATTACAGGAGCAGTGTAAATTTGTAGGCAGACATTACATTGGGATAAAGAGGTGGTAGATGCCACGACTGAGGTTAAGAAGCAATTAATGTCGAAAGGTACGTCGATTGGTGGCAATGACACCGCCATAGCAGGTCATGCCATAGCAACAAAGTGCGTACTCGTTACCAATAATACTCGTGAGTTTAAGAGGGTTGAAGGGCTTAACTACGAAGATTGGGTGCATTAAGCCATATTTCCTACCAGTAATATTATCTCTTTATCACTGGTAGGGGATGGGCATAAAACCCTAGTGTAGTGGCCTAGTAAGGGAGATGTTTTTCTATTTTATATGTAGAAATATGACAAATATGTTTTTTTTAAGAAGAATATAGGAAATATGAGGGGTAGACTAAAGTCTACGTTTTTTATGGGGGATTGATTTTGTCTGGATTAGAATTAAGTGGTCATTTACCTTTTGTTAATACGATTAGTCATAATGAAATTGAAAGCATTAAAAATGGTGATGTTGAAAGTAAGGTATCGAAAGCGTTAGATTATTTATCAGATCTTATTTTCAGAACGGATCGTGTAGCAGCAAAAGAAGCCTTAACAACATTATATTCTAGTGATTCTTCAATGACTGAAAAAGAAGAGGCTTTTTCTTCCTTAAAGTCACTATGTCGAGTACCAGATGCGTTTAGTGGAACCTCTTTTGAGCGTGATAGCGGAGAAATTAGGGCGTTACAAGTCGAAATCGGATTTGGTGAATATTTAGGTTGGGTTAAAAGTGAATCCGAGGATAATTATCAATCAATTGGTATTGCTCATTCAGCTCTTAATGATGACACTAGGGCTTTAGCATTTCTTTCTTTTGGGAATGGACCTTTAACTTCAGATTGTAATTTGACGGTAACGCCTATAGAAATCTAAAAAAGCATTTTTAATCAATTTATTGCGAATAAAGCTGATAATAACCAGTGATAATACCTCTTTTATCACTGGTAGGGGGGTAACCATGTGTACTTGCTGCTAATCGGATGCTAAATTTGATTCTTTAACAAAAAATATTTTATCATCCAGAGACATGTCACCGATTCTTGAGTAACGATTTAAAAAGTCATATATACTATCCATTTCTTCAATCATTAAAATCCCATTATAATAAACGCTCACATTTTTTCTGGTTTTCAAGACGAATATCAATGGTCTGCCAGCAAATTGAATTAATCTTACTTTGTAATCATCACAAGCACCGAGCTGACATGAATCTGCATAAGAAGCTTTACCTTTTTCTTTCTTGATTGTATTGGGGCGACTCATTAATGATAAAATAAATTCTGATGATTTTTCATTAGGATATAGTAGATCAAAGTTAAATACTTGATTAACTTTGCTGTCAAATTTTTTGTTTTGAGCCAGTGAATTTGTATCGTTAAATTGTGCAATATTGATTTCTATTGCATTACAATAAAAGCATAATAAATACAAATTAATAAATAATATAATTCTCATAATAATTCCTTTAATTTTTGGGCTTCTATCTTTCTTCTTGAAGGATAAGGATCTTTAAAATCCATTAAATTGTCATATGCTTCTTGCCACTGTTGTCCAGTAACCTGTCGCCAAAAGTTTTTAGTTTCATGCTTTGCACTGCCATATTGATATTCAACAGAGGTTATTACAGTTTGTGCTTGTGAGGGTATACAATTAAATTTCACATTACTATCCGCATTATACTTATTAATCAGCCTTTTTGTTGCTTGGGCTTTATTATTGATGTAGATCTGTTCAGCTTGTTCTTGCGTTATGCTTAAAGGGTGTTCTTTTAAATATTCATCAGCAACTAATTTTTTCATGCTCAGATAAGGTTCAAGTTTTTTTATCAAGTCAGCATCTAAGTTTAATCTTTCTAAATCATTTTTATTTCTAGCGCCTAAATCGAAACCAACAGAAATAGTCACACCACTTTTACTACCTTTTGGATCTGGAACATTAGCTATTAGCTCCATTCCGCCTTCTCTGGCCTCGATAAATTTAAAATCAATTTTTTCACCGCAACCATTATTTTCATTACAATTTGGGCAGATTTTATCTTCTTTCTCTTTAACCCCTGCCTCCGCTTCACTCGCCACCGCCGCAGCCTTTCTTTTAGCTAGTATCCTTTCAACATGGGCAGCATGTCGAGCGTCGTTCTCTGGATCCGGTTTACTGTATTCCATTGCCTCCATTGCACGCTGTTTTTGCTGCCTTAGTATCTTCTCTCTGGGGGTTAACTGACACTTTGGTGGGGTTTCTGGTTTAGCCCTTTGTGTCGGATTACAGAAATAACATTTACAACCCATAACAATCCCTTGTTTAAATGCGCAAAAAAAAGGAAATAGTAATACACCTAACCTTATGCTAATTAAAGGATTATTTTCAGGAATGATAAAAACTGGGGCTTATGTCGCAAAGTTGAAAAGCAGATTTTAGAAATTGAAGCAGTGATAAAACCAGTTATCACTGGTAGGGAAATTTTTGCAGTACAGTCAGATTTGTCTATGCTGGTCACAATAGTTAGATGTACTAAAATTGCGCTTAATTTATAGAAAGGAAATAGATAATGGCAACAATAGCATTTTTTGAAGAAACCCTGAAATGTCAGGGAAACGAGGAAGAAATGAATATAGAGTTCGGGAGCTCTTCATACTTTGATGAGGCTAGTATTTATCTAAAGGTAGATGGAAAGGCTCTCGTAATGGATCGTGCAACCGCAAAAAAATTTGTTGAGGCTGCTACTGGAGTGGGTAATTATTTTGGTTTTACTGATTAATCAATAGAATTAATTAAAAGGGAAATATATGAGGACGGAGCAAGAATTATACAAAGATCGCACAGTTGGACTACTAGTGAACTTTCAATTATTAGAGCTTTCACTGAAGATGTATATAGGTTCGTCCTACAGTTATATTAATTCTTTAGTGGAAGATCATATTTATTTTGATTTCTCAACAAAGGACGTAGAGAGTTTTCCTTTAGAAAGGCTTCTGAACTTATTCGGTAAACTTAACAATAATGATGAGCTAAAAAAAAGGCTCAACAAACTCACAAAAAATAGGAACTATTTAGCTCATGAGGCCCTGCTAGTTACAATTGGCTCCGATCCAAATATGGATACATTGCACACAAAAGCTAAAGAATTTTATGAACTAGAAAGTGAACTTATGGATTGTTTAAAGGTACTATTAGATGAAACTCATAAGCTTAAAGTCAAAGGTGAATCAAGCAGGTTAAACTTAGGTATCAGTAATGAGTAACTTACTTCTATCCATTTTATTTTAGCAAACCAGTGATAAAAAGCCTTATTTGTAGTGGCATAGTTAGTTTGGCCACCTAGTTAGAGGTGATATCATCACCTCATAAGATGACAGGTGACATTATGAC
>NZ_CANLKR010000016.1 GCF_947491715.1 uncultured Shewanella sp. | reverse complement strand
GCAGAATAATTTGACATGTTTTAAAGCGAAATGAAATCGTACTATATTAGATCATATTTGAGTGCAGATTGGTATTAGTTAATTAACTGAGTCGGTTTCGAATCTAGATTATAGATAGGAAGCCCTGTTTCATGTGCATTATAACCTCGTTCTTGATATCTTGTTATAGAAAAGTCGTCAAGAACTTTATTATTCTCTTTATCATAAACTTTTGAAATACTTATTTTTATTTCATTTTGTTTTGTATTGATACTGATTTTTGGTAAAAATGTAGACTCTTGTGTGCTAGTGCATTTTTCATATAATTTTTGATAATTTGACCAATCTTGACGTATATTTTCTATTTGTCGTTGAGGCTCTCTTACATACCTCAGTAACATAGATATAAGTTTTTTTGCTGCCGTAATTTCAATTTTAGGAGCATTGGAATTGTCATAGAGAGTTGCTATTTTATTCAGATATTCACTAACATGATTATGAGCGTGTGCACGCGTTTCTGCAGTCTCATTCAGATCAGTATGAACAGGAATGGTCGTTGAATATTCCATTATTGTGGGAAGGTTATTATAAGTTTTCATATCTGTTACCTGACCACGAATTTTTTTAAATGTTATTACTGATCCTTCTTTGCTATCTTCGCTGCATTCCCTAACCCAGATATACGAAAGATTATTATCTCGATTATAAATATGTGCTTCATACATTAGTTTATCTTCAGAGCTAGGAAGGTATCCATGTCCGAATATTACAGCTGTGCGATCAAATATGTTTTCTGAAGCAAAAATCCCTGACATATTATTCATTTTCTTCATGATAGAGTTCGTATCCGCACTTGGATCAAACAATTCCATCAATAAGGTATCTAGTTTTTTAGTTGTATCGCCAAATATTAAATCAGATAACCACTCTTTAATTTGTAATATTGCGTCATAAAGAGTATCTAATACACCCTTAGTATTACTTTCTTGAACCACATTATTTATGTCTGTATTACTTTCTTGAACCACATAATCCAACGCATGCTTTTGATATGATCCGAGGTTAATCTTGTCATATTTTTCTATGTCTTTTAACTTATTGTGTTCATTGAACATTTGTTCAGAACGTATTGCTTTGAAACCTGCTTGAATTCTCGTTGGCATAATTTACCTATCAATGAAATAGCTTATTTGGATTGAATTAAAAACATAAAGTGATGGTCTTATATAAAATAAGACAATAAAGATAAATGATTTATTAAAAATAACATTAAAAAAGTTAATAAATATCAAAAAAAAACAAGATTTGTAAGATTTATAAGACTTATAAGCGCTGAAATCCTAGAAATTTTAATTTCAATTAGGTAATACGAAAGAGCCTGAAGGGACATCAGTGGGTGAACAGGTGAATCATTCTCAGCGGGACATTTACATTTATAGTGTAGTAACAATTAAAATTTCATTTAATCAAGGCCTCATTTTTATCAATGCTATTTGGTTCAACGAGGGGGGCGCTCTTTTAGTCGATTTCAGGACTCCTTATTTATTAGAAAATATTGCTTTATCTACAAAAGAGAGCGAGTTTGTTAGAAATAATGAATTTAATTTCTTCATTGGCAATCGAGAGAATATCGATATCTTTAAACAGTCAATAGCAGTGTCAGAACTTACGTTGATTTGAGTGATTTTTATTTATGTCAGTTTCAAAAAGTATGGAGTTTCGTATTTTTAAAAAAGCTGACAACTTGTGGTATCAAGGTAATGGATCATTTTACCAATCAGTGTGTTTGTGTTTATGAGTTGTTGTAGTTTGTGTGTGTTAATAAAGATTTTAGTTTTTGTTGTTTTTTATTGTGCGACTTGTTTTTTAATTTATTCATTTATATCAATTACTTGTGGTGGGTAGTATAATTGACTTTTGTGGCTCATTTTGTTTGATCTTTAAAATCACTTTGTTAGCACAATATGTAAATTTTTCCATAAAATGAAATATTATTTATTATTTTATACTCTTTTTTAAACATATAAATAAATATCATTAGAATGAAATTTCCATCATTAAAATTGCAACTTATCGATCAAGTGTATTAATAATGTCTCTTTATTTCATCTCTATCCTGTTTACCTTATCGCGGTTGTTTTTTCATTTATCTTGAGTAAATAAAAATTCATCATTGAGCTGAAGTTTACAATTACAGGGGTAGTTTTTATCTAGCTGGTGATTTCTTTGCGTTTCCTTACAATCTGGTTCGTTTTTTAGTTGCAATCTATTTTTCTCTATTAATAAATTGATTTTTCGATTTTTAATTGAGGTGTAAGAAGTGATTATTCAATCATCTTAAGGTTATCAAATGAAGTTATCTATTATAAAATTACCTTGTCTGTTTTTGTTTATGCTCTTGACGGCTTGTGGTGGAGGAGGGTCGGGGAATAATGGAGGGGGGTCGGGGAGTGGAGGGAATAAGATCACATTAACCCCTTCTTTGACGCCGGATCCTTTACAAAGCCTGCAAGGTGGAGTGGTCACCATTACTGCAGATAAAATACTTGTCAGTGATATCAAGGTGGCGGCGACGGAAAATAAGGGGTTGTTAACTTTTACCTCTGCGGGCTGTACGATTGTAACAGGGAAAAAAAGCTGTTCCTTTACTGTCAACGCCGCTGAGGTTAATCCTGGTCAGACTAAAACCAGTACTGTATTCTTTAAAACGAATAATCACAGTGCAAGTATTTCATCTTTGGGTTTCAGTGTTCAGGGGAGTCAAAGTCGCACATTAATCTTAACACCTGCTTTAAATCCTAATCCGATAACGAGTCAAGGAAGCGGGGTGATCACCATTACGGCGAATCAATCACCTCTAACGAATACACTTGTGACCGCAGAAAAGGCGAATTTACTGAGTTTTTCTCAACCAACATGTACGATTAACGTAGGGAAAAAGCAATGTTCTCTTTCCGTTAAGGCCGCACAAATAAACAGTCCTACAGCTCAATCTGGCACCGTCTCATTTAAAACAAATAATCCTAATGCCTCTATTTCGGCACTGACTTTTAGTATTCAAAATAATGCGCCAGTGAGTCAGGGAAATATCGATATCCATTTAGTGGCAGATTCTATCGGGGTCGGTAAGAATTCTTCCCCTGAAATCTATAATGAAGGTTATAAAGGCTATGCCCTTAACTATATGAGTAAATTGGCGATGCAAGCAGGCTCAGGTTTTAGTCGTAATGGTGATGGATCGGCTGCTAATCCAGTAACCGATCTTTACTATCATAATCACAAAATTATTTATACTGGTTTTCAGCGCATGGATACTGGTAATGGGGCGACGACGACAAGTTTGCTTCCAGATGTCATGTACAGTAGCCATAACTATTATGCGACTGCCAAATCAGGGATAACCATTTTACAAACGACTAAAAACGTGCAAAATAGTTATCAATATCAGGAGCTACAAATGGGGACTGCTGCTGGGCCAAAGCCAATTGATTATACTAATGACTATGTTATTTCGATGGTGCAGCTAGGGACAAATGATATTACAGGAGTAGATGGAGCTATTTGCGATTACATTCCTGGAAGCACTCTTCCAACCGTGCAGTCTCAGACTGATATTGCTCAACGGGTTGATAAATTGGTTAATGGGAATTACCAGACAGATATAAACTCCTTAGTGGGGTCACTCTATAATTATTATAAGAACGTTAAGAAAGTGTCACCCAAGCAGTTAGCCTTTATGATTTTTGAAATTCCGTCACGCGGTCCAACCGATGGAAAGGATCCCTATAATATTTGTACGAATTACTTTAATCAGACATTAGTCACACAGGTTAAAGCGGCCAATGCAGCATACCAGACTGGGGAGCAGGTGAAGTTTTATGTTATCGATCAATCGAAGGTGTCAGCTACTTCGCCAGGAGGGGGAGGTCATGTCCACCCAGGTGATGTTGGCCATAAGGCGATGGCCTGCAACTTAATTAATGGCACAAAGGTTGCCCAAGTGCAAGTGAGCAGTATTACGGTTTGTCCACCGCCAAGTGGGGGGATTTATCAAAGCGGGTTGATGAAAGTATTGCCAGATTTAGGCTTGTAGCTTGAAAATACGGTTAAGTTTCTGTCAATGAATTCGGTGTTTCTGAAGTGTTGGGTTAACACTAGCCCAACTTTTAAATGGATGGAAGCTTCAGTTTAAAAAAGAAGGTTTAGATCACTAAACGTCACCCCCTCCTGCCGCGATTAAAACACGTTTATGTCGCACATAATTGAACCACAAAAGATCAACAGGCCCTATCAGAAGCAGGTGAAAAGGATTAATATGTTCCATAAGGATGACAAATCAATGACTATGACAAAATCAATGACTATGACAAAATCACCGCTATGAAAAACCGACCGCCTCAGAAAACGGCCTCGACTCTCTCGACGCTCAATGAACTTGCAAGCTTGGCAAGCTATTCTCTTATCGATACGCTTAACTGCGATCCTGATGCCACAGAAAACGGTGTTGACTTCGCGCCGAGGCAAGTCTTCACGGGGCACTATGTTCCCGTTAATTCAACGCCAATAAAAAGTCCTGAATACGTTGCCCACAGCAAACCTTTTTTTGCTGAGCTTGGCTTGGCCGATGCTATGGCAAAGTCTGCTGATTTTATTCGGTTGTTTTCTGGCGACATGTCTCAGGTGCCCGCGCCGATGCGTAAAGTTGGTTGGGCAACTGGGTATGCACTGTCTATCTACGGTACTGAATACATTCAGCAGTGTCCATTTGGTACGGGCAACGGATATGGTGATGGCCGTGCCATTTCAGTGCTTGAGGCTGTGATTAACGGTCAGCGCTGGGAAATGCAGCTGAAAGGGGGCGGCCGCACGCCATATTGTCGCGGCGCAGATGGCCGCGCTGTCTTGCGTTCAAGTATTCGCGAGTTTTTGGCTCAAGAACACATGCACGCATTGGGCGTACCCACCTCACGCTCTTTGAGTTTGTATGTTTCAAAAACTGAGAAAGTCAAGCGACCCTGGTATGCAGAAGGGTCGTACTCAACGGATCCCGACACCATGATCTCGGAAGCCGTCGCCATCTCGACCCGTGTTGCACCGTCATTTATACGCGTTGGTCAACTCGAACTGTTTGCGCGTCGTGTCCGTAATAACGAACACGTAAATGCGATGGAAGAACTCGAGAAGATAGTGCTGCACTTAATAGATCGTGAGTACGCTGATGTTATCGATAGCCAACTTGATACTTCAGAGAAAGTACTATTATTGGCGCAGGCGTTCCAACGTCGCCTTACGTCATTGGTCGCGAACTGGATCCGCGTTGGTTTTTGCCAGGGTAATTTTAACAGTGACAACTGCGCAGCGGGGGGCTTTACTCTTGATTATGGTCCCTTTGGTTTTTGCGATGTGTTTGACCCGTATTATCAGCCTTGGACGGGTGGAGGGGAGCACTTTTCATTGATGCACCAGCCACACGCGGCGCAGCGAAATTTTGACATGTTCTGCTCGGTGCTGCGGCCTTTACTCGTATCGATTTATGGCGATTCTCATGACAGTTTGCTCGCGCTCGAGGCCATCCAACGTGGCTTTTCGCAAGTTATGTCCACTAATATGGACAAAATGTGGGCGGCTAAATTGGGGGTAAGTGCCTTGAATACAGCCTCTGATAAGGCGTTTTTTAAAGACTTGCTCAATGAGCTACATACGCTCATGATGCAAACCCCCTTGGATTATACGATTTTCTTTCGCGAGCTCTCATTGATACCCGATGATATTGGCCCACTCAGAAAAAGCTTCTACGACAGCTTATACAGTAATCGAGCAGATGAGCTTGATGCGACATTAAGAGATAAGTACTGGGAACAATGGCTCACAAAATGGAAAACGCTCCTCAATAGCGTCAATGATGCGACCTTGCTCCGTTCTACAGGGGAGATCTCTCGGCAGATGAAGCTCGTTAACCCCAAATATACCTTGCGAGAGTGGATCCTTGTGCCGGCTTATCAGCAAGCTGCTGCGGGGAGTTATGCCCTCGTTCGAGAATTGCAAGAGGTGATGAGCCAGCCTTATGAAGAGCATTCAAAAGAGGTGGAAGATAAATACTACCGATTGAAACCCCTTGACTGTTTCGAGGTGGGAGGATTGTCCCATCTTAGTTGCTCGTCGTGATGCATTGATTTAAACAAGATGCTGTGACTTAAACGTCATGAAGCTTTGATTTAAACAATATGGGTGACTTGGTTTTAGCAAGTGCAGGTGATTGATGCCAAAATCGGCGTCAGTTATTATGGTTTCTTAAATAGGCTTTAAAATGAAAATCATATCAACAAATATTTCAAAAATAAAAACAGTGTTATATAACGGTAAAGAGGTGACAACAGGGATATTTAAGCGACCCACTAATGATGAAGTGTCCATAGAGAAGTTGAGTATTATTGGGGATCAGCAAGCAGACCTTGTTTATCATGGTGGTGAGCATAAAGCCGTTTACGCTTTTTCATCTCATCACTATGATTACTGGAAGACTATTTTAAACAATAGTCAGCTATCGAATGGCTCTTTTGGTGAAAACTTTACCGTATCAAATCTCTTCGAAGAAAATATCTGTATTGGCGATCAGTTTCGTATCGGCAGCGCTTTACTTGAAGTGAGTCAACCAAGAGTGCCTTGCTATAAATTGGGAATAGCGCTTGATAATAAGGATGCAGTTAAACTGTTCACTAAAAATTACTGTACAGGTGTTTATTTTCGAGTACTTGAATCAGGGACCGCTAAAACGGGTCATTCGGTACACATTGAAAAAAAGTTGGCTCATGGTGTGTCCATTAAAAATCTCTTTCGAGCGTATTTTGATAGACATTATGTCGGCGTCGAGGATTTATTTGCACAAGCGTTGGCTTTGCCAGAACTCGCGCCTGAATGGAAAAAGAAATTAGAAAAAAGAATGTCGTTAAAAAGTGAATAAAGGTTTATAGCATCGATTACCGTAACGCACTCATGATTAAGATTTAATGGTTAGAAGCTGACAGTTAAGAGCGGGAGGGAAGGTATTCAATGGGAGTCCTATGTCCTATTTTTAGAGGATATTCGAGAGCACTCAGCATGAAGAGGTTTATTCTTAGCATCTTTGAAACTCTGCGACTAAGCTTGGGGAGCGGATTGAAAAAATGGAATCAATAAGGGTGTAGTAGGGCTTATTCAATATGCAAACAAAGAATAGAGCGATGAGAGTTTATGCGTTAATACTTGTTATTGTGTCAAGTGTGGGTTGTAGCACAAGGTTAACGAGTGCTGGCAGCAATATTAAGTTAATTACCGAGCATCAGAGAAACCAGTGTGAGTCGCTGGGTGTCATAACGGGTTATTCTTCGACTGGTTTTACACCTGGCTCCAATGCCCAAAATGCCGTAAATGATGCTAGAAATAAGGCTTCAAAATTGGGGGGGAATGGACTTTATATTGTTAATGTTAGTACCCTTGAATCGTCGAGCACTGTGATTGGTGAGGTTTTTAAATGTGATTTTATGGCTAACCGAAGTCAATTAAAAGCTCGCGATTAAAAAAGCGAGCTTATTGTTTAAATGGGGTTTATTCAGATTGAGAAACCGCACACATTTCAATGTCTGGGCATTGGGTGGCAAAGGGAAGTGGTGTTGCCTCAACATTACTGCATTCATCACTGTCATCAAAAGCCAAACAAGCAAAAACCGGATAGTGGCCTGAGAGATCATTGTCATTATCATCGCGAATGACCAGTGTTGCTCTGTAGCCATTTAGTGGCTGTAAATGATCTTTCATAAAGAGAATGTGATCGAGATTTTTATCTTTGGGTGAACCATCACCGCTAAAACAGCTACCGTCTTCACCGACGACGTTAGTATTTTGGCCACAATCGTTCGTATAACGATTTGAAAAACTTGCCTGGGATGGACTCTTGGCTTTAAGTTTGGTCAGTAACTCTTGGTATTCATGAACACCACTGCCTTTGTAATTATTGCCAATAAAAGGCTCAAGATTCAGATCGCCCAATATCAGAACAGGTTCATCACTGGGAATATTTCTATTGGCGATATACTGGGCCATCTGTTCTATTTGCCGTTGGCGGGCTTCATAATCTCTTCTTCCCCCTTGTAGATGCGTGCCAAAGATATGATATTTTTTAGATGTAGCGCCTGCCGACTTCTCAATCACAGCATAGCGAACGGCTTTTCGAGCATAGCAATCTACACCTTCACAATCACTAAACTCTTTATACCCTTTTTGAGTGATGGGATGTTTACTCGCAATAAGCACACCGGAGGATAATTGCAGCCTGACTAGGCTCTCTGTGGGTCTGACAGTCAGAATATGATCTTTTTCAAAACCGACATTCAGTGCCCTTAACGCACTTTTCAGGTAAGATTCCTTTTTTTGAATTTCTTGAAAAACAATCACATCAGGTTTTTGACCCCCCAGTTTCATCACCGCTGTATCAATATGGTGCTCAGCTTCTTCATCGGAGGTGCCTATTCCAAGAAAATCAAAATATATTCTGGCTATTGTGTTGGTATCTATTCCCATATTAAAGGTCACGATACTGAGTACATTGGGGTTATTGGATGACACAATATGCTTATGCCCATTCCCTTCAAAGTTATCACGTCCATTAATTAAGTGACCAACTGGATTGAATCCTGCTGGGGTTTGTCCGCCTTCACAGAGAGCGGCAACTGCCCCCTCTGTCGACAATCGGGCATTTGGAAAAAGATGAATACCATTGGTTAGTGAACTGTCGAGATGGATTTGTTCATAGCTTTCAGCGCCTTGGGGTATATCAAAGCATTTATGTCTCAGTTGTTTATAACCGTCTAACGCGCCGTCAGAAAAATGCTTTATTAGCCATACTCTGTCGCTTGCTGTTTCAGATATTTCGATCTGTTCTAAGCTTATTGGCCCATCTGACCATATACGTAGGAAAGAATTTTCAGCATCTTTGCCTTCCAAATCACATTGATGTAAATAACCATTATCCACGAAGTCACTCAATAACACCCCATCATATTCTATACACTGCGGATCCCAATATTCCTGATTGGCATTAGACATCCATTCAAAATAGATTTTGGTGTTGGGAGAATGACGACTTTCTTCAATATTCGCCAGCTTAAAGTGAATGGTATCTGCTAGTACAGTATTGTGGGTTGCCAGTAATGAAAATACCAGCAATAGAGCTCTTATTACATTGGATTTAATAAACTTTTCAGTTAATTTCATATTTGTTCTCTTTGTTAATAATTAACATCTTGTTTTAGGCATCAGCCGAACAGCATATGAAATCAAAGCTGATGAAATGTGATATGGAACGATTATTCTGACTATTAATAGGGTGTCATTGGCTCATTTTGCATTAGGTCAATAACAAGCGCACAGTATGCCTAATGGGCCATTGTTTTAGTGACAAAAGCGCTTAGTTGATACTCAGTTTGGTTTTATCGCTTGTTAAACAATTAACCTATTCAATAAAAGTGAATAAAGCAATATCGAAATGCTCACAATGACTCATTTTAAAATGGGCTTAATTTATTCGGTGTCAATTGAACAGCATTATGTGGAGGAGGTGGAGTTGTGGTATCACGAATAACAAAGGCCAGTAAATTTGGCCTTTGTTATTTTCTGCAGACAAATAAATGTTAATGAAGTTGCAAAGGGATCACTGTGCGTTTAATTGCTGCCCTGTTACTGCTGTTGAATCATCGCCCATTAAATACAGGTAAGCAGGCATGATATCTTCTGGTGTATTGAGGGTTTCTGGATTTTCAGCAGGGTAGGCGGTTGCACGCATTTCTGTTCGAGTGGCTCCTGGGTTAATGGTGTTGACACGTATGTGGGTGTCTTCATATTCATGGGCGAGTAACTGCATTAAGCCTTCGGTGGCAAATTTTGATATTGAGTACTCTCCCCAAAATGCACGCCCCTTGCGGCCAACACTACTCGATGTCAGTACAATAGAGGCATAGGGGGCTTTTTTCATCACAGGCAGTAAGGCTTTAGTCATCATGATTTTAGCATATAGATTGACCTGCATGACTTCTTCGATAGAGCTCATCGATATTTGTTCAAAAGGGCCTAATATTCCCAGTAAGCTCGCATTGTGTAATAGCCCATCTAACTGACCGAACTGCTCTTCGATGGTCTCAGCCATGTCTTTGTAGTTCTGCTCTGAGGCACCTTTTAAATCAAGGGGGATAATAGCTGGTTTGGGATAACCCGCTTGTTCTATTTCATCATAGACGGCTTCAAGTTTTTTGACGGTACGCCCTAATAGGATGACTGTTGCACCATGAGCGGCAAAAGTGATTGCTGCCGTGCGGCCAATACCGTCACCTGCACCCGTCACAAGAATGGTTTTATTTTTGAGTAAATCTTTTTTTGCTTGATATTCCAACATGTATCCATTTTTCCTAGTAAGTCTAAAGCGGATGGTATCGGCCATCACCGCTTAAATAAACAGCTGTTTTAAACGTTTGAATAAGATTGTAACAATCTAATACTAAAAGACAGTAACAAAAATGTAGCCAATTCAATGATTTTACGTTAAATTCTAAGTCTCTTTTACTGAGTATAAGATTGACTCGGTGCAATATAGCCATATTTTACAGACTTTTGTGGCTAATTTCCTTCGGAAAATAAAATTATTACAACAAGATTTGGGAATTCAGAATGAAAAAACTTATGTTAAGTGTCGCGATTGCGTCAACCTTTGGGCTCACGGCTTGTGGAGAAGACAGCAGTGACGAAGTGGCAGAAAAAACAGAAGCTATCCAACCTTGGTCTAGTATTGTATTTGATCCCGCGAATGCCGACTTTGCACTGCCGAGTGATTTCGTCTTCAGTGGTACAACTGATGGCACGTTAAATGTGCCTAATGAAGATACGGGTGATTATACCGATCCATCGATTGCTTTGGGGGCATTAGATGGCTGGTCAACAACGGCGCCCATTGCTATTAAGGTGAATTTAGAAAATGATGCCGACGGTAATCCATTAACGTTATCAGCATCTTCTGTTGCAAAAGATGGTGCTGTGCGCATGTTTAAAGCACAGGTCGGCGGCCCGTTATCAAACGATGCAGAGTGTACCACACAGCCGAGTTTAACGGCGTGTAAAGTGGGTGATGAGCTGAAATATGGTGTCGATTTTGCAACCAGTGTATCCGGCGATCAAATTATCATAGTGCCGCTTAAGCCTTTTGATGAAATGCAGTCTTATGTTTATGCATTGACCAATTTAATTGAAGATTCTTCAGGGCAAGGGGTTGCGGCTTCAAAGACCTATAGCACGTTAAAATTAGACATTGATGTAGAGCCGTTAGCGACACCCGCTCAAGTCAGCTTGCAATACATCATTAACAGTTATGAAAAGGGCATGGCAGCGAGTCATGGTGTTGATAAAGACAGCATCATTTATTCCGCTCTATTTACCACACAATCAGTCTCATCGGTGATTGAAACCACGAAATTGTTAATGGTAGATCCCACTGCGGGTAATCCTTATCGACCTGAACTGTCAGATTTTGCACCTAAAGGCTATACCGTCGCGCAAGCATTAGGCTTAACTGAAGCTGCTGGGCAATCGTACCTGTTAGCTGATGCAACTGATGTGTACAGTATGTCGCTAAAATTGCCTATTTATAGCCAATGTTCATCGGCTCAATGTTTAGACAGTGAGTTTAATCCTGTTGTCAATGGGTATTGGACGGCGTTGGGCGATAGCCCGATTGCGGTGTTATCAGCCATTGAAGCGGGGACGTTAAGTCAAAGTAACTTTATGGCCCAGGCCAGTGCTTATGGCATCGATGGCACGGCGGCGTTAAGCAACCCTGCTTTGTTAGTGGGTAAAGCGTGGTTCTTAGATGATAAAAGCCCTGTGGATCCGGTTAAGCATTTAACCCAATACAATCCCGTGCCAGCGATTACGGCTTATGAAACAGTGAATGTGCAAATTACTCTGCCCAATGTTGAAAAGATGGCTGCGATTAGAGGTGATTTTACTATGCCTGCCACAGGCTGGCCAACCAGCATTATGATGCACGGTTTAGGTGGCGGTAAAGAGATGATGCTATCAATGGCAGGCAGCAATGCTTATGCCGGTGTGGCAACCGTTGCCATTGATATGCCATTACATGGAAAGCGCTCATTTGATGCAAATGGTGATGGTGTTTATGATGTCAGCGCGACGGATGTGAGTTATGGCGCCGTTGTTGGTACACCTGATGCGTTTACAAATGGTAACACCTTGGCTTTTGTGAATGTGGCCAGCAGTTTAACCGCCCGCGATAATTTCCGCCAGGCCATTGTGGATAATTTAGCCTTGCGCTTGAGTTTAACAGGCCTTGCTATGGAGCTTGCTAGCAATGAACAAGCCCAAATTTTTGATGCGAATAACATTAGCTTGCAAGGGCTAAGCCTAGGGGGCATTGTGGGTACCAATATGGCGGCTTATGCCAATTCTGGTATCGTTGATCCTGCAACGGGTCGAGCAGCAATGAATCCTTATGGGTTAAATGCTGCCTCTGTGGTTGCACCATCTGCTGGATTAGCGGGCAGTTTTGTTGGCTCAGCTACGTTTGCGCCAGCGCTATACAAAGCGGTGACAACCGATGCGACTTTCTTAGCATTGGTTGAAGAAGCGAATGTCAATAGTTTTGCTGTGGATACGCCGGAATATACGGCTGTTGTAAATGCTGTGTATGAAGCTTTTATTCCGACCTTTGCGTTTGCTGTGCAAACCGCTGTGGACAGTATTGACCCGATTAACTTTGCTAAAACATTAGTGGCGGCTCAGTTACCCATACAGTTATTGGAAGTAGTGGGTGATGGTGCTGGTAACCTATCCGATCAAGTGCTGCCGAATCAGGTAGAGAATTTCCCATTATCCGGTACCGAGCCTTTGATAGCTGCGTTAGGCCTTGAATGTGTTGATAGTGTTAAAGCAGGCTCTGGGGTTGTTCGTTTTATTAAAGGACATCACAGTTCAGTGGTCGATCCTTCTGAAAAAGACGGGATCACAGATGGCTATGCTTCAGCTGCAACGGCTGAAATGCAGGCAGAAGTAGTGACTTTTGCCGGCAGTGCAGCTCAAGGTGATGCCAGAACTGTTGTCACTAACCCTGCTTTAGTGCAAGCGTGTAATTAGTTCTCAATAAAATAATTGAAAAACCCGGCTTTGTCGGGTTTTTTTATTGCACTTTAGGCTGTTACAATAGTGGTGTTGAGATCTTTATCATGATGGTATATTTAAGTCATATGACAGCTTGGTCTTTTGCTCACTTAGGTATATCGCTTTTTCGCAGGTTAATTCGGAGCATATAGTGGAATTTTTATACGAGTATGGGTTGTTCTTTGCTAAAACAATCACTTTAGTGATCGCTATTTTGGCGGTTGTGTTGGTTATTTTAGGCTCAGCAGTGAAGCAAAAAAGTGGTAAAGGCGAGTTAAGTTTGACGAATATGTCAGATGAGCTTAAAAAGCTGAAGCATTATTTGAATGAAGATTTGATGTCTAAGAAGCAGTTTAAAGCTTATGAAAAGCAGCTTAAAGACACCCAAAAAGAAAAGGAGAAAGCGGAAAAATCAGCAAAAGAGCCTGCGATTGAACCTAAAACCTTTGTGATGAATTTCAAAGGCAGTATCGATGCCAATGAAGTGAGCGCTTTACGTGAGGAAATCAGTGCCGTTTTAGCCATTGCGACGGATAAAGATGAAGTGTTAGTCAATGTCGAAAGTGGCGGTGGTATGGTGCACGGCTACGGTTTAGCGGCCAGTCAGCTGGATAGAATTCGACAAGCTGATATTCCATTATCAATTTGCATTGATAAAGTGGCTGCGAGTGGCGGGTATATGATGGCTTGTGTGGCTAATAAAGTGTATGCTGCGCCGTTTGCCATTGTTGGATCGATTGGCGTGATAGCGCAAGTGCCCAACTTTAATCGATTATTGAAAAAACATAAAATTGATTATGAACAGCATACTGCTGGGGATTTTAAGCGAACATTAACTGTTTTTGGCGAAAATACTGATGAAGCCCGCGAGAAATTCAAAGAAGAACTGCAAGAAACACATGTCTTGTTTAAAAGCTTTATTGCTAAATATCGCCCTGAGCTTGATTTAGATAAAGTGGCCACTGGCGAACATTGGTATGGACAACAAGCCATTGAACTCGGATTGATTGATGAGATTGCCACTAGCGATGATGTGATCATGAAGCTTGCTAATGAGCGTAATGTCTTTAAGGTACAGTATAAATTGAAGAAAAAACTGTCAGATAAAATTGCCCATGGTGCGCAGTTGACAGTGAATGCTATTATGAATCAATTTGCAGCAAAAGATCAGCCATTGAAATAATCAGGCAATAACATAATGTTTTAACTAAAAACCACTTAATGCCTTAAGTGGTTTTTTTGTGTTTGTTAATCTTAATTCGTCTGAATACACCCACTAAGAGCATCACAAAAGGTAATAGGGTGATTGCGCCTGAATCATCTTGAGTGTCAACAGGATCGCCAGTGTTGTTATCATCATCGCTATCATCGTCAATGATAGGGGCTGAAGGATCGGGGTTGGGATTGATTTCTATGGTGGGCGCCTGAGGCTCTGTAGGATGAGTGGGACCTGAATTTTTGATATCACCGATAATCGCCACGTTTTCAATATTACTGTCATTGACGAGCAGCCCGTAACGGGTACCTATGCTGAAATTGGCGTAGTGTTCACTGGACTGGATTGCTAGGCTGATGTATTTCTGTGTTTCCCCCGCTAAAAATATCACACGTTGATAAAGGGACTCAGGGTAGTGATAATCAGCCACAGCAGTGCCGGAGCGAGTGAATAATTCAACTGACACATTCTGCTTAAGTGGTTGAAGTTCACCATTATCATTGACAAGTTGTAATGTAATTTGTGTATAGGGCTGATCATTTGAAAGCACAGGATGACTGAGTTGAAGTTTGATATTGGCTAATTTAGGCATGTCTGGGGACAATGCGCCTAGGTATGCTTTTCTATCAAAATTGGGGGGAATAGCCTTGTCTTTTATTAACTGCCCTAACCAAGTCATGTCGGCCATTGAAAGTGCTACGTTTGATTCATACGGGCTGCACATGACTAATGTGATTGATTGACAGATCGGAGGGCTTGGGTGTTCAAGGGCTAAGGTATGACCCAGCAAATGAGCCAGAACACTCGGCATTGTCATTAATGCGGGTGCATGAAGGCTGACACCTGCTTGATAAAATCCATGGCCGAAAGGTTCAAGGCTTGTGTCTTTTTCTTGTGTGATAAAAATCAGCTTATCTGCATAATATTGCTGTAAATAGACTTTCGCTCTATTGTCATTCTTATCCATAGTGTTTGAGCCATGATGAGTGATAACAGACATCAGACTGGCTAGGGCTTGTGAGTAGTCTTCTCCTTGACTCAACTTTTGGGAAACGTCATTGTCTTCCCAGTCGAGAACAGCGACCAACCGATAGTGTATATTGACAAGTTGGTATACTGCATTGGCTGTATTAAGTTGTTGAGTGAGGACAGCTTGTAAGCTCTCACGAGTAAGCCTGTTAGGATTACTGTCAGCAAAGACTTTAGGTTCGACAACAACGAGTAAATCTATTTGTTCTTCAGCTAGACTGAAAGTGGGGGTCATGATTGAGCCAAATAGTATTAATGTCTTTAAGATTTTGGCTATGGAAGAGGTGACTGTTGACCTTTGTATATGCAATGATAAGTGCATTAACACTTGTTGATTGGGTCTGAATAGTAAGTTGATGCTAAGGGTAAAGAGTGTCAGACTGTTCAGCTGCATGAGCATCCCTCTCAATGATGAAAGATTGACTGGCCAACGTTCTTTAGCCAATGTGTCTTATGCACAAGTATTGTTAAGAATGTCAGGTTTTGCCATTAATTATCGAATGTATTAGGTATTATGTCGAAGAGCGACAGAAGATGTGAGCAGTGGGGATGAACATCCTGTTTAACTATCCCTTTATATTTATATTTATATTTATATTTATATTTATATTTATATTTATGCTAAATCTTCAAGTAATCATTTTTAATATTAAGTATTATTCCTGAATTATTTTAATAAAGTTTGGGGGGTAGATAAGGTTTTTATTATATTAAGCTAAATTCGAGATAATGCGTATTAAAAAAGCATCGTTTTTATCTGCAAAATGGCATTTTTCGTGTTAGGGACTGGAATGCAGGCTTGTTCGGCAAGTGCGATAAAGTTATAAAATACATGTTTCATTTCAAGGGGAAGATCTGAATCAAAGTCTTGTTTCATGCTAAAGTAAACATGTTTATATTGAGCAGCATGAAAACTATTGATGATATCTGTCATCATACTCTCTTTTATGATCACACCGTAATATTGACTCACTTGACGCACTTCTTCAGATAATAAGTGGATCAGTTTTCGGCTTTCTTGACTTTGGGCCAAGCCATAAAGCGTTTGATCATGAATAATGGAGGCTGCATTGCAGGCTATATTGATCATGAGTTTGGGAAAACGCACCTGATAGATACTGCTCAAGCTGTGCACATCGCTAAAAATCGTGTTAAACAGTGTGGGTAATACTGCTAACTTTTCTTGCTGTATCGATGAAAAATTAGGCTGCTCGACGGAATAAACCACATTTTTAAAATGACTGTGTAAAATAATTTCCCCTATTTGCGTGCCTTTAGTGACTTTGATGTTGGAAATAGCGCCAACAATACTATTACTGCTATCGACACATTCAGCGAGTTCGGTTTCTGCACCAATGCCATTTTGTAAAATAATAAAAATCTTATTTTTTAAGTGACTTAGTGACTTGAATAGGGTGCTGTTCGCCGTAGACTTGGTGGTAACAAAAATAATATCACCACTTAGCTGATTAGGATCATAGATCACCTCATCGATGATGCTGTTAAATTTTGTGAGCCCAGTTATTGACAGGTTCGCTTGGGAGCGTAAAAGGCTGTTGGGTTTGACTAATAACTGCACGGAATACTGTTTAGTCTTTAAGAGGTGAGTGGCAATATAACCGCCAATTGCACCGATGCCAATAATGGATATTTTCATCAATTTTTACACACTGCTAAGTTAAGTGAATATGATCGCAAAAAATAGTCATCTTAACAACTAAATCCTTATTTCACTGCAAGGAAGCTTGGACTTCATGTATGTGTTGAATAAAGTTATGTTTTTGTCACATAAAAGTGTCGAGTCTTCGAGTAAAAGACTTGATATCTCTATATGGCTATTGCATCTTAAACAGAGAGTTAATTGTTGTTTACCTGAGAGAATCTTAGAGTCTGTTGATTTTGGGATACCATTGAATCATGAAATATCAGCGGGCACTCGTTAATCTGCTAGCGAATAGCTTAAAAGGGATGTTGTCTTCAATTTTTTTGATAGTTCTATATGGAATAGAGATTTTATGAAAATAGCGATTGCAGGAATAGGGTATGTCGGATTATCCAATGCGATTATTTTAGCGCAACATAATCATGTTGTTGCATATGATATCGATAAGCATAAAGTGGATTTAGTGAATGACAGACTCTCACCCTTTAAGGATGCGCAAGCTGAACACTACTTAGCAACTCACTCATTGGCCCTAAGAGCGACACAAGATAAAACGCTGGCCTTTAAGGAGGCTGATTATATCGTGGTGGCGACACCGACTAATTATGATCCTGATACCAATTATTTTGATACCCATTTGGTGGAGTCGGTGATCTATGATGCGATCCATATTAATCCATCAGCAGTGATTATCATTAAATCGACCGTTCCTGTTGGGTTTACTCAGCGACTGATTAAAGAAACTGGTCATGATAAGATCATTTTTTCGCCTGAATTTCTACGGGAAGGAAAGGCGGTGTATGATAATTTGTATCCTTCTCGGATTATTGTCGGTGAACGTTCAGAACGAGCCCATCTTTTTGCCACTTTATTGGTTGAAGGGGCGATGAAGCAAGACATTCCGGTTTTATTTACTGATGCTACCGAAGCTGAGGCCGTTAAGCTCTTTTCAAATACATATTTAGCCATGCGAGTGGCTTATTTTAATGAACTCGATACTTATGCAGAAACCCACGATTTATCTTCAAAGCAAATTATTGAGGGGGTTGGACTCGATCCTCGCATAGGAGATTATTATCATAATCCTTCTTTTGGCTTTGGGGGCTATTGCCTACCTAAAGACAGTAAACAATTATTAGCCAATTATGAAGACGTGCCTAATAACTTAATTCGAGCCATTGTTGAAGCGAACGTGACTCGCAAAGATTTTGTTGCCCAATCTATTATTAATAAAGCGCCTGAAACTGTTGGAATTTATCGTTTGATTATGAAGTCAGGCTCCGATAATTTTAGAGCATCATCGATATTAGGGATTATGAAGCGGATTAAAGCTAAGGGAATTAAGGTTGTGATCTATGAGCCAATCATGGAAGAAAAGACATTTTTTCATTCCGAGGTTATAGAGTCATTAACCGATTTTAAGGCCATCTCGGATGTTATTGTCTCTAATCGAATGGATGAGGAGCTACAAGGTGTACAAGAAAAAGTGTATACCCGTGATTTATTTGGTATGGATTGATTTTATTGATAACGCCGGATCTCTTGTCCAGTAAGGGGAGCGAGTTGGTGCATTGATGAGAGTTCAATATGTTAAAAGTGCTTTATTTAACTCTCTAATGTTCATCCCTCTAATATTTAATTCTCGAATATTATAAACCCAGTATTAAAAGTGTTGGGTTTTCTTTGTGCGGGTTTTATGCAATGCATTATCTCTTTAGTTTTAGTACAAAAGGGTAATGCATTTTATGGATATTTATTGATATGTTATTTACCTTATTTTCAAAAAATGTCGAAAATAAAGCAATCCTTGAGCCGTTTACCGATGCTAATGAGTGACTATTTTCTATCGCCGTTGACATTATCGGTTTTAATGGGGCACTTACAATAATAATTAGGGTTTATTTAAAAACGTCAAAGTCGATATTTTATTTAAGCAGCCTTGCCAGACACTAGGTCTTATTTTAGGGGCAGGTTAACAACCATTAAATGAATAAAGTCAAAAGTGGTGATGTTTTTAAATGTGCCTACTAAGGAGCAATGCAAATGAATTTAGCCTGGCCATTTAAACCATCGTCATTTAAAGGATCGGCATTAAAAATGACTCACCCAACAAAAAAAGTCACTGCTTTGCCCATTGAAAACCATGAAGCCTTCTCTTTTAAAATGAACACCTGCGCAGTGCGAGTTAAACGGGCATGTATTGTTACGACTATACGATTAACGGGAATAGGGATATTGTCGTTAGGGGTGGCATTTCAGGCTTTAGCACAAGGCTATTATATTGATGAACAAAGCGCCAAGCGATTAGGTGATGCATTTTCAGGTGGTGCAGCCGATGCCAGTGATGCCAGTACCGTATTTTATAATCCTGCTGGCATGGTGCGCCTCGATGGGGGGCAGCTGGTGGGCAATTTAAGTGGGGTTTATACTCAAACCGATGTGACCATGTCTGGGGTGAGCTTTGATGCCAGTTCAGCCTCAATGTCCAGTGCCATTCAAGGGCAAGAAAGCGTCAATCTTAATGAGAGTTTTCTTATTCCTTCGGTCTATTTTAGTTATCAATTGTCGCCCAGTTGGCATGTGGGTGCGAGCCTTAATGTGCCCTATTCTAGCGGATCAGAATTCGATACCGATTTTGTAGGGCGTTATTTTAGTCTTAAATCGGATATTACTAGCGTGAATTTAGGCTTGATGGCCTCTTATCGAATTTCTGCTCAGTGGAGTGTGGGTTTGGGACTGAATGCCCAGTATATCGAAGCGGAAATTCAAAATCAGGTTAACAGCTCAGGGATCTGTCAGTTAGGTATTGCTTCGGGAATGCCTGCGCAGCTGTGTGCGGGATTAGATAGTTCAGGTACCTATACCGATGATGGTAATGTCAAAATGACAGGGGACGATTTTGCGTTGGGCTATACGGTCGGTGTACTGTATCAATGGGATTTTGATACTCGATTCGGCTTGAATTACCGCAGTAAAATCAGCCACACCTTAAGTGGTGATGCGACGATCAGTGCGCCGGCCATTGTTGGAATGATTGAGCCTATGTTGACTTCCCGTGTAGAAGGAGGCTCTGTTGAATTAGTGACACCTGAAACATTGGATGTAAGTGGAGTCTATCAACTTAATGAAGACTGGCATGTGCAAGCGACAGTGAGCTGGTTTCGTTGGAGTCGATTTGAAACATTGGATATCGAATTGGACAATGGCGGCGGATTTTCTACGGCGCAAAATTGGGATGACAGCTATCGCTTAGCCGCTGGACTGGGTTATCAATTAACCCCGAATTGGGTATTACGGACGGGAATGGCCTATGAAACCACGCCAGTACCCGATGAGACGGTATCACTTGATTTTGCTTTTGGTGATTTTTATGCCTTGTCTCTAGGAGCCAGTTATCAATTCAGTGAGACCTTATTTTTTGATGTGGGCTACCAGCATACCTTTACTTTTAACCGAGATATTACTCAAGGATCATTGACTGTCGATAGCGCTGAAGTCTCTGGCAATGTTGAAACCTCCATTAATTCATTAGCATTGGGGGTCAATTGGTTATTTTAACTCAAGAGGAGAAAACCGATACATTTCCCTCTGCTACTTTAACGCGCAGTGATGAACTCACAAGACTGATAGCGTTCAGATCAAAGATAAAAAACTCAGCAGCACCTGCAGCAAGTACAAAGGCACTAAAAATAAGTAACGCGTTAAAGAGCTGTGATTTTTTAACGAAAAGCATTAATAAAAGACCACAAGGTTTGACGAACGGAGTCAATTCTGAGCTTCATCGTCAGACTCGTGTTTTCGTTAATGTGAAGCAAGATGTTGAAGGAAACGTTGAAGATAATGTTAAAAAAAATAAATCAATCAATACATTAAAGGGGGGAGGCCAAGCAGCTTCTTGTGCTGAAGACACAGGTGAGAGGCCATTAGCCATGCCGCCAGATGATTTAACCGATTATCGCCTTGCATTGCAAGGGTTGGCCTTACCTTTGGCTTATGTGGATTTGAACAAGCTTGATGCCAATATTGCGGCTTTGATGCGGCAGACCAATGGGTTGCCGGTTCGCATTGCCTCTAAGTCTATTCGCAGTGTGGCTATGTTGCGTTATTTATTGGCTAAAACTGATAAATTACAAGGAGTGATGTGTTTTCATCCTCAAGAGGCAGCGTTTTTAGCCGAGCAAGGATTGGACGATCTGTTAGTTGCTTATCCGTCGATGCAAAAGGCTGCCATTGTGTCTTTAATTCCGTGGTTGAAAAAAGAGCGGCGTGTCGTATTGATGGTGGATACCCTTGAGCATGTAATGCTGCTAGATGCCATAGGACAAGCCTCGAGTGTGTGCTTCTCGGTTTGTATGGATATTGACGTGTCCATGTCTTTACCCGGACTGCACTTTGGCGTGCATCGCTCTCCTATCAATACTGTCGACAAAGCCTTGTCGTTATATCAACACATTAAACACAAACATGGTGTGAAGTTAGTCGGGATCATGGGTTATGAGGCACAAATAGCGGGGTTGGGGGATAGGGTACCGAGGCAGTATGTTAAAAATTTGGCGATAAGAGGCTTAAAAAAATTAAGCATTCCAAGAGTTGCCAAGCGCCGACAAGATGTGGCGACGGCATTAACCCAGGCGGGCGCTAAATTGACGTTTGTGAATGGCGGAGGCACGGGCTCACTTAACTCAACGTCACAAGATCACAGTGTGACAGAAATGACGATAGGCTCAGGCTTTTTCTGTCCTCATTTGTTTGATTATTACGATCATTTATCTTTAGCTCCTGCGGCAGGTTTTGCTCTTGAGGTGGTCAGGCAGCCTAAGCCTAGTCGAGTGACCTGCTCAGGAGGCGGCTATTTAGCATCAGGCTCAGCCGATGCATTCAGAGCGCCCATTCCGTATTTACCTCAAGGATTGTCACTGGATCCCAATGAAGGTGCGGGTGAAGTGCAAACGCCGCTCTGTTTTCAGTCTAGTGCTTCAAAGCGGGAGTCTTTAACACTGGGGGACGCTGTGTTTTTTAGGCATGCGAAAGCGGGAGAGATCTGTGAGCGATTTGCCACTCTCTATGGCATTCGCAATGGGGCCATTGAGCAGTATTTTGAGACCTATCGGGGTGCAGGCAAGGGTTTTTTATAGTCTATTCCTATTGTGCCTATTGTGTGAGTGTCCAATAAGGGTATATCGAGGAGCAGACATGGGTTTTTTATCATTCATTCCTATTGTGTCTATTGTGTCTATTGTGTCTATTGTGTCTATTGTGTGAGTGTCCAATAAGAATATATCGAGGAGAAGACATGGGTTTTTTATCATTCATTCCTATTGTGTCTATTGTGTGAGTGTCCAATAAGGGTATATCGAGGAGAAGGCATGGTTTTTTATCATCTATTTCTATTGTGCCTATTGTGTGAGTGTCCAATAAGGATAAATTGGAGAGCAGTCGATGCAGGACAGATATGATGTTAGCTATGATGAGGCTTATGATTTTGCCATTATTGGCTCTGGGCCATCGGGCAGTGTATTAGCCCATTATTTAACAGAAGCGGGCGCCCGCTGTGTCATGTTAGAAGCGGGTAAGGGATTGGATAAACAGACTTATCCCAGTAATGAATTGCATGCCAACAGCCAACTTATGTGGAATGGTGGCATGGATATCTCAAAAGATGCCCAGTTACTCTTTTTACGGGGGAAAGTCCTTGGGGGCGGCAGTGTCGTGAACCAATGTCTGTTGGATAGGTTCGATGCCTTGGCGCTGAATGATTGGCGCGCTCAGTCTAATGTCAGTTGGCATACATTAACCGATTTTGAGCGACATTATGACGAAGTCGAATCACATCTTGCATTGCATCATTTTAGCCCTGATGAACATCAAACCAATGCCAAGCTTTTTATGCAAGGCTTAGATAAGTGTCACATGCAATGGGCGCCGCTTCGTCGCGGACAATCCCAATGTGGGTTCAATCATGAAACCGGACAAGCAAATGATTGTATGCAGTGCTTAGGCGGGTGTGTACGGGATGCGAAGCAAAGCATGCCTGTCACTTTTTTAAAAAAAGCCCAAGCTCAAGGGCTGAATGTGTTAACGGATTTTAATGTGGCACAAGTGATCCACGGTCAGCATTTTGTGTCCATTTATGGTCATCAATTCGGCCAAGTCCGCAGTATTCGTGCTCGTCATTGCATTTTAGCCGCTGGAGCCATTGGCACCACAGAGCTGTTGTTAAAGTCTGGTTTTTTGCCTGCATTACCCGCATTGGGGCAGGGCTTTACTTGCCATCCACAACGGATGAATATTGGTTTATTTGATGAGGTAGTCGATGCCCATAAAGGCAGATTTCAAAGTGTGAAGTCAGATGATCCCAGTTTTAGACAGCAAGGTTTTAAATTGGAAAATGTGTTTGCTGGGCCCATTGCCATCAGCATGCTCAAACCCGGTTTTGGCCGTGAACATCAAGATTTTATGCAGCAATATCGCCATATGGCCTGTATCGAAGTGGCGGTGAGGGATGCTAGTACGGGGCAAATTTTGTTGAATAATCAAGGGAAGCTTGTGATTGATAAACAGCTTATGCAAGCCGATCTTCAACGTATTCAAGCGGGGCTCAATGCCGTCGATCGCGTCTTCGACGCGGTTAAGGCCAAATCGGTCTTAAAATCCCCTTTTACCTTTGGCTTGCACTTAATGGGTGGCTGCGTCATGGGAGACTCGCCATATAAGAGTGTGGTCAATAGCGATTTTGGGATCTGGAAACATAAGAGGCTCAGTATTGCCGATTCATCCATTTTTCCCAATGCCCCTGGGATTAATCCCAGTTTGACCATTATGGCCATGGCGCATAAAGCCAGTGAAAATTTATTGAAGCAATATCCTAGTACTGAGATTTATAACCAGCAACGTGAGTCAACAAGGACTCTTGCGGCCGAGGCTGCTCTTGTTCAAAAAGGCTCACTTAATGAGCCGTTCCTTAGTGAAAAGCCCTTTAATGAAAGCTTATTAAATAACGAACGGGCTAATGGGTAATGCATCAATGAAACCTTATTTAAGAAGATGTTAGCTAACGAGATTATGAGTCAAACGGTGACAATACCTAATCTTTATATGAAAAAATTCGAATCAAAAATAGTCATTAATACTGAGTGTTATTAAGTATTATTGTGTATTACTGCGTGTTTAGTGCGGTTTTAATGGGCAAATTATGGATAATTTTATATGTTCTATTCAAAATATTTAACACCAAGAGCCTATCAAGGCTTATTGCGATTAGGGGATGTGTTATTGCCCGGAACGGCCCATATGCCCAGGTTTTCGACAACCCATTGTATTGGGCATGTGGACGAGATTTTAAGGGCCACCGCCGACAAAGACAGAGAAGACTTAGTGCTAGTCTTGCGTCTTTTTAGTGTGTTACCGACAGGGCTTGTGGGTTTTTTATTGCAATATGCCAGCAAAGTGTCCTCTGCGCCGATTGTTACGACGTCGTCCATCAGTCTTGTTCACAGTATTCAGGCGTGGTGGAAGACGCAATGGCGTTTATTGGATTTAGGCCTTCGAGGTGTGGTGTTTAGTGTGTATTACTCAGGGCTCAATAATGGTTTGAGTCAAACGCCAAATGTGCATCGACAAATGGATTACCAGTTAATATGCCAGCCTGAGCACTGTGATAAGCCAGTCTGAGTCATTGGTTAATCTGGAACAGTTAACCTGAAACTGTTTTCAAAGAACTGTTATCAAAGAACTGTTATCAAAGAACTGTTATCAAAGAACTGTTATCAAAAAGCCGTGCCAAACAAAGGAAGAAAGCAGTTATGAGCGTCAAAATAGCCCAAGAAAAGACATCAAAAGACAATAGCCAAACTGTGCAAAATCTGCACGCCACTCAAGCGGCGACAACACAAGCAAGCACTCAAGCCCAAGAGAGCACGCAAGCCCAAGTGGAACGGAGCATGAACACGGCGCGATTAGCCCAACAACGATTAGCCAAGAGCAGCGTCAAGCAGCGCTTAGCGGGCATTAAAGCCATACGCGACCGCTTGTTTTCGCAGCGAGAAAATATCATTGAGCAGATTGTCCATGAGACTGGAAAATGTCGCGCTGATGCGCAGCTTGCAGAGATCATGGGCGTGATAGATTATGCCGACTGGCTCTGTGGTCATGCTGAAAAGATTTTAGCCGATACCAAAGTAGCTACGCCCATTAGCTTGATGGGGAAAAAATCTTTCGTGAGTCATTGCCCTGTGGGCGTGGTGGCGGTGATCTCGCCTTGGAATTATCCATTTCATATTAGCTTTACCACCGTCTTAGCGGCCTTGGCAGCAGGCAATGCAGTGCTGCTAAAACCGTCAGAAATTACACCATTATCGGGCCTGATTGAAGATTTACTGTCCGCTGCGCCCCTGTTTCATGAGTGCGTGCAAGTCCTTTACGGCAGTGGTGAGACGGCTCAGCGCATGATCGCCTTAAAACCTAATAAAATCATGTTCACTGGCAGTGCCAAAACGGGCAAAAAAATTCTTGCGCAAGCGGCGCCGTTACTCATCCCCGTTGAATTAGAATTAGGTGGAAAAGATGCCATGATAGTCTTTGATGATGTGAATATTCATCGTACGGTGGCGGGGTGCTTGTGGGGCGGGCTGACGAATGCGGGGCAATCTTGTACTTCGGTTGAGTCTGTGTATATTCACTCATCCATTTATGCCGCTTTTGTAGAAAAATTGAAAAATGAGTTATCGATTCTGGTGCAAAATAATGGCGATGCAGGGGATGCCGATATTGGCGCCATCACGGCGGATTTTCAGCATCAGCTCATTGCCGAGCAAGTGAGTGAAGCCACCGCATTGGGGGCCAAGGTGTTTGTGCCCCATGAGCATGAAATCGTGCAAAGGGCTGAGCAAACCGCTATCAACTCTGCGCTAAACAATCCTGTATCAAGTCAATCAGCACCAAACCCGCAAGCGCAGGCATTTTATCCGTTAACTCTGATTGAAGGCGCTACTGACCAGATGAGTGTGATGCACAGTGAAACCTTTGGCCCTGTCATGACCTTACATGCTTTTGATGATGAGCGGGAACTCATTGAGCGTTGCAACGCCAGTGAATTTGGCTTGAGTGCCAGTGTGTGGAGTAAAGATTTAACGCGGGCCAAGCGTGTGGCGGCGCAACTGGAGGTGGGCGCGGTCTCCATTAATAACGTCATGCTTACCGAAGGGAACCCCAATTTACCTTTTGGCGGTACCAAGCAAAGTGGCTTTGGTCGAGTCAAGGGGGCAGAAGGCTTGTTGGGCATGACCTACTCAAAAGCCTTCATTGTGGATAAACAAAGCAATAATATCGAGGCGAATTGGTATCCTTATACGCGGCAAAAATACCAATTGTTTGATAAGTTAATGGTGGCTATGTACGGCTCGGGCCTCAAACGTTGGTTGGACTTTGCCAAAGTGGGTTTGAAGTTGGAGTCGTTTTCCCAGAAAAAACGCGGAGAGTAGTGGGCATTGTTATCTATTGCCTGCGGCAGGCTTAACGTCGTGGATGCACATCCACAAAGGGGCCAAAAGGGGAACCACTGCAATCCCCTCTTGGATCTCCTTGCGGCTCCAAATGGAGTGATATGTATTTATCATCTGTGGTGAGGCTAATGAAATTGAGCTTCGCTTAATGGAGGGTCGTGAGTGCCCACTCCTTCCTGTAATGAGAGTGAGTTCATGAAAACTAGCGTTTGGCTATTTAGGTATTGGGTTAGTATGTTTGTTTGTCGAATCTTTACGGTATCTATTGCCTGCCGCAGGCTTTTGTGCGAATACAAAAATGACACACTGCGAGTACATCATTGTAAGTTCAAACGGAAACATCCTTGTTTCCGACGGTCATTTTTGCATTCACACAGCTTTAAAAAGCAAAAGCGGGGTGTTTCTTTGAATTGGTAGTTTTAGTTAGCAGTTATATTTAGCTACCTACATTCTATATTTTGTTTAAACTCATCAAAGAGAAAAGGCTTATTTCCGTTCGTATAGTTTCTAAATACGGTAACGGGTCCATGTGATCACTAATGTACAACTGTTTTATATACAGGTTCTGCTGGATTTGAATATATTTTGATTGATAATTATTGTATAACAATGGGTTGGAAGTATACTCTAGCTTAATTATTTATTTTTAAAAAAAAGAATAAGCAGTCTGGAAGATTATCCTGCTGCTGTTGAATAAGCTGTTAAATTTTTGAGGTGATATGGAAATCTCGATTAAGCCAGTTGATAAGAATAACTGGAAAGATATTGCTGAACTAAAGGTATCGGATAGCCAGACAGAATTTGTTGCATCTAATCTGTATTCATTTGCAGAGGCTGCATACGAAGAGTCCAGCGTACCTTTGGGGATATTTCATGGTAATGAAGCCGTAGGATTTATTATGTACGAGTCATTGGCATACAAAGACAAAATAGGTGAATACAGTATTTTTAGGTTTATGATTAGTGAAAAGCATCAAAATAAAGGATTTGGCCGAATTGCTCTACAAAAAACCATTTCTAAGATTTCGACCTTTTCAGATTGTAGAAGAATTACGATTTGCTATATGCCAAATAATTCTGTTGCTAAGAGTTTCTATAAGAGTGTTGGTTTTAGTGAATTAGGCATAGATGAGTCGGGTGAAATTCTCGCTGAAATCAGAATTTAACCAGGTACTGTTGGCCTGCCCGAATTTCCGCTACGCGGTGGACAATGGACTCGCTGGCGGGGCAACGTTAGCTGCTACTGCGTTAACGCTTTGGATAGTTCCAACGACGGCAAAGCACGAATTCTTTGTCGGTTAAAATAGAACGGCTAAAATGAAGAGATTAAATGGAATTGTTGATTTTGATATTGGTTACATTGCCACTGGACTAGGGGATCACTGGCTGTTTGGCCAAAGGCAAAAATGTCCATACACAGCCCACTGAGGGTATTTTGTATTTGGTAGCTGTTATTATGTGATGGCGTGAACATCCAAGCTTGATTATTCGTTTGGCTGGGTGACCACAGGTGAATATTAACACCATTTTGGCTATTGTGAGATTCTATGTCCATTCTGTTGCCTGTTAAAGCATTGATATAAAATGGACCTAGGGGGTTGGCGCTATCTCGAGCATGGGTTGGAATAAGTAACCAAGCTTGCTCACAGCTTTGTAGCTCAATATTACTGGCTTTTAGGTGATCATGGCTTAAGCATAGAGGGACATGATTTTCTTGTAAATACTGGCTGGTAATTGATGTGAACAATGGAATATCATCTGCTAATAGTGCTCCGTTGTAACGTTCGGACTGGGTATAGTCATCTCCGGCACCATTTTGGATTAAATAACCCCTATAATCATGGCTTGAGCTATCACTTAAGTTAGTACCCCAAGTGCGAGAGATACGGCCTAATTGAAAAATTTCAGGGCCTAGAAAGCGGTGGCGGCTGTCTAAATTGTAAAACACAATGTCATCTTTATGGGCGTGTAACTGGCTGGGTTCATCTAAGGTTCCAAAAGTCATTTTGGGGGCAACAAAGGCGACGGCATTATTTCGTTGCTCATCAAGATAGCCTTTCAAATTGGTATTATTGGCATATTTCGCGTCGGTCATTATCACCATAATTTTGCCTTGTAATTCTGCTAGGGTTGGCCAATGCCCTTGCTGGGCCACCTCTCTTAATGACGTTTGATGTGGTTCGGTCATATGTCGAGGTGAAAACAAATGGTGACCGAGTTTCTGTGTTAGCAAGGCATCCAGATCTTGTGGGCGGCGACAAGGGCTATTAACCCCAGTTTGACATTCATGCTCAGGCTGCCAGCTTTGTTTCTTATCCAGCCACAGGGTGATCAGTTCATGATTGGGGTAATAGTGATGAAAACGCATAATTTCATCTAAACACTCTGACAAATAGTCATGATCGCCATCGGGGAGGCACATGACATTTTCGCTAGGATCATTTGAATCATGCCTGACATACCAGTCTCCTGATAAATAGGTTTTATTAAACCAAGCATTGGCATCTCGTACATCAAAAATATCTAACTCAATGTTAGTACTGTGGCCTTTTAAAATATCAAAAAGTGAGTGAGACGTTAAATAAGCATTATGAACACTGGATTGAAAATATCGATTGAGTGGTTGTTGGCGATCAGTGAATAGCGTGCCATTTTGATATTGGTGGCTTTGGTTAGTTTCCCAATAGGCGCTCAATGCCGGCGTTGGCAAACTCAGTAACAATAACGTCCATAGCATCTGTAGGCATAGTGTTATCATGTGCTTTGTCGTGTACATAGATCCCCTTTTGTACTGAGGTTAGCATGATGGAAAACCTTCATTTTTACAGTTTGCAGTATGATTGCTTGTGATTTGATTGCTTTTGAATTCTGATTTAAGTTAAAGGGGAAAAATGACGTTAATATGTCAATCATATGAATAATTGAAGTGCGGGTTAAAAGGTTAAGCTTCGTCGAAATTGTTGTTCAGCATATCAGTTTTCTCCCTAAATTCAGGTTATTTTTGTAAAAATATTCGATGACAGTATGGCATAATAAACAATGCTGAAAATAAAGGGACATTGAAAAGGAATAGTCTATTGAAAGCTGTTTTCATGCCGGTTATGGCTTCTATTTTTACGGCGATTATTTTGTGGTTGGCAGGTTTTATGAGTCACTTATTTGGTGAGTTAACAGTTCCAAAAGGCGCTGTGCTCGCCTTTGATGCGAAGCAATGTCCTAAAGGTTGGCAAGCGTTTAAACCCGCTTATGGTCAGTTTATTCGTGGAATTGACTATTCTGGTACTAACATCGATCCCGATGGAGAGCGAATACCTGCTTCAAGCCAAGCTGAGTCTATAAAAAGTCATACTCACATTCAAATGTATGCCGATGTAAAGGGACACTTTAGTCCCAATGGATACGATTTTGTGCCACATGTGACAAAAACCGGCAAAATGGGTGTGGAGACTAACTCTTTTGGCGGCAGTGAAACTCGCCCTAAGAATATCGCGTTATTATATTGTGTAAAAAAATGAAAAATTTTCTTCATTCAATGATTGTTATTTCATGTTGTTCCAGTGAAAACTATTATGGTTTGGACACCTTTTGTTGGTTATTGAACGTACAAATTAAATATGGCGCTAATGACGCCTACTTTGCAAGAGGTGTCCATCTTATCATCCATGTTTAACGGTGGGGATGAATGCTGCAAGGGATTTGATGTTAAAGTTTGCTTATTTGTTGTGCAAGGAGTTCTAATAGTCTTGGATTGGCTTTGTCACCTTTATAGTGCTCTCGGACGATGGCGTTCTCTAATAAAGCTTTTTTGCCGTACTTGACAGCAAATCCGGCTTTGCCTATTTGTTGTTCTTCAAATATCAATAATGCCTCTTTTTCTGCATTGCATGCTTTCTCAGCTTCTTGTGCCGTCATTCTTTTGGCTAGAGAAGGTGTACTTGATGAGGTGTCATAGCCATGCATACTGACAATAGTATAAGGCGCATTTTGTTTTGCCATCCAACCTTCTTCACTAGATTCGCTTTCTGTTAAAAACTTTTTTTGTATACTCACCAGCACGTCGAAATGCCGTGTACCTTCACTGGCAAATTTTCTTACCTTAGTGGGGTTAGTGGTAAACTCGATGAGATCTCCTGCAACGTCACGGTTTTGATTCACATAACCTTGCACATTTTCTCTAGAAGGGGCTGAGGCTTGCGCATCTACACTGTGATTGTACATTTTACTAAAACTTACATGAAGTCCTGAAATGACATCTGTACTCATGGACTTGGGTTGAGTGGGGCTAATAATTCGCATAACGTTAACATAGTCATCGGGTTGAGCACTGGCTACGTGATCATGAGAGTGAAGCTTAGGATCGTTTATAGGATCATTGGCAATGTTAATATTGCCAATGCTTGTTGTCTCAAACACTTTTTTGGGTGCAATCGCTAAAGGAGCTGGCGAGCCTGATTGTATTATAGAAGTTACCTTTGTTGTTTGGGGAGGGGTTATTATGCTTTGTGAGTGAGTCGTTATTGGTATATTAGTCGGTGGAGGTGTATAAATAGAAGCAGGCTCTATTTTTTTAGGTGGCTGCTTGAGTTGGAAGATAGGAATGGTGTCAAGAGAGTCTTCCATATTGAAAGGTGATATTGATTGTAATTGCAGATTATCCATTGTTGAGTCAGGAATGTCTTCTGGTCCTGAATAAAGCTGAACAATATCAGCTGTTGATTCTGGGGTTAAGAATGATGAACTGGAAATAAAAGCAGTGCCAAATAATGTTGAAAACAACTGCTCTGTATTGTCTTCTATATTCATTTTAGTGGTTGGGATGATTGATTGTGTTTGAATATTATCTAAGCCTGGCATGGTTACCTTTCCTATTATTAAATTAAACGTGATTAAAAATGAGGTTCATTGGAATGGCTTGATTGATTGTCTCTAAACCATTTTTCAAATCATTGATTGTTTCTCGTGCATGCTCACAGGTTATCGCCAAAGATTTTACCCCATGAATAAAGGTGTCAGGCGTAATGGTATGCATATCAAAATTTCTAAAGATATAAACTTTATGGCCATTATCACTTAATCCAAATGTGTTATTTTTAGACTTCACGCCCATTAATTGAAATTTTAATAAATACTCAAAAAGGTGTAATCTATTTTCATGTGAATGGATGTCATGGACAGTAGAAAAAAGGTGAAGTGTCTGTTTGTTGTTGGAAAGGTAAAGATATAATTCTATGTTGTTTTTAAATGTAAAGGTCAATGTTTCAGTATCAGCGATACTCGGTATGTTTATTCCATACTGAGCTCCTAATTCATTTAATAGATTGCTAATCATAATACCCTTAGTTGTTTCTTTTGTAGAATAAAAGTTATTAATTTTGGAGCTGTGGAGATATTTGTATTTCTTTAAAAAAATTTTTAATGAATACTCGGATTAGACTTTAGTCACAAGCTGGTGGGCGGGATATCAAAATAATGAGTAATTATCAATAAAATAAATTGATGCGTTTTAAAGAATACATTTTAAGACGTTATTTTGTGTAATTACTGTTTCTTTTTCCTTAAAAATCAGAAGTTAATTTTATCATGATTTTTATTTGATTAATTATTGTTCATATTTTGTGTTAAGCTTTGTCAGATTATATCAAAGCAACATCATCAAATTATTTGAAGTAAACTGTTTTCTTTGTCTTAAAATATGACATTGATGTGAATAGGACTGACAGTACTACCATCTAGCATACAATAATCACCTGTCATCCCCTATTTGGCTCACTTTACTTATTGTCCTTGACGATGGCTAAAAGGTAACTAAGCTTTAGTTCCAAATAATGAATCGTCACTGGCTGATTATTCATTAGGGAGAATGTCGTTGTTCTTTAAAGCTTATAACATTGTATTACAAGGAGTTGTATTATGTCTGTCACAACAAAAGCACTTGGTAATGTGGATTTAATGGTGGGTGGCTGGTCTCCATTTAGGCCACTTGATCCTGAGGATCTATTAATTTTTAATGAAGCGATGGAAGATTTTATCGGGGTGAACTATCGCCCCTTGAAGGTATCGACTCAGGTGGTGAATGGGATAAATTATCGTTTTGAATGTGAAGCAAAAGTCGTCTCTCCTGAGGCGTCACTTGAACATGCATTAATTGAGATCTATCAACCTCGAGATGGGCGTCCTCAGTTACGCAGTATTACCTTAGAGAATGAACATTCGAGTTATAGTCAAGCCCTGTATGGTGGTTGGTCATCTTGGGGGCCGTTAACGCCTGAAGGTTTAGAGGTGTTTGAACAAGCGACACAGGGCTTGTTAGGCGTAAAGTATATGCCGCTTGAAATGTCAACTCAGGTAGTGGCAGGAATGAACTATCGTTTTATTAGTGAAGCGAAAGTGGTTATTCCAAAAGCTGAGCCTTATAAAGTCATGATTGAAATTTTTCAGCCCTTAACAGGTGAACCTATTATTACTAATATTCATACTATTGCTTAATTTGAGCTTGTTTTATTGTTAATCGTTTAAAATGAAAAAGTGCTTGTTGCCAAGATGGAACGAGCACTTTTTTATGGTGAAATTGGTTTGAATGCCCCCCTTTTTTAAAGGCATAACCCTTAGAGATCCCCTCTAAAATTATCCATCAATGGTTTTGCCCATTATTCTCGCATTCCAGTTAGCTATTCATAATATTCACACCCTTGGCGGAATAATGAATAAGTGCGCGTTTTGCTGGTATTTGCCTTCAATATCTTCTCTAATTCTCTAATTCTCTAATTCTCTAATTCTCTAATTCTCTAATTCTCTAATTCTCTAATTCTCTAAATCCGCCTCCTCACCTGCTTTACCTCAGAGTGTCAGTAAAGCTATCGTTATCGCGCTAAGCAAAAAGAGTCTGTCTCTTCTTGGGGGGGAGCGAGTATAGGTTGCACTCATTCCCATACAAAATCGGTCGTCCTTGATATCCCTAAATGTGGTTTCTATTCCCCAGCGTTTTCCATATAAAGTCAATACTGATACCTTGCTACTGACTAGATTATTTTGACTCGAAGCAAGGTACGAAGCTTCTTTCATCTCTCTTTTTTTACAACAAATGATAACCAGCGATGCCGCCATTTCCCAGCTTGCTTTGGCTGTAAATAGACGGCTTTTCCGGCCTTAATATTCGAGAGTCCTTGAGAAAAATACAAAATGAGCTGAGCCCGTTGGCGATGATCACTGCGAGCAGTGCGGGATTTAATGATGTCAGTCTAAATGGTTTTTGGTTGATCGCGTAAGATGAGTGCTGGAGAAACCCAAGGCATAAGTAACTATTCTACTTTTTAACATTCTATTTCTATGGGGATATTACCAACATATCTATTAGTTACAAATTAACATTATAGGGTTCTTAGTTGTAAGATGCGCTATTAGCAACATCTTGTCTGTTACCGGTTATTTGCACATGCTTAAGTGTCTTAATTTTTGCTACTTGGCAATAGCCATTCTTTGATAGGCAATAACGCCCCTGAGGCATCCGTCACTTTTATGCTAGATTTTATCCGAATAATAAAATCGAAATGTAATTCATGCTGAATAAAGTCAAATAATGCGGTATCACCAAAACCTCTGTCGGCCATAACCGTGACTCTTATATCTTGTGGGAACACTTCTCTAAGCTTGACCAAATAACGCATCTTTATCATTATTTCGATTACCTTTAAGTCCATGGTGATGATGCGTTTTCCATAGTAACGGTGTATTCCTACCGTGTTTTGTTTGTATGCTCAGTACTATGCTGGAATGCTAGCAAACTCAGTCCAATCAAGATATATCAGGATTTGTTTGCGAGCACCGATTATATAAGGCACCCAAGAGGTAAATAATGACCAATCATTTAGTTTGGGATTACTGAGTAAGCGGTCAACTTGTTTTATAGATGATTTGGGTTTGAGTTTTTTGGCTGTTGCTAAGCCTTTACCAATGGCATGAATAGCCAATGATCCTTTTTTAATAACGCCGTGGGTGGCATTTGCTAAAGAATGAAAACGCTTTGCGTGCATATCATGGCCAAAAATATTAGCTATATGCTGATTAATTCTATCGTGTGTAAGTATCAGATCATTAAATGATAATCAGTAAAAAGAAACTACCACAACCTACAACCCTTGTCACATCTCGTTTTTATGAGGAGATTGATAAGGACATAATCTAAAACATATAATTTTTGAGTATTGTTTTATTACATAAAAGCAAAGATTAAAAAAAATTTATTTGATAAATATGTTATTCGTTTGTCTAGTTTTTATTTTTTTAATTTTAATTACATTGTTTAAGTATTAATTCAAAGTAATGATTTGATGTGTTTCTTCATATAACTCCCTTAACTTTAAAAGAGTTATTCTGTATTTAAGGAGGAGAGTTTTGTTGATGTATAGACTAACGGAGTAGAAAAATGTATAGCTCGAAAGTGGATTATAAAGCAACGACACGTGATGTAGTACAGTATTTAGAAGAAGATCGTATCAGCGAATATAATGTTGTCAGAAATTTATTAGAGTCTATTGATTTTGCATATTTATTTCATGGAGCAGACTATTATCAAGCGATTGATGATATTCAATATTTAACTCAGGTACAAACTGATGCAAATGATATTGAAATTGCAACAAGATTGAATCGACTTAATCATCTCATTGGGACACATGCCGACTTGTCACTTGAAATAATGTTATCGCCAGCTCCTTTATCGTCAGAACCGCTGGATCAACTTAACATTAATTTATATTATAAAGCATATGAAAAAAAGTATTCTAGTCATTATAAAGTGCACACACTTACTATTCAAAACTCAGTCACATCTCAAATTTTTAACTATTTAAAACCTCAATACCATAATGATTTTATTGGGAAAGCGTTACGTCAATTTGAACATAATATTTATCAGGTAGATAATTATTCTGCAACGACTTTTCAAGCCAGTTTAGCAACTAAAAGTTTATTAAGTGAATGTTGTGATAAAACGTCATGGTCTGAAATACACAGTATTGATCCGACTTTTTTCAATGCGTTTTCTGAAGAGGCAGCGCTTGAAATCAAACATATTATTCGTCAGTTACTTGATCCTAAAGTAGCGCCTGGTACTCCAGAATTACAGGCAGTATTATTAAAGAAAGTTAACGAAGCTTATGATGAGTCATTAGGAATTAAACTGAAATTGGATATGGATTTTGCAACGTTTGAATTAGAAAAATTAGGCGAAAAAGCTGAAAATACAATATTAACGTTACCAGAAAGTGTTGCATCTAATATCACTTGGTATGATCGTGAAACAGGCCATTCTGGGCAAGTTTTTAGACCTTCTTTATTTTCACGTATAGCGTTATTAGATTTCTTAACGCCAAGAGATATTCCCATTAATCGAGCTGGCTTGTTTAAAGATACAGCGACGGATGTTGTACATCATTTATCGAATCTTATCTCAAGAGGTGACTCAAGCGAAATGGGTGATGAGCAATGGGCAGAGCATTTTGTTTATGGCGCACGTATATCACGATGGGCAGAAGACTTTAAGAAAAGTGATACAGAAATGATGCATGATATGCAGCAGTTGTTTTATCCACTTGCTAGTGTCCCTAAAGGGGAAGCCCGAGATGCCTTACTCGCTGAAAAATTAACTCAAGTGGCTTTGGTATTTAACGCAGAGCTGACGAGTATAGACATAGAAGTCATAGATGAAGCCACTAATCAGTATCAATTTGTTTTAAATTGTCAGTTTGATGGATCAGGCAATAGTATTACTTTACCTTATCTGGGCAGTTGGAAAGTGTTTAAGTATTTAGCTTCTCAGCCTAATGGCCAATTGATTAATCATGCCGTGCTCGCTTTTAAAGATAGATTTTATGCAAAGGTTTATGATGCTGATGCAGAGTTATCTATTCCTATAGCAAAGTTGCTGGACATGATGACTGACAACATGTTACGAGAAAAAGAGGCTGATGTATTAACATCCCTTTCTCATGCATTGGTGTTTGAAGGCTTAAAAAATGATGAAAATGTTGAGTCTATCTTTTATGAAGTGAAGCATGCATTTCAAACTTTGTATTTAAATAAGACAAGTGATAAACATTTGGCTATGTGCTTTCAAGTAATTGATAAATATTGCACTAATGAGTCAAGAAAGATTCAATTTTTTGTCGATATCAGGGCCGATTTAGGAAATAATCAAGATGAAGTCGGAGTGGACTTATATTGGATAAAGCCTAGTACAGAAAACAGTGAACGAGGACAATGGCATTCTTTGAATCGTTCTTTGCCATCAAACCAATTAAGCTTATTAACTAAAGGCAAAGAAAATGGCTTATTACATAAAGCTGTATTGAGAACATTAGATCGGATGGAGAAAATGATTCATGTCGTGATAGAAAAAGCAGAAAAAGCAAAATCTATAAGAGAATATGGACAAGAAGTAGAGCAAATTGAATTGTTGAGGCAAGCGCCTATTAAGTCAAAACTAATGCATTATGTTAAAGGGGTTGGTGAGCACTTATCATATGTAAAGGAGGCGGCTGAGTATTTATTTGTTCAAGATGATCATATAACTCCTGATGTTTTAGATGGTATTTCACCTATAAATAATACTTTTGTCGTCGAATGGGCACAGAACTTCACTATTGACGGCGCTGAAGTAAGCTGATTTGAAACAAAAGATTACTCTATTGAAAGTGAGAGAATCTGGCTGCTGATAATGATAGCCAGCCAGATTGAAACTCACTAGGTTGGTGTTGTTGGTTAAGTCATTGAGTTCTAATTCTTAAGTGAATCTATTAACATTCACTCCATTGGGTATATTTCACTTTAGCTTGTTGTAACTTGTCATAGGCTTTCAACAAGCTTTGATGTTTATTAAAGCCGAGTAAATCCTTGATATCGACTAAATCATAACCTTGGCTTTCTCCCATCACATGGGATTTTGCTGCTTGATAATCCACAGTCGTGTACATGCGTATAAGTTTGGCTTCATATTCATTTAAATCATCGCCATCCATTAGCACTGTGATAATGGCTTTCACGGCATGATAAAAACGCAAACGTTTTTGTTGCGAAGCCGTGATCCCACCGGCATTAAAATCAGTGGTCCACATGGCCCAATCAAAGGCTGTTTCATGATCGTTTGTCGCCAATGCAAGTAAACACCTTAGCTCGCCAATGCGCAAGGTTGCCCAAGGAGAGCTGGCATCGACGCCAATGCCTAAAAGTTGATCTAATGGCTGGAATTCATCTAAATCTAAGGTGTCGATAACGTCAATAATCTCTTGGCTTAATGCTATATTTTGACTGTCATTGATCCACTGTTGAATAAGTTCACGCAACGCCATGGCGCGGTTATTGTTGACCCAGCTTAACTCGTATACTGGATAAATTTCAGAATACCCAGGGACCAATACTCGACAAGCATAAGTGCCTAAATGGGCGTAATCGGCGATGTATACCTCGGCGCCTAAGGCATGAAATTTATTTAGCAGCTGAGTATATTCTTCTTCGGTGTTGCCTTGAAAATTCCAGTCGTTAAACGCAAAGTCCGGCGTGGTTTTAAACAAATCCCAAGAAATAAGACCAGAAGAATCAATGAAGTGGGTTTCAAGGTTAGTGTGATCCGCCACTTCTTCATTATCAAAAGAGGGACTAGGGAAGATGTCTAAATCTTTGAGACTACGGCCTTGTAGTAACTCAGTAACGGTACGCTCTAGGGCAATCTCAAACCTTGGATGAGCGCCAAAAGAGGCGAAACAGCCTCCGTTTTCAGGATTGAATAAGGTGACGCAAATGACGGGGTATTCACCCCCTAATGAGGCGTCAAAACAGGTGATTGGAAAACCTTGCTTTTCTAGCTCTTCAATCGATTCGACTACGGTTGGAAAACGAGCTATCACATCCGCTGGGATCTCAGGAAGGGAAATTGCCTCGGCAATGATTTTATTTTTCACGAAACGTTCAAAGCATTCAGATAAAGCCTGAGTACGGGCTTCTGTTTGCGTGTTTCCGGCTGACATACCATTACTGACAAATAAATTACCCACAATATTCATTGGAATATAGGTGAGTTCACCCGTTGACTGGCGAGTAAAGGGCAGGGCGCATATACCTCTATCGGTATTGCCTGATTGAATATCCACAAGCGTGTTAAGCTCAAGCTCCCCTTGGGGATCGTAATGCTCCCATAAAGCAGGATTCATCAGTCCCTGTGGGCGAGCATCATCGGTGATGACAAACCATTTCTCATTAGGGTAGTGGACAAACTCACTGTTAGCGACTTCTTTGCCTAGGTGAAAATCTGCAAAAAAGTAATTACAGGCTAAACGTTCAAAATATTCGCCCAATGCACTGGCAAGGGCGGCGTCACGGCTGGCGCCTTTACCATTGGTAAAGCAGGCTGGACAATTTTTATCACGAATATGAACAGACCAAACGTAAGGGACTGGATTTAACCAAGACGCTTCTTCAATATCAAACCCGAGCTCTGCGAGCCTTTTTTGCATGACGGCAATGGAGACTTCTAAGGCTTCGTCTTTACCCGGAATATATGTATGGTTCATTACTACCTCTAAATAGCTAAATAGGATTAGTCGTTCATTTCACTTGGGTATATATCGACTAGACAGGGATTGTATCGCTTATACCCTCGTTACTTCAAGGTACATGTTGAAGTAACGAGGGTATGGGCATTAAAGAGCCGCAAGCATCAAAGCCATTATCCTTCATGTTTCTCTCTTTTTTTTGTCAAAAAAACCCATTATGCTGAGTTGCCATTGTGATTATTTACAATGGGCAATGACGGAGAAATTTTTGTTGGTTAATGATCTGTTCGAGAGAGATTAAGCACTTTGATAGTTTTGAATAAGTGACTGACTGCCGCAGGAGATAAAGGGATAACTATGTTGCAGCCATTAGTGTATGTGGGACGAAAAGCAAGTCGAAAAGATGGGCAAGCGCGTCGAATTGCGATTTTAGAAGCAACGTTAGCGGTCATTGTCCAAGAAGGTATTAGGGGCGTACGTCACCGTGCTGTGGCGAAACAGGCTCAGGTGCCGTTAGCGTCGACGACTTATTATTTCAGCGATATAAAATGTTTAATCAGTGATGCACTGACTTACTTTGCTGAAAAGCATTTATGGATGCGGGAAAAACTGGAACATAAGAGTTGGGGACTACTCAGTGAGTGGCCTGCACAATGTGTACAGCACAATGATAAGCAACAGCTTATTCAGGCGTTAAGTGATATAGCCTGCCATTATGTGCAAGCAAAAGTAGCACAAACAGATGATTGTATTATTGAAATGGCGTTTCATGAGGAAGCGTTACGTAATCCACAACTCGCTGTGGCTGTTAGCCGCTTAAATGAGGCCATGCTTAATAGTATTGAACGCTTTTTAAAGCAAGTGGGTTCAAAAGAATCAGCATCTTATATTGATGCCCATCAAGTATTAGGCGTGATCAAATGGTTAGAGTATCAGTATTTGGTGAACATGAGTGCGGCCCAATATGATAAAAAATACCTAAGTCGTTCATGGGGCTGTGCTTGGGCATTAAAAGAGAAAGTCTATGAGTTGAAGCAAGATAATATGATTGAGCGTCATTTTCAGCCGATTGTGAGGGCGATGATCACGAATGCGGTAGGCTGACAGTAAAATGTCCCCGTCTAGATTAAGGGAAGGGGACATTCGTTAGGAATATGCAATATTCATTATCAAAGGCTATTTACTGCACGTTTTCAGCGTCGCTAAATTCACCTTGAAACAGTACAGATGATAGATAACGTTCGGCTGCTGAAGGCAAAATCACCACAATGGTTTTATCTTTAAATTCAGGCAAAGCGGCAATGCGATTGGCAGCAACCACTGCTGCTCCCGAAGAAATGCCCACTAAGATCCCTTCTTCTTTCATGAGTCTTAATGACATTTCAATGGCATCGTCATTGGTGATGGTTTCAACACGGTCAATCAGGTTGATGTCTAAGTTACCGGGAATAAAACCAGCACCAATACCTTGGATTTTATGGGGGCCAGGCTGAAGGGCTTGTCCTGCCAATGTCTGTTGAATTACGGGTGAGTCAACGGGCTCTACCGCAACTGATGTAATGGCTTTACCTTGAGTGTGTTTTATATAACGGCTGATCCCCGTAATCGTGCCGCCTGTGCCCACGCCTGCAACGATGACATCCACTTCACCGTCGGTATCATTCCAAATTTCTGGACCTGTGGTTTTTTCATGGATTTCAGGGTTTGCAGGATTATTAAATTGTTGCAGTAATACGTATTTTTCAGGCGCAGACTGGCGAATTTCTTCGGCTTTATCGATGGCCCCTTTCATGCCTTTAGCCCCTTCTGTTAAGACTAAATTTGCACCTAAGGCTTTGAGTAACTTACGTCTTTCAAGGCTCATGGTATTAGGCATGGTCAAAGTCAATTGATAGCCTCTCGCTGCAGCCACATAGGCTAAGGCGATGCCTGTATTACCGGATGTGGGTTCGATAAGCTCTTTATCTTTGGTGAGTGTCCCTTTTTTCTCCGCATCCCAAATCATGTTGGCACCGATCCGGCATTTCACACTGAAACTGGGGTTTCGGGCTTCTACTTTGGCTAAGACATTACCTTGACTAACGCGGTTTAAGCGAACGAGTGGGGTATGGCCGATGGTTTGTGAATTATCGTCGAAAATTTTACTCATGTGCTGCTTTCCTTTTTTATGGACCCTCCAAGCATAATCACCTTGAGCGTCAATAGAAGTGATTGTTTGTTCTGCTTTATAACTTTTGGTTATTAAAAAGCAAATGTATATTCTATGTTATAAAAAAAAGCATTTTACTCATATGGTTAATGAGCATTCGCTAAAATAAGTCCATTGGATGAAATGGATATTACTAGGGATCCGTTTTTGTTAAGTATTATAGGCTTGGTTAAGAAAAGCGCATACTTTAATCTTGTAAAAAAATATGCGCTTTTTAAAACCTAGGTTACTCGGGAGCAATGGCGGGGTTTTTGAAGTTTGCGCGGTATTTATCATTCCACATGGCGGTCGCTCCACAGATGGCAACGGGCATGACAATAAAGTTAATAATAGGGATCATAGAGAATAAGGTCACCATAGCACCAAAACTAAACGAACTCCCTTTACTTTGATTCAGTGCGGTTTTCATGTCATCAAAAGGCACTTTGTGGTTGTCAAAAGGGTAATCACAATATTGAATGGCCATCATCCAAGCGGTAAATAAGAACCATAATACTGGGGCAACTGTTTGTCCTAATAAGGGCACCCAAAATAGGATTAAAAATACAATTGCGCGTGGAATATAGTATTTTAGTTTTATCCATTCGCGAGACAGTGTTCGAGGAATGTCCTTAATGACATCCATGTTGGAACCTGTATTTAAGGGCTGGCCTGATAATAATTGTTCGACCTTTTCGGCAAGCAGGCCATTAAAAGGGGCGGCAAGCCAATTCATCACCGAACTAAAAACAAAGGATGACACGACCAAGAGTGTGATAATGGCAAGGGGCCATAAGATGAAGTTGAGCCAACTTAAATAACTGGGTAATTGTGCAGAGAGCCAATCAAACACATGGGTTAATTGATTAACGGCAAGATAGAATAGACCGCTAAATAAAATCAGATTAATCAGTAAGGGGATAAACACAAAGCGGCGCAGTCCTGGGCGTTTAATTAGGCTAAATCCCATTAGGAAATAATTGACGCCCGTTTTTTGGTTGATGAGATTTTGAGGTTTCATATCGTCCATATTCATTGAATTTGATACTAAATGCCTAGATTGTGTTCCACTCGTCCCTTGAAGACAAGTTAAAAGCGCAGATCCGCCAATAAAACATGACAAATTAGGGCAGGCTTTGGTAAAGTGCAGGGATATTCTTATTTTTATCTATACTTGCATTATCCAAGGGAGCTTGAATGCATCATTTTGAGTACATTAGCCTTTTAGAATATGATGCCGTTTTGAGTTCTGACATGACCGACACACTGACAAAATGAGACTCAAACAGATAAAGTTGGCAGGATTTAAGTCGTTCACTGATGTCACTAAAATCCCTTTTATTAACCCACTGACAGCGATTGTTGGCCCGAACGGCTGTGGCAAATCCAATGTGATTGATGCCGTAAGATGGGTGCTGGGTGAAAGCTCGGCTAAAAATCTGCGTGGTGAGGCCATGACAGATGTTATTTTTAATGGCTCCAGTGCTCGTCGTCCTGTTTCTGTGGCCAGTGTTGAACTTTCTTTTGAAAATATTGATGGTCGCCTCTCTGGTGAATATGCGAGTTATCAAGCCATTGCGGTTAAACGTCAAGTGAGCCGAGAGGGCGATTCCAGTTATTTTCTCAATGGACAAAAATGCCGTCGCCGCGATATCACCGATTTGTTTATGGGAACGGGGTTAGGTCCCCGCAGTTATGCCATTATTGAGCAAGGCACTATTTCAAGGTTGATCGAGTCTAAGCCACAAGAGCTGAGAGTCTTCATTGAAGAAGCGGCAGGTATTTCACGTTATAAAGAGCGCCGCCGAGAAACTGAAAATCGCATGCGCCACACGAGAGAGAACCTAGAGCGATTAAGCGATGTGCGTATTGAGCTTGCTAAGCAATTAGAAAAACTCTCTGAGCAATCCAAAGTTGCCCTTGAATATCGGGAATTAAAACAGGCTGAGCGAGAGCAAGAGGCTCAGTTATTAGTGATGCGTTATCAAGAGCTTCAAACGCAAAGTGATACGTTAACCTCTGAGCTGGGTCAAGCGGAGTTAAATTTGGCCGCCGAATCCGCTAAATTACAAGCGCTGGATTTATCCTTAACCCAGTGGCAAGTGACATTGAGCCAGCTTGATAAAGATGAGCAAACTCAAGTCGAAGCCTGTTATTTAGGCAAAAATCGCATTAATCAACTTGAGCAAACCTTAACTCATCGTCAGCAACAAGAGCAAAACCTCCAATCTCGAATGACGGAACTGAATGCATCCATTGCGCGTTACCAACAAAAAAATCAGCAAGATGAACAAGCGCACGAGCAACTAATGGCCAAGATCTCTGAGCATCAAGCTGATAATGAGAGCAGTTTGGCGCAATTGAGTGTGCATAAAGCTTCATTTGCTCATTTAAATGAGAAGGTATCTCATTTAAATGGCGCCTTGAAAGCGCAAAATGAGCTTGTTTCTCAACTGACATTATCTTTTGAGTTGGCCGGTAAACAGCATGAACACCACCAAGTGATTTATGCTCAAAAACAGCAACAACTAGATAAAACGGCTCAGCAAATACAACTGTTACAGATGCGATTGACCCAAGATGGTATCAGTGAGTTTACCCTGCAATTAAAAGATAGTCAGCGTGAGCATGAGAATTGCGTTGCCTTAGCACAAGACCTTCAAGGGCAGATCACATCTCAAGAGCAGTCTACACTGTCTATTCAAGCTGAAAAAGCGACATTAGATCAGTCATTAGCGGAGAAACAGGGTCGATTAAGCCTAGTGACGCGTTTATTACACAGAGAGGATCCTGTTGCAGCAGAACAAGCCTTATGGCAGCAGCTAGAGGTGAAAGCGGGTTGGGAAAAAGCGGTAGAATTGGTGTTTGATGGATTACTGAAAATGCCAACGCTCGTGGGGGCAAACCAAGAAGGCTTTACGCTACATGATGTGTATAAAGATGAGGTGGTGCAAGCTAGAGTCAATCTTTCGCCTTGGTTGAGTCAGGTTCATTGGATTAGCGATAAATCAGCCGCTTTAAGCTTGTTACCTGAACTGAGCAGTGATGACATGATGGTGACTGCTGATGGTTTCATGATAGGACACGGTTTTGTGCTTAAGAAACTATCAGGTAATGGAGATGTGGCTTGGGTGCAACTCAAGCGTGAGCAGAGTGAATTAACTCAGCATGTGAAAGAGTTAGCGCAAGGGTTGGTACAAATTGAGCAGGCCTTGCAAGACACGCAAATGGTTTTATCAGAGTTAAAAGAACGTCAAGTTGAGAATAATGAACGCTTGCAAACCCGCCAGCTGAGCATGGCATCTTTGACATCAAAAATAGCCGAAAGGGAACAACAGATAGTCCATAATCAAGCGCAACTTGAACAGTTAACCCAATACAGTCAAAGCTTGAATGAGGAGATGGCGCTAGAGCAGTCGGCGATAGACAAGTTGTCCTTCGAGTACGGTGAGTTGCATGACCGTCTCGGTATTGAACAAAATAAACAACAGCAATTAGAAGACACAAGGAAGGTCGAACAATGTCAAGTGAATGAACAAACAGCTTTGCTGACTCAGTTTGAGACAAAATATCAAAAATCGTTAAGTCAATTACAATTACTGAAGATGCAGTTAGCGGTCAATCAACAGAAAATGGAGCAACAGCATTCAAACATTAAAGAGTTGCAAACGACAAAATCGAATCTTAAGCAAACGCAGTTTCAACAAGGTACGAGTGCCGAGAGTGATAATACAGAGCAATTGCAACTGAAGCTTTCTAATGCGCTGAGTGAACAAGCATTAAAAGATGAAAAGTTAACCGAAATCCGTGCTCAACAAGCCCACATTCAGTTGTCTTGTGATAGTGTCACTCAAGATAGAAAGCAATGGTTGACTAAAGTGGATGGGTTGACGCAATCCATGAGTGGGATAAAATTGCGTCGAGAGGGAATTAATGGACAAATTGATAGTCAAATACGTTTACTAAAAGAGCACAATATTGATGTGTCCAGTGTGATGGAGAATATCGATAGTCAGTATTCGTCACATAAGCGTCAAAAAGATTTGGGGGTTTTACGACAACGCATTTCAGCCCTCGGGGCCGTAAACCTTGCTGCAATTGCTGAGTTTGAGCAACAAAGTGAACGAAAAAACTATTTAGATAGTCAAGATCAAGACTTGAATCAAGCATTAAGGAGTCTTGAAGCCGCGATAAACAAAATTGATAAAGAAACCAAAGTTCGTTTTAAAGAAACCTTTGACAAGGTGAACCAAGATTTAGGGCAATTATTCCCTAAAGTATTTGGTGGGGGCAGTGCTTATTTAGCATTGACAGACAATGATCTGTTAGAAACAGGTGTCACTATTATGGCAAGGCCGCCAGGTAAAAAGAACAGCACGATACACTTGCTGTCTGGTGGTGAGAAAGCGTTAACAGCATTATCTTTGGTTTTTGCTATATTTAGACTGAATCCAGCGCCTTTTTGTATGCTTGATGAAGTTGATGCACCATTAGATGATGCCAATGTCGAACGTTTTTGCCGTTTGGTGAAAGAAATGTCGCAAACGGTACAGTTTATTTATATTAGCCATAATAAGATCACCATGGAGCTGGCAGATCAACTTATTGGCGTTACTATGCATGAACCCGGCGTGTCACGCATAGTTGCGGTAGATATTGATGAAGCGTTAGCCATGGCTGACGCAGAATAAACACAGGAAAGACAGGGTAGCCAATGGAAAATTTGCAACTGGTATTGCTTATATTAGGTGCGATAGCAATTATCGCAGTGCTTGTGCATGGTTTTTGGTCCATTAGAAAACAGCAACCAAAATCATTAAAAGAAGCGTCGAATAAAGGGTGTTTTACAGATAAGTCCGATCGAGATGCAGAAGGCTTTGATGCTGATGGGATCGGGAAGGTAAGGGTAAGTAAAGCCAAACCGCTTGCGTCATCGAGTCCATCTGTTGCTCAGCGTGGAAAAAATGTCCCTGCAGGGCGAGGGAAAAAAACAGCGATTAAACCCACTCAAGATAATAAGAGCCTCTATCAAGGAGCCGCTCCAGTTGTAACAAGAGCGCATACCGATGATGCAGACACGAGTTTAATGACAGGCGCTGAACGCTTGAGCACTTCAGAGCCTGTTGCCTCTCAGCATGAGTCTTTAGCTGAACATCAGGTTGATATTGAACATTTAACCGAAATGCCTGGTATTTCTGAGCCCTCTTCTTCCGAGAAAAGAGCTGCTGAGCAAAGCATGCCAGCTAACCCTCTGAGTCGTCGACATGTGGACACTGTGGCTTCTCAAGATGCGCTACTCTTTGGACATGAAAATGAAGCGCTTGTTAACGAAGAGCAAGCCCAGCAGGAGCAGCACTTGCCGAATCAATCTCAGCACTGTGCCTCACCTTCAACAGATGAGGAGCCTCAAGCTGCCACTGCGGAACATCAGTCAATTCATTCCCAAGGGGAGCAAGATGCGTTGGCAGAGCCTCAAGATGTCCTTGTTTTGCATGTTACGGCCAAAGAAGGAGATACCTTTAATGGTGCAGAGTTACTACCTTGTTTATTGACTTTGAATTTTAAATTTGGTGATATGAATATTTTTCATCGTCACCAAGACAATGCAGGAAAAGGGCAAGTGTTATTTTCACTGGCGAACATGGTGAAACCTGGGATTTTCAATCCCGATCATATGGAGCAGTTTACGACTCAAGGGGTCGTGCTTTTTATGACCTTGCCTTGCCATGGTGATGCGTTAATGAATTTTTCAATCATGCTAAATTGTGCGCACCAAATTGCCGATGATTTGCAGGGACAAGTACTGGATGGCGGCAGAGAATTATGGGGCGAATCCACTAAACAAGCGTATTTACAGCGTATAAAAAATCAATTAGCGCTATCGGCCTAACCCTCCTATTTCTTTATTTTTTAAAGGCTGTGCGATAAGCACAGCCTGATTCATTTTTTGGGATTGAACTTAATGAACTCAGTACAAACTGAAATGGCGGCATTGACACAAGAAATCAATGCTCATAACTATCGTTATTATGTGGATGATAATCCAAGTATTCCAGATGCTGAGTACGATCGTTTGATAAAACAACTCACCGCCCTTGAGCAGGCACACCCTGAGTATCGCCTTACTGATTCACCGACTCAACGTGTGGGTGGAGCAGCCCTGTCAAAATTTGATCAAATACCCCACCTAAAGCCCATGTTAAGCTTAGATAATGTGTTCAATGAAGCTGATTTTGATGCATTTAATAAACGCCTGACAGACAAAATGGATCAGACACTCACTTATTGTTGTGAGCCCAAACTGGATGGCTTAGCGGTCAGCATTGTTTATCGAAAGGGCATTTTTGAGCGAGCTGCAACACGGGGAGATGGGTTAGTCGGTGAGGATATCACTGAGAATGTACGAACGATTAAGGCCATCCCCTTACGCCTGAGAGGCGATGATTTTCCGCCGTTATTAGAAGTGCGGGGAGAGGTGATTATGCCGCAAGCGGCTTTTGATGCCCTCAATGAAAAAGCCAAAGTAAAAGGGGATAAGTTATTTGTTAATCCTCGTAATGCAGCGGCGGGCAGTTTGAGGCAATTAGACAGCAAAGTGACCGCGAGCCGTGCCTTGTCTTTTTATGCTTATGCATTGGGGGTAGTTGAGCCACAGGCGTGGCCATTATCATCCACGCATTATGGTCAACTTGAGCAGCTTAAACATTGGGGCGTGCCGGTGAGCCGTGAGGTGGCATTGTGCGAAACCCCGAAAGCGGTGATGGATTACTATACTCGCATTCTTAGTCGCCGAGATAATTTAGGGTTTGAAATTGATGGTATGGTCATTAAAGTCAATGACATCAATGCCCAACAAGCATTAGGGTTTGTGGCGAAAGCGCCGCGCTGGGCCACCGCGTTTAAGTTTCCAGCCCAAGAAGAGATGACCTTATTAGAAGGGGTCGACTTTCAAGTGGGACGAACGGGCGCCATTACGCCAGTGGCGAGGTTAAAGCCCGTTTTTGTGGGGGGAGTCACGGTATCGAACGCGACGTTGCATAATGCCGATGAAATTGCCCGCTTAAATGTGAAAGTGGGTGACACCGTGATTATTCGCCGTGCAGGTGATGTTATTCCGCAAATTGTGGCTGTTGTGCTTGAAAAGCGCGCTGCTCAACGACAAGAGGCTGGGTTACAAGAGATTCAGTCACAAGAGACTCAGTTACAAGAAGCACAAGAAACTAAAGCACAAGAAGCAGGGCTACAAGACATCGTATTTCCTGAGACATGTCCCGTGTGTGGCAGTGATATCGAACGCATCGAAGGGGAAGCGGTGGCGCGTTGCACGGGGGGCTTGTTTTGTGAAGCCCAGCGAAAAGAAGCCATTAAACATTTTGCGTCACGTAAGGCACTGAATATCGATGGCATGGGCGATAAAGTGGTTGAGCAGCTCATCGATAAAGAGCTGGTGCAAAGCCCAGCCGATTTATTTCATGTGTCAGCATCGGCCATGACCATGCTAGACAGAATGGGCGTAAAATCGGCCACTAAACTGGCCAGCGCTATTAATGATGCTAAGCAAACTACCTTTGCTCGATTCTTGTATTCTTTGGGCATTCGTGAAGTAGGTGAAGCCACAGCGGCCAATTTAGCGGCGCACTTTAAAACCTTAGACGCCCTCACAGTCGCGACTGTGGAGGCATTAATTGAGGTGGAGGATGTCGGCGCAATTGTGGCTCAGCATCTGGTGCACTTTTTTAGTCAGCCTCATAATATTGAAGTGATCGATAAACTTATTGAGGCGGGGGTGAACTGGCCTGCCATTGAAGTGGTAAATGATACGGCGTTATTGTTAAAAGGACAAACTTGGGTATTAACAGGGACCTTAACGCAATTGAATCGAAATGACGCTAAAGCTCAGTTGCAAGCACTTGGTGCGAAAGTGGCTGGCAGTGTATCGAAAAATACCGATTGTTTAGTTGCTGGTGAAGCCGCAGGGTCAAAATTAACCAAAGCCCAAGACTTAGGAGTGAAAATTATTGATGAGGCGGAGTTAATTGAGGTACTGGCCGCTAATGAGTAAGGATTGGCTTTACTGACTATCAAGTTTGTGATGATCCCGTTTAATCCATCATTAAATGATTCGTGCTGATCTTAGTTGATGGGGAGTGGCTCATTGATTGGCGAATAGTTAATGAAGAATTAATGATTAATTAATGATTAATTAATGTTTGGCGGAATGAATGCTAGTTTAGTGAGGCCAATGTTTTTTTATTCGCTTATTGAGTCAATTGATTGAATAAAGGCTTATATCAAAGCCAGTGACATTGTGTGACTGGCTTTTTTAATGGAAAAATAGACACAAAAATGTTCTGAGTCGTAAAGCAGAAACGGATGCTTTTGTGACATTGAAAGTGGGTTAGCGTATTGGGCACTGGCTTAGTGATAGTTTAATAAGTGCTTACTGCGCACTTGGGCCATGTCTCAGGTGATCCCCTTTTAATGTCAGGAGGACGTTCAATGAAACCATTTTATTGTGTTTATTTGCTGCTTATTTTTATGTTTTCGCCAGCCGTTAACGCGCTGGATAGTCAATCATATCAAAATCGAGTGGATGAAATACTCACTCAATCCTTAGTTTCCCCAAACCATGACAATATGCTGGCACTAAGCTATCAAGGCATAGAGAATTCGGCCATGGTTGAAGCTATGATAGCTAATATACAAACCGCTGGGATCCCCGATTTTGGCCTAATCAAACTCATACGTATTTTACTCAATTCCGATCAGTATGATGATCGTATTTTGACGGGCATTGAGCATTTCCCGTATTGGATCAGCCAAGGCGAGAAAAAATATCAGTATTGGTCTGAAAATCATATGATCATGTGGATGTCCAGCGAATGGTTATTGCATGAGCACTTTGGTCGAGCCCCAACACCAACGTTAGCACAAAGACTAAGGCATTATTTAGACTTAAAAGTCGCTCATGGTTTTTATGAGTTTAATTCTCCCGTGTATTATAAATTTACCTTAGCGGGCTTACTCAATTTAGCGGATTTTGCCATAGATAGCGAAATTAAAGCCAAAGCTGAATTAGCAGCACAAAAATTGCTCAAACAGTTTTTACTCTTTACCACAGAGGCGGGCACTTTCGCGCCAACGGCGGGCCGGGGCTATACCGAGCATTATCGAAACCCAGGTAATCATGGCTTGATTTATTTACTTACAGGCATAGGCAGTGTGCCACAAAATCCAGGAATGGATGTCAGCTTTTTGGCCACAAGTGCTTTGGATATGACGCCAGTGCTTGATTCTTGGCAACCACAGTTTTCGGGGCAATTTGTCAACGGTCACTCATTAGGTGAAAGTTTTAGCTTAAATAGCCGCCTCAATCGTGAAGATAGAACGGTATTTCAGTGGAGTATGGGGGGCTATTTTGCGCCTTCGGTTGCCGAAGATACTTTGTGGACCATCAATCATTATGATCTCTCACAGCATGAAGCCTTTAAAAATTTTGCTGGTATTCCTAATGCTTTGCAATGGTTCGCCGATACTGCCGCGACCATAGGTGCGACTTTTAGTCGCAGCTCAGTGCTCACTGGCACTAAGTTGAATGTTTTTAAACATGCGGGCTCAGCATTGAGTTCAATGGATAATTACTGGGGTGGGTATTATGGCTATCAGCAATGGCCGATTATTGCAGTTGCAGATGATGTTGCCGTTTGGCCGTTATCGGGGAATGTGGATGACTGGCAAACCTACCGACCTTATACGGCCAATACCCACTTACCGAAAGTATTCCAACAAGATAATTTAGCCCTTATTTTATATTGGCCCAATACGGAGATAAGCTTAGCGAATACTTTTGGGCTGGGGGAGATCAGCACTAAAGTGAATGTCTACTGGCCTGAGAGTGAGTTTGATGAGTGGCAGCAAGAAGGCCGCTGGCTTGTGGGTCGCAAAGGTAACAGTTATGTGGCCATGTTTCGAGATTGTACCGATAAAAACAATGGTATTTATAGCTGCAAAGGTGACAGAGGCAGACAAATGTGGGGCAGTTATGTCGGCAATGTACAAACTCATGGCAGTTACAGTGCCTTTGTTGATGTTATTCGTGCCTCCAGCTATAAAGAAAGCTATACATGGAACTGGAAAGAATGGCAGTTTCAATACTATGGCCGCATTTCCGTTGGTGATAAAAGCTTAAGCTATACGTGGAAATAACGCATTTTTACGTGCATCAAGTTATAAAAAGCTATACATGAAAATCATGTATATTTAGCATGAGCACACTTATGGTGTACATGGCAGTGACAGCGGTTATTCCTTGATGTGATAACCGCTCTTCTTACTCGCTTAGCTGCTAACTTAGGTTCATCCTTTCCTTTTCCCTTCTTCTTATTATAAGCACCTATTAGACATTGGTATTGAATTGCTTTAAAAACAGCCTAATATCAAACATGCTTGTTGCAAGTGTTTAACGAACCGCTATTATCCAACCCCTCTAAAACTCATGGTTAACATTTGTTTCTATATGTCACTGTATATCTCTATATGTTGCAGTCAATTGCCACATATTGCGGGTCAAGTGGCATGAGTGTGGGTTTTATTATTATAGCTTTATTGTATTAGTTAAATGGAACAAAAGGATAACAATGAGTATGTTAAGCGTTAATAAACTATCAGCTAGGTTAGCTAGGTTAGCTAGGTTAGCTAGGTTAGCTAGGTTGATGTGGTTGGGGAATGTGAGCAATACGTTGAAAGCCTGTCTTATCATTTTTGGACTGTGTAGTGCCTTTGGGGCGAGCGCAAAATATGACGCGAATAAAGTGGGTGTGGTGACCGCTGTGGTTACTTATGCCCACACAGATATGATTTTAGTTGTACTTGATAAGATGCCGGAACATTCAACCTGTAAAACGACTTATTTTGCGATAGAAGCAAAAACGCCTGCCGATCGTCGTCAGCAGATGTTAGCGCGTTTATTAACTGCCTTTGCAACAGGGAAGAAAACCAACATTGGTTATGATGCAAAAGGAGATTGTGCTAATGGGTATATTCGCCTTTATCGTGTTGGCTAATGTTTAGCTGCACTTATGACACGCTTGGCAGGTGTTGAGATAGCGTCTCGACTCAGTGAGTGTCCGCGCCGAGTCTAAACGTTGAGTCTTGGCTCTTAATGTTAGTTTCGAGATTAAGCACTGAGTTTAAGCGCCTAATGTGAGCCCTGAGATTAAGCCAGCGGTTTGATAAAAAGTGTTTTATAAAAGGTAAAAACACACAAGGACTGTGGTCTGAGATTGCCCTATCGATTGCCTGCCGCATTAGGTTGCCAAAAATACCTGCATGCAAATGTGATGGCCTCGATTTTCCTTCCTTGTGGGTCTTTTATTTTTCCTTCTCTTTTATTTTTTTAAACCAATTAAGGTTGTTTTATGAAGTTATTGTTCAATAGCCGCCGACACAAGAGTCGGCGGCTAAATCCTGTGAATGCAAGTGTGAGCACCTGCGTAGTGGATCCTGTGGTGAAGAGTCTTAATCATGTTGTGAAGAGCATGATGGGCTTGATCTTGTGCATCAGTATGATGTTTGTCTGTGTGTTCTCAGTCAATGCATCAACGTTTGGCTTGCAAGCTGTCAATAAGGTTAAGGGTAAGCTTATTCAGCACTCTAATACTCAGCAGGATATGTTTGTACCAGCGGCACCCAAAAAAGGAATTTCTTACAATAAATTCACTGAGTTTACCGTATCGGGTAAACCTTTAGTCATTTTTAATGGTGGCGATTCAAAGGGAGCTTTTCGTGGTCAAGCACCCGCTAAGCTCATTGTCATTGAAGCGACAAAAATGAATTTACAGCAAGACATTAAAATTGTCGGTCAACCCGCTGATGTTCTGTTGCTGGTGAAAGGGGCTAAACAAACAATCACTTGTAAAAATTGTGGTTTTGACAATATTAACCGTGTCACCATGGCGGTTGCTACAATGGGAAGCAAGCCGGAAGACATGCTTAAAAAGGGCAAGGTCGGTCAATTAACCGCGCGCTCTGGTGGCACTATTAAGGTGAACAATTTATCGGCGCCAGGTATTTTGTCCCTTGAGTTATTGGCGGATAATATTGCCACAGCAGGTATGGTTGATTTAAACCTACATGCGGATCTGCACCCGCAAGGCGGTTACATAGTTCACCCCAAAGGCAATAAAACAGTTGGCTCGGGGGGGATCAACCTCTATAGCGGCGAACTCACCTTTAACTATGATGATTTAGCCATTAAAGCGGCTAAGGAAAGCAGTAAAAGCCATACTGTGGGCGGCGAGCTAAAGGCGGCCAGCATTGCCATTGCCAGCCCCAAAAAAATCGTCATTGCGAAAGGGGCCAAGCTCAATACAAGCTCTGATATATTAGCCACCAGTACCCATAATGGTCAATTCTATGCCCCCAATGAAGGCATTTATTTGCAAACCATCGCGGCATCTAAAGTCACTAAGCAACATCAAGGTGTGGATCTGAAAGGCACCTTGCTATCAGATAATCTACTCAGCATTAAATCTGTGGCGGGAATTAGCATTGCTAAGTCAGCGAAAATCATCACCCACGATGCAAAATTGCTGGCCATAGGTGGTGTGAGGCAACAAGGTCTTATTCAAGCCGATAATCAAGTGGACATTGCCGCCAAGCGAATGATCAATAATGATAAGATCACCGCAGGCACGCTTAATATCGAGACCACTGATAATATTCACAACAGCTTTGGCGGCAGACTAAAAGCCACCAAGATGGCCCTAAAAGCCAATAAAGGTTTTGTGATTAATGGCTCTCGAAGTCAGCGAGAAGTCTACTCTGATGGCAGTTTAAAAGCCTTACCGTTAACGAGGGATCCAACGGCGTTAAAGTTTGGTATTTTTTATGATGTCAATGAAAAAACGGGTAAGGTCAATAAACAAGTATCGGCGCATATTCTGGCAAGTACCTTGGCCATTGAGGCAAAAGCCGTTGAGAACATTAACCCCTATCAGATCACGGCGCCTAAAAATAAGCCTTGGACGGCCAGTATTAAAGTGGATAATCGGCAAGCGCAGCAAGTGTCTATTCAAGCTGAAAACCAACTCAATATTAAAGCGCATCTGTATTTATTAAACTCATCTGCCATCATCAGTGCGAATCAGGCGGGTAAGGTCACCATAGATACCCCCACATTTAGCAATGAGCGTTATGGGTTAGAGACCAAAGTGTTTGCCTACAATCAAGAAATTTATGATCCAAAAAAACCGAAAGAGCAAGCTGTAGGAACAGTGGGTGTGGGGGCTATTTCCAAAATAGTGGCTTATTCCCCTCCAGCACGTTTTTATACTTTTGGTGATCTCCATATGGCAAATCACTCAAAAGCGGTTCAGAAAAAGGGCGCTTTTATTAATGAGTTTTCTTATGTGGAGCTATTTCAAAACAGTCACTTTAAAGGTACTCAAATTCACAGTATTGGATTGAATTTAACGCAAGAAGTTGATCAAATCTCATTAATGAATGTGCGTGATTGTATGCGCTCGCGTCAGTGTGAGGGTCAACACATTACCACCAGTATTGAAGGGGAAACCTTATTGGCCTTTCATGGCAGTGTCTATGGGGTGAATAATAAAGCGGCTGATTTAGTGATAGATGATCTCGATGTATTAGAGCATAAAAAGAAACAAGCAGTAGATAAGTATCTTGATTCAATAACCTATTTTAAGGCTCCTGATGATCTTGTTAAAGTGATCGAGCAATACCTCAATAAAGACAAAACGTTACTGCATGGTACCTTAGAAATCCGTAAGCCATTAAGTGTTGAAGAGGCTCTTGTATTAAAAGTCTGGGGTGAGTTTTTTAAAAAGAATACTGAACATATCGTAGTTGAAGGGAATAATGCGTACAAGAAAGAAACCAAAAAATTCACTCAAAGCATTACAGAATTACTTAACGAAGCTGTAGCCGATGAAGAGATTGAGGATACTGGTTATACCCCGAATCAGATCAAAGCGGCAGCAAAGAACTATTTTGAAAACTTGAATGAGAAAATTGAGGGAGGTGTACCATGCCAACATTTTGGAGTTGTCCGATATGAATATATTTCTCATACGAGTACGAAAGATAATAAAAAAGTAATAGTGAGTGGTCATCAAGTCATACATTGTACAGTACCTGTGAGGGGGGTGAAAAAAGAAATCACAAAAACCATCCCTCTTAAAAAACTCATGACTTACTTACCAAAATAAGAGAACGGAATCAATGAAACCTTTTTTAACGCGCAGGGTGATGAGCCCTGCCGCGAACTTGTTGCGCCAATTTGTTGGTTTACCCATATCCAATCCTTTTTCTTTAGGGCAAATGCAGCAGCAATTGACAGAGGCGCAAAAAGCCCAACATGCTCAGCAAGAAGACCCCTTAACTGAGCAGCCAAAGACGCTTTTGCAACGTTTTACGGCTTATTTTGTTGCTTTTGTGATGCTAGCGCAAATTGTCGTGCCCGGTATGGCCTCGGCGGCGCAAATTATTACTGACAGTCAACTTCAAGGCGACGTCAGTAGCAGCGCCCAATTTGAGCGTGCCAAAGGAGACAAGCATCTCTACCAGCGCGCCAATTATGTGGAGGTGGGTAAAAAATCCGCCTCCCAGGACATTGCCAGCTTTCAGCAAAAGCTGCTCAAACACAATAAACGGGCCCTGCCAGCCCCCAGCATGATCCCCATTATGACAGGGGATATCACCATTATTATTCCGCATTTTGGTGTGCCTAAACTCATTGGCGATGAGTTTGTTCAATCTCGGCTCATTCGCTCACAAGTGTTTAACCTGCTGAACCGCAATCTAGTCAGTGAAGCTTATGCCACTGAGGCTATACAAATTGATGCCTTGTATGCTGCCGCGTTGACCTTCAGTAAAAGCAAATCCGCTATTCAGTGGGGCATTAAGTTTGGTGACAAGCTGACCCAAAGCCAAGTGAACAGCTATAACAAAAACTTCATTTGGCCCGAGCGACGTAAAATCAACGGTCAGTGGGTGTTAGTGCCCATAGTGCATTTGCCCAAAGAATATGTCGAAAAAGTGATGCTAGCCAGCCATGAAGTGCGCATTGGCGGCAGTAAGGCAACCTTTAATAGCGTCACAGTGAATGCGGGTAAACTTTATAGTGCACGTAACACTTTTATTAAAACCTTAGGGGACTTTATCGTTAAACCCAATGCCACTGTGGTGGCATCAGGGGATCTCAATCTACTGGTGGGCGGCACGCTGCAAAACCTGTCTGGCACGATATCGGCCAAGCAGAATGTTAACATTGTGGCCAATCAATACCTGCAAAAAACCATGGTGCACCGTTACGCCACACCTTATGAGCAAGGCACCCGCTTAGGCCCCATTGCCAGCGTCAATGCCAACGGTACCATTAATATTCGCAGTATGAATGACATCATCATTCAAGGCGGTAAGGTCGACAGTAAAACAGGGTCGATCATGCTGACGGCCGACGGCAATATTGCCATTGTCAGCCAACAAACCAGCTATGTGCGCAATGATAAAGTGGGCGGCTATGACACAGAGCAGTCGGTTGTCAGTCACACAGCCTCGGTATTAAGCGCCAAAGACAGCATTTATTTGATGGCCTCAGGCGTCATTCAAATTAATGCCTCAACCTTAACCGCCGATCAAGGCGTGATTGAAATTTTGGCCGATCAAGGCATTTACATCACCAACGAGTTCGATGAGTTTCAACAAAGCCGCCACGGTAAAGTCGGTAACGTTACCCTGCAAGAGCAAGAGTTTCAAACCATTGCCATTCGCTCGGCCTTAGAGGCGGGTAAAGGTGTGCTCATCGCCTCAGATTTTGGTGATATTACGCTAAGAGCCACCGAGATTAAATCCGGCGACGGTACCCAAATCAATGCCAATGACGGCGCGATAAACTTGCTGCTGGCTAAAGAGCAAGATCACTACTTCATGAACCGTGTCAAAAAAGGCATGTGGAAGATTAAAACCCAAACCATTAACGATAAAGTGGACACTGCGGTGTATAACAATATTGTTGGTGGCGTCAAAATTCATGCGACTCATGGCTTAAGCATTGAGCTGGGTCAAAGTGAGGACATGACCTTAGATGACATTCTCGATGAGTTCAGTAAAACCGAAGGCCTGTCATGGATGGCCGATCTCTATAACGACCCTGAGTACCACGATAACATAGAGACCAGCTATCAAGCACTGCTTAACATTCATGAACACAAGAAAACCAGCAACCTAAGCCCAGCGGCCATGGCGGTGATCGCCATTGCGATGGCGGTGGTAACGGGTGGCGCTGGCCTAGCTGCACTGGCTGCTAATGCCGGTGCAGCGATTGCTGGCAGTGCGGCCGCTGGTGCCGTGGGCATGGCAGGAATGGCGGCTACATTTGAAGCCGCCATTGCTGCGGGTATGCTAGCGCTATCGACCCAAACCGCCATAAGTTTGGCCAATGGTAATGGGCTAATTGATACCGCTAAGCAAATGCATTCCACAGATACGGTAAGAACGGTTGCCCAGTCTATGGTCACAGCGGGGGCCTTGCAATATGTCGGTGGTATGGATTTTTTTGATGCCACACAAGAAGTTGTCAAAGGTGGTGAAGTTGTTAAAGAGGTCAATACTGGCATTCAACTAGCCAATCAAGCCACACAAATGGTAACTCGCGCAACGGTGAATGCGGGGATCAATACCATTTTTTCCCATGGTCATTTAAGTGATTTTGGTGATCAATTTGTTCAAAGCTTACAGCAAGACGCCATAAATCAACTGGGTAGAACAATGGCGGGGAAAATCGGTGCTGCTGTTGACGAAAAGTCTATAGGTCAAGCTGTACGTTATATGTCCCATGCGGCCTTGGGGTGCGGCATCGGCTTAGCCACCGCCAATGTCCATGGTAGCGACAAGAAAAACAAAATCAGTTGTTTATCCGGTGCAGGTGGCGCTGTGGCTGGGGAGGTGATAGGGGATATCTATAAAAGCCAAACAGAATATAACAATAAGGTTACTGAGGTTAAAGATGAGTTAGCAAAATACGGCTTAACGACTAAGGATATAGGCTCACTTACGGAAGAACAACAAAAGCAAATTGCGGGTAATTATACACTGGTAAATGGCTTAAAAACCATTAAAACCTTAAAAGACCGTGGTGTGAATATTGCTAAGCTAGGTACTGCATTAGGGGCTTTTATCGCGAAAGCGGATGTCAATATTGCCGCCGATGCAGGTGTAAATGCGGTTGAAAATAATGTTTTTTGGTTTGCGCTGCAAGGCGCCTATTTTCTTTACAAAGCCTATGAGTTTTATGAAAGTATCAAGGATGTCATTAAGCTTGTCGATGACTTAAAAAATGCGTCAGATGAACAGCGCATAGCGCTGTTACAGCAATTCGCCATTGATCAGTTGCAAAGTGCCGTTATCGGAAAAAGCACGGGTAAGGTGATGGATGAGATCATCACCCGAATGAAAAAAACGGGCGTAGGCAAGCATGTTATTGATGAGCTAGCGCATGTGCAAGATTTGCTTGAACAAGGCAATCTGAAGATGTACAAGCCGGGTGCTGGGAAGAAAGGGAAACCTGTTACTCATGAAAAACCTACAAAAGTTGATGATAAGGCCCAATCTCACGTTAATCCGAATCTAAAAACCGTATCGTTAAAAACCAGAGACGAATATCGTGCGGCATGTAAAGATCCTAAACCGAATACGGTGTATGAATTTGATGGGATGTCCTATACGACGGATGAGTTAGGTCGAGGAGTAAGTTCCTCTGGCCGTTTAAGGTTACAAGATGGCGGTAATCGCTTTTATGATGATAGAATGATTGGTCATAAAGGAGAAACTAATGATATTGGTTTCCATGCGGGGGCTGATCAATTTGGCTTTCAAGGCGGAGATCTCAACATTTCACCCGGAAACCGTAAATTAAATGGTAAAGAGTACGCCAGTTTGGAACGTAAGCTAAGGGATCATTTAAAGGTGGGCGATACCGTCGTGGCTGAATTTAAAAGTGTATTTAAACCCGGAAATACTTCTGTCAGGCCAGATGGCTATATAGTAAAATACAAAGTTAATGAGGGTAAAGTATTTACAGAAAAATTTGCAAATAAAGAAGGAGGTTAACCTTGGATTTTGTCGATCCCATTGAGTGTTACCAAGCCATTGCCAATGCGTTAAACAATGATCTGCAAGATAACTGGCAGCGAATTGACGTGGTTTATGAAAGGTTGAGTGATACGCATACAAGAAGTTTAGTTGAATATTTAAATGACGAGAGTCAGCTTATCTCTATTGGTGGGCCAGATTTGCTGGGTTTTTATTTTGATGATCTCGCCGAATTGGTCTCAACCAAGGAAAAAGGCCTCTATAAAAAGTGCTTTTTTACCTTGTTTCCCGATGGGGAGTTTGATGTTAAATTTGAGTATGATTAGTTGTAAAAATTAATCACTCCTCCAAAGTTAATGAGTTAAGCTCTCAAGACCACCGCCAGAACGAATAATGGCGGTGGTTTTTTATTTTGTATTCCTACCGAATCTGCCATTAGTGCCGGGGTCAATACGCTGGTTTATGGCGGCGATTTAGGGGATTTAGGCGATCACTTTTTTTAAATTATAAAAGTCCAAACCATGCAAACCAGCGCTATCAGTAAGCTGGGCAAAGGCATGGCGGGTAAGATTGGTGAAGCGGCTGAAAATAAAGATATTAATCAAGTCGTACGCTATATGTCCCACGCCGCTTTGGGTTGTGGCATAGGCTTAGCCACTGCCAATGTTCATGGCAGCGATAAGAAAAACAAAATCAGCTGCTTATCGGGTGCAGGTGGCGCTGTGGCTGGGGAAGTGATAGGGGATATCTATAAGAGTCAGTCAGATTATGATAATACACAATTAAAAGCTGCTGAAAAGCTGGCTAATTTAAGGTTAGATCCTGAAAATAAAACCTTAGAGCAAGACTATCAGCAGTTGATAGATCAGTTGCAAGATATTAAAAAAACAGGGGTAGATTTAGCTCGTTTGAGTGTGGCTGTCGGTGCGATGGTTGCAAACATTGATGTCAATATCGCTGCGGATGCAGCTGAAAATGCAGTAGACAATAACGTATTTGGTCAGATCCTAAGAGGCGTGTTCTTCTATGCTGATTTTATTGCGTTGTGTGAGTTAGCCGACAGAGTCGATGATATAAAAGCATTTGTTGAAGATCTTAAAGAAGCTCCAGAAGAACAACAAATTCAGATGATTAAAGGTGTAGCTGAAGATTTTGCTGCTGAAGTCATCATGACTATGGGGAGTAAAGCAGCGACTAAGTTGTTATCAGCAGGGCTCAATAAATTTGAATTTGGCAAAAAATTGAATGCAGCCTTTGAAGATGTCATTAACCAAATTGAACAAGGCACCTTTAAACATCCTAAGTTGGGAATAGGTCAAAAACCTTCTGTATCGATAGCTGATCAACCTCAAAGGTTGCTTTCTGGTAAACCCGGGGTAGTAACAGGGGGGAGTTCAACTAAACTTGGTAAAAATTTGAATGAGTCTATGGGGAAAAACCGTTCAGATTCATGGACGGGTTATCAAGCTCAACATTTAATTCCCTCGGAATTGAAAAGTCATCCGATTTTAAAAAAAGTGGGTATGGATTTAGATGACGCATCAAACGGCATTTTTTTACCAGCGAGCAAAGCTAAGCCTGAAGGTTCTATTAGCGGTTTGCCTAGGCATACAGGGAGTCACCCTAATTATACTTTAGCGGTAAGGAAAAGCTTAAATGAAATGGACAATAGTTTACCTATTGCTCAATTACAAAAACAAGTATACGATTTACAAGTTAAATTGAGAAGTATTACAGAATCGGGCATGCCAGTTCGAAATAAGGATGGGGCTAAAACAGAAGTGTGGTTACAATGGATAAACAAGTAGATTTAGGTAAATATACAGATTTATTTAATGAAATTATTGATTTTTTAAATAGTGGTGCACTTTTAAAGCAGCATGAAGGTGAAGTTTCGGATCAGCGTATTATTTTTGATATTGATAGGGCAAAAATGATGGCATGGGAAAGTGTCTATGGTGAAGAAGAGCTGACTTGGAGTGATTTTCGTTCTGATAAAATGAGTGAAATTTGGGATATTATTTATACTTCATCAGAAGTGTTTCCAGATGTTGAAAATATACTGGCTTCACAGCTAGATAATTTAAATCAATGTGTATTGAATCAGCTATCGCTAGAACATAAAGAATTACTTGATGATATTGTTTCAGATCTTTTTGCCTGTATGCATAGCAGGGTAGTTTTAGGAAAAAAGAATATATTCTTTGAAAAAATATTTTCAGTATATTTACAGGGAGGTTGGCCTTGTGGTTTTGAAAGTAATGGTCACATAAACAACCTAGTTTTTTACAAAAAAGTGAATTAACAATAATTAACCAACCTCCTCATCGTTAATTGATGTAATTTCAATCAAAACCACCGCTACTGATATCACATTTGGCGGTGGTTTTTTTATGAGCTGTGATTCAATCGGGATGAGATATTTGTCTAGCAAAGTCTGGGAAGTCCATTGCTTCAAAATAAGGGCACATGAATACCACTATTGTTTGTATAAAGTCGCCAGTGAGAAGAAAAAATAACATTTTATATATTACCAATAGGTCTATTAATAATGAAAATTACTTATTTGTACAAATTGATTTATTCATTTGTTGATGAGAATGAATACGGTTACGAAGACCATTATGACTCACCATTACAGCGCCCGGATGTGGAGGACATGCTGGAACGAGCTTATTATATGCATTTAAGGAATGAAGCAACATTTTTTGCCACCTTAAAGCAAGAGTTCTTTTTTGCCTTTCAGGCCGATGAGGCATTTTGGAATGCACTGAATCAAAATAATGCGGGCGAAGAAGTGCCACTGGGCGAAGGATTTCACTGTATAGCAAGTTCTTATTGGGATGAAATTTATCCAGAAGATTCAGTGTATTTTGTTAATGGAGCAGATGACTACCACCCTGAAATGTTAAAGTTGATTGCTAAGCGATTGATATGGGATATTTTATTTCCCAATGAAATCTTACCTTACTATACCGAGCCTAAAGCAGGTTGGCTGCCAAGGAAGATGAATTTAATTAAAGATTAACCAACCCACCTAAAATTCATGAATTAAGTTCTCAAAACCACCGCCAGAACTAACACTGACGGTGGTTTTTTATTTTGTATTTCTACCGAATCAGCCATCAGTGCCGGGGTCAATACGCTGGTTTATGGCGGCGATTTAGGGGATTTGGGCGATCACTTTTTTTAAATTATAAAAGTCCAAACCATGCAAACCAGCGCCATCGCTAAGCTGGGTAAAAACATGGCAGGCAAGATTGGTGAAGCCGCTAAAAACAATGATATTAATCAAGTCGTACGCTATATGTCCCACGCCGCTTTGGGTTGTGGCATAGGCTTAGCCACTGCCAATGTTCATGGTAGCGACAAGAAAAACAAAATCAGCTGTTTATCCGGCGCAGGTGGTGCGGTTGTTGGGGAGGTGATTGCTGATACCTTTAAATCACAGCAAGCCTATAATAAGGCTGAGAACGACCTTGAGTCAGCTCTGGCTGAACTTGGCATGGATGAAAAGGCCTTTGCGGCATTAACTGAGCAGCAACAAGCCGCTAAAATTGCAACTCATACTAGCCTTGAAACGGCCATGGAAAGGCTACTCGATCTTAAAAAGACTGGCGTAGATCTAGCCAAATTAGGCAGTGCACTGGGTGCCTTTATTGCTAATGCTGATGTGAATATTGCAGCGGATGCAGGCGCCAATGCCGCTGAAAATAATGCGCTTTGGTTTTTCTTCATGGGCGCCTATAGCCTTTATAAGGCTTATTGTGTCATAGAATCGATTAAGGATTTGATTGACAAGTTTGAGGGGTTCAGCGAAGCCACGCCTGAAAAACAAAAAGAAATTTTAATTGATGCAGCCATTGGTTTTGGGATTGATCTCGCCGTTGATCTTACTGTTGGCAAAACCGTTAAGCAAACCGCAGGCGCCGTACTTGATGAATTAAAAAAGCGGGGCGTTGATCCAAAATTCATTTATGAATTTGAATATCTGTATGATTGCATCAGTAATGATAAACTTAATGCTTATAAACCCGGCAAAGGTCAGGCATGGCATAATAGTCATTCAGGGAAAGGATCTGGGAATGGCGATAAAAAAGGAGATTATAGTGTTACAGCGAAACCTGGAGAGGTTTTCTATAAGACTACAAAAGAAGCAACTGTAGCTGCGAAAAAGTTGGGATTTGAAAAAACAAAGTTTAAAACACATGGTGAAACAGTCTTTCATAATAAAAAGAAAGATCTTTATATATCGCGTGATGTAGGTAGTGGTGATGGCAATGGCGCACATAATGGTGGGGTTTGGAAAATGGCTAAATCTGTTGAAAAACTAGGAAGCAAAAAAGGCCGTTTGGGTACATTTGATGCTAATTTAAATCAAATTGGTGATTAATTTACTTATTCATGTTTATGTTAAAAAAATAGGCGTTAGTGTTAATTATGAAATTATATGAAATTGAAAGATATTCAGCTACCCACCCTGACTGGGAAGGTTCATTTTCTGAACGATTATATGAGCACAATGAGTGGAACATAGATGCTTTTTGGAAACTCCATAAGGAGTTGGCAGATTTGGCTATTTGGCTAAAAACTTATGATGAAGTGGATAAACAATTGTTTGGTAAATTACTCGGAATTCAAAAATCTGTTTGGATGATGGTTGCGTCCCATTTTAATAAAAATGATACTGTACTTATAAATGGTGTCACTGATGAAGAGCTACAAGAATTTATTGAGCGGTTCGATATGGTTTTTTTGGCTATTTCAACTGGCAATATATTACCAGAGAGTAGTTTTGATTTGGTAAATCCATTGATTAAAAATAATCAAGATTAACTATCCTCCCAAAGTTAATGAGTTAAGTTCTCAAAATCACCGCCAGAACTAACACTGGCGGTGGTTTTTTATTGTTTTTTCTTATTGCTTTCTGTTGTTTTTCAAGGGATTTGAGTGAGCATGCTTAAATTTTGACTTATGTCCAGTTGGTAAACCTAAAGTTGAAGGTCATCTTCCTGCCTTATATCATGCTAGATACACATCAGCTAAGAGTAAAGATAAATGACATGTAACATGTTAAATATTATTTCAATAAAAGAGCCTGAAGAAATACAGGTTCTAGATTCAGGTTATGTACCATTTATTGCTGAGTTTAAGAAGCAAAAAATTTCGGTGCCACTTTATTGGAGAACAGGTAATTTTAAAGATACCTTAATAGAAATTGCTATAAATCCAGACAGTGGGTGTATTTCAGAAATCAGTATTGTTATGTTGAAATCTATATCATCTATCGCAGATATTCATTTGGATGAACTTTTGATTGAAAGTTTTTTGCCTATCATTGATGTGACAGGTTGGCCTGAAGATAGATTTTTAGATGTGGAGTCAGACTTCGAAGTTTATGGGAGTCATAAGTATTTAAGGGTTATGTTTTTTAAAAAAGAGAAAATTACAAAAATTTATCGTAGTTTCTCTGTAGACTTTTTGGTTGGAAAAGGTGATAAATTAATTGGTATAGGGGTTGCTGGTGTTAATATCAAAGAGATTAGCTTAGATTGAAAATAGTAGTTAACTGAGACACTTATCATAGATTAATTAATCACCCATCATCAACTGTTGTTATTTCAACCAAAACCACCGCTTCTGATATCACTTCTGGCGGTGGTTTTTTATTTTGTATGCCTATCGAATCTGCCATTAGTGCCGGGGTCAATACGCTGGTTTATGGCGGTGATTTAGGGGATTTGGGCGATCACTTTTTTAAATTATAAACACGATTAATCAAGACACGATTAATCAAGACACCCAAGATTATTTGCCTAGTTTGCAGCTGTAAACTAGGCTTTGATTAGTTGATGAATAATCGATGTGAGGGTTTATGGCAATACCAAGGAAAGCAATTATTAGCATCGAGGATACGCCATATTATCATTGTATATCTCGGTGTGTGAGGCGAGCTTATTTGTGTGGTAAAGATGACTATACAGGTCAATCGTATGAGCATCGGCGAGTGTGGGTTGAAGAGCGTATTCTTCAGTTAGCAAAAGTATTTGCAATCGATATCTGTGCCTATGCAGTGATGTCCAATCATTTGCATGTTGTGCTGTGTGTCGATATTTATGAAGCGAATACTTGGTCTAAATTGGATGTTGCGCAGCGCTGGCATCAGTTGTTTAAAGGAACTGAAATTACTCAAAAATTTGTTAATGGTAGTGCGCTGGAAGAATTTGAAACCGTGTTATTATCTCAAACCATTGCCAAGTACCGTAGTCGTCTAAGTGATATTAGCTGGTTCATGAGGGCGTTAAATGAACCGATTGCACGAAAAGCGAACATAGAAGATAAATGCAGTGGACGGTTTTGGGAGGGACGCTTCAAATCTCAGGCGCTACTTGATGAAGCGGCTGTGTTAGCTTGTATGGCTTATGTTGATTTGAATCCTATTCGCGCAAAAATGGCCGATACGCCTGAACAGTCAGATTTTACTAGTATTCAGCGTCGAATAAAGGCCGCGTTAAAAGGTGATCAATCCGCAAATTTATTGGCGTTTGTAGGTAATGAAAGGCTTGATATGCCAAAAGGATTACACTTTCATTTGGATGATTATTTGCAGTTAGTGGATGAAACGGGGCGACTCATTCTTCATAATAAGCGAAACGATAAGCGAGGTTCAATCAGTGAGTTAGCTATGCCTATTCTCAATAGACTTAATATTCCTCAAAAGAATTGGCTGAAGTTGACGACCGAATTTACGCGTTTATTTAAAGGGTCTGTTGGCGGCTTGCAAGAATTGGATGCTTATTGTGCACATCTAGAACGAAAGCGACGACAAGGCGCAAGAAATTGCCATCGTTGGCTTGATAGTGCTTAGAGCTAATACTTCTTAGCTCTTTTTTATGAGGCTGAACATGGTTCAGTTATTTATTCTGCTTATTATTCATATATTACCGTTACTTTTATATGGTTACTGATAGTTTCAATGTTAAATTAACCTTTATATTAATGAAAAAGATTGAATAGCAGATTTTTGGCGTGTAGATTTTGAGTTATGACGTCAAAAAATAATTATGGATGTCTTAATTAATTTTACTCGTACTTTTAATTAATTTTATTCTCAGTCCTTATGAATTTCTAACAGGTAAAAGTGTGTCGCTTATTGCTGAGATCTAGGTTATATGAATTTAGGCTTAACTACAAATAAGGTTAAATTGAAGTCAGGCTTTTTAACCTTTTAGATTCAGGGCATATCATTGTAATAATATTCATTGTAGAGTTCAGTGCAGATTCATGAAGAACTTCATTGACTAAATAAGCCCCAGTAAAGTATAAATTATTTAATCCTTGAATTTGTTTAATTTGGTCTCGTGCATTCAGAAGTTCTTTATCAATAATGACATGTTGAAATGTCCTTGAAAAAAAGACTTTGTCTGTCTTAAAAAGATTATCGTCAACTCGATATGTGATGAATATTTTTTCATTAGGGTGAGGTAAATAGTGACCAATTAGAAACGGTGATTCTTGATTATAAATATATTTATATGTTGTACGCGGAGGAAATTCACCTACAATATCTAAATCATTATGGATAACAACTGATGATTCTGAATATCTGATAGGGTTAAAAATAGCCTTGATTTCGTCCGATTCAATTATTGCACACACTTTATTAGCAGGTATAGCGAAAATAACTAGATCATATTGATGGGTGGTTTCATTTGTTTTTACTACCCAATAATCTTTATGAAAAGTCACTGACTGTACGGGAGTATTCAATATGACTTGTGTATGGTTTAAATCTTGATGTAACTTATTAATATATTCACTACAACCATTAGTAAAAAAGGTTTGTTTAGGTGGAAATGGTTTACTTAAGCCCACTTCAAATAAAAAATTAGCAATAATTTTGGCAGAAAATTGACGGAAATCATTTACAGTACAGCTCCATGCAGAACAAAATAGTGGTAAAATAACCTCATTATATATAGTAGTATCTATTTTAAGCCAATGTAACGCATATTCCTCAACAGTAACAGATTCATTGATAATATTCGCATTACAAACAAACTTTTTCATAGCTATTATAGTTTTTAAATACCTTAAATTTAATTTTGATAATAAATTACCATGAATCGATAAAAAAGGTGTAAGGTAACTGTGTTTTTCATTTTGATAAAGAACATTAAATGGTCGTTTAACCGTGGGGACATCTAAGATTTTGAGTAATCTTTTAAAATAAGTATAGTTGCAGCACACAGTTCTAAATCCGTAATCAAACGCAATCCCCTTTCTTTTAAAAGTTTTAGCATCACCACCTAACTCTGAAGAGGTTTCATATAATGTAATATCATGATGTTCATCAAGCAACCATGCAGAAGATAAACCTGCTACTCCACCACCAATTATTGCAATTTTTTGTTTTTTAAGCAAAATATTCACTCTGTGTTTGGACGTTATGTACGTTAAGACTAGGTTTGAATTGATTGGATATCAAATTTATGGAGTCATTTAAAACTAACGTATCCTAAATTCATATAATAAGTGCAATACTCATGGATGATCTGATGATGGAGAGCTAACCGCTGGTAGTGGTATGCTTTTCATCGCCAAAATCAAAGCGGAATTACCATGAGCTACCAATAGTTGACCGAAGGAAAAAGATACCAGACTTCAGCATTACTTGCTAAAGATCATTCAAAGGCCGCCATTGCCCGAGTGTTGAAGGTAAAATGCAGCGAAATATACAGTCAGCCAATGCGCCGTGATTTTCATCGAATGGATGCTAGAGCAGCAATGGAGCCCTGAGCAAATTAGTCATATTGCGAATAAGATAGATATTTCTGTCTCGCATGAATGGATTTACCAATATGTTGCTCAGGATAAAGCCAATGGTGGAACCAGATCTCATCAAGTCTATTTCTAAACAAGTTAACTCTGAATATTGGCACCAGAAGTTTATTAAGGTTGTTGAAAGTAATTAAAATTAACCAACCCACCTAAAATTAACGAAAAATTAAGCAAGACCCCCTTCGTTAATTGCCCTTCGTTAATTGATGTAAGTTTAACAAAAATCACCGCCAGAACTAACACTGGCGGTGGTTTTTTATTGCTCAATATTAACCCGTATCAACTCCTATGAACTTGTATCAACTCATAGTGGTTTAATTATTCATTTGGGTTTAACTATTGTCCCTCCTGCCAGTTTACCATTGAAAATAGCTACCTATATTCTGATGGCTTTAAGTTAATATAAGCTTGAAGTTAAGCTAAATGGGCATCTATCTGGGCTCATTATCTATGGTCCGGCATTTTAATGCGGCATTCAATTTTTGCCATTATTGGTGAGTGTCGATTTTTTTCAATCAATCATATGGGCTCAGGGTTACACTGCATTCTATTCGAGGATAGTGAACAAAGGAATAAGGAAGCGTATTATGGCTCAAAGGATAAATTATTTTACGACTGCACCAAAAGCGATGGCAGTATTATTGGCACAAGAGGAATATCTGGGGCAAGAGTTTAAAGATAAAGCGGCGCTTTGGGAGTTGATTAAGTTGAGAGTCTCTCAAATTAATCAATGCGCTTACTGTATTGACATGCACAGCAAAGATGCACTGAGCCAAGGCGAAAGTGTTGAGAGACTTTATGGGTTAAGTGCTTGGCGAGAGATGCCATTTTATTCTGATCTGGAAAAAAGTGCGTTAAGCTGGGCAGAGTTGATTATTTCAGGCGAGCCTGTGAGCGATATACAATACCAGAGTGCATTGAGCGCATTGGGTGAGCAAGGTTTAGTTGACTTGACTGTGGCAGTAAATGCGATTAATAGTTGGAATCGTATTGGTAAGGCATTTAAGCCTGATGTGGGTGATTATAAGCCGCGTTCCGCTTAAGTTGATTAATAGCTTATTAATCGTTGATTCAATTCATCATCAAAGCAATGGAGTCGTTATTCCGTGAAGCCTGAATTTGATTTTACACTTTTTAAGCCGAAAGGGCGCTTGTTAAATGAGGTTCAAGCGATATGGTCAGCGAAGACCTCGCCACAAAATGTCAGTCATATTCAAAGGTGGCTCAATTGTGATGCGTGCAGCGGTATCGTTTTTCATTTCAATGGTGACATAGCGCTGAATGATACTGCATATTCTCCTGGTGTATTATTACTGCCTGTGAGCAAGCAAGCGCAGTTAATCTCTTTGCCACCTGGGGCCGAATTGATGGGAATACGCTTTCATCCGGCGGTGAGTTTTGGCTTATTAGGTTCGTTGTATTCGAGGCCGACTTATTTAACTCTTAATCGGGAAGATGCTTTTAATGTTGATCTTTATGCGCTGTACGAGCGGCTGGCAAAAATAGCAGGACAACATGGGCAAATCGCGGCCTTGTACCGATGGCTTGATAAAATGATCAGATCTGCTCATGTGCTGCCAGATCCACTTAAACATGCGTTAAAGACGATAGATAAGAATTGTAATGGCCAACTAAAATTGGGGATGCTTAATCACTCTGTTCCCCTGAGCCAGCGGCAAACAGAGCGACAGTTCCAAAAGTGGATGAGTATGACACCTAAGTATTATCAAAGAATATTACGAGTTAAAAAGGCGATGCATTTTCTCAAATATGCTGCTGAGACATCCCTTGCGAATGTGGCATTCGAGCATGGTTTTACCGATCAAGCACACATGACACGAGAGTTTACGCATATTGCTAAAGTGACGCCAATGGAATACCGCAAACGAGTGACATAACAGATTAAGCGAACACAATACGGCTTGATCCAACGCTTCTATTCATCAGCGTCAAATAGTGTTACTCCATTGAGCGCTTATAGCCTAATGAAAGAATGGATTTTGTTTCTCAAAATGAGGAAGACGTGGTGTGTGTTGTTTCAAGTGAACTGAATGAAGAAGAGAGAATGATGAAGTTAATAAATATATTAATCATGATGATAGGGATGAGCATAGTGGCAAAAGGCGTCATGGCTGAGGACGTCATGATAAATAAAGACTTGACCATACATTTCGAGCAGACTGGCAGTGGGAATACGACCATTATTTTTATTCCAGGTTGGATGATGTCAACGGCGGTTTTTGAGCGTCAGCTTGCCCACTTTAAAGGCTCTACTCAGTACCGAGCACTGACTTACGATCCTCGAGGTCAAGGTCAGTCATCTAAACCTGTTGAAGGGCATACTTATCAGCAGCATGCACGAGATTTAGCCCAATTAATTGAAAAGCTAGACTTGAACAATATCATTTTAGCGGGGTGGTCATACGGTGTGACGGAGCAATTAGCGTACATTAATCAGTTTGGTGTTGAAAAAATTAAAGGCATGATCATGATTGACACTGGGCCTGATATTGCGGGTCAATCCTATGATGAATGGGTGTGGTATTTGAACGATGATGCGGATGGATATTCGCGATCATTTACTGAAGGGATCATCGAAAATAGAGACAAGGTGATCACAGAATTTAGCCAATGGATGTTAGAAAAGCCCACGGCCGAAAATGTCGCTTGGGTATCAGCTATTGCCAAGCAAACATCAAGTAGTGTCGCTGCAATCACCAATGCAACGGGCTTTTATCAAGATTACAGTGACGATCTTAAAGCCTTGGAGGGTAAGATGCCATTGCTGTATGTCGTGCGCAGTGAAAATAAAGCGGTTGCCAATCAATGGATCCAAGCTAACACGCCGTCTGCTACTGCTGTGTATATGGGAAAACATATGATGTTTTGGGAGCGAGCGGAACGCTTTAATCGAGTGGTTGATGACTTTTTATTCGCGCTTGATAACTGACTTTTGATGATTATAGATGCGAGATAATGATAAAACCGAAAGACGAAATGACACTTTTTTCTGAGCATTATGAGTATTGACTTTAGGTGCAAGGTCAATGCTATGATTTGGTATAGGCATTGATATGTAGCGGTAAAATAATGGAAAAAGTGATTAAACAAGCCATCCTTTTTCGTCAGCAAGGCCAGCACCAGATATCTCGCGATTTGCTTGCCAGTTTACTTGATGATGAAGCATATGCAAGTAAGGCACATTTACACATAGCGTGGTCATTTGACAATGAGGGCAAAGAGAAGTTGGCTATAGAGCATTATCAAGCTGCATTGTCAGGTCGATTGTCGTTAACCGAACGTTTTGATGTTTTATTTGGTTTAGCAAGTACTTATAGGAGCATTGGTCATTATGATCAAGCGTTAGATTATTTTGAACAGACCCTTTCAGAGTACCCTGAATCAAAGGAAGTGCAGCCTTTTTATGCTATGTGCCTGTATAATTTACATCGTCACAAGGAAGCGATATCGATTTTACTGACGCTTTTAGTCTCAACCACCAGCAGTGACAGTATTAAAGAATATCAACGCGCTATTTTACTGTACGCTAAAGATTTAGATAGAAAGTGGTTATAAACACTGACGCTGTAAGCTGCCAAGTGTGAATAAAGTCAATAATACTATGTAGGCGTAGTGTTGTTTTCTTTAAATAATTGCCATAGTTTCTGAGCAACTGGGCCGACGGGCTTTGAGGTTGATCTTGCGATTCGAATGTCAATATTTGGCATTCTCGTTTCTCCCTCAACCTTGATAGGGGCGAGTAAGCCCTGTTGAAGCTCATTCTTTATTAGGTGCTCAGGTAAGCTTCCCCATCCCATGCTTTGCATAATGATTTCTTTTTTAGTTTGGAAATCATTGACTCTCCATTGCTCACCTCCTTCCAGTACACCGTAGCTGGTGGTTGAAGATGCTCGACCGCTAATGATGACTTGTGGATGCTTTTTCATGATGGCTTTAGGCACCTCATCATAGGTTTGCAACAAGGGGGAGCTGGCTGCAATGACAGAGATAAAACGCATGTTCATGAAATGTATTGATTCCAGTTTATCAATATTCTTCATCCAAGGGATCACCACAATAGAGGCTTGTCCACTATTCAGTCGGTCCAGAGGGCCCATGCCATTCTCTGAATAGACGTCCAGTCGAGTACCTGGAAAGGCCACTTTGCACTGCTCTATGGTACTGATAATTGGCCCAATAGGAATGGCGGATGTAAAGGCTATGCCGACTTGTAATTCTTCTCCAATGGCCAGTTGGGTGGCCAGTTGCTTAAATGAGTGGGCTTGGTCTAAGACGTGTTTTGCTTTTTCATAAAGAGCCAGACCTTGGGGAGTCAATGTGTTTCTGTATTGATTGCGATCAAACAGTGTGAGGCCAAGCTCTTGCTCTAGATTTTTTATCGCAACACTAATGGTTGGCTGAGTTCGATGCAGTTTCTGGGCAGCGTCTCTTAAAGAGCCGCCTTCAACAATGGCCTGCAAGGCGCTAAGTTGATCTAATGTCATTATTTCTCCTTAGAAAAAACCTTACATCTTTATAGTAATTAACAAATTATATTAGATATTAACTAATGTTATTGTCTGTTGAAAGGAAAATGGATTCAATTTTGTCATTTATTTCAAGATGGAAGCGTATTATGAAAAAGCAAACAGATGTATTGATTATTGGTGGTGGTTTTGCTGGCGTAGCGGCAGCGCAAAAGTTATCACAGCATGGCATGAATGTGATCTTGCTTGATAGGAAAAATTATTTTGAAGTCACATTTGCCGTGTTGCGTAATGTGACAGCGCCGAAAACCATGGGGAATACGCCGCGTAAATATTATCGTGATTTTATTCATGGCACCTTTATTCAGGCTTGTGTTACGTCAATGAATGAAAAAGAGGCCGAATTGGATAATGGCGAGTGTATTGGTTTTCAATACGCCATTATTGCTTCAGGAAGTCGTTATCCGACATTGCCACTGGCGAAGTCACATGTGGCATTGGATTATCACGCGCGCAGTCAAGAACTGATGCAAAGTCATGCGCAACTGGTTGCTGCTCAATCGGTTTTAGTGATGGGCGGGGGCAGTGTGGGTGTTGAGTTTGCGGGTGAAATTGCAAGTAGCTTCCCAGATAAAGCCATTACTTTAGCGCATTCAAGTGAGAGCTTGTTAGATAACATGAAACCAAAAGCTCAGCGTAAAGCGCATGGGCAATTAATGGCGAAAGGCGTAACAGTGAAATTGAATCGTAAGTTCATTCAAGAGGGGGAGGCTTATCGGTGCGTAAAGAGCAATGAATCTCTTAAGGTTGATATTGCTTATCAGTGTGTTGGCATGTTGCCTAATACTGAGTTTTTAAAGGCTGAGCTTCCAGATATTCTTGATAATACTGGATTAGTCAAGGTGGATGAATATATGAGAGTCGTGGGCTTTGCGCATTTGTATGCATTAGGTGACTGTGCGGCCCTTGATAGTCATAAACATGGTTATATTGCCAGTGTGCAAGGGGCGAGGTTAGCAGAGCAGATAGTAAAATCGTTGCAAGGAAAAAAAATCAGCCCCTATAAAACCCCGCCATTTGCCATTATTACCCCTACAGGTACAGACTCTGGAGTGGCACAAATGCCCTTTGGCGTGACGACGGCGAACTTTTTTGTCAATATGAAACAAAAAGACATGGGGATCCGTAATATGTATAAACTTTACGGGGCAGTACCCGATAAGCGTGTTTAACATTTTTATCGTGAATGAAATTAAGAATTAAATTAATACGTTAATAAAATAAACTGGATATTTAAATTCAATTGTTTCATCAGTATAATGCAAGGCTTTTTTGTGATGAATTGGAGTGTTAAGTGAAAAAATGGTTGCTTTTGAGCTTGAATTTTATGGCTTGTGGCGCGTCAGCTGAATTATTCAATTGTGGGTTGGCAGATGTGGAACGTATTATGGTTCAAGGTGAACGTGAAACTTCTCATGGGCATGAAAATACATTATTAGTGGAATTATCTAAAAATGGCAGTGATGTGTTGTGTTCAGGAAAGAACTATGTATACATGAGTAATTCAAACCCTTCATATTCAGGCGCACTGTCCGTTTTACTCGCAGCTCAAGCTCAAAATCGTCAAGTTTCAGTGACGGTTAATACGACAGTCATAAAGGCTGGAAATGCTGTTGAAATGGCCTTTATTTCCTTATCTCGATAAACAAGACATAGTGTTGTATAAAATATCATGAATGATCAACAGAGCTTAGTCACCAGTAGCTTTGTTAAAGCGTGATTAAATTCTTAATGTATCACGTACAGGTTATGTGCAGGTTATGTACAGATATCAATGGCGAGTCATGAGAGGATAGAATCTATCCTCTCATTGTTGAAAACGTAATCGAGTGATCTTATGAGCAACTTTTTATGGAGTAGTGTTAAGTGAGCGATTTAAGGACAGACTTCGATAAACCCTAGGCATTCAGGGCATTCAAAGAGATCATGTTTGACTCTTTGTTCCCAATCGTGAGCGGTACATTTCATTGAAACGGTTTTACTCTTACGTATAAAGCAAGCTGGGCAAGGAAAGCCACCTTCATGGTAGAGGTCCTTATAGTTATTGACTGTATTATCATCGATAGCGATCCCCGCATTCTCCATAGAGTCTTTTTCGCTGTGTAAATTCTCTTTAAATTCCTTGTACATAATTGCTCCACGTTAATGGCACATTGGGTTGAAGAAGTAATAAGTATAGGTGATTCTGGTAAGAATAAAGCTGTTTCATGTTTTTCAATTGAGGGGCCTTTCAGGTGGTTATCCTTATTTTTTTACTCCTCTTTACTTCTCCCTTTATCTGTCTAATGAATATTCATTGCGCTTGTGCTCATGGCGGGTGAATGATGCAAGTGATATTCACATTTGCTGATGGGATTAACCGAGTATTTTTATGTGGTTATTATGCTGTTTCTGTTCATTTTAAGTCGGATTTTTACGTAAACGATGAGAGTACTGTTTTTATATACAGTACTTCATGTTTTAACAGTATGGATACTTAGTGTGAGTGTGATTTTTATACTATCTGTCAGTGTTATTTTAATAATATATTAATAATCAAATTGTTAGTTGTTATTGTTGATTGTGATTTGATGATGAATGGTTCTTAGGTTGGGTTATTTTGACAGAGTAAAGAAAGGGATTTTATAATGTACTGTTTATTTATACAGTGCTTTTTATACATTACTTGTTTATGCCGTGCTTGGGTTACCCCCATTATCATTAAAATATAATCAGAGGGTTGAGTTTTCTTTTTGTGAGGGGATTATTCGCAAATCAAGCAAGTACTCGGCGCCTTGTTATAATCAAAGGGCTATTGATTTTAAAAAAAGGGCACTCTTATTGATCATTTAACTCGCACTAAACGAGTCAACAAAGGGGAAATCTTGAGTCTATATTCCTTACATTTTAGTTTGTTTCTGTTCAGTTTAGTAGTGACAGAAGCCTTAGCTGCGACTCCTTGTCATTCATTAACGTCTGTGAGTTGGCTCAATGGGCACTGGCAATATCAAGGGGATGGGCAAAAGGTGCGGGAATCCTGGTGGGCGGTAAGTGAAAACACGATGGAAGGTGAGGGTCAGACGAGAACAACCTCTAATGAGCGGGTAAGTGCTGAAACATTAAGAATTGTTGCCATGTCTAATATGGTTTTTTACTTGGCTAAAGTGGACAGTAATCTACTTCCTATTGCCTTTAAACTCATTGATTGTGAAAGTAATCGATTAGTTTTTGAAAATAAAGAGCATGATTTTCCGCAAACAATAATTTATCAATTAGTTGATGATAACCATATTCATGTAAAGGTATTAGGCAAAGATAATACACAATTGATCATGGATTATATACGCCAATGAGAAGGTGAATAAAAGCTATTGCGTCTCTATTTCTTCACTTATATAAGACTTGCATTAATTTGGTATGAGTATTTAATCTGAGCCAAGCAATCTTATTGCGCATTCGTTGTCTTGAGTTTTATCTAATAGCTTATCGCTTTTTATTGATGCGACTGGCTTAAATATAAAATCCTGTTATAAAAATCAGCATACTCCTATTATCCCACCTAAGCTTATGCTTAATATCACAATGATCCGTTAAGGAAAAACCATGTTTTTATTGGGGAGATGCACGACAAAGCCAGTGTTATTGCTTGGAGTGGGTATCGTGACTTTATTGCTATCGGCGTGCAATAAGCAAGATGCTAAGCCAACGGCGCCGATTATTCGTCCTGTTAAAATTTTTACGGTAAAAATGAGTGAGGCGGGGGCGGTTCGCCACTTTCCGGGACGAGTTGAAGCGTCACAACAAGCAGATCTGGCCTTTAGGGTCAGTGGCACGCTAACAGACATTGCAGTCAAAGAAGGCGACATTGTGGATAAAAACCAAGTGTTAGCAAAGCTAGATGACACAGATTTCAAAATCAGCGTACAAGATAAACAAGCCAGCTATGATAAAACGCGGCGTAACTTCGAACGTGCAAAAGAGCTGATTGTATCCGGTTATATTTCTAAAATGGATTATGACCGCATGGAGTCGGAAGCAAAAAAAGATAAAGCCGCGTTGGCTAATGCAAAACAGCAATTGGATTATACCCAATTAAGAGCGCCTTTTTCTGGTCAAATAGCACGCCGATTTGTGGATAACTTCGAAGAAGTGGCGGCTAAGCAGGTGATTTTTGCTTTGCAAGGAGTGAATAGTTTAGATGTGGTGATTAATATTCCTGAATCGATTGTACGGAGCCTGAGGGCCAGTGAAGTCGAAGATAGAAAAAAAGATATTGCCGTTTATGCAGAGTTTGAGGGGCAAAAATCACATCATTTTCCTTTACAGACCAAAGAAATTGCGACAAAAGCGGACCCCGATACACAGACATTTCAGGTGCGCTTTACTATGCCTTCTCCCAAGGCATTTACTGTGCTGCCGGGAATGACGGTGAATGTGGTGATAGATTTTTCCAAGTTTACTCAAGCTGAACCCGTTTTTTGGCTGCCAGCGTCAGCGGTTGTGGCCGATCCTGTATTAGGCTCACGGGTGTGGGTCTTGGATCCTGACACCATGACAGTATCCGCTCAGCCGGTGACGATTGGTCGAATGCGGCACAATGAAATACAAGTGACAAAAGGCTTAGTGGGCAATGAGGAGGTTGTTGCTGTTGGAGCGACGTATTTAGCTAAGGGAATGAAAGTCTCACGCATGGTGCAATCAGAGCAGGCCGTACCTCGCCAAGAAGACAGGCTGTTTCAGACTGGCCAAGGAGAATAACGGATGAATATTGGCGAGTACTCAGTAAATAATAAAGTGATTTCTTGGTTGTTGATCTTAATATTGCTGGTGGGTGGCATTTTGGCCTTTAACAAAATGGGCCGATTAGAAGATCCTGAATTTACGATTAAGCTGGCAAAAGTCATCACTTTGTATCCTGGTGCAACGGCGCAAGAAGTACAAGATGAAGTGACCTATTACATTGAAGATGCCATTCAGAAGTTGCCTCAAGTTAAGTGGATTAAAATGTCGGTGTCTCGCCCTGGGCTTTCTGATATTACCATTGAGTTTAAAGATAAATTCAGAAAAAAAGACTTTCCTAATATTTTTGATGAACTGCGCCGTAAAATTGCGGATGTGACGCCGTCTTTGCCTACAGGCGCTCATGCGCCAATGGTGATTGATGACTTTGGTGATGTTTATGGGGTGTATGGTATTTTAACGGGAGCTGGGTACTCATGGCGAGATCTGTTTGATACGGCGGATAATGTTAAAAAACACATGGTGCAAGTTCCTGGTGTGAGAAAAATTGTGATTGATGGCGAGCAAAAAGAAGTGGTGTATGTGACGATCTCACGCTCACATTTAGCAGAGCTGGGTATTTCGCTGCAAAATATTGCCAGTATTTTAGCGTCACAAAATGAAGTCATCGATGCGGGGAGTATTCGTGTCGGGGATGATTACTTACGGATCAGCCCAACAGGTACGTTTCAGTCGGTACAATCCATCGGCGATGTGCTCATTAGTTCTAAAAATAAAAAACTGCTCTATCTTAAAGATATTGCCAACATTACCCGTTCCTATAATGATGTGCCCAATAAGCTTTATTATGTGAATGGTGAGCCGGGGTTAGCAATCGGTGTGTCTATGCTTCCAGGAGAGAATGTTGTTGAGGTAGGTAAACGCTTGAGCCAGCGTTTTGAGGCGTTACAATCTATTATTCCCATTGGAATGTCTTTTAAGCTTATTTATAACCAACCTCAGGAAGTGGATAAATCGGTTAGCGGTTTTATTGTCAGTGTCGGGCAAGCCGTGGCGATTGTGATTGTGGTGTTGTTACTGTTCATGGGCTTAAGGGTGGGTTTGATTATTGGCAGTGTGCTACTGATCACGGTTTCTGGCACATTGTTTTTCATGAATTTATTTTCGATAGATTTACAAAGAATTTCCTTAGGGGCCTTAGTGATAGCCTTAGGCATGCTGGTAGATAATGCCATTGTGGTGGCTGAAGGCATGATGGTTCGCATGCAAAAAGGCCTCAGTGCGACTCAAGCTGCCTCGGAAACGGTGGGTTCGACCATTTGGGCGCTGCTGGGGGGAACAGCCATTGGTATTCTTGCCTTTTCTGCCATCGGTTTATCACCGGATTCGACGGGGGAGTTTGCGGGGTCCTTATTTTATGTCATTTTAATTTCCTTGTCTTTATCTTGGATAACCGCCATTAGTTCCACGCCTTTATTATGTGCCTTGTTAATGAAAAAAGGGGATGCGTCTGCCGCAGAAGTTGAGCCTTATAAGGGCATTTTTTTTGCTGGTTATCGAAAATTGGTCACCGCTGCGATTACGTATCGTTGGGTGACAGTGGGTGGTGTGGTGATATTGTTTGTTGCTGCGGTTATCGGTTTTGGTTATGTCAAAAATGGTTTTTTTCCTGAGTCTAATACGCCTATGTTTTTTATTGATGTATGGGAGCCTGAGGGCAGTGATATTCGACATACTCGTGATACCGCGTTAAAAATCAGTCGTTATTTAGATAATTTACCTGAAGTTTTGCAAACCAGCACTGTGATTGGCGGCGCTCATCAGCGCTTTACATTAGTGTATGACTCAAAAGAACCTGCTGCGGCTTATGCTCAAATTATTGTTGAAACCGAGTCCCGTGAAATGATCCCAAATGTGTGGCAACAAGTACAAGATTTTATGAGAGAAAATACTTTATCTAACGACCCTATCATTAAAGCACTCCGCATTGGTCCGGGACGAGATGGTAAGATAGAAGCTCGGTTTAGTGGGCCCGATGCGAGTGTATTACGAGAACTTTCAGTACGAGCGCAAGCTATTATGCGCAGTGATAATGATGCTAAAGATGTGAGAGATGATTGGCGAAATCCGGTGAAAGTGATCACCCCTGTTTTTAATGAGCAAGTGGGTAGACAGCTTGGGATCACTCGTGAAGAGCTAGCCTTGGCGTTACAGTATTCTGGTGAAGGCAATACGGTGGGGAAATATCGTGATAACAACCGTTCATTGCCAATAAAATTACGGGCCATTGAGGGAGAAAGGGGCGATGTGGCTAATTTGCGTGATGTGCAAGTGTGGAGTCCGGTATTGGGAAGAACGGTGCCCGCATCTCAGGTGGTGAGTGAATATCAAACCCGCTGGGAAAATACGGTGCTGAGGGGAAGAAACCGTATTCAAACCATTATTGCTTCTTGCAATCCAAAAGGCGAACTCACCGAGCCTTTATTTGAGCGTTTAAAAGTCAAAATAGAAGCGATGCCGCTCCCTCTTGGTTATCATTTAGCTTGGGGAGGAGAGTATGAGGATTCACAAAAAGCACAGGCTGGGTTAGCGGGCGCTTTGCCTGTTGGCTTTTTACTCATGATATTAACCTCTATTTTATTGTTTGGGCAATTGCGACAACCACTTATTATTTGGTTAACCGTTCCTTTGGCAATTATTGGGATCACGGCGGGGTTATTAACGACAGGGGGGGCTTTTGATTTCATGTCAATACTGGGGGCATTATCCTTAGTGGGGCTACTCATTAAAAATGCCATCGTATTAATTGATGAAATTGATCAGCAAATTGATACAGGTAAACAGCAGTTTATTGCCATTATTGATTCATCAATGAGTCGATTACGCCCTGTTGTGCTTGCTGCGGCGACCACTATTTTAGGCATGATCCCACTGCTTCCTGATGTGTTTTTTGTCAACATGTCGATTACGATTATGGCGGGACTTGGCTTTGCGACTGTGCTTACTATGCTGGTGGTGCCGACGCTTTATGCCATTTTTTTCAATATTCAAGTCGAGAAGAAAGCTGATCCGTCTTGCTCTTAGGTGATGACTTAACCAATGAGAAATATAATCAGAAAGATTTATCCTGTGAATAGAAAAGAGTACACTGAATCAATATGCATCAAGAACGAGGTTTATTATGGATATTCGACTGGCAACACCTGATGATATCAATGCTTTTTTTCAGTACTTACAAGTGCACTTATCTGATGATAGCGCAGGTGATACGCATTTATTCCAGTCTTTATCGAGTGCTGAGTCCAATATTAATACCATGACAAAATCACAGTTCTATCATGGTATTAAAAAGACTTTTGCCGAGACTGACTGGCGTAGACTCTGGTTAGCCTTTGAAGGAGGCAAGGTTATTGGACACATTGAGATCAGAGGGCATACTCAAGCTTATACTCAACACCGAGTGGTATTGGGGATGGGAGTCGCGACAGAGTATCGGCATCAAGGTTTAGGCAAACTGTTACTTGATACGCTTGTGACTTGGTTAACCCAATTTCCTCAGGTTGCCTATCTCGACTTATGGGTGCTTTCCAGTAATCTTGCTGCAATCAACTTATATCAAAAATATGGTTTTACTGTGGGAGGGGAAATAGACGATATGTTCCGCATTGATGGCAAGCCTTGTTCATATACCTTTATGTTTCGCTTGCTAGGCGTTTAACGTTTAGCAGTATTGCTTACTTTTATTGACTTTACTGTCGCGCGTTTATTATTATCGAACAAAATAAAAGATATCATCGATACGTTTATTCAAAAAAGATCAGTATTATTCATAAAAAAGCCTAATGTTTATGCATGGAGCAATCAATAACAAGGTTTAAATCTGTAATTATCTCATCATCCTATTATACCCCATCGACTCGTATGATTTTTAGGGGGGCTTGGGTTTTTATATTCATCATCTGATCATTACTTTCACTTTAATACTCGCGCTTATTGTTAATGCTCTTAAGCGCAATAATGGAATCATACAAAGGAATGAAAAGTCATGGCTAATGCAAGTAAGCTTAATCACGTTCATTCAACGTCGGCTGATTTAATGGAAAATCAGGTTGATTTCTCGACGTCGCAAATTAAGAGGGGACAAGGAGGGGCTGACAAATTGATTTCTCATCAAAACCCTTCCAGTCACAAACCTAGACAAGCGTTATCTGCAGAAGATATTGTGGTGATTATCGCTATTGTCATGACCTTATTATTAGCACCAGTACTGACTATGCTATGGTATTTGAAAAGTCCTATTTTAGTTCCACCGCCCATTATTGCTATTTTTTTGGGGATTGCAGTGGCCTCTATCTTATATCGATTCTTAGGAGGGGTCCATAATGCGTCTTTTACGATAGGGGCACTCAAAGTGACAGGTTCTGCTGCTATTTTAATTTTTGTGGCTTGGTGGGCAAATGAAGAATTAAAAGGTTTTATGCCTAAAATGTCGCCTAAAGCGCCCGTGTTTGATTTAAAAAAAGATGTGATCCCCATGGCGAATACTTGGCATGCGGTGAGTACTGAAACGGGGCAACCTGTGTCATTGAATTTTCCTCATCATGCTCAACAACATTTAGCACCTTCTGTTGAAACCTTAAGTCATTTTAATGTACAGCGTCCATTGAAATTACATCATAAAGGGGATGATTTGGTGGTGTCTACGGATCATCATGCTCGACATATTATGGGAACATTACCCCTTGTAGAGCTTAAGGAATTAGGCTTTTTTAATAAAGTGAATATGCGGCTAAGGCCTTTTGAAGTGGCGACATTTGGAGCAAAACAAGGCATTGACATGAATTCGACATTGCCTTTTACTATCCATACTAATGGTTTTTCAGAGAACTATACTCGTTTTACTCTTAAGGAGAAAAATGATGAGAAAATCATTTATGAAGACTCTATTTTATTAAGGGGAGCAAAGCTCTTTCAATATCAAGATAAGTACTATTTTATCAGTGTCGTGCAAGTGAATCATGCTCCAGATGATATTGAACCTTATGCAAAAATTTATCTGGCTGAACTGGGTGTGAGTTATTTATAGCTTTAATTTAATATAGCCTTAATATAAAAGGATACTTGTTGAGTGATCAGCAGCTGATGTATTTAATGTCACTGATGTAGGGAAAAATATGATTAAAGGAAGTTGTCTGTGCAAAGGTGTTGAAGTGGCGATTGAGGGGGCGATAACACAGATTATTCATTGCCATTGCTCATTGTGTCGAAAATCCAGTGGCACGGCTTATGCCACCAATGGATTTGTTTCGCGCGCTGATTTACACATTATAAAAGGGCAAATGCTGATTAATCACTATGAAGTGAAGCCTGGAAAAAAGCGTTATTTTTGTCGACGATGCGCATCTCCGTTGTACAGTGAAAACGCGGCAGATCTCAAGCGGTATCGCCTGCGATTAGGTTTATTAGACAGTGATATTGCCGAGCGGCCAATGTCCCATAACTTTGTTGATTCAAAAGCCTGTTGGGATACTATTGAGACTTCACTTCCTTGTTATAGTGAGCATGAACCCTGTCGATAATATTCCTATAATGAGTAAAAATATGACTTAATGAGGTGGCGTTTGAAAATATTGGATAAATGTGAGTTGGTTTATTCACCAAGGAACAAAGCTACTCAAGTGTGTGATGCTGTGCTAGAAAAAGGGGTATCTTCAGATGTTCATTGGCCTGCACTGGTTTGCTATCAAGGTGATGACGAACTGGTTTATATTGCAGATGAAGCTGCTTGGGTAGTGTATTGTCATGAGGCGCCGACCTTGATAGAAGGAGAAGATAAACTGATTGATGCCAGTGGCCAGCTTTATTATCTGGTAGAAAATAAAGACCGATTGGTTCTGCGTGCGACCAATCGGCGTTTTTTATTATCTGAGTTATTAATTTTAGTGAGGCATCATGCTTGTTTAGTGCAGCAAGTTTGCAGTGCTAAAATTGATGCGAAGACTCATCGTCAGCTTATTGATATTGTTTATGAGCTTAATCGTGTTACAAGAAGGTAATGTTTATTATTGGTTATATTTTTTGATGAAGCTGAGTCTTTCTTTATAATCCTTTCCCGTTTGACGCTTTTATACCGTATGATGGATAAACCTGATTTATGACAGTGGATAAAAATGAAAAAAATCATCGAATATTTGCGTTTAATCTTATTTATGGCTGGCGTGCTGGTGGGCATCCAAGCACCCAGTGTGGTTGATCAATACGGTAAACGGCTACAATCACAATTGACTGAATCAGAATTGAGTTTAAACGCCTTTCAAGGTGATGCGGATCGCTATTTTGGTGGCAGTCTTGATAAGTTGATTGCTTATTATCAGAATAATGAGGATCCCGTGTTTAGTGATGCAGGCAAAAATGTTGAGGCACTCATGCAGCGACAAATTGCATTATCTACTGCTTGGCAGCGCTTTTCCGCGAGCCAATACAGTCCTTATGTGCAGTTCCTTTTTGATCCTATGTTGGATATTAAAACTCAAGTATTAGCCCAATATACTTATTCTATTGTATTAAATACGCAAGCGATTATGGTTGGGTTAATTGTGGGTGGTCTGCTTGCTGCAGTGGCTGAATTATTCTTGGCACTGATTTGGCAAACATTGTGCTTATTAAAACGTATTGTTTTTGGTCCAGCACCAAGAAGAAGGCCTATCTAGCTTTCATTTTGTGTATGGGTCCTAAAGAGATGAGTCGAAGAACCACAACAGCATCTGTGGTTCTTTGATTTATTTGAATAGTTTAAAAATATTCAAATATAAGTTCTTCATTATATGGATTGAAAATGGCATTAGCGGAGGCTATTGTATGGCCATCGATTTTAAATTGTGTTTTGGTACCGTCATCTACACGTTCAAATTTTTGTTGAGTTCCTTCATCAGCAAGCTCATATAGCTTTTCAAAGTTATTTTGTAATCTGGACAGTAAATCCGTTTGTGATTCACGATGCCAATCTTGAATGCTTTCTTTTTCAGATTCAAAATCAATCATTTGACTTATAAGCTCTAATGCTTCTTCTTTATTGTAAGAAGGATAGAAAAAGTCAATAATATTATCCCAAAATGACATTTTTGTCGCTTTATCCATGTCACCAGTAATGAAGCCCTCTAATTGGCTCTTATTGAGTGTGATCTTTGAATCTGATGTAAAGTTGTCTGCTTGTTTTTGAATTTGTGAGATATCCACAGTGGCTGAAGCAAAAATAGTCATTTTGTTCTCTCTATTCAGTGAGTGATTTGATGACGAGGGGGAGTCATAATCAATAATCAGTTAAGTTGTTCGTCATCATTATTGAATAAGCCATTGGGAGTGACTATCAATTTTTAACATTGCAGTACAAAAGAGGTATGACCAGGTAGGCAGGAGTCGAATGGGGTTCATTATAAAGAGTGGGTAGTGATGACTCCCCACTCAAAAACGGTTATTGGTAACGCTGATTTATTGCGAATTAAGATCCGTTTGTGTTGAATAGGTCATTCAGAGCAGTCACTGAGTTTACCAACTGAGCTCTTCAGCTACCCAAGCACCGGAATCGGATAGGTCTTGGCTGTTTTCAAAACCGCCGCAAACGGCGTTGACTTTGGCAATGATCTGCCCGTCTACAATGAAAGTAGTGTTACTCTCCACTTGATTTCTTTTAACTTGAAATAAGTTACTATTCCCTTCTCCTGCGAGATCTTTTAATTGCTTAAAATTATGTTCCATGGCAATCACTTGCTGGGTAGCGCTGTGACTTTCATCGGTTGTTTCTAGTTCTACCATGGCATTAATGACATTCATTGCATTGTCTTTTTTACTGTCACAGAATAGGCGGTCAAAGGATTTTTCAAAGCACCCAAGCTGAGTCACATTATCAATATCGCCTCTAATGAACGCGGTGAGCCGTTGTTTACCCAAAGACACATCTTGAATGGTTTGCTTTGAGGTGTCTAATTGATCTTGAGAGATAGTCACTTTTGGATGAGTAAGCGAAAGAGTTGGCATAGTTTTCCATTGCATGTAAAGATTAGAATGATTGTTTGAATTAAATGCGTCTTATTTTGTCTATTGATAGGTCAGCTTAATGGTTTAATTTTAATCTAACTTATTGTAAATAATGTAATTTAATCTGTGTGAATTATTATGTTATCACATGCGTTCTACTATCACTTTTCAGCATTCCTTATAAAAAGTGGTCAAACCTGCTTTGTTAGAAAGAATGTGTTGATCCCTGAGCGCGCAAAAAGTGCAAGATCCCGTCGATTATCGGAATTTCTTGCCTTTTAACGAAGAAAGTCTCTTTTATGAGTATAATTTAATCATCATTGAGGTTTAAGAGTATTTCGCCGCTTTTTGACTTTTGTTAAAATAGAGAAAATTACAGGAGAGATGTGTATATGTCAGTTTATGTTGTGGGCCATAAAATTCCAGACTCAGATTCTATCTGCGGTGCGATTGCTTTAACCTATTTAAGAAATCAGATCGGTGAAGATTCCATTGCAGCTCGTTTGGGGGAGTTATCGCCAGAAACTGCTTTTATTTTAGATAAATTTGGTTTTGACGCGCCAGAGCTCAAACTCAGTTATGCTGGCGAAGAAGTGTATATTGTGGATCATTCTGAAGTGACTCAAGCGCCCGATGATATTGCCGATGCGACGATTGTAGGCATTGTTGATCATCACAAGTTAGGGGATTTAACCACATCGACCCCGTTAGAATGTTGGATCCGCCCTGTGGGTTGCAGTAATACCATTATTAAAATGATGTATGACTTTCATAATGTCGCGATCCCGAAAGAAATCGCAGGCATTATGATGTGCGCTATTTTAAGTGATACTGTGATTTTTAAATCACCAACTTGTACTACAGCTGATATCCGTTGTGTGGAAGCCTTAGCTGAAATTGCTGAAGTTGAGGATTTTAAAGCGCTGGGTATGGAAATGTTTAAAGTCAAATCTGCCGTAGAAGGTACACCGGTGCGTGATTTGGTTATGCGTGATTTTAAAGACTTTAATATGAATGGGCACAAAGTGGGGATTGGTCAACTTGAAGTCATTGATTTATCTGTATTTGATGATTTGAAAGCGGATCTAGAAGCCGATATTGCAGCCCTAAAAAAGGAAGGCGAGCGCCACAGTGTTTTACTATTACTGACTGATATTATGAAAGAGGGCTCAGAGTTGCTGGTCAGCAGTGATGATGCGTCACTCATCGAGCAAGCTTATGATAAGGGTTTGATTGAAGGTAAAGTTTGGCTCGATGGCGTATTAAGCCGTAAGAAACAAGTTGTGCCGCCACTGCAAGCCGTATTTAGCTAATGGATGATTGATTCAAACGTCTATTTTTGTCAAATCAAATAATGCTTATTGGCTGAGTGGGTGATAGCTCATAGTGTAAAGCACACTATTGTGGTGATAGAGATGCCAGTCAGGAAAACTGACTGGCATTGTCTTTTATGCTTGTTCTGCAGATTGGTTGCGTAATATGGTTAATTTGGCTTGGGCTAAACCTAATACTGAGTTTTCTGGATAATGACCTTTAGCATTGAGTTCGCCTGTTGGGGTATCCATTAACAGTTCAATGGCCTGATCCACATGTTCGATGGCCCAAATGTGAAATTGCCCCTTTTTAACGGCTTGAATGATATCCTTTCTTAACATTAAATTGTGCATATTGGCATGGGGAATGATCACACCTTGAGTCGGCTTGGCGCCTTTTATTTGGCAGACATCAAAGAAACCCTCAATTTTTTCATTCACCCCACCTATGGGTTGGGAGCCGCCAAATTGATCCATTGAGCCGGTAATTGCGATATCTTGACGCAAAGGCAATTCTGAGATGGAAGACAGTATGGTGCACAGCTCAGCCATGGTGGCACTGTCGCCATCGACACCACCATAAGATTGTTCAAAGGTTAGGTGGGTTGAGAGTGGGATTTTATCTGTTTTACCCAGAATGGAGGCTAAAAAGGCGGTTAAAATCATCACACCTTTTGAATGAATACTGCCACTTAACTCCACTTTTCTCTCAATATCAAACACTTTCCCTTCACCAAAAGAGGTCGTGGCTGTGATCCTGCTCGGTGCACCAAATAAATAATCTGACGTGGACATGACGGATAAGGCATTGACTTGACCAATGGTTTTCCCATGAGTTTGTAGCACTGTTGAACCGTTAATAAAGTTTTGCATAAACTCATCTTTGGCTCGGCAAATTCTCAGTTCTTTATTTTGTAAGGCTTGTTCAACGTGGCTTGCGCGAATGAGTGTCGCCTTTACACTGCGAGCGCAGTAATTTGCTTCTCTGAGTAAGTTGGCAACATCCACTGAATGTAAAGAAAGTTGATTTTGATTATCAGCCTGCCTTGCACTGAATTCGATGATCCTTGCGATGGCTGCGCGATCGCAATGTCGCATGTTATTGCTGTGGACAATACTGGAGATAAACTGCGCGTAATGGTGCTCAGATTGAGGCGTGCGAGGCATTCTATCTTCAAAATCGGCTGTGACTTTAAATAATTCACAAAACTCTGGATCAAAGCGTTGCAACAGTTGATATGTGCGATGATCGCCAAACAAAATAATCTTAATGTTTAATGGAATAGCTTCAGGATCCAAAGAGATCGCGCCTGATAGGGTCACTTCTTTTTCAAGCGAACTGAGGCTGAGCTTTTTGGAACGCAACGCACGTTTTAGTCCATCCCATACATAGGGATGTTCGAGTACTTTTACCGCATCAATCATTAATACACCGCCATTGGCTTTATGAAGGCTGCCTGCACGGATGAAAGAAAAGTCGGTAATAACGGTACCTTTGTAGGTGGCATTTTCAACATAACCAAACAAAGTGTGATAATTGGGACTATCCTCAACGATAATGGGAGGAGTCTTTTTTTCTTGTGTAACTAATATGTTGACTTGATATCGCCTAGGCATTTTTTTACTCAAGGCCGCGTAAGCTAAAGCAATTTGTTCTTCATTCTCTTCAAGAAAAATATCGAGATTATCCAGTATATCTTTTTGCATTGCCGTTAAATATTGCTTGATTTGTGGCAATGCGATGTATTTTTCAAGTAGCTTATGGAAACTATGTTCTAACACGTCTTCAGCGACTTGTTCATCATGTTTTTGCTGTTTGTCAGTGTATTCCTCTTCCCACACGGTGATTTTTCGGATTAAGCTCCTTAATTTAGCTTCTAATTTACTAATGGACGCTTGTAGCTTTGTTTGTTTTGTCTGGCTGAGTTGGCTGTATGATTCTTCTGTATGGGGTTCTTCGCCATTAAGTGCAACCAGTTCATAGTTTCCTTTTGCTGAAATGGTTAAACTAACACCGAGTCTTTTAGCATCTTCAGTGAGGTCAATAATGGCTTGCTCTTGTTTTGAAGCCAGTTCATTTTTAAGTTTATCAGCCCGAGAATAATACATTTCATTATCGAATGCTAAAGGCAGAGCTTTTAGCAATTTATGCATTAACTTTTCAATGTCTTTTTTAAATTTTGGGCCCATTTGTGAGGGAAGCATTAATACTTTTGGCTGTCGTGCGTCTTCAAAGTTCACCACATAACACCAATCATACAAATCGGTGATCTCATTGGTTACGTCGCTTTCTAATTGATGTTGTTTATTTAAATGGCGTAAGATCATGGTGCGTTTGCCAAGACCATTTCGACCTAATGCATAAATATTGTAGCCTTTTTCTTTCATCGATAGCGCAAATTCAACAGCGTGCTGAGCACGGGCTTGACCGACAATTTCATTCAGGGGGGCTAAGTGTTTAGTGGATGTGCAATTGACATCGAGTTCATTGAGTTCAGAGCGACGATAAAGCTGCTCACTGCTGAGAGGGTGTATGGGCATAATGCGTCCTCTTAAGGCATGTTTTTTTCTACTCTATACGCTTAGTGATTTCATTTCTGCAATATTTGATTATTTTTCAGTGTTTATTAACAAAATGGTGATTTGTTGGGTGTTTTTTATACGTTTCAAGGTTTCATGAAGATAAATGATGCGGGTTGATCGTCATTATATCTTCATGTTTGGAGCAAGATGAAAATGGCCACTGAAGGTGGCCATTATGCTACTGACTATTTCATAGCCTGTTTAAATTTTAGGATAATGAGGTTTAATATCGGTTGGGATCTTTGCCATTTTTTGATTAATACTCGCGACTTCATCATCAAGTACGGCATATTTAGCTAAAAAGGCTTTAGCAGCTTGGTAATCGCCTAGCGCTTGGATCATCGTTACTTCTTTGACGAGATCCCTGATGGCCATTTCTAATTCAACAAAGTTAACCTTGTAGGTCTGTGTTTGTTTATCGAAAGTAAAGGCTTGTTTTTCTTTGAAGAAATTATACTGGAATGCAGCGCCAGCGCCGTGAGCTTCATGAATACCAAATCGCATAGAGCGGAACAGTCCGGCAAAATAAGTGACTAACATATTTTGCCGTTCAGTGCTGGGGAGTTCCCCCTTATCCATTAAGAACAGCATATTATAGGCACCCATAACATCTGCTTTGCCCTCTTCAATTTTAGAATAGGTTTCTTTTAATTCTTCACTGACACTGGTTTCACGACCATTTAGAGTGAGTGTACCAGGCCCTAATCCATGGGAAAGCTCATGGAATAGGGTTTCATTGAAGAAGTATTTCTCCATTAATAGCGGTTGCTGCTCTTGATTGATGATGAGTGAAGAAATGGGTTGCATAATAGCTTGATATTTAGCATTGAGTACATTTTTTAACATGACTTTTTTACTGCCTTTTACTTCCCTTACATACTCGTCATTAGGAAGGTTAAAAGCGACTGTTTGTACGCCAGGTTTGTTATCGCCGCCACCTGCGACTTGATCGACAACTGAAATAGGTGACTCAGCGCCACGTTGTAAGTTTTTGTATTCATCTTGAATGGGAAGGTTGAGCTCCATTTGTGTTAAGTATTTCTTATAAACGGCTAGCTTGGCGCTGTCTTGCGGGTTTCTAACAGTAATAAAGGCTTCAAAAAATGTTTTATAGCCAAATAGCTTATCGGTATAGGTTTCATAAGGACCGATAGCGACTTCAAGGTTGCCATCCAAATCCATCCAAGCCATTTCGGAATCGCGGTATTGATCATTTAAAAATGAATCGGCGCGTTTTAATAAAAAGACGCGTAACCGTTTATCATGTGTTAATGCAGCCGCTTCTTGCATCAGCTTAGCGGCGGCTTGAAGCTCTGTGGCGTAATACTGGCTATAAGGGATTGCTTTGAGTTTTCCCCCCTCACGGACAATGACAGTGTAGCCACTTTTGAAGGCTTCCTCATCTTCAGGATGTGCTGTTATCCATTGATTAAATTCTTCTCGGGTCATATCAACAGGGTATACGCCAGCACCATCAGGACGTTGGGTGTCACCAAAAAAAGGTTTATTTGCCTCTAATGTATCCCAGGGACCGTAATGCAAATCATATAATGATAACAAGGCTTGTTGATGAGGACTGTTTGAATCGTGAATCGTTTGTCGGATCCTTTCATTATTTTCATAGGTTTGCTTCAAGTATATGACATCCAAAATATCGGCAACTTGAATTAACTTTTTGAGTACTTGAATATCTTGATCTGACAGGGTTGATAAATCGGCTTGCATGTCGACGTCGACAAAACGATCGAGCATATGCTGGTAATCTTGCGCTATTTGAGTATTGGTCGCTTCGGTGCTTGTTTGAGGCTGGCTGTCTGGTTTTGAACAAGCGCTTAAAAGGCTAACCAAGACAAGCGAAATGAGTGTGGGTTTTATCAAGAGGAAGCTCTCCATTTTTATTATGGTTATTCACATTTAACGACAACAATCTACATCTAGTCACGACAATAATAAAGTTTATTTGTCAGTATTTGACTTATATAGGAGCTGTTTGCTGTGTTTTTCGCTTTTTCGAACTGATTTTTAGCTTTATTTGGTTAACAAAGTGATTTTTTGATTTATATTAAGTTTTCAATATGTGATTATTTAAGTTGTTAGGTTGGTTGTTTAAAAGGTGTAAAAAGTGAGCCAGAGCTTAGATATTCATTCGGTGATTAAGCCATTAGAAAGAGAAGACTTTCCTGCTGTTATCTCTTTAGGTAATGCAGTGCATGGGGAAGGTTATTTAACCACATCCAGTTTAATGTCAATGAGAAATAAAGGAATTAAGACTGGCATTAATGCCAGCTTTGTATTGTATCAAGCAAGGACCTTAGTGGGATTTAGACTTACATATGCGCCTGAGCAATGGCAGATTGATCAATGGTGCTCACCTGAGCTGTGGGGAATACGTGTTCAAGATTTGTGTTATTTTAAATGCAATACGATTGCGCCAAGTTTTCAGGGACAAGGCGCTGGAGGACGATTATTGGCCGCAGCAATCAATGCCGTTAAAAAGCAGGGTGGTCTTGGAGGGGTTAGCCATCTTTGGCAACAAAGTCCCAATAATGCTGCCGTTAAATATTTCACGAAAGCGGGGGGAGAAATCGTTGCGAGACATTCAGGGCGGTGGAGCGATCCTGTGGAATATGCCGATTATGAGTGTGTGTTGTGTGGCTCACCCTGTGAGTGTAGCGCATGTGAAATGATCTTACGGTTTTAATTATCTTTCTCAGTAGATTGCTTTTTGGAGTTGTCGTTTTATGTCGAAGCATAATGTTAATTTCGATCCGCTTGTTCAGTCTTTTCCTCAACATCTGGATACGCCTCATTCCTATTGGGCGAGCACGCAAGCATTACCTTCTTTATCCCCAAGTTTAATTGGCACAAAACAAACAGAAGTCGCTATTATTGGTGGTGGATACACTGGGTTGTTGACCGCGTATTATCTTGCGAATACCTTTGGTATCGATTGTTGCGTATTAGAAGCCAATCAAGTGGGCTTTGGAGCCAGTGCCCGTAATGCTGGTTTTGTCCTGAAAGGCTCTGGGCGCTTAGGTTACCAACAAATGGCTAAACGTTGGGATTTAGACACCGCAAAAGGGATTTATCGCGAGTTTAGTGATGCAGTTTCTCGAGTTGAAGGCCTCATTCAAGATAATGCCATTGGGTGCGAGCCACAACAAAAAGGTTATCTTAAGATCGCACATAATGAAAAAGCCATGGCAGAGTTAAATGGCGCTGCTGACTTTATTCGAACACATTTAAGTGAAGATGCGGCGTTTATTTCTCGAACACAATTATCGACAGAGCTGATGGATCACAAACAAGCTTATGGTGCCTTAAGGTTAAATGACGGGTTTGGAATTAATCCTTTAAAATTACTATTGGGCTATAAAAAATTGGTTCAAACTCAGAAAGTACCTCTTTATGAGAATGCGTGTGTGAAGCAATGGATAGAAGAGCAAGGAAAGCATCGCTTAATCACCGATAAGGGAGAGTTAACGGCTAGAAAGGTGATCACTGTCGGTAATGCTTACACTCCAAAGCGTTTCAATCACCGTGTCGATAACCACTTTTTACCAATTTTAAGCCAGATATTTGTGACTGAGCCATTAACTCAAGAGCAATTAGCTTTATCGGGATTGAAGACCCATCAAGTGACCATGGATACTCGTATTTTAAAATATTATTATCGTTTACTGCCTGATAATCGATTGTTATTTGGTGGCCGAGGGGCGATTTACGGTAAAGATGCTCATAAGCCGCAGTACTTGCAACGTTTATACTCAGCGATGTTACAGTGCTTTCCAAGCTTAGCATCCACCAATATTGCGTATCATTGGACCGGGTGGATAGCAGCAGCCATGGATGACATGCCCCACGTTTATGAAAAAAACGGTGTGGGTTACAGTTTAGGTTATTGTGGGGCAGGGGTGTCATTCAGTGCTCAGGCCGCTTTTCGACTGGCTCAACAAATTGCAGGTGAAAAGGTGCCTGATTTGCCTCTATACACACAGGGATTACCCGCTTTTCCTTTACCCCGAGCCAGAAGAGCAGGTCAGTGGGCGTATTATCATTATGCGTGGTTAAAAGATAAATGGGGTTAGGTTGTTTTTTTAGGGGCATTTGGATCGCAAGGATTGATATGCTAACGCGGCTCTATACCTGATTTGCTGATCATTTATTCCATTACAAAATGAAATAGATTTGTTATTCTTTTGCTAGGTTTTGAGCTGCAAGCCTAGCAACGGGAATAGCAACGAAATATGACAAAAACAAAACTCGACAAAATGCTGCAGAAACATGACAGGCTTATTCATTCTGAAGATATGAAAATTTTTAGTCATACTCAAAGAGAAAAAGACAACTGGATCCTTCATACGCTCATGGCCGAAGGGTGCGATACCCCGTTTAAATTTAGGCGCACTCAAAAATACAAGAGTTTAGCCGGCGCACGGGTGAATATGACTTATTATAGTGATGTAGAGCAAGTCGCAGGTTTTGAGATTGATATATTTAAAATAGTCCGTATTAAAAGGGCATGAATGTGGGTGTGATTGATGTGTAAAAAAACCTGTCAAAGACAGGTTTTTTATTGAGAACGACTCATTAACTAAAGTACAGTATGTATTAATACGGTACTAATACATACTGTACTAAGCGTTCATTAATGCCAGTGTATTATCGAGCATACGATTACTGAAGCCCCATTCATTGTCATACCAAGCCATCACTTTCACAAGACGTCCGCTAACACGGGTTTGTGTGGCATCAAAATTTGATGAGTATGGGTTGTGATTAAAGTCGATAGACACTAAAGGCTCATGATTAACCGCTAACACTTCACTTAATGGTGAAGTCTTAGCAGCTTTTTCTATAATGGCATTGATTTCTTCAACACTAGTATCGCGCGCAGCAATAAAAGATAAATCAACCAAAGAGACATTGATTGTTGGAACACGAACAGCCAGACCGTCGAATTTACCTTTTAGTTCAGGGACCACTAAGCCTACTGCAGCCGCAGCGCCTGTTTGTGTTGGGATCATTGATGCGGCGGCGGCACGAGCACGACGAAGATCAGTATGATACACATCAGAAAGACGTTGATCATTCGTATAAGCATGAATGGTAGTCATTAAACCCGATTCGATACCAATTTCATCATTAAGCGGTTTAGCGAATGGTGCTAGGCAGTTAGTGGTGCATGAAGCATTTGAAATCACAGTCATATCTGAAGTGATTTCATCATTATTTACACCATAAACAACCGTCGCGTCGACATTTTTGCCTGGAGCCGAAATAATGACTTTTTTAGCACCGGCATTTAAATGAGGTTGAACCGCTTCTTTAGAAGTGAAAATGCCAGTGCATTCATACACGACGTCAACATTCAGTTCTGCCCAAGGAAGGTTCGCAGGATCACGCTCTTGAAAAGTCGCAATCTTATCTTCATTAATGAAAATAGCGTCTTCAGTATGGTCAACTTTGGCATTAAAACGTCCATGAACAGAATCGTATTTAGTTAAGTGCGCATTAATTGACGCATCACCTAAATCATTGATAGCAACGATTTGGATAGGGTAATCTTTTTCACTTTCATAAAGTGCACGTAAAATATTGCGGCCGATACGGCCATAGCCATTAATTGCAACGCGGATAGTCATTTGATATCCCTCAAGTCATGTATAAACTGAAATTAGTTGTAAAATTACCAAACTGACAGAAATCGTCAAGTTATATCGCCTTATTTCCCCCTATTTGCGGCAAAAAGAGGAGTTTTTATTACATAGAGCACATTTTTCGCTTTTTAATAGTACAGCCAGAGGTATTGATCCTCCTTGTTGTATGTGACGGGTTATCGACGGGTATAGCGGTATTGAAGTTTGAGCTGTTTTGTGTCGCTGGCTATAGTAAAGCGCATTTTGATTGTTTTTGCGTTGTTTGAGATCAATATAAATGGGCAAAACACGTACAAATAATGTGTAATTCATTGCTTAATGCCCGTAGATAAGCTGATAAAGTGGTATAAAATAGCTAATTTCACTTATTTTCTATGAAATAAAAAGGCGTAATTGAGTATTTTTGGACGCTATTTTTGCTCCAAAAAGAGAAAATGATGTAAATATTACAACATTGCACGCAAAAAAAACCATTTTTAGAATTTATTGCTAATTAAATTACATATTTACTCAGATCCGTTGACTAGAAAGGCTGAGGGATTTTCATTACAATAAGGCCGTTTTTATATGAATAACCGTCTTTCTTTTTGTTACTCAAACAATTCTGTTTTTCACAGAGATATGAGATCAAGGATTTATAAATGAGCGCTGATAAACACCTACAAAGTTGGCAAGAACGTTTTGAAATGGCTGAGGCTATGCAGCCTTTGTTAGGGAAATTATACCGTAATCAAGGTGTTGAAGTTGTTGTTTATGGTAAGCCTTTATTAAATGCCTCTACCATTGATATTATTAAAGCGCATCGCCTAGTTCGTCATCATGTGGGGGAAAAACTACGATTGCGAGAGAGTCTTCCCTTTATTGAGGCATTGACTCGATTAGCTGTGAAGCAATGTAAAGTTGATATTGGTAAAGTGGCAGTGAATTATTGGCGTGAATATTCAGACGATTCTCAGATTGATGCTTATATGAGTGATGTATTAGCTTCAGCAATCAATGAAGAGCATGATGATGAAGCAAAAGATGTGGTACTTTATGGTTTTGGACGCATTGGCCGTTTATTGGCGCGTTTATTAATTGAAAGAAGTGGTGTCAGCAATAAATTAAGATTACGGGCCATTGTGTTACGTGGTGGTCGCAAAGGGGACTTAGAAAAACGAGCGAGTCTACTTCGTCGTGATTCTGTTCACGGCCCTTTCAATGGTTCTGTATCAGTGGATGAAGAAAATAACGCTATCATTGCCAATGGTACCTATATTCAAATCATTAATGCTAACTCTCCAGATGAAATTGATTATACCCAATATGGTATTGAAGATGCACTGATTGTCGATAATACTGGGATCTGGAAAGATGAAGCAGGATTAGGGTTACACCTTAATTCAAAAGGAGCGGCAAAAGTATTATTAACAGCACCGGCAAAAGGGAAGATTAAGAACATTGTTTATGGTGTTAATGAAGCCGATATTTTATCAGAAGATACGATTATTTCTGCAGCCAGCTGCACAACAAATGCCATTACGCCTGTGTTAAAGGCAGTGAATGATGAATACGGTATTGTGAATGGTCATGTTGAAACTATTCATTCATATACGAATGATCAAAATTTGATTGATAACTATCATAAAGCCGATAGACGTGGTCGCAGTGCGCCGTTAAATATGGTGATCACAGAAACAGGCGCTGCCAAAGCAGTCGCTAAGGCATTACCTGTTTTAGAAGGTAAATTAACAGGAAACGCAATAAGGGTGCCGACACCGAATGTATCAATGGCGATTATCAGTTTGAATTTGAATATCGAAACGGATAAAGCAGATATCAACGATTATTTACGTAATAAGGCGTTGCACTCCGAATTACAAAATCAAATTGACTTTACTGAGTCAACTGAAATTGTGTCGAGTGATTTGGTTGGTTCTCGCTACGCGGGAGTATTGGACTCTCAGGCTACCATTGCCGATGGTAAGCGCGCAATTTTGTATGTGTGGTATGACAATGAGTTTGGTTATAGCTGCCAAGTTGTGGGGGTGATGCAAAAAATGTTGGCGTTGAACTACCAATCTCTACCTCAACTGTAAATTTGGAGATGATTTCTCCTTTTATTGATTAATGATGAAGCGCCCCCAGTTCACAGGACGCTTTATATTTGAACAAAAAAATCAAAAAAACAACAGCTTGGTCGAATTGGCAGCAAACGGAAGAATAAAAGCGTTTTGTTGATTGACTCTGATAAACAAATCGGTAGAATGCCATCCCGTAGTCAAGACGAAGTGAAATAAAAAACAAGTTGTGATGCGTATAGTTTGTTTTCTTGGTCTTACAGATGCGACATTAGCTCAGTTGGTAGAGCGATACCTTGCCAAGGTATAGGTCATCGGTTCGAACCCGATATGTCGCTCCAAAAAACAATTTTGAAGTTGTTTTTTATTAAAATATGGCGCGATGGCAGAATGGCTATGCTGCGGATTGCAAATCCGTCTATCTCGGTTCGACTCCGGGTCGCGCCTCCAAATTTAGAATGATTGAGTCATTGGTTTTAACATCAATGGCAGTATTAACTACCGATAATACGTGTCAATTTATTAAAAATTTTTTTGCCCGAGTGGTGGAATCGGTAGACACAAGGGATTTAAAATCCCTCGCTTAATAGGCGTGCCAGTTCAAGTCTGGCCTCGGGTACCATTTTTATCAGTTAGCTTTCTACTGTAAGCGTACTGAATGAAAATTAAAATAAAAGTATTCGCACTTTTGTTACGAATGAAAGAAAGCAACAAGGCAATATTACGACTACCGACGTCATATTCTCCTGTTAAAGCCAAAGTGGTCTTTCTAAACAGAATAAAGAAAACAGTTTTGCCCGAGTGGTGGAATCGGTAGACACAAGGGATTTAAAATCCCTCGCTTAATAGGCGTGCCAGTTCAAGTCTGGCCTCGGGTACCATTTTTATCAGTTAGCTTTCTACTGTAAGCGGACTGAATGAAAATTAAAATAAAAGCATTCGCACTTTTGTTGCGAATGAAAGAAAGTAACAAGGCAATATTACGACTACCGACGTCATATGCTCCTGTTAAAGCCAAAGTGGTCTTTCTAAACAGAATAAAGAAAACAGTTTTGCCCGAGTGGTGGAATCGGTAGACACAAGGGATTTAAAATCCCTCGCTTAATAGGCGTGCCAGTTCAAGTCTGGCCTCGGGTACCATTTTTATAGTAAAGCGTATTAAAGCCCTGACTCATGTCAGGGCTTTCTTATTTTAAATCTTTTAAAGTGATTCACTTTATGTTTGGTCTGGCTATTATCGTGATCTCTTGTTGTTAAGACATTGTCTGATCCTGATTAAGCGCATTCTAAAAGGCAAACAGTTTTGCCCGAGTGGTGGAATCGGTAGACACAAAGGATTTAAAATCCCTCGCACTCTTGTTAGTAAAGTGCGCGTGCCAGTTCAAGTCTGGCCTCGGGTACCATCACAAACAAGCCTTGACATGAGTCGGGGCTTTTTTGTGTCTGTTAATTGTGTAATACCAAATTGAGTAAATAGTGGCTCACATTCGAGTGATGGGAGCGCGGTAGACATGAGGGATTTAATATCCCTCGCACTCTTGTTAGTAAAGTGTGCGTGATAGTTCAAGTCTGGCCTCGGGTACCATTTTTCTAGTAAAGAGTATCAGGCCCTGACATAAGTCGGTTTTTTTTGTGTCTGTTAATTGTGTAATACCAAATTGAGTAAATAGTGGCTCACATTCGAGTGATGGGAGCGCGGTAGACATAAGGGATTTAATATCCCTCGCACTCTTGTTAGTAAAGTGCGCGTGATAGTTCAAGTCTGGCCTCGGGTACCATTTTTATAGTAAAGAGTATCAGGCCCTGACATAAGTCGGGTTTTTTGTGTCTGTTAATTGTGTAATACCAAATTGAGTAAATAGTGGCTCACATTCGAGTGGTGGGATCGGTGAACACAAGGGGTTTAACATCCCTCGCACTCTTGTTAGTAAAGTGCGCGTGACAGTTCAAGTCTGGGCTCGGGTACCATTTTTATAGTAAAGCGTATTAAAGCCCTGACATGAGTCAGGGCTTTCTTATTTTAAATCTTGTCCAGTCTTGAGATAAGTTGACGCTTTGGAGACTTATCTATGAAAGCCTCAAGTAAAATCTCCCTTATTCTTGTTCATTTTTGACGTTTAATTATTCTTTGTATATTAGGCCTATGGCTTGCGATAAATAGAGTCTTAGTTATTGATTTATTGTCTACTATGTTAAAACCTCTCTGTTTTTAACAACATGAACAGTGGGTAAGAATGAAAACAACAAGATTGTCAGATGAACCTGATACTCGCTCGCCAGCAGGGGCTGAAGTTCGTTTTATGATGGAAGGAGCCACAGGAGGAATGATCCATTGTAGCTTGCTCCCATTTCAAATTAACAAGGCAGTTATGCTACAGTCAATGAGTTTTGGTATGTGTTGTGGTCATGGGGAGATATGGCGAGATAATGGCATTGACAGCTTTGTAACAACGCTGACTAAAGGGGCTTCAATTGATATTCAGCCAAATGCTGTTTTTCAGTATAGGAATGTATTAAGTGAACCACTGATATTTATTTGTATGAGGATGCCGTCATGGCCTGATAATAGCGAAGCAATCTATGTTGATAAAGGAAAGTGGGTATCGACGGTTTAGTCTTTTATCATCATTCAATAAGGCAAACCTTTATGTTATTTTTTATTTGAAAAGGAGCTTACTAGGTGCAGTTTAGCCTTATGTGGTGTATTCACTAAGCGTGTTTTTCTTTTTTTAATACTTGAGTAGGGATAGGGGGTGTCTTTATCAAAAGTAATAGCCGCTTTTTGGCCTGAAGCTGTAAGGTTTTCTAAATATTGTATAAAAACTTGCAAGTTGTCTCCATAAGTGGGAATTGAGTGTGTTTTTTTAATAATTTTGGTCTCTATTTGGCTGGTTTGACGTTGTTTAAGGGGCGAGATGTTGGTTTTTTGAGTCAAAATTGCAAACCTTTAATGTAAAAGTAAAAATGGGGTGAGTAATTGATTTTAATATCTGTTGTCGACTATTCAATTACAAATCATATTATAAGGATAATATTATTCATAATAGATTTTAAAGGAGTCGGCTTATCTTTGCCAATAATTAATCTAATGTTCATTTTTCATTTAACTTTGTAAATAAATGTATTGTTATTTATTTGCCAGGTAATTAAATGTAATTTATTATTTGTTTAGTTAGTTGATGGTGAGGTAAATCTGTTGTTTGATTTGCGTATTTTAACCATATCTTCGTTTTTATATAGCCTTAGTATATTAGGTGGACTACTATCAAGACAGTAATTAATATCAATTTTTATATTTGACTCTTGTTGATGACACTATTTCACCTTCATGATTAGTGAGCTGATCTGCGAGTTAACTTTTTGGTGGTTTGGTTTTGTTTAAAAATATTCACTCTATATCTTCAAGAACATTTGTGGTTTTACTATCATTTTATTACTTGGTTGTGTTCAATGCTCCCTTCTTTTTGAAGGTTAAACAAGGTCTTATCCTTCAATCTGATACAAATTCTTTATTTGTTCTATCCATACCCGTGTTGCTTTTTTTGTTACTTTTTTCTCTGTTTTCACTTTTTTCAGTAAAGTATATTACTAAGCCATTTTTTATTACTCTGACGATGCTATCTTCTTTGGTTTTTTACGCAAGTATGAAGTATGGGGTGATATTTGATAGAAATATGATCCAAAATATTGCTGATACGACTCAAGCAGAAGCGCTCTCTTATTTCAATTTGAATGCTATAATATACTTTATATTGACTGGGGTTTTTCCTTGTTTATTAATCTTTAAGGCTAACATTACTTATCATGCCCTTTGTAAAGAATTACTGAATAAGTTGCTTTATTTGGTTATTTCTCTGGTGGCTATTTTTATTATTTTAGGGATTTTTTATCAAAACTATGCTGCATTTGGTCGAAATAATGATAACTTGAAACGTTTGATTATACCTTCCTATGCTGTTGCCTCTACAATTAAGTATATTAATAATCACTATTTTTCTAAACCTATCCCGTACCAACAGTTAGGTGCTGATGCTGTGGTCATTAACGCTAAAGGGACGAAGCCAAACTTGATCGTCATGGTGCTTGGAGAAACGGCCAGAGCAAAGAATGATGCATATTTTGGATATAATCGACTCACTAACGCATACACAAGAAAATTAGGTTTGTTAGCTTTTCAAAATACTTCTTCTTGTGGCACAGCAACAGCAATTTCAGTCCCTTGTATGTTTTCTCATCTTAATCGTTCAGATTATGCGCTGAAAAAAGCGCAGAGCCAAGATACAGTTTTAGATGTTTTATCTTATGCTAAGATTAACGTTCAATGGTTTGATAATGACAGCGGTTGTAAGGGGGTATGTAATAAAGTTAAGCATGAAATGATAATAAAGGCACAGTTTCCAAAGGAATGTACATCAGCATCTTGTTTTGATGAAGCTTTATTGACACCATTAAAAAAAGCGTTGTCGGAAGCAAAAAAACAGAATATTTTCATTGTATTACATCTAATGGGTTCCCATGGTCCTACCTATTATTTACGTTATCCAAAAGCTTTTAGGCAGTTTATTCCAGATTGCCAAAGGAGTGATATTCAAAATTGTAGTAAACAAGAATTAATCAATACCTATGATAATACAATATTGTATACTGATTATATTCTTTCTAAAGTTGTTGAAAATATTAAACAATACAACTCAACATTTAATACCGGTATGCTTTATATGTCTGATCATGGGGAGTCTTTAGGCGAAAAAGGCCTATATTTACATGGAGCGCCTTACAGTCTCGCGCCGAATGAGCAAACGCATATTCCATTCTTATCGTGGTTCTCTGATACCTTCTATCAGCAGAATAGGTTAAGTCAATTTTGTCTTGAGAGTGTGGCTGAAAAAGGTGGATTTTCCCATGATAATTTGTTTGATAGTCTTTTAGGCATTTTCAATGTTAAAACGAAAGAATATCTTGCTAGTAAAGATATCTTTAGTCAGTGCCGAGTGGGAATATAAAAAAGAAGATTAGGACGAGTTGAACTTTGGCGATGATTTCTGCAGCAGTTTTTTGATTATTTGTACAAGGCAGAGCTTATGCGGTGTAGTTATTCTCGGTTTAGGCTCAAACGTCGCTCTATCTCCTTCGCTCATGGGGCCGAACATAAACAAACGATAATGTCGTAAAAAGGCACCACAAATGCTGTCTTAATTCCTTTATAAAGCAGGAGCCGGCTAAACGTGTCTTACATTTTGCTGGCGGCCCCTTTGTTTAAAGAAAGATGACTTAAATCACTAGGCCTTAATTATTCATGCTTTGTATAACTTTGTCTGGAAAACCAAAATACTTCTGACTTCCATCAGCATCCAGTAATAGACAATTATTGGATGCAGCGATTAAATGACGGCTATTTGTTGTATAAATAACAGTTGAGTGAGCAAGTTTATCGGACAATAATTTATTAATATATGGAGTATGAGCTTCTTCTACTCCGCAAAAAGGCTCATCGATGATGACAATTTTGGCGTCGCATGCCCCTAAGCCGAGTGCAAGTCTGATCGATTGTTTTTTGCTGCTTGAGAGCTGCTGAATAAATTGATTATTAAATACTGTGTCGATACCTTGGGGCAGAATATCATTGAGATCAAGAAGCGCTACAATGTCTTTCATTTGTGTTTCTGTGATCATACCATTATGTAAAATAAAGTTTGAAGCAAGGCTGCCTTCGAAAAGCCTTAATTCAAAGGGGACATAGTTGATAGCCTTTCTGTATCGATAATTGTTAAATTGTTTAATATTATATCCATCCATATAGACGATACCTTGGTATTTTTCATCTAATCCTGCGAGTATCGTGAGTAAGGTTGTTTTACCTGATCCCGATGGGCCACTAATGGATATTTTATCGCCGGAGTCGAATTTGAATCCGAGGTTAGTGAGTCCTGATCCTGCATGTAAATATCGATGGTTCAGTCCACTAACAACAATTTCGCCGTTGAATTGGCGTATTGGTGGGCTTTTTTCAAGTGATGTTTGATCGTCATTTAATGACATTAGCGCATTAATTTGTTTTGCAGAAGCTTGAATAGATTTGAATTTTACGATGGAGTTATAAATCCCCATAATGGGGCCGAGTGCTTTCCAGACTAAAATGACGATAGCGAGCATGGCTCCTGCATCAGATGTTCCGTCCATCACGCCTAGTACCGCAGTGACAATACTGGCAGTACCTATGCTTTGAATAAGGCCTTGACCCATTCCTTGTATTTTACTATTAGTGACGGATACATTTTCACCATCCTCTAAACTTTGTGTATGAGCGGCATGAAAACGTGATTGAATCACTTTTAGCAGTGGTAGGCCTTGCATACTATTGATGCTTCTTAACAATTCATTCCATTGATAAGAGACCATACTATTGGCTGTTGAACTTTTGGAGGTGGCATGAACATATAGGTATCTCGCATAGATACAAAATAACAACATAATAACGATACCTATTATTACCGTGATTGCTGCACTGCCTGAAATAACGGTAATAGCGATGATAAATACTATGATAAACGGCATGTCAAAGTAACTGAGTGTCGATTCTGCTGTAACAAGTTTTCTAAATTGATCGATGTCCCTTAAGCGCGCTAATTGGCTTGATACCCCCGCAGATGAAGTCATCGCATAGGGTAACCAAAGAAGTTTTCCGATAACATGTTTAGAGATATGTACCGCAAGATCTTTACCTGAGGAGGTGAGTATGTTCATTCTGACGCGTTTGAAGAAAAACTCCGCAAGGGCAAGTGCGATCGCAAAACTGCATAGCCAAAATAGTGTGCTTGTTGACTCAGAGGTGAGTGCAAAATTATAAACACTCATAATGAAAAAGGGTTGTAGTGCACCAAGTATATTGACAACGAGGCTTAAAAAAACGAGGCTTTTAAATTCATTGTTATACCTATAAAAGGCGTATTTTATCCAATTTGATTTGTCTTGTGACTCAGGGGGGGGCTCTCTAAATATTTTAGAATATTCAGAGATCACACAGAGTTGGCATGGCGTTGCATTGAGTGGGTGCTCTATGGTGATATTATTGACATAATCAAATATATAAGCAATATCATCTTCTGTATTAATCAAAATGCCTGAAATATTTTCTAATTGTATAAACGCGGGGCTGATAATGTGATCTAATTGATCCATTGATTTTATTTTTAATTTATTACATTGATAGCCTAGTCGCGTTATTGTTGAATAAAATGAATCGATATCTTGCTTTTTGGGCACAAATGCATCAGATAAAATATCAGCTGTTCCTTCCCATTGTAAAGAAATTAAACTTAATGCTATGCCTTTAATTAATGGTGAATGTAAATACCTATCATCCATTTTCTCGTTTGAAAAATCATCTAACCTTTGCTTAATATCAGAAAAATTAATAAGGATTGTCATTTTAATAACCTTTTTTGATATTTAAATAGCGAATGTTATTATCTTTATTTTTAATCTTATTGCTTATAAAAATAAATATTATATTATCTTTTTTTGAAAGGGATGTTGATGTTAACACTTTTTCAAAATGTTCATCATATATCGTATCGATATCATCTAATATGATAACTGATTTATTACTTAATATTGCTCTTACTATTAATAGACAGTAATTAACTTTTCTAGAAAAAGGAGGCTGTTGGTTGCTTGATATTTGAGTGTAAAAACCACTTTTTAGTGCATTGATTTCATTTTTTATATTTAAATTTTCACAGAGGGTAAATGCAGTTTCATTTAAATAACTTCTAAAACAGGTTAAGTTATCAATGATATTACCTTCTATAAGAGCGCTATTATTATCAATTTTCAAAGCATGTTGTTTCCATGTATTATAATCTATTTCACCTAATGAGTGCTCACCAATAATGATATTAATAGATGTACTTTTTTCTTCCATGGTAAGACAACGGCTCAAATAAGACTTTCCTGCGTTGGCTTTACCATTTACAACATAAACTTGACCTTTCTTAAAACAGATCTCCTCATTATTATTAATTTCACACAATATTGTATTAATAGAAAAATCCTTAATGTCACTATCAATATTGTGATTTAATTGAAAAAGCGTATTCATTCTTTGCTCATTAAGTTGGTTGACTTTCCATCGGCTTAAGGTTTGCATGACTTGTTGATAAGGAGAGAAATAACGATTGGTTAGTAATATCACAGCAGCCATCACACCTTGACCGATCTCTTGTGCTATGACAGAAAGCGCTAACATGACAACAACAGTGGCTATGGATAGTTGCTGTATAAAAGTTAAGATTAAGTTTAGAATAGAGTCTAGTTTTTCAAATGCAACACTATGCTCTTCACGCTCTCTTATCATTTCGGTCATTAAACTTTCTACTCTATATTCCATTGTTCTACTTTTTATGTCTAAAGGACTAGAGACTATTTCAATAATCTTAGAGCTGGTTCTTCCTTCAATATCTGAACGTTTTACTAATACGTTGATTTTTTTATTTGAAATAATGATTGCTGTAAAAATTAAAATGGTTGAAGAAATGATAATTATTGTTCCAGACCATACATTAATGAGTCCGATAATAAGAATTGTGATGAAACTTGTTATAGTATTAATAATGGCTTTTACAGATTCCCCACCAAAAAAACTTTTTAATTCAGGTATGACTGATATTCTTTCTAAATACTCTCCAGGAGAGTGCTTGCTATATGTAGCGATATCAGAATTACAAATATTTTTAAAAACATTGCTGGTTAAATCCTTGTCGAATTTTTTCATTATAAGAGAAGTGATAGCCTCTTCTTTCCTTTTTAATATATAGTCAAAGTAGATGGCGATTAAAATAATTAATCCTAGTAGCATTAATGAATCTTTGGATTGATTTGGTAAAATACGATCGAAAATAATGAGTATAGAGAAAGGCAGAACGAGCCCTAAAAAAGTGGTCATAATGCTTGATATGAACAAATATAATTTATCCAAATCGCTTATTTTTCTTTTAAATTTAAAGGTGCTCATTATTTTATCTCATTACTTGATTAAATGAAGCGGGATAGGAGATGAAGATAAGTCATTGGTTATCGGTAACATATCACTCATAATATCCTTTATGAAGTAATCATTTAGTAATCCGATTAACTCATTTAAGTTTATTATTTCAATAATATAATTATAACGTGCATTTTCATAATCTCTAATACTATTGAATAATTTACTTTCAGCAGACAGAAGATCGGTAATAGTTCGAGTTCCAAGTTTATGAGCTTTTTTTATTCCATTATAAGAAGAATAGTTGGCTTTTATAATAATAGTATAGGTTTCAAGTGAGCGTGAGTAATCATTGATGTTTTCAATATAATTATAAAATTGTTGTATACTATCTTCGCCTGATTGCATCAGATCTAAGTGAGATTTTTCATATTCAATGTTGTTTTTACGGTATTTGTATATATCTCGACCTCCTGAAGATAGGGGTAAATCAAAATTTATCGAATAAACAACTGATTCACTAATACCAAAGTTTGGAGGGCTATTATCAGATGGATTATTGGTGTTATCTTTTCTATAGCTAATATCTCCAGTTAATGTTGGCGAAAAACTTGATGCTGTTTCTTTTATTTTTTGCTTACTTTTTTTTAATTGCTTCTTTGAAATTAATATATCTAAGTTTAACTGAAAAAGTGTATTCTTTAAAAATATTTCTCTGTGCTCTTCAATTTTAGGGAATGTTGATAATTTGTTTAAATCGTAAGATGGGGTTTTATTATCTTGTGTAATGTTATATAAATCATTTAGAATGACTTTTCTTTCTTTCTTTAATGTGAGTAATTTATTTTTTGTATTTTCTTTTTGTGCAATAACTTCATATATTTCACTACCTGCAGTATTTCCGAGTTGAATATTTCTTCTCATGTGTATAAATCTTGACTCAGATGAAATAAATTCAGCTTCTGTTGCTTTAATTTGTGAATTATTTTTTAGATAATCAAAATATTTTACTGCGGCTTCTTTTATTATTCTCTGTTCAGTTTTTATCGTTTGTAATTCGCTAATGTCCACATCAATTTGTGTAGACTCAATAGTGTAAATATCTGTTAAATTAAATATGTTTTGGCTAAGAGAAAGACTGTAACTATTAGAGTTGTAATCATTGATAATATGTTGATCTGTTGTTTGGAATTTCTTATTTTCATTCCAAGTACTATCGGCTCTTAAAGATAAACTGGGTAAAAACTTAGAACGATGAATGTCAATATCATATTGACTTGCTTGATAGCTTTTTTCACTGCTTTTTAAAGATAAATTATTCTCTTTTGCAATATTAACTATATCAATTAAACTAGCGGCTAGGAGATCCGTTGACGTAATAATAGAAATTAGTAATATTATCCTTATCTGCATCTATGACCCCCTTTTATTATGGATGTGAATATATCTTTTAATTGATTTTAAAATTTCATCACTATTATAAGGCTTACTTATTACATAATTCATTCCAGCTTCTAAACACGCTTGATGTTCAGATTTACTGGTTAAAGCAGTAGCGCCAATGATGGTTGAAATTGGTTGAATATTATTTTCTTTCTCATATTGTCTGATCAGCTCCGTTGCTTGTAGGCCACCCATACCAGGCATAATACAATCCATAAAAATGATATCTGTTGTATTATTTTTAACCCAATTAACAGCTTCCAATCCTCCATTGACAATATCTGTTTCGTATTCTGCTTGTTGGAGAATTTTTTTTAATATAAACTGTTGTATTCTATCATCTTCAACAATAAGAAATTGATGTTTTATTTCATCATTACTTTCTTCATCTTCGACAGCTTTAACAAGCTGTGGAATGAAATCATCAGGAATTAATGGTGTATAAAAAACTTGATTTACATATTGAATAGCACTTTTCACAACCTGATTTGAAGACACAGCAAGTAAGAGTTTAGTGTGACCGTCATCGGGTATTCTTTCATGTAATGTTTTACAAAACGACGTAAGTTGAATGCCTTTTACTGTGTCGGTCATTATGATGGCATCATATAAAGAAATTTTTGATATGGATTTGAATATTTCATTAGCTTCTCGAGAGACTTTAACTTTTGCACCATGTGAAATAAGCAATTTTGATATGATACTGATCCTTATCTCAGAGTCTGCACAGATAAGGAAGAATTTATTTTTTAAAAGAGGTGATTCTTTTGTGTATGATATAGGAGTAACGCCCATTTTTATTGAAAATTTTTGTTGTTGACCTGACTTATACCATTCAGTATTAAATGTATTAATATTATCGAGTAAAGATATTGTCCATTCATCATTTTTTACAGTCCCTCTTTTTGATTGCTCCCAGTGTAAATGGTTGATTTTATTTTCACTTATATCTAATGTGGTTAAAAAAATCAGTGTAATAACTATCACTGAACCAGAGACATCATCGCTTGAATGGCTGTTGATATCGATGAGAATATTGTCTTTATTTTGAGCGCTAATGGCATTAGAAAGCTGAAGAAATAAAATCCAAAATAGTTTTGTTGGGTTACCCATAAGTTCATTGGGTAAGTTATTGTGTATAATGCATTCAATGTTGAGTTCTGATTCGTTGCCTTTGTTGCTGATGTGGACAATAATCTCGGTTAGTAATTTTATAAAGGAGTAATTTTCTGTTTTTTGTTTTAAACCTTGTGAAAATAACTTATTATAATTTTCGGCTAAATTAGATAAGGTTTCAGTTGCTATTTCAAGATCTCTAGCTAAGTTAGTTAATTTTTCATCCTCTTCTTTTTCTTTAATGAGTAAGTGTATTCCGCCTTTTATAGTATTTGATATTCCTCTCATTTCGTAACCAATCATTGAATATAGCTGTCTCGATAGATCTGTGTTACGTTCACTTTCTTCAATTTTATCATTCAGTTTCTTTAATTTTGAATATATTGTTCTTTCTTCTTTACTTAAATTTAAATCGTTAAGTATGCTTTTTGCATAATTTGAATTAAGATCACCAATTACGCTTAGTAGTTTTTCAATCCCTTGCTCTTTATTATTTATTTGTTTGTTTTGTTTGTTTTTTTTAGACTCTATAATATAAACAGCTACGATTAATAATATAGTTAGAATAATAACTAATAATGCTGTTATTATGTTGTCTCTAAGTTGATTGTTTGAGTTTTTTTTATTTTGATTTTTAATTATATTAAGGTGGCTGTTTTTCATTTCTATTAGAATGGGGGTTAACTCTTTAATTATTTTTTGTTCTGTTCCAGTAGCAATAAATTTATTAATAATTAGTGTTAATTTAGAATACTCGGTTGCGCCTACTAAGCTGACCAAGTTTTTATCAATCGATGCAGTATTTAAGAATGAGTTTAGTTGTTTATGTAATGAGTCAATCTGCTTTTTATTTTTTAAGCAAGGGTGGTTATCACAGTTTATTAATTTCAATAATAACAATTCAGTTTCATTAATCAACGTGCTAGAGCTTTCTAATAATATTAATGTTTTTTCATTAGTGGTATTGTGATTGAATATCAAATAAATGGAGGGAATTAAGATAATGAGGGAGAGTACGCTCATCGTTAATGTGTAGGGTAAACGATTATTCACTGTCTATTCCTACCTTTCATCAAATGTATCTTCAATCGCAGACATTACGGGTTTTACTGCGTAATCGATGACTTTTCTGGATCCGGTTTTAATTTCTGCTGTAAATTCCATGTAGGGCGATAGTTTATGTTTGATCCCCGATTTTTCTAAGTATAGCTTTTCAAGAGTGATGTTGGCTAAATAGAATTCGGCATCTTTTTCTTCATATGAAGAACGGCTAATAGATGCAATAATTCCTGATAATGCACCGTATTTAGCTGAGTTATAAGTATCAAATTTCAATTTCACTTCTTGTCCTATTTCGACAAATCCCATGTCTTTTCTTGGTATTTTCGCTTCTCCATGTAATGTATTTTTTAATGGAGCAATATCTGCGATACTTTCACCTGGAGGGATAACGGCCGATTTGAAATTGAAGTGAATTTTGTCAACAATACCGTCGACGGGAGAATATACTATGAGCCTGTCAACTTTATCGGTATGTTGTGGCTTTTGTGCATGTTTAATTTTTAACTGTTTTGCACTTTCATTGACTTTTGCTTGATATTCAGCATTTCTGTTAGAAATAAGATCGGTTAATTGTTTAGTTAATCTCTGTTTTTGAAAGTTTTCATTTAGTATTGCTTCCTCTAAATTTTCTATCTCTCTGAGCATATTCATTTCTTGTATTTGCATGGCTAACACGTCAACGTAAGAGGCCATTTCTTCATCAAAAAGTGTTTTCTTTATCGAAAGTTGTTTTTTTATGATATCTAATTGGCTTTTTGAACTAACGATCCTAGATTTCATTGATTGAATGAGCTTTTCTTTATGTTCAATATCGTGAGAGATAAGTGACTCATTAGAAGTGTTTTTGTTGAATTCGCTCTGCCACTTTTTTTGATAATTATTCACTATTTTAGGGAATGTTTCATAACTTGAAAAATCAGGGGATAGCATGTTAATCAGAGATTGGTAAGTAAGTAAGTCTAGTTCAAGTTCAATAATCTCAATATTTGTCGTTTCAAGTGTTGAATGTCTTTCAAGAGACTTCAACTTAGCAATAGGTTGACCTTCATATACCGTATCACCTTGTGAGACCATGAGTTGTTCTAAAATCCCACCTTCTAAATGTTGTACTTTTTCTATATCTGAATCTAAAAGTAATTCACCTCTCGATGAGACGATAATATCTATTTTTGCTTGTGAGGCAAGTATAATGACAAGAGTAACAGCAATAAATATAAACAGAAGAGACTTATGGGTACTTGTCATTACACTTTTTATTTTTATATTATTGTCTTCTTCATTACTTATTGCTTTCTCTTGTGTTAATGCTTTGTTGATATACCTCTCTATATCACTCATGTTACAGCCTCAGCCCCTGTATTAGACTATGCATTAATTCGACTATTGATGTCACTGTTCAGTTTGTTTATTTCTTCACAGGCAGAGAGGATTAGGGTTTCGTCGGGTGTATCTCCCGTTTTTGATTTGGTTTCTATTTGTTCCAATAAGTCGCATATTTCTTCTTCAAAAAAATTAGAAATTACGCCCTTAAGGGAATGCGTTACATGAAACAAACCGTCTAAATCTTTATTATTATAATAAGATTTTATTTTTTCTATATCATCACTATGCTCTTCTTTATACATACTGAGTATAATATTTACCATATCTAGGTCGTTGTCTAAAGAGTCCAAAAATTGCTGGTAATGTTTCATATATCCTCCCTGAATTCAAAAAAGTTTAAACTCTTAAATCCTTCATTAATTCTTTCTATCTATACTGTAGTCTAATAATAAAAAAAATCATATTGATTGTTGTATTATATCAAGCGACTTTCTTTTGAAGAAAGGTTCAGATCTTATTCTGTTGATATCAATAGTTGGTTGAGTTTTAATGAATTTTAAAGTCATCTTTTTTTTAATCTTAGATTAGTTCCTTTTTTTCTCTTATCATTGATGTCTTTTTATCTTTAAAAACCTTGTATTTCACTGCATCCTAAGCTTTGCTTAAAGCAATCAAAGAGTACCTATTTAAAGCCAAATTTTGTTTTGCATGGAGGCTACATCATGGCCATTGATGAAAATGAAAATAACCCCTTAAATGACGCTGTTGAACAAGAAAATACTGAAAATGCGGATGTATCTTCCTCAGAAGCCAGAAATAGATTAGACACTGCAAGTACTGCTGCTGCCACGACAGTCGATGCAACAAATTTGGCTGATGATTCACAAGTTGCTCAAGAGGACGAAGCAACGGGAGCGGGATCTGAAGATGATTTCGTCGATCAATCAAGTCCGGCTGCGGTATCAGGGGATGGTTCTCCAACTCAATCGGGTGCTGATGCACAATCAAATGTGATGGATAGTCCCATTGCTGAAAATGGAGAAGCTGTCAATTCTGCAAATGAACCTTCGAGTGTGGGAGCACAAAGTGTTGGTGGAGAAAGTATCCAAGATTCTCAACATGGGGAAGACTTAGGAGTTGATGGAAATATTCTCGACCCTAGTGTTGCTGGTACTAGCTCATCAGGGACTGCAGAGTCAAATGCTGGATTTTCCAATAGTTCAGATTCAGATCTTGATGATGGCGTGGACTCCAAAACAACAACTGAAACATTCGAAGTTAATGTACAAGATTCTCCTGATGATGAAAATGATTTAAATCAGACGATTGAGGATGATTTTGATTCAAAAACAACCTCTCAAACTATCGCAGTGGAAGTGAGTGATGTCAATGACGCAGCGGTAGTGGAAGATGTCGGTTACGTGATTGAAGAAGACGGCAGCTTGACCTTCACCGATGCCCAGTTGTTGTC
>NZ_CANLKR010000015.1 GCF_947491715.1 uncultured Shewanella sp. | reverse complement strand
GACATATCGGGTTCGAACCGATGACCTATACCTTGGCAAGGTATCGCTCTACCAACTGAGCTAATGTCGCATCACTTATTGCTATCTTAACACAACTGCAAGGTATCGATTTCCAACCTACCAACTGAGCTAATGTCGCATTACTTTTCGCTATATTAGCAAAACCGTAAGGTATCGATTTTCAACCTTATCAACTGAGCTAATGTCGCATCAACTTCCAACATCACATGACATAAAGCCAGTAAAGTTGAGGCCGCATTATAGGAGAATTTCGCCGTACTGCAACCCCTTCTTGTAAATAAACTGACCGACTGATTAAATTTTAAATACTTTTTCGCGATAAAACTGTAATTCAGCAATCGACTCTTGAATATCAAGTAAAGCTTGATGAGCATTTTTTTTCGTCAAGCCTTTCATCATTTGAGGCTGCCAACGATTCACCAGCTCTTTTATGGTACTGACATCGATATTACGATAATGGAAATAATTTTCCAGCTCTGGCATATATCGATTCAAAAACCGTCTATCTTGCCCAATACTATTACCACACATAGGTGAAACACCTGCAGATACATATTCAGATAAGAAAGCAATTGTTTCCTCAATTGCTTGCTGCTCATTCACTTTGCTAGCCTTCACTCGGTCAATTAACCCAGATTTTCCATGATGTGTCTGATTCCATTCATCCATCAAGGCAAGTTGCGCATCAGATTGATGAATCGCTAATACGGGTCCTTCAGCAAGAATGTTCAAATCTTTATCCGTAACAATCGTTGCAATTTCAATGATTTTATCGACGCTAGGATCAAGTCCCGTCATTTCCAAATCGACCCATATCAGGTTATTTGCATCGGCAGTCATAGCATCCTCTTCATCTGTTTTATCTAAATTTAGGCTTTTTTCTTTAAGACCGTGTATCATACTGCTTTATTTATACTCGTACCACTTCTGATATTACCTTGATTAAAGAAAGGGAGCGTGTGTGACAGACACAAAATTAGCCTTACTGAACTTAAGACAAATCAAGATGAGTGAGCCTTATAAAATGACGAAGACTATTCTGTGAGCAAAAAAAAACCATTAAGCCATGGTCAATTACGCCGAATGCGGACCAATCATAAAAAAAAGCTACAACAGCATGATAAACCGGAGTCCTCAACAGATCTCCAAGACAGCTCTTTAGGCAGCGAACAAGCAGGCACCATTATTTCCCGCTTTGGCCAACATGCAGATGTAGAAACACAAGACGGGGTGATCTCACGCTGTGATATTAGAAGAAATATTAAAAGCTTAGTTACTGGCGATAAAGTCATTGTAAGATTATCTCAACATGTAAACCAAGGGAATCCAACAGCCATTGCCGGTGTTGTTGAAGCCGTTCACCCTAGACATTCTCAATTATCTCGCCCCGATCTTTATGATGGCGTTAAAATTATTGCGGCAAACATTGACCAAATTTTCATTGTGTCATCAGTCAAACCCAGTTTTACCACACAAATTATTGACCGCTATCTCGTCGCCGCTGAAGATACAGGCATTGCACCTATCATCATTTTGAATAAAATCGATTTGATTTCAGAAGAAGAAAGCCAAGCCATTGAAGCCGCTCTACAGCGATATCGTGATATTGGCTATCCAGTTTACAAAGTCAGCAGCACTTTACTTCAGGGCGTAGAAACATTACATGAGTTAATGAAAGACAAAGTCAGTGTGTTTGTTGGACAATCTGGTGTCGGTAAATCATCTCTCATTAATGCCATCATGCCCGATGCTGCATTAATCACTGGAGATATTTCTGAAAACTCAGGGCTCGGTCAACATACTACTACCACAGCTAAACTGCTCCATATTCAAAGCGGTGGTGATCTTATCGATTCACCCGGAGTCCGTGAGTTTGCACTTTGGCACCTACCTGCTGAGCGTGTAGGTTGGTGTTTTATTGAATTTAGAGAATATCTCGGTACCTGCAAATTCAGAGATTGTAAACACCTCAGTGACCCAGGTTGTGCCATTACAGCCGCCTATGATGCAGGTGAAATCAGCACTGATCGTTACCAAAACTACCATAAAATTATTGCCAGCTTAGATGAGCAACGACATGCTCGTCATTTTAGAGTTGGCCCAGACGAATAAGAGCACAAGGATCAAACATTGGACAAGTTAAAAATTGCTTTACAGTATCTGTTACCCAAACACTTATTGTCTCGCCTTGTTGGCAAACTCGCCAGCGCAGAGATGGGAGCAATTACTACTGCTGCAATCAAAGGGTTTATCAAAAAATATCAGGTTAACATGAGCGAAGCTGCTGATCCTAGACCAGAATCTTATCGCAGTTTCAATGATTTTTTTACGCGCCCATTAAAATCTGGCGCTCGCCCTTTGCACGAGCAAAACCATGCGCTTATTCACCCTGTAGACGGTGCAATCAGTCAACTCGGTCCCATTAAAGAAGGACGAATTTTCCAAGCTAAAGGCCATGATTATTCTTCTCTGGCTTTATTAGGCGATCAAAGTGATGATGCTCAACGCTTTATTGATGGGGATTTTGCCACTATTTACCTTGCTCCGAAGGATTATCATCGTATCCATATGCCCATTGAAGGCACCTTGTCTAAAATGACTTACGTTCCTGGAGAACTTTTTTCTGTTAACCCATTAACAGCCGAAAATGTACCAGGACTCTTCGCACGAAACGAGCGTGTAGTGGCCATTTTTGAAACGGCAATTGGCCCTATTGCCATGGTGCTCGTTGGCGCAACCATTGTTGCGAGTATCGAAACAGTTTGGGCTGGCACCGTCACTCCGCCCACAGGGAAAGATGTGTTCACTTGGGATTATCCGATATCGGGACCTGATGCCATCACGTTAGCCAAAGGCGATGAAATGGGACGCTTTAAATTAGGCAGCACCGTTGTCATGTTATTTGAAAAAGATGCCATTGAACACTTTGCTGACAATCTTACCCCTAAAGCTGTCACCCGCATGGGTGAGCACTTTGCCATGACGAAAAAGCACAGCTAATTTATATTAGCCCCTTTTACTTGTTAAAGGGGCTAACCGCTTGGCCTTCATCTTCCTACTCCTTTAATTTACCGCCGAACAAATAAACATAAAGTAAACACTAAAAAAACATAAAAAACCATTTAACAACAAGCAGCACAAGGTCCTTAAAAGTTCAACAAAAGTTGCCCTATGATGATTTCTTTCTAGAGCGAACTTAGCTAGTATAAAACATGTGTTTCTCAGATAATGTAGCCTCTTAATGTTCCGTGTTTTATTATTCCTTTTTTGTTTAACGTCCTTATCAGCCTATGGCGCCGATCCTCTCCAATTGGATAAACGAATAGGAATAACGACAGATACAACAAAAACACCGACCACTGAAGAAAAAGTGGCCTCAATACAAGCAGAAATCGATAAACTTAAAGCCACCGAAAAAAATGCCGACGATCTGCTTAAAAACTTCAACGCCCATAAGCAAAGCCTTGCAGCTCAACTCACCAGTGCCAGCATTAAGCTTTCTTGGTCCAATAAACAAGATCTGAATCAACAAGCCTCAATGGCTTACCTTCGTTTGTCTGAATTAAAAGAAATCGAAGTAACTTTAAGCAATAAAATTAATACGCTAATAAAGAGTCGAGATGAACTTCCCAATGAAATAACCGATGCTCGAGAAAATTTACAGCAACATCAAAAAAACCCTATTATTGAAAACAAAAGCTCAGAAAACGCTTTATTAACAGTACAAAGAACCTTATACGACCAGACAGTGACGACCCTTGAGGCTGAACTTGCTAGCAGCCAAAAGCGTATTGAACTTAATCAACTCCAACTCCAACTTGTTCGACAACAACTAGCCCAGCAAGAAGCATTAATTGAAGATCTCAATGCACAAATTGCTAAGCAAAGACAACAAAAAACCTCTGCAGCCATTGCCGACAGCAAAATACAAACCGATGAAAATACGAGCCCGTTCACTCGTCAACTCAGCCAAGACAACCAAAAATATGGTTTATTGCTACAACAACTCACGAATAACATCAGTCTCACAGTGAGTCAGCAAGAAAAAGCGGAAAAGCAATACCAAGTTCAAGCCAAGCAACTCACCAGTATTCAGCAACAAATTGGTTGGATAAAACTCAATTCAGCCTTTGGTGAGCAATTTTTACAGATTTTACAGTCTTTACCTAAGCCACCTAATCAAGAGAAGCTGCAAACAAAGATAGCCAATACTAGACTCGATCGGTATCGACTCGAGCAAAGCCTTAATATCAATTCACAGCAAATATTAAAAATTACCGATTTTTCTCCACTTCAACAAAAATTATTGAACTCACAAAAGTTGCTCTTGACACAACTACTGCAAAGTTATGATCAATATTTAAGTAAAATGGCGGATCTCAGAGTCAGTAATGAGCAGCTCACTCAACAATACTTAACCTTAAAAAACACCTTAAATGAGCATTTATTTTGGGTGCCTAATGCCAGTAGTATTAGTAAACTCTGGGGCATTGACCTACTGCAAAGTTGGCAATGGCTGACTCAGCAAGCCCCTTGGCAAGAATTAACTAACTCCTTTAAAGACCAAAATACAGCTTGGTCTTGGTGGATTATCATTTTAGTCTTAAGTTTAGTGCTGCAAGATATTCTCACTCCTAAATTTAAAGCCGCTGTTAGGCGTGATCTTGCCAATGTTGGTAATGTCACCCAAGATAAATTCATTAATACTTTCAGTGTACTAAGCAACTCTCTTTGCTACAGTTTTATTAAACCCTCTCCTATTATTGTTGCTGGGGTTATTTTATATTTATCGCCTCATAATCTCGCTTCTGCTATGGGAATGGCATTATTCTCCATTGGCTTATTTTATTTGCTCTACCGAGTCGCTTACCTGTTAGCACTTGATAAAGGACTATTGATCAGCCACTTTAAAGGCCCTCGAGGCCTTATTCGCACCAGTCAGATCCGCTTACGGCAATTCATCATTATGTCTGTTCCGTTTTTAGGTGTAATGGGATTTACACAAATTCTGGATAATTCTCTTGTCAGAAACAGCATAGGTCGTGGCGCCTTTATTATTTTTTGCATCATGTTATTTTGGTTTTACAAAGACATTCTCTCGCTATCTAAGCGATACAGTCATACCCACCAAAATGACAAAAACAAGCGACTTATTCAAAAGTTTTTGTGGATTATGCTAATGACGGTGCCACCCGCTTGTGCAATACTCGCTTTTCAAGGTTATTACTACACCGCTTTTCAAATGTTGCTTCAGCTTCAACTATCCTTGCTTTTTGGATTGGGCTTTTTAATGACCTACCAACTTATAAAGCGCTGGATGTTAATTGAAAGGCGTCGCATTGCTTTTGAAAGGGCGAAAGCCAAGCGCGCCGAGCAGCTTGCTCAAAGAGAAAAAGAAGGCAACACCACTACCAGTAATGAACAACTCGAAACTTATGAAGAACCAGAAGTGGATCTCGAAACCATTTCAAGCCAGTCATTAGGGCTCGTTCGATCATTATTATTACTTGCTTTTCTTGCCAGTTTAGTCGGCCTTTGGACCCAAACTCATACCGCTTTATTTTCCTTACTCGATGGTGTGACCCTCTGGACCAGTAATAGCACCATTAATGGCATGGAACAGCAATTACCTATCACACTAAAATCTTTATTACTCGGCATTATTATTGTCAGCTTTTCATTGATGATCGCCACTAACCTTCCAGGGTTAATGGAACTGATAGTCTTACAAAAACTGGATTTAAGTCCGGGCACTGGCTTTGCTATCACCACAGTGAGTCGCTATCTTGTGGTCTTTTTTGGCATTTTAGCGGGTTTCTCGACCTTAGGAATGGAATGGTCTAAATTGCAATGGCTTGTCGCTGCTCTCTCGGTCGGTTTGGGCTTTGGCTTACAAGAGATTTTTGCCAATTTTATTTCTGGCTTAATTATCTTATTTGAAAAACCTGTCCGTATCGGAGATACCGTAACCATTCGCGATCTCACAGGCACTGTCAGTAAAATTCAAATAAGGGCAACCACTATCATTGACTGGGATAGAAAAGAAATTATTGTGCCTAATAAAGCCTTTATTACTGAACAACTCATTAACTGGTCATTAAGCGATCCGATTACTCGCGTTATCATTGATGTCTCCGTTGCACGAGATTCCGATCCTTCTCGTGTCGAAGCAGCCTTATACCAAGCGGTTCAAGAATGTGAAGATGCATTGAAGCTCCCTGAGCCTGAAGTCTGGTTTGCTGGCTTTGGGCAACATACTCAAAACTTTGAAGTGCGAGCATACGCTAAAGAAATGAGCGCACGCTGGCCATTAAGGCACAAGCTACATAAGCTTATTAGTAAAAAACTCCGTGAAAATCAATTGGAACTCGCCTATCCTCAATTAGAGGTACATATTAACAATACCTCTCTAAAAGATAATCAGGGGATAATTAGAACGTAATGCAATAGCAAGAGGTCAACGGAACCTAATTTATGGAAATTTTTGCTCATAGAGGTGCAAGTGCTCATGCGCCAGAAAACACCTTAGTGGCAATGAAAAAAGCAATCACTTTAGGTGCTAAAGCGATTGAACTTGATGTTCAAAACGTCGAAGGACAGCTTTATGTCTATCATGACAGTCGTCTTGATAACGCTAAGCTGCATCACCCTCTCATAGAACAAAGTAGTATCGATGCCGTAGAAAGTACATTGGTACAAGGGGAGCCTATTCCTACTCTTTGGCAAGTCATGAACTATTTAAAAGCCTTTCCTTGTAAAGTCAATATTGAGCTCAAAGGCCTGAATAGCTTGAAACCCTTTATAAACATCTACCCTAAGCTCATTAATGAATTAGGATTTAACGCAGAACAATTGCTCATTTCATCTTTCAACCACCCTTTCTTAGCAAAAGTTAAGCACGTTTTTCCAACAGCCTATATCGCCCCTATCATTAGCGGTATTCCATTATCACTAGCCCAAATAGCCACAACATTAAACGCTTATTCCATTCATTTAGACCTCAACTTTGTTACGCCTGAAATCATTAATGATGCCCATCAAAGAAATATAAAAGTATTTGTTTATACTGTTGATAATATTGATGATATGTCTAATTTATTTCGAGTAGGTGTTGATGGTATTTTTACTAATTTCCCTGATAAAGCCTTATCCTTATTCCCCATAAAAGACTAATTTGTTCTACACTTAAGTCAAACTTCCCTATCACAAGAGTCTATTAATACATTAGCGTCAAATCAAAAAGTCGTTATCGGCATCACCAAACGTAAGCCTTTGACAAAGGAGGGGGAATGAAACATAAGTTATTCTTGCTTACCAAAACCAACGCCTGTTACAGACAATTGCTCACCTCATGCCAGCTCCCCAACCTACACTTACTTGACGACAAGCCCATTAATATTCAACAAGCCGATATCTGGTTAGCGGAGCCAGAATTAGCCGCTCCCTTATTGCCCCACGCATATCAACTAAAATGGCTACAATCAACCTTTGCAGGCATAGAGCCATTAATAAAACCTAAACTCAGAAAAGATTATAAACTGACCAATATTAGAGGTATTTTTGGCCCTTTAATGAGTGAATACCTTTTCGGTTATTTACTGGCTCATCATAGACAACATCAGAAATATAAACAGCAACAATCACACAAAATATGGCGGCCTGAGAGCTTCAAGAGTTTACAAGGACAAACCTTGCTGTTATTAGGTACGGGCTCTATTGCCCAGCACATTGCCAAAACAGCCAAACACTTTGGCATGCAAGTTGTCGGTATTAATCGCAGTGCCAAACCCGCTCCGCATTTTAATAGCATTGATACCCTGTGCAAACTCAATCACTATTTACCCCACGCAGACACCATTGCCAGTATATTACCCAATACACCAGATACTCAAAACATCCTCAATGAAGAAACACTGGCACTGTTGAAACCAAACGCTGTTCTATTCAATTTAGGGCGAGGGAATGTGTTAGATCTCGATGCATTATTTAGTCAACTTAGCCAACAGCAAACACAACATGCTATTCTGGATGTGTTTAATCAAGAGCCCCTGCCCAAAGAGCATCCCATCTGGACACTCGCTAATGTCACTATTACTCCTCATATCGCAGCACCAAGCTTTCCAGAGCAAGTTGTCGAGATTTTTGCTCAAAATTATTCACGCTGGATAAACAGTAAATCCTTACTGCATCAAATTGATTTTGAAAAAGGCTATTAAAACGTTTCCTTTTCACCTGCTCTGACACAAATTCAGCTTCGTTATTCCAATCTGTTATTAGCAGTGAGAATTATTTTCATTTACACTTACATTACTTCAGATCAGTAGGATTTCGCCAATGTACGTCTGTATTTGTCATGCTGTCACAGATACTCAAATAAAAGAAGCTGTAAATCAAGGAGATAAATCTTTGACTGATGTCAAACATCGCTTAGGTGTCGCGGATCAATGTGGTAAATGTGCAAAAATGGCTGTACAGATAATACTAAATGAGCGCGAACTCACCCCTAATTTTTATGAAGTGGCTGATTAAAAAAACAAGTGGCTTTATTCAATCAATAAAATCTATCAAAATGATAGATGACATTCCCATCATCCTTGATGGTCAACTAAACCACGAGCCGAGGTTATACTAAGGTGATGAGGATCAATGCAGCATAAAAAGCTTTTCAACCCGCCTTTTAGGGATCTCTCACATACCCCATTTCTGCATTCCCTCCTTTCAAAAACTGCCTATATTCTCTCATTGATGGCGCTTTGAAATAGAACATTTGAGCGATTCTAACACTCACATTTTCATTTCACTTGAGTAAATATCATTATATCGTAGAAGACTGACTCGTCGATTTTTTAGCTAACTTCATCAAAACACGACTTACGGCAATGAAGCCAAACGTTCCAGTGACGACCGTTACCGCTCCGAAACCAGAAGCGCAATCCATTCGCATGCTCCCTTCTGCCGTAGCTTTGGTATGGCATACACTGCCATCATTTTGAGGGTATACCAATTGCTCCGTTGAAAATACCGCTTCGATACTAAAACGTCGAGCAGTATTTTTAGAAAAATGATACTCTCGTCTCAATAGATTACGCACTTTTGCCAACAAAGGATCTTGATACGTTTTTGCTAAGTCAGCGACCTGAACTTGCACAGGATCCAATTGACCCCCAGCCCCACCTATGACCGTTATGGGGAGTTTATTTCGCTTACACCAAGCGATAAGCGCTGCTTTGGGTTTGACTGCATCAATACAATCAACTACATAATCAAGGCTGCCTCCCTGCTTTTTGGAAGCAAAATATTCACTTAAATTATCCACAGTAATGAAATCTTCAACTTCATTGACGACACAATCAGGATTAATCTCTCGAATACGCTCAGCCATCACTTCCACTTTGGACCGACCTATCGTCTGTTTTAAAGCATGTAACTGTCTATTCGTATTGGTAACACAAATATCATCTAAATCAATCAGGGTTATCTCACCTATACCGCTTCTCGCTAATGACTCGGCCACCCAAGTACCAACGCCACCAACTCCAACAACAGCCACATGTGAATGAGCAAATAATGTTAATGCAGCTTGCCCATATAAACGCCCTATACCAGCAAAACGATTCATATACCCATCAGAAATAATTTTAGGATCCAAAGTGACACCTATAGTCAACCCACTTCAAAAATGAAAGCATATTTTATCGTAAAAGCCATCAAATACCTAAAAGCAATTTAACGATGACTATAACCAGAAAGTATTTGATTGATTCAATCAACGTCTAAGTAGGGAATAAAAAGATGGAAAAACAACCTAACCGAACAACATTTGTCCAACCCGCTATAACAAATCAATCCCATTTCCACAATAGAGATCAATTAAGATGTATTAAAGTTAAGGTTTAAATTGACTTGTAACGATGGTTTATTTATTTATAAAAATATAAATATCGTAAAAGTAGCTTTTTAATAGCGAAAAAGTTTGAACTCTGCTTTTTTTACAATTTTTTACTCGAATATTCTCAAAAATAGAGGATTAATCATCATTAAACGTTAGTCTCATCCTGCCTCAAATGACATCAATATGAATTTCGGTTCGCCGCCAGATCGGCATAAAAATGATGAGAGTAATTAAACATGAATATAAAGCGATTATTAGCCTCTATACTGGCAATGACCTCCTATTCAGTTCAAGCAGAAGCGCCAACCTTTTATGGTAATATGGATGTTTCCATCGCCAATGCCAATACTCCTTATGGCACTCGAAGTGAAAAAACGGGCACTTCGTTAGAAAACTGGTCAACATTTGGTATAAAAGGCAGTGAACAACTTGATACCGATCTAAAACTACTTTATAAAATGAGTTTTCAAGTATTGAATGCCACCACTGATGGCTCATCAAGTCCATTAAAGGCTTACAATACCTATTTAGGCTTAAACAGCCTTTACGGTACCGTTTTGGTTGGTCGCAATGATACCGTCTTTAAGTTTGCCGAAGGCGGCGTTGATCTTTTTAACGGCAGTAACGCCGATATCGATCGCCTTGTCGCAGGACAAACTCGAAGTGCTGATGCCATTTGGTATTATTCCCCTAAATTAGCGAATTTAATCACGCTCAATGCCACTTACTTAATGGCCTCCAACCAAAGTGTCGATGCTAGCGTCAATATTGGCTCTCAGTATGCACTCACCGCTATTTTGGGTGATAAAAAATTAAAAGATCAAAATTTTTATTTCGCGAGTTCATACAATGCAGGCATAGCTTCTATTGATGCTTATCGACAAGTCGCCCAAATTAAGTTAGGTAAATTGACACTCGGTGGCTTGTACCAACAAACACAAAGCCTCAAAACTACCGAAAGTAATATGAAAGGGAATACTTATTTCATTAACCTTCAATATGATCTCAATGGCATTAATTTAAAAGCTGAGTATGGCGCAGATACGTCTGGTCTCGGCGAATACTTCACTAATGCCACAGGTGGTACTAGCACCAGCATAGATAGGAGTGGTTATTCCGATATTAATATGACGCAAATAACAGTCGGTGCTGATTACATGTTATCTGAATCCACCAGACTGTATTCTCATTATATTATGTATCAAGGAAGCTATAAAAACTCTGGAACCCAAAATACATTACAAAATGACAATATTTTTACTGTCGGCCTTGATTACAGTTTCTAATAATCAACCGTTATCAAATTAATAACAACATAAATGATATTAATTTAAATTTACCCATATTTTAATTAGCAAAAAAAATGAGAAATGAGTGGATCATATTCAAAATGGCGTTTAAAAATAAAACTGTTCTGCTTTATTTTATTTTTATTTTCAAGTCTCAAGCAAATGAAATGCAATTTTCAGCAGAAATCAATAGTGCTATTTCAAGTGCAAACACCTCTTATGCAACACTAAGTGAAAAAAAAAATACGACTTTAGAGAATTGGATTTACATCGACACGACAGGAAAAAGTGAACTGAGCCAGCAACTCAGTGTGATATACAAAATAAGTTCTTTGGTTTATAACGCAACTCTTGATGGAAATGAGTCACCGATCAGTGCATACAATACATATTTAGGGCTTGAAAGCCGACTCGGTACAATACTTGTTGGACGAAATGATACTGTTTTTAAATTTTCTGAAGGTAATATCGATCTCTTTAACTCAACCAATGCCGACATAGGCAACTTAGCTGCAGGTCAAACCATCAGCGCCGATGCCATTTGGTATTACTCACCAAAAATGATGAACATAATCACTATTAATAGCACTTATTTAATGGGAAGTAATCAAGACAGCACAACCGAAAAAACCAATGCTCAGTATGCACTCACTGCTGTTATGGGTGATAAAAATCTCACTGAGCAAAATTATTACCTCGCTACGGCCTATAACAAAGGTATAGACAACATCAATGCCTTACGACAAGTTATGCAAATTAAAATGAACAATATCTATCTAGGAGGCCTTTATCAATACACTAAGAGCACAACATCCACTGAAAAAAACTTAAAAGGCAGCACGTATTTTATCAGCCTCAAATACTCACTTGATCGAGTCAACTTGAAGGCTGAATATGGCAAAGATACATCTGGGTTAGGTTGGTATTTTACCAATGCTACTGGAGGTTCAACAAGTAATATAAACAGAAGTCAGTACTCTAATATTCAGGTGAAACAAATCACGCTTGGTGCAGACTATATGCTTACAGCTTCCACGCGCTTATACAGTCAAATGAGTTTTTTTCGAGGGCGATATAAAAACTCTGGAATAAGCAACCAACTAAAAAATGATAACATCTTAACCTTTGGTATTGACTTTAATCTTTGACATTAATAAATTTAACTAATGACATTACCTTTCAAAAAAATATAATAACATTACACTTATCATTATTTAACCAATATATCAAAATATTTTAATTGTTACACTGAAAAATCTCATACCTCTCCAATATCGATTTCATTAAACACCTTAATAGTCGTTAATAGCTAACCAACTTTGTTAGATATTATTTAATTTTTAAAAATAAATATATCATCAAGGTTCTTTTTTTTAAAAATTATAATGACTATTTTGTTTTTTAACCTCCATTTTATTATTAACTAATAAATTAAATTAGCTTTCAATCAATATTATTTATTATTATTGCTTCCCATTATTTAGGCTAATGTTCCAATCTTTTCTGTTACATAATATTTCTGAGAATAATAATGAATAAATTCACTTTGCTGGCACCTCTTGCATCACTGCTAAGCCTGTTTCCTGCAGTAAGTTATGCTGATGACATGACTTTTTTTGGTGAAATGAATAACTCAATCGTCAATGCCGATACCGATAATGGTACCCGTAATGGAAAAGCGGGCACTTCTATTGAAAACTGGGCCGCAATCGGAATTAAAGGTAATGAATCAATAACGAACGATATTAGCCTTGTCTACAAAATGAGCTTTCAAGTTAACAATGCCAGTACCGATGGTTCATCAACCCCCATCGAAGCCTATAATACGTATTTAGGCCTTGGCAGTAATCGGTACGGTACGATATTAGTTGGTCGTAATAATACTGTCTTTAAATCCAGTGAAGGAAACGTCGATGTGTTTAATGGCAGCAATGCTGACATTAATAACTTGGTCGCGGCCCAAACTCGAAGCGCTGATGGCATTTGGTACTATTCACCCAAAATTGCGGACTTAATTTCCATTAATGCGACCTATTTAATGGCTGCAAATCAATCTAACAGTGCCAATGTCGATATCAACAGCCAGTATGCGCTCTCAACAACATTTGGGGATAAGCAATTACTCGAACAAGCCTATTTTCTCTCAGCCAGCTATAACAATGGTATTGCTAATGTTAACGCTTACAGAGGCGTATCACAGATAAAATTAGGCGCATTTAAGTTAGGAGGATTATACCAATATACAAAAAGTTTAATCATGACAGAATCCAACATGAAAGGTTATAGTTACTTTCTTAATGTGATTTATTCTTTTGATCGTATTAACTTAAAAGCAGAATATGGTGCTGATAACTCAGGATTAGGCTACTACTTTAAGAATGCAACAGGCGGAAGTTCTACCGATAGAAGCTTATTTTCCAATGTTCGCATGTCACAAATCACCATTGGAGCCGATTATGTACTATCGAACTCTACCGATCTTTATACCCATTACTCCCTCTATCGGGGAAGTTATGCTAATGCTGGTATCAATTACACGCTCAATAACGACAATATGATCACTGTCGGTGTGGACTATCATTTCTAATAAAGATAATCGCCAGCTCAATTAACACGGATGTTTATTTTTCGACCACCTATGATAACGTTAGTCTCTCCCCCCTCAACGAAATCCAAACACTGCATAGTTAAAAATCATTCCTCCCCCTTAAAAGTAACAATTTGACGATTAATGATAATAATAAATTAATAATATGCCACCATAATGAACACGATAACAACCATTTGTTAATCTAAAATAACCAAAAGTTAATTTTAAGCAGTAAAGCAAGAAAAAATGTTTTAATTCCTTCTCAATGCTTAATAAAACGCTAATATTCTCCGCCTAATAAATACAAGACAGGATGCTTGTAAAAAAATGAAGGATAATATCTACACGTTAAAGATTAACTAATGACGACTATAATTAGAAAGTTAGCACACCTTACAACCTTACTCTGTATCTTCATTACTTTTATCAGTTTTAAACCTTTTGCTAAAGAGCCACAGCTTTTTGGTAGCATGGATTTTTCACTGGCTAATGCAACAACCGATTATGCGACCAAAAATCATAAAAAAGGCACCAGTATCGAAAGCTATGTCACCATTGGCATGAAAGGCAGTTATGATATCACTGAACAAAGGCACATTATTTATAAATTAAGTGTCAGTTTGTCTAACCCTAGCGTTGAAGGTGATAAAGATCCAATCAAAGCGCACAATACCTATCTGGGTATAGAAGATACGCTAGGCACTGTTTTGGTGGGTCGAAATAACACGGTATTTAAAAATTCTGAGGGGAGTGCAGATGTCTTTAACGGCACAAATGCCGATATCAACAATTTGGTCGCAGGACAAAGCCGAACCGCTGATTCTATTTGGTATTTTTCTCCACGTTTTGCAGATCGGTTTGAATTTAGCTCAACTTATTTGATGACAGATAATCACACATCAAATGACAGTCAAAATAATGAAAAAAGTAAAAGACATTCAAATAATGGTCAAACTCAATACGCAATAACCACGACCTATGGTGACAAGAATTTTAGAAAACAGCCCTATTACTTTGCAGCCTCCTATAACAGAGGCATTTCCAATGTTAATGCGTACCGAAGCGTCGCTCAGATCCAATTCGGAGAATTGACCTTAGGCACTCTTTTTCAGCATACAAAGAGCACCCTTGAAGAAGAGCAAAATATGCGAGGTAACAGTCTCTTTTATAATCTCATGTATTGCTATAAGCGCGTTAATTTTAAAGCAGAATACGCAACAGATACATCAGGATTAGGCTACTATTTTTCTAATGCCACGAAATCGATAAAATCTCAAGATGGCATAAGCAACCCCCGTAGCCAATTTTCAAACATCAAAATGAAACAATTCACTGTAGGGGCCGATCATATGTTATTAGCCACGACGCAAATATACGGACATTATGTCAGGTATCAAGGGCACTACCTCAATGATAATGTTCCAGTATCATTGAAAACAGACAATATTTTCACCCTAGGCATGGAACACGTATTTTAATCAATTGATGAGCCCTGCAATAGGGCTCATCACTTCGGCCTGCTATTTTCTGATCAATTTATAAACTGATTCAGTTAACCAAGGGACTTGTTTACGTATAAATTTAGGATTATCTTGCAGTACATCCTCACAGCTTAATCGCTCTATCTCAAACCCCGATACCATATTATCCATAATCCAATCATCTTGCACGGCAAACGGCGGCCCAGCCATCACCTCTTGTGGATAATCTAAGGTGATCAATAAACCTTGGCTTCCCGATGGCAATAGCATCATTAACTGCTTAACATACGCAAGCCTTAACGCTTCAGGCCAAGCAATTAATGCCGCTCTATCGTAAAAAGCATCGATAGTTCCACAATCTTGCGAAGTTAGGGTCAACATATCACCTTGTATTATTTCGATATGATGTAAACTGAAATGCTGATGTTCATTTCTTTGAATACAAGTCAACTTTTCCTTATCAGCCTGATATTCAGAAAAAAACTGCCTCACAGCCAACTCACTTAATTCACAGCCTAATACACTGTACCCGCTCTCTTTTAGATAACACATATCCAATGTTTTACCACAAAGCGGCACCAACACTCTTGCCTCAGACTTTAGCTTTAATTGCGGCCAATATTTCACTAATAATGGGTTAACATCTTCATTATGAAATCCAATTTGCTGCTTCTCCCAGCGCTCATGCCAAAAACTTGCTTTCATACCCTTATTTACCTTTATACCCAAAACACTTAAAAGTGTGTTTTTCGACTAAGTCATAATAGACTCATTCTTATCTGTACAAAAAACACATATTACCTTATTAAGTACCATTATTTATCTGCTGCTTCTCTTTCAATATTGATATACAAACACATATAAAACAAGATAAATACTCAATGTAAGCAAAGAGAACAATATGCCTAACGATACATAATACAAAGGATAAAAAACCATAACCGAAACCAAATGAGCATAAGTTTCCTGTATAACAAACAAAAAAGGCGCAACACTCGATAGAAAGCCTGATAACACTCCCACCCATTGTGACTCTATCATGCCAGCAATTCCCGTAATGAATAACGGAAATACAATAAAGCCAGCAAATACGTCTAAAATAATAACTGAAGACATATAACAAGAAGGCAATAATATGATGCATATTCCTGCGATTGGTATGGGGACCTATCGGCTAACCGATCAGGTTGCATTTGACTCTGTTTCTATGGCACTTAAGGCGGGTTATCGACATATTGATACCGCCACGATTTACCAAAATGAGATCCCTGTCGGGCAAGCTATTTCAAAAAGTGGGATCCCTCGCGATGATATTTTTCTCACTACCAAAGTATGGATGAATAATTTGTCCGCTAAAAACTTTATCGATAGCGTCAAAGTGAGTCTCGATAATTTAGATACCAGCTATGTTGATTTACTCTTAATCCACTGGCCTTCCCCTAATAATCAAGTTCCCATGTCGGAATATCTCTCATTACTAGCCAATGCAAGAGCTATGGGACTCACACAATATATTGGAGTATCAAACTTCACCATAAACCAAATGAAAACGGCTATGGATCTGCTTCCACGGGAGCATATCCTTACCAATCAAATTGAAATTCATCCTTATTTACAAAACAAAAAACTGGTCGACTTTTGTCAATCTCGCCACATTCTCGTTACCGCTTACATGCCCTTTGCCGTTGGGCAAGCCCTCAAAGATGATACCATCATACAAATAGCCAACCTCCACAATGCAACTCCCTCACAGATCATTTTAGCCTGGATGGATAGCAAGAATTTAATCGCCATTCCATCATCATCCAAACAAGCCAACTTGGAAAACAACTTACTTTATACTCAAATTGAGCTCACCAACCACGAATGCCAGCTCATTGATTCATTAGATAAAAAGCAACGAATTGCCGATCCTGATTTTGCACCCGATTGGGATGAATGATATTGAATCGATGATAACCTAATTCAAGTAACGCTTATTTTTCCGCAACAGGTTTAATAGATCATGCGTATAAGCTTGCCCGCGTTGTGAATAATTCGCTAATCCATAAACAAGTTCCTCAGCCGTGGGCTTTTCACCCTTAGCCCATTGAGTTGCTCTGATTTTTCGAAACAAAAAATAAGCACCATTAACATTCAAGTTATGCATATAAGCAATCACAGAGTCTTGCACACTCTTAAAACGTTTCACTTCATGAAATCGACCAACTGAAGCCAAGCGAGGCATTAAGCCGCAACCCTTTGTAAAGCACCACTGACCAAAAAAATTATTCCCCTCTCGCGCAAAACGAGAACTGCCCCAATCTGACTCGTCTGCCGCTTGAATGAGCACTAAATTAGAGGGGATCGTATCGACCTTATACAGAAGCCCAGTTAACTGCTTAGCTTTGATAGATGTTAATTTGTATTGATATTGCCGAGCAAGATATTGTATGCGCGACATCTGAGAATGGGATAACGGGTTACCTTTGTTTAAACGACTTTGCATGGACAATAAAAAAACACGGTCAGTGTTGATACGATGATTTTCTTCATCCACGAAGGGTTTTAGATAACCAAAAAACGCTTTCTTTTTATCACTGATATTGGTTATTTTAGCAAAATCCGGCATCGCCTTTTCATCATTTTCACTTGACCAAAACGGCAGTTCATATTGCAACGCTAACGACTGGAAAGCCATCATTAACAAGCATAAACACAGCATCAAATTGACATTACACTTTGAAGCTAAGCAAAAAAATCGACTTAGATTATTCGACAGCATACTCATTCCTTAAGGACAGAAAGAACGACACTCCTTGTTTAACAATAGTGGCAAACAGCTTATTTTTCATACTAAAGTACGTGCAAAATGATCATCTCGACCTATGTCGAAACCCTTTAGCACTGTGCTACATTAAACACGAGTCAAACATCAAGGTGACAATTTAAAACAATAACTACATATCTCTTGCACCGTAATACTGACTCAATATTGAATTAATCAGGCACTCACTCAAGCGCTTATTTTTGCACAATAAGGAAGTCACATGGACGATCACACCGATGTGTTGTCAGACCCACTTTCACCTCTTGCTTTAGACACTCACTGTACCGCAAAAGAATTTGATTTAAGTTCAATGCATTTTATTCAAAGCCCCTTTAATACTTACCACAAACTCCTCAAACAAGCACCTATCTATCAATCACCATCATCAGGGCATTACTACGTCTCGAAACCTGACTATATCGAACAAATACTCAAAGACAATCAGGCTTTTTCATCCGATAGAGTTCACTCCTTTACTGCGCCATTAGCGCCAGAGCAAATCGCTTTTTTGCAACCCTTAATTCAAGGCTTATCCAAATGGCTGCTGTTTCAAGATCCCCCTAAACACATGCCCCTTAGGCGGATAATTAATGCGTCTTTAAAACATAAGTTGTTAGTGGCACTGGAACCTGAGATTAAACAATTAGCCCAAACTCTCATTTTAGACATGAAGCAGCAACAGCAAAATGATGTCATCAAAGGCTTGGCTTATCCCCTGCCGGCCTTAGTTATCAGTCGTTTATTAGGTGTCCCCGCAAAAGATATTCATTTAATTAAAAAATGGTCAGATGATATCGCACAATTTATGGGCTCCACCTTAGGCGCAACTAGCGCAATAAAAGCACAACAAAGTGTCATCGAAATGGCCGATTATTTAAAAGTCATACTCAATGATAAAGCCCTATGCGCATCCACCACAGTACTGGGCAGCCTTATACAATATCAACAAAATAACAATGAATTTTCCCTCGATGATGTGATCGCTAATTGCATCATGTTGTTATTTGCAGGACACGAAACGACGACTAATTTAATCAGTAACTTATGGCAACAATTACAAAGCCATCCGAGTCAATTACAACTGCTGCTGGATGATCCGTCGCTACTGAAACCCGTCATAGAAGAAAGTTTACGTTATGACGGCGCCGTCCATCGCCTCGGCCGGATCACCACTAAAGACACCCTCATCGGTGAAACCTTACTTGAGAAAGGTCGGCGAGTCTTTTTACTATTAGGCGCGGCCCATCGCTGCCCCAAGCGCTATCCCAATCCCGATGTGTTCGATATTCATCGTAAACCTAAACATTTAGGTTTTGGCTTTGGCCCGCATATTTGTCCCGGCGCCGCATTAGGGCGATTAGAAACAGAAATCGCCATTGCAGCCCTGCTTGAACATTTCCCCCAAGGTGACATTATCGAGCCACCGCAATATATTCATAACCTCGGCCTGCGAGCCATGAAATCACTTAAAATAAAGTTGTAAATGCAATAGACTAATCGCTTCAAACAAACCTATAAAAGCACCTTTGAATTATCTCTTATTGATCAGCCTAGGTGCTTTATTTTTTCATCTCATCTACTCTCACCAAGAACAATAATCAAATCAATATCTATACTTATACTCATATCCATATCCATATCCATATCCATATCCATACCTTTCATGATAAAATATATTTAATTCAATGGAATAAATATCAACATTAGGAATAAAACATGAAAAAATTATTCATATTAGTCGCCCTATTTGCCTGCATGAATACTGCTTATGCGGCAAGTAGCAAGCTCACAGGTATAGTCAAAAATGTACGGATCGATAACAATGGTGAAGGGATGATCCGTTTCGATACAGCCATAGAAAATATGGCCAGTTGTGCAATTGAATATTACCAAAAAACCTATTCCTTTGATGCCAATACCCAAGGCGGTAAAGCCATTTATTCAATGGCGCTAGCGGCCAGAACCACTGGAAAGCCTATGACAGCTTATGGAACAGGTGACTGTACAGAATATCCAAATACCGTCGAGAGTATCTGGTCTGGCAATATGTAATGGCTCTTGCTCAATAAAATAAGCAATAAAACAATCGACTCAAATTGTTCCATAGATTAAAGAAACAAATTGAGTCGATTGAACCATTAGCAGTAATACGACCTAAGATCTCAATTTAAACCCTAGATCTCAGCATCAAGCATCATCAACTTGAACCCAATCAACAATGGGAAATGTTCCGTTGCAGCCTTGAATATGAATATTGATTTTTTTATTCGACATGTGCGCCGCCAGCAACACACTAAATGCTTCCTTAGTGTAATCGCCTTGTCTTAGTATATATAAACCCGGTGCGTCACTATCACCACCACAGTTTTCTGGATTTTTCATGGTTTCATTGGTACTGAAATAGAGCCCCGAACTGGTATGTACATGGGTTTTACTGACTGTCACTTCTTTGACAGTATTAGCCATGACATTCGTGCTTATGCCAATTACTAAGAAACTCGCTAATATTGCACTTAATAGTTGTTTTTTCATTTTGTTATTTTTAATTCCTGAAAATTTTTTAATATCAATATTATAATGCTCACCCGCAATAACCAACATCAACGCCATTGACATGGTTCCAATCAATAGACATTAAGTCAATTAAGTTGAGTGCAGCTATTTTTGTTATTATAGCGTTATACTCACAAACATTGATATCACACTGACATTATGCAACCTGTTATTCCTTTTACGCTTCCCAGTTCAGAAGAGCAAGCGATTGCCTTACAAAACCAATTAGCCCATAAGATCATTAAAACGGATCACCCCAGTTCTCATGATGATGCCTGTGATATTAATGCCTCTAATATTGATAGCTGTGATAACACGAATTCGATTGACATCATTGCAGGCGTGGATGTCGCCTATTGTAATGACAGTGATGTACTCTTTGCGGCTGTGGTCCTTCTCGATGCACAGACTTTGGCCGTTATCGAAACCGTCACCACACAAGCCAAAGCACAGTTCCCCTACATTCCTGGGCTGTTCTCATTTCGTGAGCTCCCCGCGCTGATTGAAGCCTTTGCACTGCTCAAACACACACCCGACTTAGTCATATGTGATGGCCAAGGCATCGCCCATCCGCGCCGTTTTGGTCTCGCCTCTCACTTAGGCCTGCTGTTTGATATACCTACCATAGGCTGTGGTAAAACGCGGTTATTGGGTGAGCACGATACTGTCAACATAACGCGAGGAGAGCGTAGTCTACTCATGGATAATAATGAGGTGATTGGCGCTGCGCTGCGAACTCAAACCAATATAAAGCCGTTATATATTTCCATCGGCCATAAGATCTCCCTTGAGAGTGCCTGTGAGTTCCTACTCAAACTCACGCCAAAATACCGTTTGCCGCAAACCACTCGCCTAGCAGACCAAGCCGTCAATCGTGCGCGCAAAGCCTATCTAAGCCAGCAAGGCCTCAATAACACGCCTCTATAACACTAACTAAATACCCTCTTCTCTAACAATAGGGCTCGTGCCCTATATGTCAGGATTGTGTAAATTATCACGAGCCTATTAATATCACCTGTGTACGCCAAATCTTATTGAGTGAATATTAATGAATAAGCCGTTCATTGTATTTCACTTCACACTCAGGCCGCTGGTGCTTAAACACCAGCAATGCTTGTTGTAATTTGTCTGCTTCCCGCTGCGCCTCAAGGGCATCAGGCTCAGTTAACTCACCTTGCTCTGCAAGTTGTTGGCGCCATTTTCTATCACGAGACACATTATAAATAGACAATTCTGCTAAATTTTTTAATGGCTTCAATGCATCGATTGATATAGATGAAATATCTGTTTCCCATAATGTTATGCTTTGCACGGCATTGACTCCGTTGCCTGAAAATAACATTTGCATCAACTCATCACTAACTCCCTTCCCCGCAAGCTTAAAACGATCTTGGTGGATCTGTAACAGGCTTAAATCTTCCCAAGTAAGGTAATCGGGAACATTGATAATAGAAAAAAAACGCTTAATTTCATGTGAAAGGGCTTGCTGATAACCAACCTTAGTTGTAAAGATAAAGGCCTGATCACTTAAGTTTAATTCTAAATCAAACACTAATTTGTTCGCTGCTTTTATTCTTATTTCCAAATACTCCAGCTCGCCAGACGGCGCCCAAGTAAAGCTCTGATAACACTCGTTTCCTTTTGCATCATAACTGCGATATTGCAAATCTTCCAACCAGCCATCATCAGTAAACACAAACCTGTCATAAGTCTCACCTCGACAATATTGCCTAGCACTTATACACAGGCCTTGCTCAAACTCATATACAGTAAACTTGTTATGCTGTGTATTGGCCTCATCCCGATAACCGTAATAGTATTCGGCGTCATAAGGCTTCTCATAAACATCGACTATGCTCATATCCAAATGTAAATCATGGGTTTCAGACAAATACGGGCACTGGTATTCCCCTACATCCACGCCTTGCTCAAAGCGGCGCTGACAGATCACCTTTCCTTCTTTTAATGTGAATACACCACCAGTAAACAAGCCATTTTTGAAATATCCCAGCTCATCCTTTATCACTAGCACGGTATTTAAAATGATCCGCTCTAGCTGTACATTCTGGCTCATGCCTAAGGTGCGGCTAGTATGGCGCTGTATTAATAGATTTTTAGGCTTTTCATCAAGAGTCACATTCTGTTTATCCGTCACTTTCTCACGCTGCATTGTCAATCTCAGTAATTGGCAAACATACTTCATTCTTTGGATAATGCTCACACCTCAATGTTCAGATCTCACGGATCAATCACTAAAAAACCAGCAAGCACTTTCAATAAAAATGGCAGTGATTGCTGGTTGTATACATCCAATAATACTCTTGGCCAAAGCTCGAAACACTTGAGTTATAAATAAATGAATAACAAACTTACGGTTACATTTATAGCGCCCTTTCTAGATACGCGGCGAGCTTTCCCATTTCTTGATTGGCTAATTGCCCAAATTCAGGTTCATTTTGTTCCAATATGCCAGCAACATCGAACACATTATATTCACTATGCGCCTGTGCCAATTCAAATACTCTTAACGGCACTAACCGCCACCTAGCATTATATTTTAATCGCTCAACCTTCCAACCGATATCTGATTTAAACTCATCAATTAAAAATAACATTCTTTTAGATATATCAGATTCTTCATCCACAAATGACCACATAATTATCGGAACTATCGAATCATTAAGCCCTAAAGGTGTTAATGCTGGTCGACCTGAAAACCAAGTAACGAGTTGCTTTTGTTTTATAACCTTCAAGAAACTCTGCACATTACTATTGTTTTCAATATCTTTTATATCATTACTCACAATACCCCCTTTTTAATACCAAATATGCCGAATATGAATACTATCTAAGGAGTACCTTTGAACAAGCCACCATCATTGGGATTATATAAGCGATAACTCACTCGAGTGTCATTCAAAGCATTAACTAATTTCATATAGTCACTAATAGGAATTCCATCAGTATGCAAAGCTCCATCATATATATATCTCCCATCAGAATACACTGCATGGTAAGATTCAGTAACACTTCCAATATTTCCATTCCATTCTTTTGTAGGATAGTTGAATTCATAAGCATCATTAAATGGAGGTGAAAACTTAGGCATTATATTTTCTGAAAGAGGACTAGGCCAAATCGAGTTACCATTTCTAAAAACAACTACATAACCTTTCTCTCCAGCAACATAGAATAATTGTTCTGCAATTTCAGAGCAATCAACACCATCGCACATACGAGATGCTGTATCTTGCATTGCATCAACAACTGCTTTATTAGAAGGATAATCAATATTAGGCACTCGAAATGGCCTTTCAAGGCCAGGAATGCCTGACACTTCTGGCTCAACTTTATTAACCCCCGACTTCCAACGATGAGCGACCGTTTCCGTTGTTTTTACACCGATATGAGATAGCGCTTTATAAGATGCAATGACTGCCGCGGTAGGTGATCCCAACCACTCTAAACTTAGAAATACTATAGCCAGTCATTATAAAACAATAACATATCAAAATAGATGTAATACATTAACGTCTAGAATCGATTACATTATGACTTGAGCAGTTTTGAACTAACGTAATTGATAATTATCCCCAAAAAGGATTAAATTTTTGAAATTAAGTGAATTGTAAATATAATCTACCAACTCAGTTAGTGATTATTATCTGAGCTTATAGTAATGATATTGAACCAAAAAGTTAAACTCTAGTTTAATCCCATGTACTGACAACATTTTGTGAAATGCCGTCGTCGTTTCTCTAAGTGTTCACAGTAACAACTTAACTCTTGTAACGTACCCACTGGCCCATGAAACAAAATCCCAAATTCTGAAATAATTTTTAGCCAATTCTCCGTCGGAATATTCAGTCTATCTAATAGTTTTTCGGTATTTAAGGATATTGCTCCCCGCTTATTATCACTAATAAGCCTGCCTGTTTCATCAACAAGCTCAAGGTAGGCTTTCAATTCAAAAACAATACCTTTCGGTTGAAACTTACGTTCGTTACCAATAAAAGGTAATAGCTGTTGAGGTTGCTTTCCCGTCAATGCAGCTTCTATACGTAACTTCAGACTGGTATAATCAGATTGCTCTGGTGTACTCGCCATCTTTGCACGAATGGCCTATCTATTAATAAAAAATATTCAACATAGGCCATACAAGCCAACACTGCTGCTTCATCTAACAAGGCTTGGCTTTTAAATCGCCCTTCCCAAAAGTGACCTGTGCAATTATCCTCAGCATTAGCCTGTCTTGCTATCGGTTCATTAAGACATCTCATAAACCAACTAATATCACAGAGCCGTGAACGGTAAATTGCAATTTGATTTTTTAATTGAGCCACTTGGTATTCATCAACGACTTCACCTTTCGCAAATTTTTGAGTGATCGTCGTGCCATTAAATAGTTGATGCCACTGTTCAATAATTTCCCTATCTGACCAAGCATTCACTTTATGAACATCAATATAAAGCACCACATGTAAATGATTACTCATCACTGCAAATGCCGCGACATCAATGGAAAAAACAGCTGCTAATTTAAGCAGTTGAGATTCAACCCAACCACGGCGATGATCATAATTTTTACCAGTATATTTATCGTCACCGCATAAATACGCTCGTCTTACCACTCTGCTACAACAATGATAGTAGGGCGTATCTTCAATGCTTATTAGCGTTCTTCTTGGCCGTGGCATAGCATCCTCCTACATGAACCAGTCCATTAAGCTTAGTAAGTAAGATTAATCTATGCTATTAATTATGGCTGTCTATACTTTTCACTCTATCGGCAATAAGCTCTAATGACTGCACTCCCGGTGCTGACAGTTGGTTAATATCGACTACACCATTATAACTCGCCGTTAATCTGCCGATTTCACCACTATTTTGAATAACGGCAGCACTGTTAAAACCTGCAACTGTGAGCGTTAAACGCCCAACGTTGTCAAAGCTGCATTGATGACAGCTCAATGTTTTATTTGAGCCTCTGCTCACGAATAATAAATCGGCAGGCACGCCTAAAATTTCAATGTTATCAGCTAGTGATAGTATTGGTGCTTCAATCACAATCAGCCTAGCGGCATCTTCACTGACAGTCCCTCCAGTTTCACGATTGCCATTATAAATAATGAGTTTTCGTCCTGAAACTTCAAACCGAGTAAATACATTCATCGATACACCATTAACGGCTGGCGCCGGAACCAGCATATCTGCCGCAGTATTTGACTGATGATTGACTTGGGTATTCGGGCTATTACTGGCAACAGAATAACTTGATGCCAGTATATTAAAAGATTGAAAATATATAATTAAAACCAAGAATAACAAACTTGATGTTCGTCTCACTATTCTGGATATGGGTGACATTACAACATCCTGTATGCTTAAAATGGTGGGGGTGTAACCAACTGCCAGATTAAATAATACAATTGGTTATAATACAAAGGTCTATTATCTACATATACACCACCAACTCAACATAAAAATAACCAAAAGACCTTTAAATTTACACAAACCAAACACACCTCTCCATTCGCTTTCTTTTGCGGGTTTTCTGCTGTGACGATGCATTGGAGTTTATCTTATGCAAACTGAGGTATACTCTTTATCAATAAGCTTGCCATCATGACTGGATATTGGCCTTGCAAACACCTGAGCTGCAACATTTTTATATTTCTGAAGAGCAATCCGTTTATTTGCTCACAGCCGACAATGCCCGTAAACATAAGGCGTGGATCCGCCTGTGTCGACAAGAGCTGACTAAACTCGGCTATCAGAATATTGAATTAGTCGGAAAAGGCGCTTATGGCTTTGTTTTTTCTGGAATTAACAGTGAAGATGAAGCCCATGTTTTTAAGTTTTCGCGCATTACCTTGCCCCAAAGCGTACAAGACAGGCTGGAAGAAGAGGCCTTTATGTTATCGCAGGTCATTCATCCTAATGTCCCTGGACTCATAAAATTTGAACGCGTGGGTAAACAAGGCATTTTGGTGATGGAAAAAGCACCGGGAGAAGATTTAGATATACTGTGCCGCCGTTTAGGCAAGCTACCTGTGGCCATGATCATGAATATTGCACGGCAATTGGCCAACATTTTATTGTATTTACATCACGGTCGCCCACTGATCCATGGGGATATTAAACCTTCAAACTTAGTTTACGATATCGAAACAGAAAAGCTCTCCCTCATCGATTGGGGATCGGCTGTATTTGCTCAACGGGATGTCCATGATAACCCTGTGAATGGTAATGTGATGGATGTCATGTCTAGCGATCAACAGCACACCAATGCCAGAATGGGAGATGTGTATTTTATTGGCGATGAGCAGCTCAATGGCGCTTTATCGAGTCCTCGATTTGACGAGCAAGGTGTGGCCGCAACCCTTTATGCCCTCGCTTCCGGCCAAGCAAGCCGTTTTGGCAGTCAAGTGATCACCCCTACCAGTATTGGCCTGCCCGTTGAACTGGCTAACACACTAACAGGCATGCTCAGCCAGAATCCTCTCATTCGCTCAAAAGCGGGTGATTACTTTTTAAAAAGCATGTCCCATCATTCTTGGCTGCATTTACCCGAACTGCCAACCGCGCCCATTGAGCCTGAGATCCCCATTTGGACCCAACACACGTCACAGCAAGTGGAAACGGTGACTTACAGTTCAAGAAAAGCCTTTTTAAAAGAGCATAATGTCGACGATCCTATTGCCAATATGGATGACAGAGAACTGGAAAAATACTACCGCAATTTTTTAGCGGGCATGGGAGATAATGAAAAAGGCTTTATTGTGGCAGTTGGCAGACTCGCTCAATACCCGATTGTGGGTGGCTTAGTAATACATTGGCGTGAAAGCGGTATTTTTATTGATTCCAGTTTTAATCTATATTATTCCCATCAAGCTCATTTAAGTCATGATGAACAAGCACAAAAGCACGCACAAGAAAAAGCGGCCTTTACTTTAGCCGTGAATAATATGGTAACACTTGCCCGTGGCATTAAACGTTTAGGGGTCTTTAAGGCGTGCTTTTTTAATGCTAAAGATACACTACACCTTGAAAGAGAAAACACGCACGATCCTTTCATTTTAACCCCAGATCAACAGCTGCCTTTTGAAATAGGGGACGCGCCCTTCATCGAAAATAAATCCCGATTGCACTCTTACTTTGAAGATGGTCCCGATCCCGAAGAAAATCTGGAACTGCCCCCTGAGATTATGCAAGAGCTTAGCCATATCAACAAAATTCATCATACTGGCTGTATTATTTTTGAAGCCTTACCGAATCATATGAAAATCCATAGCTACCTACGGCTTCTCAACCCTCGAAAACAAGCGGCTTTTCGAGCCAGTCTCGACAGGATCTTAAGCCATGTGAAAAAAATTCAAGGCCAAGGCGTTTCAGGGTTCATGAAATTGCCCTATAAAAGCACGCGTCACTTTCATGTCATCGCCCACCAGCCGGATCATTTTTACCCTAAAAACCCAAAAGCATTTTTGCCACATGACTCAGACTATCCCCATGACACTTGAAGATACATGTTCAAGTGTCATGGGGATAACATCACTCTGATGGCTTTTTGGGTTCATTATTTGAAGAGGCCTGATCGCCTGATCCCACTTGATGGCTTTCAGGTCGTTTATCGCTGGGATCAGGCTTCTTTTCATAATCACCATCAAAGGTTTGACCTTGGGAGTCATCACCAAAAGGATTATGCTGCCCTCTCCCCATACCACCACGCCCATTGGCCACCACTTTAAGCTGCATCCGCTTATATAAAAATCCGGCCACGGGAATACGGATCAAACGGGTTAACAATAAGATGCCAACAAAATCGGTAATAAAACCGGGTACCACGAGTAATAGCCCTGCCACCCCCAGCATCATGCCTTCAACAATTTCTTGTCCAGGCGCCTCACCACTGGACAATTTCTTTTGCACTTGCATCAAGGTATTGATCCCTTGACTCCTGACTAAAGAGATCCCAACAACGGCAGTCAAAATCACCAGTCCCACTGTTGGCCATGTGCCTAATACTTCTCCAACACGGATTAATACTGCCAACTCCAAAATGGGTAACACAATAAAAAGTAATAGAATGAGTAAAAACACACTGACCTCACATTGATTAAACGATAAAAAGATGAAAGTTACATCGATATTATCGGGTCTACTCTATTTCATGACTTAAACTGAGGATTTGCCCCAATCTATAGAGCTACAGCGCTAAGTTCATTAAAAGTAAACAGAGTAAGTGTTTTCCGACAGTTTAATCTTAACACTTATTTCAAAAAATAACGGATGAAAACACCATCCATATCACATCAATTAACGAGGCATTGCTCAAAGACTAACCTTTATAAAGTAAAACCCGTATAATGACGTGTCATCAATAATTTTTATGAAACATAGGCTTTGCTATCCTCACCCATTTTTGTATTTTGACTGGATAAAAGAAACGACTTCACATATGAAAAAAATTATTTTAATCCTACTGGCTCAATTACTGTTACTCAGTCCCTTGGCTTATTCCGAAGGACTTTTCGATCAAGGTGGACTTAACTTTTTGAAAAGTGAGCCCGAGTTACTGCCGGTTGATCAAGCATTTGCAATGGATTTCAAGCAAGAAGGCAATCAAGTCAAAATTCGTTTCGTCATTGCCAATGGCTATTACCTGTATCGGGATAAACTCAAGTTTTCAGCCAGTAATGCCGAAATAAAAGACATTAATTTGCCCGAAGGGAAAACCCACTTTGATGATTATTTTGGTGAGCAGCAGGTCTATTATGACTTTGTCACTTTACCTGTCAGTTTTACTCAAGCTGCCAGTGATGGTGTACTAGCCATCACTTTTATGGGATGCGCAGAGGATAAGTTATGTTATCCGCCAACCACACGTGATATTCCACTGAACACCATCGCCCCACATTCTCAAAATGCCCCACTTGAGAACGCCAACATAGACCAAACCAAGAGCAACCTAGCTTCAACCACATCACAATCGACAGACAATAGCGATAACATCGCCCTATCTCAGCAAGACAGTCTCAGTCAAATGCTTGAAAATAGCAGCTTATTGTGGACATTAATCAGCTTTTTTGTATTGGGTATCGGTTTAGCCCTCACCCCTTGTGTTTTCCCTATGTATCCGATTTTATCTGGGATCATCGTCGGCCAAGGGAAAAAGCTCTCCACCGCAAAAGCTTTTACCTTGTCGATGGCTTATGTACAAGGTATGGCGATTACTTATTCCTTATTAGGATTAGTCGTCGCATCAGCGGGAATGAAATACCAAGCGGCATTACAACACCCTGCTGTATTAATTGTATTAGCCGTTTTATTTGTCATTTTAAGCTTATCCATGTTCGGATTGTATGATTTAACCTTGCCCGAAAAATGGCAAAATAAAATGAACAAGCTGTCAAACAACCAAAAAGGCGGCAACCTCATTGGCGTCTTTGCCATGGGAGCGATTTCCGGTTTAGTGGCTTCTCCTTGTACGACTGCACCGCTTTCTGGTGCGTTAATTTATATTGCTCAAACTGGCAACCTAGTACTGGGCTTTTTAGCCCTTTATGTACTGAGTATTGGCATGGGGATCCCACTACTGATCATGGGCACCTCTGGTGGTAAATTATTACCAAAAGCAGGCCAATGGATGAATGTCATAAAAACGGTTTTCGGCTTCTTACTCATCGCCGTTTCCATTATGTTGATTGCTCGCATTTGGGCTGGCACACTAACGGATGTGTTATGGGCTCTCTGGGGCATAACGCTCATTGGTTACCTGATGCACCAAAATAAGCTCACAAGCTTTAATTGGAAGCAAACAGCGCGCTCTGTCCTATTAATATTGAGCTTACTGGCCGTATTTTCATTTGGCTTTCAATCCGTCATGCATCAATTAGGCTTTCAATCTTATAGCCAACTTAACGCACCGCAAGAAAAAGGCTTCATCAAGGTCAAATCCCTTGAGGATGTTGAAGCCGAAATCGCCAAAGCGACAAAACAAGGTAAACCTGTCATGCTGGATCTTTATGCTGACTGGTGTGTCGCCTGTAAAGAATTTGAGCACATTACTTTTCAAGATAGCGATGTGAGACAACGAATGGATCAAATGGTGTTACTGCAGGCAGATGTGACCAAAAACGATGCCACCGATATTGCCTTATTGGAGCATTACCATGTATTAGGTTTACCCACCTTGTTAATGTTTAATCGTCAAGGAGAGCAAGTGTCATCCTTAACCGTCACCGGATTCATGAAGCCGCAACCTTTTGCTAGACATCTGGATACACTCCTAGGGGCTGATGACCTTTAGTGGTTAAATTATGTCCTAGATAAACGTGTTTTAATCACGGCGTAGTGAGTGCTGCCTAGTCTTCTAAGCACATTCGCTACAACAAAGAGTAAAACACGTTTAGCTGGATCCTGCTTTATAAAAGAATGAGGACAGCGTTTGTGGCGCCTTTTTACAGCGTTATCGCTTATTCATGTAGAATAACTACACCACATAAGCTCTGCCTGGTATAAACCCCCCACAAACTGCTGCAGAAGTCATCACCAAAGTTCAACAGCCCCTAGCAATTAAATAAACGTTATAAAAAACAACATAAAGTGAGCTTAATACTCACTTTATGTTGTGACATTTGCTTCCATCAGTTTTCCGTGCATTTCTTTAGTCTAAATCCATGAGAAAATGTTAAACTCAGGTCTTTTTCCCATTTAAACCTAAGCTTTTTATGAATATGATAGTGAACCTAAAAAGGGCATCTCATATTGTTGTGCTTTAGTATTTATTAACTAACCAAAAGTGGAGTACCATGGAACCCGCCATTCTCATTACCACCCTTATTTGCGGTATGCTTGTTAAGCGTATTGGCCTTCCGCCCCTGATTGGGTATCTTGCAGCGGGTTTTATTCTGTATATTTTTGGCATCGATGAAAAAAGTTTACCGCTATTACAATCGTTAGCCAGTTTAGGGGTCACCTTACTCTTATTTGCTATCGGTCTTAAGTTGGATTTACGCAGTCTATTTAATGCCGAAGTCTGGGCAGGCGCAAGCTTACATTTAATGGGATCAATGTTATTTTTCATCCCGTTACTTAAGCTATTAGGCTGGATAGGGCTCGAACAACTCACCGATTTAGCCTATACCCAAATCGCCTTACTCGCTTTTGCGTTAAGTTTTTCCAGTACCATTTTTGCGGTCAAAATTCTTGAAGATAAAGGGGATATGCAAACCCTTTACGGGCGAGTTGCCATTGGTATTTTGATCATGCAAGATATCTTTGCCGTGGCTTTTTTAACCATATCAAAAGGCGCAATCCCCTCTTGGTGGGCGCTGGGCTTATTACTCTTACCTTTCACTAAACCACTCATTTACCGTATATTTGATAAAGTCGGTCATGGTGAATTACTCGTCCTCTTTGGGCTCGTGATGGCATTAGTGATGGGCGGCTCTTTATTTGAGCTAGTCGGGCTCAAACCGGATCTGGGTGCCTTGATCATGGGTGTGTTTTTGGCTGGCCATAAAAAATCATCAGAATTAGCAAAATCCATGTTTTATTTTAAAGAAGTATTTCTGATTGCCTTTTTCTTAACCGTTGGATTAAATGGATTACCGAGTTTAAGTGACATTGGCCTTGCCAGTATTTTAGTACTTCTCGTGCCCATCAAGATTGGATTATTTGTCTACTTGCTCACGCGCTTTCATTTACGTGCGCGCACCTCTTTATTGACCGCTTTAAACTTAAGTAACTATAGTGAATTTGGGCTCATTGTAGCCGCTGTCGCGACATATAAAGGCTGGTTACCTCCCCATTGGATGGTCATTATTGCCGTGGCCATCAGTTTAAGCTTTTTGTTTGCTGCACCATTAAATACACTAGCAAACAGGCTCTATCAACAAAATCCACGCCGCTTACAACGCTTAGAGCAAACCGTATTACACCCTGAAGACAGGCCCATTCCTGTGGGTAATCCACGCTTTCTTATTTTGGGAATGGGACGAATTGGTTCAGGGGCCTATGATGAACTTAATGCCCTATACCCCAATGAAGTTTTAGGGATTGAACATAAACAAAAAGCCGTTGATTTTCATAATAAGCAAGGACGTAATGTACTACAAGGTGATGCCGCCGATGTTGATTTTTGGGAAAAACTCGATGATGCTCCAAACCTTGAACTCGTCTTACTTGCCATGCCGCACCATGCGGGTAATTTGTTTGCGGTAGAACAATTAAAGCTGCTTAACTATAAAGGCAAATTCAGTGCTATTGTGCGATACAGTGAAGATGTCGAATCCCTCAAGGGTTCCGGTGTTGATAGTGTCTATAACTTGTATGAAGTCGCTGGAGTCGGTTTTGCCGAACATGCGTTAAACCAGATGAACTCACCTCAATCAATGATTCGAGATTTAAAACAAAATATGACATAAAATATCATAGCATCTCTGCTCAAATCAGCCATACCAGCGATGAGAAACAAGGAGAAAACGGATTTTCATAAAGAACTTGATTAAAAACTCAAGTTCTTTATCTATCTCGTCGTGTTATATATAGAGTAAGAGACATTTAAAAAATTAAAATACATCCCCCAAAGTTGTAAACTTATTGACTATAATCATATTTTAACTGTTGCTATTTTACTGAAAGTCAATTGCCCTTAATTATTATTTTTAAAGGGAAATGAAGAAACATAATAATAATACTGTTTTATATTGCGGGAATGCTCATTATGTCGGATCCAGCTCAACGCGCGAACAAGCTCTTCATACAAACCTTCGGTACTAAGGCCGACGGCCTCTACTTGGCGCCTGGACGCATTAATATTATGGGAGAAAATGCCCATTTTAATGAAGGTTTTGTCCTATCGAGCGCGATTAATTTTCATACGGTCATTGCTGTTAAACGCAGAAATGATCAACAGTTTCGAGCCGTTTCCGATGCCTTTCCGGGCCATATTCAGGAATGGCGATTTGGTAAAGAAGACTGCATGATCCCTGCCGACCCAAAAGCTTGGGTCAATTATTTAAAAGGATTTAGTGCCTCCATGGCCGCCACTGGATTGCCTGCCACAGGCATGGATTTATCCATTGTCAGCAGTGTGCCTTTAGGCGCTGGACTCTCCTCTTCTGGGGCATTAGAAATTGCATTTGGTACCGCAGTTAACGATATTAATCAATTACATTTATCCCCTCTTGCGATTGCTCAAATTGCACAAAGAGGCGAAAATCAATATGCGGGTTATCATTGTGGTATTGTCGATCAGATGATCAGCGCAATGGGACAACAAGATAAAGCCTTACTCATCGACTGTTTTGATTTAGACAGTGAGGCTATCACTATTCCGCAAAGCTTAAGCTTACTCATAGTCAATTCCAATGTGCAGCGTCAAGCATTAGAGCCTCAATACCAATTAAGAGCCTTACAATGTCAACAAGTTGCCAGCCATTTTAAACTTGATGCGTTAAGTCATTTAACACTGAAAAAGCTCGAGTCAGGTAAAGATACATTAGATGAAGTCCTCTATCGACGAGCTAAACATATCGTGACAGAAAATCGACGCACTCAGCAAGCCGCTTGGGCATTAGAAGCGGGCAATATTAAAAAACTCAGTCAACTCATGGCACAGTCCCATGCATCAATGAGAGATGATTTTGAAATTACCGTTCCCGCCATTGATTATCTTGTCAAAATTATCGCTGATGTTATTGGTGAAAAAGGCGGCGTGCGTATGGCCAGCACGGGCTTTGGAGGCTGCGTAGTGGCATTGGTCGATCATCACTATACAGATACTGTCATCCGCGCCATAGAAAATCAATATTTTAGCCACACACAATTAGAAGCCAATATTTACTTATGCTCTGCCAGTGATGGAGCAAAACGCTTAGAATCGACTCTGTCACCGTTAAATCAAAAAAAGCAGCACTAAAGGCTGCTTTTTAATGATTTTATATCAATAAGATATAGACAAAAAATCAATTCTCAAAATCATCATTAGACCATTCAGTATCAAATTCACCCTCTAAACTTTCAGTCTCTAATTCGGGATCAATTTCAGAATTAGCCTCTGAGTCTAATTCTACAACGGGTTCTGCTACTGGTTTTGCTTTTTTCACTGGAGCACTTTTAGGGCTATTCGCTTCAACCCACCCATCGTGCTTATCCATGAAAGCCGTCCGTGCCGCTTCCCATGCTTTTCCAAACTCTTTTTTTGCTGCTTTAACCGCGTCATCATCAAGATCATGCAGATTCACTTTTACGATATCCTCTGCATACTCAATAATTTGATCGCGAACCGTATTATAAAAATAAATCCGCCCAGCCGAGGCTTCTGGAAACTGGCCATCAAAAATCAGAACCGTATTGCCACGCTCCGTTCTTAACTCACCATACCAAACTTCTTTCTTAGAAATGTCATACATATATGCTAATACCCTTAAATCAACACATACCCGCCACAATAAATTGAACTGAGCCTCTAAGGAACTCACTCCACCTTGAAAACCATGGTTTATATCATGATTTAATAGAGCCTATTTTTAACAGAAATTTAGAGATAATCAATAGAGTATTTAGCAAAGTTCACACTACTGATTACCGAATAATCTGCTCGTCCATTCTCTCCTATCGAATTTAGTTGAAAGCATCAGTTATTCAAGTTTTAAGTTAGGTTAAATCAATATAATTAACAAACCTACTGTAATAAAAACACTTAAAACAATAATTAAATTAACTCATCAATACATAAGCATTTCATTAAAACATGAGATGAAATGACACCATTTTAGCTGCAAACAAAAAAAGCGGCCCAAAGGGCCGCTTTTCATCGCTGTTTAAAATTTAGAACGTCGCGACTACTACCGCAGAGCAAAGCTCGGTATCAGCCTGACAAATTTGATATTCAGCAGTGTCGCCTGCATCAGTGAAACGATCGCGGTAACGGCCATCGTTATTTGTCGTATTGACCAAAACGCCATCACGATAAATATCCACTAAGTCACCCATAGCCCCTCCCCAGCGCAGGTCAACTAAGGCACTACCACGACGGGAAACTTTAGCACGTGCAACGCTCGCTACGATCTCATTTTCTGACACAGTCACAGTCATATTGCTAGTATCTGTATTGCCTTCAGCATCTGTCACTGTTAGCTCAACATCATAGCTTCCCGCTTGTGCATATTCATGGCTTGGGCTCATATCTGCAGAGGTCATATCATCCCCAAATGACCAAGCATAACTGACGATATCATCATCACTATCAGAACTGGTGTTAGTGAAATCAACCATCAAGCCTGAAGCGCTGTATTCAAAACTGGCAGCAGGCGCTGAACTTCCACCTTCTCCCACACCCGAAATAACCATACCCCAATTATTCAGCGTTCCCGTATCGGCGCCCACATTATCATTAACGGATAATGTCCAAGTCCCCATTGCCATTTCACCGTTAAAGGCACTTAAGTCCCAATTCTTAACGATATCATCGGCGCTGCCACCTTCGCGGTTATGCAATACAGCTTGAGTACCTGCTGGTGAGGTTAATGTCACCATCAAATCACCAATCCAAGTATGTGAAATATTCACATCAGCATTGACACCAAACACTTGTACATCATCAGCAACTTCAATCGTGCTTACGATGCCATTGACGTCATTATCAGGAATGTCCATCGCTTCATCGTTAGCATAAGTAAAATCTTCGATGCCTTGTGGAAGCACTGTTAAAGACACAGACTGACTCTTATCAATATCACCACTCACACCTTGAACAGTAATGCTGTAATCACCCCAAGCCGCATTGGCATCGGTTGCAACATTCACCATAAAGGTATCACCGACAACGACGGTATCCGTTGATAAAGACACACCCGCCAGCTCTGGAGAGACAGACACTGATAGTGCCACTTCGCCATCCCAACCTGCGATACTGCCAACAGTATAATCGTAACTCGTGCTAGCCCCTGCTTCGATGGTTTGCGTCATAGGAGAAACCGCAAACTTAAAGCTTGGCTCAGGATCGCCCCCGTCTACCGCCTGCGCGACATTCAAACGCGTTCCCGCAACGGTTTTACCCGTTAAATCAGCATTCACATCACCTGTATCCATCAATAACTGCTTCATTTCAACAGGCGATAAATTAGGGTTGACTGACCACACTAGGCCTGCTGCACCAGTCATATGAGGTGTGGCCATTGATGTACCAGAATAGGTTGAATAACCATTACTTGGTGTTGTCGATAGAATGGACGAACCCGGCGCGCCCATATCAACACTGGTTAAGCCCCACTGTGAGAAGCTCGACATGTTGTCATTACGATCGGTACTTGCAATAGACATTAGCGCTTCAGAATCATAACTTGATGGATAATGAGGATTCACATCATTATCAACTGCGCTGTTACCCGCCGCAGCAAAGAATAAAATGCCTGCATCACCCGCAGCATCGATAGAATCTTTCAACGCTTGGCTAAAGCCACCGCCGCCCCAAGAGTTATTGGTCGCTTTAATATTAACCCCATGATTAACTTTCAAGTCAGTCATGTAATCAATACAAGCAATAGCCCCCTCTGTTGAACCTGAGCCACTGGCATCTAAGAACTGACAGCCAATGATGCTCACATCCCAGTTGACACCGACGACACCCACACCATTATTTCCTTTCGCGCCAATGGTGCCAGCAACATGGGTACCATGGCCATTGCCATCCATAGGATCACCAGAATTAGTGTTTGCATTATAGCCATGAATATCATCGATAACGCCATTACCGTCGTCATCTATGCCATTACCTGGGATCTCATTAGGGTTCGTCCACATATTGGCTTGCAAATCTTCGTGGTTATAATCCACCCCAGTATCAATCACACCCAGCACAACATTCGTATCGCCCGTGCTAATTTCCCACGCTTCAACAGCATCGATATCAGCATCCGCGCTGCCGCCATCTTGTCCTGTATTATTCATTCCCCATAAAGAAACAAAACTTGGATCATCCGGTATCCCCAAAGCTTTAATCACATAGTTTGGCTCTGCATATTTAACTGCTGGATGCTGGCTGATTATTTTAATGGCTTTTTTAACATCAGCTCCCTCACGTAATGCCAAACGTGCAAGCTTACCCTCAAGTAAACGAGCAAATTTATCATCAATACCATCAGCATTGCTATCTCGCATCGTGCCACGCACAAGGCGCTGTGCTGACAACCTTTCGGCAGTCGTGGCATTATCTTTATAAACCACAATTAAAGAGTCTTTTACATACTCATGCTCAATTGTATCTTTCGCCATAGCAGGTACAGATGAAACCGCAATTGCACCGGCAATGGCAATTGCAAGAGGAGATAAAGTTTTAAACATAAACTGGCTTCCTATTTAGTTTTTTTACGTTTTTAGAATCCATTTCACTTCCATGTAACGCTTCGCTTAATAAAGAAAAACGATAGCCCCAAAGCCAAAAAGTGAAAAAGTAAAAAAAGATACATGCTTTACTTAACTTTAAATTAGTAAGCAGAAGAATAGGTACCATGTGAAATCAAGTTTTAAAAGTTTTTTAATTTAGTTTACAACTTTGTTACTAATACAAATATATTATGTAAACTGAAAGGAAACTGCAAAATCAATACTAACCAACTGAAAAATAGCTACATGTAACCAATAAGAACATTTTTTAAACAACAAATATCAAACGAATAAATAGACTTTCTTCCGATTGCGACAAATTTATATGCATGTAGATTTATCAATAACTTGGATCATGAGGCATGGGGTCGACCAAGTCTTATGGATAGCTAATAAATGAAATAACAAAGGCAGACCGTCTTTGTTTCATTAAACACAAAGGAGTGTTCATTGTCAGCTTTTAAAACCTTGTTATTCGCCACTGTTTTTCAGGTATGCAGTTTCAGCGTGAGTGCTGATGAACTCGAAAATATCACAGGGACAAATGAATTACCCGTTACCCTTCAAACACTGCTAGAAAGAAGCGGTCGAGATAACCTGATTCACCTTACCCAACTCGGTGAAATGAACCAGGCTACCTTGATCCAATCTGGTAATGAAAATTATGCAGAGCTTTTGCAAGTAGGATTGGGAAATCAAGCCGATATTGCCCAGCTTGGGGAACGCAATCAGGTAGAGCTAGATCAAATCGGCAACGATAATCAAGCGGCTATCATACAAGTAGGAGACGATAATTTAGTTCAACTTAATCAACTCGGCAGCGCTAATTTCTCAATAGAGCAAGTTGCGGATAATGCCTCTATTTCAATCACACAATATTAATGACATAAAACAGGGAATGCTTATGAAATCAGTAACGAAAAAATCCATTATTTCTCTTGCAGTAGCCGCAGGTATAGGATTCAGTGCATCAGCGTTAGCCGCATCTGACAATACGGCTCACGTTAATCAAACCACTGCAGCAGCTGGCGCACCTATGGGTCAAGATGCATATGTAAAGCAAACAGGGACTATGCATATCACCACTGTCGACCAAATAGGTGATGGCCAAACAGCCACTATCATGCAAGATGGTGTATGGGCAGAAGCTTATGTCAATTCTAGGGGTGTTGAAAATAACGTAGATGTTGATCAAGCGGATGACTGGCATATCGCCACGGTTAATCAAGAAGGCAGTAATAACGACACAAATGTTGCTCAATATGACTTCTTTAACCAAGCAAACATCAGCAGTGTTGGAGACTACAACATGACTGATGTCATGCAAGATGGTTCTCAAAATGATGCACAAATTACCTCTCTAGGTAATGATAACCAAGTCACTGTAAATCAATATGATACCTCTAACCAGACTGTCATTGACCTAACAGGCGACAGTAACTTCGCTGACGTTATGCAAAATGGTGTGCAAAATGATGCAACTGTTGAATATATGGGTAATGCCAATACTGCTATCATCAGCCAAGAAGGTGTGACGAACATCGCCATCTCTCAAGTCGAAGGCGAAGACAATGATGTGCAGATTTCACAAATGGGTGACAATAACTTAGCAGCCATGACAGGTATTGAGCGCGGCATGAATGTGGGTAATAACAACGACGCTGAAATATCTCAAGTGGGTAATCAAAACTTAGCTGCTATTCAAGGTGTTGACGGTAACGACAACCACTTCATGATCACGCAAGAAGGTGATGAAAACAAAAGTTCAGTTTACTCTTTAGTCGGTTCTGACAATGAAATTGAAATGGAGCAAACGGGCTTTAATAACACTAGCTTCTTAGATTTTGCTAACGGTAACGACAACGATGTTGAAATAGTCCAATCAGGTAACAACAACATCATTGGCGATACTATGATTGCCGAACTTCAAGGTGATGATAACAGCTTAGATCTTCATCAAGAAGGTGAAGCCAATGCCGCTGAATTCCAAGTCTTTGGTAATGAAAATGACCTAGATCTTGATCAAGAAGGTACCACTAACTTCGCCACTATCGGTATTTACGGCGATGACAACAATCTTGATCTTAACTCTGACGGCCTAAGCAACACTGTTGTCGCTTTCGCTGATGGTAACAACAACGACATCGAAATCGCACAAGAAGGTGACACTAACTTCGGCTATGTGGATGTATTAGGTGAGCGTAACGAAGTTGACGTTGAGCAAGACGGTAACGACAACGAAACATTGATCACTGTCATGGGTGAAAGAAACGTGGATGTTGAAGCCACACAATCTGGCGACCTTAACTTAATTGATCTTATCATTGAAGGCGATGAAAACATTGCTATGATGACACAATCAGGTAACGGTAACTGGGTTGGCGGAGACGATAGTTCAGCCTTTGAAGTTATCGGTGAAGGTAACAGCTTAATGGTTGCTCAAAGTGGTAACGACAACTTAGTCTCTGGTTCTCAGTTTGGTACTAACAACAACATCGTTGTTTCTCAAACGGGTGACTTAAACTCTGCAACTGTTATTCAAAACTAATTTGGCTTTCTCTTAAAGAGAAAATACCGTTAGTGTCATAACACATATCTAAAAACAGGAAGCCTAGGCTTCCTGTTTTATTCTACTCCCCCTCTCACCGTTCTCAATCCTCATCCCCCCTTCTGATGATAATGGTCGATAAATAGACTTTATTCCGATTGCGGCAAATTAATATGCCTGTATTTTTATCAATAACTTGGATCATGAAACATGAGGTAGACCATGCTTTATGGATAACAAATAAAATAAAAAATAAGTTTGTTTAATCAGATATAAAGGAGCATTCATCACCACCTTTTAACACCTTATTCCCCCTATCAGTAGTGGCGTTAATGTACTTGGCAATCCCAATGGGACTAAGGATTAACATGGCACACACAGCTAAAAATAAAGGGTCAAGATAACCTTATTCATCTTTCTTAATTTAGTGAGATAAACCAAGCAAAATTGAGCCACCCATCCCATATGCTCCCCATGGGAGCGGGATCAAATAGAGCAAGGTAACCCAGGCGCTATCATTCAGGTTGGAGACGCCAATTTAGTTCAACTTAATCAACTCGGCAGTACTCATTTCTCAATAACATCATATTAATCACATAAAACAGGGAATGCTTATGAAATCATATACAAAGAAATCCATTATCTCTCTTGCTGTTGCAGCAGCGATTGGATTCACGGCTTCAACGTTAGCGGCTTCTGATAACACAACTCACATCAATCAAACCACTGTCACTGCAAGTGCACCGATGGAACAAGAAGCTTATGTTAAGCAGGCAGGAACTATGCATATTACCACTGTCGACCAAGTTGGTGATGGGCAAACTGCCACCATCATACAAGATGGTGTATGGGCAGAAGCTTATGTCAATTCTAGAGGTGTTGAAAATACCATGGATGTTGATCAAGCAGATGACTGGCATATCGCCACAGTTAATCAAGAAGGCAGTCATAACGACACAAGTGTTGTGCAATATGACTTCTTTAACCAAGCAAACATCAGCAGTGTTGGAAACGGCAACATGACGGATGTCATGCAAGTTGGCTCTCAAAATGATGCACAAATTACATCGCTCGGTAATGATAACCAAGTGACTGTAAACCAATATGATACCTTTAACCAAACAGGCATTGACCTAACGGGGAACAGTCATTACACAGATGTTATGCAAAATGGCGTGCAAAATGATGCAACCGTTGAATACATGGGTGATGCTAACACTGCCCTTATTCATCAAGAGGGTATCACTAATTATGCCGTTTCTCTTGTAGAAGGTAGTAACAATGACATCCGTATCGCACAATTTGGGGATGATAACGTTACTGGTATGCTATCGACTCAAGGTAGCATGAATATCGGAAACAACAACGATATGGAAGTCTCTCAAACGGGTAATACTAATCTCGGTGTGATCCAAGGTGTGGACGGCAACGATAATCACTTCATGATCCAGCAAGAAGGTGATGACAATCGCAGTTTAACTTACTCACTCGTCGGTTCAGGCAATGAAATCAAAATGGTGCAAACGGGCTTTAACAACACTGACTTCCTTGAGTTCGCCAGTGGAAATGATAATAATGTTGAAATTGTCCAATCAGGCAACAACAATGTCATTGGCGACACAATGACAGCTCTGCTTCAAGGTAATGATAACAACCTCAATATCCAGCAACAAAGCGAATCCAATAGCGTTCGATTCAAAGTTCATGGTAATGAAAATAGCCTGAAATTAGCTCAAAGAGGCGTCACTAATACCGGAACTATTGGGATCTATGGCGATGATAACAACCTCGATCTTAACGCTAACGGCTTGAGTAACCATATCATTGCTTTTGCTGATGGCAATAACAATGACATCATTGCCTTTTCTGACGGCAATAACAACAACATCGACACTGACTTAGAAGGCAATAATAATTTCAGCCTAGCTCAAGTTAACGGTGATGATAACCATTTAAGACTCAACTCTAATGGGACGATGAATACCTTATCTGCTTTCGCTAACGGTAATAATAATGAGATCGCGATAACCCAAGACGGTAACGGTAACTTCGGTTATGCTGAAATAAATGGTGAGCAAAATAACGTGGTTCTTGCGCAAGATGGGAGTGACAACGTCAGTCTTCTTAAGCTTACGGGTGAAAGAAATGTGGATATTGAAGCCACACAGTCTGGCGATCTTAGCTTAATCGCCCTGATCATTGATGGTGATGATAATATCGCCATGATGACTCAAACGGGTAATCGAAACTGGATTGGTGGTGATGACCAATTGGAATTTGTTGTTGTCGGTGAGGCCAACCAGCTCGAGATAACACAAACAGGCAATAACAATACTCTCATCGGTGGGCAGCATGGCAACCAAAACAACCTCCTCGTGTCTCAAGCAGGTGATTTCAATTCTGCGACTGTTATTCAAAACTAATTTGAGGTTATCTTAAAAGAAACGCATTTATACTCCCATCAAACAGAGAGCTGTGGCTCTCTGTTTTTATCACTCCCTCTCTCACCCTTCTCAATTCTAATAATATCGCCTTAATAATTGCTCAAAAAATAGACTTAGTTCCGATGCAAAAAAAACCATATGCCTATACATTTAGTGTCATTACTATCGTAAGCCAGTTAGTTATTATTCAGCAATGCATTCAATTCATTGTAGAGTGCAACTTATCTTTCATTAGCGGCGTTCGATTAATGAGTATGATATGACAACTCTATGCATGATTCGTTAGTTTTTCGGTCACTGAATAACAAGATCAGCCATGTAAGGAAAAATGATGAAAATGCCTACCCAAAAAACGATAATGATATTCAGTACAGCAACAAGTCTCGGTATGTCAGCCACCGCTTTTGCCGCCTCCAACAATACGGCAGATATCCAACAAACCATTGTCACCAATAATACCGTCATAGGGCAAAATGTGGTGGTCGATCAGAAAGGGGACGCCCAACATGCAAGCGTTAATCAAGTCGGTGATGGGCAAACCGTGAGAATTAAACAGAATGGTACGCTTTCATCTGCAACAACTTTCACTCGTGGTCAAAAAAACTGGATTAGCCTCTATCAAGGTGAAGAAGAACACATTAGCAATATCTTTCAGCAAGGTGATAAAAATGTCGATAAAAGCCATCAAAAAGGCTTCAACAATAGAAGCGACATCAATACAGAAGGTAATAACAACTACACTATAGCCAGACAAGCAGACACATTCAATCAAACCAATATCCATACAATAGGCCAAGAAAATACAACACTGACCGAGCAAATAGGTCTACAAAATGACTTGTCGATCAACACTTATGGTGATCTGAACGATGCACACACCTTGCAAATCGGTGATAACAATATCAACATTATCGACTCGCAAGGAGTTGATAATAAAGTCATCACGAGCCAAGAAGGAGATTCAAATACATTTTATACCATAAGTAATGGTAATAATAATCAAATTATCAGTGCACAAATTGGCGGCAACAATACACAACAAACACAAATGTGGGGAAATGAAAATACTCAGATGTTACGCCAAACCGGAGCTGAAAACAGCCTTTCTTTAGTAACAGAAGGCTCAAATAATCAAGTCAACTTTTATTCCGATGGCCAGAGTAATCATATCTTCACCTTTACTCTTGGTGATAACAACCAGACAGATGTGATTCAAACGGGTCTCCATAATAGTACACATCTCAATGTATTTGGCGATGACAACACCTACAAGGAGATGAACCAAACAGGCGATATCAATACTATTGAACTCCTCATAGATGGCAATGAAAACATGGCAACAGTCACTCAATGGGGTAATAACAATAACCTAACAGGAATTGACTCATCCAGCTTTGACGTCTCTGGGCATAATAGCACACTAAATTTGACGCAAAATGGGCATGATAATATCGTTATGGGTGAGCAGATTGGCGAACATCACGCTTTATTTGTCGCCCAAACGGGTGAGTTGAATACAGCTATAGTCACTCAACAATAAGCAAAATCACTTCCTTTGACTACACTTATCCAAGCGTGCTGATAAACTTTCCGTGCCAACTTAATCAGGCACGGACATAGCCGCCTAAGGACAGCTCATTAGAGTTCATGTCTATTACTCATGATGTTAATTTGGAGAGCGATATGAAATTTTTACCGATCATCTTTATGTCACTATTATTTATCAGCCCATTCAGTATGGCTGCACATACCAAAGTGAAAGATCTAAAGTGTGAAGACTTTTTACAGGTAGATGATGATCTTGTACCTGTTGTTGTCGGCTACCTCGTCGGAGTTGACGACGCTGGCAATGTGAATGTTGTTGAAGTTGATGAACTGGATGATGTTCAAGTCGATGATGTTGTGGATTTTTGTAAAAAGAACCCTAAAGCTAAGGTCAGTGATGCTGTCAAAGCCACCAATAAAAAGGCCAAAGATGCCAAAGGCGCAAAAGGGGCCGATCATAGCCATTAAAACCGATTAGTAGAGATAAAAAAACACCGCCCTAAGGCGGTGTTTTTCTTAAAGTAAGTAACAATTAATCTTCTGCAACAACAGAGATTTTTGCAATCGCTTTTACTTCAGTGTGTAATTGGACTTCAACTTCGAAATCACCAGTGTTGCGTAATGCACCTAGTGGAAGACGAACTTCACTTTTAGCCAATTCAACACCAGCAGCTGTTACTGCATCAGCAATATCACGGTTACCAATTGAACCAAATAGCTTGCCTTCATCACCGGCTTTAGAAGCGATAACAACGCTTTCTAATGCAGCCAATTTCTCAGCACGTGCATTAGCAGTAGCTAATTCACCCGCTAATTTAGCTTCTAGTTCAGCGCGACGCGCTTGGAACACTTCAGTATTTGCAGCATTAGCAATAACCGCTTTACCTTGTGGTAAAAGGAAGTTACGTGCATAGCCCGCTTTAACTGAAACTTGGTCACCTAAGTTGCCTAGGTTAGCAATTTTATCAAGTAAAATAACGTTCATTATTTAATTCCTCTAAATGATTGCAGTATTACTGATGTAAATCAGTGTACGGCAGTAGAGAAAGATAACGAGCACGCTTAATAGCGCGAGCTAGTTGACGTTGATATTTAGCATTCGTACCAGTGATACGACTAGGAACAATTTTACCACTTTCAGTGATATAGTTCTTTAGAGTAACAATATCTTTATAATCGATCTGTGTAACACCTTCAGCGGTGAAACGACAGAATTTGCGACGGCGGAAATAACGTGCCATATGACAGTCTCCTAAGTTTTCAATTCGACATTTTCAGCGTGTAATACCAAGCGAGATTGACCATTTCTACTCTGTTGTTGAGCAATAAAACCGTCCACTTGAATTGCCACGCCCATTTTCAGTTGTTCTGTTAGGTGATTAAACCCATCTCCACTTAATACAACTTGTATCTGGCAGTACACATTTCTAAGCATTTGTGCTTCAAAACGTTGGGATTTGTGCTCCAACTGCAATACCACATGGGCTATGCCTGCTGGACTGTCAAATCGCCGACTGCGTGTGATCACACCAGATAAACTCAGCTGATTAGTGAACACAGAAAAACTTACTCAGCTGTGTTTTCAGCGCTTTCATTCACTTCTTCAGCGGCAGCTTCTACTGCAGGGCGCTCTTCGCGCTCACTGTCATTAGAACGACGAGTATCACGCTCGTCTTTTGCTTTAGCCATTGGAGAAGCTTCAGTGATGGCAGCTTTAGTACGCATAACCATGCTACGCAGAACAGCGTCGTTGAAACGGAAAGCTGTTTCTAATTCTTCAATCGATTCTGCAGTTGTCTCTACGTTCATAAGAACATAGTGAGCTTTATGCAATTCGATGATTGGGTAAGCCAATTGACGACGGCCCCAATCTTCTAAACGATGAACTTGACCGCCAGCTTGGGTAAAAATACCCGTGTAACGCTCAATCATGCCAGGTACTTGTTCACTCTGATCAGGGTGAACCAAAAATACGATCTCATAATGACGCATTTTTTGCTCCTTACGGTTATCTAGCCTCATTCTTGGTTCAGTCGGCCCAAATAGAGGCAAGGAACGAATTAAAGTGACTGAATTAAGCGGCGCAGTATTACACAAAACAGCCCCAGAATTCAAGCGCTATCCTACAAGCCCACGAGAAAAGATTTAAACATCGTTAAGCTGAATATATTTAACACTAATTCACTTTGCGCCGCTGTGGATTATCGGTATGATACTGGCCCATTAGAAAAACCTAATTTAGGCCGGCTAGGCCCCCAAGAATTCAGCATCATGTTTAGAGCTATTGTTGTTGTCTGCACATTAGGGCTCCCCTTTTTTGCGCAGGCATTAGTTCCACCCGATTTTAAAGAGCCACCCAGTGATTTTACCGCCGAAATAGAAGGCGGTTTTCAGCTCAATACAGGCAATACCAACACCACCAGCTTCAATGGTCGAACCAAATTGGTCTACGATACCACCACGGCTAAGCAAGAAGCGACCATGAAAGCCTATTATGCTGCAGACTCACAAAGTGCGACGTCTGAGCGGTATGATTTACAACTGCAATCGAACTACAAACTCGACAGCGGTTATGTCTTCGGCCGCGGTGATGGTACTTGGGACCGATTCGGCAGTTATACACGTATTTATACCCTATCGAGTGGTTACGGTTTCGATGCCGTGAGCAACAGCAAAACCAAATTAAGTCTAGAAGTGGGTCCCGGTTATCGCTATAACTTAGCCATTGCGACCGACAGCGAACCCAACCCCAGTGCCAACAAAGATATCATTTTACGTTCAGCCGCGATTTTTGAATTTAAAATGCAAGAATACACCAGCCTCAATGCCGCCCTCACCTCAGAGGTGGGCGCCGACAACAACACCCTCGGCCTCGATGTCAGTTATAAAAATACCTTATTTCAAGACTGGGCTTTCACCATAGGCACAGTCATGAAATACACCCAAATCGTACCCGAAGGAACAAAGCAAACCGATACCATTACCACCATAGGTTTGTTGTATACCTTTCAATAAAGGTATGGCTAATTTATATTCTTACCACTTCCGTGTTTAAAGGCCAGTTCGATATCCTTATCTTTCGCTCAGGAAGGTTACCTTGTAACCTTCGCCCTGCGATGGGGCTAAGGTCGTGAGTTCCCACTCACACTGGGGCAAAATGTAAATTAGCGTTTGGCTTCATTGGTATTGGTGAGAGTTTTACTGTTTGTAGTCTTATTGATCCTTATTGCTGCCGCAGGCTTTTGTGTAGATACTCCTGTAACACGGCGAATATGACAAGGTCATAAGTTAATGAGCGAGAGACAGGATGTCGAACTGGCTTTTAGATAGGGACATCGTTGTAAATATCTGACCTGCATGGATAGCAGGGAATGTCTTAAATTGTTGGGAACAATTTTGGCAATGGCCGCTCTACGACTTCATCCCTGAAGCCGAAGGTCACAGATGTATCTACAGATAGTTTCTTCGAAGTGGGTTTTTAAGTATTCTGGATAGCATCTTTATGAACTAAGTATTCTCGCATATTGTTCTGATTTAGCTATACAATACTTCACCAGTTAAACATCAATTTTTTCGCAAATGAAATGATGAACAAGCAATATAAAAATGCACTATTTATCAACAAATAAACAGTGCATTACATTAACTAAACCATGCGCTTTTCATTATTAATATTAAAGCTCAACTCGCCATGAAATAGCCAATCCATTATTGACACCAAATTGCGGCCCGCCATAAATCACAAAGACCTCCTGTAATCCATTACTGATCACTATGTCATCAAAACCATCAGCATTAAAGTCTTGCAATAATGAGGTATAGCGAGTATCAGCTGACACTGGTCGGCTATCTGCAATGATAATGCAGTCATGACTGTTGACATCGCTGAGCGCTATCGAACTTGGAAAACCTGCGGCGCTGCCTAATAATAACTGCCACTGTGCTTGTAATTCTCCATCTTGAGTAAGCTGTGGCAGATATAACAGTACATCAGCATAGCCATCTTGGTTTACATCTCCCGTTGCAGGAGTAGCATAAGTTGAACGCAACTCGATCCGCTGTGCTTGCTGGCGATCCACTAAGGTGGCGACTTCGATCACTCCCGACTCCGATATAAACTCAGCCCAACTCGCTTGACTCTGACTATAGATCAAATAAAGACTGGTGTTAGCATACAACAGCATATCTGCACTGCCATCCCCATTGACATCAGCAACCGCTTTCACCTCCTTAATACTATTGTCATTATCTAGCTGTAAGGTAATCCCTTGTTCCGGCGATACCCCGAGTAAATTCAACATCGGAGGAAACACCTGATCACGACTCCAAATCACCTTTACATGGCTATTATTTGTTGCCGAGATCACTAAATCTGTAAAGCCATCTTGATCCATATCGATACTGGGGACACCTGTCGCAGACCAACCTGAACGAGTAATGCCTTCAATCAGCATTTTATCTTGCACTGCCACCGTGCCTTCCACCCCTGCAATGATCTCACTGTCGTACAAAGGCCCAAACAATAACTGCACATGCGGTGCTAACACTTGAGGCTGACTAACACCATCGACAAAAATCCCATCAGTTGTATTTAATAACAGATCCTCATTACCATCCTGATTAAGATCCAATACAGTCATTGCCGTAAATACTGTGTCAATATTTAATTCCCCAGCGGGTACACTAGTACCTGGTTTGATGATTTGCTGTGCAACTTGCATTAAATCTATCTGCGGTTCAAGAATAAGGCCACTCACAGGCACCCCATTTAGCTGTGCAGGACGGCTATCTGAAAACCACAACTCGGCTTGACCATCAAGATTCAAATCTGCTTGCAATATCTCCCACGGCAATGTCAATCCCCACAATCTTTCAGGACTGCTCGTGATAAGCTTTTGCCCTAAAGTAAGATCGCCCTCCACACTCTCTAACTGTGTCAGTGACACTTCACCATTATCTTGTTCACCTATCCCCCAAAGCAGATAATAAGCAATATTATCAATGCTCGTGGAACGAAGCGAGAGGGCCAGATCGTTCACACCATCGTCATTAATGTCGCCGATATTATGCAAACGCTCCCCCAATTTAACTAACTCGGTATCATGATCTGAGGTAAGGTGATGATTCTGTGCAGTGCTAAGATCATTGTTGGCAATATCGTTGAGATCGATTGCTCGCAGTAAGTCGGCTTGCTCGCGCACATTTATCACCACCTGCGCGCTACTGATCTCACCTTCATAATTAGTCACTTGATAGCTAAAACGCTCATTACCGACAAAATCACTATTTGGCCGATAGCTTAACTCTCCTGACTCAAGATCTACCGTCAGTAGCCCATTAACCACTTGCTCTACAGCGACACTGCTTAAACTCAAGATGCCATATCCTAGATCATTTTCTAGTGGCAAGATCAGCCGTGGATGATCATTACGCATACTGATAATATCAGCCACGGCTTGTAACGGTTCAGGCTCCGCGACAGTCACCACAACCTCTGCACTGGCGGCATTGCCTCGTGGATCGGTCACCTGATAATGAAAAGATACCTCACCACTGAAACCTTCAGCTGGTGTATAGTGTATCGATAAGTCATCTAATACTTCAGCAGTGCCTTCATTGGGTGCCTGCACTACCTCAAGCAGTTGCCACGCTTCGTTATCGCTGTCATTATCCAGTACCGCTATAGTCACGGGCGTTTCATACGCCGTGCTCGCACTGTCATCTTCTAAAATTGGCACCTGTTCACTCAGTACTTCAATACTCACGGCACCTGAAAATAACGCTGCATCACCGTGTTCATCTTCCAGTACATAATCAAATAAAGCGAAACCCACAAAATCACTCAAGGGGGTAAATTTTAGTTGCTGGTAAGCATCTTGCGTTATGATCTCCATACTCCCAAGTCCATCTGGCTCATCGATACGCGGGGTCACTGACACTATCTTGAGTTGATCTTCATCGATATCAAAATCATTGGCCAACACATCCAGCGTCACAGACTCTCCCTGCCAAATTTGCACACTGTCCATTTGAGCACTAGGAGGGTTATTTAAAGTCACCAAAATGGTACCAATGACAGGCGCAGTATGCCCGTCACTGATGGTATATTCAACATGAGCAGTACTGCCAACTCCCAGTCTATCTGCACCGAAAAAATGAATTTTGTTGTCAGCAATATCTAGCGTGATCTCAGAGAGATCACTTACCAGCCGAGCATTGATAATATTAAGCGGATCGCCATCAGGATCGGTATCATTGACTAAGGGATCGATCACCCCTGTCCAAGGACGATTCAATAATACAGTGTCGGCATTAGCGATAGGCTGGCTATTTTCCATCACTGGCACTAGCACTTGCACGCTGACCTTGGCCGATGACATTAGCCCATGAGCGTCACTCACTTGATAATCGAACTGGGCCTGCCCGCTAAAGTTTTCTGTTGGAGTAAAGCGTATCTGATCCTCTTCAATACTTGGCTGACCACCACTGATGGCACTAACTTGGCTGATATGCAATGGATCACCATCGGGATCACTGTCATTGGCGAGCACATTAATGAGGATCCCGGTATTAAAGGCTGTACTGGCGCTATCATCCATCGCCATCGGCGCGAGATTTTCTATTACTGGTGCTATTACTTGCACGCTGACCTTGGCCGATGACGTCAGCCCATGAGCATCACTCACTTGATAATCGAACTGAGCCTGGCCGCTAAAGTTTTCTGTTGGAGTAAAGCGTATCTGATCCTCTTCAATACTTGGCTGACCACCACTGATGGCACTAACTTGGCTGATATGCAATGGATCACCATCGGGATCAGTGTCATTGGCGAGCACATTAATGAGGATCCCAGTATTAAAGGCTGTATTGGCGCTATCATCCATCGCGATCGGCGCGAGATTGTCAGTAACTGAAGAGGTGATGGGATCTGGGTTTTCTGTAACTGGATCAGAAGCAGGCTTATTATTGTCTTCCCCCCCCCCTCCACAGCCTGTTAAGCCTATGCACATGGCAAGAAATAAAACTGATAATTTTATATCCATATCTTTCCCTTAATTTCATCCTTGAGACCACTAATAATCGATACTTCATCGCTTATTATGTTCATTTTCATTCTGATTATTTTACTTTTTTGAGGCCAAAAAGTGATTGCCGAACGACACGACCTAATGCACAAATAGATTTACCACCCCTAAAAAAAACCAAATGTAACATATTGGAGGCAATTTTATAACAACTACATTGATAACACTTATCACAAAATAGATTTTACAATTAAGCGTCTAGATTACTGAACTGTGGTCATGGCTTTAATTTCGACTCTTGCGGCCTATGCTTATTTTCAAGCTCGGTATACACTGCAATTAAAGCAACCAGGATTTGCATTATGAATATGGATGTATTCAACATCTCTATTCTGAAATTGTCTATCAATCGCAAACTCTAGCTTTTCTCCTGATATCACTTCTGCACCAATCATAAATGTTTCAGCGTTATAAGCTCTTATTGATAATATTCTACACCGTAGCATTTCAGGGACTTCATTAATATCTAAAACCGCCATTGTTGCTTTTTCTCTAACAAAAATAGCACCATAGGCTCTATAGGGAGAACTAACATTATGATGACAAAAAGATACCACCAAAACATTCTCACCTATTTTTGCATCAGTGAGGGAAACACGACAAGGATAACCAGGAGTCGCATCAACAGTCAGCCAAGATGCATGAGAAAAACTTAACTCCTCATCATCTTTGAGCATGTATTCATAAAAAATATCCATATTGAGTGCTTTTATCAAAAAATTAATAGCCATAGTCCAAGTCTCTATCACTGCCAATAAGATTTTTGATACTAAAGATTAACTGGTTTAATACTCGCCGTATTCGGAAGTGACACTATAAAAATTAAGCAGAGTTCATCTCTTTCATGTTTCATGTTTCATGTTTCATCATAGATCTCCCTCCTTCAATAAGCCCAACTTGATGAATAACAAATGCCCAATGTGGATGGAGTTCACGATCTCCATTAAGCGCAGCTTAATTAGAGGCTCACAAGTGTGAATGAAAGTTCACACCCTCAACCCACTTTAGTCTAAGTCATTCTATTTTAGGCGATAAAACCGACATTTTTGACAAAATTTGGTATCGGGCTTAACAATAAAAACATATACTGGTCAACTTTATTAATACGACTATTTTATTAATATCACTATTTTATTAATACTAGGAATAGTTTTAACCTATTAAAAATATAAAGGATTATAAGGAATTACCTAATGAGAAAAGTCATTATCGCTTCATTGCTTGCCTTTGCAGCAACGGGCTGCGCCACTAAGAAAATCCCCGTCATGTTAGAAGCCAGTAACGTTATCCCAATCACCGCAGTGCAAGCGGCGCAAGATAAGTGTGAATTTGTGAAAAGCTTCAATGTTAAAACGGAGCACCCTAATAATCTTCAGCCAGAACTGAAAAACCAAACCTATTTGGCTGGGGCTAACCGCTATTTGATCACTAACGTCATTGAGAAAAGAAAACATCGTCCAGTGAATGTTGACGCGACCTTGTTCAAGTGCCCTATCATTACCGCGTATGATAGCAAACCTGCGGGCACCATCCAGTTACTGCCCGGTGCTAATAGCGTCAAACCCATTACCTTTGCCGAAATCGAAAATCAAAACTGTAAAGTGCTCACCACCCATATGATCGAGAAAACCTCACCACACAGTTTAGAGGTGGAACTGGCTAATGAGACTTATATGCAAGGCGGTAACCGTTTTCATATCACTAAAATTGTCGATGCCAATAACGGCCGCCCCACCTCAGTGATGGCCGACATTTACCGTTGCCAGCACAGAACCGTGGCCTTTGAGCAGTAATTGTTCCGCAGCTTCAAAAAACAAAGCAAACTAAAAATGCCATCATGATGATGGCACTTTTTCTATAACAGAAACTTATATTCCTCAAAATATAAGTTTACCTTTTCCATATCATTAAGCTTTCTGAACGACTATCCCATAAGCAGTCTCTGTTAAGTCACAACTTTCAGTCCCATCAAACTTATCAATGTTTGCAATGAATAAAGATTGTTGCTTCGCTAATGCAGAAGTGATTAAACCATAGTAATAAGGATAAGCAGGATCAGAATCTGGTATATATAAATTAAACCCATACCAACCTGGTTTACAATAAGCATCAAATTCATCGCTAGTCATTTTTAACCACAACTTACCATCACCTTTCATCCAGACACGCTCTATTGTTGACGATAAATCTTTGGCAACAGCACTAAAAGACAACAAAGCACCTAAAGCAACGAGTCCCGCCACTGCACATTTTTTCATTACATAACCCATTAAATTTATAGACTTATTTTAAAACATTATAGCACGCTTAAGTAAAATGATAAAACTGACCATTGCCCAATGCATTTCACGTCGGCTTTTGGTCACAGCCAGGCTGGTGCTTCGCTGATGAGCCCGCCATACATTTTGAAAACCTGTTCATCGGTATAAAACGCTGAGTACATAGCAAACGCAACTTCACTGGGCGGAAGCAGCAATAGCCTATCTGTTTCTATTGTAAGGATCATATGGGTTCACGACTTATCTTTATTAAGGATGGAGGAAAGATCAAATACATTCCTTTTAAGGGTGCTAAGTGTTCCCATTCATGATACTCAACTAATAACTTGGAAATCTATAAGCCAACTCTAAGCAACAGACTAGCTTATGCTTTAATCTCCCCCATAGGAACAGCTGAGATAACTCAATCAGGAATAACGTGATTGAGGCATGGCTGTTCCTTAACATCCATGTTATCACTGCATTTGTGAGTCCCTTAACATCAGGGCCGAAATAGCCTTAGGTGAGCCACGGTCGTTCCATGACATCCTTGTCATCACGACATTCGTTAGTCCTAAACATCAGACGGCGAATATAAGGCGATAGTAATTCTTGTTTTTTGAATGATAAAGCGCTTTGTTCCGCTAGGGGCGGCAAGGGGTTCCAAGAGGGGGCGAAGGTGACGTAGTCATCTCTTTAAGCGAGAAATAGGGATATCGAACTGGCCTTTAGATAAGGATATTATTTGCTGTTGATCCCCTTTGGCCCAGTGTGGATGGGGATCCACGATCTTAACCTGTGGCAGGCAATTGACTTAAATGATAAGAAACAACACGAACCAAATAACTTTATACAAATAAAGTCAGTGATCACAATCTTGTGTGAATGAGATCTCAGGGCTATCTTTTAGCGCAGCTAAGCTGCGCTAAAAGAATAGTAGCAATATGCTAAAAACCAAACCACCAAGTACAAAAAACGGTTTAGTTAAACTCATTCAAGCTTATCGAATGGGCGATAAGACTACAATCTTTGGCGCACTGCTTCAAACAAGCAAATGCCGGTAGCGACCGAGACATTCAGGCTTGATACCGAGCCCGCCATGGGAATTGACACTAAGGTATCACAGCTTTCGCGGCTTAAGCGGCGCAGCCCTTTACCTTCGGCGCCCATGGCAATGGCAATTGGGCCTTTTAAATCGGCTTGATATAATTCACAATCCGCTTCTCCCGCCGCGCCAACAACCCACACGCCTTGCTCTTGCAAGTAACGCATAGTGCGCGCCAAGTTGGTCACTTGAAATAACGGCACGACTTCTGCGGCGCCGCAAGCCACTTTGCTCACTACGGGCGTTAAGCCAACGGAATTATCTTTAGGGACAATGACACCTTGGGCCCCCGCTGCATCGGCATTACGCAGGCATGCACCGAGATTATGAGGATCGGTCACGCCATCTAAAATCAAGAAAAACGGCGTTTTGGTCTCATCAGCCTTTACTTGGTTTAACAACGCATCTAACTCATTATCACTGAGAACCTTGGCCGCTTTCACTTTTGCGACGACGCCTTGATGCTGAGCACCACTGGATTTGTCATCTAGGGCCTTGCGCGAAGCATATTGAATGGATACCCCATACTCTGCCGCTTTCGCTAACAAGGGCGCAAGGCGTTTATCATCACGCCCTTGTAATACCCACATTTCAATGACCCGCTCTGGGCTGTTTTCTAACACGGCACCCACAGCGTGAATACCAAAAGTTAATTCTTGTTTCTTCATTTACTTCTTACTCGCTTTACGCTTAGTCGTCTTGGCTTTTTTAGCCGACGTTTTTGATTTTTTTGCTGAGGCTTTCACGCCAGTTTTCGTCGCGTTAGCTGACGATGATGCTGTCGCGCTGCCAGTCTTGCTGCCACCAGTCTTACGACGGTTTTTACTGCGGCTTTTAGACTTAGTTGATTGGCTATCTGTGTCAGCCTTGCTACCAGCACTGCTTCTTCCTCTTCGGCTACTGGGGCTTCCAGCACCTTTCGAGTCAGTACTCCCAAGCTTTGCACCTTCTTGGTTCACTCGCTCTCTGGCGGTCATCGGTTTGTTGCTTTTACGTCGACGGCCTTTGTCTTCACCCACCATAACCAGATCAATTTTACGATCGTCTAAATCGACCGCAGCCACTTTGACCGTTACGGCATCACCAATTTGGTACACTTGCTTAGTGGCTTCACCCACCAAACGTTGGCGCATATTATCATATTGATAATAATCACTACCCAAGCTTGAAATATGCACTAAACCATCGATAAAGAGGCTGTTTAAGCGTACAAATAAACCAAAATGCGTCACAGAGGCAATCACAGCGTCAAAGGTATCACCCACGTGATCTTGCATAAATTCACACTTGAGCCAATCATTCACATCACGTGTGGCTTCATCTGCGCGCCGTTCAGTGGTAGAGCATTCTACGCCTAGCTGGTCTAGCTCATCTAATTGATAATGAAAACCGCCATCACTGGTCCATTTATCATTGCCACTACCGGCTTTTTTAGCCAATAAATAGCGGATCACACGATGCAGTACTAAATCAGGGTAACGACGAATAGGCGAAGTGAAATGTGAATATTCTTCCAACGCGAGTCCAAAGTGACCTTCATTATCCGGCGTATACGTCGCTTGACGCATAGAACGCAGCAGCATGACTTGAATAAGCTCAGCATCAGGCCTATCGGCCACTTGCTCCATAATGGCTTGATAATCACTGGGCTCAGGCTCTAATCCACCTGTCATAGTGAGTCCACGCTCAGCCAAAAAGTCTTTAAATTGCGTCAGCTTTTGCTCTGATGGCGACTCATGCACGCGATACAGCACTTCACCCTTATGCTTTTTGACAAACTTTGCCGATGCCACATTGGCTAAAATCATACATTCTTCAATGATCTTATGGGCTTGATTACGTGTGCTCGGTACAATTTTGTCAATCTTACGCTGCTCATTAAAAATAAACTGCGTTTCAGTGGTTTCAAAGGCAATCGCCCCACGCTGAGCCCGCGTCCCGTCTAAGGTTAAATACAAACTTTGCAATGTCTGCAGATGTGGGAAAATGGCTTCATGATCTGATGTAATCTCTCCACCTTCTAACATTGAAGCCACTTGGGTGTAAGTCAACCTCGCATGAGAGTGCATCACAGCAGGGTAGAACTTATATCCCGATAACTTCCCTTTTGCCGATACGGTCATTTCTGCGACCATGCACAAACGATCGACCTTAGGCTTGAGCGAACATAAACCATTAGAGAGTTTTTCAGGCAACATGGGGATCACTTGCGACGGGAAATAAACAGAATTCCCTCGAGCACGCGCCTCACTGTCGAGCGCAGACTCTGTTCGCACATAATGACTCACATCGGCAATGGCGACCCATAAACGCCAACCGCCACTTTTTTTGGTTTCCGCATAGACGGCATCATCAAAATCACGGGCATCTTCACCATCAATCGTCACAAGCGGTAAATGACGTAAATCGACACGACCTTCTTTATCAGCTTCAGTGACTTCGTCTGGAATGCGGCGCAATTTTTTCTCAATCACACTGGACCAAGTATGGGGTAAATCATAATTACGCAGGGCAATTTCAATTTCCATTCCCGGCGCCATTTGCTGACCCAGCACTTCGGTCACTTTCCCCGCTGCTTTGACATAGCGACCAGGGCGGCGTGTTAACTCCACCACCACCACATCACCTTGACGAGCGCCTTTTCTGTCTTCTTCTGGGATCAGTATTTCTTGAGTGATACGCTTATCATCAGCAATCACAAACCCCATGCCAGCATCGAGGTGAAAACGCCCCACTAAGGCCGCTGTTCTTTGTTGTACTAATCGCACGATACGCGCTTCACGACGACCTTTGCGATCGACGCCCGCTTTTTGTGCTAAGACTTTATCACCATGAAAGTACATCAACATATCACGGTTATGGATATAGAGGTCATCGCCCCCTTCTTCCAACTTTAAAAAACCAAATCCATCTCTGTGCCCGATAACGGTGCCCGTTAACAGATCCATTCTCTCCGGTAATCCGTAAGATTTTCCTCGAGTAAACACCAACTCGCCATCTCTTTCCATGGCCCGCAGTCGACGTCTTAACGCTTCGACTTGCTCTTCGCTTTCAATATTCAGCGCTAAACCGATTTGCTCACGATTTTGAGGTGATGTTTGGGCGCGTAAGTGATCTAAAATAAACTCACGGCTAGGGATAGGGTTGTCATACTTTTCTTGCTCACGCTTTAAATGCGGATCTTTGATCATTCATTATCCAAAATAGTGGTGCCAACCTTCATCTTTTTTATCGGCTAGCACTTAATTGTAAAATTCAAGTCGACTTCTTGGCTCTAGCCACCACACTGGGTGGCATGCGCTTTTCAAGCAACTTTAATAATTGTGAGGCTTCATTTTTTTTCGCCTCATCGGTAAAAACAGCGTTATATAACCAGTGAAAGGCTAATTCATAATCCACCGGACTGCCTAAACCTTCATTGTATAAACGCACTAGGCTCATTTGAGCCGATACGTTGCCGCCAGTTGCGGCGGACAGCACATAACGCACTGCCCTCGTTTTATCCTGGATCACAAACTGACCCCGATAATAATAGTCTGCCATTTTCATCATGGCTTCGCTGCTGCCTTGATTGGCCGCTTTGCGTAACAGTGCAATCCCTCGCTTAGGGTCCGCTTTCACGCACTGACCCACATTGAGCATTTCGCCCCATAAGAATTGATATAAAGGCTGTTTGAGCACATCGGCTCTCGCTTCAATATCTTGTACTAATTGACAGTTATCACGCTTCACTTGCTGTAAATACGCCTGCTTTCTAATTAACGTCAGTAAACGTTCTTGACTGTAAATCTCCACCGCCATTGGCGTCGCCACGCTCGATAGCGAAAATAAAAACACAATCAAGGCTAACACATAACCTAACATAAAAACCCCCAATGACAATCCTTATTCATATCATCGGCGTTTAGGCGTATTTCTTAAAATAAAATTGAGCACGCTCACAGGTAACAGAAAGGATCTAGCGCTTAAAATGTGCGGTACAACATCAATTTTTTTGATTATATTGCTATTCGTTATCGTTCTTCTTAATTTGCGTAAGGTCCGTGCTTTGAGCAATGAAATTAAAGCATAGTCCTCACAATAAAAAGGCCGCTCAACGCGGCCTTAATTACTATTCAACTCATTAAACAAGCGTTTAACTGAACGGATTCACTAAGATCATTGTCTCATTTCTGTCCGGACCCGTTGAAATAATATCAATTGGCGTTTCTAGCAAGGCTTCAATACGCTTGATATAATTAATTGCCGCTTGTGGCAATTGATCAATCGATGTCGCACCGGCTGTATTTTCACTCCAACCCGGCATGGTTTCTAAAACAGGCGTCACCTGCTCATAACCTTCAGCCGCTGCTGGCGTAACAGTCGCAATAGAACCATTCGGGTATTGATAACCCACACAGATTTTAACTTCTTCTAAACCGTCTAATACATCCAGTTTAGTTAAGCAAAAACCACTGACACTATTGATTTGCACTGCACGCTTCATCGCCACAACATCTAACCAACCTGGACGACGTTTACGTCCTGTGGTTGCACCAAATTCATGGCCTTTAGTGCCTAAGTAATCACCAATTTCACAATCAAGTTCAGTGGGGAAAGGTCCAGCACCCACACGAGTGGTGTACGCTTTCATGATCCCAAGCACATAATCGAGATGACGCGGACCAAAACCTGAGCCTGTTGCAACGCCACCTGCGGTGGTGTTTGAAGACGTCACAAAAGGATAGGTACCGTGATCGATATCTAACAATGTGCCTTGTGCCCCTTCAAATAAAATTGCTTGGCCGGCTTTGCGTGTTTGATCCAACAATTCAGTGACGTCCACGCACATACTCTTCAAGTAATCTGCAATGGCCAGTGCATCTGCTAATGTTTTATCATAATCGACAGCTTCTTCACCGTAATACTCAGTCAACATAAAGTTGTGATAAGCCATCACTTCTTTTAGTTTTTCAGCAAACAATTCTGGATTAAACAGATCGCCTACTCTGAGACCACGACGAGAAATCTTATCTTCATACGCAGGACCAATACCACGACCTGTCGTGCCAATAGCCTTATTGCCGCGTGCTTTTTCACGTGCGATATCAAGTGCACAGTGGAAAGGAAGAATAAGAGGACATGCTTCTGAAATTAATAAACGTTCCTCGACAGGGACGCCACGTTCTTTCAACATGTTAATTTCAGACATCAAAGCATCTGGAGCTAAGACCACGCCGTTACCGATGATGCATTTAACATCATCACGTAAGATGCCTGACGGAATTAGATGAAGAACGGTTTTATCACCATCGATAACAAGTGTATGACCCGCATTGTGGCCACCTTGATAACGAACGACATATTTTGCCTGTTCGGTAAGAAGATCGACTATCTTACCCTTTCCTTCGTCACCCCATTGGGTGCCGAGAACAACTACGTTTTTGCCCATTGTTTGCTGCAAGGTTGCGATTAAAGCAGGATTCTAACAGATTTTTAGGGGAAAATGGCAAGTAATTTATGAAAAAATAATCAATAAAATAATTCCCGCAGTAACAAAAGCCCCTCCCACCCGTTGTAGAACTGCCTGATTTTGATTCGAAATTTCCTTTAAATAGGCCTGCCAACGTCGAGGAAATAATAATGGACCGACACCTTCAATGATTAATAAAAGCGCAATTGCGAGCATGATAGATTCAAATGACATGTTTTTATTCTCAAGATGAAAAAAAGATCCTAACTCAAACATAAAGAAATTCATGTTTATTTTACATTCTGACTAATCCCCATTCCGTGTAACCATAAACTGCAGGCAATAAAAAACCCAGCATAAGCTGGGTTTTTTGTAATCCAAAAAACGAATTAACGTTTTGAGAATTGTGGTTTACGACGTGCTTTACGTAGACCCACTTTCTTACGCTCAACTTTACGCGCATCACGGGTAACAAAACCGGCGGCACGAAGTGAAGGACGTAGAGCTTCATCTAGTTGCATCAGTGCACGAGTGATACCGTGACGGATTGCACCTGCTTGGCCAGTGTTACCACCGCCTTTAACAGTTACATAGATGTCTAGTTTATCAGTCATTTCAACTAACTCTAGTGGTTGACGAACAACCATACGAGCTGTTTCACGACCAAAATACTGATCAAGAGGTTGTTGGTTAACAATAATGTTACCCGTACCTACTTTAGCGAATACGCGAGCAGTAGATGTTTTGCGACGGCCAGTGCCGTAATATTGAGTTGCAGCCATTAGCTTAATCCCGTTTAGATATCAAGAACTTGAGGTTGTTGTGCAGCGTGGTTATGTTCAGTACCAGCATAAACTTTTAGTTTACGGAACATGGCACGGCCCAGAGGACCTTTTGGTAACATACCCTTAACTGCCTTCTCGATAATCATTTCAGGCTTATGATCTTGCAGCTTTTCAAAGGTGATTTGCTTAATGCCACCGATGAAGCCAGAGTGTGAATAGTACACTTTACCCTTGGCTTTATTGCCAGTAACAGCAACTTTTTCAGCGTTAATAACGATGATATAGTCACCTGTATCTACATGAGGCGTGTACTCTGGTTTATGCTTACCACGTAGACGTGTAGCAATTTCAGTAGCGATACGACCCAAAGTTTTTCCTTCGGCGTCAACGACGAACCAGTCACGAGTTACAGTTTCTGGCTTAGCAGTAAAAGTCTTCATTTACAAAAACCCAATGTTAAAATTCTGTCTCAACATGCTATCTACTATAAGGAGTAAATAACACAAATAGTGCCATTCCCCGCCCCTTCGAGCAAAGAATCAGGCTTTACAACTTCCATCCTAAAGATGGAATAACGAGGGCAGGTCGCGGATTATAGACAAATATGCAGCAAAAATCACCTTCTTTCTGCGCTATTTTCACTAAAAATGCCGAATATCACAATTTATCCCTTCCCCCTTATACTTAAGGTTAAGGTAAATGCGCTAACGCCAAATAATCATGGGATTGCATTTCCGTTAACCGAGAACGGCAACGTCTAAATTCAAAAGCCAATAAACCGTCAGAATAAATCGCTTCCAAGGGCACGTCAGCCGAAATGATTAACTTCACGTTTCGCTCATAAAATTCATCTACCATGGCCAAAAAACGTCTGGCAATATCGTCACCAGTTTGTTTTTCACCCATTTGCACCACGCCACTGAGTAACACACTGTGGTATAAACGCGCCACTTCCATATAATCTCGCTGACTGCGCGGCCCATCACACAAGGCTTTAAAATCTATCAGTAATACGCCTTGGGCTTGCTTACGAATGGAAATAGAGCGGCCATCAATATCGATCGCCGCCTTTGACACTGTCGATTCTGGCGCCAACTGAGCAAAATAACTCTGCAAATTGTCATCCGCCGCCTTATCCAAAGGAAAATGATAAATCTCAGCTTGTTCTAAGGTTCGCAGTCGATAATCAATACCCGAGTCGACATTCAGGACACGACAATGTTGGTTAATCAAGGCTATCGCGGGTAAAAAACGCGCTCTTTGTAATCCATTTCGATACAAGTCATCGGGAATGATATTGGACGTCGCCACTAACGCGACACCTTCAGCAAACAAGGTTTCAAACAAGGTGCCCAATAACATGGCATCGGTAATGTCGGACACAAAAAATTCATCGAAACAAATGACCTTGTACTGCTCCGCCATGCGTTTAGCAATGCCCACAAGTGGATCTTGTTGTCCTTGACATTGGGCTAAATCAATATGCAATTGGTGCATGAAGCGATGAAAATGCGCACGTAATTTCTGCGTGCCCGGTAGTGCATCATAAAAAGTGTCCATTAGATACGTTTTACCGCGTCCAACGCCTCCCCACAAATACAAACCTTGTACAGGCGAAGGCTTGGCACGTCTGTTGAATAAGGAGCGTAACTTGGTTCGCTTCAACGGCTTATTATCAAGAGCAATTAAGTCATCAAATACGGTTTGTAATGCTTTTACCGCTTGCTCTTGAGTGGGATCGTATGAAAAGTCATCACGGGTTAAATCCTGTTGATAATGCTGCCAAGGGGTTAATTGCGACACTGAACTGCTTCTCTTTTTATTAACAAAACTCGGGCCAAATGGTCTCAACTCATATTGGGTCAAGTATCAAGGGTATAAATACGCAGAAATAGTATCACGATAAGCAAGGACAAGGTATATTTGATAGCAACTTCTTCATCACACAAAATACTAAGGAAATAAGATGCAATGGGCGTTAACCCTAAGTGGATTTATATTCGGCCTTATACTCGGTTTTGCCGGCAAAACCTTCCTCATTAGGAACAAGCAATCTCGGCAAAGCGATGATGCACTCAATCAAACTAAAATGGAATTCAGTCAATACAAGCAAGAAGTCGCTGATACCCTTGATGAGCAGCACAAACAACTCAATATACTCACTGAGCAACTGAGCGACATGAATCACCAATGGAATGAAGCGAGTCATGTCTTAACCCCCGATAATGACAAGCACTTGACCACTTTCACAAAAAACGATAGAACAATAGAGCAAGTCTCGTAAGTCCCCTTTAAGTCGACTAAAAGAGAAAATATATCCTAAACTTGATTAACCTTTATTAATCAATATTGAACTTTATTTACATTACTTGAGTCCGATTCGATAAACCATAACGAATACTTAATGTTCATGAATAATGTTTTTTATCATGAGCCAAGAACTGGAGCCATACATAGATGAAAACCAAATTATCTGTATTTTCAGCCGCTATACTCGGCGCAACATTAATTATGACACCCGCGGTATCGACAGCCGCGATCCCTCAGGCCGTCGATAATAAGCCGATGCCCAGTCTCGCTCCTATGTTGGAGACGGTCACTCCCGCCGTAGTCTCGGTTGCGGTATCAGGCACTCAAGTCTCGAAACAACAAATACCCGATGCATTCCGCTATTTCTTCGGCCCCAATATGCCTCAAGAGCAAGTACAGAAAAGACCCTTCAAAGGGTTAGGTTCTGGTGTCATTATTGATGCCGATAAGGGGTATGTCGTCACCAATAACCATGTTATTGATGGTGCAGATAATATTCTCGTTGGTCTCAGTGATGGACGAGAGGTTGAAGCGAAACTCATCGGTACCGATCCTGAATCGGATATTGCCCTCTTGCAAATTAAGGCTAAAAACCTCACTGCTGCTTCATTTAGTGACTCAGATAAACTCAGAGTCGGTGACTTTGCCGTTGCCATTGGTAATCCCTTCGGGTTAGGTCAAACCGTGACTTCAGGAATTGTCAGTGCGCTTGGACGCTCGGGACTGGGTATTGAAATGCTCGAAAATTTCATTCAAACCGACGCCGCCATCAACAGTGGTAATTCAGGTGGGGCCTTAGTCAATCTCAACGGTAATTTAATTGGCATTAATACCGCTATTGTGGCACCCGGTGGTGGCAATGTGGGCATTGGTTTTGCCATTCCGTCTAACATGGTAAAAAGCTTGGTGAAGCAAATTATCGATCATGGCGAAGTTCGTCGTGGCGTGCTCGGTGTCGCTGGGCAAGACTTAACCAATGACTTAGCCAAAGCCTTTGGTCTTAAGACCCAGCATGGTGGTTTCGTTAACGAAGTCATGCCTGACAGTGCCGCTGCAAAAGCCGGTATCAAAGTCGGTGATATCATTATTAGTGTTAATGGCAAGAAAATTAAGAGCTTCCAAGAACTGCGCGCTAAAATTGCGACCTTAGGTGCAGGAACAAAAGTCACCTTAGGATTGATCCGTAATGAAGAAAAACGCACGGTAACGGCAACCTTAGGGGAGTCAGTGCAATCAGAGGAAATGGCCTCGGGCTCAGTTCACCCAATGCTCACAGGTGCGACACTTGAAAATAGCAAAGCGGGTATCGAAATTGCCGATGTAGCTGCGGGATCGCCAGCTGCACAAAGTGGCTTAGTCAAAGGCGATGTCATTACCGCGGTCAATCGCACACAAGTCAAAGATCTGAAATCACTCAAAGCCCAGCTCAAAGATCGCAAAGGCACTGTTGCATTGAAGATTTTAAGAGGCAAGACGAATCTTTATCTGATTTTACGTTAAACTCAATTCAGCATTGCGGGCAATCACTTCGGTGTTTGTCCGCTTTTTGTTTTTATTTACAGAGAGATAATAAATTAACACTTCACACAACACAGCTTTAAAATGCTGTTTACCTTAGCGTTCTCTAATACAAGCGCATCAAATTTGTTGACGAAAAAATGCCTTAAACATGTTAACCTTAAGCATCTTTCCACTTATTTTTTTTGACATGACCATTAAAAACAGCTTCATTTACCTGATTAAAGCCGTTATTTTCGGCTTTGTTATTGCCGCTATTTTTTTATTCATCGTTCCCTTTTTAACTGATGAAAGCAGTAGCCACACTTTTTTCAGTAATGAAGTCACTGAAGGTCATGAAATGTCGTTTGCCGCTGCAGTTAGGCGAGCCGCACCAGCCGTGGTCAACATCTACACGTTAACCGTTGATAAAGATGATCCCCTCAAACCCGGTTCACTACAAGGATTAGGCGCGGGTGTGATCATGAGCAAAGAAGGCTATATTCTCACAAATTATCATGTCATTAAAAAAGCAGACGAAATTGTTGTCGCGCTTCAAGATGGTCGCCAATTTATTTCTGAAACCGTAGGCTCAGATCCTGAAACCGATTTATCGGTATTAAAAATTGAAGGAGATAATCTCCCCGTCGCACCGTTGAACCTCAATCAGCCAGCTCAAGTTGGTGACGTCGTACTTGCCATTGGGAACCCTTACAATTTAGGTCAAACCATCACTCAAGGTATTATTAGTGCGACTGGACGTAATGGTCTCAGCTCTGGCTATTTGGACTTTTTGCAAACTGATGCAGCCATTAATGCGGGCAATTCTGGTGGGGCACTCATCAATACTCAAGGTCGGCTTATTGGCATTAATACCGCCGCTTTTCAGGTGGGCGGAGAAGGAGGTGGGCACGGCATTAATTTCGCTATTCCCATTAAATTGGCTCACAGTATTATGGGTAAACTCATTAAAAATGGCCGAGTGATCCGCGGGGCGTTAGGAATAAGTGGCGAAGCCGTTGGCCCTGTAATGAGCCAGCTATTGAATAAACCCAACTTAACGGGAGTTGTGATCACGGGTATAGATACTAACGGCCCTGCAGCCAAAGCAGGCCTAAAACCCAGAGATGTGATCACACGCTTTAAAGGAGAAAAAATTCCCGGTGTTGAAATGCTCATGGACAGAATCGCCGAAACTCCACCTGGGCAAACCGTCACTATGACCATCATTAGAGACGGAAAACAATTTGATGTGCCCGTATTAATCGGGCAAAAACCCGTGAGTTATAATTAATATCAAATTGATAAAATAATGGATCGATTTGATATCTTTTAATCGGGCCAGCCAACACGCTGGCCTATTCCGGAAATCGCCTTTATCACTTGCTTCTTCATCACTTTATTAATGGATAATGCCTGTTTATCACGAGGTAAAATATCCAAAGCCATTAATGCCTCCTGATAAACCTTGATAGCTTTCTCTTGCTCACCAGCCAGCGCTAACATTTTTGCTTTCTTGACTTTCCACTTTGGACTCTTAAGTAAATTTGATGGCAAACGCTCAAGTGTCATCAAGGCCTTCTGATATAATTGATTTCGCTCATAAATATCCACCAGCAAGGTTAAATAACTCGCAATAGGACCATGTTGAGCCATACCCGCTTCAAGCCCCATCACTATCTCGGCTAATAATGCACTCGAATAAGGTAGAGTTTGCATTTTCATGAGCGCCAAAGCGCGCTCATGATACATAGCCGGAGAAGGGTTACCGTCTTTTACAATCGCTTCATTCCACGCATTGGCACTTAAACGAAAGGCCTTTTGTTGCGCATACAACCTTGCCAGTACTGCATGGCCTTTAGCCGCATTGCTTCGGACTGTGTATTGATTTAAGCTCGTTAATGCGAGCGAATATTTTTCTTGCTCAAGGTAAAGTAAGCCCAACCAATACTGTACATCGGGCCAATGAGGTTTAAGCTTTGCTGCCCGCTGATAGTCCTCAAAGGCTAAGTGCATCTCATGGCGCTCTTGATAAAGGCGCCCCCTCGCAATATACAAATTGGCATCATTAGGGTGATGCGATAACTCATGTTGTAACTGCTCCAATCGACTTATCGATGTCCCATGGGCTAACAATGAGCTACTGTAAGTAAAGACTGAAAAACACAGTAGCAAAACTCCTCTTCTTGACCATTGGCTCATAATGCCTCCGTGCTATCAAATTAGTAATGGTATTCAATTTTCAATTTTGGTCTTTGGGTCCAATTTGAATATTCACTCGAACGAATATCAATACCATTATTACTGCCAGCACTTTCAATCATGATGCCATTATTGGGGCTATCGCCTTGCACCCATGCTTGCACTAAAGCGACACCTGCTGCATTTAGCGAGATCTCGTAAACATCGGTACTTGAAGGGGTAAAGCTTCCCAGTAAATCCCCTTGGTTGGTATTAGGAGACGTATTGCTCCAAGTCGCCGTGTTTTCTGACCATAATTGATCCATTACACTTAACTGGTATTCGCCACTACTACGATTAAACACATCAAGCACAACGGACACCCCAGTCACAACAGCCGTATTGGGGATCGATGACACATCCCACTGCAGTAAAGTCACTAATTCATCATTACTGCCATCATCACCATCGGCAAGGATCTCATCATCATTCCCCCAAATTTGATTTGGATTGCCAGAGGCCACATAGGTATCTTGCGTACCCGTATAGCCTGATAACCCATCCTGCAATTCAGCGAGCATATTGCCTGTATCACCCACTATAAGTACTTTTTCAATACTGTCAGAGGCTCCTTGATTATCAAACACTGTTAGCGTAACAGTGTAAACTTGAGGGCTGGTATATTGATGTGAAGGTGTTTGAATATAGGCAAATTGACCGTCACCAAAATCCCATTGCCAAGCCGCAATAGTGCCATCACTGTCTGACGAGTCATCAATAAAATTGACTTCTAACTGGTTTATTTGGTAGTTAAAATCAGCAGTCGGTGTTTGATTATCTGTTTCACTTTCAATGTAGCTGATGATTAGCATCGGTCGATTTGACTGGGTGCTATACTCGCTAGAACGCACATCAATGCCATCATTACTGCCACTGCTTTTTAACATGATTCCTTGATTAATTTGTGTTCCATCAAGCCAAGCTTGCACCAAATCAATACCCGCTTGGTTAAAGTTCAATACCAGCTCACCTTGTGGGGCATCTGAAAAGCCAGCCACATTCACGCCCATATTCTCATTAGGCGCTGCATTACCCCAAGTGACATTAGCCTGTTGCCAATCCTGCTTCATTTGCCAAATATCATAATGTCCACTAGATGTATTAAATAAATTCATCACTAGCTGCACTTCAGTGACAATAGCATTGTGTGGCAAGCTGTTAAGGTTCCACTTTAATAAGCTAATGAGCTCTCCGTTAAATCCATCACTGCCATCGGCGAGGATCATGGGCTCTGTACCGAAATTGTCATCACTTACCCCTGATCCAACATAGGCATCTTGCGCACCTTCATAGCCATCGAGGCCTTGCTGTAAGCCTATTTGTTGTAAGCGATTGCGTATAAACGTTTGCTCAGTATTAGCAGCAATGTCATTACCATTCAAATCCCTCACATTATTGATAACCATTCGATAAAGCGTGTCAAAATCTAATGATGATGTAGTCAATATCACTTTATTTTGCGCCACTTGCCTTTGAGCATCGATAATCGTCACACTATTATCTATGCTGTAGTTCGTAATATTTTCAGCACTTTGTAGCTCGACCTTCTCACTAAATACAACTTCAACACTATGCGCATCAACCCCTTCGGCTGAGGTCACTGTTGGCGGAGTCACATCCACACCTTTTTGCAGCGTATAATAATCGGTGATATTACCCGTGTTATTTAAATAACGAGCCGTTAAAGTATCCCCTTGAACGTCCAATACCACTGAGCCTAATTGGTTTAAGGATGTAAACATGGCTGGGTGATTCAAATCTCCTCCCGATATTTTTCCAGAGCTTCCCGCCACGGTATAAACGGCACCCGCATTCGCTCCACCTTGAATTTTTTCATAACTCCCATCTCCATCACTACGCCCACTACCCGCATCAATTTGATGACTCGCATTAAAACTTGAAGAATGACCATAGTGCCCATCAATGAGATACGAACGCTCATAAGAATGACTGTGTCCACTGAAGACCAGATCCACCCCATAACTCTCTAGAATAGGCAATGCTCTTTCGCGCATATCAATCAATTGCGATTCATTATCGGAATCATGAGAGCCTTTGCTATAGGGGGGATGATGCCAAAATGCGATCGTCCACTGTTGAGTATTGGCAGCCAAGTCATCTGCAAGCCAAGTCATCATAGCCCCATTCACGCTACGATCTGTCTCATAAGAGTCCAACGTAATAAAATGAATGTTGCCATAATCAAATGAATAATAAGCTTCCGTACCTGATGCTAATCCGCCCGCCTCACCTTGGCGTGGAAATGAAAAAATATCATAATAAGGCCCTGATTCTGTATCAGAATCAGCAGAATACCCATCGTGATTACCTAATGTTGCCCATAGGGTAGAACGCCTTAAGAGCTCAGGATAAATATCGAAAACAGCATCCTGATATTCACTATCGGTACCGCTGTTGTAAGCATTATCACCCAACATGATCCACAGTGACGTATTATCACTATTGTCATAATTCAGATAAGCATTGTAGACCGATTTGGCATTGGCATTCGCCGTGCCAGCATCACCAATCAACCAAATACGGGTATCCACGCTATTTCCAATGGGTGGTGATGTCATAAATCGATAACCTGTCTCTCCCCCTTCCAAGGTGTCAGTCTCTGTGCCAACGGAATAATAAAACACACTATTAGGACTCAGCCCTGTCACGCGGACTTCATGCTCAGTTCGATTTCCTGTAATTACCACGGATTGATTCAACTGCTGTACATCGGTGCCATAACGCACAACCGAACTGGTCGACACATCGGTACGCCAACGCACTGTGATACTGTCTTGATTGGCCATTTGTAAATAAGGTCCCCGCGTCACCGAAGCAGCATTTGCCAGTAAGGGAACGAAAAGAAATAAACACAGCAAGATCCGATAAAAAAAGTAAGCTTGACGCATAAGGTTATCTTCCTTGTTGGCTCTTCACGTCAGTAAAGAGTTAAGATGATGATTTGAATTGTCAAACGAGGTTAAAGAACGCCCTAATTTATCAGCATCTTACATCGCCATAAACACGCACCATAAGATAACACTAAATTACTTAAACCTGATTAAGTGAATTTGATTATACAAAGTCAACTTAAAAAGACACTCACTCAAAAGGCTATTTATTCATGACAAAAATAGATGGAAAAAATGACAAAAAAATGAAGGGGAAATGATCAATCAATGAAACCTAATGCGGGCAAGAGACGTTCCTCTTACCCTACTATGACTATTCATTTGGTGCTATAGAGTCACCAATTTATCGACAATAACCCCCACTCCCGTACGAACTGGATCCACACAAGGTAGACTCACTTCTTGGCTGATCTTTGCAATCACGTCTTCAGCTTCGATTGCTGTCATTTTTGAGGTATTCACACAAACACCAACACATTGCACATTGGGGTTGGTTAACCGAGCGGCGCGTAAGGCAGTATCGATGGCCTCTAACAAAGGAGGAATAGCATAATTTTCTAAGTCCACCACATGTTCACGCAGTGGGTCGTGACAAAGCACAATTGCATCGGGCTGACTTCCATGGAGTAATCCAAGACTCACTCCCGCATAAGACGGATTATGTAAAGAGCCTTGTCCTTCGATGAGATCCCAATGCGCTTCATGATTATCTGGTGATAAGGTTTCCGCTGCCCCTGAGACAAAATCCGAGATCACCGCATCGACTGCCGCACCTTTTCCCGCAATAAAAATGCCTGTTTGACCTGTGGCTCTAAACGTTGCATCCATGCCTCGCTTATGCATTTCTTTTTCAATGGCTAAAGTAGTAAACATCTTGCCGACATTGCAATCGGTTCCCACTGCCAGTAAACGTTTTCCGCTGCGTTTATCGCCATCACCAACAGCAAAGGTGGTCTTGGGATGGCGAATATCGATGATTTGGCGGCCATGCTTATTTGCAGTGGTTCGCAGCACATCAATATCGGCCACTTTGGTATGTAACCCCCCCGCAATATCCATTCCCGCTTCTAATGCCGCTTTTAAATGGGGTAACCAGCTTTCTTTCAACAATCCACCATGAGGAGCAACACCAATCACTAACGTCTTAGCCCCTCTTTCTGCCGCCTCTTGCATAGACACTTCGGGCAAGCCCAAATCCACCTGACAGCCTGTTAAACGAAATTGTGCAACACAATCTTGGGGCCGCCAATGACAAATGCCTTGGGCCGTTTTAGCAAACTCACTGTCACCTAAAAAAAGTAAATAAGGTTTCTTGATATTCATACTGCTTTCCTCAAATGCTAAGCTAGACTCTTTAAATTTAACCCCATAACCCTTGGTGAGAGGGATACACTAAGCCTTCTGCATATTTCAATGCATTGTCACGATCTTGTCCCATCAATAAAGGACCATCAAGATCGACATATTTGGTATGTTGAGCGATCAACAAGCCTGGCGCCATCGCCAGCGAAGTCCCAACCATACAGCCCACCATGACTTCAAAATGCATTTCTTTCGCTTTTTGAAGTAACTGCATCGCCTCAGTGATACCACCGGTTTTATCGAGCTTGATATTCACCATGTCATACTTCCCCACAAGGGCATCAAGATCACGACTGGTATGGCATGACTCGTCAGCGCATATTGTCATAGGGTGCTCAATGCTTGCTAAAATCTCATCTTGCCCTGCAGGTAATGGCTGCTCGACCATTTCCACATTATGTTGGTACATCACATCCAGAAACTGCTCTAAATCACTTTGCGCCCAAGCTTCATTGGCATCGATGATTAAACGTTGATCAGGCAATGCATCCCGAATAGCGCTGATCCTTTCCACGTCCCCTTTGCCCCCAAATTTTAGCTTTAGCACCGCATGCCCTTGCACTTTTTTAGCCGCAAAAGCCATGTCTTCAGGCCTGCCTAAACTAATTGTAAAGACTGTGTCTACTGGCTTAGGCTCAGCCATTTCAAATTGTTGCCAAACAGGTTTATTTTGTTGTTTACTGATTAAATCCCATAACGCGCAATCAATCGCATTACGAGCAGCACCTGGCCTCAATAGCGTTTGTAAACTCTGAGGTGTCAACATCAATTGAGGATCATCTTTAAGCCTTTTCTGTACTGCTGCAAATTGTGACATCACTGACTTAACGGACTCACCATACCGCGCAGTAGGAGAGGACTCACCAAAGCCCGTTAACTGCCCATCAGACGCCTCAACCACTAAGACTTCTTGACAAGTGGTACTTTCACGAGAGATAACAAATGGCGTATCTAGCGCCCATTTTTCAGAATACATTTGTAATTGCACAATCATATTTCCTTCTAGTCGACACCCAGCTGGGTTGAATACAACACAGATGTTAGCAAGAGAGCCTATTATGAAATCCACAAACTGACACTTATATTCTAGGTATTCCCGCACTTTTTTGTAAAAATAAAGGGAATTTCCCTTGCTTTAAACAATAAAAGCAAATAGAACAAATGATTAGCACATAAAAAGAGAGCACATATCGCCTTATGGTCAAAAAAGCCAAACTGGATCGATACGATCTAAAAATATTATCTGAGTTAAAACAAGAGGGTAGAATGACAAAAGTCAAGCTGGCCGATGCCGTTGGTCTATCTGATACCCCTTGCTCTCAAAGACAAAAGAAATTAGAAGATAAAGGCTTTATTAAATCCTATCATGCCCAAATCGACTATGACCGCTTAGCTGAGATTAATTATTTTATTGTTGAGTTTGCCTTTATTGATTTTTTCCCCACAGAAAGAGCCCGTTTTTTAGAGACCATACTGGCTATGCCGGAAGTCGTCGAAATTAAAGCGGTATTAGGTGAAGTGGATTATTTTCTCACCTTTGCGGCTAAATCGGTGCAACATTACCAATCACTGATTGAAACATTGCAAGCCAAACACTTTATCTTTGAATACACGAGCCATGCAGTGAGTAAAACAGTTAAAAATGAATTCGATGTCAAATTACTCGAATTACTGTCTGTTTTAAAAACCTAATCATTACCGTGTGATAACAATGTCACTCAATAGCCATAAAGATGCGCCTTGGATCACACACTTCGATGCGCACAAAAAACAAGCATCTTGAATTATTGCGGGTATAGACCTTTACTTTAATAATAGGTCTAACACATAAAGATCAAGCACCATGGACAGTCACACTCCCATTTTGCCTCAACATGCTTCTACGGCGCAAAAACATGAACGCAACCACTTTCTGGAACAACAAAGAAAGTGCTATCAGTGGAATATGCATTCGGCCAATTTAATGGGTGTGCCATTGGTGAGCCAGCTTGATGAAGAAGAACTGCCCACGCAAGAGTGGAAGAGTTTAATTTGTATTACATTATCTGAAATCATCAATAACTTTTTGGTGGTGATGGAAGATTTCCCGCTCAAGGTCACACCCAATATTGATTTAGCCGCCTTAAAAGACAGTCACCAAAATATGTTACCCATTATCGAGCACTTAAAGTTACATCAAGCGCCCCATCATCATTCGCTATGGCATACCTTTATGCACCTTATCCATCATACTGAATTTGATCGAAAAAGCCTCATGGATGATGTTGAAAATATCGCTTGGCCTGAAATACAAAATAACATTAAACAGATTGATCGCATCTTGCATCAATTGGAGAAAGACAACACACAATCAGGCCTGTCTACTGAACAGTACCAGCAACTGTTTAAAACTCTAAAGCTGCCGCGAATTGCAAGTCAAATGAAAAAAGATCAAAGCTTTGCCAATCTTAGACTGGCGGGCCCCAATCCTATGCTACTGAAAAATATCACACAACTTCCCTCACACTTTCCGCTGACTAATGACATGGTTAAGCACTTATTTATTGGCCATGATAACCTAGATAAGGCACTACAAGATCAGCGTATTTTTATTAGCGATTACAAATCACTCACCAGCCTCACAGAGCAAACTGGCATTTTTCAACATCGTAAAAAAAACCTCAACGCCCCCATTGCCGCCTTCCTGTTAAATGCAAACAGACACCACTTTATGCCCATTGCCATTCAGTTAACACAAGATCCAGCCATCAGCCCTATATTCACTCCTCCTTGCCATGATGAAACCGATTACCTTTGGCAATATGCCAAAAACAGTGTCAATTATGCTGACGCAAACTATCATGAATTAATCGTCCATTTTGGGCGAACCCACCTCATTGCAGAAGCCTTCGCCATTGCAACACATAGGCAATTACCCCACTGCCACCCCATTAACCGTTTATTACTGCCTCATTTTGAAGGCACTTTATTTATAAACTCTGAATTAGAATCCAATTTAATTGCCGCTCATGGTCCTATCGCCAATATTTTTGCAGGCCAAATAACCGCTTCGCAACAAGCCGCTGTAAAAAGTCGGTTATCATTTGATTTTTCAGGATCTTACTTACCAAATGAATTAAGTCGCCGCGGCGTGTTTGATCCACAAATTCTGCCTTATTTTCCCTATCGAGATGATGGGCTTAAAGTTTGGCATGCCATTGCTCAATGGAGTGAAAATTATGTGTACCTATATTATGAGAGTGATGATGAGGTCATCACAGATAATGAAATACAAGCTTGGCACAACGAAGTGCATTCATTAGGAAAAATCCATAATATTCCTACCTTAACCAGCCGTCATATTCTTTCTGAAGTATTAACCATGATCATTTTCACCACCAGCGCGCAACATGCTGCCATTAACTTTCCTCAGCGTAATTTAATGTCATTTTCACCTATTATGACAGGGGCTATATGGGATAAGCGCCCCAAATCAAGGAATGATGAAGCCGCTTGGTTAAAGACCCTTCCGCCCATTGTTATCGCACTGGAACAACAAGTGATGTTAACCCTATTGGGCTCTATCCACTATCGAAAACTGGGGGAATACAAAGACAACCATTTTCCCTACAAGCCTTGGTTTAAAGACAAAAAAGTCACCGAAGCCAATGGGCCTTTAACCCAATTTCAAAATCAATTGCTGCGCATTGAAAACGATATAAAGACTGCAATTATTGCTCGTCAATCATATAATCCTGACGGTGAACCTTATGATTATTTATTACCTAGCACTATCCCATGCAGCATAAATATTTAAACTCTCGCAAAAAACAAAAAACCATATAAAACAATTTATTATATAAACTTCATATTGCTATATGCCATCTATTACCTTTTTTAAAAATTAAATTGTGCACAACCTAGTTGCAAATATCCGTTAGCAGCGCTATAGTGAACACAAGATAAATTGTGCACAACTTAAATATCAATTTACATTGTTGAGCACACCAAAAATTGATAACTTTTAAGGCTCCGATTATGAAAACGTTATACCAAACAAGCGCAACCGCATCTGCTGGCCGTAATGGCGAAGTTAACACCAATGATGGTCAACTGTCTTTATCATTAAGCTACCCAAAAGAAATGGGCGGCTCAGGCGCCGGTAACAACCCAGAACAACTTTTTGCAGCAGGTTATGCCGCCTGTTTCTCTAATGCTATTTTACATGTAGCCAAAGAAGCTAAGGTTCCATTAACCCAAGCACCGGTTACAGCAGATATCGGCATCGGCGCTAAAGACACAGGCGGATTTGCATTAACGGCAAGTCTTGCCGTTACACTGGATTTACCGCAAACTCAAGCAGTAGAGCTGGTTAAAACGGCGCATCAAGTATGCCCATACTCCAATGCCACCCGCAATAACATCGATGTGGGTTTGACCGTGAATGGTGAAAGAATCTAATTGATATTCGATTATATTTGTGAAAAGTTTTTTTAGAGCGAAAAGCGATTTTTATAGAGCCCCTCAGCGCCATTTCTAGTGGCGCTGATCCTTGGCTAACATAAATCTTACTGAAAAATCATTCCAACAAGGCTAAGATGACAATCTGTCTATTATTATCTTAGGTTTACTATGGCCTTTCCTGACATTCACGCCGTTATTTTCGACATGGACGGTGTACTCATTGACTCAGAACCCTTATGGCAACGAGTCGAGTTTGATACCATGACCGCACTTGGGTTGCCCATCACCTATGAAGACACTTTACAAACTACGGGGCTGAGGATCGATCAATTGGTTGAGTACTGGTATAAACGTTATCCTTGGCCAGACTATCAAAGAAAAGGAAAGCATAGCGAAGAAAACAGTAATCACGCCATCGCTGAACGGATTATCAATCAAGCTATTATCACTATTAATCAAAATGCAAAGCCTATGCATGGTGTCATTGAAGCCCTTGATTACTGCCAAGCTCACGGGCTTAAAATCGGTCTTGCCACCTCATCCCCCTCCATTATGATTAAAACCGTACTCACGAAGCTTAATATCACGCATTACTTTGAAGTGACAACGTCCGCAGAGCACCTCGCCCACGGCAAACCTCATCCCGAAGTCTATCTTAACTGCGCTGATGCATTAGGCGTCTCGCCCCATCATTGCTTAGCAATTGAAGATTCGTTCAACGGCCTGATCGCCGCCCGCGCTGCCAACATGCACACCATCGCGATCCCCGCGCCCGAGCAACAGCACCTTCCAAAGTGGATTGTTGCCCACCAGCAGCTTGCGAATTTAACCGAATTAGCGGGCTATTTAGAGAGTAATAAATAGAGTGAATTGGGAAATGAATAGGGGAATAAATAGGGAATAGGGATGAAGTGAGTACATTACCTTGAATGTACTCGCTTCATTGTTAACACTAAGCCAGACTAATCTTTATTGTGTTTCTCTGCCTTCATACATGATTTGCATTTATTGGTGAAGAAAGTGACGTAGGTCGTTTTACTTCGGCTATCACCTATCACTTGATTACAACAATTTCCTAATTCTCAAGCAACTCTTTGACATCGTAAAAATTGAAAGAAACTTTATTTTCCTCACAATCAATTAATCTATAACTATTACGCTCTAAACCGTCATTTACACTATTAATCTGAAGGTGCATAAATTGAGTTAAACCTCCTCCCACATCAGCAACTTTCAAATCACTTATATCCAAAAAATGAAGCTGAAATTTAGGCGTATAAAAATCTTCAGATTCAGTTAAAGTCAACAATAAATTATATTGTAAAGTGTCAACATCAACATCTAAATGAATAGAGTAAACACAATTATACACTATTAGTTTTTCATTTAAGCTCTCAATTTCAATCATTGATTTAACCTTGTCTGTTTTCCCTTAGGGCCAAATTTAGGGCCATATTCATACGAATGAGAATGTGGGTTTGAATGGTACTCCTTAGGCTTACTAATATCACCATAACCATGATCAGTATAATCAGTTCTCTTTATTTGCCGACCATATTGATCATACTTAACTTCAGAGTATTCTAACTTTTTGGTGTTGGGATTAAACTTTGTATGGGTCAAAAATTTAGTACCAGGTTTTACTTGGGTTGGTGCATTTTTGTACCAAGCCTCATCTGACAACACAGGCCCTTTCTTTGCAACAACCTTCTTCGTTGCCGCTTTGGCAATGACACCGACACCACCCGCCATCGAAATGGTATTCACCACAGTAAAATAGGTCTTTGGGGTTATCCCCGCTGCTGTGACTAAATTGTGCTGAGCCAATGCTATATTGTACTTCACTTGGGCCATGAAATCCCAATCTGCAGCCCCCATCCAATAATCGGCTTCATGCACTAAGGTGTTCATGGGAAGATCGCCACCCCAACTCCCCATTAAGTCCGATTTATTTTGAAATTGTGCCAAAGTCGGTGCGGGTCCCGTTACTGAGCCCGCAGTATTTCGTTGAACAGCACCACCATAGGTATTAGTGCGGCCATCAGTTTGTCCCTTAGCCTGGTTAACTTGATTCCCTTCAGCGCCCGCACCTTTGGTGGATGAATCCGCACCTGTATCACTGATCCCTTTCATTGAACCATAGACGCTATAAGCCGCCATGGCGGCATTGGCAATCGCCCCAGGCCCGCCATCACCATATTTAAAAGCTTGCACTGAGTTGTATACCGTTTCCACCGCCTGATAAATCATATAAATATAATAAGCAATTGCCACCGCTTCATAGACCATATCGGCAGCGACTAAAATGGCCACAACTTGTGCCAAAATAGCCACCACCGAATAACCACTGGGATCGACCGCATTGAGGGGATTATTGCGTACATAGCTATAGCGATTATAAGCTTGTAAATTAGTGCCGTCGGCCACTAAGGGATCGACCGATAAAAAGCGCGCGAGGCGAGGATCGTAGACACGACCATTCATATGAATGATCCCTAACTCATCGATATGCTCATGGCCTGTAAAACCGCGATTGTAATCGGCATGGGCAAAGTCCATGGCACGATTTAACGGCTTTAACGGGTTGTCGCTGCCCACTTGTAATGCGCGGCGTTGCCCCCAAACATCAAAACTGTGTTCACTGACGACCTTGCCATTGGCATCGGTCATTACAGTGACAGAGCCTAAATGATCGCGATACAAGTAGCTTAATACTTGACGACTGTTAGCGCCAAAATATTCCATCTCGACCGCGACGCCGGCTAAATGGCGCTGCACTAACGACATCACCCCATTGGTACGGGTAAACTCGACATTACCCACATACAAGGTTTGCTTTACACTGCTGCCATTTTTATCTAACCGTTTAAAGCGCACACCATCAAAACCATATTCAAACTCTGTGGTTTGGCTGCCTGCCCTGATTAAAGTGGGTTTATCGACCGTATTGTATTCAACTAAGCTACGGCCACCACCACTTGTCATGTTGCCATTAGCATCATAACTAAAGCTGCCCGCTAAATCGCCATTACTGATGCGACTGACGGCATGAGGCCGTCCAGACTCATAATGGTACGTGCCCACATCAGTTTTGCTGATAATGTTCCCCAGCTCATCATAACGAATCGCATAGCGCTGCGTCCCGCCGCCATTACTCAGGGTAATATCCGTTAGTCGATGTAGATCATCATAAACAAAGCTTTCATCGATATTATTTAAGTTGTCGTAGCGATACTCTAAGTCACCATATTTGTCAAAATGATAACTTAAATTTTGCACTCCGCCTGATTGACCCGTTTTAATCGAGGTTAGATGCCCCGTATACTCATCATATTCTTGCTCGGTGAGCAATTTATTACCTAGCTGATACTCTGTGGTATTCCCCCACGCATCGGCTTTACCAAATTGCCATAACAACTTGTTGTATTTTAAATTATGACGCTTAACTAAAGTAAAATCCGTATAGGTATTCTTTATACCGTACCCCGTGGCATCGATCTCAGTTTTCACCGCATAGGCATTTTCTGGCCCATAAAATAACGTCCGCTCAGTGTAACGATCTGTGCTACTGCCAGTGTTAAAAGTTAAGCTGCGTTGATTGACTTTAGACAACCAATGGTAGTGATAATCTTGAGTGATGTTATTAACCTTATCACTGACTCGGCTGACTAAGCCTTTGCCGTAAGCGCGAGTGTCATAGATCCACTGAGTATCTTGATCTAATACACTATTGGCAAATCGACGTTGACGAACAATAATGCGATCTAAGGCATCAAACTCTTGGGTCGTGACTTGGCTTTTATTATCTTGTTGCCAAATGATATTGCCAACCGCATCATACTTATACTGAATAATGCCTTTATCAGGATCGCTCATTTTAACCTTGCGGCCTAAGTGATCGTAATAATTACGCGTAATAATATTGCCCGAACCACCAGAATGAGCAGAGTGCGAACGAATAACATGAGTTAAATTACCCGCCGCATCATACTTATAAGAAAGGCTATTACCATCGACATCGGTGGACTCAACAAGCTCACCGATCACATTGGTTGTTTTTGACTGTACTCGACCATCTGGATCAGTCTCTTTAACTGTACGACCATCATATTCAATGGCCCAACTATTGCCTTTGGCATCTTTTGCAGCCACTTTTCGGCCCACGGCATCATATTGAACACCCGCATAGCCTTGTGGTAAATATTGGAAAGTCGTTTCACGCAGTTGCGTCAAACCCAAATCACTAAAATGCGGAATACTGGTTCCTATACCTTGACCTTCCCTGTTATAGGCATGTCGCGTCCATAACCAACTTTGGGTCACCCCACTACCATTATAACTTTCAATGACTTGGGTTTTATTTGCTAATTCTCGGCCTTTACTGCCAAAGTAAACCACACTGTCGCCACCATGGCTTTCGGTCTGTGTCTGATAATACCAAGCGCCATCGACACAGGTATTGGTGCATTTTTGTAAATCGATACTCGAGAATGTGCCATCGGCTCGATATTCAAAATTCAGCCGACCCAATTGACTGTAGCCATAATAATCTGTTTGGCCATTAGGGGAACGGGTACTGGTTTTAGCGCCCAAAACAGAATGGTAAGTATATTGAGTGGTTAAGGCATAATCATCGGTTGGAAAGCCTCGATATACTATTTCTTTCGTAGCATATCGGCCATAAGTGTCAAACTGATACTCAATTGCACGAGTTTTAATGCCATCTCCCGTGGTTTTAACAAACACAAGGTTACCGAACTTGTCGCGTGTATACGCTTCCTTTAAGTAAAAATTTACACTGAGTTCATCATCGGGCGCACTACCTGAACCTTGGGAACCATCGGTTTCGGTAAATTCAAGTAAACCTAAGCTGTCATAACCAAAATGCTGACGGGTAGAAATACTTTGCGCTTCACTACTGCGGCTTTTCGTTATCGTTTGATGCGTTAATCTGCCGCCTAAAAAGGAATCAGCATGTTCATAAGTATTATTAACAGTACTTTTATACCAAGTGCTACTGGAAGCAGAAGGTTTGGTGAGCGTCGTGACTTTGCCAAAATTCCCCCACGCATCCGGCAACTCGTTTTTCAATTGCGTATAAGATAACGCATCTGTCGTCGCTAAATCATATTGAAAGGTTTCTTCAAGCGATGAATAAACATAACCTGTATTTAAATACCGTTTATAATTCTTCTTCGTTTCATTAATCAGCTTTGAATCAACATAGGTTTTAGTTGATTTTAATAAGCCTGTATAAGGGAAATCTTGATGATAAGTGGCTACCCGTTTTGTCTTAGTGTCTGACTCATAATTAGAGACCTCAGCAAAACCTAACATACCACGGCCAAATTGCGCCTTTAAACCGCGATAAAAATAATTCACATAACTACTGGTTGACTCGGATGACCCCGCCTTAAAGGTCACTTTAGTGACGACTTTATAAGGTTGATTGACATCCACCACTAAGCTGCCATTGCCCCAATTTTTGGTATATCCATCGACCTCACGAGTATATTTAGTCAGTGCAGCACTGCTGGTAAGGCTCGTATAAGTAATGACCTTCTCATTTTCATAACCATCAGTAATATTGGTAATAACATCTCGTAAACCACTTGTAGATCTAAAATTGGATAGTCGGCCATTGAGGTGTAAATAATCGGCATTATCATCACCATCCAAGTCCACAAATTGATCAATCATGCCGGTATAACTGGGAATACTGGTTTTGACGGGAGCGCTTAATCCTTCCCCATCAAAATAATGCACATAGTAATAGCCATTTTTCTTAATAAGAAAGTCAGTATAGCCATCACCATTAATGTCAGCTAAATGAAAATTGGGTAATCCTTCATCATCTACATTAACTATTAACCAATGCTGCTCATCGGTAAACTCACCATTTCCTTTATTAAAACGGACATAAACTTCGCCCTCATCAATATAAGTACGTGGATTTTCAATATGTATTTTCAAATAAGTAAGATCTGCTAAACCATCACCGTTTAAATCTTCAACTGTTAATGAATTAGTAATGATCCCATTACCATATGCAGACACATCACCATAACTTATACCACTAGCCCCTTGTGCAATTGTATAAAGGTTCTTAGGCGTATTAAAATATTCAATTGTTTCTACAAAACTTAATTGATTATTCTTAAGGTTAAATAATTTCCATCTGCCACCAAAAGGGCCTGTACGAGGTCCCCAAGGAGTAATATTTACGGTTTTAAAATCATGCTCAGGAATGCCGAAGAGAAAATCATTTATCCCATCGGCATCAATATCCAACACCTTAATGTAATTTTTTAAAAAGTAGTCATCATGGAAAAAATATGGAAAGGCATTTCTAGCGCTCGCCACCCCAGGGATTGTCCATTGTTGTGCTGCGGAAAAACGCCCAAATCCTTGAGTCTTAAATTCATTAAAATGAACAATTAACTTGTCACCTACCTGATAAGCAAAATCGGCGTAGCCATCACTATTAAAATCAGCAATTTTAATATGATCGCCTTGCGAGCGAATATTGGTATTAATAGCGCCTGTGCCAATTTTATAATCAATGGCATAGGGATCATTGACATCCAAGTGAGAACGGTAAATTTGCCAGTAACCCGCTTGTCTAAAAATAACATCATCACGACCATCATTATCAACATCAATTACTTTTGCCGTAAAGCGAAAATCAGCCTTAGCATCATCTTCAAAATAAGCAGTTTGCTTAAAGGTTGCGCCACCTTTAATAAAAATAATATCATCACTGGATGAGTTAGAATCATCCCTTAGCTTCCAATAATCTTGTATGCCATCTCCATTCATATCCAATAACAAATAAGGTAAAGGGGATGATATGCGGTTATCTTTATAGCTATCGTTATTGTTATTACTGTATTTGACTTCACTAGCGAAACTCACATCCCCTTCAGCCCAATCGAATTGGGTTTTAGGCAGATAACTATCACCACGACTAGCCTGAATTGAGCTTATTAAGCTGCGCTTGGTGGCCGCGCCATAAACATAATCAAAGTGATAGGTACGTAATTCTTGATTATTCACATAAGACGTTATTGTTGTTAACCGTTTATCAATGCTAAACCGATAACCTGCTGAATAACCTTGCTTAATATCCTCTCGGTCTTCATAGTCAAATTCTATGCTATTGAGCCCGTTTGCATAAATTACTGACGATAGACGATAACTTAAGCTATTCACATTACTGTTGGTATATTGATAGACTATTTCGTTACCTGCAGCGTCCACTTTTTTCCATAATGGCCATGCCACTGCACCACGTGAAGAGGTTACATTGACGCCTTTATAAATAAGCTGTGAACCATCGATATTGTTAACTGTAAATTTAGTTGCGCCAAATTGGTTCGTCTCAATAATTTCAATATCGAGTGGCTCATGGGTTTCTAGACGATATTTAGAATAACTACTGCCATATTGGCCACCGTTTTTTACAAATAGTTTTTTACCATCAAGACAAAAACGGTCGGTATCGGTAAAACTAATGCCGCTGGCTTGACCATCTTGTTCTTTATTTTGAGGACATCGTGTAATCACTGAAATACCACCGATGCTCCAACCCACACCTAACCAACCATTTCCACTACTGCTACTGTAATCCAAGCTCAAGTTAGGCACTAGCCCTGCGGTTCCCGGTGCTTGCTCAATTGGCATGTTATAATTGGCTGTTCCCATTGAAGTGACTTTAAACTCAGCAGGAATAGAACCGACGACTTCCCCTCTATCAGTATCATCTAATGGATTTTGAACTTTAGTCGGCCTCACATCGGCCTCAGGATTATCAGACAGTACCGCCGCATCATATTCAGCAACAGCATGTGCACTTGAATTAATATCTGATATCACCAAATGTGAAAACTCGCGGCCTTGGCCTAATGAAACAATGAGCTCTTTATTTTTATTGCCATCTTGATCAACATACTTCAGTTGATAGTCTGTCACAGCTTGGGCTTTTTGTACCTTAAAATAATCGAGTGCAATCTCCGAAATATTCCACTTATTTTGCAATTTAGACAACATAAGTACTGGCAATCTTGATTCGACAAATAAAGGAATGGAAATATCACTGGCAATGAGCACAAACTCGTTAGGTGCTTTAAGGTAAAAATTCCCTTTACTGTCTTTAAATAATTGATAATCGAGTTCAACTATTTTTCCTGCGCTCACAGGCTTATTGATGATGATCTCTTTAAAATTGACATAATCATTGCAAGCACCATAAGAACAGTTTTTTACTCGATATCGATATCGCCCAAAACCCGCCGATACCGTTAATGATTGCTTAGTGCCACTGTATACTTTTTGCCAAGCTGAACCATTCACGCTTTCTTCGATAATACTGTCTTTCGCACTAGGATCTTTTTGCCATGTTAGATTAATGCTTAACGCTGCATTATAGGAAGCCGCTAACTTTACAGGAGGGATCGGTTTCTGTACTTGGATAATTAAAGGACTTGTAATCGCAGAACAAATTCCCGAACGGCATCGCTGATACGTATATTCATACTCCCCTTCGGGTAATAAACCTTGACCTAAAGTATCAGCCACCCCAACAGACTCTTGTGAAATTAACTGTCCCTCTTCAATTAAAGAACGAGACCATTGATAGTCAGTGCAATTTTGACTAACTGAACTGCTTGATGTATCACTGGTATTAATTGATGATAATTGCGTTTCTACTTGAGCAAAGCTTCCAATGCTATCTTTTCTGTCATCCTCAACACCGCCATCTATTTTATCAGCAGGATCAATTTCATCTAAAATATCGCAAACTCTAGGAATAAAAATTTCATCTTCTGATTGTGTTTGCGCCTCAAGTTCTTTAGGGTCAAAAACTGTTAATAAAAATTGCCCTTCACCCATATAAATCTTCGAAATATTAGTTGATGCTGCAAACCCCATCTTTGAATTGATCATTACCACAAAAAAGAACAAACTTGCCCTAAACACTGACTTAAAACCAAACATCAACCACCGCCATCAATTACCCAAAACAGACACAAAAAAGCACAAATCAATACAATATAGAAACAATTGGCGATATTAACACACAAGGAATACAACTTTAGTCTTAATTTATTCAGGCTATCTCGATCGGTTTATTTTTGAACAATCATCAATAAATAACGGACTGTTAAAATTGAAATGAAGTCATAAGGCAGAAAAAGTAAAGTATGGAAAGTAGTGAATAAATACAATATGAACGAAGAGAACGCCATAAGAAACAAAGGACAATTCCAATTACTAACTTCTCACAAATGCTACCAAATATTCTACAATTTCACTTACTAAACAGTAAGTATCAAAATGTCTTCACTGGCATTGTTGCCCTGTCGGTAAGCAATTGATAGGTGTTATCAGCGCCTCGCGTCACGATAGTGTCTTTGAGGTTCAAGGTTTTTCCCGCTAAAGTCAGCTGAACATTCCCAGTGTATACGGCCGCCGATCCTTGTGTCCAAACACTGTCCGCTACGATTGAATCGATATTATCCATTGCTGCTGTGATCTGAACATCACCCGCATAAATCATTTTCTTGCCGTCCATAGAGGTCTCTATTGAGTCAGAGACTATTTTCGTTTCACTATCAGCATAAACATTAATGCCAAATAAAACAGACGCCGAGCTTAACAGTAGGGCAAACCCGATATAACGCCCACGAGCCTGATTTTTATGTTCAATAGGCGTCAATTTTGGTGCTATTTGAATAAAAAAATCACTCGGACGCAGATGAAATGGCTTTAAGGGTTTCTTTTGAAGTGTGCCCGGTTTTTTCTACCCGCTGAATGGTGCGAGTAGACACATTACACAAGTGGGCTAACTCTTCTTGAGTCCATGCTTGATTTTCCCTAAGAGCCTTTAACTTATTTATGTCGAGTGTTTGTTTTGAATTAGCTTTATTGTTAAAAAAGTTGCCAGTCATTTTGTCTTAATCTCAAATTCAACTTAATCCATATACTGGCAGAATATTTTCAATCACACCTTGATCAATAACCGTCATAGACACGACATCAACCCGACAAACACTGACGACCGGGCTAGTGACATTTAAAAAGTCACATTCCATAAACCGCCCAGTAGCGGTGCATAAAACTGTCTAAGGCGGTTTTATCTGGATAGTCAAATTCATACTTATTATGAAAAAAAAGCGTTAAGCTGGTACGGCCATCGGTTAACACAACCGTGTAACCATCACTGTCAGGCTCAACGGTGAATCCCTCAAAATGATAGGCCCCCTCTTGTTTGACGCCATCTCGAGTGATTTTATTCACCACAGCTAAAGCTTGATGTACATCGATTTCATTTCTCATGGAAGACTCCTCATCAATAGAGAAAAGAAAAATAACAGTCTCTATTTAGTGATACTCCCACCTTGACCTGAATGCAAGTAAAAACAATTTCATTCTAATATCACTTCGTCACATTCAAACGGTATACTTGAATTATCTCTGTATCCACTGGCATACTCATTCAACCTATAGGGCTTAACGATGCAATCAATTATTGAGATCAGTTGGCTTGAGCTCTCGCTATTTGGCTTTATTTTACTTATCCCCTTAGGCATTAATTACTTCCTTAAACTCGCATTGACACAAGAAATCATAATTTCCGCGCTGAGAATGGCTATACAGCTAGTGCTTGTTGGCTTGTATTTACAATATTTATTCACTTTAAATAGCTTATGGGTAAATGTACTTTGGCTGCTATTAATGGCATTAATTGGTACCAGCTCCATCATAGGTAAGAGTCATCTGCCCAAAAAGCCACTTTTCATTCCCATTTTTAGTGGTTTATTAGCGGGACTTATTCCATTACTCTTCATTATACTCATAGGGTTACTGTCACCTTCACCCATTTATAGTGCACAATATTTAATTCCCCTCGCTGGCATGCTATTGGGCAACAGCCTAAGCGGAAACATTGTTGCCTTACAACGCCTCTTTAGCGCATTTGAGGATAGAAAGGTGGAATATGAAGGCTTGCTTGCACTCGGTGCAAGTCCAAGGCAAGCCGCTTTTCCTTTTATACAAGCAGCAGTGCAACAGGCGTTAGCCCCCAGTTTAGCATCAATGAGCACCACAGGATTGGTCACTTTACCCGGTATGATGACAGGACAAATATTGGCGGGCGTTGATCCTATCATTGCCATTAAATATCAACTGGTGATCTTAATCGCCATTTTTGTCATGATTATTTTGTCAGTCACTACAGCGTTACTCCTCACTACGCGCAAACTGATTAACCCCAGCGGCTTGGTTTTAGTCTCTAATAATAAACATAATAAAACCGTCAAGTGATAAATAAAAAAGCCACCTTAAGGTGGCTCTGAGTTCTTTCTTATTCCCCTAGCATCTCTTGGTAAATCAACCTCACATTATGCACACTGGGCTCCACTTTCTCAGCGGGTAATAATCCAGGTAATCGTTGCAAAGTGAGTCTATGATTTTCATCCCTTAAAAAACAATACGCTTGAGTTAAATATTCAGCTTGATTAATACAAATCAAATCTAAATCGGCTAACATACTAAAAATACGGATGTTATCTGACCATGCCGCGAGCTCTTTATATTCATGAGCATGGGCAAGCACGAGATATTGAGCAATAAACTCAATGTCAACCATACCACCACAACTCTGTTTTAAATCAAAGGTATCTGCTTTCACTTTCAGTAAATGATCGCACATCTTTTTACGCATGGTTTTCACATCTATTGCTAACTGGGTCGTATCTCGTTTCAGGCGAATGACCTCATCTCGAATCTCACCAAATCGACTCAATAATTCATTATCACCAAATAAACACCGCGCTCTCACTAAAGCTTGATGCTCCCATGTATGCGCTTCTTGTTTTTGATATTCACCAAAACTTTCTATTTCACTCACCAACAAACCAGAAGCCCCTGAAGGCCTAAGGCGCATGTCCACTTCATATAATTCCCCCGATAAAGTACGAGTGGAAAATAAATGCAAAATACGCTGAGCCAACTTAAGATAAAAACGGCCCACCTCAATAGGCTTATCACCATTGGTTTCCGTTTGCCCAGGGCTGTTATGCAAAAAAACCAGATCAAGATCGGAGCCATAGCCTAGCTCGACTCCGCCGGCTTTTCCGTAACCCACAATCGCAAAGCCCATTTCACCTTGCCTTAAATGAGCGGGAACACCATGGCGTGCTTTAAGTTCCGCCCAAGCTTGAATAACCACCTGCTCTGTAATCGCCTCAGCAAGCAAGGTTAAATGATCGCTCACAGCCATAACGGGTAATATGCCTGTTACATCCGCAGCGGCCACTTTCAATTGCTGGGTTAATTTAAACTGCCTAAGTGCTTCCATTTGCTGCTCTAAATCGCCTTCAGGCACACGAAGTAAATACTGCCTTAATTCACTGGCATAATCGCTTAACGAGGTAGTGTGATAAAGCTGGGCAGGATCGATAAGCTCGTCAAGTAGCATAGGAAAGTTAGCTAATTGCTCCGTGATCCACGGGCTTGCGCAGCACAATCTGACTAATTGTTGACGGGCGCCTAAATTTTCAAACAGCAATTCTAGATAAGTCGTCCGCGTTAAAATTTTGTCCAACACGCTTGAGACCGCAGCGAATGCTCCAGAAGGGCTTGTTTGCAAAAAAAGCTCTGTAAACAACCTCGGCATTAATTTATCTAAGGTCTCTCGCCCACGATGACCAATGGTTCGACTGGTAATATTTTCTCGCCACTGCTGTAATACCGGCCAAAATTGAGTATCACTGATATATTGCTCGTCAAACAAGACTTGCATATCTTCTTCGGTGTAAGCAAGCCAAAGCTGATGAGTCCAGCTTTGATCATTATCTTCTTTTTCTTGTCCCCCTATCGTGTCGATAAAATGCCCATGGACTGTTTTCATGGCGGCATCGATTTTCATTTTAAGCTTTTCAGGCGATTGCACTTGCAATCCATAACATAAGCGTTGCCAATTAAGTTCATCCTCTGGCAAAGTTTGCGTTTGCTCATCGTTAATCGCCTGTAGCAAATTCTCGACTCGCCTTAAGAACACATAGCTTTTTTTCAGTTCATCAACGGCTAAATATTCTAATACCCCTAATTGGTATAAATTTTCAATGGCCGCAAAAAGACTTTGCTGTCTTAATGTCGGTTCACGTCCACCGCGAATTAATTGAAAACTTTGCACCACGAATTCAACTTCGCGGATCCCACCGGCCCCTAATTTAATATTATTAACGAGTGAACGACGACGCACTTCTTGAGTAATTAACTGCTTCATTCTTCGAAGCGCTTCGATAGCTGAAAAGTCAATATAGCGCCGATAAACAAAAGGCCTCAACATATTCAGTAATTCACGGGTATGCTCATTTTCTTCCCCCAGTGGACGCGCTTTAACCATGGCATAACGTTCCCAATCACGCCCTTGCTCTTGATAATAATCTTCAAGGCCTGAAAAGCTCACCACAAGAGGTCCACTCTCACCATAAGGTCTCAAGCGTAAATCCACTCGATACACAAACCCGTCGCTGGTCACTTGATGTAAGACTTTAATTAATCTTTGTCCTAAGCGAATGAAAAACTCTTGATTTTCAAGTGCTCTTCGGCCACCTTTGGTCTGTCCATGTTCAGGAAAAGTAAAAATCAAATCGATATCGGAAGAAAAATTAAGCTCTTTGCCCCCCAGTTTACCCATACCTAAAATGAATAAAGATTGTGGCCGACCTTCATCGTCACAAGGCGTACCGTATTGCAGACACATTTTTTGATAGAGCCAGTCTCTAGCCGCCACAACCAAGACTTCAGCCAGCATAGATAAATCGAGTAAAGCTGACTCAAGCTCGCAATAGCCTAGAAAATCTCGCCAGGCAATACACACCATTTGCTTGTTTCTAAATTGCCTTAACACCCGTTTAAAGACTTCTTCATCATTCACATCTTTGACTAAAGTCTGTAACTCATTAGCAAACTGATCTCGTGCAAATGTATGCAATTTATCATGCAATAAATCGGCTATCCAATCGGGATGACGACAAATCTGTTCGGCAATAAAATCACTCAGCCCCATGACACGACGTAGCTCATTTTGCTCAGCATCATTCAATGCCGCAACAGCCTCTGGCCAAATTGACGATAATCGCTGCCAAGCTTCGTCGGCTGTTTGTAGAAGAAGTTGAGAGAACAACTTGTTACCTGGTTCAAGCGTGGTCATAATACCCCTAGGGCCTGTTTATATTTCGTGATTAAATTATGTCCGAGATAAACGTGTTTTAATCGCGGCGAGAGGTGTGATGCCTAGTCATTCTAAGCGAATGCCTCTCAACAAAGAGTAAAACACGTGTAGCCGGATCCTACGGACAGCGCTTGTCGCTCCTTTCTACGGCATTATCGCTTATTTATGGAGAATAACTACACCGCATAAGCTCTGCCTTGTATAAAGAAACGACAAACTGCTGCAGAAATATTCACCAAAGATAAACAGGCCCTAATGCTTTAGACTATCGACATAATATGTCGTCGATGGTATAACTGTGCCACAATTGAACGAGCCATATTGTATGACTGACATTCTCAATCTGTCATGTCAGAGCAATATGGCTCAGTCAATTGATTTTATGCTGCCATAGAAAAGAATAACTCAAAAGAGCTGGCCCTTTAATGAACACTTGTTATTCTTTGTACCACAATCATTTTGGCCTATTGTAATTTACATTCGGTATTTTTATCAAAATACCCATAATCATTAATTTGGAGAAAGCATGGCAAGAATGCTGCTAGGTGTTCTCACCGTCATACTCGCGTTATCGCTAACAGGATGTGGTGATGAAAGACCGGAAAAAATAACCCAATTTCAAACCTTAGCTCAACAACGGTTAGATACCCTCGCCAGTATGCTCAATGATGGCCAAATTCGAAACGCCACCTTATTGAGCCAATATACCAATATATTAGCGAAACAAAAACCCGATCTCGCTCCGCTGTTAAATCAACTTGCGACCGATTCAACCCCCAACGGCCCCTTATTTACCTCGCTGACACGTCGCTTGATCGCTTCAAAAACAGCCTCTAATTTTGTAGATTTAGATCAGCAGCTTGCTGAGGTTAAAAATATTTATGAGGCGGCCGATCCGAACCAATATAACGATATGCTCTCCGATCCCGTTAATGTGGTTGCTGACATGTCTAATGGAGAACTCGGGCGAGTAAACTCCATCAGCCAAGCCGCATCAAAACTGGCCAATAATGTCGATGGCAGTGAAGGCAATCAACTCGTCGGCAATCCAAGTTATGGCAGTTGGCAAACGGGTTCAAATGGCATGTCATTTTGGGCTTGGTATGGCATGTACTCTATGTTTTCCAATCTCACTCGTGGACCTGTCTACTATGATCGTTGGTCAAGTGGCCGTAATTACAGTTATTACAACGATGTCGGTCGCTCTCGATATACCTCCCCCAAACAAGCAGCAGCACAAAATAGTACTTATGAGAGAACTAAAAAACAATTCAACTCCCAAGGACGTCAATTTAATAGTCCTTACGCTAAAACGCGCACGGGAGGTTCAAGCTTATCTCGCCAAAGCACCAGCAGCCCAAAAGCCAGCACTGTGGGCACTAAAAGCAGCTATTCAAAAACAAAAAGTAGCAGTAAGTTTAATTCAACTTATTCCAAAGACAGTAGCTTTCGTAACTCCAGTAGCCGGACTACCCGTAGTGTTCGTCGGGGCAAATAATTTAAGGAACTGATATGACATTTTTTCAAGACTACGGTTTAACACCAGAATTGGCCGTTATTTTAGCCATTGATTTAACGATTGCCGTCATACTGCTAACCTTAATGCGTTATCTACAAGGTTGGAGCATTAATGTAAACAGTCACCATGAACTGGCAGAAAAGGACAATTTCGCCTTTGGGATCAGTACAGCTGGTGGCGTAATGGCACTTGGTATTGTACTGACTGGCGCCATTACGGGGGAAGCCGCGAGCTCATATTTAATCGAGGCAATCGGAATGACAGCCTATGGTGTATTTGGGCTTGTCCTCATCAAATTAGGTCGTTTTTTGCACGATAAGATAGCACTCAATGAAATCAGTAAAAATGATCTCATTATTAAAGGCAATGTCGCTGTTTCCATTGTTGATGCTAGCGCAGTAATCGCCACTGCAATCATTATTCGCTCCGTGCTGATGTGGGCCGAAGACTTAACCTTAGACACCTTTATTGCTATCTTTAGCGCCTTTATCATTTCTCAGTTAATGTTGGTTTTACTGACTCGCTGGAGAGAGAATCGTTACGCGAAACGCAATCAAAATGCCTCAATGCAAGCTGCATTAGAGCAAGGTGAAATTGCCATTGCCGTCCGTCATGCCGGATATTTGTTAGCTATGGCCTTTAGTTTTAGCGCTGCAAGTCATTTCATCGATTATGATCCTCAAGCCTATGTGAATAATTTGCTGGGTTGGCTTATTTTCTCCATCATTATGCTCATTGCCTTATCTGTGCTGTTAGCCATAGTCAAAAAATTAGTCTTAGCAAGGATTAATCTTACCGATGAAGTGGAAAAACAGAAAAATATTGGTGTCGCTGCGGTCGAAATGGCCATCAGTGTTTCTATTGCCTTAATTTTAATGGCATTAATGGCTTAATCTTAGATCATACGGGCAGTTTTTATCGCTGCCCTTTTTCTATGACTAATCGCCTTACTTGACGATAATTGGACAAATTGATGTACGCCAATGTGAACACTCCACAGGTGAAAAACCGAAAATTAGCTTGGTTCGACGATGTGTTATTGCTCGGCATCATGGCCGTGCTCGCCGCTTGCGGGCTAATTTATGAATACCTATTATCTCACTATGCTGGCCGTATACTTGGCGCATTAGAAGCGGCCATTTATACCATGATAGGCTTGATGATCGTCTCTATGGGCTTAGGCGCTTTTGCCGCTCGAAAAATTCGCTGCGCGTTCACCGGTTTTGCTGTTTTAGAGCTTATTGTTGCTCTATGCGGCGCATTAGCCATTTTGATCACCGCATCGGTTATTGGTTTTAGCCAGCAATTACCTCAAATTATCGCCAACACCTTAGGTTTACCCGCCGATCAATTACCCAACGGTGGCTTTATTGGCACTTTTCAAAATTTAAGTCAGTACTTACCTTATGTTTGGGGCGTATTATTAGGCCTGATGATCGGCATGGAGATCCCACTCATTGCGCGCGTGCGTCAGGCATTATCGGATGAACACCTATTACATAATGCGGGCACTATTTATGGTGCAGATTATATTGGCGCTGGGATTGGCGCGGCTATCTGGGTGACATTCATGCTCGCCATTGATATTCAACTGGCCGCAGCACTCACTGCCAGCTTTAACTTATTAGCCGGTTTTGTTTTTATTAGCCGATTTTGGCATAAAATTCAACACCCTAAATTATTACTTGCGGGTCATATTATTGCCAGTGGTTTGCTCGTACTTTTAGCATTACATGGGCCCAAGTGGGAACAAGACTTTAATAATTTACTTTATAAAGATAAGGTTATTTACTCGAAAGCCACCCGCTTTCAACAGCTCACTTTCACAGAACGCCTGAGGGCCGCCCCGCTTCCTCCTGTTTATTCCATGTATATCAATGGCCGATTACAATTTTCCAGCAGCGATGAGCATATTTACCATGCCTTTCTCGTTCATCCAACACTGGCCGCCAGTGCTCGCCATGATAATATTTTAATTATTGGAGGAGGAGATGGTTTAGGGTTGAAACAAGTCCTTAAATGGCAGCCAAAACAGGTCACTCTTGTTGATCTCGATGTGGGATTAATTGATATCTTTAAACAGCCGAATCACACCATCCCACCTCGTCTTCAACGAGCGTTATTCGCCCTCAACGGTAACGCCCTTAACGATCCCCGCGTGAATTTAGTCTTTAATGATGCCTATAATGCAGTCGATCAATTACTGGCTGAAGGCAAAATGTTTGATGCCATTATTGTCGATTTACCGGATCCCAGTCATCCGGATTTAAATAAACTTTATTCAGACGTTTTCTATCGAAAACTAAAGGAATTATTAAGTCGAGATGGGGCTATTACGGTGCAATCAACCTCACCGTACCACGCCGCTAATGCCTTTATTTCAGTTGGTAATACGCTAGAAAGCGCAGGATTTAATGTAAAACAGTATCATCATAATGTGCCAAGCTTCGGTGAATGGGGCTGGAGTATTGGCACCCTAATGGGCAGTAATGCTAAGCAACGGTTACAAAAATTACAGCAACTGCCAGTGAACGATCCTTGGTTAACACCTGAACTTATCCATGGTGCTTTCGCGTTTCCCGCACAATTTTATAAAGATAAAGCACTAGTCAAAGTGAATGTGTTAGGTTCAATGCAATTGTATCAATATCATCAACAAGCATGGTTAAATGATCAAGGATAATGCCTTTGAATGCTTCAGGGTTATAAAAACGGTAGTTTAAGTAGGTTTAGGTATATTAACAGTAAGATAGTGCTTGACATATTATGTCACAGTGCTAATCTTTAATTAAGACATAATATGTCATAAGGACAAACATGAATATACACAATATCGCGGATCACCTCAATGCTTTAGGTGATAGTAGCCATACGGGTCTTAAATTTGATTGCTACCCTATTGATGGTGAAGTGGATGTGTTGCAAGTCAACATAGTCAACCGTGAAGAGTTACCCATATTTGTATCGGTTACGGATAACCAAATTCTCTGCATTAGCTATTTATGGGGAGAAGATGAAGTTAAACCAGACACACGCTTAGCCATGTTTGAAACCATGTTGGAATTAAATATTCCCATGCCTTTATCATCTTTTGCAAAAGTCGATGATAAATATGTTGTATATGGTGCACTCTCTGTGCAATCAAGCATGCTAGAAGTAGAACAAGAGTTATCAGTATTGTCTGATAACTGCCTAGAAGTCATCGACGAATTGGTCGACTATTTGAAATAAAGGAGCCTATTATGGGCATTTTAAATAAAATTCTTACTGCTTTTCGTGGCGGCGCCACTGAAGTCGGACAAAGTATCGTAGATGCAAACTCAACCCGTATTTTTGAACAAGAAATACGTGATGCAGAAAAGCACTTAACGAAAGCCAAACGCGATCTTACTGATGTGATGGCTAAAGAAATGCAAGCCAGTCGTGAAGTCGACCGCTTAAAGCGCTCTGTCGCCGAACATGAAGGTTATGTTGCTCAAGCGCTTGAAAAAGAAAATGAAAGTTTAGCCCTCGAAGTGGCTGAAAAAATTGCCGGACTTGAACAAGAGCTCGCCGAGCAACAATCTGCCAATGAAAGCTTTACCGCACATGCTACTCGCTTAAAAGAGCTTGTTCGTAAAACAGAGCGCCAAGTGGCTGATTACCAACGTCAGTTAACCATGGTTAAAACCACTGAAAGCGTGCAAAAAGCCACGGCGACCATTACAGACTCGTTTGCAGGCAGCAATTCAAAACTGCTAAATGCTAAAGATTCATTAGAACGTATCAAAGCTCGTCAACAAACTTTTGATGATCGTCTTCAAGCCGCAGAAACATTAGCTGAAGATAATAGTGATAAAGCCTTAAATGATAAGTTAGCAGAAGCCGGAATTGGTGAGCAAAAATCCAATGCCAATGCTGTACTCGACCGCATTAAAGCACGTAAAGGCTAAAGGAGACAGACGTGGGATTTCTAAGCGGCCTCTTTGGCAAAAAAGAAGCACCTAAACGTCAACTCGACCATCCTAACAAGCTTAACAAGGGAGACATGATCTCCCTTGATGATAGCTTTGCCTTGCCCATACAGCTACGTGGGCAACAGCTTAGGGTCGAAACAGTGAATACTTACGAATATAAGCGTAAGCAATTTGCCGAATGGGTTCTCAAAGGCCACAGCAACGAAGCTGTGTTTCTGTCATTAGATGAAGATGATGAGACTTACCTGTCTTTATCCATCAAAGTGACACGGGATCAAGTTGAGCAATTATTTGATCTTGACGAATTTGCCAATATTTTTGAAGAGCCAGGCAAAGCACAGCTAACCACGCACTCCCTGAAGGGAGAGTTGGCTGATCTGCTTGATAATTGGTATGCAGATGCTTATCATCAGGTCTCTTTTTCGGATCTCGGTTATTTTCATAAACTCGATTATCGTGGTCAAAAACCACCACAAGATGAAGAAGGTGAACGAGGTGAAGCATTTGAGTCTTATCAGCTTCTCAGTAATGATGAGACCAAAGCTATCGATATTGAAGTCTATGAAGGAGGTGTCACTGACGTGATGCTCACACTCTACAGACCCCTATCTGATATCCGTGATTACTGGCCTGCAGAGCTATAACCTATTCCATCAAGCCAAGTTCGACGTTAACTGGGTTTGATGGCTTTATTGATATGACAAGATGATAATGCCATGAGTAAACCATCATTACCGCCCCACTGGCAACAAAACCAAAAAGCGGCAAAAGCGACTCAAGTGGCTTTCGATCTCGATGAAAAATTTCAGTACAGTATTCGTAAGGCGGCTCTAGATGCTGGTGTCAGTCCTTCTGATCAAATTAGAGATATTTTAGGCCTCAGTGTCACAAAGCGCCCCAAACGTCCTAGACTGACCGTCTCATTAAGCAGCGAAGATTATGCATTACTGGCAGAAAAATATCAGCTACCTATCGACGCTCAATTAGAAATTAAAAAGCAAGTTCTCAATGATTTAGTAAAATTTGTTGATGAAGAATAAGCCTTTTTCATCAACAATATCTCACCGCTTTCAAAAGTTTTACATCCGTTAAGCTTGCAGCTTATACTGAAGCCCTGCAAACTTGAAATGGACTTGCTGCATGGAAGAAACAGAGCGTCGAATACTCCACAAAACGGAAGCCTTAACGCCAATGCTGTTAGCAATGATGTTACTATCATTACTCTCAGTGATTGTTGTGTTGACCTTGGCTTTTGCCAAACTCAATCCTGAAACACGCTATCTGCTCTTTATTATCGACACCAGTATTTGCATTATTTTTTTGACCCATTTCTTTTATGGTTTTTTTAAATCATCCAACAAAAAAAATTACCTAAAACATCATTGGATCGATCTCATTGCCAGCATTCCGGCAGTGGAAGCCTTTCGTTTTGCCAGGCTGTTTCAAATTCTCAGAGTGATCCGCTTAATTCGCATGACCCGATCTTTACTGGTTCCGCTTGTCACACAGCGAAACCAAACGACCCTTGCCGGATTACTCGTTGCCATGGTGACTATTTTAACTTTATCTTCTGTTTTTATGTTAATTGTTGAAAATGGTGTACCCGGTGCCAATATTATTACTGCAGAAGATGCTATTTGGTGGGCGATTGTGACTATTTCAACTGTCGGTTATGGAGATTATTTTCCTATTACGCCATTAGGTCATGTGATTGGCGCACTCGTCATTATTTGTGGCGTTAGTTTTTTTGGTGTTATTTCAGGTTATATGGCCTCCATTCTCATTGCGCCTGGCGATCATGAACAACTCGAAGCCTATGGAAATGAAATGCGTAATGATTTTGAAGACTACTGTCTAAGAGTTGAAGAAAGTCAAAATAAATTACTGGCCGAAATTAGTGCACTTAAAGAGATGATAGCGCAACAAAATTTCAGCCAAAGCCAGTCCAATGAAAAACCTTAATCTAAACAGCTGAACATTAAGCCATTAAAAAATCTTCACTCTTCAATATATTATTTAATAATATCAGTTGAATATTACCATAGTCAGTATGAGAGAAGAGTGACGCCATTTTAGCGCTTACAATCAGATCATTTGTCTCATTTTGCTGTTGTTCGGCTTCCCTTTCATCATCAAATGAGACTTCGTCAATCGCTTCTATTAGCTGCTCAAACATCGCTTTACCCTCATCTGAAAGACCTTGGATATAAGAAAATACAATTTGTAGCAATTTTAAATGCTGTTGAAAAAGCTGATATCGACTCACAGAGTCACTTATCTCTTCTTCACCCAAAGCCTCTTCCAACGCCAACCAATTCGCTAACCCTGCCGTCAAGCATTCATGGACTCTCACAGGATAAGAAGCCGAATCTTGCTGATTAATCATAAGGCTCACTTGCTCTTTAAAGTGCGCCAATTTTTCTGTATCGCTCAATTGCTGGCGATTTTCAGCACGAATAATGCCTGCTTTCGCGGCTAAAGCATAGCCTCGCTTAGCTTTGCTGGATTGCCCAAAGCGCATTGGGATCTTAGTAAGCAGGTACTCTGCCAGCGTGATGAGTGTCTCGCTGCTACCTGAAATCAACTCAAGCTCCAACTCACAAATGGACTCATTCAGTTCGTCGATATAGATAGAACCCACGTCTAAAGCCACCTCAATAAGACTATTATTCCAGCTAATATGCCAGCACAGTCTTTGAAAATCGGTACTAAATAAACATTGTAAATCATTATTCACGAATGAAACTTGTGCATTACTTGGCCAGATATGACACGGAAAAAGAACCAAATTCGGAAAATCTTGCTCAATATTCACATTAAATTCGGGTCGATTATGCACCCCTCCCACCACAGTGCCTGCCGTCTTAATTGTTTGTTCTCTTTTAGAACCAACTTGCCTGATCCTCAGCCCCATATCCCAGTGGCGTAATTGCAACCCTGGCGTGTCAAAATATTTATTCTTGAGTGTCACAAGTGGCTTAGCCTCACAATCATTTAAATGATTAAACAGCTCAATAATGCTTTTTTTGTTCTGTTGCTGAAACAGTAACTTCAATTCTATTTCCGTTGCCATATAACTTTTAACACGCCTCATCATGAAATTTTAATCAAACTGTCATCAAGCCTTCATTCGTGTAATATTTTTGTAATATTAACGCCGTAGGATGCGATTTACAGTTATGAAGTAACTCGTTAAAATAAAAACTGGTCCATTTATACAAAAACACAGTTTTAATACGTTGGCGCTTGAGTTAACATGCGCCCGATTTTTCCAATAATGGAATAACCAAAAATAGGTAAACGGCAATGCCAGTCAACTCTATTTTAGGCGTGTTTGCAAAATCGCCCATAAAGCCTCTACAAGAGCATATCGACAAAGTATATGATTGTTCATCCCTACTTGTCCCATTTTTCGAAGCCACTATGTCAGGAAACTGGGATAGTGCCGTTAAGCTGCGCAAAAAAATTAGCCAAGCAGAAAGAGATGCTGATTCACTAAAACGTGAGATCCGCTTGAAACTGCCTGGTGGTTTATTTATGCCAGTTGAGCGCACTGATTTACTGGAGCTGCTTACCCAGCAAGATAAAATAGCAAATAAATCGAAAGATATCTCAGGCCGAGTCATTGGTCGTGAACTACTTGTTCCTACTGAGATCCAAACCCCTTTCTTAACCTACCTGACTCGTTGTTTAGACGCTGTAGGGATGGCAAAAGAAGCCATTAACGAACTTGATGACTTGTTAGAAACAGGTTTTCGGGGTCGCGAAGTGACTTTAGTAGAAAAAATGATCAGCAAGCTTGATAGCATTGAAGAGGATACGGATAGTTTACAAATCAATATTCGTCGCCAACTTTTTGCCATCGAGAATGAAATGAATCCAATTGATGTGATGTTTTTATATAAGATCATCGAATGGGTAGGTGATTTAGCCGACCTCGCAGAACGCGTTGGTTCTCGCTTAGAGCTAATGCTAGCTCGCGTCTAACAATAAGATTAATAAGGCAGTGACATGGTTGATGTATTAATCACCAATGGCCCGTGGCTAATTGCCATCGCGGCTACATTTGGGTTTTTAATGGCATGGGGTATTGGCGCAAATGACGTCGCCAATGCAATGGGGACTTCGGTAGGCTCTAAAGCAATTACCATTAAACAAGCGATTATTATCGCGATGATTTTTGAATTTGCGGGTGCATATCTTGCCGGTGGTGAAGTCACCAGTACGATACGTAAAGGGATTATCGATTCAGCCTATTTTGTGAATGCGCCCGAATTACTCGTCTACGGAATGATAGCGTCCTTGTTGGCTGCAGGTATCTGGTTAATCTTAGCCTCTGCGCTAGGCTGGCCGGTATCGACAACACACTCTATCATTGGCGCCATTGTTGGTTTTGCTGCGGTAGGTGTGAGTCCCGATGCGGTTGAATGGGGTAAAGTGGGTGGTATCGTTGGCTCTTGGATTGTCACCCCTGCGATTTCTGGTTTTATTGCTTTTGCTATTTTCCAAAGTGTACAAAAACTCATCTTCAATACCGATGATCCATTGAGTAATGCTAAACGTTTTGTGCCCTATTACATGGGATTAGCCGCCTTTGTAATGTCACTGGTTACCATTAAAAAAGGCTTAAAGCACTTGGGCTTAGACTTCACTAATGGCCAAGCGTATGCCTTAGCTGTTGGCCTATCGGTCTTAGTTGTTATCGGTGGTATGATTGCCGTTAAACGCCTCAAAATGGATGCGAAGGCCGATCGCCAAACACAGTTTGGTAATGTTGAGAAAGTCTTCGCCATTTTAATGGTCGTAACAGCCTGTTGTATGGCCTTTGCTCATGGTTCAAATGATGTGGCTAATGCAATTGGTCCACTGGCTGCTGTTGTCTCTGTGGTACAAAGTGGTGGCGAAATTGGCAGTAAATCCCCTCTTGTTTGGTGGATCCTTCCACTCGGTGGCATCGGTATCGTCATGGGTCTGGCTATTTTTGGTAAACGCGTCATGAAAACCATTGGCTCTAACATTACCCATTTAACCCCGAGTCGAGGCTTTGCTGCAGAGCTTGCAGCCGCCTCAACGGTTGTCATTGCATCAGGCACAGGTTTACCGATTTCAACCACACAAACCTTAGTGGGTGCAGTGCTAGGTGTCGGTATGGCTCGCGGCATTGCGGCGATTAATATTGGGGTTGTTCGTAATATTGTTGTCTCTTGGGTGATCACCTTACCCGCAGGTGCTGGGTTGTCTATTATTTTCTTCTTTACCATCAAAGGTGTTTTTAGTTAACGCCATAAGATAACATCATTGAAATAGCTTCAATGCATAGAAGCCTGCTTATGAGCAGGCTTCTTTTTTACCATTAACAATTAGCAGTATCACTTGCAAACAGCGCGCTAAATCCCTAGCATGTCCTCATATATTTAATTGAAGAGAATTCTGAAGTGTTAAGACTCCTGACTTTAGTGGGGTTACTATTACTCTCCCCAAGCTTACTGGCGGCCAATCAAACTCGCTATATCTCTGATGATGTCTATCTCTATTTACTCGGTGGACCCGGAACCCAATACCGTATACTTGGCAGTGTCGAAGCAGGTCAAAGTGTCACCTTTCTTTCTGAAACACAGGGTGACTACAGCAAAATTATCGATCCTAAGGGGCGTGAAGGTTGGGTTGAAACTAAGTTACTGACCAAAGAAGAAAGCTTACGTTTTAAATACCCTAAACTTCAAAAAGAATTGGAAGACACTAAAGTCAAACTGACTCAGTCTTTAAGTTCAAATGAGACCAATACTCAAGATTTAAGTGATGCCAAAGCGCAAGTTGCTAAATTAAAAGCGATCCTTGAAACCACAACGGATCAAAGAGACGAAGCTAACGCCAAGTTGGATCATATTCAAGCCAACGAGCGCTTTGAAATGTGGAAAGAAGGCGGCATCATTGCGGGCATTGGTGCACTTGTCGGTATGATTCTAATTTACATGCCAAGACCAAGACGCAGAAATAAAAACAAATACCAATCAAGGTTTTAAATAAATTGTAAATCATTTTTATATTCCAATGATTCAAAAAGCCAATGCCCTTTGCATTGGCTTTTTTGTTGCCAGTAAAAAATAACAAAACTAGCGCTTGTTCCTCACATTATTTTATCGTTATACTCTCGATCAAATAATCATATATTGTATACAAAATACAAAAACCAGCCCATATCCAACTTAAGCGGTGCTTTATCAGGTAAGCGGGCACACAAATGGAACTATTCACTATGTTTAAAGCCAGTCAGCTTCTCTCCGGTTTCTATGACTCTGCAACTCTTGATCAACTCTTTAATGCAATTAGCGATAATTACATCGTCGATGAAGAAGCCTATTTATCTGAGCTTATCACCTTAGTGCCCACATCAAAGGACACCTTAGAGACCATTCATCACCGCGCAGAAGACTTAGTAAAACAAGTCCGTCAATACGATAAAAAAGGACTCACAGTAGGCATTGATGCTTTTCTACAACAATATAGCTTAGAGACTCAAGAAGGCATTATTTTGATGTGTCTGGCAGAAGCCTTACTTAGGATCCCAGACAGTGCCACCGCCGATGCGCTCATTCAAGATAAGTTATCTGGTGCCCAATGGGATGAACATCTAAGGCAAAGTGATTCCGTTTTAGTCAATGCATCCACTTGGGGGCTGATGTTGACAGGCAAAATCGTCAAACTGGATAAAAACACCGACGGCCAACCCAGTCACTTACTCAACCGCTTAGTAAATCGCATGGGTGAACCTGTGATCCGCCAAGCGATGCTCGCAGCAATGAAGATCATGGGTAAACAATTTGTATTAGGCCGAAACATTAAAGAAGCCTTAAAAAACAGCGAAGCTAAACGCAAAATGGGCTATACCCACAGCTATGATATGCTCGGGGAAGCCGCATTAACGCAAAAAGATGCACTGCAATATTTTCAAGATTATAGTCAAGCTATCGATGCTTTAGCTGCTAAACGCTACAATGAGAATGATGCGCCTAGACCGACTATTTCCATTAAATTATCTGCATTGCATCCTCGCTATGAAGCTGCCAAAGAAGCCCGCGTGTTAACCGAGCTATTTGACACTGTCAGTGCCCTTATCACCCAAGCCAGAAAGTTGAACATTGGGATTTCAATTGATGCAGAAGAGGCCGATCGACTCGAGCTGTCTTTAAAGCTATTCCAAAAGCTCTATCAATCAACCGCCGCTAAAGGCTGGGGATTACTGGGTATTGTTGTGCAAGCCTACTCTAAACGAGCTTTACCGGTTTTATGCTGGCTCACTCGTTTAGCCAAAGAACAAGGCGATGAGATCCCTTTGAGGCTCGTCAAAGGGGCTTATTGGGATAGCGAGCTGAAGTGGGCCCAAGAAAAAGGGGAAGCGGGTTATCCATTATTTACCCGCAAAGCTGGCACCGATGTATCGTATCTGGCTTGCGCACGCTATTTATTATCTGAGGTAACTCAAGGAGCCATTTACCCACAATTTGCCAGCCACAATGCACAAACTGTCGCCAGCATTGCCTATATGGCAGGGGAACGTAAACATGAGTTCCAACGTCTTCATGGTATGGGTGAAGAGTTATATGACACGCTATTAGCCGAGAAGCAGTCCACCAGCGTTCGAATTTATGCCCCCGTTGGCGCCCATAAAGATTTATTACCTTACTTAGTGCGCCGTCTATTAGAAAATGGCGCTAACACTTCTTTTGTGCATAAGTTAATTGATCCCAAAACCCCCATTAACTCGCTGATCACTCATCCGATAGTTAACCTTAAAAAACATGCGACGTTTGCAAACAAAGCCATTGTATTGCCTCAACATATTTTCGATGATAATCGTCAAAATTCAAAAGGTTTAAACCTGAATATTGATTCAGAATCTATTCCTTTCCTTAAAGCCATCAATCAATTTAATCACACTCAATGGTCTGGTGCCCCTTTAGTGGACGGTAAAGCGTTAGAAGGCGACAGCATAAGCGTCAACAGCCCATTCAACACTCAGTTAATAGTGGGGAAAATCTGTTTTGCCGATGAAGCGGCCATAGAAAATGCGCTCGACAGTGCCAGCAAATCTTTTCATCGCTGGTCAAAAACACCAGTCGCTGTCCGCGCTGAGACCATCAACAAACTGGCTGACTTACTAGAAGAAAACCGATGTGAACTCATTGCCTTATGCACGCGAGAAGCAGGGAAAAGCATTCAAGATGGTATTGATGAAGTCAGAGAAGCCGTCGACTTTTGCCGCTATTATGCAATTCAAGCCACTAAAATGATGACCCATCCCCAAAAACTTAATGGCCCAACGGGAGAATTAAATGAGCTTTTTGTACAAGGTCGAGGCCTCTTTGTGTGTATCAGTCCTTGGAACTTCCCTTTAGCCATTTTCTTAGGACAAATTACTGCTGCACTGGCAGCAGGTAATACTGTTATTGCCAAACCCGCGGAACAAACGTCATTAATTGGTTATCGTGCTGTAGAGCTTGCACATCAAGCTGGGATCCCAGCCGATGTATTGCAATTTCTCCCCGGTACAGGAGCAACAGTGGGCTCAGCTATTACTCGTGATGAGCGTATTGCTGGGGTTTGTTTTACTGGCTCGACTCAAACAGCCAAACGGATCAATATCACACTGGCTAACCGTGAAGGGGCGATCATTCCTCTTATTGCTGAAACCGGTGGTCAAAATGCCATGGTTGTTGACTCAACGTCACAGCCTGAGCAAGTGGTTAATGATGTTATTTCTTCCGCTTTTACCAGTGCAGGACAACGCTGCTCAGCGCTAAGAGTGCTATATTTACAAGAAGATATTGCCGATCGTGTCATCGATGTGATGAAAGGCGCGATGGATGAGATCTGCATTGGCGATCCTAGTTTGTTAAAAACCGATGTCGGACCGGTTATTGATGCAACCGCGCAAGCCAATCTGAATGCCCACATTGATCATATCAAGCAAACTGGAAAGTTAGTAAAGTCTGTCCCTCTTCCAAAAGGAAGTGACAAGGGGTATTTTGTCTCACCCACAGCCGTTGAAATTGAATCTATCAAAGTCCTTAACAAGGAACATTTTGGCCCTATTTTGCATATCATACGCTTTGCAGCCAATAAGCTCGATGACATTATTAATGACATCAACAGTACAGGTTTTGGACTCACACTGGGGATCCATAGCCGAAATGAAGGCCATGCACTCGCCTTGGCTGATCGCGTCAATGTGGGTAATGTCTACATTAATCGCAACCAAATTGGCGCAGTAGTGGGAGTACAACCTTTCGGCGGCCAAGGCCTTTCAGGCACAGGTCCAAAAGCTGGCGGTCCACATTACCTCACTCAATTCGTCACAGAGAAAACGCGTACCAATAATATTACCGCCATTGGCGGCAATGCCACACTATTATCCTTGGGGGATGGTGATGATTGGTTAGACCAATAACCCTTCTCACTTTTATTGCAAGGTAAAAATAAAACCCACCAACAAGTGGGTTTTATTTTACTATACCGATCCTTTTTCGAGCAGAAGCATTAAGTTAACAGCTAGCGTAAACTATCAACTTATTGCGCCTTCCAACTCACATCAAGATCAGCAAAATTGCTGTAAGCATATGCGCCAATATACCATGTTCCAGCAACAGGCGTACTCAAGGTACAGGTTTCTTCATTCCCATTCTTAAAAGGACGACAATCATAACTCGATAGTGTTGGCTGCCCCGCTTGCCTAACGTATAAATCTGCATCCCCAGAACCACCTGTTGTTGAGACAATCAAAGATTGCATTCCACTGGGTACGGTAACTTCATATTGCAGCCAGTTCCCCCTAGTCGCCGATTGTCCCAGCCAATGACCACTGTCTCCTCCGCCATTACCTTCAGAAAAAGAACCTAACAATGTCATCCCTGCATAGCTGGCATAACCACGCACCATGACATAATAATCCCCAGCATCATTAGGAGTGAATTGGCAGCTTTCATCATTCCCCCCAATATAAGGACGACAATCATAATCATTGGTAGTCGGTCTAGCACCTAATTTTACATACAAGTCAGCGTCGCCTGTTCCACCTGAAGTGGCAATCGTCACACTACTAGCTTGAGCAGGCACCGATAACACATAATAAGCTTCACTGCTCTTAGCACCCGATAAATTGGTCACAGGCACATCGTTAACCAAAGGAATACTGTCATCATTACCCGCCTCGGTATTAAATCCCAACTCAATGGCAAACGCCATGGCGAGTTTGGCAAAATTTAGTTCATGGTTACCCGTTGCATCGAGTTTATCTTCGGTATCATTAATCGTATGAATAGAGCGATTATACTGATTCATTCGCGCTTCAAAGGGCATACTGGCCGGATAACCTAAATTGTGCCATGAAGCATGATCAGAACAACCATATCCACAACTGTCAGTCCCATAACTCACACCCGTCAAATAAGTATCGACTAAGCTCATTAAATAACTGTTGAGTCCAGAGTCGGTATAATCATCCATAAAGATAATATCTTCTGTACTGCCAATATACCCTGTCATATCGAGCTGCATTACAGCGATGATATTATCGTTATCGGTTGAAGCCTGACTGGCAATTTCACCACTGCCTCTAAGCCCCACTTCTTCAGCAGCATAGCCCATAAACTTAATAGTCCGTTTAGGCTGGATACCTTGCGACATGAAAACACGGATCACTTCCGTTATCGTTGCAATACCAGAGGCATTATCATCGGCCCCAGGAGCCTGCATATTATTCCCCGAACCTGAATTACTGATAGAGTCTAAGTGCCCACCGATGACAATAATATCATCAGGGGCTTCGCTCCCTGTTAAGGTTAATATGACTGAGTCTTGAGACCAAGCAGCATGAGGATAATAGCTCATACTCGCCCAGCTTTCGCCACTACTCAGTTGGCTCCAAGTATCACCTATCCACTGCGCTGCACTCACACCTTGAGTGGAATTATAATAACGATTGTCAAAAGCCGATAGCGTACTGATAGAAGCCAGTAAACTCGCACTTGAAAGTAGCGGCAACGCTGCATTCACTTTATCAGCTTGATTAATTGGTGGTGGATTAAACGCCAACAAATGCACAGGAAGTTGACTCACCGCATAGGCTTCGGCTTCAGAATCATGAACGGTGAACCCTCCACAGCGTTGATGCTCCTCATGCATCAATTCGCTTAACGTCAGTACTTCTTTTTCTGAAATTTTAGCAACCATTTTATGTTGTAAATTATTCGGACTGCTAGGAACTAATACATTTGCATTCACTCGCTTCAAAAGCTTAAGTGAATCAGCATCAGTTGTGATCCATAAATCATTCGCATAAGCCTTTGATGCCAGCATTGCCCCCGAAAAAACCAGTAGTGCAGTAGTAAAAACGCGCTTCATTGTTATTTTCCTTTTAATGTTATTGTTGAAACATCCTTTTAGCCTGAACTCAGAATGTTCAGTGTCAGTTAAACTTGAAGCAATGTTTAATCAGTCTTTAAAATAATTAATTTAATTATTTCAATCACTTTTAATCATACAGGTATCGCACTTTTATTCGATATCAAAGCGGGGATTTCCACCACACATACAGGCGACAACGCGAAGTCTCAACACAGATAAAAGCAAAATAATGATATCCCTCTGTATGACATAAACTGAGTTCAGGATTTTTTTATAATGCATTTATTGACGATAAACCCGTCAACATATCGCCCTTCACATTATAGGCAATAACAATTCGATAACACTAATTTAGTTTACTCTAAATTAATTATTTTCAGAAGTATTCACTTTATTTCAAGGTGCTCATTACAGATCAACCATCAGGACTATCGATCAATAGCTATATGAGACAAAAGTCATTTTGTGACAAAGATCGCCACCATGTGTGACCCATTGTCGCAATCAATCACTTTATGTTTGACCTGATAGATTGTTTATTGACAATGCCCGCCTCAATGACCAAACAGAATAATCAAATAGAGTTACCATGACCTCCCCGCATTTTTCATTTTATGCCGCTATCGCTTTGAGTCTGAGTTTAGCGCCTCAACATTTCGCTTTCGCTCATACAGAAATCATTAACACTGATACTGTGGAAATTGATGAACATCTGGTGATCACCAGCGACCCCATGCTTGAGCCTGTCAAAATCAGTACTGATCCCAAAAAGCCTAGGCTTCCACTGCCTGCTTATGATGGTGCGGGCTATCTCAAAACCATTTCAGGATTCAATGTGGGCCGTAAAGGAGGAGCTGGTGGCGATCCTACGTTACGAGGTATGGGAGGATCGCGTGTCAGTATCGTTGATGATAACCAACATGTATACGGCACATGCGGAGGGAGAATGGATCCGCCTACGGCTTATATCTATCCTGAAACCTACTCCAGTATTACTGTCATCAAAGGGCCACAAACCGTTAAATATGGTCCAGTGGGATCCGCAGGGACGGTTTTATTTGAAAAAGATCGTCATAGTTTCACTGACACTGATTTGGAAGGCCGCCTCAGCACCACCTTTGGCAGCTTTAATCGTCGTGATTATGTTGGAGCCCTAAAAGGCGGCAACACACAAGGTTATATTGATATCGATGCCAATCAATCCAGTAGTAATGATTACAAAGATGGCAGCGGCAATAGAGTACAATCAAGCTACGATCGCCACAATGCCAGTATTGCTATGGGCTGGACACCGACGCAAGACAGCGTTATTGAACTTGCTTATGGGTACTCTAATGGTAATGCAGAGTATGCTGATCGCTCCAATCGAGCACGCGAAATTAAAAATGAAAATGTGAGTTTGCTCGCTCAAGTAGATTTTGATCATCCCTTGTTAGATAAAATAGAAATGCAAGCCTACAGTAATCATAACAATCACATCATGGACCAATTTGACCTTGGTGTGAATGCTGGAGCCAATGTCAGGCGCAATACCGCCGGAGGACATATTTGGTTCGATCTCATTCCAAGTGACGATCTCTCCCTTACGCTAGGTATGGATCACATGCAAAGTCAACATAAGGGTCGATACCTAGATAAAACCCAAGACAATGGACTCAATGATCTACTCGCAAAGCCCTTTAGAGACAATTTAGAGTATAAAAATAGTGCCTTATTTAGTGAACTCACCTATGCATTAGAAAATGGTAATATCGTCTCAGGTTTACGGTTTGATCATTGGAATACTGAACTGTTTATCGGGCAAACGGGCAAGCGAACCGATGAACTCAGCAGCGGTTACCTTCGCTATGAGCTTCCAATACAGCAAGATCAGTATTATATAGGTCTAGCTCATGCCCAAAGAATGCCTGACTATTGGGAATTGATGAAAGCCGACTCAGGTGATCTCTCCCAAAAAGCGTTCAACTTAAAACCAGAAAAAAACACCCAAATTGATATAGGTTGGATTTACCAAGATGAAATAATCGTCTCAACATCATTATTTTATAGCCAAGTTAAAGACTATATACTGATTAACAGCAACACAGATAAAACAACAGCTTACAACATTGACGCCACTATATGGGGTGGTGAATTGGAACTCAATGTACCGCTATCGGCACATTGGTCAACCCAAAGCAGCCTCAGCTACAGTCATGGCCGAAATGACACAGAACATACGCCCCTTGGACAAATATCCCCACTAGAGGCAAAGTTTGCATTGAATTATGAATACCAAGCATGGGCAGTTGGCACATTATGGCGAGTGGTTGCAGCCCAAAACCGCGTCACATTAGGTGAAGGTAATATTGCAGGACAAGATTTAAGCAAGAGCAGCGCTTTTAACACTGTTGCGCTCAATGCCAGCTGGCGTCATGATTTAGGTTTGCTGATTAGCTTGGGGATTGAGAACCTTTTTAATTCCACTTATGCTGAGCATATTAGCCGCTCAGGAGCCAGTAATGATGCACCGGGCAGCGAACCTATGTTTCAAGTGAATGAACCTGGTCGCACGGCGTGGGTTAAAGTCGATTATACTTTTTAACCTTGTTTCACAATGGATCATTTGCCAAAAAACACTGTTTATTGGCAAATGATTTAGACTTTAATTTAAATAGGTATAGTTCAAATATAATGTTATGTCTTGATTATGTTAGATTCCATGTATTGTGATAATACACAGACGGTCCGACAACTTACATTAAATATATAAGCAAGGAAAACAGTCACCTTTACAGCCAAAAAACAAGATTATATTCATTAACAACACGTATAATGATGATATGATTTATCACCATATAAAGAAAAGCCATGCCGCTAAACAACAAACGCATCTTTCTTGGGTTTTCGCTAACCGCACAACAAACTCAAAAAATCGCTCTTATACAGAGCAAATTACCGGATAATGTCAGATTAGTCCCCAAGGCCAATTTACATATGACCTTAGCTTTTTTAGGCCGTATAAGCACACATCATCTCTTCCAACTCAATCAACACGTTAGTCTGATTACAAAAACCACATTCCAAGTCACGTTAAATGAACTCACATATTGGAAGAAACCTAAAATAGTCTGTTTAAAAGGGTCCGCTAATGACACAAACTTGCTGCAACTCGCCAATCACGCACAATTAATGGCAAAAAAGTTAAACCTACACCAGAGTGAATACCCTTACACACCTCATATTACGCTCTGCCGAAAAGCTAAACCGGAAATAGAAACACTCATTAAACATATCCGTTATCAACCACTCATACTCAGCCCCAAGCAATTGCACCTGTTTGAATCTTTTCCCGGCAAAAATAGTGTCGAATACCCTATTATTGAAAGTTGGGTGCTTTGAGTAAATAAAGCCAAACAGGGTTGTTACATGATCTGACAAATAAAAAGTAAAGCAGAAAAAAGCGAGTTTTGCATCCAAATAAATTAAAACCATGATTACCTAAAAAATGATATCTATCTTACATACGCACCTGTTATTTTTGGCATATTCCAAACAGGGCAACCATCTTCGATAAAAAGTTTTACTTCTTTTCCTGACATAAATGCTGCCAAAAGCAAACTATATAGTCTCTCATCTTTTTTCGTCTCAACATCAATTAAAAACTTATTCTTAACACCACAAGTCGTTGGATTACTGGCAACATCTACAGTTAATATAATATCAGCTTGACCAGGAGGTTGTTGATTAAACTCTGTTATTTTTCCATAACTGCTCCAGCCTACTGCATAAACATTAGAAGATAATAGTAATAAAACTATCATCGTTAATTTGAATAAATATATCATAAATACTTCCTATGTTACTCATAATTAATCAATACTAGCTTATGATCGAGTTTAAATAAAAATACTCAATCGATTTGCCAATTAGAGATTTATTATATCTCAATGCTAATACAAGATCTCTTCGATGATGTTCATATTTTAAAATATAAACTAAGATGAACCATTAATTTGCCCATACATCAATTCACATAACTTACATCTTATCAAACACGATAAAGAGGCTGCGTGCACTTAATACTAAGGTGACACAAAAAATAATTACGGCTGAAATATTCCCAAACCAGCCATTTTTATATGCGCCTAATTTTTCTGTATTCATTATCCACAAGAGAAATAACGTCACCAAAGGCAATAAAATGCCATTGGCAATCTGCGCAAGGAAAATCACCCTGATCGGTTCATAATCCGCACTCGAGATAAGTGCGCCAATCAATATAATTCCGCCCCAAATAACTTTAAATGATATTGAGTGTAAATCACGGCTTAAATTCAATATTTCACTCAATGCGAATGCCGCTGCAAGAGGCGCTGTGAGCGCTGAGGAAAGGCCAGCTGTGACGAGTCCAATGGCAATAAAGACGCTTGAATACTCCCCCATAATGGGTGTCAAACTCGGCGCTAAATCAGCAGCATTAATAATAGCAATACCTTTACCAAAAAAAGCCATCGCAGCCGTAGAGACAATCGCGATAGAAATCAACCCTCCTAATGGAATTGAAACAAAAATATCTTTTCTAGCCAAGAGTAAATCATCACTCTTATGCCACTTTTTACTGACTATTGATGAATGTAGAAATAAGCTGTATGGCACCACACTGGTACCAATCAATGCAATTATCGTTAAACTCGCACCAGCAGGAATTCTCGGTATAAGTAACCCACTAAAAAATAGTTTTAATTCCGGTTTTGTCAAAATAAATGTCACTAAAAAAGCCATACTCATTAATCCAACTAAGCACATCAAACTACGCTCGATGAATTGATAATTCCCCTTAAACAATATGATAAAAGCGATAAGACTGATGAGTAGTGGCCAGATTGAAATCTGAGAATAAAGATAACCATCAGAAAATAAATGAGATAATCCCAAACTCGCTCCTAGAATATTGCCACTTTGATATGCACCATTACCAATGACAATCGCAATCATAATGAGACTTCCAATTGCTACTTTTAATACTCGGCTACTACAAGCTTCTCGAATATTTTCTGCTAATCCTTTTTGAGTCACTATACCTAAACGAGCAGCCATCTCTTGCAAGCTTATCGTTACCACCATTGAAAAAAGTAAAGCCCATAGCAATGAAAAACCATAATCCGCTCCAGCAAGAGAAGCCGTGATCACTGTGCCAGGGCCAATAAAGGCGGCAGTGACAAGGCAAGCAGGTCCAAGCTGAGGAAATTTCATGTATTGAATCACTATTGCTGAGTTTTGACTGAGTTTTTATATAGTAGTTATAGCAATACTCATTAGGTGATGCTGTATTAAATACTTCCTCTTTCACAGCGCCCCTTTAAAATTGAAGATAGATTCTGATAGTTTGTCTATTTTGATAAAGTAACTCTTGATACACATGATTTAAACGACTCTGCTTAGCAACTGAATCTAAGAATAAAAATTTTTCTTATAAGTAAAGAGAAACATCAATCTATATCGCCATGTTTATTACCAATACCAATATCACCTTCAGGACGACAAGTATTCATGACTTTATCAACTATTTCATTCGTTAAACTAGGGGCTAATTTCTTTAAACAAGAAAACTGAATCGCCTTATTACGTTTTTGTAAATCACCATCGGGATGCTTATTTTCTGCCGGTTTTACATCAGTAAAGCAATCTTTCCAAGCTTCAACTGTGATGTTATTGCCTACAGTATTGGTTGGGATCCCCAGCACTTTTGCATAATTAGGAACAATACACGATCCCACATTTCTATTGGGATCATTATCAGCAAAAACACTACGCATCATGATCACAGGTAAGATAAGTAAGAAAAACAAAACAATTCGATTCATAACACACCTTATCCAGAGAATTAAACTCACATAGTTAAGACCAAAGCTGTTCAATTAAGTTCACAAGCTTTAAATATGTAACATACTAATTATAATAAATTTTCCCCATAATTGATCAATTCAGAAACTCACCTATACGGGGTTCAAAACACGCTACATTGCGTTATACCAATCTCGTAAACAATGACGTCTGTCATGGGTCATTACCAAAAAGCAGACAAAACAAAGAGTGGCGCCTGTCATGGGCCATTGATATGCATCCTGCGTCAATGACATTTCCTACATCCTATAGGTCACCAGCTGCGGGTAAACCCTCCGCGTTAAACTACATGGATCTGGAGAATGTAGAAAATGTCTGGAACTATTTTCTATCAATGGGCGCAAAGCTACGCTTCGCCAACAACGCCCATTTCACCCTACG
>NZ_CANLKR010000014.1 GCF_947491715.1 uncultured Shewanella sp. | reverse complement strand
TTGGGCGTCACCCGTGCCCTTGGGTGGCGGTGGTTCGAGTAAGCCTAATAACGATGCCAATGTTGCTTTATTGAATGGTGAAGCAGGTTGGGTGTCACCCGTGCCCTTGGGTGGTGGTGGAACAAGTAAACCGAATAACGATGTAAATTTTGCTTTATTGTATGGTGAAGCGGGTTGGGCGTCACCCGTGCCCTTGGGTGGCGGTGGTTCGAGTAAGCCTAATAACGATGCCAATGTTGCTTTATTGAATGATGAAGCAGGTTGGGTGGCGGTGGGGGGACAAAGCTTAGTGAAAATATCAAATTATCTTAGATAATGAGTAAGGAGTCTGCATGGATGTGTGGTTTGTCGTGCTCATTGGCATCGGTTTGATTGGCTCAGGAGTGATTTACTTTGCCAAGCAAAAACCCTTGTTGTGGTTAGGGGCCTTTGTTGTGAGCGGTGTTTTGGCGTTAACCTTAATTATTTCAGTTTTCTTTAGAGAGTTATATTGGTTAGGTAATATTGGTTTAGTGTTGGCGTTAGGCATGAGTGTGTTGATGTGTCGACGTTTACCTAATTGGGTTTATTTATTGATGATCCCAACAGTGATGAAGCTAGTGGATATGCTGTGGCTGAATGAGTATTTACTCACACAAGTGCCCAGTTGGGGCTTTTATTTCAGTTACATTGGCTATGACTTATTAGTGATGGCGCTGATTTGGTATCGTGGCCCGATAGCCCAAGCTTTAAAGCTTAATGTGCATTACAAACGCTTCGCGCAGGAATATTTATTACTGGGTGTATATGGATTGTTTGTATTGACCAATTTCATCACTGGCATAGAAGATTTAGTGCGTAAAGATGTATTAGGTCATTACTTTGTAGGTTTTGAACCAAGGCTTTTTTACGGTATTTATGAATATGTGCGTTTGCCAATGAATATTACAGAAATATTGTTATTAGTGGGCATGGGCTATGTGGCAGTGAAGGCGGGGACGTCAAATCGATTAACAGGAGCAGGGATGTGAGGGAGCTGGATAATATACGCACAAGTTTTGATTTAACTGAAACACAATTGGCCGAGATCATGAATGTGAGCGAGGCAGAAGTGCAGCAGTGGCAGGCGGGTGAAGGCCAGCCAAGCATGGGGAAAATGTTTAAGTTGTTGGGCTTTATTGCCAAAAATTATGGCCGCTACTTTCATCAAGCAGCCGAGGATGAATACCAGTTAGACCGTGAGCCTGAACCAGAACAACTGCAGTTTAATCCTGCTTGCGAAGAAAATGCCCCTATGGCTGTGCTGAGTCAGGAAGAAAATGAGAAAGTGCGAAATAAGCTCAACCAAGTGACATCCGCCACCAATATGTTGCTGCTGGCAACGGATGAAAATGAGTTACATCATGGCACGCTAAGTTTGATGTCCGATACCTTGTGGGACATGAAACAGATTTTAAAAAGTTGATGATATCTTTCTGAGCTTTTAATATGAGCTCGCAATATGAGCTTTTAATAAGCCGACGTTCATGCGTCGGTTTTTGTTTTTTATTGTTCAAAAAGAGCCTTATTTTTATTTTATGTGAGATCCGAGTACACTGTTTGGCATTATTTTGTATCGATTAATTTATTTGAGTCTGCTTTGAGTCAACTACCTGTTCTTGATCTGCTGAGTGATTTACGCGCCGCCTTTAGCCAACATAACCAAGTGATCCTTGAAGCCCCAACGGGCGCGGGTAAGTCAACGGCTTTACCCTTAGCCATGTTAGATTGGCCTGAGATCTCAGGCAAAATTATCATGTTGGAACCTCGGCGAGTCGCCACTCGAAGCGTGGCTCGTTATATTGCCGCTCAGCGAGAACAAGTGTCGGGTAAAGCCTTAGGTCAAGAAGTGGGTTATCGCGTACGAGGAGAGTCACAGTCTAGTGCGGGCGTGAAGCTTGAGGTGGTGACCGAAGGTATTTTGACGCGAATGATCCAGCAAGATCCCGAGCTAAGTGGTATCGCGATGATTATTTTTGATGAGATCCATGAGCGTCATTTGACCACTGATTTAGGCTTAGCCTTAGCCTTAGAAGTACAGCAAACCTTTCGAGAAGATTTAGCCATTCTGGCCATGTCGGCGACCTTATCGGGTATGCCTCTAACGACTTTGATGCCTGAGGCGATAGCGCTTAAGAGTGAGGGCCGCAGCTTTCCTGTTGAAGTGGCTTATCATACTATCAAAAAGGTTAACTCACTCCACCATAAAGCTTGGCTGGAACCCATGGGGGCTGCGATTATTGCTTTGCTTGACGCGAGCCGATGTGGTGGTGTTGTGGATAAAACCTTGAGTGCGCAATCTTGTGCATTTCTAGCCCAAATCAGTACTTTTGATGGCTTAGAAGACAAAAGTTTATTGGCTTTTTTACCGGGGCAATCTGAAATCAAGCGTCTGCAAACTTACCTTGAAGCTAGGCTGGACAGTCAGCTGTATGTTATTTGTCCTTTATACGGTAGTTTACCGCCTAAAGCTCAAGATATTGCCATTGCGCCTGCTCGAAATGGGCACCGTAAAGTGGTATTAGCCACGAATGTGGCCGAGTCCAGTTTAACCATTGAAGGCATAGGCATGGTGGTGGACTCAGGTTATCAAAGACAAGCTATTTTTAACCCTAAAACAGGCACGAATAAACTCATTTTAAAGCGGATCAGTCAAGCCTCAAGTGCTCAGCGAAGTGGTCGAGCGGGACGCTTGTCTAAGGGAGTGACATTACGGCTATGGGGGCAAGAAGAGCAAGGGCGATTAGCGAAAATGGACTTGGCGGAAATTGAGCACAGTGAACTGACAGATTTAGTGTTTGATTGTGCCTATTGGGGCGTTAAATCTGTGGGTGAATTGCCTATGTTGACCTTGCCAAGTGTGGGTAATGAAGAGGCGGCATGGCAGTTATTACAAGGATTATCGCTGGTGGATCATGCGCGCAAAATAACACCTCTCGGCATTGAGGCTTATGGCTTAGGCTGTGATCCTCGGTTAGCGCATATGCTGCTTAACGCCAAAAAGTGGGCGATTGACAATGATGATAGTGCCTTAGTTGGCTTGGCTTGTGTGGTCGCGGGCTTATTGAGTGCCCGTAGCCGTGTGAGCATGAATGTGAATATAGTGACGCAGTTACCATCGGCATTGAATGGAGAAGCGGGGCAATTAAGCCAGCAGTTTATTCGTAAGTTGGATGCTAAGGTTATGGATCGAAAGGCGCTGAATTTAAAGACGTTGAATCTACACTCTGTGATAAGTCACGCGAGTCCTGCTTCAGTGGCTTTTTTATTAGGGCTGGCTTATCCCGACAGAATTGCAAAAGAGCGCGGCAATAAAGGTTATCAGCTGGCTAATGGCACTGGGGTGGAGCTACCCGATAACGATCCGTTAACGGCTGAGCCTTGGTTGGTGGTGGCAGATTTTCAGGAAAAATCACAAATGGCGGCGCGAGTCTATTTGGCGGCGCCGTTTCCTCATGCGCTGTTAAGGGGCCGCTCCACTCAAAATGGCAGCCATAAAACCGAGCTTTTAGCGGTTCATGACCTGTCTTTTTTAGTGTCTTTGATTAATTTTTGTGAATGGGATGATGACAAAGGACGCTTTTATTCTGAGGATAGGCGTTATATCGGTAAGATTTTACTCAGTAAAGTGGCTGGCGCCAAGCCTGAGCCTGAACATGTGGTTCAAGCACTGTTAGCACAAATTCGCAGCAAAGGGCTGCAAATATTGAACATGAATGATAAGGTGCGACAGCTGCAATATCGCATGAAGCTGGCAACAAGCTTAGATACAAGCGAAGCATGGCCTGATATATCTGATCAATATTTGTTAGAAAGCTTAGAGGATTGGTTAGCGCCTTACTTAATCGATGTAAGCAGTTTAGCCCAATTAATGAAGCTTGATTGTTATCAACTACTATTGAATATCTGTTCATGGCAACAACAGCAAAGATTAGATACTCTGCTGCCGAGCCAGTGGCCGATGTTAACGGGCACTCAAGCGGCAATAGAATATGATGATGCAGGACGTGCCACATTAAGTGTGCGTCTGCAAGAAGCGTTAGGGATGAAAGAGAGCCCGCGTTTAGCTCAAGGCAAATTGGTGGTTACAATGGCGTTATTATCGCCAGCAAGACGGCCTTTGGCGTTAACGGCAGATTTAGCGAGTTTTTGGCAGGGGCCTTATGTTGAGGTGAAAAAAGAGATGAAAGGGCGATACCCTAAACATCTGTGGCCAGAGGATCCGGCTAATACACAACCGACTAAATTTACAAAGAAAAAGACACTAAATACTCAAAAGTAATAACGTTGAGTTCTAGGTTTTGAGTTCTAGGTAATGTGGATAGACAATGAAAACGAAAGCGAGCGGAAAATCAAAAGAGTCGACAGCTAAGCCGTCGAATAAGCGCACGACTAAAAAAAAGCAGCCGAAACGCAAAGGCTCACTCGGTGCGGGTCGTAAAGTTTGGTCCATGTGCTGGAAGCTGGGTCTTGTCGTATTCGCGGCGGTGAGTCTTTATTGTATTTATTTAGATCAGATAATTGCCAATAAGTTTGAAGGGCAAAAGTGGCATTTACCGGCACAAGTGTTTAGTCGTTCAATGGCCTTGTATCCTGGTGCGGCAATTAGCCATAACCAATTACTGTCTGAACTTAAACTGTTGGGTTACCGCAAAGTGGCTAATCCTCGTCAAGTGGGCGAGTTCTCAGCTTCAAAGACCAAAATTGATGTTTGGCGTCGACCTTTTTTACATCCTTTAGGGCAGCAAGCAGCACAGCGTGTGATGGTGACCTTTAATGCGCAAGGGGTGAGTTCGGTGGCAAGATTAAGTGATCATCGTCAATTGGCGGTGTTTCATTTAGAGCCTGTGTTATTGGATCGTATTATCACAGGTGATGGGGAAGACAGATTATTCGTGCCCATGGCGCAGATCCCTAAACCAATTGTTAATGCATTAATCATGACAGAAGATCGTACTTTTTATGATCATTACGGGATTAACCCTTTTGCTATAGTACGTGCGGCATTGGTCAATATTAGTGCTGGCCATACCGTGCAGGGAGGTTCGACACTGACTCAGCAGTTAGCAAAAAACTTTTTTCTCTCGAGTCAGCGGTCATTGACGCGAAAATTACGTGAAGCCTTAATGGCGGTCATTATTGATTTTCGCTATTCAAAAGATGCCATATTAGAAGCTTACCTTAATGAAGTGTATATGGGGCAAGATAAAGCCCGTGGTGTCCATGGCATGGGACTGGCTTCACAGTTTTATTTTGGAAGGCCCATTGCTGAATTGACCTTGCCCCAGCAGGCCTTTCTTGTCGCGGTCATTAAAGGCCCATCTTATTATAATCCGTGGCGTTATCCTGAGCGGGCGCAAGCACGTCGAGATTTAGTATTACGTTTATTGATGGACGCGGGTAAGTTAACTGTGCCTGAATATAAGGCTGCAGTGGAATCGCCTTTAGGGCTGCGTAAAGCCGATAAACCCGTTCATCAAAAATTGCCTGCTTTTTTTGCGGTGGTCAAGCAAGAGTTAAATGATAAATATGGCGGTGCGTTATTGAAACGTTCCGGTGTAAAGGTCTATACCACTCTTGATCCTATTGCACAGGAGGCGGCAGAAAAAGCGGTTAAAGGCACCATGAAGCGTTTAAGCCAAAATGATAAATCATTGCAAGTTGGCATGGTGGTAACAGATAAATATTCTGGCGGCATTGCGGCGATGGTGGGCGATAAAGTGCCTGGGTATCATGGCTATAATCGTGCGGTTGAAATTCGCCGTCCTATTGGTTCATTAATCAAGCCTTTTGTGTATGCGACGGCCTTGAGTGAAGGGGATAAATACAGCTTAGCCACGCCGTTAAAAGATCAACCGATTACCCTTAAAAATGGTCAAGGAAAAACCTGGTCTCCGCAAAATGTGGATAGAAAATTTAGAGAGCAAGTGCCTTTATTGACCGCCTTTAAAAAATCCATGAATGTACCAACGGTGAATTTGGGCATGGCCATTGGCGTGAAAAATGTCGCTCATACGCTAAAGGTTTCTGGTTGGCGAGGGAAAGTCTCTCAATACCCGTCTATGTTACTTGGGGCGGTGAATGGTTCACCTCTCATGGTGGCACAAGCCTATCAAACTATTGCTGATAATGGGCGCTATCGACACTTATCGTCTATCACTGCAGTACTCGACTCCGATAATCAAGCTTTACCTGTTAGGCGTGAAGCTCGAGAGCAAGTGATCTCCCCCGCAACAGATTATTTAGTGAAATATGCCATGACACAAGTGGTGCAATCGGGCACTGCGACCCGTTTAGGGCAGGCTTTTCCGGGTGTGAAGTTGGCTGGAAAAACCGGAACCAGTAATGATTCGAGAGATTCTTGGTTTGCAGGTTTTGATGAGCGCAATGTGGCAGCGGTTTGGGTGGGTCGGGATGATAACGGTAAAACCGGTCTTTATGGCAGCAATGGTGCCATGGCGGTTTACCAGGCCTTTTTAAAGAATCGCCCTCCCATGAGTCTTCGAATGACACCAGTGAGCGGTGTGGTGAATGGTTATTTTGAGCGTACCTCAGGTGTAGCAAAACAAAGTGATTGCAACAATACTGTGGCGTTACCGGCATTAAGTGAAAGTTATCATCCGGCAGCGAACTGCGGTAAACCTTTATCTTGGTGGCAACGTATTTTGAATTAGCCCCTAAACTTTAAAAACAATTGAGAAAATGAGTTTTTAGCTTGTTTGGTTATAAGAGAGCATTTTAGTGGTCTATTAGAGGTGGTTGAGTGTAGACTTAAAATATTACAGATATAAATATTACATTTTATTGTTGCGAAGGAACGTCTTAATTAGTCATGTTTACGTGTTTATCAGTGAATGGCTACACTTGTATGAGGTATGACGTTTATGAAACCTTTAGCGCCTGCTATTGTGTTACCTTTGCTATTGTCGGGGCAAGCTGTTGCTGCCAAGGTGGATTCTTATTCATCTTTAGAGGCCAAAGGTCATCCTGATGTGACCGAACAGCAACTTAATGAGGCCATTAAGTTACGCCTGATGAGTCAATTGGGTGATGAGATATTAGCCAATGATTTAACTCAATTTTTAATGCAACAAGTGCTCACTTGGAAAGCTGAAATGCGAGACGTGCAACAAGGTGACAGTATTATTGCTTATTCTTTTGGGAATCGAATCGATGAGAAAGGCAATAAATTACCGGGACCGATGAATGAACAAATTGCCGACCGTGTCGTTAAAATTTTTGAGCAAAATCAAAAGCCTGTTTATGCTCAATGGGAAGTGGCACAGGCAATCGGCGATCGTATACCTGCTGATTTATTATTCTCTATTTATCCTAAAATCGACCCACAAGGTAAGGTGATTTATTTAAGCACCTTAGGGGTGGCTAAAGAGGTTGTTAGGTTGGCTAAAGGAGCTGAACATTTAGGCACAGCTATCGTGGTGGCTTTTGCCGATCATAGTTTACGCGCAGTGAATTTATCACGAGAAGTCGGCATTGATGCTTATGGACCTAAAGGAGTCAGCTTGCCAAAAGGTTATGATGCAGATTCGGGGCAAGCTTGGACGCGAAGTCGTGAAGCGTTTACTTTGTATGAAATTAAAACGCGAGCCGCTTATGCTGCAGAAGAAATAGAGAATAAAAAATAGTCTTTATTGAATGTAAAGGGAGTCACTCCAATAGAAAGGGTGGCTGTCAGAGTAAGAAGTGACATTTAAATGGCCATGCTCTTGACCACTAAAATCAAAATAATGGAGCCAAGCGGTAATTTTTTCTCCTACTTGGCAAAAATGAAGGGTGTTTGCATGTCCGCATATATATTCAGAATGTACTGTGCTCTTTTCTTGACCATTTAGGCTAGCTTGAGCAGAGTGGCCTTTTCCAAATTGAAACACCACAACCAGTAATTGTTTGCCCTCATGATCTAATTCGGTGGCTTTTTGTGATTGTGCAACATTCATCCAGCCGAGTTGACTCGAGCCAATGGAGACCACTTCAAAGTAGCTAATACCTTGCTTACTCGTATTGATTTGATGTTTGTTATTTGGCAATAAGGACTGCAAATCGTTTAGGGAGAATTCATTCCCTTGAAAACTGGGTCTATTGGCAAATCGATTGATATTAATCACGGTATTATCTTTTATCGTTGCAGCTAGAAGCGCTTCGCTGAATAAAAGTGTCACAGTGAGTAATGCATAAAGTGCCTTTCGAGTCATACTCATACCGACCATGGTTATCTATATACCTTACTTGGGTATAGAGTAGTTTTTTTAAAAACTCAACCTCTAGGGCCTGTTGATCTTTGATGATGATTTCTGCAGCGGTTTGTGGTTTTTTTATACAAGGTAGAGCTTGTGTGGTGTAGTTATTCTCGGCTTTGGTTCAAACGTCGCTCTACCTCCCCCATCCATGGGGTCGTACATAAACAAGCGATAACGCCGTAGAAAGGAGCCACAAACGCTGTCCGTAGGATTCACTAAACGTGTTTTACTCTTTGTTGGGAGCCTCTTTGTTAAAGAAAGAAGACTTAGATCACTAGGCGTCATCCCTCCCGTCGCGATTAAAACACGTTTATCTCGGACATAATTTAACCACCAAAGAGCAACAGGCCCTAGAAAAAGCTGCTTTCAAGCAAAGTGATGGGCAAGGCTCAGAAGTCTTTGTTCATCTGATGGTTCAAGTGTCAGGTTTTTAACGAGATAAACAACAGCTGCGGCTAGCGTAATTTGATGAAGGTTATTTTTATTTTTGAGCAATAATGAATGACAGGCATATTCTAATGGGCTCATTTTATTCGTGGATGTTAGTGGACTCGTTTTGTGTGGGGTGATAGTGGGAATATCACCGTCTTCGTTAAATACCCAATGACACTGCTGATACAGATTGAGTAAGCACTTATCCCATTGGACTTTGCTTAGCACCCCTTGATTTTTCATTATCCAACTTAGGGTAATAATATTATGCCCCCAAAACCCCGGTTGCGTCAGACAAGCGTTAAAAACGGTGTTTAACTCAGGAAAACCTTCCTTATTGAGCTTTGGATTGAAAGAGGGGGAAACAGGGTATTGTATTTGATTGTTACCATAAAAAGTGCTGGTGACAAATTCACAAAATCGTTCGGTGAAACGATAGGTTTGTTGATCATTTTCAAGCTGTGAATACGCTTCATTAAAACTGAGTAAAATGGAAAGGTGGTGGCTAAGATAATGTTCCGTGTTAAGGCATTCATTGAGGTAATAGTGAAAAATAGATTGAAAGCCTTCCTCATTTATCCACTGCTCCATGATGAAATAAGCATAAGGATAAAGTCCATGTTGTAATACCCAATGTCGCCTGCGAACAACCACAGCAATCTCGGTCTTTTCTCCAAGGACTTTTTCTAAATATAGAGGCTCTTCCATGTCGATAATGGACGCGATACGGGCCCAATCAACATGGGGCCAATCAAAGTGGAATTGTAGATAATGCAATGATAAAGAGCATTTTATACTGTGCTGCTGATGAATAATCGCAATTCGCTGCAGAGCGTTATCAAGTGTCATTACGGCTTGTGTCATTGAAAAGTCTTTAATTTATTCCTTTAATTTTCAGATGGTAACATGTATCAGCGACTAATGGACAATATAATCGATCTCCTTTTAATATCAACTCGGATCTCTAGGGAAGTTGCCTTGTAATTGATTAGGAAAGTCACTTTGTCTAAGTTTATCCGGATTTAGAGTATTAAGTAATTGTCCTGTTGGGCTAATAAGGTAATAGGCAGTGCCACCATCGCCGGGGAAAAAGACAGTCACTTTGTTAAATAGGCCAAATTTTGAAAGGGTGATTTGTGAGGCAAATACGCCTAAAAAGTCAGCTAATTGACCTGTTTGCTGACATGAAGGATTTTGCTTAATCACATTGGTAAGGCAGGAGGCATGATTGCTATCTTGATAGGATGGACATTTTGCCAATTTGGGCTGGCATTCTTGGTAGTTCGTTAAATTGAATCCCCCCTTAAGAAAATCAGGCTCTTGTATACTTGTTATGGGAAGTGGCATGGCGAATGTCGCGAAAGGCTTAAGCATAAAACACAATAATGCAATGAAACCATATTTCTTATACATGACTTAATTTCCTGCCAAACTGGGATAATAAAGAGTCTAATAAAAATACTGTGATTATTAAAGAATAAAGGGGGTAATAGTATTAATCTTCATTTAATTAACTGATTGTTTTCGTATTTTTGTTTTTCCGTTGGGTTTTTTTTTATACAAAATGATTTTATACTCATTTTATGTGTAACAAGTAAGGAAAATGTCATCAAAATAAGTCTAGAATGATAAAAGATAAGGGCACACAAGGTTTAGAGAAATATATAAGTTAGCAATCGATGAAAATTAAATAGAACAATCGAGGAGAAACATGATGCGATCCACCATTTTGATCAAATTTTTACTCATTCCTTTTTTATTTTTTAGTCAAGCCAGTTTTGCAGCCAAAAACGTTAATAAACAAATGCAATTACAAGGTGATGTAGCCTTAAATGTTAAAGTTTTACGAGGAAAAGTATTATTTAAATCTTGGCAAAAAAATGCCATTAAGGTGACCGGAAGTTTAGATAAGTTGAGCCAAGGCTTTGTTTTTGAAAAACAAGGTGAACAGGTCTTGATTGAAGATAAATTACCTCAAAAAGTCACGGGAGAAAATAAGCATGGTTCTGATCTTGTGATAACCGTGCCTGCATCGTTGAATTTAGAGGCTTTAGGGGGGTCTGCTCATTATGATGTCAGTTCACTGAGCGGAGAAATTAGCATTGAAACGGTGAGTGGGCATATTAAGGCACAGCAACTATCGGGTAACATTTTATTGCATACCATTTCTGGTGACATTATTACTCAGCGCTTGCAGGGAGATGCGAGTCTCGATACCGTTTCCGGTGTGATAGCTGATTATGATAGTCAAGGATCGATGCGTTATCGTTCAGTGAATGGCAAGTTAAGCGCGAATAACCAAGCAAGAAATGTGTTTGTTGAGCAGATCTCGGGAAATACCACTTTGCGTTTAACGCAAGTCGATAATTTAAGTGTTAAAAGTATCAGTGGTGATTTAGAGTTGAATTTAGACAGTCTCACCAACTCTGCCAACATTAGTAGTGTCAGTGGGAGTATTTTTACTCAGTTTTCTAAGATGCCAAACTGTAATTTTGATATTGATGCGGGGCCGGGTGGGAAAGTGACTAACACGTTAACCAAAGATAAACCCACCAAAGAGAAATATCGGCCTAATACTTACTTACGCTTTATGACTGGAGATGGTTCAGCTGATTTTATTGTGAAGACAATCAGCGGACATATTCAAATAAGAAAACAACGAATTATAGAATAGAGATATTTATGATATTTCTAGGTGGATCTTGCACCTTGTAGTATCACAGCGATAAAATGCCCGTTAATCGGGCATACACTATAAGGTTACTTCACTGACTCTACTTCTGTTGGTGTGAGGTAGCGCCATTCACCTAATGCCAACGAAGGGTCAAGTTCAATGTCGCCGATAGCTTCTCTATGCAGTTTGACGACTTTGTTGCCAACAGCGGCAAGCATACGTTTGACTTGATGATATTTACCTTCGGTAATGGTGAGACGCGCTTGGTGGCTGCTTAATATTTCTAAGATAGCGGGCTTTGTTAATCCTTCTTCATTATTGAGCGCAATACCTTGTTTGAATGTTTCAATAAGCTGTTCATTGAGCGGTTCGGCGACTTCGAGTAAATAGCGTTTAGCGCATTGTTTTTTGGGGGAAGTAATATTATGAGACCATTGCCCGTTACTGGTGATTAAGACTAATCCTGTGGTATCGGCATCTAATCGGCCTGCAATGTGTAATGTATCGGCTTTGATTACATCAATGAGACGCAAAACAGAGGGATAGTGTTCGTCAATGGTGGAGCATAGTGTGTCGAGTGGTTTGTTGAGCATAATAAAGCGAGCGCCGAGTAAATGAAGCTGCTGATCATTAAGGCAAATAACATGCTCATTTTTTACTTTAAAGTCAGAGCTTTTGACGACCTCTCCATTACAAGTCACATCGCCACGATGAAGGGCTTTTTTAGCTAAAGATCGGGTCAGCTCTGTGGAGCCACAGATAAATTTGTCTAAACGCACAATATACTCAAAGTAAAAATATAATGGCATGATTATACCTGCGCTTAGCCCAGTTGAATATGTTCATTCGATCTTATTAAGGTCTCTGTTCAACTTTTTTGAATGGATTTTACCTAGAGGGTTAAATGTATTTTATGCTGTTTTATAAATACCTAATGGAATTGGCATGTTAGGATTAACAAGAAGGATTATTCATGAAAAAACTTTTACTTGGAGGTCTATACGCCTCGTTAATGTTCGGTGTCTCGGCGTGTGATAATGAGAAATCTGCTCCTAAAGAAGAAAAGATAACACAACTGGATACGACAGCGGCCGTAAAAGAAGTTTTACGCTCTGGTGTTAATTTTGATAATTTTGATTTATCGGTTCGCCCGCAAGATAACTTTTATGATTATGTGAATGGGAATTGGATTAAAAATACTGAGATCCCAAGTGATAGAACCAGTATCGGTGCGTTTTACGATTTAAGAGATAAGTCACAAGAAGATGTGAAGCGCATTATTGAGTCTTTGGTAAAGCGAGGGGAGCTAACTCAAGGCAGTGATGAGCAAAAAGTGGCTGACTTGTATCGTTCATTTATGGATGTATCAAGCTTGAATAAATTGGGGGTCGTTCCCATTAAGGTAGAGCTTGATAAGATTGCGGCCATTAGTAATACCGATGACTTAATCGCTTATTTTGCACATAGTCAGATCATGGGTAATACGAGCCCACTGAGCTTTTATGTTGACGTTGATGCGAAAGATTCGAGTCGATATGTAAGCGCCATTTGGCAAGGTGGATTGAGCTTACCCGATAGAGATTATTATACCAATTCAGCGCCTCGTTTTGAGAAAATACGCCAAGCATTTGTTAAACATATTGAAAAAATGTATGTACTGGCAGGATTTAATGAGCCTAAAAGCAATGCTGAAAAAGTCATGGCGCTGGAAACGAAGCTAGCATCGAGTCAATGGGATGTGGTTAATAATCGAAATAGCACCAAAATTTATAATTTATATAAAGTGGCTGACTTATCGACACTGGCCCCTGTTTTTAACTGGAAAGTTTACTTGAATACGATCGGTGTGCCAACAGCGACTGATATTGTGATCAATCAACCGAGTTATATTCAAGGCCTAGATAAACTGATTAAGACTGTCGATTTATCGACTTGGAAGACTTATCTGCAATGGCAGTTATTATCCAGTATGGCGGGGGACTTAAGTACTGCCTTGGATAATGAACATTTTGCTTTTTTTGGCACAATACTCAATGGTCAAGAGGAGCAAAAACCCCGTTGGAAGCGAGGAGTGGAAACGGTCAATAGCCTTTTGGGGGAAGTGGTTGGTAAGGTGTATGTGAAGCGTTACTTTTCTCCTGCGGCTAAAACACGTATGCAAGAATTGGTGGAGAACTTAAGAGATGCTTATGGTGACAGTATCAAAGCATTAACTTGGATGAGTGATACCACTAAGGTTGCGGCGCAGGAAAAACTTGCCCAGTTCACTGCTAAAATTGGTTATCCAGATAAATGGAAGAATTATGATGGATTAAAGATAAAGCCTGATGATTTAGTGGGTAACAAAATACGATCGAATGCGTTTGAACATCAAGAAGAGATTGCCAAATTAGGTGGGCCCATTCAAAAGTGGGAATGGTTTATGACACCACAAACCGTGAATGCTTATTATAATCCATCCATGAATGAAATCGTGTTTCCTGCCGCTATTCTACAGCCTCCTTTTTTCAATATGCGGGCCGATGACGCAGTCAACTACGGAGGCATAGGTGCGGTGATTGGCCATGAGATGGGACATGGCTTTGACGACCAAGGAGCAAAATTTGACGGTCAAGGTAACATGCGAGATTGGTGGACAAAGCAAGATTTAGCGCAGTTTACTCAAAGGGGCGAAGCGTTAATTGCCCAATATAATGGCTATTCTATTTTTGAAGGTCTGAATGTCAACGGTCAGTTAACTTTGGGGGAAAATATAGGTGATTTATCGGGACTGACAATAGCATATAAAGCCTATCAAAAGTCGTTAAAAGGATTGCAAGCGCCTGTTATCGATGGTTTAACAGGTGATCAACGCTTTTTCATTGGTTTTGCACAGGTTTGGCGAGCTAAAATCAAAGAAGCAAGTATGCGTAAATATGCGGCAACGGATCCTCATTCACCGGCTGAATTTCGCTGTATTGGCGCACTGTCAAACATGCCGGAGTTTTACCAAGTGTTTGGTGTGAAAGCGGGAGATAAAATGTATATCGCACCTGAGAACCGTGTGAAGATTTGGTAATAAAGAAAAGTATTACGAGTATAAAGGCCATCTTAGTGTGGTCTTTACAATAAAATAAGAAAAAATATTTATCTTATTTTTCAATATCAAAGTCAATTTTTATAGCCTATTAATGAATGTTCATTCAGGGGGTGGGTTTATTTTTTTATTTGAGTCCTTATATTTTTAGTATCGTTATTGCATAAGGATTGCTATGAAAAGATTATTTAAGACGTCTTTTATTTTCTTATTTTTATTATCGACGCGCACTGGATTTGCACAAACGCCCCATTTTGATAAAGGAGGGCAAACGGAAAAAATACCGTTTTCAGTCTCTTCTTTGGCTGTCACCGATTTTGACAAATTGCTCAGTGTTCCTTCAAAACAATATTATCCTGCCATTCAATCGCACAGTGATTTATCCATTCTTTATCAACGAGCTTTTCATACTAAACACGATCTTGACACACTACTACATTCCATTAGTTTGACCACACAAACGCAAGCGGTATTAGCCCCTCTTAAAAGCCCCCAACGCACCGATGAAAAAATTCAAAATAAGTTTGATGGAGATAGCAGTAAGATCACTGATTTAGTGCGTGGTAGTTTAGTGGCGGATAATGTCAATGGATTGGTGAGAGCTTATCAAGCACTCACTTCTGAGGTTGAAGTGATCCAAGTTAAAAATCGATTTGCTTCCCCAAAAGCGTCTGGCTATCGCGATCTTAATTTATTGGTGAAATTACCCCATTCAAATATGATTTGTGAAGTACAGCTTCATCTTGAACAGATTGCTAAGATAAAAAGCGGTGCTGAACACCAGACTTATCAAGCGATACAAGCCATTCAAGCAAGAGCAAAACAGAGTCAGCGGGCGTTATCTGAACTGGAATTGGCGCAAGTGACGCGCTTGAGACAAGACTCCTTTAAGCTTTACCAGAGAGCATGGTTAAATTACAAACGGTTGAGTGATGTGCGTTTATTACCGATTGCGGCAGCTTAGGGTTTGTTGACCTTGGATATTGGCTTCTTTGTACAGTGACCGTATACTAGCTGGTAAATTCAACGCCGATAGTTAATAAAACCGAATGAATGAAATCATTGAGCAGCTGCAAAGTGTAAGTGAATCCGTACCTGTGCCATTGGAGTTGCCGACGTTTGAGCAGTTAGTGGATGTGGAAGAGCAAATTCTCATTCCTTTACCTATGGCGTTAAAGGAGTATTTGCTTTATGCCAGTGACGTTATTTATGGGTATTTGGAGCCTGTTACCGTTAGCGATCCCCATTCTCATACGTATCTTCCTGAGGTGACTAGTTATGCTTGGTCTATCGGTATGCCCAGAGAATTCATTGTAATTTGCCAGCAAGGCGACAGTTTTTTCTGTATTGATCAAGAAGGCCAAGTGATGCTTTGGAGTGAGGGAGAAATACAAGAAGACATTTGGGAGTCATTCTGGGAGTGGGCAGAAGAAGTGTGGTTACAAGGTGCCAAGTAGCCGAATAGAAATTGACAGATGAATCATTGGAAAATAAAGAATGGCTAAAGATGTAGGCTATAACGCCTTAGAAATACAGTATCTCCGTCTCTCCTTGGCATTAACTACGGCTCAAGTTGCCCAGTTAGGTAAAGTGTCTGAATCAGATGTGATCGCATGGGAAGCGGGTGAGCAAGCTGTGTCTATTCCTGTGCAAAAAAAGTTATTAGCAATGGATGAGACCATAGAAATGCAAGTGCTGAATACTTGTGATGGTATCGAAGCCTTATTTGAAAAAGAGCCCAAACGCCGACTTAGCTTTGTGGTGTATCCCACCCAGGCATTGTATGCACAATATAATTCAGATTTTTTAGGGGCGCTACCATTTGCAGAGCTTTATAATATGTCTGCTTGGCGAATAAAAAAAGAGTGTAAATTGATGCAGGAAGTGGATGTGACTTTAGTGCCTTTTTCATCGGAGTCTTATAAGGCTTTTAGAGATAAAGAAGGGTTAAAAGAAAGCCCTGATAGCCGAGCTAAATGGGCGGCGACTCAGATTTAATCGCTAGCATTGATAATAAAAAGCGTGCAACTGTAAATTGCACGCTTTTTATATCATTAATTTACTTTTATTTTGCTTTACCTATTAAACTTTCGGTATCGCTTGGTGACGCATTGGCATGTTTTTTCGGTAAGTTCATGCAATTAGCATAGTAAACGACGGTTGCAGGCCAATCGGAAAAGACCCCTCTGACTTTCACATCTTGTGCGAGTACATTAAGTAGTTTTAGGGTATCACCGTCATTCTTGATAGCTTTACTGATACTTTGATAATACCAACCACCATTGTCTGTGGTCAGTGGGCCTGAACGTTCTAATGACCAGGCAATAATATCAAGACCGGCTTCTTTAGCCGCTTTTGCATAAGCGGATGGAATAATATTGTTATCATCATCTAAGGTCACCAATACCCATAGAGGCGGAGCAATAATTTCTACGCCAGAATCTTTTAATTCTTCCATTGTAGGCGTCCAAGTTGAAGGATCGTTGGGATCTAGACTGGCTGTCTCATAACGGTCATCAAGGAAGACGGCTTGTTTGGCAAATTTAGGGTCGTTTTGAATCCAATATTTGATGTCATTCAAGTTAAAAGACTGGGCATAAACTTGAGAAGGTTTAACGCCAGCTTGGGTATACTCATCTAACATTTGCTGTGCATATTGCTCTTGAGTATAACCATCAAACGGCATGGAAACACTGGGTGCTTTTAACTCAGGAACCATTTTGACTCCTGCTTTTTTGAACATTTCAATGCTTTCTTTATGGGTCATCACGGTTGCGCAACTGGCGTAAAGATCGGTTCGCCAATCTGGTGTGCCATTCATAAATTCTTCTACGGTGGTGGCATCGGGATTAGTGCCATCCATTTTAGCGCATAAACTCTTAAATTCTTCGAGTGTAATGTCACTCGTACAGCATGTGGCTGTAGCGGCTGTGCCAGTTGAAGGATCGGCAGGAGAGAAGGGCTGAGTACATTTACTGGCTAATTCTGGCTTGGCTAATATGTTTGTGGTGGACGCTAAATCACATTGAGAATGGCGGCACACTAATTGTTTGTCTTTTGTAAAAGTCACATCACATTCAACAATACCCGCGCCAGAATTGATGGCGGCCTGATAAGATTCTTTACTGTGTTCAGGAAATTGCATTGAAGCGCCTCTGTGGCCTAAGGCAAATTCAGTACGATAAAAAGGTTTATTACTACATTGAGCAAGTTTTTTCTTAAGTTTTGGATCATCTAATTGGCTTAAAAGATAAAACGGGCGAACCCCTACGCGAGCCAGTTTCTTTTGTTTATGTGATGAGCTGTTGGCTTCGACAGTATTGTCTTGTGGGTGTTTCATATCTGACACATTGGCAAAGCTTAAAAAGCTGACAAAGGCAGTTGCGCCAATCACAGTGTATATAAGAGAGTAAGGTAATAATCGCATATAACGGCCATCCTTTATAATGACAAAAACGGATTTAGCATTAATAGATTAATCCTGTATAAAGAGTGCATTAATTTAGATCAATACGGAAATTTGGGGAACTTATTAGAAAATATTAAAAGGATTACATATAATTTATTGATTTTAAATGTTTTTATCTGTAATTGTTAACGTATGAAAAGATTGTAATAAATCTTGTATGTTGGTTTTTTGTGGGTTAAGTGAAATGTTTATTTGGTGTTTAGGTTTGATTGGTGTTTTTATTTTGTGTCTATGGACTATGAAAAATGGGCTACGAAAAAACAAGAAAATTGAGCGTATTTTGAGCATATTTAACGTAGCACTTTGATGTTTTTGAGGGACAAACTTGCTTATGCAGCCCTTACTGCCGCGGCTTCTTCGATTGCTGATGCTCGAGAAAGTGCGGGGCGGCAAGCGACATTTTTGAGATATTGAGCCAATTTAGGTGTAAGAGTGATACCTGATTTTGTTGCCCATTGTAGGGTGTGGGTGAGAAGAATATCGGCAATGCTTAAGGTCTCTCCAAACAGATAATCGCTATTTGGCAGCCAAGATTCGGCAATGCTCGCCGCTTTATCAAATTCCCAGATAGCCACGGCTTGCATGCTCTCTTGTCTCAATGTTTTGGGCAGTGCAAATTTGTGTTTAGCGAAAGTCCATAAAGGTTGTTCTAATTCGCAGGTAATAAAACTGATCCATTGATGATATCGAGCTGAATCAGGTGTTCCATTTGTTGGTTGGTACAGAGGCGTGCTTGAAGTGTCGTTATACCTTTCAACAAGGAAACTACAAATAGCGGTTGATTCAGATAAGGTAACGGGAGAGTGTTGGGCCGCTTTATTTTCATCAATGAGAAGGGGGATTTTTCCATATGGGTTGAGCGTTAAAAAATCAGGGTGTTGACTGTCGCCTTTGGCGAAATTGATATAATGGTATTGCCAAGTCAGGCCTAATTCTTCTAATAACCAAGAGACTCGGGCTGAACGAGTTCGAGGAGCTCCGTAGAGTGTGAGCATATTATGTCCTTACTTTTGATAAATAAGCAGCTAGCTACCAAAGAGATAGCTAGCTGATGATGACGTTTTAAGCCTAAGTATGGCAATGACTTAAAACACTTTATCTAGATTAATTAAAAGCGATAGGTGGCAGAGGCATACCAAAAGGCGCCGATAGCCGAGTAAGTATTTTGATCGTATCCCATGAAGTCAACCTTGCTAAATGGAGGCTCTTCATTGAAGACATTATTGGCGCCTATCGTAAGAGACCAATGATTAAAACCAATGTAAGTCACATTCATATCGACTGTGGTCATGGCATCAATGTAACCTTCGGTATTTTGCTCTTGAGTGTAAGCGACTTCACTGATGTAGTTTAAGCGCGTGGTGGCTTGCCAATCGTTTATCGCCCAATTCAGTCCGCCAGTCCAGCGATATTCAGGATGCTCGTAGCGTCCTTTTAGTTCAACAACGGAACCATCGGCGCGAACTTGCTCAAATTCATGAACCCAAGTCAGGTTATAACTTAATCCAAACTCGCCATATTCACCAGTATCAAACATGTATTGCACATCAAAATCAATACCATCAGTAGTTTGTTCATTCAGGTTGGCAAATTGATCTGAAATACTAATAATGCGCCCTGGAATACCACCAGAAGAGGCTTCTCTTTCTACAGCAGATGGTTGTGTATTGATTACGTATTGTGGATCGGCATCAATCAAACCATCGACTTTATAATACCAATAATCAATGCCCATACTTAAATTATCGATAACTTCCCATACAGCACCGACATTGTAAGAGGTCGACTCTTCCGCTTTGAGATCGGGGTTACCCGAAAAATTAACCGTTTTCTCTTGAGGAGTACAATCTTCATCAGCATTGGTAATATTGCAGCGCTGAGTATCAATGAGTTCTGGGGATTCTTGACTGGCACCTAGGCCGAGTTGAACCAGTGATGGTGCTCTAAAACCTTCGGCCCAACTGGCTCTGAATGTGAGAGTATCCAATGGGGTGAATAATAGTGCAACTTTGGGGCTGGTGGTTGTCCCAAAGTCACTATAGTTTTCATAGCGTCCGGCAAGCTGGGCTTCTAAGGTGTCAAAAACCGGTACCGCAAACTCAATAAATACCGATGTTTGGTCACGACTGCCATAGGCTTCTGTGGCTTCAGTGCCAAAAATCTCGCCACGTAAAAACAGTTCATCAGGCTTATCGGATAAATCTTCTTCGCGATATTCAAAGCCGACGGCCATGCCGACATGACCCGCTGGAAGCTCAAAAATCTCACCTGCAATGGTGCCATCAAACGCTGAAGTGGTGGATTTGGCATTACGGGTAGTGTTGACCGAAATCTCATCAATAACAGCAGCCGTTTGTGTGGTGGAGAAAGGGTTAAAATTTCCTGCATTGATTTCATCTTGCAAGACTGAGGTCCAAACATAACCATTTTGACCAAATTCATAGTTACGATTGTAAGAGTAAGTGTAAGCTAATTCCCAATCCCATTCACCCAGCATGCCGTCAAGTCCCATGACTAAACGGGCGCTGTCAGATTCGGCTTCTTTTTGACGGCCGCCGGTTTCGGTGACCCGGCGGCGCATGGTTAAATTTTCACCTGAAGAGGCATAAGGATTATTGACTGAGCTATAGTTTTGATTTCCAGATAAAATATAAAGTTCTGCATTTGAGGGGCTGGCGGCGCCATTGACGATACTTTCATTATGTTGATACATCATTTCGCTAAACAGCGTGATTTCATCATTGATATAATAATCATGAAAAACCGATAAACCAACCCGTGTGGTCTCTGGTGTTGAGGTCATCATGGGGGCATAATCGTAGACACAAAATGTACCATTATTGTTATCACTGGGACAGTTTGTGCCGGGCTGCCAATCATAGCTATTAGATAATGTGGTAATTGAACCATCGGTGCCAATGTCTGCTGGAATATAACTGCCGGGATTACCCATAGAAGATCGAGAATCACTGCCGCCTCGAGCGGTCTGATTGGCCGATTTAGAGTAGCTTCTATCCCCTAATGTGGTTTCATTTTCATGAAAATAGTTCAAAATAATACTGGTATGAGATTTTTCAGCATGGCTGCCCCATAAAATAGAGGCTGACGTTTGTCCGCCACCATCTTCAACGGTTTCACCCGCTTTTGCATTAATTTCAAACCCTTCAAAATCTTTTTTCAAGATGATATTGACCACACCTGCAATGGCATCCGAGCCATAGGTTGCAGAGGCGCCATCTTTTACGATATCGACACGTTCAACCGCTGACATCGGAATGGCATTAATATCGACAAAGGAAGTATCAATACTTTTTGCAAAAGAAGACACGGCAACACGGCGACCATTAAGAAGAACAAGGGTTGCGTCTGCACCTAATCCACGAAGTGAAATGGCGGCGCCGCCATTGGCGGTATCGTCGGAGTTATTGCCCTGAGTGGCAAAGGTGCCAGCGCCAGCAATGGGTAATTTACTCAACAATTGCGACATATCTTGTGCCCCTGATCGGGCGATATCTTCATCTGTGAGTACTGTCATGGGTGACGCACCTTCTAAGTCGGTACGTTTAATATGTGAGCCAGTCACCGAGATGTGTTCAAGTGGCTCTTCTTCTTTGAGTCGAGTTTCATTTTCAGCGGCAAAGGCAATAGGTGATAATATGCTTGATACTGCCAGCGCGCATAGGCTGGGCCATAGGTGAGGTTTCTTCATCATAATCCTTTATCATTATTATTTTTAAACGTTAAATCATGCAGTCATAGGGTTCAGTTCATGCCGACTTAAATAAAAACAAGCGACAGCAAAATAAAACCACTAAATTTTGACCGCTCAAATTAACAACAAACGAATAACAATTTAAATACTAAATAAATAATGTCAAACAATTGTTAATAAAAAGTGAGGGGTGAGTGCTGGAACGAGCGATTAACGGTATAGGGTAAAGGGCAGATGAAGATGGAAGGAGTCTGTTCGTTTTTTTGAATTAGTTGATTGTTTAATAAGGTTTTTTTATTTTATTTTGGAGTTAGGGGGTTAAGGTGAATCTAGGCTTGTCGTTTGCAAAAATTTTTTAAAACATTTTTATCAAAAGAGGTTTTGTGGTATTGCTAATGCCAACTTATTGGGGATTATGCTGTTTTTATCACTAAATACTCATTTGCTAGCAAAGGTTTTATATGAATAAGATGTCATCGATAACAAAAAGTACTCATGAGAAAGGTGCTTATCAATTGTTAAGAGCAATGGGACCTGGGTTGTTAATGGCAGCAGCTGCAATTGGGGCGTCACATTTAGTGGCATCAACACGAGCGGGTGCAGAATTTGGCTGGCAATTGGCATGGGTTATTTTAGTGGTCAATGTGATCAAATATCCTTTTTTTGCCGCAGGCGCACGTTATACCGTTGCGACAGGCGAAAGCTTATTGCAAGGGTATTATAATCAGGGGATTGGCTATCTTGTTTTATTTACTTTGCTTAATGCTGTCGCTGCGGTAGCCAGTACAGCGGGGGTAGCCATGCTAACAGCCGCTATGTTGACGCTATTTATTCCTTTATCCATTGATATTTTGGCGTTAATCGTGTTGATTTCAAGCTTAGCTTTAATTATTTTGGGTCACTATCGTCTGCTTGATAAATTAAGTAAGTTCATCATGTTTGGGTTAACCTTAATGACCTTGACCGCTGCTGCAATGGCATTGAATATTCCACCCGTAATGAACAGTGATTTTGTGGCCGTTTCTCCTTGGCAGTGGGCTAATATTGGCTTTTTGGTGGCTATGATGGGATGGATGCCTGCCCCTATTGAAGTGAGCGTTTGGAATTCTTTATGGTTGATTGAAAAGCAAAAACAAATGCCTATCAGTAAAAAACAAGCATTATTAGATTTCAACATAGGCTATGTACTGACGATTATTTTAGCATTAGTTTTTCTATCCTTGGGAACATTGGTGATGTATGGCACCAATGAGCATTTTTCGGATTCAGGTGCGTTATTTGCCAATCAACTTATCGAATTGTACAGCGACGTAATGGGGGGAGAAAGCCGCTACCTTATTGGTGCTGTTGCTTTATTATGTATTTTCAGTACAACGGTGACCGTTATTGATGGTTATAGCCGAAGTTTGGCTGAAAGTTGGCAGCTGTTAACGCATCATTCCAAAGATCAGCATAAAACGGTGGGGCTAACCCGCATCATGTTATCGGTGAGTGTATTAAGCTTATTTATTATTTTATTCTTTCAAGGGGCATTATTGCCTTTGTTAGAATTTGTGATGATTTTGGCGTTCATTACCACCGTTGTTTATGCTGCACTCAATTTTAACTTAATGATTTCAAAGCAACTCGCAGCTGAAGATAGGTATGGTCCATTGATGACGATCTGGTCTTGGTTGGGTATTCTTTATTTTGTTGGTTTTTCTGTGTTGTTTATTTATTGGAAGTTTTTCCAGTAATGGGAGACAATATCATTGCATGAAAGCGCAGCCGCGCTTTTACAGACTAAAAGATAAAACATTATGACCAACAATGATATTTTACGTCGAGTACGTTTTGTATTCGATTACAGTAATGCAAAAATGATTACAATTTTTGCAAACGCTAAGCATGAAATGACAACGGATGTGCTGATTAACATGCTACGAAAAGAGTCAGAAGAAGGCTATAAGACTTGTAATGATAAGGTTTTTTGTTCATTTCTTGATGGGCTTGTCATTGAAAAAAGAGGGTTAAGAGAGGGCAGTGAAGTGCCAGAGCCTGTTTCTCAACTCACCAATAATCTGATTTTTAAAAAATTGCGGGTCGCATTGGAATTAAAAGAAGATGACATCATTGGGTTATTAAGTTTAGCAGAATTTAACATGTCGAAATCTGAATTAGGGGCATTGTTTAGAAAGCCAGGTCATAAACATTATAAAACGTGTGGTGATCAAGTGCTACGAAATTTTCTTGCAGGCCTATCGCTTAAATATCGCGGAATGTAAATTTATATCATTAAAGTTTAAAAAGCACGATTAAACGTGCTTTTTTTGTTTCTTCTATTTTTGGTTTAAGGTACTTTTTGAGTAATTAAAACAAGTAGTTTCTCAAAAAAAATCGACTGAATGGCTCAATTAAAGGCAACAAAGTGTCGATTTCATGATAATCTTAGGTTATTAAAAGTGACGGGTTTATCGAGATCATTAGGCCTTCATGCTGACGATGATTTTAAGCTGTAAAGACGATGCGTCATATTTAGGATCGATAGTCAGATCCACATCCAGATCATAGTGTTATAGATTATTTTATTGAAAATAAGCAGTTAGTTATCACGTTAAATCATCTATAATGAAGTTTTATGTATTTAATCGTAATATTTAAAAAGGTTTCCAATGGACGATAATAAACGCCCGCTCTATCTTCCTTTTGCAGGTCCTGCAATTCTTGAAGCGCCCTTGATCAATAAAGGCAGCGCATTTACCAATGAAGAACGGATTTTCTTTAATTTAGAAGGATTATTACCTAGCGTTATTGAAACCATTGAAGAACAAGCTTCTCGTGCATATGCTCAGTACAAGAATTTTACTAATGATCTTGATAAACATATTTATTTAAGAAATATTCAAGATACAAACGAAACCTTATATTATCGTTTATTGCAAAATCATATTACTGAAATGATGCCAATTATTTATACTCCTACAGTGGGATCGGCATGTGAACGTTTTTCTAAAAACTATCGTCGTAACCGTGGTTTATTTATTTCTTATTCCAATAAAGACAGAATTGACGATGTGCTGAATAATTCGACCCGTCAGAAAGTGAAAGTCATTGTTGTGACGGACGGAGAACGTATTTTAGGTTTGGGCGATCAAGGTATTGGCGGCATGGGGATCCCCATTGGGAAATTGTCGCTCTATACCAGCTGTGGTGGGATCAGTCCTGCTTATACGCTGCCTATTACATTAGATGTTGGGACCGATAATCCACAGTTATTGGATGATCCTATGTATATGGGATCGCGTCATCCTAGAATTGGCGGTGAAGAATACACTGAGTTTGTAGAAGCCTTCATGGAAGCCGTTCATCGTCGCTGGCCAGATGCCTTGATTCAATTTGAAGATTTCGCTCAAAAAAATGCCATGCCATTACTTGAGCGCTATAAAGATAAATATTGCTGCTTTAATGATGATATTCAAGGTACGGCAGCCGTAACTGTGGGGTCATTATTGGCGGCATGTAAAGCCGCTAATAGCCAACTCAGTGAGCAAAGGGTTGCTTTTCTTGGTGCAGGTTCAGCAGGGTGTGGTATTGCAGAAGCCATTGTGGCACAAATGGTTGCTGAAGGGATCAGCATTGAGCAAGCGCGTTCACAAGTGTACATGGTTGACCGTTGGGGAATGTTAGTCGATAGCATGCCGAATTTATTGCCTTTCCAGCAGCCTTTGGCACAGAAAGAAGCCAATGTCGCAAATTGGAATACTGAAAGTGATCATATTTCTTTATTAGATGTCGTGAATAACGGCAAGCCGACGGTACTCATTGGTGTGTCTGGTGCGCCAGGTTTATTTAGTGAGAAGATCATTAAGGCAATGCACAGCCATTGTGAACGTCCGATTGTGTTTCCTTTATCTAACCCGACCAGCAGAGTCGAAGCGACACCAAAAGATGTGCTGCACTGGACGAAAGGTCAAGCGTTAGTGGCCACCGGAAGCCCATTTGAGCCGGTTGTGGTAGAGGGAATAACCTATGAAATTGCTCAGTGTAATAACAGTTATATTTTTCCTGGTATTGGCTTAGGGGTATTAGCGGCGGGTGCCAAACGTGTGAGTAATGAGATGCTGATGGCGTCGAGTCGTGCTTTAGCTGAGTGTTCTCCGTTAGCCATTCATGGAGAAGGCCCATTATTACCAAGTCTTGAAGACATTCATGCAGTGAGTAAGCATATTGCTTTTGCCGTGGCAAAAGTGGCCATTGAGCAAGGCCATGCATTGCCAACGTCCGATGATTTAATTAAAAAGTCTATTGAGAAAAACTTTTGGAAACCCGAATATCGCCGTTATAAGCGTACTTCGTTCTAACTGATTTTTATAAAAGATAAAAAACCGCTTCATGCAAATGAAGCGGTTTTTTTGTCATTGATTTTTTGAGGAACTTATCCTGCAATGACTTGCTTGATACTATTAAGCATGGCCCTATCTGTACGCGCTTTTTTAAGTTTTCGGCTGCTTTCTTTTAAAGCACTGTCAGATAAACGAGTGAAAATACCATCGTATTCTTTTTCATTAATGGCTTCATCTGTGTCAGCCATTTCAGCGATATCTTGAGCAACGCGGCTGAGTTGAAACCACGCATTGGCAATATAGAATCCATGGAAATCGGCTTGGGGAAGTAAGTTTTTAGCGCTATTGGGTAAAGCGGACCAAACGGTAGCGAATTTTTGATCTTTATCTTCAATTAGCTCATTGCATAAGTTTGCATAGGCTTCCAATAAGTTTTCTGGGATTTGTGTCATAGGCATGACACTGTTACAAACATTCAGTGAGACAGTTTCAACTTGCTTCCTGTATGTGGATGTTTGCGGCATGGTTAATTCGGCCATGGGGAGAAGGTTACTCTGTTAATGATTAGCGTGAGGTAAATTTTACGTGTCTGAGCAGTAAAGATAAACCGTTATTGAGTTTGTGTTGGATCAATGACAACAATAATGGCTCTGCCTTTCGTGAGTGTGTTTGTAATATGCCCCTTTCCTTGAGTGTCATTGGCAAATAAAATATCACCTGCTTTAAAGGTTTTTCTTGTGCCATCACTTGCCGTTATCTCAACTTGGCCCTCAAGATAAAAGATAAATTGCGCTTGTGGAGCGGGGTGCCAGTCGAAATAATGGCCTGCTTCAAAATCACGAAATTGTAGTGTCGATACAGGATAAGGAATGGAATATAGGCCTAATTCTTTTTTAATGCTGCCCTCTGATTGTCTGGTAATAAACGATGACAGGTCATTCATTGAGATAAGTTCAATATATTCCATGTTGATGCGCGTAAATTCAGTGAGCTTTGATATTGAGCTTAGCTGATAGTGGCGCTATACGTTAAAAAGCATAGTTAATATTAACGCCATAATATTGACCAGTGGCAATGGGAGTGATTTTTATCCCTTGATAGGGCTCGGTAAAATACCAGGCACTGAGTATTCCAATGGCCGCACCGGCTAATACATCTTCAACGTAATGCTGTGAACTATTGATGCGCGTATAGCCAACAAAACTCGCAGCAGCATAGGCTGGAATGGCCCACTTCCAGCCATATCTTTGCTGTATAAACGTGGCTGTTGCAAAGGTATCGGCGGTATGGCCTGATGGAAAAGAATCATCATCGGAGCCATTGGGTCGTGTTTTGTCTATGCCAAATTTGAGTGCTTCAACGCTGAGCCTTGAAACCCCTACGCTTTTGACAAGTTGCCAACTTCCTTGATAATTAGGTTCATAAAGAGCTGTTGCACTGAGAGTTGCAGCTGGCAATAATAAATGAATAATGTCTCCTGAGCGTTCAATGTCTGCTTGGACAGGTTGGATAAGGCCGAGTAGAAGCGTTATTGAAAAACAAAAGCGGACAATCACGGGTTTTGATAACAACATAGTTTTTATTTTATATTGGCAGGGATCAATTGAAGGGGCTTTTATACAGATTGTTAATGTTAAATGCAAAATTTTTACAAATTAGCAGAGATAAAAAGAGAGCCGTTTTATGCTCTCTTTTCATTTTGGAGTCTGTATGATTGCTAGTTTGAAGAATGTTCGGGTGCTTTTGTCACTAAAGGTAGGCGGGCGCGATACACTAATAAATAGAGTATCGGCAGTACGATTAGAGTCAGTAAAGTCGATGAAACAATACCACCTATGACGACTGTGGCTAAAGGACGTTGCACTTCTGCTCCTGTTCCCGTATTCAGTGCCATTGGAATAAAGCCTAGACTGGCTACAAGGGCGGTCATAAGCACAGGTCTTAAGCGTTGGCTGGCACCTTGTTTAATTGCATCAAGCAGTGGTGTGCCCTTTTCAATCAACTCTTTTATGAAAGATAACATAACAACACCATTAAGCACGGCGATACCCGATAGGGCGATAAAACCGATACTGGCGGAAATAGATAAGGGCATATCGCGCAGTGCGAGTGCGATCACCCCACCCGATAGCGCTAGAGGGACGCCGGTAAAGATAATGAATGAATCTCTTATTGAACCAAATGCACTATAAAGCAGGCCAAAGATTAATAACAAAGTGAGGGGGACGACTATCATCAATCTTTGTGTGGCTGACTCTAGCTGTTCAAAGGTGCCTCCGTACTCAATCCAGTAACCGCTTTTCAGCGCCAGCTTATCATTCATTAATTGCTTGGTATCGGCAATGAAAGAGCCTAAATCTCGATTCTCTACATTGGCCGTTACGATGACATGGCGTTTGCCATTTTGCCTGTTAATTTGATTGGGTCCGACTTTTTGAATAATGTCGGCAACTTCCTTTAATGGCACATAACTTAAGTCAGGATTAAGATCTGCTGGAAGGGCAATAGGGAGATTGCCTAGAGATTGAATATTAGCATCATCGCTAGATAATCGTACGACCAGTTTAAATCGACGATCCCCTTCATAGATTAAGCCTGTTTGAACACCTGAAATGGCGGTTTGAATGGCTTGTTGTACATCGACAATATTCAATCCAAGTAAAGCTAAATGATCGCGATTGGGCTCAATCGACAAAGTCGGAAGTCCAGACATTTGTTCCATGCGGGCATCTTTGGCGCCATTGATTTGACTGAGTAAGTTTGCCGCTTGTTCACCTGCCGATTTGAGCTTAGCTAAGTTATCGCCATAAATTCTCAAGGCGACATCGGTTCGTACGCCGGCAATTAGCTCGTTAAAGCGCATCTCAATCGGTTGAGTGAACTCGTAATTATTACCTGGAATATGATTGACAAGTTCGCGCAGTTCGTCAATAAATTCTGCTTTTGTTTTATTGGGGTCGCTCCACTGTGACTGAGGCTTCATTATGATGAAAGTATCGGCGACATTAGGGGGCATAGGATCGGTTGCCACCTCTGGCGTGCCAATTTTTGAAAAGATGCTGTCGACTTCATCCATGTCTGCAATGAGGCTTTCGAGCAGGATTTGCATTTCAACTGATTGTTGTAACCCTGTTCCCGTGATCCTCATGGCATGCATGGCGATATCACCTTCATCGAGTTGAGGCAAAAATTCAGAGCCAAGACGAGTAGTTTGTATGACGCTGACAATGATTATTCCCGCAGCCATAGTGAGCAATAACAAGGGTCGCTTTAAGGAGAAAAATAGTACAGGTTCATAGAGTGAGCGGGCTTTCACCATGATAAAATTTTCTTTTTCGTTGACTTTACCTTTAACAAAAATGGCAATAGCAGCGGGGATGAAGGTCACAGAAAATATCATGGCGCCAATGAGTGCTGCGACGACAGTGAAGGCCATGGGGTGGAACATTTTTCCTTCAACACCATTAAGAGCAAAAATAGGTAAGTAGACCAGCATAATAATGAGCATACCAAATACGGCGGGACGGAAAACTTCCTTTGTGGACTGACACACGACCTTAAGTCGCTCTTCTAACGTCAATAATCGACCATGACTATGCTGGGCTATACCTAAGCGGCGTAGTGCATTTTCAACGACAATGACGGCACCATCAACGATGATACCAAAGTCTATAGCCCCTAAACTCATTAAATTACCCGAAACACGGTTAGTCGCCATGCCACTAATGGCGAACAGCATGCTTAATGGGATCACTAACGCGGTAATAAAGGCCGCCCTAAAGTTACCTAACAATGCAAATAGGACCACAATGACTAATACCGCGCCTTCAAAGAGATTCTTTTTAACTGTATTAATGGTTTTATCAACCAGACTGGTGCGATCATAAACAGCCTCCGCGATGATACCTTGCGGCAAGCTTCTATTCACTTCAATTAGTTTGTCACCCACTTTTTTAGCGACGACTCGGCTATTTTCCCCTATCAGCATAAAAGCTGTTCCGAGAACGGTTTCAACGCCGTTTTGAGTCGCAGCACCAGTGCGAAGTTGCTTGCCATAAAAAACCTCGGCGACATCACTAATGCGTACAGGAGCGTCGTCTCGTTTCGTGATAACGACATTACGAATATCATCTAGGTTTTTCAGTTGACCAGGAGAGCGCACTAGCCATTGTTCTCCATTGCGCTCAATGTAACCTGCCCCTGCATTGAGGTTGTTACGCTCGAGTGCCTGAATAACATCATTTAAGGTCACTTTGAATGCCAATAATTTACTGGGATCCGGTGCAACTTGATATTCACGTTCATAGCCGCCGATGCTGTTAATTTCGGTGATCCCGGGAATATTGACGAGTTGAGGACGAATAATCCAATCTTGAATCGTACGAAGATCTTCAGTGTTATAAGCGCTACCATCTGCTTTTACTGCGCCTTTTTTGGCGCGTACTGCATAGGTAAATATTTCTCCAAGGCCGCTGGCTATTGGGCCTAAAACCGGTTCTGCGCTGGCGGGGAGTTCACTTCTTATACCTTGTAGGCGTTCACTGATCTGTTGTCTAGCCCAATAAAGGTCGGTGCCTTCTTTAAAAATAACAGTAACTTGAGATAGCCCATATTTACTGATTGATCGGGTATAATCTAAATTGGGGATCCCCGCCATCGCGTTTTCGACTAAATAAGTGACTCTTTGTTCTGATTCTAAAGGTGAGTAGCCATCAACAGCAGTATTAATTTGTACTTGGATATTGGTGATGTCGGGAACGGCATCAATAGGTAACTTTAGGGTATTATAGACACCAAAAGCGGCGACTAATAATGTCATGGCTAAAATAAGATAGCGTCGCTGCAATGAGAAGGTAATGATTGCATTCATCATATGATAGACTTCCTAGTGTTGATGCTTGGCAGCATTTTTTTGAATATCGGCTTTGATCAAAAAACTGTTTTTTGAAACGTATTCAACGCCAGCATCTAGACCATCAAGTACTTCTACATATTGGCCATCGCTTTCTCCAAGTTTAAGCATACGCACTTCGAAGATATTACCATATTTGGCAAAGACAACAGGATGACCTCGAAAGGTTTGTATTGCTTGGACATTGACGGCAATAGGAACCGTTTTTGTTGCCGTTTCAATTTCTGCTTTAATGTGCATACCCGGACGCCAATGCCCTTGCGTGTTATCAATCACTGCGCGTGCTCTGGCGATGTGCCCGCCTGTCATCAAAGGTGAAATATAGCTAATTTCTGTGTTAATTTTATCTTCATTGTGATCATCGAGTACCTTAACGGGGAGGCCGACTTTCAGTTTGTCCATTTGAGAGGGAAAAGCGGATAAATCGATCCAAACCGATGAGAGATCGCTGATGCGAACGATAGGGCCATTACCCGTGTGATCGCCCTTATTAAGGAATTGCTCTGTGACTTGGCCATTGGCAGGGCTTTTTACATGATAGAGACTGAGAGTGTCGCTGTTAATAATATTCGCAATGATCTGCCCTTTTTTAACTTGATCGCCAATGCCGACATATAGCTTATCGACAATACCCGTGTAAGGGGCATTAACATTAAAAATATGATGAGTAATGGGTTCCACAATACCAAATAACTGTTCCGTAAAAATGAGTTGATGTGGACCTGATTTTTGAGTTTGGACATCAGATAAGGCCAATAATCTCTTGCTTATCTGCGTTCTTCCCTCAAAGCTTTCATATTGCCATTGAAGCTTCTGTTGTTGATATGTTGCATTGACATTGACCACAAAAGAATGGGGCTCGGTCACCACTTGCTGGCTAACAAGATAATCTTTTTCAGGGGTAAAGGTCAGTTTATTTTGTTCTCCACCAAGGCGAGTTAATTGCACATCAAGATCTACCTTATTGGGAGCAATCGCCTTACCTGATTGGTAAGCGTAAATGCGCATTTCTGGTGGAATACCCGCTTCATAAAGCGTGATTTCAATTTCAAATTCTCCTTTTTGGAGTAATTTTCCTCCATGAGGTCCTCTCGTTTCTTCAAGCGCATCATGATTGCCATGATCATCGCCACTGGCAACACTGATATTGGAAAAGAGGAGTATGGTTATAAACAGAGAGCTCAAAAAGACGAGTAATGGCTTAAGTTGCAGAGTCGAAAGGGGATATGTCATTATTTTGTCTCCAAAGCATCAACAGAGGTGTTAAGTGTTGCAGGGATGGCTTGCCCGGTAATACGCGCAAGTTCAAGCCGTTGTAGGTATACCGCCGCATTGGCTTCAATGATCTCACGTTCGATTGCGAATAATTCTTTTTGAGCATCCACTAGTTGTAATACTGTGGCATGCCCCGTTTTATAGACCGCTTGGGTATCAATTAATAATTGCTTCGCAAGGGGGAGCAGTGTTTGCTTTAATCTTTTGGCTTGTTTGGCGTTATTCATCATAGCTTGGTGAATTTCCAGTAAGCTTAATCGAAGTTGCTCACGTAATAGTTTCTGTTGCTGGAAGACTCTATCTTGTTCGATTTTTGCTGCGAGTATATTACCTTGATTAGGGTTCGTGAAATTTAACGGCATAGAAAAGGAAAAGACTAATGCAGTATCGTTGTAATCTTCAAAACGGCGTAGTCCCATACCCAGGTTTATGTCATATTGTCCTTTTGCTTCTTCGAGTCGCCTTTTGGCTTGCATGACTCGTTCTAAACTGAGTAATTGCACATATTCAGGCGCTGTTTCTATGGCATTGAGAACATCGGCTTTACTGGGGAAGGTTGTGGGTAACTCTAGTCCTCCTTGTGCAGAAGAAAACGTGGCATCTTTTGCCCACATTGATGCCAGTCTCTGTTTTTCAACCGTTATCATGTCTTGTAAATGTTGTAATTCTATTCTTGAATGAGCCAGCTCTAAGGACATTTTTGAAACGTCTGCTTGTAAAATATTACCAGCTTTGGCACGACGCTTGATTGCTTTTAGCGCTTGGGCTTCAAACCCAATACGTTTGTTATTCCATTTAATCAATGCTTGTAAGCGTAATAATTGATAAAAGCGACGTGTGGCTTCTGACAATATATCGAGGCGTAGAATTTCATATTGATTGATTTGTTGCTGTTTGTTGCTGACGGCAAAATTAATGCGCCGTTGCCGTTTTTCGCCCAGTTCGATAAGTTGACTCAGGACTAAGGTGGTTTCGGTACTATCAATCCCTTGTACCTCACCCGTCCCTAAGACATTATCGATAGCAAGAGATAATTCGGGGTTAGGGGTGATCCCTGCTTGCAGTATCCGTGCTTCTTCTATTCTCAAATCGTAAGGGAAGGTTTGCAGCTGGCTATTGTTTAATAAAGTTTGCTCCATGACCCAAGGTAAAGTGATGGAAGCTTGTTCATTAGCTTGAGCCAAGCGGGTGGTAAAGAGTGTTATGAGTGCACAGTTTATCGTTATTGCCAGTATGCGCAGGCATTGAAACAATAAGATCGATTTATTCTTCTTCACAGGATATGACTCCAGTTTTGAATATATAAAAGACATTGATAAGTATCACTTTAATAGTTAAATGATATTTATTTAGTTAAGTTTTATTCGAGTGTGACTAAATCAAAAATGAAGAATGAGGAGGGCGAATGGGAGGTGCGTAATTGCAGGCCTGATAACTAAGAGTCGGGAATGGAATACCATGGCTTTTTGGAAGCGTTGCTAATGGATTCATTTCAACAGGGGGATGACATGAAGTATGGGAATGAAAGTCATGTTCATGATCGGCATCATCGTTACTGAGATCATTGAGGTTGACATTGAGGGTATTGCTGTCATGAAAATGGCATTTCATAATGTCGAAATTATGCCCATTTTGTGGATATTGACTATGAGCAGACACACAGCTTGCAAAAAATTGGCACACAAATATTAAAAACACTAAATTCAGTGTTAACTTCGATGTCGCTTGGCGATGTGAAGTTTTTGTGCGATGCAAAATACCAAATTCCCTTTGATTGTAGATTAAGGATTGTGATAACAGAAGGTTATATATCAATTGATGCTGAAAATTTTGCCTCAGTTATTTTACAATGAGCGCTTATACGACATAAATATAACAAAAAATCCAGTATAATTCTAAGCGAGTCTAACATGAAGATCACAGGTACGACAAATGTAAAAATTCAAAGTCAGGTAAAAATTTAGGTTTCTAGCATTAGATGGATTGAAAAGTCTTTATGTGATAGTGGTATTTTTTGTGGATGAGTTTAGGAATAATGCAATAACTGTTATTATTATGCTATTCCATTTTTTGTTAAGTCATTCATGTCAGACAGCAGCCCTTCTATTCAATCAATCACTGATTATTCTCAACTTGATCCTTTTTTACTTAATCAGCTAGCTCAGCAAATCAAAGTGTGGGGCAAGGAGCTAGGGTTTGCTCAAATTGGTATTTGTGATACAGATTTAAGAAGTGAAGAGCCTAAATTACAAGCTTGGTTGGATAAAGGTTATCATGGAGAAATGGCCTATATGGCAACTCATGGCATGATGAGAGCCAGACCCCATGAGTTACATACTGGCACCGTGAGAGTGATTTCTGCAAGGATGAATTATTTACCGGTTGATGCAGGGTTTGCTTATAATTTGAAAGATCCTAATTTAGGCTATATTTCTCGCTATGCAGGTGGGCGTGACTATCATAAGCTTATTCGCAATCGATTGAAAAAATTAGGCCAAAAAATTGAAGCCGAGCTTATTCAACTTGGGCTTCAAAAACCCAATTTTCGTCCTTTTGTCGATTCTGCGCCAGTATTAGAAAGACCATTAGCTGAAAAAGCAGGGCTAGGCTGGACTGGAAAACATTCGCTGATCCTCAATAAAGAGGCTGGAAGCTGGTTTTTTTTAGGTGAGCTGCTAATTGATTTACCTTTGCCCGTGGATATTCCTGTTGCTGATGGCTGTAATACCTGTGTCGCCTGTATTAAATCCTGTCCAACCAATGCCATCGTTGCCCCTTATGAGGTGGATGGTCGTCGCTGTATTTCTTATTTGACCATTGAACTGCAAGGGGCTATTCCCGAAGAATTTAGACCCTTAATCGGTAATCGTATTTACGGCTGTGATGATTGTCAGCTCGTTTGTCCTGTTAATAGCGCAGCGCCGTTAACGATAGAGGCCGATTTTCAAACACGCGATCCCCTTAAACAACCTGAGCTGCTCAACTTATTTGCTTGGAATGAAGGCACCTTTTTAAAACTCACTGAAGGGAGTGCTATCAGGCGTATTGGGCATAAACGTTGGTTGCGTAACATTGCCATTGCGCTAGGCAATGCCCCTGCCAGTGAAGCCATTGTGGCAGCATTGAAAAATAGAAAAGAAACCGATGAAGTCGATGAGATGGTGCTTGAGCACATCGATTGGGCCCTTGAGCAGCAAGAAAGTAAAGCATTGGAAATAAGTAAAGGCGTGGCTTTAGTCGGTAGTCGTAAAACACAAAGGGTCATTCGCAGTATAGAAAAAGGCTTACCCAGAGATGCTTGAGGGAGTATTAATATGTTCCTTCAATATTTTTAGGTTGTTTGGGGGTAAATGATTACTAGTCAAATCAAATCAACTCAGTTGGTTTAGTGAGGCTTTGTATGGTTTTAAAAATCAATATCTTAACTGTGATGATACCTAAATTAATATAAATTAGTATTTGATTTTGTCAGTGATATATGCCTTCTCTTGTTAATCTTAAATGTGCTCGTTATAACATCGAGGCTAATACTAAAGTATTGGCCTTTGCCTGTTAAATATCTCTTAGTTGGGCTAGATCCCATACCTGAGCATGATGTGTCTTTTATTTTAATCAGTCACGATGACCTTTCACTACATTAACTTTTGTTTATGTAAATATCTATCAAGTAGCCATGATGTCGAAGTGAGTTATTAGACGATAACAAATTAAACACTTTGAGATAGTCAATAAAGGTTACTTCGATTAAATGTTTTAGGGGAGGTTATCATGAATTATTTCACATCGAAAGGAAGTAGGGTATTTAAGAGCGTACTTGTTTTCACTCTATTTTTGTATAGCGCAATAGCATTCAGTTTGGAATCAAGGCTTTCACTATTGGAGGAGCAAGAAATGCAAGAGGAGGATGTAATGATGACAGCTTGTATTCCCCCTTATTATCATCATTCAATCAGTTTGCCAAATGGGGATATGAAGGTATATGAATCGTCTTCCAAAGCCGTTCTCAAGTTTGAGATAAATACTAATGGGGAGATAGTAATATATGATAACTCTCATCAGCCAGTGACGATTTATTTAGAACAGGAATTATTGCGTAAAATGATTAAAAACGTACAAAGTGGAAACCAGGTGTGCGTATATTATCTGGCACCAGAAGAACTGACTTCCAATGAGGAGCCTGTCATTGCTCCAGAGTCGGACTTAACGGATAGTGATAATGATGGTCTTTCAGATGAATACGAATTAAATGATAGTTTGACTGACCCCATGCTGGCTGATACCGATAACGATAACATTTCTGACCGTGATGAAGTGCATTTATGGGGCACAAATCCCATTCTTGCGGATACTGATGATGATAATATTCCTGATGGGCATGAAGTGAACGAGTCATTCACCGATCCATTAACCCAAGATTTATGTTTTGACGAGAAAGCCACTCATTGGGGCACCAGTGGTGATGATCACATTGATGGTACTGATAACGCGGACGTTATTATGGCCTTTGGTGGCAATGACACCATTTATGGTTGGGATAATGGAGATAAAATATGTGGAGGTGCCGGAAATGACATATTAAAGGGTAAATCTGGCTGGGACTTTATAGACGGTGGAACAGGTGATGATGTTATTTCCGGCAGTGGCGGTAAAGATGTCTTGTTAGGTGGGGATGGCAATGATCAACTTATTGGCGGCGCTAAAGATGATCTGCTTGACGGCCAAGCGGGAATGGATAGTTGTGACGGCGGTATAGGCATTAACGAGACTTTAAATTGTGAGGCATGATAATAGCCTGCACAAATATCAGATGAGTATCCTTATGAAATAAAAATAGCCTTAACTGAGGTAGTTAAGACTATTTTTGCATCTTTTTATTAATACTATTTAGTTAATTTGTGGATCTAATTCGCCCGCTTGATAGGCTTTGTACATGGCTTGTAATGATAAAGGCTTAATTTTTGAGCCCATACCGGCACTGCCAAAGGCTTGATAGCGTTCGCTACAGATAGCCGCCATGGCATCCATTGAGGCTTTTAAGAATTTACGGGGGTCAAATTCACTGGGGTTTTCCGCCAAGAATTTACGGACTGCACCGGTTGAAGCTAAGCGTAAATCGGTATCCACATTGACTTTACGCACGCCATGTTTAATCCCTTCCACGATTTCGTCTAACGGCACACCGTAAGTTTCTGGAATGGCGCCGCCATATTGGTTAATAATCTCTAACCATTCTTGTGGTACAGATGAAGAACCGTGCATCACTAAATGTGTATTAGGAATACGAGCGTGAATTTCTTTAATACGATCGATTCTCAGTACATCACCCGTCGGTTTACGACTAAATTTGTAAGCGCCGTGGCTGGTACCAATGGCAATGGCTAGGGCATCAACATGAGTATCGGCAACAAAACGAGCCGCTTCTTCTGGAGTGGTGAGCATTTGATCTTCGCTTAATGTACCTGTCGCGCCAATCCCGTCTTCTTCACCAGCTTGGCCAGTCTCTAAGCTGCCTAAACAGCCTATTTCACCTTTAACTGATACGCCACAGGCATGGGAGAAAGCAACGGTTTTTCGAGTGACATCGACGTTGTGTTCATAAGAAGAAGGGGTTTTTCCATCAGACATTAACGAGCCGTCCATCATGACCGATGACATGCCTAGTTGAATTAAATCAAATGTTCATTTTCAATGTGATACGACTGGCTGAGTGCTAGCCTTGGTAGGTATTTACTTTATATTCAATCTGTTTTTACTTAATGGAGTTAATACCAAAGTGTTATATAGTGCGTTATTTGTAGCCTGTTGTCTAAGATAGTTTTCATACCTAGGTATGATGTGATAGCTCAGCCTTTTTGACAAAATCCTCCTAAATATTAAATAAATTTAATGTTAAGAGAGGACATCATGGCGTATTTCATTATGGCAGTTATTGGAGTCATTAATTATTCTTTCATTCAACTAATACAGAATAAAGGGTTTAAACTATTAAAACTGTTCAGCCATATGTTAAGCGCCGGTGTTGTTTATATCGGCAGCTTTTTTATTATACCTAGCGCGTACGCTGTGTTTCCAAATGATCCAGGATTTGGGCATGAATCAAAAAAAGCATTGCTACATGATATTGCTGCGCCGGAAGCATGGGAGATCACTACGGGGAGCAAAGAGGTGGTGGTTGGCTTAATAGGAAAGGGAATTGATTATACTCATGAAGATTTGATTGACAATATGTGGGTTAACCCCAAGGAAATTGCTGACAATGGATTGGATGATGATGGCAACGGTGTGATAGATGATGTCCATGGTTACAATGCGTTTGATGACAACGGCGATCCCATGAATTACGGAGAATATGGAACTGAAGCTTTTCACGCTAGTATGGAGGCCGGCATCATAGGCGCGAAAGGGAACAACGGATTCGGTGTCGTTGGTGTGAATTGGGATGTGAGCCTCGCTGCTTGTAGAGTAATGGATATGGAAGTGGACATTCAGAACTTAACACTATTAGATGAATGCCTTAGGTATTTTATTAATTTAAAACAAGATTACGGTATTAATATTAAGGTTATTCATATAGGGATATCAGGAGCTTATAGCGATGAAAATGCAGCAGTATGGCTTAAGGCTGCTGCTGATGTGGGCATATTATTGGTTGTACCTGCTGCCGTTAATAATAACAATGAACAAGCAACTTATCCGATGAGCTACCACCATATCGATGGTATTTTAACAGTGACAGCGTACGATTTGATCACAAAAGTATTGAATTTAGGCACTAGAGAGCCTAATTATATTGATATGGCTGTACCATGGGATGCAGCACTTGCAAGAGATTTTTCTTTTTTTATGTCATCGTCACTACCTTCCTTTTATGCTTACATGAATAAACCTTCTCATGATGCTGCGGCACATGTCAGTGGTGCCGCTGCTTTAGTTTGGTCTATATATCCCGATTTAACTGCAGCTGAAATGAAGCATTTATTAATGCATTCAGGTACCCCTGTGACGAGTTTAGAGTCGACAACAGTGTCGGGTAAGAGCTTGAATATTGCTAATGCGCTAGCCGTCGCTGAGGCCATGACACCAGTACGAGAACCCGCACCAGATACACCGCCAACCGCGCATGTAAGCGAAGCACAAACGGTATGGGTAGGGGATATGGTATGGTTAGATGGCAGCGAGAGTCATTTACATCCTGGCAGTGACGCTAATATGTTGAGTTTTCACTGGGATGTGGTTGCCACGCCTGCTGACAGCAATGTGAATGCAACTAGCTTGAGTAATAGCAGTGACATGTCACCCAGTTTTACTCCCGATGTCACCGGCAGCTATATGTTGTCACTGATGGTCAGTGATGGCATTTTTGACAGCGAAGTGGTAATGGTCACAGTCACAGCTAATGATGGCTCAATCGACACGGATAATGATGGTCTAACGGATGAATATGAGACTAATCATAGTTTCACCGATCCAATGTTGGCCGATACCGATGGTGATAATATTCCCGATGGTCATGAAGTGAATGCCTCATTAACCAATCCGTTAGTGCAAGATCTTTGCTTTGGCGAAAAAGCCACCCATTGGGGCACCAGTGGTGACGATCGTATTAACGGCACCCATGGCGAAGATGTGATCATGACCTTTGGCGGTAACGATACGGTTCATGGTTGGGATAAAGCCGATAGGATTTGTGGTGGCGCCGGTAACGATGTGATTTATGGTAAACGTGGCACCGACTTTATTGATGGCGGTGCAGGTGATGACTATATTCACGGCAATGCAGGTCATGATGTGGTACTCGGTGGTGACGGCAATGATATCCTGATTGGCGGTAATAAAAATGATCATCTTGATGGAGGAGCGGGAACTGATAGTTGTGATGGTGGTACGGGCATTAACGACACATTAAATTGCGAGGCGTGATCACCATATTAAATGAACACAACAATAGCGATAACAAAAGCAAATGGCCTAAGGTGAATATCTTAGGCCATTTTTACTGGCATTGACGCTCCAATAATCCCTAGTTAATTTGTGGGTCTAAATCGCCCGCTTGATAGGCTTTGTACATGGCTTGTAATGATAAAGGCTTAATTTTTGAGCCCATACCGGCACTGCCAAAGGCTTGATAGCGTTCGCTACAGATAGCCGCCATGGCATCCATTGAGGCTTTTAAGAATTTACGGGGGTCAAATTCACTGGGGTTTTCCGCCAAGAATTTACGGACTGCACCGGTTGAAGCTAAGCGTAAATCGGTATCCACATTGACTTTACGCACGCCATGTTTAATCCCTTCCACGATTTCGTCTAACGGCACACCGTAAGTTTCTGGAATGGCGCCGCCATATTGGTTAATAATCTCTAACCATTCTTGTGGTACAGATGAAGAACCGTGCATCACTAAATGTGTATTAGGAATACGAGCGTGAATTTCTTTAATACGATCGATTCTCAGTACATCACCCGTCGGTTTACGACTAAATTTGTAAGCGCCGTGGCTGGTACCAATGGCAATGGCTAGGGCATCAACATGAGTATCGGCAACAAAACGAGCCGCTTCTTCTGGAGTGGTGAGCATTTGATCTTCGCTTAATGTACCCGTCGCGCCAATGCCGTCTTCTTCTCCTGCTTGGCCAGTCTCTAAACTGCCTAAACAGCCTATTTCACCTTCAACCGATACGCCACAAGCATGGGCAAAGGCAACCGTTTTACGAGTGACATCAACATTATACTCGTAAGACGAAGGGGTCTTGCCATCAGACATTAACGAGCCGTCCATCATGACAGAAGACATGCCAAGTTGAATTGAGCGTTGACACACATCTGGATGAGTTCCGTGATCTTGATGAATACACACTGGAATATCAGGGTATTGCTCTAGGGCTGCTGCCATCAGGTATTTTAAAAATTGTGGTCTTGCGTATTTACGGGCACCTGCCGATGCTTGCACTATGACAGGGCTGTCACAGGCTTCGGCGGCTTGCATAATGGCACGCATTTGTTCTAAGTTATTGACGTTAAAAGCAGGTACGCCATATCCGTGTTCCGCTGCATGATCTAACATTTGACGCAAAGAGATTAAAGCCATTGTTTACTCCAAGTTGTAGGGTGACAAAGGTGATCTTGATGTCCGCTATCGCGATCCTTAAGTCATTGGATATTAAAATTGTCTGTTTAGGTCTTTTTTCTTTCACATTTTTTAGCAGTGTATTGCTAAAGGGGTATTCTAGGGCAGCACTCAGGTAGTGAGTGGTCCCACTTAATACCCAAATCACTTGAAAGTGCATGTTTTCAGAGCCCGTAAAAGGGCTTAATTCAAGGCGCATTAGTGAAAGAATGCTTATTGCCTTGTGAGATCATGCAACGCAGAAGTTAGCGTTTTTACGGACTCCCAACGGGCTGGTTTAAAACACTTTTATACTGCGTTATTGAGTATCAACTTAGAATGACTAAGCCAGAAACTCAATGCCTTGCCTAAAAATGTTTTAATTCCAGCTGAATCCTGCATCTTCAAGTGATTTGGGTATATCACTGAGCACGATTTTTATTATATTTTTAACTATACCCGTGATACTTGAAGATGCATGTTTTCAGAGCCTGTAAAAGTGCCTAATTCAAGGCGTATTATTGCAAGAATGCTTATTGCCTTTTAAGGTGATACAACGCAGAAGTAGGTGCTTTTACAGACTCCCAAAGGGCTGGTTTAAAAGCCTTTTATACTGCGTTACTGAACATCAGCTTAGAATGACTAGGCACGCTGTTCAAAGCCTTGCCTAAAAGGCTTTTAATTCCAGCTGAATCCTGCATCTTCAAGTATCACGGGTATATATATCTTACTATTTATTGACCACGGCTTTCTAGCATGGCAACAGCCGGCAGTTCTTTGCCTTCTAAAAACTCTAAGAAGGCGCCGCCACCAGTTGAAATATAAGAGACTTTGTCGGCAATACCATATTTATCAACCGCTGCAAGTGTATCACCGCCACCGGCGATGGAAAATGCTTTTGAGTCGGCGATGGCCTTGGCAATGCGCTCAGTACCTTGACCAAATTGATCAAATTCAAATACGCCGACGGGCCCATTCCATACAACAGTGCCTGCTTTGCTAATAATATCAGCTAATATTTCACTGCTGTTTGGACCTATATCAAAGATCATGTCTTCACTGCTGACATCGGTGACCTTCTTTAATGTGGCTGTGGCCGTTGGGCTGAACTCACTTGCCACAACTACATCTGTCGGCACTGGAATGCTGCCTCCTCGGCTTTGGGCAGTATCCACTAGACGTTTAGATTCATCAACTAAATCGGCTTCAAATAGAGATTTGCCGACATCGTGACCAGCTGCTGCGATAAACGTATTCGCAATACCCCCGCCGACAACAAGCTGATCGACAATACCAGATAGACTTTCTAATACAGTGAGCTTAGTAGAGACTTTTGATCCACCTACAATCGCAACCATGGGACGTGCCGGATTGTTCAGTGCTTTACCCAGCGCATCAAGTTCACCTGCCAATAATGGGCCTGCACAGGCAATGGGTGCATGTAATCCCACGCCATGGGTTGAAGCTTGAGCGCGATGGGCAGTACCAAAGGCATCCATAACATAGACATCACATAATGCGGCCATTTTTTTGGCCAGTGATTCATCGTTACTTTTCTCGCCCACATTAAAGCGCACGTTTTCAAATACAACGACTTCACCGACGTTAGCATCAACGCCCTCTAAGTAATCTGTGGCTAAGCGAACAGGGCAGGTGAGTGCATCATTTAAATAGTCGACAACAGGTTGCATTGAAAATTGTGCATCAAACTCACCTTCGCTTGGACGGCCAAGATGAGACATCACCATGACTGCTGCGCCTTTTTCAAGGGCCATTTTTATCGTGGGTAATGCAGCGCGAAGACGTGCATCACTGGTGACCTTACCGTTATTGACTGGCACGTTAAGATCTTCTCGAATGAGCACGCGTTTAGACTGAAGGTCTAATTCACTCATATTAATAATAGCCATTCGTAAGCTTCCTTTAAGGTTTAAAAAATGGGTTCAATATGTTGGTTTGATCCTGCACGCTTTGCATGGATCATGGCTAAACTGGTGTCGAGCATACGGTTTGCAAAGCCCCACTCGTTATCGCACCAAAGTAATAGTTTGACTAAATGGCCGTCACTGACACGGGTTTGGGTGCCATCAACCACACTGGAGCGGGGATCGTGATTAAAATCACAGGAAACCAGCGGCTCATTGGTGTAACCGACAATCCCGTTAAACTGGCCTAAGGTGGCGCTGCGTAATACGTTATTAATGGTATCAATATCGACACGCTTTTTAAGGGTTAATGATAAGTCGATGGCGGTGACATTAATGGTAGGCACGCGAACAGAAATGGCTTCAAACTTATCTTTCATGTGCGGCAAAATACGCTCTATTCCTCGAGCCAATTTGGTATCCACTGGAATAATAGACTGACCTGCTGCGCGAGTACGGCGTAAATCGTCGTGATAGGCATCGATCACTTGTTGATCATTCATCGATGAATGTATGGTGGTTATTGCTCCACTTTTAACCACAAAATGCTTATCGAGAACATCGATGACAGGAATAACACAATTAGTGGTACAAGAGGCGTTTGATACTATGGTATGACTGGCTTTGAGCACCTGTTCATTGACGCCATAAATAATGGTCGCATCAACATCATTACTGCCTGGTTGGCTAATGAGCACCTGCTTTGCGCCAGCTTGAATATGAGCCAAACACGCTTGTTTGTCACCTAAAACCCCAGTCGCTTCATAAACAATATCGATGTCGAGTGCTTTCCAAGGAAGCTGACTGGCATCTTCTTCATTTAATAATCGAATACTGTCATCACCGATCAGCATATGATCGTTTTGTAATTGCACTTGGGTTTGAAAGCGACCGTGAGTGGTATCATATTGGGTTAAATGAACCATGGCTTCGGGCTTAGCCAATTCATTTATGGCGACAATTTGAATTTTATCGCGTTTATCCGATTCATAAACAGCACGAAGAATAGAGCGTCCTATACGGCCATAGCCATTGATTGCGACTCGGATCATGATGCTTTGTTACCTCTAATCTTAATGTGGTGTGCTGCAAGAGTATATCAATGTTTCATCGATAAAATAACGGCCTACCCTAAGGTAAGCCGTTATTTATTTGTCATCGATTTAAGATGTTAACAAAGCCTGTTGTCGTAACATGCTTAAATCACATTGCGCCATAGTGCTAAAAACAGTATTAAAGTAACTCTTTAGCGGCGGCAACCACGTTATCGACAGTAAAGCCAAACATGTCGAAAAGTTGGTTAGCTGGGGCCGACTCACCAAAGGTGGTCATACCTATGATACGACCATTCAGGCCAACATATTTATACCAGTAATCGGCAATACCTGCTTCAACAGCGACGCGGTTAGCGACAGCACTTGGTAGTACTGACTCTTTATAAGCCGCATCTTGTTTGTCAAATACATCGGTTGCTGGAATTGAGACAACCCGTGCTTGATGACCTGTGTTTGCCAATTCAGCTTGTGCTTTAACGGCAAGTTCAACTTCAGAGCCCGTCGCAATTAAAATCACATCAGGTGTGCCTTCACAATCGACTAAGGTATAACCGCCTTTTGCGATGTTTGCGAGCTGTTCATCTGTACGTGTTTGTTGCGAAAGATTTTGACGAGAGAAAATCAATGATGTTGGGCCATCATTACGCTCGATAGCGTATTTCCATGCGACAGCAGATTCGACTTGGTCACAAGGACGCCAAGTGCTCATGTTAGGGGTTAAACGTAATGATGCCATTTGCTCAACAGGTTGATGAGTCGGGCCATCTTCACCTAGACCAATAGAATCATGAGTGTAAACGAAAATAGAGCGTTGCTTCATAATCGCTGCCATACGCAGAGCGTTACGAGCATACTCCATGAACATTAAAAAGGTTGCACCGTAAGGCACAAAACCGCCATGCAGAGCAATACCGTTCATGATGGCTGACATACCGAATTCACGGACACCGTAGTGGATGTAGTTACCGGATGCATCATCCAATGTTAGCGGCTGAGAACCTGAATACATGGTCAGGTTAGACGGTGCTAAATCGGCACTGCCGCCCATAAATTCTGGCAACATTTTACCATAAGCTTCAAGTGCGTTTTGCGATGCTTTGCGAGAAGCAATATTAGCAGGATTCGCTTGTAGCTCTTTAATATAGGCTGCTGAGTCGTCTGCAAAGTTGGCAGGAAGCTCGCCTAATGTGCGGCGTTTAAGTTCAGCTGCGAGTTCTGGGTATGCAGCGCTATAGGCGGCAAACTTTTTATCCCAAGCTTGCTCTGCAGCAAGACCGGCTTTTTTTGCATCCCACTGGGCATAAATGTCAGCAGGGATTTCAAAAGGTGCATGTTCCCAGCCTAAGAATTCACGGGCTGCTGCAATTTCAGCATCACCTAGAGGCGCACCGTGACAATCATGGCTGCCACCTTTATTGGGGGAGCCGTAACCAATGATGGTTTTACAGCATAATAGGCTTGGGCGAGGATCGTGTTTCGCTGCTTCAATCGCCGCATTGATAGCATCGCTGTCATGGCCATCAACACCAGCAATAACGTGCCAACCGTAGGCTTCAAAACGTTTAACGGTATCGTCAGTAAACCAACCTTCGACTTCGCCGTCGATAGAGATACCATTGTCATCCCAAAAAGCGATAAGCTTACCAAGACCTAAAGTACCGGCTAATGAACAGGCTTCATGGGAAATCCCTTCCATTAAACAACCGTCACCCATGAAAGAATAAGTGAAGTGATCAACGACATTATGGCCTTCGCGGTTGAACTGTGCGGCTAATGCACGTTCAGCAATTGCCATACCGACAGCGTTAGTGATCCCTTGGCCTAATGGACCTGTTGTGGTTTCAATGCCTGGGGCATAGCCGTATTCAGGGTGCCCTGGTGTACGAGAGTGCAATTGACGAAACTGCTTCAAATCTTCGATGTGTAAATCGTAACCCGCAAGGTGAAGTAACGAGTAATGCAACATAGAGCCATGGCCGTTAGATAAGATAAAACGGTCACGGTTAGCCCATTCTGGGTTAGCAGGGTTATGGCTTAGGTGATCACGCCATAAAACTTCAGCAATATCAGCCATGCCCATAGGTGCGCCTGGATGACCAGAGTTTGCTTTTTGAACGGCGTCCATGCTGAGTGCGCGGATAGCGTTTGCGAGTTCTTTACGAGATGACATGCTCTCTCCTGCTTATGATTGAGGTGTAGTCTGCAATTATGGAGGCATATTTTCCCTTACTAATCGCGTTGAAGCAAATAAAATTCGTTAACAATGGTGCTTTATTCGGGTCTATCTTATGAAAAAAGCAATTGATGATCTTTAATAATAATGAATACAGTAGGTTGCTTATATCTTATTCAATATAATAAGGTCATTATTTTTTAAGGTGTGGTTAAGTTGTGTGTGACCCCTCCTTAACCCAATGTCTTGAAGATGACGCTTATGGTTATTTATTGCACGTTGCACCTAACGAATGAAATTAGTTTGTTGCCTATGTTTTTATTATGTTACTTAAGGTTGTTTTTTAAGATATTATCTCGTTTTTAGTGAGTAACCTATAATTGCGAGTTGTAATAATGAAAATAAAAACAATTTTTGTCACTGTATTATTGCTGGTTTTTCTATCTGGATGTCAATCAACGTCTGCTTATAACCCATATAAAGCGGATAAAAATATGATTTTGACAAATGTTAAACGTGTTGGTTTGATGCCAACGAATCTATTGGTTGAGGTCCCTAATGAAGAAGAAAAGCGAGGGTATTTTAATGCACAATTACAAGGTGTATTTGAACAAAAAGGATTTGAGGTTATTCCTGCCGAAGAATGGCGTCATATATACGATACAGTGAAAGCAAAAAGCGGTGATTTATTTGATGCTAAAACGGGAAAAGCGGATAAAGATAAATTTAAGGCAATAAAGGAAGAGGTGTTAGCGATTTACCAAAAAGAATTTCATGTCGATGCATTTGTTTATTCCGGGGTGATGGTAGTGAAAGCTAATTGGGATAGAAGTACAGCTCATTGGGATGGCGCGACAGCATCGACGACCGGACGAGAAGGTTTTTGGGCTAATTTTTTTGGTCCGCAGGCGACTGGGACAATGGGAGCCTTGTCGTTTCTTGTGAATATTGAAGATGTCAAAGGGGAATCACTTTTTGTAGAGTTTGGTGGGATTCAGTTATTAAGCAGAGTGTCGAGCCGTGATTTTGTGCCAGTTTCTAAAGAAGACTTGCTTGCGAATAATCAAATTAATGATAATGCGATAGCATTATCGACTTGTCGCTTTTTTGAAATATGGGAGCCACCCGTTAAAAATAAACGAGGTAAAGTACAAAGTTGTCGACGTTAATCATTTACCTGAGTTTTTATGACAGAATAAAAAGCTCAGGTAAATTTATATCGAACCAGTGATATAGCTATAAAGAGTAAAAAGTAAAAAGAAATAAACATAGAACCTAAAGTAAATTGCTCATTTGATAACATGAGATTCGCCTGAGCCAAACTGTATAAGCTAGATACTAGGGCAAAAGCAAAGGTTAGTAGGGCGGAGGCCATTCCTTGTCCCTGTTTGATATTGGCCATGGCAAAACTACTGGACATAGGGTTTAAAAATCCGATGGTAAAACTGATGATATACAGCGCAGTAATGCTAAAAAATAAATGGATTTCAAAATAGAATTGGTATAATAAACATATTGCCAGTTAAAGAAAATCCTGCCCCTGGCTAAAATTGATTGTGACCTACAAAGCATAAATAAAGGTTAATGTCAGTATAGAAAAAGATGTCAATAACTCTTAAAAGCATGTGATTTTAGCTGTGAAAGCATCAATTGATTAGGTGGAATAGTTATTCTTAAGCATCATATTTCATGATATTAGTTCGTCTCGGCAATAACTTTACAGCCTGGTAGGTTTACTTTAATAAATTGATTTTAATTATTTTAATCGTTTTATTTTATTGTGTTGTATCAAAATTTCTGCGTGTTCAATTGATAAATTTTAACGTTTAAGGCTATTAACTGATGCGATTTTCCACTAAGATAGACGTCTAGATGTAGATACTTCTACACATTCAAATTGTAATTATACGGGATTATTCATCATGGCAAAGCACTTGTTCACCTCTGAGTCGGTCTCAGAAGGTCATCCTGATAAAATCGCCGATCAGATCTCTGATGCGGTTCTAGACGCTATTTTAGAGCAAGATCCAAAAGCGCGCGTCGCTTGTGAAACTTATGTCAAAACTGGCATGGTGATGGTTGGCGGTGAGGTGACGACTTCGGCATGGGTTGATATTGAAGAAATTACGCGTAAAACTGTTCGCGATATTGGTTATGTTCACTCTGATATGGGATTTGATGCTGATTCATGTGCAGTGTTAAATGCGATTGGTAAGCAGTCCCCTGATATCAATCAAGGGGTTGATCGGGCCGATCCCAAAGCGCAAGGTGCTGGTGATCAAGGTCTTATGTTCGGCTATGCCAGTAACGAAACGGATGTTTTGATGCCTGCCCCTGTGACTTATGCCCACAAATTGGTTAAGCGTCAGTCTGAAGTTCGTAAAGACCGCACTTTACCTTGGTTACGCCCAGATGCGAAGAGCCAAGTGACATTTGCCTATGATAATGCCGGTAAGATTCAAGGTATTGATGCGATTGTGTTATCCACTCAACACTGTGACACGGTTAGCCAAGCTGATTTGATTGAAGGGGTAATGGAAACCATTATTAAGCCTGTGTTACCCGCGCAATGGCTCAATCGTGATACGAAATATTTTATTAACCCAACAGGCCGTTTTGTGATTGGTGGTCCTGTCGGCGATTGTGGTTTAACGGGTCGTAAAATCATCGTAGATACTTATGGCGGTATGGCACGTCATGGTGGTGGCGCATTTTCGGGGAAAGATCCTTCTAAAGTGGATCGCAGTGCAGCTTACGCTGCTCGCTATGTCGCGAAAAACATTGTTGCAGCTGGCCTCGCTGAACGTTGTGAATTACAAGTGTCTTATGCTATTGGTGTGGCAGAGCCGACTTCCATCAGTATTGAGACCTTTGGCACAGAAAAAGTGTCTCACGACATCTTGATTGACTTAGTGCGTCAACATTTTGATTTACGCCCTTATGGATTAACAGAAATGTTAAATTTAGCCCGCCCAATTTACCAAGCTACAGCGGCTTATGGGCATTTTGGCCGTAGTGAGTTCCCTTGGGAGCAAACGGATAAAGCTGAAGTGTTACGTAGCGATGCCGGTCTTTAATATTCGTTGCATTGGATAACATATGTATGTGTATAAGAACCGCCTTTGGGCGGTTTTTTTGTACTTATAATTTAGGAATACTATGAATATTAAGCAATTGAAGTTTAATTGGCTGTCTGAGAATAGGCGAGAAGTTAAAGCTTTCTATCGTCAATATATGCCTTATGCTAGGCTGAATCGTAAAGAAGCGATGGCAGTATTCCAATTAAATTCTACGCAAATTGTCGCAAGCGTCCGCTTTAGACCAATAGGGAAATTACTGTTAATGACGGGATTACTCGTCGATCCCACTTTTCAAGGTATGGGATTGGCGAAGAAATTAATACTCAAAACATGCGTTCATTTGGACGAAAAGCCGATTTATTTATTCACTGAAGCATCTTTAACTGACTTTTATCAGTGCAGTGGCTTTATGTCAATTCAGCAAGGTCCAAATGATATCATGCAGCTTTTATTGAAATATCAAAAGCAAGGAAAACCCTTGCTTTTGATGCAATATGTTGGGAACAATAATTGAAATGTCACGCTTCATCTCTTGTGTGACTCAATAACAAATAGTAGTCACGGTCTTCAAAGGTAAAGAAGTCGATGACTTGCATGGCTGCTTTTTGGGTATGGGCGGCAAAAGATCGCTCATTTTCATCAGAAATAAAAGTGATCATATAAGGGTACTTTTTGACGACTTGTTGTTTTATCTGATTGACTAAATTATTAAATAACCCTTTTCCTCTATAGCTAGGATGGATCCAAATTGGGCCATATTGGCAAGTATTGTCTTTTGTTAGGGTGATAGACTCGAGCTCCATATGCTGAATTCTTCGTAGCAGCATTTGGTAAATTGGCCCGTGTTCAAAGAAAGCCCAACTGCCAGCAATAACATAAGCGACGATATGGCTTTCGACTTCAGCTACCCATAAGTACTCTTTTTCAATGAGTCGTGCCAGATCATTGTGATTAAAGCTTTGGCCTTGCAGTTTAGTTGCTTGATTCTGAGATAACTCATCTTGTTGGTAGGTTTGCTCCAATTGCGCTAATGCGCTAATGTCTGTTGCATGCGCGGCTCTGATCTTCATAGTGTTCTCAATAGTGCTTTTTAGGGATAATACCGTATTTAGGCCTACATTGGTGGGGGTTTCTTTTCTCAAATTAACTTTATCTTACTGATTTTTACGTTATAATTATTAAAATGTAATTAAATTAATGGCTTTGAGAGCAAATATGGTGACGTTAAGATTGATCCAAGTCAGTGTTGTATTACTGCTTACTGGCTGCCAATCGACAGGAGTGACAGTTGATAATCAACTTAAACTGGAAGGGGCATGGCATATTGAGAAAATCAATGGCCAATCAGTTGTCAATTACAGCCCAGCTAAATTAAATTTTAGTCAAAACGGTGTATTGAGTGGCAATAATAGTTGTAATACCTTTTCGGGGAATTATACCTTTATCGGTGATGCATTAACTTTAGCCCCTGAAGCAGGAACAATGAAAGCTTGTGTTGATGCATTAGAGTCACAAGAAAAACAAGTGATGACGTTAATGCCAAAAGTGACTCAAGCGCGGTTGGTTAAAACGCAATTATTATTACAAGATGAAGATGATAAGACATTGTTTATCCTAAATAAAACTTCTAATTTTCAAGATGATAATGTTTCGGTGATATTAGAAAAATAAGGAATGATGTAGATGCAGATCCGTCAAGCTCAACAAAATGATAAAGCGGCGCTAGTGGCGTTTAATCTGGCAATGGCAAAAGAGACAGAAGGACGCGATCTGGATGTTACGCTTCTCAATCAAGGTGTGAGCCGGTTGATTGAATCGCCTGAAAAAGGCTTTTATTTAGTCGCGGATATTGAAGGCGAGATTGCGGGCTCTTTGATGGTCACCTTTGAATGGAGTGATTGGCAAGCAAAAGATTATTATTGGATCCAAAGTGTATACATTTCGCCACAATATCGACGCCAAGGGATTTATAAGAAGCTATATCAAGCCGTGAAAGACAGAGCTGAAGCACAGGGCGGTGCGGTAAGTTTTCGGCTTTATGTTGAGCAACACAATCAAGTGGCCCAGAATACGTACTCTGCATTGGGCATGCAGCAAAGCCACTATCTTTTATTTGAAGAGTAGTATTAAGAAAATTGGCTTATTAAAGAAACATCAGGACAATGAGCATTATTTGGATTTAGGCTGAGACTATTTGGTATTTGAAGTATGGAAACGGTTTTTATTGGTTAGATGTCTTTTCGCCTACCGTTTAAATGGCTAACCAAAGAAACAATAGAATAGAAGTGATTGTTTTAAAAATTTAATATTCAGCCTTAGTGTAAGGATATTTTTATGGGTAATTTTGAATTTCGAGGGATCAATCATCTTGCGTTGGTTTGCCGAGATATGAAAAAAACGATTACGTTTTATCGTGATATTTTGGGAATGCCGTTAACTAAGACAGTGACTTTACCAAGTGGACATGGTCAGCATTTCTTTTTTGATTGTGGTGGAGGTGATCAATTAGCCTTTTTTTGGTTTTCCGATGCCCCTGAGTCGCAGCCTGGGGTGACAACGGCCAAAAATTTAGTCACTAAAGGGGACATAACGACAGCACATGGCTCGATGAATCATGTTGCTTTTGATGTGCCATTGGAGAGAATGGATGATTATAAGCAGCGGTTGAAGCAAGCAGGATTGGAGTGTACGGATGTTTATCATGATGATTCTGAACAAGGGATCGGTCAGGAATTAAATAAATCGACTTTTATCCGATCGATATATTTTAAAGATCCAGATGGAATATTACTTGAATTAGCATCATGGACACGTGAACTGACACTTGAAGATGTTAATGTTGAACCCATGAACTTAGAGGACTAAGATGAAGTCAGTTCGGAGCTTTTTCGGCGTAATATTTAGAAAAACAATCGGACGGTTTATGCACGGATTTGAATAAGGAATACAGTAAAGCCACCATCGATTATTTAAAGAATGGTGGCTGTTTTGAAGTATTATTTTAACGGCTTAATTCAAAGTGACTGTAAAATCAGCATTTGGGGCTCCGCCTTGACATTTATCAGCCCAGTCTCCGTGGTGATCTGGAATATTTACATTGTCTGTTTCATTATGAAGCCTCCAGCGATATCTTTTAGTTGTATTAGCATCTCTACCACAGTGTTTAGAATTAATGTCTAATTGAAATTCCCATGAATTTTCATCATCATCGCCAAAGACCAAATCAATTTGTGTCTTTTTCTGATTTTTATCTTTATTTGTGTATATTTCCATATAACATGATGAATTAGGAGCAATTTCGCTTGTATTGCAACCAACAGTTTCAGCACCAGTAGTTTGATCAAATATAGACTTTGAAAACTCATAGGCCACGTAGTCCTCTTGTTGATCATCAGAGTTTTTAAAAGTGCCAATGGAATCCACAGATGACTCTTCATTAAACGTAATAGTACTATCACTATTATTTGTTATTGTGATCGTTGCTGTTGAGTCATAAGCAAAGCAATAAGAGCTGAAAACAAAAATAGGGGCAATTAAAGAGAATGTTAATTTTTTCATGGTACACCTGTCGATTTAATAAATTTTAAGTGATTAACTAAAGTTTATTTTACTTGAATAGTTAATTTATTTTAATCTTGTAATTGTTAGGTGATATTTTTAATTTATATTTTTTTATTCAAGTCGTTAGGTTTTTTAATTTTGAGATTTACATTCAGTTATGTCAGGTTATGTCTGAATGTAAATCTTTGTGTGAATTCAAAGCAACTAAAAGCGGGAAAAGAGTGAGTTTAAATTAATTAGCCAATTCATATACGGTGAGTCAGTTTCAGTATTATTGATCCACTTTATGATGATGCAGTTTGGGATCCCAAGCGAGCGCGAGAAACAATCACGCAAAGAATACCGATGCTATCAGTAAATAAAAGCTTGTGTTCCAGCCTGAGTATTCAATGACGGTGCTCATAATCGCATTGGCGGGAACGGTTCCGACAACATAGCCAAAGACCAGTAAATCCAGCGGCCATGCCTGCGGCTTTTTTGGGAACCAAATCTAAAGCATATAAGCTTATGAGCATAACAGGCCCATAGATAAGAAAGCCTAATGCGGTGAGTGAGGCCATATAAATCCAAATTTCATGAATAAGGTTAAGCCAACAAATAGGAATGGCAACCAGCATGAGTAATAAGTCAATCCTAGATCTTAGCAATAAGCGACACACGTTTACCTTTGGCTCATTTACCTGAAAGCCAACCACATAAAATAGTGCCTAGGATCCCAGCATATTTAAACCAAAAAGTGGACCAAGCAGCGTTATTATTTGAAAAGCCTTTATCACAGATAAGATAAGTTGGGGTATTGGCTTAATCATAAAATCAATCGTGGTTGAAAGGAATAATTCTGAGGCTACAAAATAGCGAATTTTCGAATAATCCGAGACATTGCTCATAAAAATCTTATCAAAATGTGGTCGGGATCCGCTGTGACTCAATAAAGATTGAATCTATTGTATAGGGGGGGCGGCTGACGAAGGGGCAGAAACTTCTGAAGATGTTTTGATATCAATATGTTATTTTAGATTTTATTTATTAAATAATGTTTATATTTAATGTGTTAACGTTAATGTGTTCTTTTATGATAAGCAGTGTTGAATTGGTAGGTGTTTTTTTATTTTTTTGTTCTCAAGTTTCAAATTTAAAAGAATTAATTGGGTTTTTCACTGTTATTTATTTGAAATAATATTTTTATTTTAGTGCGGAAAAAATAGATGATACACATTTTTTGTTGTGTAATGGTTTAAAAAATGATCTTTAAGGTTTGTATTTTGTTTTTAACTTTATTTCTACAACAGGATAGTTGTCATTTTATGTGATTATTGTTTTTATTTTAAAAGAGGCGCTTTAATGTTACTCAAAATAGGCTAATATCATTATGGCAATTAGGCTTTAGTCTGGTTCACTAAGGCTTGTATAAGAAATGTAAGTCATACCGATGTGTGAGAATAAGCGAGTCAATAATAAAGTAGAGTAGGGGGCGATGATGGCAGTGTCTTATAAGTTAGTCATAATCTGGTGTGGTCTAGTCTGGTTAGTTTGGTTTGATATCGTTAATTTAGTTGGGTTTATTTAATATTTTATTCGCTCACATTTTCGTTCTGAGCGTTTTGAGTTGGGCTAAATAAATAAAAGGTAAGGTCATAATACTTGTGGTTAGAATATCCATGATGCTATGGTATTGCTGATATACCATTAACAGACAATAAAGCAGCATTGAAGATGTTGCTAATATGAATTTTGTTGTTGATTGACGGGAAAAGTAAACCATAAAGACCAAAGCGAGTGCGGTATGGGTACTGTAATCGAGCCCGAATCGAGGCCAAATATTCATCGTGTCATCTAGCCACATGAGCCCATAGATAAAGCCGATTGAAACGATAATACCGACAATAGATTGCTTTACATTAATCCAACCTCTATTTCTTGAGATTTTTACCACGGATATGACAAAATATACACCCAATAAAGGAATATACGTGTCAGCAATAAAGTCCCACTCTTGGTATGTCATGTATTGATTCTCTAGTCAGTGAATATGTTTTTAAAGCGAGTTACTTTAACTGAAAATTTTATTAACCGATTAAAGTAACTCATTTTTATTATTGTATTCTTAAGTAAGAATACAAATAGTGATGTTATATCATTAATGCAACATTCCGGTGAGAATGGGGATCAGGATTATTGCTAAGCATTTTCTATCTTGTAAATTGGCAGGGAAAGGATTTGCCATACACACTTGATAGGGGTAGTTACTGCCTGCGATATGATTACCTGAAAACATACTATCTAAATTCGGAGTGAGTGGGCCTTTAAATAGGCCGTTAAAGAGTTTATCTCGGTTATTCTCCCTCCAAGGAACAAATCCTATGTTGGTTGAATAGCTATTCAGACTTTGATTATAGACATCGTGGCTATTAGGTAAAGGTGGTGCAATGGGCATCCATTGATGGTTACCATCGATGTTTGCAAAAGCACTTGCCATAATATTATGAGTACCACTGAAACTATTGGATGGTAATCCCGCTTGGGTGGCTAAAACTGATAAACCATTGGTATCAAGTAAAGCCAATTTAGCTAATTGCAGTGAATTAAAAACAACGGAAAACTGGTTTGGGTCAAATTTTCCGGTCGTGTTTAATTGCATATCTGCTTTTATGCGTTGTGCCATATCAGGTAGCATCAAAATTCCTTTTGAAGACTGCGTTTCAGGCACGCTAAAGTAGTGGTTTAATCTAGAGTCATTGATTTTTTCGGACGATACATCGAGAAGTAATTGCACATTTTCGGGCACTAAGTCACGCAGTTCATCACCTACTTGTTGTTTAAGTTCATTCGTTAAATCTTCGATGATATTGTTAGAGAGCTCTTCAACTTTTGCTTTAACGCTCGATGATACGCCAGGTGGCGATGCTAATGTGTTGATGATTTCAACAATATTCTTCATTGCATCGATAAGTTCTCGAATCGAAGATAATAACCCAGCATTACAGGCATTGCCTACAGCGCTGGGAATACCGAGCAGTTGTGCATGATAGCATTTAAACCAAGTTTCTAATGGCTCAATAGTCTCCGCACCTGTGTAGGTACTGTTTAGCATGACTTGCCCATTGGCTTTGACGTAGGCAGACATAGCGCTGTCTAAATCCCCTCGCCAACTTCGCAGTAAACCTTGTATGGGGGAAACATCAAGCGAGATCACTTGATTAAGATCGACAAAGGCATTGGCAACATTATTAACGGACTCGCTTGCGGCGATCATTTCTTTTTTCAGTTCGATGACCTTTTCAGTATAGGCAATATGGTTTTCTAGTAATTCATTTTCTAGTGAATATTTTACATTCACGATATCGATTAATTGGTCATTAATCGTATCGTTTACATCATAGCAAAGCTTACCTATTGCAGTACTGCCTGCGGCATCATTAACATTAGGGTGAGTACCTTGTCCTGTACTGTATACAACACTACTTGTATAAGGGACTCTTGTTATTCTACATTTTTGTGTTGGGGGGAGTGTGTCTTCAACCCAACATTCCTCCTTTTCAACAGTTTTAATATCAGGCCATAACAATAGTTCTAGTTCAACTAGTTTTAGCATGTTTCTGTCGATATCTAGATCGTGCTGAACATTAGCTCTTTTATTGAAGCAGATACTATCGCCGTCCCTACAGGCAAATGTAGGAATTTTTTTTCTATTAAATTCGATGTTTTTTATAAGTTCAGTTTTAGCGGTTTTGAAATCGTTATGGGTTCCATTGATTCTATGAGTTTCTGTTGAGGGGCGTTTTCTTTCTCTTCCAAATAATCCTCGAAGAATAGAAACTCCTATAGAATGGTTTGATATCCATTCGGATAATCCTGTTGGATCCCATTGAGTAGCATCATCTAGTCTTTCACAAGATTTACCTCTAAAATGAGAGTCTATTTCTAAAAGGGTTGTTTCTAGTTTTTGTTTTGTATTGAGTAAATCTCGTTGAAGTGTTTTTGCTTCATCATTTATTTTTTCCATACCATCAACTTGCAAGGTTTCGAATTTATTGCTGATGGCATACATTTTATTACTGGCAGCTTGAAGTTCGTCGGTAACAGGGCCATTTAAGATATCGAGAACAGGTTGCACGGCATCGACTATTGCGCCTGCTTCGGCATCTGATAAATCAATATTGAGCCAGTATTGGGCGGCAATTTGAGTGACCCATTTATCGATTTCATGCCAAATGCCTGCCTCAGCTAAATCATCGATGACTTGACGATATTGCCAATAAGCCGCTAGGTGTTTAGCGTAGGTACTTTGCTGATATAAAACCTGAGTTGTGTCGTTATAAATGAGTGTATCTCGCACGTTATTGGCATAATCATTTTCGATATTGACTCTGTGGTAAGCCGATGGCCAAGTTTGGCCAGCGTTGTTACGAATCGCTGGTGTTTTATCGGCAATATAGCCTTCGAGTGCAATGTGTCTGGTTTCGACTAATGTCTCGTCAGTGAGTGAAAAAATATCACCAGCGTATTTATTAACGTATGTGTGAGCGAATACATCTGATGAAGCGTGACCTAAAAATCCATAACTATAGGCGGTCATTAAGGTTTTATTATTAGTGTTGGGACTGTTAACTTCATTGAGTAAGTAATTTAACCATTCTGCTGTATTCCAACCATTTTCTCCTGGATGGATCAGGGATTGACCGACTAAAATATCCGGCGCTGCATCGGGGCCAATATGACCCATTAAAAAGGCATCTTGATAACTTAATATTGCTTGTTTTACATCTGAAGGAACGGATAATTGGATAATTTTGCCATCAAGTTCGATAGAAAGCTTACCATCACTTTCAAGATCATTAATGATTTGTTGTCCTATCCATACATGAGATTGAATTTTATAAGCTTGAGCTGAAAGAGAGAGGCTAAGCAAGAGAAGACCTAATACTACTTTTACACGATATAACACTGCATATTCCTTTATTAACACTTTGAATTTACTTTGAGTCTTTCGTGTATGTTAATGTAAAGTATATTGTGTGTATATCTAATAATATATATGAGTTAATTGATTTTTTTGGGGGAATAAAAAACCCGATAATTAGAGATTATCGGGTAAGTTAAGTCACTTAATTTAAAATAAATGAACCACTAATCACTCATATTCGCTTGTAAAATACGATCTTTTCTATCTTGTTCTTCATCGAAAGCGGCTTGGATCTCAGCGAGTACAGAATCGACATTCGCCACTTTGTTGCTTTCTTTGAAATGACCCGTTAATTCGGTATCGGGCGACAATTTACCAGACTCAAATAAGGCCCACATTTCTTTTCCGTAGCGAGTGGATAAGATGTCAGGGTCGTATTGGCCATAATATTGAGTCATGTTATTCACATCACGTTCCAGCATACGCTTGGCATTGTTATTGGCAGCAGCATCAACGGCTTGAGGAAGATCAATAATGACGGGACCAGTATGGTCGAGTAAGACATTAAACTCGGATAAATCACCATGAATAAGGCCTGCACAGAGCATAAGTTGAACATCTTTCATGAGTTTCTTATGGTGCGCTTTAGCTTGCTCTGGGGTTAATGATACGTCATTGAGTCTGGGGGCGACAAAGCCTTGCTCATCGGTAATAAGCTCCATTAACAGTACGCCATCAAAGCAGCCATATGGCTGGGGGACTCTTACGCCAGCATAAGAAAGTCGATACAGGGCATCCACTTCAGCATTTTGCCAAGCTTGCTCTTGTTCTTGCTTACCAAATTTGGAGCCTTTTTCCATTGCGCGGGCGCGTCGACTATTACGTCCCTTACGCCCTTCACGGTACTCAACGGCTTTTTTAAAACTACGTTTATCCGCTTCTTTGTAAATTTTGGCGCAACGAACATCATGGCCGCAGCGAACCACATAGACATCAGCTTCTTTGCCGCTCATTAGGGGTCTTAGTACTTCATCCACTAGGCCTTCGTCGACGAGTGGTTGTATTCTTTTTGGAATTTTCATTGGGGTCTTATACCCTACTTAGGCAAGAGATGGAACATATAACGGGATTTTATTTTTTATGTATTAATAATATCGTCAGGTTAGCATAAAAAATGAGGTGATTAGCGTAAAATCATGCAAAATCTGTTTTTACTAATTTAAAGGCAAACACGTATCTTTGTGGGATGCTTATACCATAAAGGTATAAATTTTAATTTTTATATATTTATTAAGTTATAAGAGACAAGGTATATTGGGTGTCTATATGTCATCTTAATAAAGTGAGTGGTAGCAGTGACGAAAACAAGGGACAACAACCTTAAAGGCAAAATATGGTTAGTGGGTGCAGGTCCTGGCGATGTCGAACTGCTCACACTGAAAGCGTACCGCATTTTACAATCCGCTGAAGTGGTTTTATATGATGCACTAATAAGTGATGACATTATGTCTGTGTTACCTGAAACAGCTGAAAAAATTCCTGTGGGTAAACGGGCGGGTAAGCACAGTGTGCCGCAAGATGAAATTAATCACATTTTGATAGAAAAAGGACAAACGGGCAAAAATGTTGTGCGGTTAAAGGGAGGCGATCCATTCATTTTTGGTCGAGGTGGCGAAGAGTTACAAGCTATTGTTAAGGCTAGATTAGATTTTGAAGTGATCCCCGGTATTACTGCGGCCAGTGGTACAGCCGCTTATGCCGGGATCCCACTCACCCATAGGGATCATGCGCAAGGCGTCACGTTTATGACAGGTCACTGCCAATTAAAAAGTCAGCCTATTGATTGGAATACCTATGCCAATCCCAATAATACATTAGTGATCTATATGGGGATTTTAAACGCTAACTTGATCAAACAAGGGTTAATGCAGGCGGGCAGGAATGCACAGACGCCTGTGGCGATAGTGTCAAAAGCGACCACACCAGGGCAACGTACATTTATCGGTACGTTAAATGAACTAGACCGCTTAGCCACCCATCCAGAGCTAGTTATGCCAGCATTAATGATTATCGGTGAAGTGGTCCAGCTTTGTGAAACGCTCAATTGGTACCAAACATAGAACTTACTTTTTCAGGTTGTATTTTAACCATAAAAGAACAACTCGCTCTAAGGTATATCAGGGACGGTATACTATAAAGTATTGTAATTAATATTTTTACTTTGGCGTTAGGCTTTAGTGTTGCCAAGTTAAATTTTGTGTAAATTGATTTCTAGCGAAGTACTAAAATCAGTTAATATAAATAAGATTTATTTCGTTTTGTGATTTTATCGCTGGGTAGTTTGTGCTTTTAAAGGGAATTTTTATGTACTTAAGTTGTATTATAGTGTCGATGTTATTGACCTATTTTTATGCTCAATATCAATGTAAACAACAGGACAGACATCTTGCTGTTCATCATGGTTTAGCCCAAAAGCAACCCATACGCTGTCAAATTCCTAATGTTCATGTTGGATGCTATTGGTTCATTTATGCATTACGTGCACAATCATTGATCATACTCACATTTAGTTTTATTGAGATTAAATTGGCGCAACAAGCAGTATGGATGATTACGCTTCAAACAATAATAGGTTGTTTATTATTTGGTTTATCTTTCATGATACTCCGTGGAAATATACTGGTTTGGTTTTTAGCGACCTTTTTAACTTGTAACCCTTTTTATTGGTGGAGTAATACTCGTTACTACTTTAAAAATAAAAATTTTTTTCATAATTAATCATAGGGTTATAATTTTATCCTTTGAAAGGATATTTTTACCTCCTTTTAAAAGTGAGTCTTGCTATATTAACTCTAGTAACGTATTATTTTTAAACATGTCTGTAAAGGATTGACGAGCATTATGACGTTAGAAGCCATTAAGCGTGCGGCAACCGCTTTAAAAAATAAGAAAAGTACTGATTCCTATGCGCTTTCGCATCAAATTAAAGCACAAATATTAGCCCGTAAAATGTCTTGTGATGAAATCAACCACGTCTATGCAAAAACCAAAATTCAACTCTAACGACTGTATCTCTTTTTGACTCTGTTCTTTTGCGTTAAATGAAAGTTTCATAGAAAGTTAAATGCGCAATCCCACATCATTATTCTTGCCTTTATCCTGTCTAAAAATGACTTTGTCTGTGAAGTGGTAATGGACATGACCCTTTATATTACAGATTAAGCAATAAGAATAATTAATCATAATCAACACATAAGGAGTTGTGTGCTGTGTGGTATCATCGAATTTTTGACGAAATTATTGAAGGTGATGACGACTTTGTCGGCATGATTGCCTATGCCATTTACAAGCAAGAGAAAATTAAATGGATTAACGTTCAATATGAGAAAACGGGAAGTTACCCTGTTAAAGACGAAATCGATCGTTACTTTCATGATGTGGCTTCAACCCCAGACTCCCTTGCTCGATATCGCCAGCAGGCTGAGGATATTGTTAATAAGTTCACTCAGTTGTCGTTATTTGAAGAGTTGGATGAATATAAAAAGCAGCTACGTGACGATCACATCATTAAATCTATCGAAGAGAAGCTCTATAAAGGCAAAGCAAAAACAATTTTTGAAAATGTGATTTCAGGTCTCGTGGCCTCGGGGATTATTGTGATCTTGAGTGTATTTTTATTTTTGTATGACAAAATGCAAGATGAGAAGTTTAATCAAGCATCCGGTATTCCAGAGATTGTAGAAAGGTATTTACCTAAAAATTTGAATGAGAACTCCGAAAATCATTTGAATGGTAATAAGTTAGAGAAGTTAAACGAGCGGAGTTATTGAACAGCCTTGAGCCGATAAACAGCCGTGAGCCGATAAATATCCGTGAATGATAAGCGTCTAAAATCATTGATTGAACGAATTGTGCTGAGTCGCATTAAAGCTAAAGTCTCTAAAGCCTTAGTTTATACGTATTGATATGAGTGATTTAGCAATAGCAGGTAACCTATTTTTGATATGAACCTCCACTTGGACACTGACAACATTCAACAGAATTTAAAAAATGGAGAGTCTGAATTAGGGGGAAAACTTGAACGCTTGAAGCTTTTAAAGACTTTGACTTAGGGGGATCAACCCGATCTTAAAATTAGAATGAAGACAGTATGGTGGCCACACATAAACTGCCTCCCAATCAATTCTTGTCATTAGCATGAGAATAACAATTGTTTTTCTAGTGAGACTTCTTTCTTCTCGCTCAGATAGACTACTTTTGTGGTCTTGACTCTAATGACCTCCATGACCTCTATCACGCCCAGACGAAATTATTTTATGTTTATCACCTGCGGCGAGGCTAACGTCGTGAGTTCCCACTCACACAGGGAGGAGTATTAAGCTTTGTTTGATGGAAGATCGTGAGATTCCACTCACACTGGACCAAGAGGGGATCCACAGCAATCCCCTCTTGGATCACCTTGCCGCCCCTGACGAAGTTAATATCCTCACACTCCAATTAAAAATACGCTAACGTTTCCGATGGGGCATCCTGCCCCGCGAAAACTAGTTGAACATATATGGACATCTCACCTAATTCAAGTGATATTTTTAAATACGTGTTTCGGTAACTTCGATGGGGATCTTAAAGAAAAAGCAGTGAGCTGCTTCGATTTAGGCTTGGTTGAAATTAAAGGTTAATAAGATTTGTGAGTTAGATCTTTGTTTTTCTGTGTTTTAGTTCAAATGGGTTATTTTGGAATAAGAGCTAGGTTGGTAGTCTAGCTGAATAGAATTAATTGTTTATTGTGTTTAGTTAATCGGTGTCAGCAGAGGTTTGTTTTATTAATCGTTTTTAGTAGTTCATATCAGTAAGCGTATAGCTATTTCTAATACAGCTCTTGACTGAATAGCTTAATTTTACAGCTGATACAAGGCAAGGAAAAACACAATGTAACATGTTAAGTGGTTGCCCTTTACTTATTTAATGAGATGAATGCTTAGTGAAGTGACATAGTTAATTTGACGGTCTAGATTTGATGTAGTAAATAAAGATGATTGAAACAATGACACATAAAAAAATAGGTCTATATATAATATCCATAGCTCTACTTTTTGTTTTTATATTTGTTTTGAAGGTAGATGTACCAATCTGTTATGTGGATGGTTGTAAATTTATAGGTGTAAGTGAATTATTTAAAAAAAACATTATACCGATAATTTGCTTGATATGTTTGTTTTGGGCATTGATCGAGTACAAAAAGTTTAGGTTTGATTTGCAGGGATCTACTAATATTCCTTTTAAAATAAAAAGGATAGAATGTGTTAATTATGAGCATTTAACATTTTTAGCGACTTATGTAATTCCCTTGGTAAGTTTTAACTTTGATAGTGAAAGATATTTGATTGTTCTAGGTGTTTTGCTTGTAGTCATGGGAGTTATATATGTAAAAACGGATTTGTTTTATGCAAATCCATCACTTGCCCTTTTTGGATTTCATATCTACAAAGTTGATGGAAGCTTTAAAAACAATGAAATGCGGGGAGATATTATACTTATTTCCCTTAGTAAGCTTTCAAATAACGATAATGTGTCTTATATAAAAATTGATGATCGTATTTATTATGGAGAAAAGGTAAGAGAATGAATAAGGAAGAACTAAATATAAGCTTAAACTACTTTACTAAAAATATTTGTGATATTGGAATTACCGTATATGTTGTGATTAAAGGCGAAGAAAAGCCAAAGAAACTTGATATTGAAGCAACTGCGTTACCGGACTTAAAAAAGTTGTTTTTGGAAGCCATAGATAAAGATATTGTTAGGAACGATGAATTAGAAGTTGTTATGCTTTCATCGTCAGATGATCGCATAAATGTACTATACGAATATGATATTGATATTCCGAGTGAACTTTCTTCAATAAGTGATGTAAATCAGAGTGATGGCCATAAAAAATTCAATATTGCTGATGATATTGAAAAAGTAACTGCATTGTTAGTTGAGATTGGAAACAGTGAAAAACAAATTATTCTTTATAAAACCATGGCTAGAGTAAATATTTATGGAAGAAAAAGTTTTTTCCTTAAGAAGTCAGATGTTCGTTTTCAACAAATTGATGATGAGTTTTTTAGGATAACTCCTAATTTTCAATTAATACAAGTTGATAAAAATTTAGTTGTTATTGACTTGAAAACAATTGAGAAATTTTTTGGTTTTCAAGATGCAATAAAGAGAGAGGCAAAAGTTGGTATAGAAGCTATTGAGAATATAGCATTACTAGAAAATCCAGAAACTCTTCATGAGCTTGTTGAAGATATGGCTTTCGCTCGAAAACTCACTAGAGTTGCGAACGCTTCTCCAGTGCTAAAAGCTGGCATACCTAACAGAAAAATTATCGAATTCTGCAAAGCATACCCGAATTTAAAAGGAAAATTGCGTTTTAATAGTGATGAAAGTAAAATTCAGTTAGATACTAGAAAATCTAAAAATTTATTTATTCAGATATTGATGGATGACTTCTTAACTTCGGAGCTGACTAACTTTCATTATACTAGTTTTACAAAGGACGAAGCAGCAGAAGTAGAAACTCAAGCAGAGGAACTATCTGAAGAAAGTACTCCTGAAAATACAGAAAGTAATATGCTTCAAGTCGCGTAATTTATACACTATTAATAATACACTTTTAGTTTAGCTGTTAGGTATGGCTTAGCGATTATAGCTAATTATTGTTTTTAGCTTGTTTAGTAAGGTGTGGGAAAGCAAACGGCAGTGCCGATTTAAAATAAAGCCCGACGATTTTTATCGTTGGGCTTTGTTGGGTGAATGATGCTAGCTCACTTTGAAAGTAGGCTTACTTTTCATCCCAAGCGGTAAGAGGAGCCTTCATCCAAGAGCCGTAAGAGGCGTTCGGTAGTACAAACCAATCTTTCCCTAGATGCTCAGCTTGTTGCTGCACTAAATGACGTTGATACTCTGTTGATTTTTTGTTTTTAAAGACAGCATCAAAATCGGCTAAAGTATCACCAAATAACATAATGATGTCATAGTGCTCACGAATAGAAGCGCGGCGCTGTTCCTTTGAGTCAGTATCAAGCAAGACATTGCCATTGCTGACTTGAGGTAAGTCGAGTGCTTTTAGGCTGCTAAGGGTTGCTGCTTTATTTTTTTGCAGGCGATCGGATACATAGAAAATCTTCACATTTTGTGTATCGACATAATCTAAAAAGTCTTTCGCGCCAGGAATAAGAGTGGGTTGGCCTTTTTGCTCCCAATCGCTCCAAGTATCCCAGGTAGTAAAATCGTGACAATTATTCATGTCACGCACTAGAAGTGGGCTATTGTCTATTACTGTTTCATCAAGATCGAGCACGATGGCCATTTTTTGAGTTGATGGCTGCGCTTGTATGATCTGCTTAAAACGCGCAGTTGCAAAAGCATAAGTTTGTAGTTGTAGCGCGGTTATCTCACCCGATTGTTGCTGGTAACTTAATCCCATGGCATTTTCTTTGGCCTTGCAGACATCATTTGCGGTGGCTAGCGCTGTCGTGCTAATAAAAGGAAGACTAAGTAATAATGCTGCGATTGTTTTTTTCATGGATAAAAAACCTTAATATGTTACTTATGGTATTAATATTTAATAATATTAATTTCTTATGTGGTAATTGAATGTAAGCTAAAACATCCAGACGAGTTGTTCAGAGTAGAGTTTTTGGGTTGTCGGACTCTTAACTGACTTCTGATTGTTGAATTGGTTATAACATTAGATGTTTATGATGACGTTAGAGAGTCCAATGATCGGTTGTGAACTCTTGTGTAAATGGATGCTGTTTTGATCACTATATGTCTCTGTGTGAAGAATTTAGATTCTTAGTATTCATATTATTACATGATATTTTACATCCTTACCCTCTTTGACAAAATAAGCATGTATATTCACATAATTTGAGTGATTTACGTTGCGTGAGTTACTGATTAGTTTGGTAAGTGGTTTTTTGTATAAATGTTTAAGTTAATTCTTTGTTTGTTCGGTTGTGTCTCACTTTGTTATGAATATGCCTTAAGTACCTCATATGCTTTAGGCAATGGTTAGTTGAGTTGTTTTGCTTCTTTTTCGAGCTGAATGATTGCTTTAGTATGGGCTTTGGCGTAGTTCATACTTTGTCCTGTTTGCGCCATTTGTAAACGCTCTACGCCAAAACCACCTGTTTCTGATTGTGGCTCTTTATGTAGTAGAGAAATATGGAGTGTCAATGACTCTATCGGATCCAATATGCCTTCATCAATATATGATATATGGACTGCAGAATGACAATTTAAGGTAGACTTGGTTTGTTTATTTATGCGTTTATGGTGAATATTTAGAGTAAACGAGGTGTAAATAACTTTTTTATGACTATTTATGCGCTAAACGCCCATAGAATACGCTTGTCTAATTCCATTTTTCTAATCTTTATGCATTAAAAGCCAATCATGGGTGAATAGAGTTTGTGAAAAACTGGCATTTTGATCACATTTTAGCTAATAATGTCCTTATCGTAATACAAGTCGCCGTGTAAGCCCCAAGTTTTGTGGGGGATATTAGGTGACTACGGACGGTTTTTACCGTTATAACTAGAAAGGATCAGAAGCAATGAGCATTGACATTAATTTAACAAGAGCCCAATTTGATGAAGTCATGGTGCCTAATTATGCGCCTTCGGCTGTTATTCCTGTGCGCGGTGAGGGTAGCCGAGTATGGGATCAGACGGGTAAAGAATTTATCGATTTTGCTGGTGGTATTGCGGTGAACTGTCTAGGGCATTGTCACCCTGCATTGGTGGGCGCATTAAAAGATCAGGGTGAGAAGTTATGGCATTTATCCAATGTGATGACCAATGAGCCAGCATTAGCCTTGGCGACTAAATTGGTGAATGCGACCTTTGCTGATCGCGTTTATTTTGCCAACTCTGGTGCAGAAGCGAATGAAGCGGCCTTAAAACTTGCTCGTCGTTTTGCGTTAGATAAGTTTGGTCCTGAGAAAGATCAAATCATTGCGTTTGACAAAGCCTTCCATGGTCGTACGTTTTTCACTGTGAGTGTGGGTGGTCAAGCCGCTTATTCTGATGGTTTTGGCCCTAAACCTGAGAGTATTTCTCATGTGCCTTTTAATGATATTGCGGCACTTGAAGCACTGATTTCAGATAAAACCTGTGCTGTGATGATGGAGCCACTTCAAGGTGAAGGAGGTATTATTGATGCTGATCCTGAATTTTTAGCGGCTGTTCGCGCCCTATGTGACAAGCACAATGCATTGCTCATTTTTGATGAAGTGCAAACAGGTGTGGGTCGTACCGGTGAGCTTTATGCGTATATGTCATCGAATGTGGTTCCAGATATTTTAACCACAGCAAAAGCCTTAGGTGGTGGATTCCCAATTGCCGCAATGCTCACCAAAGCGGATATTGCCACTCACTTGAAGATTGGTACTCATGGTTCAACCTATGGTGGTAACCCATTGGCGTGTGCTGTGGGTAATGCTGTGCTTGATGTGGTTAATACTCCAGAGGTCTTAGCGGGCGTGAAAGAGCGTGAGCAATTGTTCCGAGATGGATTGAATAAGATTAATGAAAAATATGACGTTTTTTCCGAAGTACGTGGTAAAGGATTATTAATTGGCGGTGTAATGAATGAGACGTTTGCAGGCCGAGCAAAAGACTTCCTTGTTGCCTCTGCCGAAGAAGGGCTAATGTGTCTCATTGCGGGCGCTAACGTTGTGCGTTTCACGCCTTCTTTAGTGATTTCACATGCAGATATCGAAGAAGGTTTAGCACGTTTTGAACGTGCTGTCGCTAAAATATTTACGGCATAAAACGGGTAAAAAGAGCCTTATAAATTAAGGCTCTTTTGTGTTGGCTGAAGGAATGCTGAGACATGAATGCTATCAGCAGTTTGTCGTGCTTTTGTCAGGCATGGAAGGAGTTGACAGCCAAGTTACAATGAGGAGACATCATAGATGTTAATTATACGTCCTATTCGATCGAGTGATTATGAAGCACTCCATCGCATTGCAGAAGAGTCCGGTCATGGATTTACCTCTTTACCCGTCAATGAAAAACTACTGAAAAGTAAAATTGCCCGAGTAGAAGCTTCTTTTCAAAAAGACATCATAGAGAGCCCTTTTGATGAAGGCTATTTGATGGTGCTTGAAGATACCGACACGCAAGAAGTCGTCGGTACTTGTGGGCTCGAAGCCGCTGTAGGAATGGAAGATGCCTTCTATCATTACCGTTTAGGCACAGAAGTGTATCACTCTAAACAGATTGATGTACGTAATGAGGCTGAAACGTTAACCCTGTGTCATGATTATACGGGGGCGGCAGAGCTGTGTACTTTGTTTTTACGTGATACTTATCGGAAAAATAATAATGGACGCATGCTGTCTCGTAGCCGTTTTTTATTTTTAGCCCAGCATGCCCATCGTTTTGGTGATACTGTGATAGCTGAAATGCGCGGCGATTGTGATGCACAAGGCAATTCCCCTTTTTATGGTTGGTTGCAAAAAAACTTTATTGGCATCGACTTTGTCGAAGCCGATTATCTTTCTGGTTTAGGTAAAAAAGCTTTTATGGCTGAAATGATGCCAAAACATGCCGTGTACGTTTGCCTGTTACCAGAAGAAGCCCAAAAAGTGATTGGTGAAGTTCATACCAATACCCGTCCAGCATTAAACCTGCTTGAAGCGGAAGGCTTTAGGTGGCGCGGTTATGTGGATATTTTTGATGGCGGCCCAACGGTTGAATGTAACTTAAATGACATTCGTTCTGTCAGAGAAAGTCGCTTATTGAACGTGACGATTGGCGAGATGCCAGAGGCAACATCAAAATTTATACTCTCAAATACACTTTTAAAAGATTACCGAGCCACTTCGGCGCTGTTAAAGATAAGCGACGATAGCGATGAGGTTATCTTGTCACCGGAATTAGCCGCTGCGTTACTTGTTGAACAAGATCAGCAAGTGCGTATTTTGGCATTGTAGGAAATTAATATGACACAATTTATTCAAGGTCAGTGGATTGCTGGTCTCGGTCACGAAGTGACTTCAAAAAATCCAGCCAATCAAGACACTATTTGGCGTGGACAAACTGCGACACCTGAGCAAGTAGACGCGGCTGTGATGGCTGCGCGTGAAGCACAATTTGATTGGTTTATGCTGGGTTTTGACGCGCGTTTAGCGATTATTGAAGCATACCGTGAGCAGCTAGAAGCGAATAAAGCGGAACTGGCAGAAGTGATTGCTCAAGAAACCGGTAAACCGCAATGGGAAACGGCAACGGAAGCCGGTGCCATGATAGGTAAAATTGGTTTATCCGTTGCCGCTTACCATAAACGTACGGGATCGTCAGAAAATGATACGCCGGCAGGACGTGCGGTATTGCGTCATAAACCTCACGGTGTGGTAGCCGTTTTTGGTCCATACAATTTCCCAGGACATTTGCCGAACGGTCATATTGTACCGGCATTACTTGCAGGCAATACTGTGGTCTTTAAGCCATCTGAGCTGACGCCAAAAGTGGCTGAGTTCATGTTACAACTTTGGCAACAAGCTGGGTTACCTCAAGGGGTGATTAACTTAGTACAAGGTGAAGTTGAGACGGGTAAAGCGCTCGCGTCACATACTCAAATCGATGGGCTTTTCTTTACGGGAAGCTCGCGTACAGGTCATATATTGCATCAGCAAAATGCAGGGGATCCGGGGAAAATCTTGGCGCTTGAAATGGGGGGGAATAACCCGCTCATTATTAAAGATGTCAATGACACGAAAGCGGCCGTTCACGATATCATTCAGTCGGCTTATATTTCATCAGGTCAACGTTGTACTTGTGCTCGCCGTTTGTATGTACAAAAAGGTGAGCAAGGTGACCGTTTATTAGCGCAGCTTGCCAGTGCGGTAAAAAACATACAAGTGGGCCCTTGGAATGCTCAGCCGCAGCCATTTATGGGCAGTATGATCTCTGAGGCCGCCGCAAAAGGCATGGTGACAGCTCAACAATCTTTGATTGACTTAGGTGCGACTAGTTTAGTGGAGCTGACTCACATTGAAGCGGGAACGGGTCTCGTTTCTCCAGGCTTGATTGATGTCTCTAATGTGTCAGAATTACCGGATGAGGAGTATTTCGGTCCACTATTACAAGTGGTACGTTACAGTGATTTTGATGAAGCCATTCAACTTGCCAATAATACCCGTTATGGTTTATCGGCTGGATTGTTAAGCGACAGCCGTGACGATTATGATTACTTCCTTGCTCGCATTCGTGCAGGAATAGTCAATTGGAATAAACAAATTACAGGCGCTTCAGGATCGGCACCTTTTGGTGGCGTGGGCGCGTCAGGTAATCACAGGGCCAGCGCGTTTTATGCGGCAGATTATTGTGCTTACCCTGTGGCGTCAGTTGAAGCAGATGCGGTGAGTTTACCCGCAAGCTTAAGTCCAGGTTTACACCTATAATATGAGGGGGCGTTTTACTGATATTTGTTTCAGTCAGCGTCCTTTTTTCCTGTTGTTTAGTGTATGTTCATTGGGGTTGCTTTTATCTGCTGCTTCAATGTTCTAAAGGAGTGATAAATGCATACCCATGTCGACACACTGTTTGATGCATTGTGGCAAGATTATATTCAAATGACCCCATCGGCGGCAAAAGTGCATCAGCTACTGGCCAATGGCGAGACGATTATTAATGATCATATTGCGCTGCGGACGTTCAACATCGCCAAAGTGAATATTGATGTGTTAGCTAAGCATTTTGAGTCAATCGGTTATGTGGCTTGCGGTGATTATAATTTTGAGGCCAAAAAACTGGTCGCGAAACATTTTGAGCACCCAGATAGCACTCAACCTAAAGTCTTTATCTCAGAACTTCTGGTTGAAGAGTTTAGTCCTGAATTACAAAAGATAGTGACGGGCTTCATTGATGAAATGGATGCCAGTGTTGTCACTGCGGATAATTTTTTATATTCAGGTCGTCATTGGGATTTGAATGCTAATACTTATGAAACATTATTAGCCGAAAGCGAGTACGCTGCTTGGGTGGCGGCTTTTGGTTATCGAGCTAATCACTTTACTGTTTCGATTAATCATTTGCCGAATTTCGAGAATATTATTGATGTAAACCAAGCATTGAAAGAGGCGGGTTTTGTGCTGAATGCGGTGGGTGGTGAAGTGAAAGGCTCGCCTGAGGTATTACTTGAGCAGTCATCGACGATGGCCGATAAAATCAACATGGCATTTAGCGATAAAAACGTTGAAATTCCAAGTTGTTTCTATGAATTTGCTCTACGTTATACTATGCCAAATGGTGAGCTTTATACGGGATTTGTTGCCGCCTCTGCCGATAAAATCTTTGAAAGCACTAACGTAAATTAATATTTTCAATCGGTATTTTAGTTAATATTGGTAATTGAAGAAGCCACTCAAATGAGTGGCTTCTTTTTGGTAATGGGGGAATTGAAATCTAATCAATACTCGATAATTGTGCAGGGTTAATGACTAAGCTTCTAACACCATGAGCTTTCACTTCTTCAAATACATTACTCTCGCACCATTTTCCTAAACTAGTGATGTCCAGTTTTTCACATAGGGGACGTACACTCCAAGTCACGCTTTTATTTGAGCAGTGAAGCTGACTGTATTGGGGGCCAGTGGTAGAACCTAGAAACTCAATGGGTTGTCCTGTATCTAAAGGCAGCGCTTTGGTTTGATAAAAATTGCTATGCTTTTCGACATCATAAGTAAAGTCATTAAAGTTAGTGGCGCTGTCATCATTGACCAGAGTGAACACTTGCGCTTCAACGCGTAAACTTGGATTCACACATTGAGCCGTAGAGCAAGCGGCGAGCCCCACACCGGGCTGGACATCACAGGATGAATAGACCCAATGGACTTCGACAGTATTGCCTGGTATGAGTCCATCACACATATTACCAGGAACAGGCATGACTTCTGCATAATTTAAATTTTGGCTGATTTTACATTGATATCCGCCTCCGAGCCCCTTTGCATCACCTTTTCCGGCATAAATATTAAAGGCTTTCGCTTTGTGCTCGGCATTATAGTGAAAGTGGATATTACATAAATTCATTTGAGTATAAGGTGGTGCAATACCAAATCGTTGACTATTTGCTCCTTCACCTTGTTTGATATTTCTGGGCGCTTGTGGGCCAAACCCTTCACAGGCAAGCTCATCTTCCATTGCAAGCGTGGTTTGAGTGATAAGTATGAGGCTAAAAAGTAAGGCTGAGAGAGACACTTTTTGAATGATTAAGTGCATGGTCAAATCCTTTTGTTCAATAGGGTGTTAGTACTAAGTATAGTGAATAATTAACTCGAATATATTTTTTTAACTTATTGTTTTTAATGTTTAAAATGAAATTGTTATGCTTCTTGACTCTTTGTTCTAAAAAACCGATTAAACCAATAGGTTTTATCCGTTATATTTAATTTAACGCTTGTTCTATTATTCTTGCATCGAAACAAAACACAGACTTTATTTTCGCATTTTGGAGCAAGATATGTATCAATCAATTATCAATACTCAAGTTCAACCTTTCTCAGCAACGGCTTTTCATAAAGGTGATTTTCACCCTGTAACAGAGCAAGATTTACTCGGTAAGTGGTCAGTGGTTTTCTTCTACCCAGCTGATTTTACTTTTGTTTGTCCAACTGAATTAGGCGACTTAGCGGATCACTATCAAAAACTGCAAGACATGGGTGTTGAAGTTTACTCAGTGTCTACCGATACACATTTTACTCATAAAGCGTGGCATGACAGTTCAGATACCATTAATAAAATTCAATACCCAATGATTGGCGATCCAACAGGAAAAATCAGCCGAAACTTCGGTGTGATGATTGAAGAAGATGGTTTAGCACTGCGTGGTACTTTTGTGATTAATCCTGAAGGTCAAATTAAAGTGGCTGAAATTCATGATTTAGGTATCGGCCGAAGTGCATCTGAACTGATTCGTAAAATTCAAGCAGCTCAGTATGTTGCAACGCATGATGGGGAAGTTTGCCCAGCAGCATGGCAGCCAGGTGAAGAGACGCTTGCGCCTTCATTAGATTTAGTCGGTAAAATCTAATCCTTTGTGGTGGCCTACCATTTGAGTGAGAAGGTGAAGTGATGAGTATTCTTTCACCTTCATTAGATTTGGTCGGTAAAATCTAACGTTCGATTGTGAGAAATATTGAGTGACTCTTTGCGAGTTTGAGTCATTCAATTGACCAGGTTGAGCCTGTCCCCCCTGACCGACGGGCTCAATCTTTTTTGTTTTTTGTTCTTTCTTTTATTTTTTCTGTTTAGAGCCCGTGAGCCATTATTGTTATCTTAGGAGTCGTTATGTTAGATGCGAATGTGAAAACTCAACTGAAAACCTATTTACAGAACCTTAAGCGTCCAGTTGAACTTGTCGTATCGGCAGATGATACGGCTAAAGCAAAAGAGTTAGCCAGTTTAGCTCAGGATATTACTCAGCTGTCTGACTTAGTGACATTAACCTCACAAGTGGGAGATCGGACGCCTTCAATGAAGGTGACAGCTCCTTTTCAATCCGCTCAAGCGCAAACCAGTATGACTTTTGCAGGTGTGCCCATGGGGCATGAGTTTACTTCTTTAGTATTGGCCTTACTGCATACAGGTGGGCATCCCATTAAATTAGCGCCTGAATTGATTGAGCAAATCAGTGCGCTAACGGGTGAATATCGTTTCGAAACCTATGTCTCCTTAAGCTGCCAAACTTGCCCTGAAGTGGTACAAGCCTTAAATATGATGGCGGCAATTAATCCCAATATTCAGCATGTGATGATCGATGGTGCTTTGTTCCAAGAAGAGGTTGATGAGCGAAATGTTATGGCGGTGCCATCCGTCTTTTTAAATGGTGAGCCTTTCTCCGTTGGCCGTATCACTGTCGTGGATATTTTAAATAAAATTGATGTGAATGCCCAAAGCAGGCAAGCAGAAAAATTAAATGAAAAAGAGCCCTTTGAAGTCTTAGTGGTTGGAGGTGGCCCTGCTGGCGCATCGGCAGCCATTTATGCAGCACGTAAAGGACTCAGAACGGGGATTGTTGCGGATAAATTTGGTGGTCAAGTGGCCGAAACTGTTGGCATTGAAAACTTTATTTCTGTTAAGGCCACCGAAGGCCCAAAACTGGTGGCGAACCTTGAAGCCCATGTGAATGATTATGATGTTGATATTATGGATAATCAGCGAGCATTATCACTTCAGTCTGACAAAAAATTGGGGCCGTTATTTGAACTTGCGTTAGAAAGCGGTGCTGTGATCAAGAGTCGTACTGTATTGTTGGCAACAGGGGCACGTTGGCGTGAAATGAATGTACCTGGTGAGCAAGAATATCGCGGTAAAGGCGTGGCATATTGCCCTCACTGTGATGGTCCATTGTTTAAAGGTAAGCGTGTAGCAGTCATAGGTGGCGGTAATTCAGGCATAGAAGCGGCAATTGATTTGGCCAATATAGTGGAGCATGTGACAGTATTAGAGTTTGATTTAAGTTTAAGAGCCGATGAGGTGTTACAAAGAAAAGCCCGCTCTATGGGGAATATTGACATTATTACTCAAGCCATGACGACGGAAGTGACAGGGGATGGCAAGCGAGTTAACGGGCTTAACTATACCGACAGAGTCACTGGGGAGTCTCATCACATTACACTTGAAGGTATTTTTGTACAAATTGGTTTAGTGCCAAACAGTGAATGGTTAAAAGAGACGATTGATTTAACCTCAAGAGGCGAGATCATTGTCGATGGAAAAGGACAAACATCCATACCGGGGGTGTTTGCAGCAGGCGATGTGACTAACTCGGCTTACAAACAAATTATCATCGCCATGGGCAGCGGCGCCACCGCATCACTTGGAGCATTTGATCACCTCATTCGCAGCCAAGATGAGATGGATGATACCGCAAGGATAGACGAGCAAGCCGCTTAGCGGACATCTTTTATAACGGTTATAACGGACATAACAGTGAATAGTGTTAGAAGGAAAAAGTCGCTATTTGCTCTAAAACGATAATCCATAAAAGAACGATAAATCACAAAAGAGCCGACTCGATAGTCGGCTCTTTTGTGATTTATAGGGATTAATTTTTTGGAAAAAACGATTTTAGTTAAATATTTGATGGTTTTGTGATAAAAATGAGGTAACTTTGAGCTTTTAGAGACAATCTAAAAGTGTCTCAATCATTTCTTAATGCCATGCATGGAACTATTGGTTCAATGCGATGTTGGCAAAGATCTTACAAGGACAATAATAATGATAATGGATATGCCGCAAAACATTGACAGTTTAGATAATGCTGATGTGTATCAAGCCTTACAACAACAGACTGAAATAGTATCCGTCATTCCTGTGACCCAAGCATTAACGCCCACCGGTTTACTCATGAAAGTGCAGACGTTCGTGAAGAAGAGAATGGAACAACCTGATAGTCAAAATACGGCGTTGCTGACTGACAGTGAAACTTGGGTGCCGCCAATGCCGATGAGTGGGGGGGGGCAACCTGACCTCAAAAACACAGCCTTGTTGAGTGATTTTGGAGGCTGGGTACTGCCAGCGCCGAGTAGCGGTGGTGGTCAGCCTGATCTAAAAAATGTGGCTTTATTGAGTGATTTTGGAGGCTGGGTACCGTCGGTGCCGATGAGCGGTGGCGGTCAGCCTGTTCTTAAGTTCAGTACTTTTCTGGTGGCAAGTTAAGGACTGAAAATGGATGTGTGGTTAGTTGCGTTATTAGGGTTAGGTTGTATTGGCTCAAGCGCGATCTATTTTGCCAAACATAAATCGCTGTTATGGTTAGGCGCTTTTGTTGTTGGTGGTGTGTTGGCCCTCACGATATTGATTTCAGTCTTATTTAGAGAGTTGTATTGGTTAGAGAGTACCAGTTTGGGGCTAGCTTTAGTTGTTAGTGTAGTGATGTGTCGACGCTTTCCTAACTGGGCCTATTTATTAGCCATCCCAGCATCGATAAAATTAATCGATCTGTTGTGGCTAAATACGTATCTATTAACCCAAGTGCCCAGCTGGGTGTTTTACTTTACTTATATTGGCTATGACGTGCTGGTAATGGCACTGATTTGGTATCGTGGTCCCATAGCCAATGCTCTCAAGCTCAATGTGCATTATAAACGCTTCGCACAGGAATATTTATTGCTGATTGTATCCAGTTTATTTGTCCTCACAAATCTATTAACGGGTACAGAAGATTTGCTGCGTAATGATGTGTTAGGGCATTATTTTATAGGGTTTGAACCAAGGTTTTTTTATGACATTTATCGCTATGTGCGTTTTCCTTTGAGCATTGCTGAGATGTCAATACTGGTGATGATCAGCTATTTCGCTGTTAAGGCGGGGATCAATCAAAAACAAAGAATGAAGGGAGTAAGACTGTGAAGGAACTGGAAAGTATTGCCAAGCGTTTTGATTTGAGTATCTCTGAGTTGGCGAGAATAATGGGCGTAAAAGAATCTGAGATTGGTCAGTGGCAAGCGGGTGAAGCTGAGCCCAGTAAGGGTAAGTTGTGTAAGTTGTTTGGTTTTATCAGTCGACATCATTTAATGCAAGATTCATCGAGTGAAGAGTTTATGCTGGGTCGTGATGATGTGCAGCCTCAGTGGGAAGAAAGCCAAGTGTTAAATGCCCTTAAACTGGAACTTAGTCAAGCAGATAATGAAAAAGTGCTATCTAAGCTTAATCAAGCCACCTCAACAGCCAATTTATTGTTACTTGCCACCGATGAAAATGAACTACATCACGGCGCGGTGAGCTTGTTATCTGATATTTTGTTTGATATGAAACAGCTTTTAAAAACCTGATGGGCTAATACTCTATTAACTTAGGACCACATCATTTTCGATATAAAAAAGGTGAGCAGAGAGCTCACCTTTTTTATATCGTTTACTTATTCAATACATCACCATGCTTAAATACCCCAAAATAAGCACTAGCATTGAGGTGAGGGCATAAGGTACGGGGTAGCCGATAGCGGGAATGTCACTTTGGCAAATCTCTTGTGCGCCCTTCATTGCCGGCGTGCTATTACGGGCCCCCGCGCAAGCACCCGCTAAAATAGCGGGGTTCATCTTACGAATATAAAAACCGTATAGCCAAGCGAGAAGGGGTGGTATAAGTGCGCCAATTAAGCCTAAAATGGCGATTTTAATGACGACAATGCCTTGGAACGAGTCTAAAATTTTAGGCCCGACGCTGGTGGCCAAAACGGCGACAAACAGGCTTAAACCTATATCTTGTAAGAAGCTGCGAGCGCCTTCACTCATGGGACCGCCAAAAGCGGGATTACGAGTGCGCAGAAAAGAAAAAATAATCCCTGTTAACATGCAACCTGCAGATGTGCCTAGTGCGAAGGGGATCCCTGAAATATTGACGCTTAAATGGCCACAGATGTAACCGATTAATAATGATAGCGCCAAATAAAAGGTCTCGGTGAGTGTACTTTCAACGATGGGCGTGCAGTTGAGTTTGCTTGCGGCTTGCTGAACGCACCAATCCGATCCGGCGACGCGAATAACATCACCCATTTCTATTTGGGTTTGAGGCAGAATAGGCAGTTGATGGCCTTGCCTGAAGAGGGCTTTAAGATACAAACCAAAGCCAATATCTTGGCTCAATTGTGCGATGGGGCGACCAATGTAAGGTGAGTGACCTAAGTGCAAATCGGCGACTTCAATATCGATGTTTCGCGCTCTAGGCTCGTCGACTTCGGTGCCTATGTGGCTCTCACTTTCTGCAATGAGTTGATGGTATTGACCGCGAACGCCGATAATATCGCCAAGTTGGAGTTTGGGATTGTCTACGGCTTTTAATACCTTATTTTGTCGAACAACCCGTAATACTGTGGCCTGAGGATAGAGTTGATACAGGCTTTCAGGTGTTTGATTGACTAATTCTTCATGTTCCACGCGATAGGCACGCACATCGAGCGGTAACACGCCCAGATTGGAAAAACCGGCAGTACTGGGCAGTGCTTCATTGTCTTGTCCTGAGCCAAAATCTTTTTCGGCTTGAGCACCGGCTTGTATTGGATCTTTACCAAAGAGTGTCGGCAGATATTTGATTAAAAGGATGATAAAAATACTCGATAGGATATAACTAATGGCGTAACCTGCGGCAATATTGGCACTGACTTGATCTAAAGTGATGCCATTGGGGGCCTTAAATGCGCCTGAGGTGATGGCTGACTGCGCGACGCCCATTACCGCCGTCACCGTATAGCTGCCAGAGATAATACCTGCGGCATAACCAGGGGCTAGGTTGAATAGCTTGGCGCCCCAAAACACAATGATAAAGTTACTGAAAACAACGATGAGGCCAATTACGACAAAATCCATACCGCCGCGGGCGAGCCCTGAAAAAAACTGCGGCCCGACTTTCATGCCGATGGCATACATAAACATCATTAGAAAAATATCAGAGACGAGCCCTGGCGCATCGATAGTGAGTCCATAAAATGAAAAGGCACTTAGGGCAATGAGTACGCTGACCAGAAGCGTGCCTGCAGTGGCGCCTAAATTAATCCCTTTAATGCTTATTTTGCCTAAAGGGTAACCTAAGCTGATGGCAAGAAATAAAAATACAAACGGATTATTGGCAATATAGTGAAAGATAAAAGCAATCATAGGATTAATTGATACCTTTTTGTGTGACAGAGTATCCGTTTAGGACGCTATTCATTACTCGTTCGAGACTGTGTTAGTTTAATATGACTTAGTTTTCATTTAGTACTGTATGATTTCATTTTTCGTTTAAAGGGGCATGAATTGTTAGTTCCAAACTGTGTGGCTAACATAGTCGCTAATGCACAGTATGGTCAATGGAGCATTTTTTGTGAAATTTTGCGATTAATGACTTGTTTATTCCATTGTCAGTTCATTTCTATTGGGAATAGCGGCTTGCGCACCGTGGCGAGTGACCGTAATTCCTGCGGCTCGATTGGCAAAATGAACCGCATCATATAACGGCAGGCCTTCAGCTAGCATGACCATGAGGGCACCATTAAAAGTATCACCTGCGGCAACAGTATCAATGGCTTTAGTGGGAGAGGTTGATATTAATTGACCTATGCCTTTTTCACTGACATACGCCCCCTGACTGCCAAGTGTAATGATGACGCACTTGACGCCGATATGGTGTAATGCATTCGCGGCTTGCTGCGCACTGGGATCATCGGTGACTTTGATGCCTGTGAGTTCATACGCTTCCGTTTCGTTGGGCGTAATGATGTCGACAAGAGCGAGTAAGCTTGCATCAAGTTGCTTTGCAGGAGCTGGATTGAGTATGGTTTGGCATTGCTTTTGTTTAGCGAGTAATAACGCTTGCCTAACCGTGTCGATAGGGGTTTCTAATTGTAATAGTAAGAAATCGGCTTGCGTGAATAAACCTTCCTGTTTAACTAACATTTCGGGCAATAACTTATCATTGGCTCCCGCATTGACTGCAATGCAGTTTTCACCGTCATCATCGATAAAGATCATGGCACTGCCGGTATTTTCATTATCGATGAATGTCAGTGCCTCAAGGTTGAGGCCATCTTTCTTCCATTGCGTGCACATGTTTTTGGCAATGGGATCGCTTCCTAATGCGCTAATAAAGTGTACTTTAGTGGATGGTGCAGATAAGCGAGCACTGGCGACGGCTTGATTGGCCCCTTTTCCTCCAAATTGTACTTGATAGTTTTGTGTCATACAGGTTTGCCCCGCAGTCGGGAATTGCTTGACGCGCATCACATGGTCGATGTTACTGCTGCCTATAATTAAAAGTGTTGTCATAGTGAAATATTCTGTTTGGCTCTGGTAAATAGTTAGCCTATATATACCCAAGTGGTTTGAATATGCAAGGCAGAGGGCTGGATGGCCTTTTGTTATTCAAGTGTAAAGATGAAATGCAAAGGATGGATTGTTAGGCTTTTGTCTATGCACTATAATGCCGTCAAATCATGACTTTTAAACATGATTTTATTTGGGGAATACGCCCCTTTTTTGTTTTACGTTAATACTGAATGTTGATCTTACATAATAATAATAGGTCGATGTGCAGTGCTAATGGTCAGTTTTTAAGGTGCCGAATACCACTTTTTTATTAGGTGCATTGGGATAATCGGGAAGTTTGTGAAAGTCAAGCACTGCCCCCGCAACGGTAAAGGTGCATTAGATAATATACTCAATATATTATTTAATGCACTCAAGTCCGGAGACCGGCCTTAAAGATGATCTTGATGATTTCGGTGGGCAGATCTCAAGATGCGATGAATAAAGTAAAGTGACTAACCATGAGTATGCTTTAATTTATTTAACGTGACAATTTGCTCCGTTTATCCTTTGGGAGAATAAAGGTAAATGGGTATACAAGTCATAAAAAAAACGCCACTACTAAGCGTTATCAAAAATAGTCCAAAAACGTTTCAATTAACATTATTGTCTTCACTACTGTCTTCAACTTTGTTTTCGACAGCCGCTGTTTCGGCTCCAAATGTCGAAGAAGATAAGATGCAAGATAAGGCAGGCAAACAAAGCGTGTCTTATCCAACGGATCCTAATATCGACGATGTGATCACTGTGATTGGCCGAAATATCAATACGCCATTGAATATTGCTGCCAATGTGAATGTTATTGACAGTACAGACATTGCGCTCAGTGGTGCGACGACATTAACGGATGTATTGCGAGGACAAAGCGGGATTCAAATCACCGATAGCAATAGTGGCCCAGTCTTTTCAATGCGAGGCTTTAGTGGCAGTCAAGCCAGCAATAACACGCTTATTTTGATGGACGGTCGCCGCTTAAATAACATCGATATTGCCGCGCCTAGTGTGGATGCGATTCCACTTAATTTAGTGGAAAGAGTCGAGATATTATCGGGGAGTGCGGGCGTCCTGTATGGCGATCAAGCTGTGGGTGGGGTGATTAACATCATTACCCGTTCACCCGAGGATACTGGTGGTCAGGTGCAATTGCTAGGCGGGACACATGATACGGTTGAAGGCCGAGCGAATGTGTCGGTGAATATTAATGATGACTGGAGTGTTTATCTAGCTGGTAGTCAAAACAACAGTGATAATTACCGAAAACATAACAGCAATAACACAGGCTCAATATTAGGTCGCCTGCAATACCAAACGGCAGTGGATGATTTTTTTGTTGAAACTAGCTATTACGATAACGAGCAAGACTTACCAGGATCCTTAAGCGCTGAACAATATCAAACCGATCCTCGTCAAGCGGGAAGCGTAATAGGCTGGCAACATGAAATGACCAATGCCAGTCGCAGCGGTTATCGCCACCAGCTTAATGATATTTGGGCATTGTCAGCGGATGCGACATATACCGATTCATTAATTAATTCCAGTTATACTTTTTCTACTGGCCCGAGTGTGTTGCAAACTGAGCGAAGTTTGTTAGAACTACAGCCCAAAGTAACGGCGAGTTTTCCGACCGATGCGGGGGTTATTAATCTGATTTCAGGTGTTGATTATCACTTAGGCGATGCAAAGTATACCGCTTCTTATATGAATCGTACCGATGACCAAAACATGATCAGCGCCTATAGCCAAGTGACGGTGCCATTAACTTCATCCCTAAGCTTAGTGACGGGAGGGCGTTATGCTTATGTCGAAGATGAATTAACCGATATGACAGCGTTTCCAGAGGGCGCTGATTTAGACAATGATGCGACGGCATTTGAATTGGGCCTGAATTATAGACCGACAAATGCGCATCGTTTATATGTGCGGGTTGAGACAAATTATCGCTTCGCAAAAGTCGATGAGCAAGCATACACTTCACCCGGCGTGTATGGCCTAAAGCCACAAACGGGTGAGTCTTATGAAGCTGGGTGGGATTGGGTTGGCGTCAAGCAAACTCTTAGGGTGAATGTATATCGTCTCGATTTAGAAAATGAAATTTTATACGATTCATCGGCTGAATCACCTAGTGGTGGGTATTATGGCGCGAATATTAATGCTGATCCCAATCGGCGTTATGGTGCGAGTCTCGATTGGGACTGGCAAGTGTTAAGTGCTTGGCAAGTTGGTCTAGATTATAATTATATTGATGCCGAATTTACCCATGGAGAGAATAAAGGCAAAGCCTTGCCTTGGGTCGCCAAGCATACGGCGAGAGCCTTTACCAGTGTCGATGTGACTGATGATTTACAAGCCTTTGTTGAGGCTGTTTATCATGGCCGCCAATATTTGCAAGGGGATTTTGCTAATGCAGGCCCAAAACTCGATGGGTATACGCTGACGAATATCGCGCTTAATTACACGCTTAATGATTGGCTTGGCAGTATTCGGGTGGATAATGTGTTTAATCAAAAATATGCCAGTTCTGGTATCTACCAATATGGCGCTGATACTTATTACACCGGTAGCGAAAGACAATTAACCATGTCTATTGGTTACAGCTTTTAGTTATCGTTATTGATGCTAACACCGCTTTCATGTTGAATGAAAGTGGTGCTAGCGTCTAGTTCACCACTTAAAAGGTGTAGTTTAACCCTAGGCTGAATTGGGACATTTTTGTTTTTAGTTTTGAACCATAACCACTTTTTATATCTGCTTCGGCATATTCGTAACCAAAGCGTAATGCTAAGTGATGATTGAGTGAAGTATTAAGTCCAGCTGCTAAGGTATATACCCAAACCACTTGAAAGTGCATGTTTTCAGAGCCCGTAAAAAGGCTTAATTCAAGGCGCATTATTGAAAGAATGCTTATTGCCTTTTGAGGTGATGCAACGTAGAAGTTAGTCTTTTTACAGGCTCCCAACGGGCTGGTTTAAAACACTTTTATTCTGCGTTATTGAATATCAACTTAGAATAACTAAGCCCTCAACTCAATGCCTTGCCTAAACGCGTTTTAATTCCAGCTGAATCCTGCATCTTCAAGTGGTTTGGGTATAACCCCAACCTTCGGTTTTATCACTGGGGTGAGACATAAAGTAGGTTTCATCGAATAGGCTGACAGTTCCGTCCATTGATAATTTTGTATAATTAACGCCTAATTTACTATAAAGAGACAAGACGTCATTGAGCTGTAAAGTTAATTTTGGAGTCAAACTATAAGTGGTCGTGGATATGTCCCATTGAGAATAAACCGTTGCGATCCTTTGATTGCCACTATTATCACTGTACTCGAGGAGAAGTTCCTCGTTTAGGTGGTAATTTCCCGTTTTTGACATTTTACCTTCTAATGCGAACCAGTCATTAAATTGATAACCAGTGTATAAACCGTAGCTTGTAGCGCGATCATCAATTGTTAAACGAGCAATTTCTAGGTTAGTATTGCCAAATTCCCCTCCAAGATAGAACCCTTCGGTGTTTGCGATGGCTGAAGTGCTACATGTTGTGGAAAAGATTAATGCGGGAATGATAGTTTTTTTCATGTTTTTTAAATGATTATATAAGTCTTGCTGAATATTAGGTGGCGGAGGTTAGCATTGGTTTTTAACAATTGAAACACTGTATAAACTAAAGTATGAATACGTAATATTGAAGGTTTAGTGAGTGTTCAGTGGTTTGATTGACATTTTTAATGATGACATTTTTCATCAAAATGAAAAAAGGGTCGCTTTAGGCTGTTATCGATTACTTTGCAGTCAATTCTGATACTTATGTTAAATTATGAGTAATGTGCTTAAAAATTGATGACACAAAGTGGTAGATTAGAAGTGAGTGCGAATAATTGAATTTTATAAGTAAAAATAATGAGTTTTGATTGTAAATTTTGATTTAAATCCTATTTTTACCCCCTAAAATAGCAGAAACTTGTTAAGCTAGATAAGATTAGGCGTTGTTTCATTTAAAGAACAAATGACGTTGTTGTTAAATAATATTAAAAATAAGAAGGTTTAAAACTTCAGATGACAGATCTTGAGCAGCAGGTATTTACTCAAGTACATGCGATTATTGGCAATGAAGAGCAAGTAATTGGGCGAAGAGGGATCCTTATTCCTTTAAAGAAAGCGATTATAGCCCAGAGCGATGTGCGCAATGTGATTGATATTGTCTCATCGGATCCCGCTTTATCGGCTCACTTATTATGGCGGAGTCACTGTGCAGATTGTGTGGGGATGGGGACGCATAGGAATCGATCATTAAAAGACGCTTTGGTTCGTTTAGGTCAGATTAATATTTATCGTTATGCGTTTAGTTTTTATTTAAAAGAGCGTTTGGATGAATTAGCCGAACCTTATAAAAAGTTGGTTCAGGGTTATTGGACCTTGACTGAGGAGATTGCTAGTGAGGCTTTGGAAAGTTTACAAGGGATAAAAAGCAAAGGGATTAATCCTGATGAGGTACAAACGTTAGCATTATTCAGTGTATTCGGTGAAATTATTGTATTGAGCGCATTTGCCTACTTAAATGACACCGCACTAAAACCTTATCCTTTAGGTGTGCTGAAGTCGTTAATCGATAACCATCAACAAACATTGACTCTGCAAGCCTTTGCACAATTAGGGCTCGACGATGATTTACGTGATGAATTTATGATTGCTCATAACTTACAAAAAACCACTGAAATGTCTTCGTCAGGAATGATATTGCAGGCTATTTTAGAAAAAAGAAACTTATTACTTAATCCTAAAGTTTAATGATATTTTTCTGACTGACCTCAAGGGTGAATTTGAGGTCGGCTTTCCCTTTTTTATTGCGCAATTTATGCTGTTGTATTTCTTTTCAATCCTTCTTTACTGACGAGGTTAAGCCAATCTTGAGCTAACTTTCCTGTCGAGTTATTAGGACGATATGCACCGAATAAGGGCCTGATTAACCCTTCTTTACCAAGTGATATACTGGTTAAACTTAGTCCGTGTGCTTCTTTTATTGACCAAGAAGGGAGCGCAGCGATACCATCTTTACAGGCTATTCTTTGTAATAGCATCATGGTGAGATCACAATGGATCTGCGGGCCTAGTTTAATGCCAGCAGGCTCTAAAAAATGGCGATAAATATCCATTCTTTCAATAGGGACGGGATAGCTAAGAATAGGATGTTCGGCCAATTGTTCTGGCGTCACATAAACTTCATTCGCTAACGGATGATCGCTTGCAACTACCAGTTTAACTTCAAAATCGAATAGGTGCTGGTATGCTACAGATTGATTGGGCACAGGATCAGAGGTCAGTACCACATCAAGAGATCCTGCTTCTAATGCATCAAGAGAGTCAAAGAGATATCGGCTGGATAAATCTAAATTGGCGTGTGAATGCTGCTCTCTGAAGGTGGTCATGACAGGCATTAACCAGCGAAAGCAACTGTGACATTCAATGCCGACACGTAGTAAGTGATTTTCCTCATTTAAACCTTGTTTTAATTCATTTTCTGTTTCCATGACCTTAGGCAGAATATCCTCTGCAAGTTGCAGCAGTTTTACTCCTTCGGCTGTAAAGGCTAATGGTTTGCTTTTTCTAACAAAAATCGCTGAGCTTATTCGAGTTTCGAGCTCTTTTATTTGATGAGACAAAGCCGATTGAGTCACGAAACGTTTTGCTGCTGCCCCTGCCAAACTACCCGTTTCTTTTAGGGCGATTAGAGTACGTAGGTGTCTAAGCTCTATCATTTTATCTCCACATGAATATTGCTCGTGTTGCTCTTTAAATCAATTCGATGGCAAAGAATGAGACTATCACAACACACGTCTAGACGTCCAGACGCCTGAGCGAACTATTTGTAGCGAAATACAACTAGGGTGTGTTATCCCATATTTAGATTATTAATAAAGGGAGTTGATGTGAAATTGTTAGCTTAGGTTTTCCTCGCATGGGCCGTTAATACGAACTGAAATGGGTCCTAAAAATATTGCAGACATGTCTCTTTCAAGCTGAGTAGCTGAGTGAAGCCAAAAGATGAATTGAAACGTGTGTGAAACAATACAGATGCGCCAACTGTGTAAAACTTTAATGTTACCAAATGTTGTTTAAATGTATTTGAATCGGTACTTATTGACTGATTTTTTTGTATTTTAAGTATATTGATGCTGAACTGATTTGTGTGTGATATTTTTAGCGTTTGTTTTGGCTTTATGAGGAAGGTGCATGTTATCTCTTGTCACTCGGGCTTTTCCTTTTTTGATATTGTTAGTGGTAGGAGCCGCTTTTGTGCAACCTGCATTTTTTATCGACTTCAAAGGAAGCATTTCCCCATTACTTGCAGTGATCATGCTCTGTATGGGATTAACCTTAACACCTTATGATTTTTCTTTAGTTTTGAAAAAAAAGCGAGTGATAGGATTAGGGGTATTATTACAATTTATCTTAATGCCGTTATTCGCTTTTTTTATTGCTAAAGCTTTACAGTTAAATGCTGATTTATTCGTTGGTATGGTATTGCTGGGAAGCGTAGCAGGGGGAACGGCTTCTAATGTTATTTGTTTTTTAGCAAAAGGTAATGTGGCATTATCGATTACGATGACTGCAATATCTACCTTATTAAGTGTTGTTTTCACGCCACTTCTCGTCCAACTGCTCGTTGGTAAAGTGGTCGATGTGCCTTTATTAAGCATGCTGTTGAGCATGATGAAAATTGTGCTGCTTCCTGTCTTTATTGGTTTATTGATTAATACCTTTTTATCTAATGTGATGAATCGTGTGGCTCAATGGTTGCCTTTACTGTCTATGCTATCTATTGCCTTTATTATTGGGATTGTTGTGGCGCTTAATAGCAATAATATCGCATCAATGGGAGTTATGGTGATGTTAGCGGTGGTATTACATAATGGACTGGGATTATTGAGTGGCTATTGGGGAGCGAGATTGCTTGGCTATGAAGAAGCAATTTGTCGTACTATTGCCATTGAAGTGGGAATGCAGAATTCAGGGCTTGCTGTTGCATTATCAATGAAATTTTTTAATCCGATTACAGCGCTGCCTGGGGCCATTTTTAGTGTTTGGCATGTATTGTCTGGAAGTCTATTAGCAAGTATATGGTCGAATAAGACATAAGTTAATAAAAATGTGTTTTTTGATTTTTTGTATTTGTTATTTTTTGTTTAAGGTTATTGATTTAAATGGCCATGTACAAGTTTTAAGTACCTTCTATAAGGTGAATTAGACTATACTGGTATTATAGTTTAAAAGTCAGTGTGTTAAGTATGTTATGTTTAGTCAAATAAAAGGTGCTTGTGTCTAAAATTAGTGTAAAGCAAGAAGATTCATTATCCATTAAGTTTATTCATCAATTAGAAGTTGGTGAGAATCGTCATCTTGGGCTGTATTTCTTCTTTCCAAAAGAGATGGGGATCAGTACTAAGAGCTTAGATGAAGAAGAATATTATCACTCAGGGATCACGGGAAGGCGTTCATATCATTCTCCAGGGATCCACCTTCCCTTAGTTCAAAGCCGCTTTATCAGCCAGAAAAAACGAACCATTGAAGAGTTTCGTTTGTACTTGAATTTATTTGCTTATCAATTTGCTGTAGCGACGGAAACTGATTGCAAAGAGCTCAGGCAAATAGAAGTGGCCAGTGAATTTTATCCTGCATTTAATGAACTATCGAATCAAATTTTTCAGCTGTTAAAGCGTTTTAGGCGTAATGAGCCTAGCGATCCTAAATGGAAGTCATATTTTGAAAATGCAGATAACTACCTTTCTTGGCTTTGTGAGCAAGAGTTATTGAAATTGTTAGCACATTCTCCAAGAGATAGTGCGTATAGTGAAAGTTATGATGATATTGTTCAATTTTGTCGTAAGGAAAATGAATACCGCAAACAGCGCCAATATAATTCAGTTCAAACGATTAAAGATCCTAATCGTATCGCGAATAAAATGCTATTGCTGAGACGATTGATCCAGCAAGGTGTAGTATTGAAAGAAGAAAAAAAATTGTTAGGTGTTGGCCTTAAAAAAATGACGACAGGTGTTGCAACGGCATTAGTGATGATTGTTGTTTCCAGTTTAATTATTAAAGCCCAAGGTGTGTTTAGCGGACTCACCACCAGCTTAGTGCTTTCTCTTGCCGTTATTTATGGATTTCGTGAAATTTTTAAAGAAGATATACGCAATGTGTTATGGAAGTTCATTCGTAAAGGTCGACCTAGGTGGAGTCGAACATTATTGGATACGACGAGTAAATCACTTATTGCTAAGCAACTTGTTTGGTTAGATTTTATCCGTAAAAGTGATTTGCCTGTGGCTGTTGCCGATATATTAAAGCAACGAAATAAACAAAATAAGGTTGACTCAGAAATTCTGCATTATGGCGTTTACACTAAAGTCACCAATAAAGATTTTCTTGCGGGCTATTCAACGATTCAAGAACAAATCAATTTTAGTTTATCGCCTTTTGCTCGCTATTTAGAGAGAGGAAAAGCGAAGATTTATACTGAAAGCGATGGAAAGGTCAGCCATGCATCCGTTGAAAGGCGTTATCAAATTAACGTGATCGTAGTGTCAAGAATGAATAAACAAGACATGCGATATGCACGATATAAAATTACCATGAATCGCTCCAGTATCGTTGAAATAAGTGAGAGTGAACTACCCAGTCAATTCACCCATCTTAATGACCTTTCTTAGGAGGAGAAATACTTAAGGGATCATGCCGTGTAAAAGCTTGGCAAATGTTATGTTCGCCCGTTTGTTTAGCTCGCTTTAGTGCAACTTCGGCATTGCTTAAAAATTGCTCTAAGGTTTGGTTTTCTTGGTATGAAGCGATACCAATACAGATCCCGTCTCCTAATCCATTGGCTTGCAGTTTATTCAGCGATTCAAGAGCAAAATAATGGGCTTGATCGGCATCAGTATTAGGTAAAATAATAATGAGTTTACCTAATTGCCATTTGGCTATCTGATATCGATGAGGTAAGTCCCTAAAGAGTTGAGACTCGACCTCTCTTTGTCTATTTTCTATTTGGGCAATATCACTGATATGGCTTAACATGCTTTCGGCAGTAATATCCAATAACAGTAAACTTGAAAACTTTTTGTTAAGCGGGCTCATATTATGAAAATAATCATCAAGATCCCTAAGGCTAACTAGAATAGTACTGCGATGGGGAATGAGTTCGCCTTCTTGCAAGTAGTTATTTTGTGATAAAGTTCGCTCAAAGGTACTGACAATGTATTCAATTTCCCCTGACTCATCTAAATAGCCTTTTAAGGTTGCTTGAGTCGTGGTTTCTAACTGTTCATTTCCTTTGCTATCTATGGTACCTGTCCAGCTACCTTGGGAAAAAATCTGCTGAGTGATTTGAGCCCAGTTTTTACCTAAATCTTTATCTAACAATTGGGTTAAATTTTGATCTTGATGATCAGCGATGTTAACCATATTATCAAAAGCGTGATTAGCTCTAATAATGAGGCCATTAGCATTGGATAATACTGTTGGCACTGAATTTTCGGTGATCAGTTGATTAAGGTAAACTTCTTTTTGGTATTGTTTTAATTCACTGATATCCTCAAAAGTCACAATCATGTAGCGATATAGTTTATCGGCATTAGGTTTGAGGTGAATTTTAACGATTAAGATTTGCTTGCCCTCAGGATCGATCTTTATTTCGCCTTCCCAAGATTCATTTTGCGTAAGTAATTCAAGCACTTGTGCATAAAATTCATCTTCTAATTGTAAAATGCGCTGTAAGCTTCTGTCTGTTAACTCATCTGTTGCTTGTTGTAATAGCTTTCCAGCGAGTTCATTTGCGGTGATCACTCGGCCATGATCATTGACTATCATGCAACCGATATCAGCGTGAAATAATTGATTCGACAGCTCTAGGCTAAACTGCCTTGATCGCAGAACTAAATGATATAGATGGGTTAAAATGATTGCTAATGCCCCTAATAAGGTCAGCAAGACAGCGGCAATAATTAATATATTGCGCCATTGATGAAACTTGGCTGCGATATCACTATTGCGCACATAGGAGATTAGAAAGTATTCTCTGCGGGTTTCATACTGTGTTACTAGTTCAATTTTTAAGTAGACAAATGTTGCGTCTTCACCATGAAATTGGCCAAAGTTACTCATGGCCATCTTTCGCCATAAAGCTGGGTAACTTTGTTTTAAACTATCGCCTAAAGCACGAGGAAAACGGTTAATTTCAGGTTGAGTGTTGGCACCAGAATAAAGTAAACCTTGGGTATCAATCATCATTAATGGCGCTTTTTGGCTAGAAAAAGCGGGCTTAATACTATTAACCATTTTTGAAACGGAGTGATAAGTGACTAAATAACCCTGTATTTGATGTCCATCTTTTTCTAACCAGGCTAATTGGTATAAATAGGGCTCTAAAACACCATCAATTGGGGTGAATTCAAGAGGGGAGGTGTAAATTTCATTTTCTCCCATATTTCTTGAATTACTTAATAAGGAAGGCGGTAACGACTCTTTACCAAATTCATCCGTTGTTGCAAAAACAAAGCGGCCTTTAGTATCATATAAAGCGACACCGAGTAATGTCGGGACATTGTTGACCATGACCTGCCATTTCTGTTTTAAATAGGCTTGCTTATTTGTTGAAGGGGCGTCTAAATATTCTTCTAATGACTCAGATTGTGCCAACATTTGAGTTCTAAACTGTTGAAAAGAAATTCGATCTGCCATTAACCCACCAACGGCTTGTAATTCAGCGTAACGTTGTGTTGCCCAGTCTTCCTGTAAGCGTCGTTCACCCAATGTAATGATAATGCTGGTAACAATAATCACAGCCACAGCTAACATACACAGCTGACTAGCGAGTCCGAGTAAACGTTGGTGAGTCCAATGTAGGCCTTGAGCGTGGATAAGGACGGGTAAATTTCGCTTTAGCATTAACCTAATTTAAATGATGATTATTTTACAAGCCATGTTAGCACGAAACCATCTGATATACCCAGTAAGCAGTTTTCTATTCAGTAAAAATTAAAACAGTTCGGCAGGTTTCATGGTGAGTTTTTTAATTTAGGTTGCTATTGAAATGTTAACATTTCAATTTCTGGCATATCGTTAACGATTATGTTAACAAAAGTAAATAAAGGTCATTAAAAAGACACAAAATAAACGCTATGGAGCGTTTATTTTGTGGGAAAGGGAACTTTTTAACGAAGGTGACTTATTGATCCTTGTGTTGAGGTTGCCACCACCAAGTGAATATTGTCTTTGAAGTGACTTTGATGTCATTGAGCACTATATACAGTATAGGCACTAAGATTAAGGTAACAAAAGTGGCAAATAATATGCCAAAAGCAAGAGAGGTTGCCATTGGGATCACAATCTTGGCCTGTAAACTTTTCTCCGCTAAAATGGGCACTAAACCTACAAATGTCGTAAGTGATGTTAATAAAATAGCGCGAAAACGATGACAGCTAGCATCAATTGCCGCTTTTAAAATAGGATAGCCTTCAGCGCGTGCACGGTTCACAAAATCCACTAAAATAAGTGAATCATTCACAACGACTCCCGTTAATGCAACGATACCGCACAAACTTAATACACTTAGATTGATACCCATAATGAAATGACCAAATATGGCCCCGATAAAACCAAAAGGGATCACTGACATGACAATTAATGGGTGGCTATAAGATTTAAGCGGAATAGCCATGAGTGCATAAATTGTAAAAAGCGCAAAAAAGAAGCCTTGTATGAGCCCGATTAGTGCATCTTCTTCCTCGGCACTGCCGCCATCAAGTGCCGTTGAAATATGAGGATATTGACGGATTAACTCTGGGAAGAAATCTTTTTGAATTTGTGCGACAACTTTAGAAGGCTCTACTTTGCTTTTGTCTGCACTAGCGGTAATCGTGATAGCGCGTCGACCATCGACTCGAGTAATGGAAGAGAAAGAATCACCCAGCTCAATATTGGCAGCTGCAGAGAAAGGAATGGCATCACCATTAGCTGTACGAATAAGCATATTTTCTAAATGGCCTATGGTACGTCTTTGTTCCAATGGATACCGTACCATGACTTTGACTTCTTCTTTATTCCGTAAAATGCGCTGTGCTTCATAGCCGTAAAATCCATAGCGTACTTGGCGAGCAAGATCGGCTAATGTTAACCCTAGGGCTTCAGCTTCTGGGCGGATCTGCAAACGGATTTCTTGACTGCCTGATGAGAAGTTATCAGTAATATCATATACGCCTTGAAAAGTGTTGAGTTTCGCTTTGAGGGCGTCGGCAGCTTGTGAAAGTTCAGTGAGATCATTAGACGTTAGGCGAAAAGAAATATCACCGCCACCATTATTAGTTGTGGCGTTGATGGTTAATTTTTTGACTCCAACCAATTCAGGTAAAGCTTTGCGCCATTTCGCTGCAATATCATTTCCAGTAAGCGTGCGATCTTCTGCCTTAGTGAGCTCAGCAAAAATAAAGGCGGATGTTCTAGAGTTTAGGCTAATAAAAGAGTGCTTAACCACTTGCGCGCCTGTTTCTTTTTCAAATTCAGCGTTAATGGCATATAAGCTATTTTCCAGTGCTTGCACTGCATTTAGGGTGTTTTCTTCCGAACTGCCTGTATCCATGTCTAGATTGACTTGAATAAAATCGGAAGGAATATCAGGGAAAAAGACCCAGCGGACTTTGCCACTAGTGACCAGTGTAATAGAAAGGATAAGTACGCCGATAAAAATGGCGATAGTATTGTATCGATTCTTAATACAGCGGGTTAAAAAATCACGGTATTGATGATGAATAAAATAATGTAATTTTTCATTGAGCTTTATTTTTAACTGTTTAAGTTTATTTGGATTAGCGTTGGGCTTTTTCGCCTTCATATGGGCGAGGTGAGCGGGTAAAATCAGTTTTGATTCAATGAGAGAAAAGATCAAGCATAAAATGACCACCATACCAATAGATTGCCAGATAATGGCTTGGGGGCCTGACACTAGCAGCATAGGAATAAACGCCGCTATAGTGGTTAACACTCCAAAAGTAGCGGGCATGGCGACTTTTTTTGCGCCTCTAATGACATTATCGAGGGAGTGCCCTTTTTCTTCAATTTCACTGTATGCGCTTTCACCTATGACAATGGCATCGTCGACGACAATACCTAGCACTAAAATAAAAGCAAATAATGTCAGCATATTAATAGATAAAGAAAAAGGGTCTAATGGCATGATGAACAGTGCACCAAGAAAGCTAATAGGCAATCCCATCATGACCCAAAATGCGAGCCTTAAATCTAAAAAGAGGGCTAAGATGATAAATACTAATAAGGCACCATAAAAAATATTAGAGTACATCATGTTTAGACGGCCTTGAAGATAATGGGTTAAATCCCCCCAAGTATCGAGTTTGGCGCCAGTGGGCAATTGCAGTCTTTTTTCTTCGACATAGGCTTTAACTTGCTTCGAAATTTCCAGAGCATTTTGATCATCAACGCTTAAAATTTCGATAATGGCAGCTGGGTGTCCATTAAAGCGAGTGTACCCTATACGCTCTTCGAATCCATCTTTAATCGTGGCCACTTGGGGCAACATAATTCGGCTACCATCAGGGAGCGTGCTCACGACTATTTGAGAAAATTCTTCGCCAGTATAGGCCTGACCTTTTGTTCTCAACAAAATATCACCATCAGTGGCACGAATAGCACCACCGGGTAAATCAATTGAAGAATTTTGTACTGCTTGTGCTACCTGTTCAAATGTGAGGCCGTATTCTCGCAATTTATCTTCTGATAACTCTATACTGATTTCATAATCCCTTACTCCACCAATTTGTGCGCGAGTAATAGCGGGAAGTGCAGCTAATTCATCTCTAATAGATTTGGCCATCTCTTTCATTTGTTGCTGGCTTAAATCACCATATACCGAGAGCCAAATAACGTTATTTTCAGGTTTAATTCTATAAATTTGGGGCTTTTCAGTATTCGCGGGAAAAGTGGATATGGCATCGATGCGTAATTTTGCTTCATCGAGCACATCTTGTGGATTATAGTTATCTTCCACCTCAATCGTGACGGTACCTTCACCCTCACTGGCTATGGAGGTGACTTTTTTAATGCCATTAAGATCTTGAATAGACTCTTCAATTTTAATATTGATGCCTTCTTCAATTTCTTGAGGTGCAGCGCCAGGATAGGCAACAGAAACCCTAATGGTATTGAGTTCTGAGGTGGGGAAAACTTCTTTATTAATCAGTAATGCACTAAATAAGCCACCGATGATAAGCGCTAGCATAAGTAGGTTTGCAGCGACATGATTACGTGCAAACCAAGCCATAATTCCTTTTTCAGTATTCATGACTTAACGACCTTAGCTAACTCTTTTGACGGAGCTCCTTGAGTGGGATTATCTTGTTGTGACTGGTTTTTATTGCTGATAACTTTAACTGTTTGACCATTTTTTACATTAAATAATCGTGTCGTAGAGACTTTATCTCCGAGCCGTAAACTGTCTTTTATATACACGTAATTAAGATCAGTACGCACAATATTTACCGTACGTATTTCAACTTTGTTATCGTTATCTATGAGGGTAACTTGATTATTATGGACAAGATTTCGTGGTAATTTAACGAGGTTTTCTACGGTACGGCCGGTGATTTTAGCGGTGACAAAACTGCCGTATTTTAGTTTAGTGGTATGGGTATTTGAATCACGTCTCAAATAAGGATCCTTGACTTCAGCGACCAAGTAAATCATTCTATTATCGGTATTAATAACTCCTTCACTTCGAATGATTTGCCCTAACCAAGTGTGTGTTTGGCCGGCGAGTTGTGTGCTGAGCTCCACTTGAGTGTTGGGGCGATCCACTGACGTAAGGTAAACTAATTCACTGTCAGTAATCGGTAACCTAATTTCTGCTATGTCAGTATCAAACAGTTCTCCCATATTGGTGCCTAGAGAGACATACTGACCTAAATCGATATTTCTGTTTTTGATAATGCCATCAAAAGGGGCACGAATAATAGTGCGTTCTAGATTACGCTCAGCTCTTGCCAATGAAGCTTTGGCATATTTAACATTGGCTTGTTCTTTTTTAAGGTGGGGGATCCTCAAACCGAGTTCGGGAGCCACTTTACTGTCGTAGCCTTTCCAATCATTTTTAGCGACTTCACCCCTGGCTTTTTCTTCGTCTAATGCCGCTAAAGCTTGAGCTAGGGAGGCTTGTGCCTGCATCAGATCGGCTTCATAATCTGAGGGCTCAATACGGGCTAACTTTTCCCCTTTTTTGACGATACCACCTGAAACAAAGTTGTCGGAGACATCAATAATACGTCCAGCAACTTCAGTGACTAATTGGGTTTTATATTTAGGGTTAACGGTGCCATAAGAAGATAAATTGAATGGCATGGTTTCAGGCTGAATGTGGATCACATTGACTATGGGAACGTGATCTGTAGTAGGCTTTTCTTCAGGAGGTGTTTTGGTGCTATTTAATAAGAAAGCAGTCAAAATAAAAACAATGAGAATGAAAAGAGGAAAAAGCCTCCTAAATAGAATTTTTAACATTAATGTCGCCTTTGTGAATGAAAGTTTCTTATTATTACTCTATAAATTAACAGACTCTGGTGATGGGATAAAATGATTTTTGAATTTTAAATGTATCAAAATCCTACAGAGGGGAAAGACATTCAATAAAAGGGCGGTTAGCTGTGTAATTAAAGTTAACCTTATCATTCATAGTGGTTATGCTACTTAATTCTTGGTGGTTATTTTTTATACTTTATGAGAGTCGGTCAACTTATTGGTATGATCTTTTTAAGCCTAAGATACATTTGTAACAAAGAGTGCTTAAAGGGAATAGTGCCTTTTTATTTTCACTCTTTGTTACCAATTGAAGAAGCAAAAATTACTTCTTTTTCTTCTTTTTATTTTTCTTGCTGAAACTTTTATCTGTGACTTTCACTTTTTTCTTTCCGGGTGGCTTAGCTTCTTTATTTTTGGGTCTGAGTTCTTTGATATAACGGCGCTTTAATGGCTGTTCAATATAGCGTTCAATTTTGCCGACGACACGAATATCATGAGCTTCAACGAGTGAAATAGCCGTACCTTTCGCCCCTGCACGTCCCGTGCGACCGATCCTGTGTACATAAGTGTCTGCTGAGCGAGGCATATCAAAATTAATGACATGGGATATGTCATCCACATCGATACCGCGGGCGGCGACATCGGTTGCAAGCAAGACGTTCACTTCCCCTTTGGTGAAGCGACCTAAAGCTTGAAAACGTTGTTTTTGTTCCATATCACCGCGCATGAAACTGCAGCTAATACCTTCACGTTGCAATTGGCCTTCTAGGCTGGCAACCGCTTCTCTGGTTTTGACAAAGACAATGGCGCGCGTGACATCTTCTTGACGTAATAAGTGGCATAACATAGCAAACTTATGGTGTTTGTCATCGGCAATATGGATCCACTGATGGATTTTTGCTTTTTCACTGCGCGGGGATTGGGCTTCAATTTTTATGGGGTCGGTTAGAAGCTGCATGGAAAAGCGGTTGACATCACTGCCTTCTAATGTGGCAGAAAAAAGCATGGTTTGTTTACGACCAACTGATTCAATCGCTAAGGTTTCGACTACGGCTGAAAAGCCCATATCCAGCATTCTGTCAGCTTCATCTATCACGAATACTTCGACTTCTTCGGCATTAAAATGCCCTTTATCTAAATATTCCATTAAGCGGCCGGGGGTTGCCACAAGAATATCAATATTATTTTTTAAAGCTTCTTCTTGAGGCCCATATGGTACGCCACCTGTAATAATGCCAATATCAAGATCGAGATCCGTTGATAAATGCGATGCATAGCGATGAATTTGGCTCGCAAGTTCACGGGTAGGGGTGAGGATTAACACTCTTGCTTGACCACTAAAGCGTCTTGGAAAGTCGATTAAATGTTGTATTGCGGGTAACAAAAAGCTGGCTGTTTTGCCTGTACCTGTCGGAGCTCGAGCTAAAATATCGCGTTGCTCTAAACCCATAGGGATAGTTTTTTGTTGAATGGTTGTGGGTTTATCGTGACCCATAGCTTTAAGTGAGTTTAATAAACGAGTGTCAAGATCAAGATCTTCAAATAGCATGTGCGGCGCCCCAATATATTTCAGCGACACATTATATAGACTAACGCTCACAACTTAAATCCTCTTATGAAAATACTTATTGATAAAAAAAGCCATTTCACTATTACAATTTTAAGTAGAAATTCTGCGTGAGTGCTTGCATTTCATTTGAGTATTGACCTGTTGGCATACGAATATTGAGGTGCGTGTTAACAGGAGAAAAATATTGAGTTTGTAAATCCCCATGTTGTAGGTTTATGAGATGTCGGTTAGGTGCTTTGCCTTCGATGCTGGCGACATTAACAAGTTGGATGGTTTTGAGCTTAAAAAAGCTGAGCCGTACAAGAAAGTCTTTTAGGCTCGCAGAAGGCAAAATAAGGCTAGCGATTCCATCTGGGCCTAAGAGTTGCTTTATTGCGTTGAGTAACTCATCAAAGTTAAGGTTGTCTGTGTGCCTTGCTCTGCTCCGCGCTTTGAGTTGTGATTGAGGCCCATTCGTAAAATAAGGCGGATTGCAAATAATGTGATCAAATACCCTATGGCTAGTAATAAAATGCTGAATTGCACAGTGATGAACCTTTAATCTATCGCTCCATGGCGATGCATTAAAATTATGCTCGCAATCATTCACGGCTTTTTCATCCAGTTCTACAGCAGTGATCTGAGCTTGACTGCGCTGAGCGGCCATTAAACTAAGTAGACCACTGCCTGCGCCGATATCCAAAATAGTATCAGCTTGTGTGAGTGGAGCCCATGCACCTAATAATACGCCGTCTGTACTGACTCGCATGCCACAAAGAGAATCATTAATATGAAATTGTTTAAAGGTAAAAGGCATAATGAGTCGATTGCTGACTTAATCAATTTAGCGCTTAAGAATATAGGAAATGAAGTCTAATAGGTAATGATATATTAATCGATGAATCGAAGATAAATAAAAATTCTTCTCTTATTTACTTACTTTTATTATATTTTTAACTTGCATTCGTTTATTAAACGAATTACTTATTCTTTTTAGCTATATAAAAGTGTATAATTTTGATGCGTATCATTATAACGATAAGTTTTAATTTTAGATAATTGAAAAAAATAGCATTTTGTGCTTTGATATGCGACTAAACCATAGAGGCACTGCTTATTTTGGGTATAATTTTGAGGTACAGGGATGCAATTAGGCGATTATTTTTTAGATCGAGAAACCATGCTGCTTCATTGTGGTGATGAAGAAAAAGCGATAGAACCTAAAGTTTATGATGTACTCATGTATCTGGTTGAAAATAGGCAAAGACATATATCCATTACTGAGCTTCATGAAAATGTTTGGAAAGGGCGTTTTGTCTCAGACGCAGCTGTTCGAAAAATAATCAGTAAATTGCGATTGTTATTTGATGATAATCATAATGAGCCTAAATATATAAAATCACTTTCTAAACGGGGTTACCGTTTAATTTGCCATGTGGATTTAAATAAGAAAGCCATTAAAAGTATTCCTCCTATTCCTGATCTGCTTGTTTCGGATTATTTAGACGCCAATAGAGATGAGATAAATTCAGCTAACAATGTTTTAGTACAACCTTCTTTAGAACCGATCTCAAATAGTGCTTCTTTAAGTCAGCATTCTCAGAGTACTGACATTACAAGTAGTGTGAATAACCCCCAATCGAGTCAGGCTAATAGCCATGATGATCAATTAAAGGGCGACAAGGCTCAAATAAACAACCAGACTCATCATTTGCCTTTTTGGCACAGGTTAACATCATTTCAATTGACTGCATTAGTATCGAGCTTGGTTGTGTTTATTCTGGGGCTCAGTTACCTGGTTTATTTTTATGACATTAATATTACTCCCGATAGCCAATTAAGTTCAGAAGTCAATGCATTAGAGTCAAGTATCACAAGTGGTGAGAACCACAAAAAAAGCACTGATGAGCAAGCACCTCTGGTGATGAATGAGAGTAATCTTTTAAAAACACTCACTGGGGACAAAATTGGCATTGCCGTCCATGATGATAAGCAGTTAACCGCTTTTGCCATGAAATTGGATGAAGGTGTGGGCTATCAAATATTTTTGAAAGACATGGCCAATAATAAAGTCACGCAACTGGTGCAAAATGTCACTTTTCCTTTATCTTTAACCTTTAATAAAGTCGGTGATAAGTTTTATTATATTGATCATGTTGAAGGCAGTTCATCCTTAATTGAATTTGATTTAGCATCTAACGAGCATGCCCGTCGTACATTAATTGAAGGTTATTCTGGCTTATATGATTTAAGCTTTTCGCCTATCATTGAGGATAAAATATACTTTACTGGAGAGCCTAATAAAGGTGATGGTGTATCGGGTTACAGCTATGATTTAACTTCCAAAGAAATAGTATCGGTAACAGAGAAAGTGTCTGACAACTTCAAGGATTTTAGAATGCAATTTTCTAATGATGGTCAGCAATTAGCCGTGCTAAGACTGGATCTAGGAAATAATCAATATGAAATACGCATTATTGACTTACCGCTAAATAAGGTGATTTATCGGCGCTGGTTTAAAAATAAAATCTACTATATTGAATGGCTCAATGAGCGTATGTTAGCCGTATTAGCGATTAAAGGGATCTTTAGTCTCGATATTACGACAGATACAGTAAAAGTGTTTAATGATGATTTTGACTTTCGTGCTCTAGAACTGGCTAAGAGTAATGAACATTTATATTTATTGCGTCGACAGAGCAGTGATAATCGCTTTGTGTCTAAAACCTTGCCCTTTAGCGAGTTTGTGACAGATAATATTATTGAAGATGATCTGGATTTAACCTTGATGGGTGGACAAAACAATAAGGATAAGGCTTTTTTTACTGGTATAACAGCAACCCATTATGTGCTCAGTCAATTCGATTATAAGACCAATAAGCATACAGAGTTAGTAAAAGTTAAAGATAAGCTTAGGTTTTTATATTCCAGTCGTGATGGGGATAAAATTCTCTACAAAGAAGATAAACGTTTAGTCTTTTTAACTTTGAGTTCAGGAGATAAACAATTTTTATCAACTAAACAGAGTGTTATCAGTTATGCGCGTTTTTCTAAAGATGAAACGGCAATTATTTACGGCGTTAAACAATATGATACTTGGGTGGTGAACCGCTTTGATATTGCTACAGGTGACATAACAGAGCTGTTTAATGGTTACCAAGATGCCATCGAATATCGAGAGGGTTATGTATTGGTGAATGATGATTTTGAACTTATTTTAGCGCAAAACGGCCAACAACAAGCATTAGGTTACAAGTTAAACAAAGAGTTATATAATTTAGTCTTTATCATGGATGATTATTTGTATTGGCAGGATACTGATTATACTAAAGTCACTTTTAATGAGCTGAATCTAGCGACCTTTAAACATGAGCAAAAAGAGTTTGATTTTTTACCGATAACGTTCAATATGGCTATTAATCAAGAAGCGGGGCGGCTTTGGTATAACTCAAGAAAGAGAAATTCTGAACTTTATCAATTTGATGTAAAACGATTTATTTTTTAAATTGATATCGTTAGAATGTAAGAATATATTAGTTAAAGCATTAATCACTCATGGCTGTTTTTCTAGAGTAGTAAGAGATGCAGCCTAGTGTTAGATTGAAGTAACGTTAGGCTGCACTTGCGAGTTGAATTAGCCAAGGGCATTCATAATATTCTTTATTGATGCGAGTTGAAATATTCGTTTATAACCAGATACTACTTGGCAATGACTTGCCATTTTCCTGTCATTCGTTTACTTCCTATTTGGTCATTTTTAATAAACGTCCTAATTTATACTGACAATATTTGTCATTTTTTATTATGGCAGTAGACAATGCTAATCTTGTATATTTCCACGACTAACTCATACATTTAGTAAGTTGAGTCTTATTTACCTTTGCTATATGACATCCATCGAGTATTTCACTCATGCTGACTAAATTGCTTGTGTCAGTATCGCTATGCACTCAATTTTTAATTGAGGTGTTATAGGTGGCCTGTTATTTTTTGTGTTTTTATCGTGTTAGTTCTGTGATTTTAGCTTGCAGGCGAATAATACATGAAATAGCACGCTAAAAGTTATTGTCTTGTTAACTGATTGGCCGGATAGTAATGCCATTGAATGAGCACTTATCTTCTAGAGACTTTTTCTTTTAGAGTGAGTTATTCGAGTCCATGAGTTGAGACATTTTTATTGAAATTCTGACTCGTTTTTAATTAAAGACAGAAAAAGTAATAACAAAAAAAGGATATTCGATATGAGAATGACATTTTTATTATTAATAAAAAAGATGACAGTATTGATGGCTGCTGGCTTATTTTGCTCTACTACTGTAGCGATCCCTATGGCGAAAAAAACATCTATTGATGACATGCCTGATTATTGTCCGGGAACACCTCTTTGCCAAGTAGAAGAGTAGATGATTAAATAGTCAATGTCTATTTTTAGTAGATTAAATGATATAGTTTTTTTGTAAGTTGATATGTTGTGCTAGCGTTGTTTTTAGCTGCCCGTTTTGGGCAGCGCCCTCTCTTGTTGTTTCTATTTTCTCTTTTTTACTTCATTGATGTGCCATTTCCATAGGCTGTGAACACTGATTCGATCAGGCTTTTCCATGCTGCTGTTTGTTCGGTTTAACGTGGTTCTTGAATGAAAACGGTTGTTTCTGTGCTTAAGTCAACATGCTTTTTATCTTGAAGTGAACTAGATTGTGCGCAATCATATTAGGAATGTTTATGATTAAAGGAGGGCGCATGTCTCAAATAACAAATAATGAGCAGCTTAGTTTGAATAACCAAATTTGTTTTTCTCTCTACAGTGCCTCAAATGCAATGATAAGGGCATATCGACCTTTATTGGACAAACTGGATCTGACTTATTCTCAATATCTCGTCATGTTAGTACTTTGGGAGCATGATGGGATCAGCGTCAAAACCTTAGGTGAGAAATTGCACTTAGACTCGGGGACCTTAACGCCCCTGCTTAAACGACTAGAAGGTAAGGGATTAGTGAGCCGTGGGCGTAGCATTGAAGACGAACGTATGCGAGTGCTTAATTTGACCGAACAAGGCTGTTTGTTAAAAGTTCAAGCTCAGTCTGTGCCAGAGATGATGAAATGTAAAGTTCAAGGTTTGGAGATGGATTTAGCCGCTTTTAAGCAAGCATGCGATAAGCTTCACCAAGTGTTAGCGGATAACCCGTAACTAATCGTTAATAAAGTCAGTTTGAATCCTGTATCTTCAAGTATCACGGGTAAGAGATGTCAGCTTTTTCCTTAAAACTATTCTTTATTTCTTTCCTTCCCCGCTAGGTTTAATGATCCGCTTAGGTTAAAATAGGCGGTTTTCTATCCGTGTAACCTAACAATTAAAGTAGACTAATCCATGTTTGAAGTGAACCCGATAAAATTTAAAGTCAAAGAACTCGCGGATCGAACCATATTGCTTCGGGGGTATCTTTGACTACGATGCAAAAAAAGAGCGTCTAGAAGAAGTCAGTCGTGAGCTTGAAAGCGCTGAAGTGTGGAACGATCCGAATAATGCGCAAGCGTTAGGAAAAGAGCGTTCGGCATTAGAGGCGGTAGTGAAAACCATCGATGATATGGACTCGGGTCTTGTCGATGTTGAAGATTTAGTTGAGCTGGCGGTTGAAGAAGAAGATGAAGAAACCTTCAATGATGCAAGCTTGGAACTTGACGAGCTTGAAAAACGTCTCGAAGAGCTTGAATTTCGCCGTATGTTTTCAGGTCCCCATGATTTAGCCGATTGCTATTTAGATATTCAATCGGGATCTGGTGGAACAGAAGCGCAAGATTGGGCTAATATGGTGCTGCGCATGTTCCTACGGTGGGGAGAAGCGCACGGCTTTAAACCTGAATTAATTGAAGTGACTGATGGTGATGTGGCAGGCATTAAAGGTGCCACCATTAAGTTTACGGGGGAATATGCCTTTGGTTGGCTCAGAACAGAAACTGGGGTGCATCGTTTAGTCCGTAAATCACCATTTGATTCAACGGGTAGGCGCCATACTTCTTTTTGTTCTGTTTTTGTGTACCCAGAAATTGATGATTCCATTGAAATTGATATCAATCCAGCCGATTTAAGAATTGATACCTATCGCGCATCAGGCGCCGGTGGTCAGCACGTAAACAAAACAGAATCGGCCATTCGTATTACCCATGTACCCACCAATACTGTGGTGCAATGCCAAAATGATCGCTCACAACATAAAAATCGTGATTCGGCCATGAAGCAATTGAAAGCCAAGCTGTTTGAATTAGAAATGCTGAAACAAAATGCCGATAAACAAGCGGCAGAAGATGCAAAATCCGATATCGGCTGGGGCAGTCAAATTCGTTCATACGTGTTAGATGATGCGCGTATTAAAGATTTAAGAACCGGTGTCGAGAACCGTAACACCCAAAGTGTACTCGATGGTGATTTAGATAAGTTTATTGAAGCAAGTCTAAAATCAGGCCTTTAAGCGTTAACCATAGGTGTTAATTATAGAGGTCTTATCGCTGCACTTCCTTGAGTTGTAGTAAAAAAAGTAAATCCTGATCCATTGATATGGTGTGATCTGTAACATTGACGAGATAAGAAGATGACTGAACAAGTACAAGATGAGAATAAGTTAATTGCTGAGCGTCGTGCCAAACTTGAGCACATTCGCACTCAATGTCCTGCCAATGGTCACCCAAATAATTTTGAGCGAAAACACAAAGCCGCGGATTTACAGGCTGAGTTTGGAAGCAACACCAAGGAAGAGCTAGAAGCATTAGGTCATCAAGTCAGCATCGCAGGCCGTGTGATGGCTAAACGTGGACCATTTCTTGTTTTGCAAGATGTGAGTGGCCGCATTCAAGCTTATGCAGCTAAAGACGTGCAAAAAGCGTTAAAAGCCAAATTTCAAGGGCTAGATATTGGTGATATTATTGGTGTCACAGGTCAGCTGCATTTATCGGGTAAAGGCGATCTTTATGTCAATATGGAAGCGTACCAATTATTGACTAAAGCATTACGTCCATTACCTGAAAAATTCCATGGATTAACGGATCAAGAAACCCGTTACCGCCAGCGTTATGTTGATTTGATCGTCAATGAAGAGTCCCGTGAGGCGTTTATCATGCGCTCGAAAGTCGTATCGGCGATTCGCAACTTCATGGTGAAGAAAGAGTTCATGGAAGTGGAAACACCGATGATGCACACCATTCCTGGTGGCGCATCGGCTCGTCCATTTGAAACGCATCATAATGCTCTTGATATTCAAATGTACCTGCGGATCGCCCCTGAGCTTTACTTAAAGCGTTTGGTGGTGGGTGGTTTTGAGCGCGTGTTTGAAATCAACCGTAACTTCCGTAATGAAGGTTTATCGCCACGCCATAATCCAGAATTCACTATGATGGAATTCTATATGGCCTATGCCGACTACAAAGACTTAATGGATTTAACCGAAGAAATGTTAAGTTCTATTGCAACGGATCTTTGTGGTTCATCTAAATTGCCTTATGGCGAACATACGATTGACTTTGGCGGCCCCTATGCACGTCTTAGTATGTTAGATGCGGTTAAGCTGTATAATCCTGACAATGCCACTATTCAGTCTATGACCTATGAAGAAGTGAAAGATGTTGAGTTTATGCGTAATTTAGCGAAAGATTTGGGCATGACCATAGAGAAGTTCTGGACTTGTGGTCAGCTATTGGAAGAAATCTTTGGTGAAACTGCTGAGCCGCAATTGATGCAGCCTACCTTCATTACCGGTTATCCTGCTGATATTTCACCACTAGCGCGTCGTAATGATGATAATCACTTTATTACAGACAGATTTGAATTCTTTATTGGTGGCCGTGAAGTGGCAAATGGCTTCTCTGAGCTTAACGATGCAGAAGATCAAGATAATCGCTTTAAAGCACAAGTGGATGCCAAAGATGCTGGTGATGATGAAGCCATGTTTTATGATGCCGATTACATTACGGCCCTTGAGCATGGTTTGCCGCCCACAGCAGGTCAAGGGATTGGTATTGACCGTTTGGTGATGTTATTTACTAATACGCATACTATTCGTGATGTGATTTTATTCCCTGCGATGCGCCCACAAGGCTAATGCTGAGGGTAAGATTATTGGATGATATAAATTCGCTTTTAATCGTCAAGTAATCATCACTGAGACAATAAAAAACCAGCTTAATTGCTGGTTTTTTATTGTCAATTTTAAAGGGTGGATTAACTGGGGGTAAATTTATTATCCACTAAAGGCAAGTTCTTAGCTGGTCCTCTAGCATATTTAATGATTTTCTTATGGGCATCACTGTTTGCTAAGGTTTCCATAAACACTTTATATCTACCGTTTTGACTTCGGCCGAGCACTTTACATAGCCAAGCCAGTGAGTCTGCTAAGTAACGATCATCAGTATTCTTATTATCCCATATATATTGAGCCACATGATCGAGAACATGAGATTGAGTTAAAGGGAGTTGAATGGCTTCTCTTGCGGCAGCTTTTATTTGAGGTGCATCATTGCTGATTAAACGCGAGAGTAGATCTTGAAACTGAGGATCAACATTGGCTATATTTTGTGTAGATTGAAATGACTTTTTGTCTAAGACCCACTTGTTTTCATCATATCTGAGTTCCATTGAACCCAAATCTGTATACATAATACGCAAGTTTTGAAATGTTTGAGTGCCGATAAATATACGGCGTTTGTAATGTAAGTATTGACCAACGCCATCGGGTTGACCCAGTATATCAACAACGTGTTCTAATGTGCTGCCAAGATTTATTTGTTCAAACTTTTCCAAATTGGCTAACTTATTTGGAACAAATGTCAGAGTTTGTACTTTGTACTCATCAGCTTTAAAAGATGATCCCGTATTTTTGTCAATATTTCTGAGTGCTTTTTTCAAATACCGTTTAATTTTTTTTGGCTGTTTTTGATTGAGTAACTGTACGAGAAAATGTCTGTATTCAGAATGATTGTATTCAGTGAATGCTTTGATGAGCCAAGCATTGGTATCATCAAATTCATCATGTTTACGATCTGCATTGGCATTTATTGTCCATAAAGTGTATGCCATGAAGTCCCAAAGTTCGGGGTTATCAGGCAGCTCATGGTGCATGGCTTTTGCACCCAGTTTAACTTCTGCGAGGTTTGGACTTTGTAGTAGTCTTGCATAAATGAGCTGTTCATTTTTAAAGGTGGCGTAGCTATTAAAAGAAAGCAAAGTGAGTAAAGCAGATAAGAAAATAGTCCCTATTTTCATGAATGAATCTCCGTATACACAAAATTCCCATTTGTGTATTTTTTTATTATTGTTTATCTTACATTTAGAAAGGGGCTATAATGTCTTAATTCTATTTAATAATCAACTTAATCAGAGTCTTATTAATAATAGGGTCGCTGTTTATACCCGTGATACCTGAAGATGCAGGATTCAGCTGGAATTAAAAGCCTTTTAGGCAAGGCATTGAACAGCGTGCCTAGTCATTCTAAGCTGATGTTCAATAACGCAGTATAAAAGGCTTTTAAACCAGCCCTTTGGGAGTCTGTAAAATCACCTACTTCTGCGTTGTATCACCTTAAAAGGCAATAAGCATTCTTGCAATAATACGCCTTGAATTAGGCACTTTTACAGGCTCTGAAAACATGCATCTTCAGGTATCACGGGTATAGGGTGTCATCGTTTTATTGCTAAGAGCGGGTCTTCAACTCAGGGGTAAAGCCATTGACTTGAGATAATAGGTTTTCTGCTGAACCTTCTGCGTAGTGGGCAATTTTCTCATGGGCATCACTGGTGGCTAACATTTCCAAGAAGGCTTTATAGCGGCCATTATTGCTGTGTCCTAATACTTTGCATAACCAAGCCATCGAGTCTGCCATATATTTATCTTGGGTTGTTCTATTGTTCCACAGGTATTGAGCAAGTACATCGAGTGACTGTTCATCAGACAAGGGAAGTTGCATGGCTTCTCTGGCCGCTGCTTTAATTTGTGGTGCATCGTTACTGATCAGCCTTGAAACGAGATCTTGGTATTGAGGAGGAATATCCATCAGGCTATGGTTAGCTTGTAAAGATTTTTTATCGACAACCCATTTATTTGCATCATACCTGAGTTCCATGGATCCAATATTACTATAGGTTAAACGAAGGTTTTGAAATGTTTGACCGCCAATGAAAAAACGAAATTTATGGTTGAGATATTGACCGACATCATTGGGATCTCCAAGTGTTTTTAAGACAATATCAAGTGTGCTTCCCAATTGTAATTGTTGAAAAAGCGCTTTTGTCGCATGTTGTTGAGGTTGAATCGCGCTGATATCGATAGCTTCGTAAGTTTGAATATCAAAAGAGTGTTGAGAGTTTTTAGGAAGTGACTTGAGTGCCTTTTTTAAGTAACGCTTTATTTTACTCGATTGTTTTTGGGTATTAAGTTCGACTAATAATACGCGATATCTGGGGCTCTTGTATTCAGTGAGGGCTTTAATGAGCCAAGCGTTGGTATCATCAAATTCATCATGTTCTGAGTCGGCATTATTGATTGTTTTCCATAATGTATAAGCCGTAAAATCCCAGAGCACTTGATTATTAGGTAATTCATGGTGCATGGCCTTCGCACCCAGTTTGATATTAGATAAGTGTGGATCAGAGAGTAATTGTGCGTAGATTAAGTCTTCGCCTTTAACGTTGGCATAGCTATTTAGTGAGATAAAGAGGAGTACTACAAAAGTTAATAATTTCATTGTGCCATGTCCTTATGGTGCCGAGTTAAATAGTTACTCTCATTGTGTAAAAATGCGTTATCTTATTTTTTATTTTAACTTTTTATTTTAACTTTTTATTTTTACTGGGAGAGATGTAAAATTATAGCCCATTAAAACAAAAGTGTTAGCGTTAAGGTGTTAGTACAAAAGTGAGGAGGGCTAGGTGAAAGCAGGCTTGTGTCGTTATCAAGCACAATGGTTAACAGATCTTGAAATCCCCTTAGCGAATAAGTTTTATCGCACTCATGGTTTTCGAGGGAAAGCAAAACGATTTGAGCACTGTGCTGTTGTGCGCTTTGAACAAAGTGAGCTGGTTGCTTGTGGGTATATCAGAGGCTGTGGCAATTATAGATTGCTCTCGGGTGTGGCCGTTGCGCCAGCACATCAGAATATGGGAGTGGCACGTCGTTTATTGAAATTACTCTCTCAAAAGTTTGATGAGAAGACGTATGTATTTCCTTATGCCTATTTACATGCTTTCTATGAGTCTTTGGGCTTTTATATTGTAAATAGCAATGATGTTACCTGTGAGGTTCAGCAGCGTTATTTACGTTTTCGTGATCAGGGACGTAATATCATTATAATGGCTTATCGCAGTGAATAGGGGGTTATCTATCGGCGGTAGCTCATGGCATTAGCATAGCGTTAGACAATAATGGCCGAATGACAGGCATAAAAAAACCTCAATAAAGAGGTTTGTTTTTTAACTCATGACATCATCATTGAATTAAAAGTGGTGCCCGAACCCGGAATCGAACCAGGGACACGAGGATTTTCAATCCTCTGCTCTACCGACTGAGCTATTCGGGCAACGGGCGCAATTTAAAAGCTTTTTAGCCTGAGAGTCAACCATTATTTTAAAAAAAGGCCAAAATACGTGTTGAGTGGTTGGGTTTTGTTCGATTTGGCAGTTTTTTGAAGAAGTAAAAGGTTAAGCCCATCTTGAGATGGACTTAATGGTAATTTGAAGTCAACACCCTGTTATTGGGCAACTAGCTCGTTATGAGGAAAGTTTTTTTCTAGCACTAATAGTGCATTACCTTTTAATGTACTTTGCCCTAACTCTCCATAGGCTTGTGCCATAATTTCCAATGCGCGCTCTGTTGAAGGGGTATCCGGATACGTTTCCAGTACCAGTTGAGCACGATTGGCTGCCGCACTCCATGCATTCATTTTTAAATAATATTGAGCCACATGGATAGAATAGCGCGCTAAACGATTTTTTATTGCGATCATTCGTTGCTGAGCATCGGCTGCATACTTGCTATTCGGGTATAACTTAAGTAGTCTGCCGAAATCTTTGAATGCATCTTGCGCAGGTTTTGGATCGCGATCGCTTCTATCGATGTTAAGCATGTCATGAAATAGATAGTCATCAATTTGCATATTGACTAATCCACGCATGTAATAAACATAATCGATATCTTTGTGAGTCGGGTTTAAACGAATAAAGCGATCAATATTCGCTAGGCCTGAAGCAGGGTCATTTAGCTTATAATAAGCATAGATAAGATCCAGTTGAACCTGAGTTTTATGTGGACCAAAGGGAAAACGTGAATCTAAGGCTTCTAATGAACGTACGGCTTTGCTGAAATTACCCAGCTCCATAGAGGTTCTTGCTTGAGAATAGAGCTCTTCAGGAGAGGTTTTATTCAGCGTAAGATCTTCCTTAGGGCTACTGCTACAAGCCACAATGGCCAGTGACATTAGGACTATGGCAGTACTTTTGGCAAATTTATACATACTTGAATTCGATTCTTTTAAAGTTATTGTTAAGAATTTTTCTATTTCACGATAAAATAGAAACGACTTGATTGTAACAGATAGTAAACAATTTTGGACCCCAAAAAGTGGGTACGGTTCCTATGACACAAGAGATTAATCTAAAAAGCGAGATAACATCAACACAAACCGGACAAAGACTAGACCAGACTTTGGCCAGTTTGTTCCCCGATTACTCGCGTACGCGCATCAAAGAATGGATACTATCGGGTGCTGTTTTTGTGGATGGAGTGGTAACAGACAAGCCTAGAATCAAGGTGTTAGAAGGGCAAGAGATTGTTATTCAAGCCACATTAGAAGAAGAAACTAAAGCCGAAGCTCAAGCCATTGAGCTTGATATTGTTTATGAAGATGATCATATTTTAGTGATTAATAAACAGGCTGGTTTAGTGGTGCACCCTGGCGCGGGTAATAGCGATGGCACTTTATTGAATGCGTTATTGCACCATTGCCCTAATATTGAGTTAGTCCCAAGAGCGGGAATTGTGCATCGTTTGGACAAAGATACCACGGGTTTAATGGTGGTCGCAAAAACAGTGGAAGCACAAACACATTTAGTGGCGGCTTTGCAAGCCAGAGATATTACTCGTGAATATGAGGCTATAGTACAAGGTACCATTATTTCGGGTGGTACAGTGGATGAGCCGATTGACAGGCATCCGACTAAGCGAACACATATGGCTGTGGTGTATGATGGCAAACCTGCGATGACCCATTATCGAGTCGCAGAGAAATTTCGCGCGCATACCCGCCTAAGATTAAGGCTTGAGTCGGGTCGTACTCACCAAATTCGTGTGCACATGGCTCATATTGGACATGTGTTAGTTGGCGATCCTGTTTATGGTGGCCGACCTCGTCCGCCAAAGGGCGTGACTCCTGAGTTTTTTGAGACCTACATGGGCTTTAAACGTCAAGCTTTGCATGCGGTTCGGTTAGAACTGGCACACCCTTTCACTTGTGAAATCATGAGCTGGCAAGCCCCTATCCCTGAAGATATGAAAATATTGACTCAGGCGCTGCGTCTCGATACGCAAGAAAACCCATCAGTGATTTAAATTGAGAGGATAATGGCAATGAATTCGACTTGGTTTATTCCTCCAAGTGTCAACATTGCATTTTCAACGCGCTTAGGCGGCGTTAGCTTGCCGCCTTATGACAGCTTGAATCTAGGTGCCCATGTGGGTGATGACCCTAAGTCTGTGGTCACTAATCGACGGTTAATGCAGTCTCAATTAGCATTAACCTCAACACCAGCCTGGCTTGAACAAGTGCATGGTACTGATGTCATTGAAGCGGATAATACTCAAGTTCATAAAGCTGATGGCTCAGTGACTCAAGACATGAAGCAAGTATGTGTGGTAATGACAGCCGATTGTTTACCCGTATTATTGTGTAATAAACAAGGTACTCAGGTGGCTGCGGTCCATGCGGGGTGGCGAGGTTTATGCGATGGGATCATTGAATCGGCTTTAGTACATTTTAAACAAGCAGAGATGATTGCTTATTTAGGACCTTGTATTGGGCCAAAGGTGTTTGAGGTGGGCTCAGAAGTGAGGCAGCAGTTTATTGAAAAAGATGCGGCTTGTACCATTTTTTTCAAACCAGTGAATGACAAATACTTAGCCGATCTGCAAGGTTTAGCCTGTTATCGACTTCAACAAGCGGGCGTGACTGAAGTTTATCAAGATAAGCGGTGTACCTACTTAAATACTGAGACGTTTTTTTCGTATCGCCGTGAGGGGATAACGGGCCGTATGGCTTCATTTATTTGGTTAAGTGAGTAAACCAGCCGAAAATCAGCTGGTGTTTCTTTACGCTACCTTATTTATAAGCACCAGCAGAGTAGTGAAGCTCATAGCTGTGACTATAAATTTCAAGAATATTACCAAAGGGATCTTCTTGAGTTTTATTGAGCATCATATCAATCAACTTTTAGGGGGGGAACTTTTCGGGTTTTCAGGGTTATGACAGTCTAATAAAGAATGGTTTCTCTAACCAAATTCATTTAATTTTAAACCAGCTCTTCGGGAGTGTGCAAAAGCACCGACTTCTACGTTGTATCATCTTAATTAAGGCAATAAGTATTTCGGCCCCTTTGTCTTTTAAAAAGAATACGCCTTGAATTAGGCACTTTTTACGCGCTCTGAAAACAGGCATCTTGAAGTTTCACGGGTTTAGGACTCCACCCCTTGAAATTGACTAATTCTCCCCCATATTTTAATTAACGATTATTTATCTATTTATGCTTGGAGGGGATATGCGACCTGAACGTATGACAAACAAATTTCAAGCGGCCATTTCCGATGCCCAGTCATTGGCTTTAGGCCGAGATCATCAATTTATTGAACCAGTGCATTTAATGATGTCATTGCTGAATCAAGATGGCGGCTCTATCAGTGGTTTACTGAATCAAGCGGGAATTCAAGTGAGTAATTTGCGTTCTTTATTAGAACAAGAGTTAGAAAGTTTACCGCAAGTCTCTGGTGCCAATGCTGATGTTCAACTCTCCCAAGGATTAATTAGACTGCTTAATAATTGCGATAAATTAGCGCAAAAACGTAAAGACAAATATATTTCCAGCGAGTTGTTTGTGTTAGCGGCACTCGATGCAAGCGATCCATTATCAAAAGCCTTGCAAAAGTCCGGTGGTGTTTTTGAAATACTCAATAGCACGATAGATCAAATGCGTGGTGGACAGAATATTGATGATCCTAATGCAGAGGATCAACGTCAAGCCTTGAATAAATTTACTGTTGATTTAACGGAACGCGCCGAGCAAGGAAAACTTGACCCCGTTATTGGTCGTGATGAAGAAATTCGTCGAACCATTCAAGTCTTACAACGTCGGACCAAAAATAATCCCGTATTAATTGGTGAGCCGGGTGTGGGAAAAACTGCGATTGTTGAAGGGCTGGCACAACGCATTATTAATAATGAGGTACCAGAAGGCATCAAAAATAAACGTGTGCTTTCATTAGATATGGGCGCGTTAGTGGCAGGGGCTAAATATAGAGGTGAATTTGAAGAACGCTTAAAAGCCGTGTTACATGAATTATCTCAAGAAGAAGGCCAGGTTATTCTCTTCATCGATGAGCTTCATACTATGGTCGGTGCCGGTAAAAGTGATGGAGCAATGGATGCAGGCAATATGCTCAAACCTGCCTTAGCAAGAGGGGATTTACATTGTGTCGGCGCCACAACATTAGATGAATATCGTCAATACATTGAAAAAGATCCTGCTTTAGAGCGCCGCTTTCAAAAAGTGCTAGTCGATGAGCCGAGTGTAGAAGACACCATAGCTATTTTACGAGGACTCAAAGAGCGCTACGAATTGCATCATCATGTTGAAATCACCGATCCAGCGATTGTTGCTGCGGCAAGCATGTCTCATCGATATATATCAGACCGTAAGTTGCCGGATAAAGCTATCGATTTAATTGATGAAGCGGCCTCAAGTATTCGTATGCAAATCGATTCAAAGCCAGAACCATTAGATCGATTAGAACGCCGAGCAATACAATTAAAGTTAGAAGAACAGGCGTTAAGTAAAGAAGAAGACGAAGCGAGTGTGAAGCGTTTGGACAATTTACGGCAAGAGCTTGTGGAAGTGGAGAGTCGAGCGGCTGAATTAAATGAAGTTTGGCATACCGAAAAAGCGGCTTTGGCGGGCACTCAACACATTAAGTCAGATTTAGAGCAAGCTCGACTTAATTTAGAAGTGGCTCAGCGCGCTGGTGATTTAGCACGTATGTCAGAATTGCAATATGGCCGTATTCCTGAATTAGAAAAGCAATTAGATTTAGCCTCACAGGCTGAAATGCAAGAAATGACGTTGCTGCGTAATCGTGTCACTGAGGTTGAAATTGCTGATGTGCTTTCAAAGGCGACGGGGATCCCTGTTGCGAAAATGCTTGAAGGTGAAAAAGAAAAGTTATTGCAAATGGAGTCTGCTTTACATGATCAGGTCATTGGGCAAGATGAAGCCGTCGATGCGGTCTCTAATGCCATTAGGCGAAGTCGGGCAGGGCTGTCAGATCCGAACAGACCCATTGGTTCCTTTCTATTTCTTGGGCCAACTGGGGTGGGAAAAACGGAATTATCTAAAGCGTTAGCGCAGTATTTGTTTGATACAGAATCGGCATTAGTGCGAATTGATATGTCAGAGTTTATGGAAAAACACTCAGTGTCACGTTTAGTGGGTGCGCCTCCTGGTTATATCGGTTATGAAGAAGGCGGTTATTTAACAGAGGCTGTTAGGCGTAAACCTTATTCTGTTATTTTGCTTGATGAAGTCGAAAAGGCACATCCTGATGTCTTTAATATTTTATTACAGGTATTAGATGATGGGCGTTTAACGGATGGGCAAGGACGCACGGTTGATTTCAGAAATACCGTTGTGATAATGACATCTAATTTAGGCTCTGATGTGATCCAAGAAGGTTTCCATCAACTTAAATATGATGAGATGAAGGAAAAGGTCATGGAGGTTGTGGTACAAAACTTTCGTCCTGAGTTCTTAAATCGGGTCGATGAGTCAGTGGTATTCCATCCTTTAGGGACTGAGCATATATTACATATTGCACGTTTACAGGTTCAAGCTTTAGAACAGCGTTTGGCTGAAAAAGAGTATCAGCTAACTATTACTGATGAAGCGTTACTCTTTATTGCAAAAGCGGGTTATGATCCCATATATGGTGCAAGGCCATTAAAAAGAGCGTTGCAACAGGAAGTTGAAAACCCATTGGCACAAAAACTGTTGAGTGGTGAATTGATGCCATCGAATCCAATTCGCATCGATACTGATGAAAATGGTTTGACGTTTACTCAATAGGGAATGCTTGTTCATTCATCAGATATGGTGCAATTGATATCCCGTTGATCATTTCGATCAACGGGATTTTTCTCTTTTAAATTTGTATCTCAGTAGAACTCATGCTTAAGTTGTTTTATTACTTTATGTTTGTCTTAAATTATGGAGAGAATAAAGATGAAAATTAAATGGCTTGGCGTTGCACTACTATCTCTTATTATAATGGGGTGTTCATCAACGCCTGAATATGGCAGCGTTAAGGTTTCTGCACCTTATATTGGTGCGGGTAATGTAGATTATGAGAGCCTTTATCATTATGGATACTATCGAGGATGCCAAAATGCAGTCGCGACAAAGGAAGGCAATGTTGAATTGATGAAGTCATTTTCTAAAGATACTGTACTTGATGGCTTAAGCAAGTTTGATAAGGGGTGGAATGCAGGAAAGAGTATTTGCCAAGATGGTATCTCGCACTCTCTATTTAGTTTAGAACCCGCTAACTAGTTTCTCTTTATGAACGTTAGAATGAAAGCTATTAGAATGAATAGTGTGATCGCTTTATACTCTTTTAGATAACGTCAAAGCACCTATTCGTTCTAATAACCATAAGAATGTGGCTTTAAATCCCTTTTTAAGTGCCTAGTTGATGTAAAAATGCCAATTTTGATTGTTTGTTGTGCACTTAAAGGGGTTCTTTAAATTAAATGTAAAAAAGCCCTTGCGCTCATTTCAAATCTCCCTATAATGCGCATCCACTGACACGGCAAAGCAGCTTCCTAGAGAGAT
>NZ_CANLKR010000013.1 GCF_947491715.1 uncultured Shewanella sp. | reverse complement strand
GAGTTAGATCGAAAAGAGAGAAATTCAGATCAGCTTGGGCTCTTCTAAACTCGGTCGCTTGCGGCCGAGTTTTTAATCCTGAACTTGGAATGACGAGTGTCAGTCAATCGTTCATTAAATTTAATATTAAAATCATTTAGCCGTTACTTGACGATTTCGTTGATATGTTTGATGACTTTTGGATCGACATGCAGTTCAAAGGCATCGGATGCGGTTTTCACTGTAATGGCGACAAGAATGCCGGCAAGCATGATGCCTAAACCCGCAATGAAGACAGATAATATACGCGAGGTTTTTTTTCGTGGCCTTATGTCACCATATCCGACAGTGAGAGCGGTAATAAAAGCCCAGTATAGTGAATCGAATCGACTCCAAGATTCTATTCTGCCGACAATGAGGCCTAAAATAGTGATAGCAATAAACATCATCAGTAAAATGGGGGCTGTTAACACTAATCCCCATAAAAAAATCTGAATGAAACTGAAAGTAAATGCCATGTTTACGATCCTTATGTTGCAGACATCGGAAGTTTAGATATCACTAACTTTAGAATTAAATATAAGCATGTCAAAGTGTAAAAAAGGTCAATTATCAAGAAAAATGAGGGCGTTTAATATGTTGTGTCAAGGATATAATCTAAATATCCTGTATGTTATCTAAACGTCCTTCAAAATAATATTGGGCTATATTGAGCACTAAACTGTTTTTAGTGAGTATCTTTGATACATAGTTTTACATTTTTATTTTGGCTCAAAAAGAGACGGATATGTTTAATGTGGCTTTTTTATGTCATTATATTGAATTATTAGCACTATTCGATTCGATTTGACATTAAATAGTCGGCAAATGTCGCAAGTATTAGTGCTTTTATAATATCTATTTTGTGGTCGAGCGATAAATATTGTTAATACCTATTGTACAGCGGTTGATATGTGTACTAACTTTGATTTCCACCTTACTTTTTGTACGGTTAATTTTTATTGTTCTGGTTTACATTAAATGGAGATTATTATGACTAGAATTAAACTTGTTATATTGGCTTGTACCTCTTTTATGTTATCGACTTTTGCTTTTGCAGATACCGTTAATGTTACAACAAAAGTGGATTTTGTCACTCCTGCTCATTCAACATCGAGCACTGCATCTTACGCATTCACTCCTTCAGCGCCTATTGTGTTCAAAGTAGCAGGTAAAGAGTGTACTTGGGTGAGTTCTTCTTCTCCTTTTGGATCTGGTGGGGGTAAAGGGTGTAATTACAGTATAACTCTCGATTCATCAGGTAAATTGACAAATGCGACAAGTAACGGGAATGGTTGCACCGCTTCTGGTGATGCAATGATTAATGCTTGTAAATAAGACTCTTTTATTATGACTTACTTTTAAGGGCTATATGCCCTTTTTTATTTTAAAAATTAATTTATTTTTAGTTTTTTTGGTAGATAATATAAGGCAGAGTTTTATTATTTATCATTAATTTAGTGGTTGATAATTTACTTATCGCTAAATTTATGTCAATGCGAGTGGGATTATCCACTTTACTCTCTTAAAAATATCGATTAGGATTTTTTACGCCTCAAAGGGTTTACATTTGGTTGATGTTGTATTCACAAGTTGTTTTTAGGGCAAATAAAAACAAATTGCTTACTAACATAAAAAACTGAAGGAAATCCTATGAAATATGCCTCATTTAAACAGGTTACGCTTGGTGTTGCTACGCTGATTTTCTCGTTGACTGCCTACAGTGGTGGTGGAGGTGACGGAGGGAGTGGGGAGGAGCTGCCTTTACCTGATACCTGTCAGTCAAATTGTGGTTATGAAATGGGTCCAATACCCAGTTTAGACTTTTTACAAGCTGGAAGTGGGCCACTTTCTATCTCTTCTACGAGTGTACCGAGTTCCGTTGATGGCTTTGGGGGCGGGACCATCTATTACCCTGATAATGTATCGCGAGCATTGGCTGCTATTTCTATTGCGCCAGGGTTTACAAATACACAATCGGCTATTCAATGGTGGGGACCCCTTCTGGCCTCTCACGGCTTTGTTGTCATCACTATCAATACTAATTCCCGTTATGACCAGCCCGAGAGTCGCAGCCGCCAGCAAGACAGCGCCTTGTCCTATTTAATTTCGGAAGGAGAACGTTCGGGTAGTCCAATTTGGGGATTAATTGATGAAAATCGATTGGCAACCATGGGCTATTCTATGGGCGGAGGGGGGGCGCTTCATAGTGCTTCAAGAAACCGTTTAAGTGCCAGTATTCCTTTGTCACCTTGGAATACTGGTAGTAATGACTTTGCTCTTATTGGTGTTCCTGTGATGATTCTGGCTTGCGAAAATGATGCAACTGCACCAGTGAATAATCATGCGAGTCCTTTTTATAACACTATTCCAGCTAATACTGATAAAGCCTTCATGGAGATCACTGGTGGTTCTCATGACTGTGCTACAGGCGATAATAATAACCATGCCTTGTTATCCACTTATGGCGTGTCTTGGATGAAGCGTTTTTTAGATAAAGATCATCGTTACAGTCAATTTCTATGTGGACCAAACCATGAATTAAACAGCGATATTTCTGAGTATAGAGATACTTGCGATTATTTATAACTCGGCATTGCGTTAAACCTTAATGGAACGGTGGAAGAGTGATGCTCTATTTTAAACATAAAATCATGCTAGTCGCCGTTTCATTGTGTGTACTGATCACTTATTTGTTGTTTTCAATGTTTGTACCATTAGGGCAAACGGAGCGCGATGCAACGGCCTCTGTTAACAAGCCATCTACCGTGGAGGCTAATCAAAATGCGTTAATAAGTTTTGATACAGTGGCATCGAATTGGCATTGGCAAAAGGAAGCAGTGAACACAGAGCAAGTGTTACTCACTCAGCAATATGCTGCCAAATATCCTTTTACTCCTCAATCTGTATTTGATGCCCTGTATGCTGTTAAATTAGATGCCAATGGAAATGTCATTCTTGATCATGATGCGCTTGTTTCCTTAGATGAAACATTAGAGAGGATCCATAATCGGTTGGATGAGGAGAGTGTGGCAGTGCTGGTGGATCTGATATACCGGAGCCTTCCCGGTCAAGCGGGTATGCAACTGGGCGAATTAGTCGAAAATTATTATTACTATTTAGAATCCAAAGCAGTATTTAGTCGAATAAATGAAGATTTATTGGTTGAGCGAGAAATGGATCCATTGATGTCGATTGAGCAAGATCAAGGGCTTTATGCAGAGCTTCAGGCATTGCGGGAAGCACATTTAGGCAGTGATGTGACTGCTGAGCTGTTTAGAGTGAGTGACGCCAACGCCCAATATATGTTTGAGAGCATGAAACTAGAAGCGGATCTGAATTTAACGTCCCAAGAGCGTGAGCAAAAACGTAAAGATATTCAAGCGCAGCATATTGCTCAGTCAGTCAATGTGCTGAATTGGCCTGCTCGTTACCCCGTTTTTTTAAGCGCCAAGCAAGCTATCACCTCTTCTGCGATAGATAACCAAGAAAAGGTTAAGCAAGTGAATGCACTGCTGAGCCAGCATTTTACACCGGAAGAACTGACTCGAATTGATTATCTGAAGTTAAATGAAATTTAATGTTTCAATATTCATTCTTAAATCTCAGCAACAAGCGAGGGTTAAGTGATGCGATTTAATCTTTGTTTATTGCGGGTGACTTTTCTGGCGGCTGCTGTACTTTATTTTGCACTGGAGCTTGGGGACTTGCATCAAGAAGAATCGCTCTATACTGGGTTAAAGCTCAATGAAAGAGAGTCTGCAAATGTGTGGCGACAGCCTGAGAAGGCCAGTGAGTTTTTCCCCGTTCAAATTGGTGAGCAAGACTATCACTTCAATTTTGCTCGTTTTTCTCCCATGCTTGCTCGAGTAAAATGGGGCTCAAATCAATTACTCTTTCTTGATGCGCAAACAAAATATCAATTAGAAAGGATGGCACAAGCGTTACCGCCTGATTTATCGGCTATGGAACGAGCGCGGCTAGATTTTTTAATTCAAAAAAGTATTCCAGGTAAAGCTGGCATGAAATTAACTCAATTATTGCATGCTTATGTTCGATACACTCAGTTATTGAATACTCATTTTAAGCAAGTACAAAGCGGTAAAGGGCGAGGCAAAGAAGGCAGTCTAGCGGTGATAAAGCAACTTCAAGCGACGGTGTTTGGACAAGAGACGGCCAGCGTTTTTTTTAAGCGAGATAATATCAGAATGGGTTACCTCATTCAGCGTAGAATATTGACCTTGGACAATTCACTGAGTGACGCGGATAAGCAAATGAGCCATGAGCAATTACAGCAAGCGTATTTATTGGCTTTAGCACAGCTAAAGGAAAGTTGAGGATGGCTAAAGCCTTACATGTGAAGTGGGGAGTCATTCAGTCACGTTGGCAGCACTCTCTTTTACGGTGGCAGTGGCTGCAATCATTGCTGTTGGCTATCTTATCAGCAGCTATGTTGTCGTTAGCTTTATTGGATAATGAACGTTTCTATTTAGTTTGGTTTGCTTTTGTCCCTATTTTGTATGCGATTGACAAAGCATCATTGGCAATGAGCTATCTACTCGGCGTTATTGCGGGTTGGGTGATGTTTGCCAGTGCGACCTATTGGGTGGCGGATTTTTTAGTGATCGCAAAAGATCAGAGTTTGCTGCTCAGTTATTTGTGGGCCTCACTCTATTGGTTTTATTGTGCGCAGTTGTTGGGTTTATTATGTTGGTTGTTCACGCTGTTGAAACGTTTTACACGATTGCATGAGTTTATTCTTTTTCCATTAATCCTTTCATCTTTGACTGCGGCTTTTCCTCAGTTATTTTCATTTACTTTGGCACAGACCCAAGTGTCGTTTTTAACCGCCTTACAAGGGATCGCGTTTTTTGGCCTGTCAGCGCTGGATGCCATTATGGCGCTGGCTAATATTATGTTGTTTAGACTGCTCTATCAATTAACGACAAAGCCATTTTCCATTAAGAAAAGGGATAAAAGGGCCATGTTTGTTGCTGTCTTGGTGATTGCTTTTTGGTTCGGTTTTGGCCTTCAGCAGCGATATGAATGGACAAAAATAGTCACTCATTCTGACATGATGAAAGTGGGGCTGATCCAGGCCAATGAGTCACCGGATTTGGGGCATGTGCAAATGATGTCAGGCTACAGCCAAGTCTATCCACCCGAAATGGAGATGACGACACGGCTTGGTGCCATTGGCGCTGAGTTAGTCATATGGTCTGAAGCGCGGCCTAAAGGGTATCTAGATGATAGGCAAGTGCAGCGGGTGTATCAGCAGGAAGTCGCGAATATTGGTGCGAATGTGTTGTTTCAAGATTTTCACAGTGTGGTTAGTCCTATTACTGGGGGAGTTGGAAGGCGATACAATAGCGCCGTGATGCTTAATGATGAAGGGGAAGATGTGGGGCATTATCAAAAGATAAAACGTATTCCTTTTGGAGAGTATATTCCCTTTGCTGATAAAGAAACTTGGCTTTACGCTTGGCTTCAGTCCTATTTTGGTGGTTTTTCCAGCAAGCTGACTGCGGGCAGTCGTTTTAACGTGTTTTCTCATTCGAGAGCCGATATTGTGCCGCTGATCTGTTATGAAACCACCTTTTCAACTTTTGTTGCCAATGCGGTTGCTAATACCCTTAATCCTGATGTTGCCAATGATGTTGATAGTGATGTTGATAGTGATGTTGATAGTGATGTTGATAGTGATGTTGGGACTGAATCACCCATCAAAGAGAATGAAAAGCCTTTACTCCTTGTTGCCATGTCCAACGACGCTTGGTTTGGCTCAAAGCATCAATCCAATCAGCATGTTTTTACTTCAGCATTAAGGGCTGTTGAAAACAGAACGCCTCTGGTGCACGTCGTGAATAATGGCCCATCCATTGTGGTGTCACCAGTGGGACAAATACTCTTTACTTCTGACTTCAGGCAGGCTGGTGGCTATGTCGTCGAGGTGCCTTTACATCCTCATAGTCGTGGCAGTTTTTTTAGTCGTCATCCTTCGTTATTCCACACTATTTTACTGCTCTTGTGGGTCGGAGTGTTTTGGGTGTGGATTCGAAGTTTGAAGCAAAGATAGCGACATACTAACGGAGGTTATATCTGTTAGTATGTCGTCACATAAGCGACATGTCTTCAGTAGAGCGCTATTAATTTAATCGCTTTGTCTCTTCAATCACTCAGTCCTTTTAATCGCTATATCTCCTCAATATCTTCAAGAGCAAAGTCACCCTTTAATATACCAATGCAAGTATTTGCAACTTCTTTAAGGAGCTCAGCCTGTGGAGGGTTAGTTGCTGTTCCAATAATTTGTGCTTGTCGAATGATGGCCTCTTGTACTGCAAGGTCTTGAGCTGATTTATCATAACTTGATAAATCTATTGCATTGATTTCAAGTAATAAACTTTCGTGGTATTTTTCCAAAGCCTCTATTAGTAATGGGTTTCTCGCAAGTCCTTCTATTAGCTTTTCGCACAGAGAAGCAATCCCATTGGCTCTTGACTCTATGGTATGGTTTTGATTTGTTGTATCTATTTGCGCAAGAGCATTAGTAGCAATTTCGGTTAACATTACTTCAATTGCAGGGTTCCTTGATAAAGCATACAGTAGTCCACTTCCGATTATCCCTTTAGCAGCTAATGCATGACTAACAATGTCTTCATTGGGATCATGTTGAGGGGAAGATATGATTATTTCATCGATTGAGGTGATACAATTCGTTGCGATTTCATTGAGCAATTCGGACAGTGATGGATTATTAGAAGTGCTAATGAGTTGGGCTTGTTGAACGGTAGCTTTATGGTGAATTAAATCGGAAATCATTTCATTATTACTTGATGATGCTAATGAATTAATTTCTTGTAAGAAATGGTCATAATAGAGGCTCATTTCAGCTGTTAATGAAGGATTTCTTGACACCCCAACTATAAGCCCAGAGCATAGAGCAGAGATACCCGCCGCCTTATGCTCAATGTTATGGTGTTGGTTGGCTAACTCTATTTCCATTAGTGCTTTATTTAAGATGTCAACGAAAAAGGACTCGACTGAGGGGTTTCTGGAGTAAGCAATTAATAGATTTTCACCTAGTATACCAATAGCTTTTGCTCTGCGAGAATCGATGCTCTTTGCTGTATCTTGCATATAGGTTAAGTCGGTCGAAGGCGTGACATCATTGATAAAATCGATGCAGTCATTGGCGATGTCATCTAGATAGTCCCGTAGTGATGGATTACGGGCGGTGTGAATGATTTGAGCACCTCGAATGATGGCTATTTGATGTGTCAAGTCGAGCATAAATTCAACCTCACTGGTTAATGTTAGTGAAGTGATTTTTTGCACAAAATCGTCATAATAGCTTGTGAGTGAAGGTGTCATAGAGGGGTTTCTTGCTGTTCCTTCTAATAATCGAGCGCAAAGATGAGCGATACCACTGGCTTTGGTCTCTGCTGTGTGGCCGAACTCAGTGATGACTAATTGAGCAATTGCTTCGTTTGTAATGTCAAGAGATTGAAGCTCTAGCAAAGGGTTTCTTGATAGGGCATATAAAAAACTTCCTCCTATTCTTCCTATCGCTTCGGCAACGCCACTTTCGCTAACCAAAACCTTGACTGTTTTTTCCATATCATTTTGTGAAACGGTGATTGTCACTTCGCCATCAGATAGGCCAGTTACTAGGCCTGCTTCGCTGACCTTTGCAATGGCATCGTCACTGCTTGCCCAAAGGGCGCCTTCGGTGATATCAGCACTTGTATTATCACTGTAGTTTGCCGTTGCTGCCAATTGAATGGATTCACCAGCAGCAATGAGTAGCTCTTCGTGATTTAGTGTGATTGAATCGAGATTAATAGTGATGACAGTATCATCAGTGCTGGCAGTAGCAGTATCATCAGTGCTGCTAGTTGAGGAAGTAGAGTCACTACTAGTTGAAGTGGTGTCACTAGAAGTTGAGGTGTCGCTATCAGCACTTCCCCCGCACCCCATCAATAATAACATTAATAGGCTGACTGAAATGAAACGAAGTAACCTGAGTTTACATTCCATAGAATTAGACATATTCGACTCCTACTGCATTAATATATTTAGTTATTCCGTTCAACTATTACTACAAGAAGTACTACAAGAAGTATTACAAGAAGCCTGAAGAAAGGGCGAAGAATGCCATGGCGTTTACTTTGATTACCTCTGCATTTATCTTTTTACATTTCTCAAACTTTTAAGGTTATTAATACCTAGATTTATATAATAAGGGCTTTAATCACAAATTGAATGAGGCTTGGGTATGATATTAATCTGATCTTATGAATGTAATTACATCGTTTATTAATACTTTTTTACTACTTCACGTCATAATCTTGGTTATTTGTTGGTGGGGGCGAAAACCACAATAAAATCCGTGACCTTAAATATCGGTTCGGTGTCATTTAATACCGACTGGTTAAAAGCGCTCTAGGCGCTAGAGTATACTTTAAGCCTGTTTTACATTTGTGATAAATAAAAAAGCCAATTCATCGGAATTGACTTTTTTATTATGTGCTTATTTCTTACTTATATACGCCTTGAATTAAGCACTTTTACAGACTCTGAAAACATGCATCTTCAATATAGGTGGTAGCCTAAGGACTAATGGGTGTATATTTTTATTATTCATCTATGTTCAATCAAGTGAGCCGTTATGCCATCGATTCCACATGATTTTGTCAATTATAAATCAACGCCCATTTTCACTCCTGATAATGTCCCTAAAATGTTTCTGCATTTACATAACACTCGTGCAGGTGTGTACGGAAAAATCAAGGTGATGAGCGGTCAGCTAAAATTTTATGGTTTCACCGAAAGGCGTGGGGAAATAGAGCAAGAAATTGTGATTAAACAAGGTGAGATAGCGATTTCACCACCCCAGTATTGGCATAAAGTCGAATTTCTAACGGATGAAACCCGATTCAGAGTCGACTTTTATGCTCAGCAGGATTCAGATATTGTGGCTGAAAACCGCAGTGAGCGGAATGATTAAGGCTGTGGATCACTTTACTCATAGATTAGCGTTCAAATGAAAGCGGATGGCATTCTTTTGTGGGTCTTGGGTGGTGTGTCACAGAGGTATTTGCACATTAAGCTTATTCTCAGCAATAATCTTGTTTAAAACTAATACGGGAAGATTGAAGCCAAAAAAGGTGAACCATTATTGGTCCACCTTTAAGAAAGTCGTGCCTATTTATTTTCGACCCTTATTCGAAAATGTCTAAGCAGCCATAAACTATTCGTAGTCACTGATGGGAATACAAGCACAAAATAAATTTCTATCCCCAAATACATCATCGATGCGATTAACGCTTGGCCAGAATTTATTGGCTTTGACCGCCTCACAGGGGAACACGGCTTGCTCGCGGCTGTAAGGGCGGCTATCGAATGCGGGATCCATAATGTCATCGAGGGTGTGCGGTGCGTTGCACAGTGGGTTGTTGTCCACTGGCCACTCACCGGATTCGACTTTGGCGACCTCAGTACGAATGGCTATCATGGCATCGATAAAGCGGTCCAACTCGACTTTAGATTCTGACTCTGTGGGTTCAATCATTAAGGTACCCGCTACCGGAAAACTCATGGTCGGCGCGTGAAAGCCGTAGTCATTTAAGCGTTTGGCGATGTCCATTTCGGTGACGCCGGAGGCTTCTTTCAGCGGTCGTAAGTCCAAAATACACTCGTGAGCGATACGGTCATGACGACCTCGGTACAAAATGGGGTAATGGCTTGAGAGCTTCTGAGTGACATAGTTGGCATTTAGCATGGCCACTTGGGTGGACTGTGTCACGCCTTGGGTGCCGAGCAGCTTAATGTACATGTATGAAATAGGCAGAATACCTGCGCTGCCAAAAGGTGCGGCAGAGACGGCGCCATTGTTATCGCTCTCAAGGCCTGTTTTGATTTGAGTGTGACCCGCCACAAAGGGGGCCAGATGGGCTTTTACGCCAATGGGGCCCATACCTGGGCCACCACCGCCATGGGGAATAGCGAAGGTTTTGTGTAAGTTTAAATGAGACACATCGGCGCCGATAAAGCCTGGGGAGGTGATCCCCACTTGGGCATTCATGTTCGCGCCGTCTAAATACACTTGGCCGCCATGTTGGTGAATGACATCGCAAATATCTTTCACACTTTCTTCATACACACCGTGAGTGGAGGGGTAAGTGATCATGATGCAAGATAAGTTGTCGCTCATTTCGCTTGCTTTGGCGGTTAAATCGGCCATGTCGATGTTGCCGTCTTTGTCACATAAGGTGACCACGACTTTCATGCCCGCCAGTTGCGCCGAGGCAGGATTTGTCCCGTGGGCTGATTGGGGAATAAGGCAGATATTACGATGAGATTCGCCGCGGGACTCATGGTACTTTTTAATGGCTAACAGGCCGGCATATTCCCCTTGGGCTCCAGAATTGGGCTGCATACAGATGGCATCATATCCGGTGATTTTCACCAGCCAGTCAGAAAGCTCGCTTAATAACTGTGTATAGCCTTGGGCTTGCTCTAGTGGGCAAAAAGGGTGCATGTTGGCAAATTCGGGCCAGCTAATGGGCAGCATTTCGGTGGCCGCATTGAGCTTCATGGTACAAGAGCCCAAGGAGATCATCGAGTGATTGAGCGCTAAATCTTTATTCTCTAATCGCTTGATGTAACGCATCATCTCGGTTTCGCTTTGGTAACGATTAAAAGTAGGGTGCGTTAAAATGGCATCACATCGTTTCATGCTCTCAGGCATGCCCGTTTGCGGCGCGGTTTGATTGGATGTTTGAATGGATTGTTCTTGAACGAGCTGCTCATCAAGCTTGGCCACATCAAGGCCATGGCCACTGCCTAAGATCACATCAAATAAGGTTTGGATATCGGCGCGATCACAGGTTTCATCCAGACTCAGGCCAAGGCGGGTATCACTGTCGAGTCTCAAATTGATTTCGGCTTTTTGCGCGCGGGCATTAATGGCCGCCACATCAAGATTATCCAGTGTGAGGGTATCAAACCAAGTGTGATTGAGTGGCGTAACGCCTTGGCTTTTGAGGCCCAAGGCTAGAATATCGGTGAAGCGTAAAATGCGCTCGGCAATGGTTTTGAGACCATCAGGACCATGAAAGACGGCATAAAAGGAAGCCATATTGGCGAGCAGGACTTGGGCGGTACAGATGTTGGAGTTGGCTTTTTCGCGGCGAATATGTTGCTCGCGGGTTTGCATGGCCATACGCAAAGCACGTTTGCCACGGGTATCTTGTGACACGCCGATGATGCGGCCTGGCATGGAACGTTTATGGGCATCTCGTGCGGTAAAAAAGGCAGCGTGTGGGCCACCATAGCCCATAGGCACACCAAAACGTTGGCTGTTACCAAAGACCACATCTGCGCCCATGCTACCAGGAGATTTAAGCAGTACCAGAGACATGAAGTCCGCGGCCATGGCCACAATGGCTTTTTTGTCGTGTAAAGCTTGAATGAGCGTCGTGCGATCGTCTATTTGGCCGTAACGGTTGGTGTATTGCAATAAGACGCCAAAGAGCTCGTGATTGACGGCGTCTTCAGCGGGGCCGACAACAATGTCAAAACCAAAACATTCCGCGCGGGTTTGAATGACATCCAGTGTGTGAGGAAACACATCATCCGCGACAAAAAAGACATTGGCTTTTTTGGCTTTAGAGACGCGTTTTGCCAGCGCCATGGCTTCGGCGGCGGCGGTGGCTTCATCTAATAGAGAGGCTGAGGCTAAGTCTAGGCCTGTTAAGTCCATAGAGAGTTGTTGAAAATTCAAAATGGCTTCTAAGCGGCCTTGGGCAATTTCAGGTTGATAAGGCGTGTAAGCGGTATACCAACCAGGATTTTCTAATACATTGCGTAAAATGACGCTGGGCACTTGGGTGCCATAGTAACCCGCGCCAATATAACTTTTGAATAGTTTGTTTTTGTTGGCAACTTGACGTAAATAACTTAACCCTTCGGCTTCACTGCAAGGCTCACCTGTGTTCAAAGCTTGGGGCAAGCGAATGGCTTCTGGCACAATTTGCGTGGTTAAATCTTCAAGTGAGGCGGCGCCAATGGCATCTAACATGGCCGCTTGTTGGGCATTATCGGGGCCAATATGACGGCGAATAAACCGATCGTGTTGCTCTAATTGTGTCAAGGTAGCAGTCATGGGTTACCAAAATATCCTGTTGTTATGAATGCATGCAGGTTAACGTCAGCAGGGCTTTACCTTTGTTAGCAAACAAGAATGCATTTTTGGGGGCAAGGTGATGTCAATGAAGCAAGTGATTGCGCTAAGGCTAACCCTCACTCACCTTAGGGTGAATGAGGATCGCGCCATAAGCATCACATTATTCATCATCGATGACGGCTTGATAATCGTCAGCATCGAGAAGATTATCTAGCTCAGTTTCATCCGATGGCATGATGCGGAAAAACCAGCCATCACCAAAGGCATCGCTGTTTACTAATTCTGGCGAGTCTTCTAATGTATCATTAACCGCTAAGACTTCACCGGATAAAGGCGCGTAGATATCAGAGGCGGCTTTGACCGATTCTGCCACGGCACAATCATCGCCAGCGCTGAGGATATCACCGACCTCAGGGAGTTCAACAAAGACCATATCACCTAATAACTCTTGTGCATGCTCACTGATCCCGACGGTATAGCTGCCATCTTCTTCTCTACGGATCCATTCGTGTGACGCGGTATAGCGAAGTTCAGTTGGGATGTTACTCATTGCGTTTGTTCCTTGTTCGATTAATTTAAAATGCTTGTTTACCATTACGGACAAAGCTTGGAGAGACGACGCTAACAGGGATGCGCTTTTTACGCATTTCGACTTGCGCCGTTTTTCCTATATGGCTTGGGACTCTTGCCATGGCAATAGAATAGCCTAAGGTGGGGGAAAATGTCCCACTGGTTATCAGACCTTCTTCTTCTATGCCTTGATCATTGGTAAAAAAGACTTTCATACCGTGGCGAATAACGCCTTTATCTGTCATCACCAAACCCACTAATTTCTCGTGGCCGTTTGCTTTGATGGTTTCCAGTGCTGAGCGGCCATTAAATTGTCTGTCCTTTGGCTCCCACGCGATGGTCCAGCCCATGTTGGCAGCAAGCGGATTAATGCTTTCATCCATGTCTAAACCATAGAGGTTCATGCCAGCTTCTAGACGTAATGTATCGCGAGCGCCTAAACCACAAGGCCTCACGCCCACATCGATTAAGGCTTGCCAAAGGGCTGGGGCTTGCTCTTGGGGTAAAATAATTTCAAAACCGGCTTCGCCTGTATAGCCTGTAGTAGCGATAAACAAAGGCCCTGTTTGCGCGGCGAAAAACATTTTCATGTCTGCAATGTCGCTATTTTGCTCATCAGTCAGCACTTGTGCGGTTTTGGCTTTAGCATTGGGACCTTGTACGGCGATCATGGCAAGCTCTGGACGTTCTTGAATGCTTACATCAAAGGGTTCTGCTTGGGCATTGATCCAATTGAGATCGTTTTCGCGGGTGGCTGAGTTGACGACAATACGATAATGGGTGTCAGATAAAAAATAAGTAATGAGGTCATCAATAACACCCCCTTCGTGATTGAGCATCCCGCCATAAAGGGCTTTACCGGGCTGGGTAAGTTTGGCGACATCATTTGCCAGTAATTGTCTTAAAAAGGGCTTGGCTTGCGTACCTGTGATGTCTACGACTGTCATATGTGACACATCAAACATACCCGCATTTTGACGGACTGCGTGATGTTCTTCTATTTGAGAGCCATAATTGAGCGGCATATCCCAGCCATGAAAATCCACCATTTTAGCTTTTGCCTCAAGGTGTTTTTGAAATAATACCGTTTTATTCGCCATGTTGACTCCCTTGTTGGGGTGGTGCTGTGGTCGTTGATACAATCCGCTCTTGAGCATCAAGGTTTTGATAAACCTTTGATCACCCAATGAGTGAGCCTGATATGACTGGGGCCTTGTTATTGATTGTTTTACTCGGCTTCAGTTATGCATCGATTTAAAAGAACAATATTTGAAAATAAAATTGAATTTCACAATAGTCAGTCAAAAATTGTTACTCAAACAGCGTGAATATTGAAATACGACAAAAGTATACCTTGAGGTTGGAAGGGAGATCACAAGGGTTTTTCTAATCTATGGTGAGTTCAGATTACTTTTTCTCATGTCAAAGGGAAAAATATTTGAGCATGAGAAAAAATAAAAGAGAGTGACTTTTTTATAACTAATTAATATTAAACTATTTAGTTTCTTTGTCGCTATGGGGTTGGCAATATCGAGGGAGATCGGGTTTATTTCCTAAGGCTTGTTGAATAAACAGTGTTTTTAATGGCGAAAAATGATCAACAAGGTTTAATCCAAAGGCACTAATGGCTTTTTTAATGGGGTTTTGTCCATTAAACAATCGCTTGAAGCCTTCCATTGCGGCGATCATCTCCATGGCATCGGCCTTACGCCAACGCTCTAAAGCGCGTAAGTTTTTATATTGACCAATATCTTTATGGTTTCGATGCAGCTTGCCAATTTCTTGGGCAATACTGGCGGCATCGAGAAACCCTAAATTAACGCCTTGTCCTGCTAGGGGGTGAATGGTGTGAGCGGCATCACCGGCAAGAATAAGGCGGTGACGAGCAAAATGACGGGCATAGCGCATACGAAGTGGAAAGGCTTGGCGTTCGCTTTCGAGCTGACACAAACCCAGTTTGGCATTAAATTGGGCCGTTAATGTGTGTTCAAACTCTTCTTTGTCACAACTCAGCAAATGGGAAGATTGTTCAGGGGGCAATGACCAGACAATCGAGCACAGATGTGGATCGCTTAAGGGTAAGAAGGCAAGTGGCCCTTTTGCGGTAAAAATTTGTCTGGCAGTTTTATCATTTGGCAGCTCGGTACGTATGGTCGCCACCAGACCATGGTGGCCATAATCCCAAAAACTCATGGGAATTTGGCAATGAGTCCGAACCCAAGAGTTAGCGCCATCGGCTGCAACCACGAGAGCCGCGCTTAAGTTCTCTCCATTATTCAAGCTTAACCAAGCTTCTCTTTCGCCAAACGCAATATTGTTCACTTGGGTGTTTTCCAAGTGATTCAGTGTGCTTAATTCTGCTGCGCTTTGACTCAGGGCATAGCTGATAGCATCGTTTTCGATAATGCTGCCCAAGTGGGGGATCCCTAAACTATGGGCATCGAAGTCGATTTTGCCTAAGCTGTTTTCACACCAGACATGCATTTTTTGATAATCACTCACACGAGAGAGCTGCGGCCAGGCGCCTAAATGCGTGAGTAAACGTTCACTGGCTTGGTTGATGGCGCTGACTCTTAGTTTAGGTGCACCTGTTACAGCCTGCACTTCACTGTTATCGATGAGCACGACTTTGAGTGATTCTTTGGCTAAACCAATGGCGGTGGCGAGTCCCACCATTCCTCCGCCAACAACAGCGACATCAAAGGTTTGGGTGCTTAACATGTAAAATCCTTAACAAAGTGACGACGAGATATTGGTACTGGCATACTAGTGCTTCCATCCCATGGCCGCTTTAGCGATGGGAAATTTGAGTGGAGGACACCAAGAAAGGAGTCTCAAGCCGAGATCTCGTCCCAGTACCAATGGCCAGTGTTGATTAGAAAAACTGCGCACCAATAATTCGATATAGCCTAATGTACTGTTTCTGTCTTGAATTCGACTGGCTAAATAGTCATGGGTGACTTGACTGATCCCTAAATCTTGTGTGGTCTGACAGGCCTTTTTAATAACCTTAACCACGGAGGCTACATCTCTTAGGCCTAAGTTAAATCCTTGTCCTGCGATAGGATGTAAGGTTTGTGCCGCATTGCCAATAAACAGGGTGCGATGAAAGATGGGCCGGGCCATACTCGATAGCATTAAGGGGTAGCTGCTGCGCTGGCCTACATCGATTAACTCTCCTGCGCGAAAGCCAAATGCGTTTTGTAATTCGGCAATAAAAACGGATTTCGGTGCCGTTAATAATCGGCTTGCTTCCTTATCGGATAAGGCCCAGACCAAGGATAATCTGTGTTGTCCCTGATGGGGGCTAAGGGGAAGCAAAGCTAAGGGGCCATGCTCGGTAAAGCGTTCATAAGCCCAATGTTGGTGAGGCTTGCGTGTATGAATGTTTGCCACAATGGCGGTTTGTTTAAAATCCACCTGTTTAAGGGGCAAGTTCATACTTTGACGCACTTTAGAATGAATGCCATCTGCGGCGATCACCAGTTGTGCCGTGATTCGACGACCATCATTTAAATGCAGCAATTGTTTGTCAGTATCAGTATCAATATGTTCAAGTGTAGCCGGACAAAAGAGGTTTACTTGGCTATTATCCAGTAATTCAAATAGTTTATGACCCACAAGATCCAATTCGACAACTTGCCCAAGATAGGGAACATGAAATTGGTTGCGATTAAGCTCAGTCATACCAAAATGGCCACGATCAGAGACATGGATATGATGAATGTCAGTCCCCAGGTGAGCAAGTTTTGGCCAAATACCCAGTTGGGTTAATTCAAAAATGGAGTGATGCGCAACGGCGATAGAACGGGCATCGAAACCGGGATGATCATTATTGGGACGTTGGGCTTCAATGAGGGCGATGTTAAGTGATTGCCCACTTTTAAATGATAATTGTGACAGCGCTAAGGCTAAAATGGCACCTGTCATGGCGCCACCCACAATGGCAATATCGACCTTGATGTTTTCAGGTAACGAAGGGTTTGTTTGGGTCATAGCATGCAAATTTAGTGTAAGGCTGGCTTTTCTTGTTCCGGATCGACTAAATCTGGCCCAAATTCGGAATAACACAGTAATGCGGCAATACGGGTAAATTCGAGTAATTCCACATAGGCAGCTTCAGATTCATCATCGTCAATGACATCTATCTCAACTTGTGCGATGTTAGCTAAATCTTGAATGACTTCTTGTACATCTTTAGAGGCTTTATTGAGCTTAGGCTGTATGATAGCCAAACCTGTTAAAAAGCTTTGTACCCATAACGATAAGGCTTCGACTCGCTCTGAAAGCGGCTCTTCTTCTTCAGGAAGAATGGGGCTAAAACCAAAGTCGGGATCTGACAGTCGTGTGACACTGTCTTGATACAGCTCGCTAATTAATTGCTGTAGATCTTGCGGTAAAGGTTGGCCGTCATTGATGAGTTCAAGGAGAGGCTGAACCCAGGCATCATTTTTTTGATTGATGCCACCACAAATGAGCCCAACTAAGGCACCGTGTACCTCAACGGCTTGCTGACCGATTTCGGCCGCTTGAAGTGCAGCATGTAAATTATCTATCTGAAAGAAAGGGGAGGTTGCCATATGGGGGGTCCTGTCGCTATATTTACTTAATATACCTAGTTTATGCTAGCAGAAGTGGGTGATTCGACCAAGGGGTGGTATCACAAACTTAAGCAAAACCATGACAAAATGCGTTTATTTATTCCATTGTTCAGGGGCTGTTGTTCTTTCGTGGTTAAATTATGTTCGAACTAAACGTGCTTTACTCGAGGCGTAGTGAGTGCAGCTTAGTCTTCTAAGCCCCTTTCTTTAATCAAGGAGGGCTACAACAAAGGGCTAAACACGTTTAGTGAATCCTATGGACAGCGTTTATGGTGCCTTTATACTGCGTTATCGCTTATTTATGTAGAATAACTACACAGCATAAGCTTAGCCTTGTCTAAAGACACCATAAATAGCTGCAGAAATAATCACCAAAGATCCACAGCCCCTAGACACAAGTGGTTATGTAAACAACAATTAATACAATACATGTGCTTTTAGTGTCGGTCTCGTGTTGCACTTTATGGATGAGACCGATATAGTCCGCACAAGTGATGATAAAAGGATCCTTCGCGACATGAGTAGCAAGGCTATCGACATTACCCTAATGGGGCGCACCTACTCTATTGCTTGTCCAGTTGGTCAAGAGGCAGCACTTAGACAGGTTTCGCAACATTTAGAAGCACAATTATCGACATTAAAAGCGAAAACCAATAGCCTTAGTCGTGAAGAAATTGCTATTATGGCAGCCTTAAATATCGGTTATGAATTGCTGGAAGAGCAGCAAAAAAGCCAAGATTACAATCAGCAAATTGATGAGAAAATCGGTTTGTTGCAATCAACAATAGAAGATGCGCTTGTTGAACGCTCTGCTAAACTTGATTAACCCTGCCTCGCAGGATGAAAGATAAGTTTATTTGCTGGTGCGATGCCGACAAATAAACGTAAAAATTTGCTCCCTGGGATACGCGCTAGCTGGTTATGTCCCTGTGCCGATACTTTTAAACCCAGGGTGAATGTTATACTGACATTGAGCAAGCTCGGCTCGTATCGAGAAGCCTTAGGAGGTATTCATTTACCCGCCTTGAACCTACGGTTCAAGGGCTACGCCGGTAACGGTATTCTGGGGAGCATCTTAATTTCTGCCAAGAACATTTTTAACTGACTATCTTCATTATTTTTCTCTGATTTTACCTTGGATTGGAGGTCAAATGGCTAAGTCTTTCCCTCCTGCTGAATGTGCCAGTGAGCTGCCTCATTTACTGCAAAAGCCTTATTCTTCCAGCGACATCAGAAAAGCCGTTCGATATAAACGCCGAGCAATACCTTCTGATCTTCAACACGCAATGAGTCTTAAGGCGAGTCAACTTATCTTATCGCAAGCTCCCATGCTAAAGGCGAAACATGTTGCACTTTATTTAAGTCAAGATGGTGAGTTGGACACGCAGCCCTTGATTGAAGCCTTGTGGAAAAAAGGCATTCAAACGTATTTACCGCGGCTACATCCTTTTTGTTCGGGGCATTTATTATTTTTGCATTTTCATGCTAACACCTCACTCGTGCCAAATCATTTTGGTATTTTAGAGCCACAGTTGCACGTCTTTGATGTGATGCCGATAGAAGCGATCGATGTGATGGTGACGCCATTGGTGGCCTTTGATGTTAACGGTCAACGGATAGGAATGGGGGGAGGCTATTATGATCGCACCTTAGCCAATTGGCGTGATGTTGGTAGCCCAGTGCCTATGGGCTACGCTCATGACTGTCAACAAGTTCATCCCATAGAAAGTCAACCTTGGGATATTCCTCTGCCTTATATCATCACGCCGACACAAGTGATGCTGAATCGTTAACTTAACTTCCACTCAATAGTGTGAAAGATTGGGTCGCGAGCACACCAATTGTCCAATCAACGCCTGTGCCGTTAATGACGACAACGGGATCAAAGGTTTGATAAGCATCGCTTAAATAGTAACTATCTTCCAATAATGCGCCCTGATAGGCAGCGCCCATACAATAATAGGGTAAATAACTGGTACTGACATCAGGGTAGTCGGCTTGGGCTTGGGTCCAAGTTAATTCGCAAAATATTTCAGCAGCATTTTGTAATGCTGCTAATGAATAGTCATTGGTTATTCCAAAAAATGCAGCCGAATTATAATAATTCGACAGTAAATCATAATCGGCAATATTCACTGCATTAGGTGTATTGACTGTGACTGTATCATCAATCATGGTTTTGGCTGCAATACGGCAATTGGCGTAGTTCCCTGTCGCGGTGTCAGTATAGCCGACGAGATTACATGCATCGATTGGAGAGAGGTCAGCGATAATGACATTTTGGCCTAAAGGGTAACTGTATCCTGTGACTGAATATTGGGTATTAGCGATGTTAATATTAACGTTAGGTGCGGTATTATCGATATAAGCGATTTGTGTTGAGGCACCACCGATTTCAGCTGAGCCTATTAAGGTACCTTGAAAAGTGTTTTCAAGATAATTAACGGCAGCCCAACCATAACTGGCTTCTTCTTCACCGGGAATGGTACGTACGTCTAATGTTGATTCATTTAATGGGATAGCGTTTGTGGCTAACCAATTTTTGATCCATGAGTCAATATAGGCATTTTTGATGGCTTGCTCACTTGTTGGTAAGGCGCGCATGCCTGCCGTGGAGTAAAATTGAATCCCGTTAAGTAAAGGATTGCTAGCATTGCGACCGTTAGCAATGGACAGTTGTGTAATGGTGTTCGCTAGCTCATCGTTAAAAATAGTACTTAAATAACTGTTAAGATCCGTATTATTGACATCGGCTACCCCAGGTTCCACTCTATTTTCTGTATTGGTGATGATGTCATATGGAAGGGCATTGAGTTCATCATATTGATACAAATAGAGTTTAGTTTTAGTGCTGCCTGCATCCAGTACTATTCGGTACTGGGTTTGGTTGTTGTTATCGTTACAAGCTGAAATTAAGAAGATGAATAATAGGTATTTTATTGTACGAAATGATTGCATTTTTCCCCCTGCTATTTTGTTTAAGATTGAACTAAGATTAGTTCAATCTTAGTTCAAGCAGGCGAGCAATGTGGTTCGATAGAATAAAAAGCCAATCGCGACTCAGAGAGTGATTTATGCCTATCAGTGGGGGGCGTTAATAGACTTCTTGATATTGTTTGGTGAGGATAACCCCCATGGGCCAAGTAATTTCTTGATGATTAAATTCATTCACCGGATTTAATTGTTGTGGTTCACTGATGTGATAATTGTAATGTAATAGTGTCGATTGGTAGGCGGCGCCCAAGCAATAATTGGCTAAGTACTTTTGGTTGACATTATGGTATTTGGCTTTAGCCGTTTCCCAGTCCAAGTTGCAAAATTTTTCTGCTTGGTTTTCTAGGGCATTTAATGAATAGTCATTTTCTATTCCAAAGAAGCGCGCCGTATAATAAAAATTAGACAACAAGTTATAGTGGGAGATATCGGTAGCATTTGGCACGGGAATATTTACTTGTTGACGAAGCAGTCTTTTGAGCTGTGCCTTACAACTAAAATAATCTCCATTAGAGGTCTTGGTATAGCCCGTTAAGAAGCAGGCATCAATTTTTGCTAACTTTTTAGCGACGACTTCCTGTCCTAGTGGGAACCCTTTACTGGTTAATGGGTATTGGTTGTTGCCGACAGTGACAGTGACATTGGTTAAATTGGGATCTAAATAAGTAATTTGGGAAGATATTGGGCCGAGTTTTGCCACGCCAGATAATGTGCCCTTAAAGTGATTTTCAGCGTAGTTGGTTGCAACCCAAGTATAGGCCCCTTCTTCAGTGCCTGACAGTGTCCTGCTTTCAATTTGTTGGGGGGTGACTTTGAGATCATAAGTGCGCACCCAGTTAGTGAGCCAGAGCGTAATGAAGGTATTTTTAGACTGACGTTCTTGGGGGGACAGTAAGCGCATGCCTTCGGTTGAATAAAATTGAATACGGGTCAATGGGGGAGAATGATTATTTGACTCAATCATTAACTGTTGTAATTTATGGGCAAGTGTCGGAGTGAACAGGGTATCAAGGTAATCACTAAGCTCGAGAATGGGGATATCCGCGATACCAGGATAATGGACTTGTTCATTGAGGGCTTGAATGCCCGTTGGTGTTTCGCTGTATTGAGAGTATTGATATAAAAAAAACTTTGTTTTGTCTTTCCCTGCATCAATCACAATCTGATATTGTGTTGTATCGTCATTTTTTTCTTTTAGCTGGGCTGAACCGACTGCCCGAACATTTGAGTACGCTCCAATAAAGAGTAAGCTTAATGCGATGGCGATAAATTTTATATATTGCATTCACTCTTGTTCCGTTGGATTGATTATTATTCCTGAAAGACTAACATCCACTGTGTGGTTATTGCTTAATCTCACCTGATAATGTGTGTAAAGTTAACGCGTTAAGTATTTTTTTGTGTCTGTTTGTCTGTTTGATGTCTCATGTGCGTATCGTCATTGCTCATATTCATTGGCTTTCCTTATTAATAATGCGTTAGATTTTATAGCGCTCAATAAGTGTTCTAGCTGCATAATATTCGAAAATATTTATTCTAAATATGGGGTTAACACCTGACTTAATTATAATTAGATTAGCAATAAGTCGTATGAGTTGATGAAAAAGAGAGGAAGGGAATGGTGTCGAATGAGGAAAAAGAGTAAAGACAGGTGTATTGACCTGTCTTTAAAAATGGTTTTTTATTCTTGATATTTTTGAGTGAGCAGTAGCCCCATAGGCCAAGAAATCTTGGTGTTATTCACCTTTTGTATTGGGTGAAACCTATGTTTATCATTTAAATGGTAATTATCTTCTAGTAAGGCACCTTGAAATGCCGCCATCATACAGTAAGTTTCCATTTCTTCAGGATCGTAATGACTATAGTTTTCTTTGGCTGTGTCCCACTCCGTACTGCAAAAAGTATCGGCTTTTTCTTGTAAATTCTTAAAGGAGTAGTTGGTTTTTACATCAAAGAAGTGGGCATGATAGTAAAAACCTGCAAATAAACCAAATTCATTAACATATTGATTGCCTTGGTAGGTTTCGCCTATTTTGTGACTAATAAAGGTTTTGGCGGCTTCACGACATAAAGTGTAGTCACCTCTGGCTGTATCGCTATAACCCAGTAAATGACATTCATTGGTATTTTTCAGCGCCGCTTGCACCACATTACGCCCTAAAGGGTAGCTTTGGCTATAAATGGGGTAGTCTTTACCGCCAATAGTCATGTTGGCATTATTGAGGTTTTTATCTTGGTAAGCAATTTGTGTTGAGGCGCCACCGAATTCTAATATGCCATCGAGATCGCTTTTAAATTGGTGATTAATATAATTATAAGCTGCCCAAGAATAAGCGCCTTCTTCTTTACCAGAAATGGTTTTGACATCAATTTTATCAGTTAAGTGAACACTTTTATCCTTTGCCCATTTTGTTAGCCAAGTAGTGATAGCCGTATTTTTCTCGGCACGCTCACTGTAACTTAAATTGCGCATGCCAGCAGTCGAATAAAACTGGATCCCTTGGATGAGTTTGGGCATGGCATTATTGTTTTTTTTAGAGGCCTGTTTGATTTTTTCAAGCAGATCATCATTAAACATTTTGCTTAAATAAGTCGGTATTTGGGTGGTTGCTATGTCAGCTATTCCTGGGCTTTGAGTCACAAAGTTGATAATATCAATATTGGTCGCCAGCTCCTTGTTTTCGCTCTTGTACTCATAAAAGTAAAGTGACGTTTTAGAGCTGCCCGCATCGACAATAATGTGGTGATGTAGGTTTTCTGCTTGTTCGTTTTTATTGCCTTTTGACCCTTTTCCATGAGCATCGTTTAATGCCCCATCACAACCGAGTAATAAAAAAGGCAATAACAATAAACTGTAAACTTGTAAACGCATTTGCTGCTAAATTCCATTAAGTGGATAAAAATGAAGCGGGAGCCTAGCACAGGCCATTCATAAATGATGTTTGCCATGTTTAAAGTGTGTTTAAACGAATGTTTTGACTAAAGAATGGTGTATTTCTTTGCGACATTCGTCGCATTTGATATTGTTAATCGATTGGTTAAGTGGTATTGGGGTTATGAGGCTGAAAGTGCACATTAAATGAATGCATGCATGTTCAAGTCTCATTTCCTGAACATGCATCTTTGGTTGTATTATACCCGTGATACTTGAAGATGCAGGATTCAGCTGGAATAAAAAGCCTTTTAGACAAGGCTTTGAACAGCGTGCCTAGTGATTCTAAGCTGGTGTTCAGTAACGCAGCATAAAAGGCTTTTAAACCAGCCCCTTGGGAGTCTGTAAAATCACCTACTTCTGCGTTGCATCACCTTAAAAGGCAATAAGCATTCCTGCAATAATACGCCTTGAATTAGGCACTTTTACAGGCTCTGAAAACATGCATCTTCAAGTATCACGGGTATAAGTGATTATTGTTGTGTGTTTGGCTGGTTTATACGGGCGACGTAGTCACTTCTTTGTTGGTAATCTTGTGTGAGCAATACACCCACTGGCCATGATACTTCTAATGTGCTTGACTCATTGATAGGGGTAAATTTTTGCTTATCGGTTAGGTGGTAACCTTCATCCAATATGGCAGTTTGATAAGCCGCTGCCATACAATAATTGGCTAAATAAGCTTTATTGACTTCACTGTATTGGGTTTGAGCACTTTGCCAGCTAAGGCTGCAAAATTGAGAAGCTTTAGAGGCTAATTGACTTAAAGAGTATTGGCTTTCAAGATCAAAAAATTGTGCCGTGTAGTAAAAGTTTGACAGCAGTCCATAGTTATGGATATTGGCGGCATGCCTTAAGGTTAATTTTGGTTCTTTCTCAATGAGTTTTACGGCTTGATGATGGCACATGGCAAAATTGCCTTTGGCTGTGTCATTGCTACCGCTAAGTTGGCAGACATCCAGTTTTGACAGTTTTTTGGCGATCAGATCTTGGCCTAGCATATGGCTCTCACTGCTAAGGGCATAGCTTTTTCCTCCAACACTAATGGTAATATTATTGTGTTGTTGATCGAGAAAGGTGATTTGCATGGATGCGCCGCCAAGCTCTACAATCCCGCTGGTTTGGCGAGTAAAATTATCTTCTACATAGTTAAAGGCTGCCCAAGCGTAAGCCCCTTCTTCTGCACCGGAAATGGTACGAACATCTAAATTTTCATCATCAAATTCAATGTGATTATTGACGAGCCATTGGGCTATCCATTCACTTACGGCTTGATTTTTGGCTTGACGGTCGGCATTTGAAATTAAACGCATACCCGCTGTGGAGTAAACCTGAATTTGTTCGAGCAAACTGTTGGCGGCATCTCCTTGCTCTGTGTGGGATAATTGCTGTAATTGTGATGCCAGTTCTTTTGTAAAAAGCCCGCTTAAGTAATCATTTATTTCATTTAATGGAATGGCCGCTAATCCTGGGGTTTGTTTTTTTTCTAGCAAGGTTTCAATATGTTGAGGGGCTTGTTTACCTTGAGTGTCATATTGATAGAAATAGAGCTTCGTTTTACTGCTACCCGCATCCAATACGATTCGGTGGTGGTTTAAGGGCTCATCCGTTTTTGGGCTGGGATAAAAACTACAGGCTTGTAATGTAAGCAGACTCGCGATGAGCACAGAGAATGTTGTCTTGGTCATGAAAAACAGAATCTTTTGATAATGAAAATAAATGCGCACCCTAGCATAGGGCTTTGATTACGCAAACATTGAGTATTGAATATTAAATTAATGCATTTTTTCAGTGGGTTATTTGTAGTTAAAGCGTTTTATATGTTTTTATTTTTTATCTTTAATGTTGGTAATTATTGAGGTTTTGTTGTTTTTTTTGAGGGGTTTATCAAAGGATTTGATGACTGGAATGAGTTGGATAAGCATTACTTTTCATCGTAAGGGATTTTGGAATGTGTAACAGGCTCGCAGGAAGCGAGCCTGTTCAATGGTGTGAGTTTTTACTAATCTGCTTCTTTGAGGCTTTGGGTCAATTCGACAATGGCTTTTTTACCGTCTCCAAATAACATTAAGGCATTATCCATCGCAAATAAGGGGTTAGGTAAGCCTGCAAATCCTGGGCTGAGAGAACGTTTTACTATTACAACGCTACGGGCCTTATCCACATTGAGGATCGGCATGCCGTAAATGGGACTGCCTTTATCTTCCCGAGCCATGGGGTTAGTGACATCATTAGCGCCAATAACGATGGCGACATCCGTTTGTTCAAATTGAGGGTTAATTTCATCCATTTCAATAAGTTGTTCATAAGGGACTTCAGCCTCAGCCAATAAGACATTCATGTGCCCGGGCATGCGTCCTGCAACAGGGTGAATGGCATAGAGGACTTGTGTACCGCGTTCTTCTAGAATGTTGGCTAAATCACGTACTGCATGCTGCGCTTGTGCCATGGCAAGGCCGTAGCCAGGTACCACAATGACTCGCTCGGCAGTTTCTAACATCATGGCAATTTCTTCTGGTGACGAGGACTTGACTTTTCCGGCATAGATTTCATCAGCATCTATGGTTTCGCCGCCTTCTGCCATCACGCCAAAAAGCACATTAAATAAAGAACGGTTCATGGCCCTGCACATGATTTGTGTCAAAATTATTCCAGATGCACCCACCAAAGCCCCAGATACGATCAATACCGTGTTACCTGTAATAAAACCTGTTGTTGCGGCTGCAATACCCGAATAAGAATTGAGTAAAGCGATGACCACAGGCATGTCGGCGCCGCCGATGGGTAAGACTAATAAGAGTCCAAGCACTAAGGTAATGGCGATCAGCAGATAAATGAGCGTTGAATCGTTAGGGTTATTGACAATCATGATGGATAAAATGATCGCTGCTAAGAGTAAGATACCGTTGAGTAATTTATTGGCTGGTATGGCAATGGGGTTACTCGAAATCAGCTCTTGTAGTTTGGCAAAGGCGACAAAGGAACCCGATAAGGTCACGCTACCAATAATGATAGTCGCAGCGATAGAAATTAAGGCTATCGTGTGGGTGGCTGATTGTGGATCTAAAAAATTGGCCAGCGCAATTAATAAGGATGCACCTCCGCCAAATCCGTTTAACATGGCAACTAATTGGGGCATTGCCGTGACTTGGATCTTAGTGGCTAAGGTTGCGCCAATGGCACCGCCAATAATAATTCCAGCAATGATCCATTGATAACTTAAAATACTTTGATCAAATAAGGTGACAATAACGGCAATAAACATGCCCAACGAAGAGAGCTGATTGCCTTTTACAGCGGTGCGGGGTTTAGTGAGGCCTTTAATGCCTAAAATAAATAATACTGCCGCGACTAAGTAAGCGAGGTAGATAATGCTGGTACTCATCATAATGAAAGCTTTCCTTATTTACGTTTAAACATGGCAAGCATGCGATTGGTGACCATGTAACCGCCGACAACATTAATCGTGGCCAGTACGACAGCGATGAAACCAAAAATGTTGACCCATATTCCTGCACCTGAGCCTGCCGAGAGTAAGGCGCCTACTAAGGTGATCCCTGAAATGGCATTTGACCCTGACATTAACGGTGTATGTAAGGTGGGGGGCACTTTAGTGATAAGCTCAACACCGAGAAAAATGGCGACAACGAATACGGTTAATAACAATAAAATATCCATTAGAATGCACCTTGATTATTGATGATGATTTCGAATTTAAGAAAAGTGGCGACAACGACGAATACAGTGACGAGTAACAATAAAATATCCATTAGTGTCTCTCCTTAATTAGACGTGGTGTCATTAGGTGTAGTGTTGTTTTCAAGATGATTGGCTTTATCATTACTGGGTGTGGTGCGAGGCGGAAGTTTAAGGACATCCCGTAGCCTTGGACTAATAATGTCACCTTGATGCGCTACTAAGGTGTCTCTGATAATCTCATCTTCAAGATCAAGCGTCAGTACACCTTCTTTGTCTATCATCAGATTGAGTAAATGCTCAATGTTAGTACCGAACATTTGGCTGGCATGGGTGGCAGCGAGACTGGCAATATTACTGGGGCCTAGAATGGTGACGCCTTTATGTTTGACTTCTTTATTGAGTTTTGTGAGTTCACAATTGCCACCGGTTTCTGCAGCCAAGTCGACAATAATGCTGCCATTTTTCATGCTGTTGACCATGTCCTTAGTGATCAATATGGGAGCGGTACGTCCAGGAATAGCGGCTGTTGTGATAATGATATCTTGCTGAGCCAGTACATTGGCCATGGCTTGTTGCTGACGTTTTAAAAAGTCATCACTTTGCTCCGCCGCATAGCCGCCCTTGGTTTCGGTATTGTCGGTTTCAAGATCGAGCTCAACGGGTTTCGCACCCACAGAAATGATCTGTTCTCGAGCGGCTGGGCGAATGTCATAAGCTTCCACCACGGCACCTAAACGTTTAGCGGTGGCACAAGCTTGTAGTCCGGCAACACCTACTCCCATGATGAGTGCGCGGCTGGGTTTGAGTGTACCGGCTGCTGTCATCATCATAGGGAATAAACGTGGCGCTTTATAAGCGGCTAAGAGCACGGCCTTGTAACCGGCAATGGTGGCCATGGATGATAAGACGTCCATGCTTTGTGCGCGAGTGATCCTAGGCACCAGTTCCAGCGCAATGGCACTGGCTCCAATACTGGTAAGGGTTTGTGCGTGTTCCGGGTGAGCGAGGGGATCCATCATACCAATTAATAGTTGTTGGTTATTGAGTTGGTTTTTTAGCTCGTCCAGCGGTGCCCCTTTTGCATTCACCACGATAATAATATCTGCTTGAGTGAGTATCGTGTGTTTATCGTGAATACTGGCACCCGCATTTTCATAGTCTTCATCAACAAAACCTGCCTGGTTTCCCGCGTTCGATTCAATCATTATTTCGAGGTTTTTCTTTATTAGACGTGCCACGTTTGCAGGAATGAGTGCGACGCGTTTTTCGTCAAAATGATGTTCTTTCAATAGGCCTATTTTCAAAAGGATCACCTGTGCGTGAAAAGTTAAGAGTTAGAAATTAAGGAATATAAGATGCTCCTTAATCCATTTTTTATTCTTTATCAGCGGCTTGGCACTGAGCCGATTAACGAAAACCACAACAATGAGCACGAGGTTGAGTGCGTTCACTTCGACTGAGTGTTGTGAATAGAAATTCACTTTATAATAAATTCAATGTGATACACCTTCCTTGTTATCTTTCCAGTCAATCGTAATGTCTATCATTTAGGTATGATTATTGTTCGCTATAGTGGCAAGAGTATCTGGTCCTTGATAAAGGCCCAGATTGTGTCGCACTTTTATGTTCGCCTTTTCGAAGGGGTGGCTTCAGGTGGCGTTGGTATTATTTCGAATAGACAAGAGTGATATTTTTATCAGTATTCTTGTATAAAGCACAAACAAAAAAGAGCAAAAACTTGACTCATATCACCTTGCAATGGCGAGGTGTTTTTTTATTCGTTGTTATGTTGTAGCTTAATTTTTGCGCTTTGTATATTCCAAAAAGGAATTAAAAATCAACTTTTATTCTTTTTTACTTTGGAGCGCAACGGCTAAGCTATTCGACATTAAACTGATCTAGGGCCGTTTTCATGTTGTTAAAAGAGCTTTCATCACTGACTTCTCCGTTGTCGGAAGCACAAACCGAGAAATTAAAGCAACTCACGTCTGAATTGAATGCCGTTCAGCTCGCGTGGGTGAGTGGGTATCTATCTGCTACGGCAGAGCAAGGAGCACAAGGGCAATCTGGAGTGGCACTCAGCGCTGAAAGTCAGCCAGCTCAAACCGTTACTGTTCTTTATGGTAGTCAAACGGGTAATGGTCGTGGTGTGGCGTCTGAATTAGCCGCTAAAGCGCAAGCATTAGGCTACGGAGTTAATTTAGTGTCGATGGGCGATTACAAAGTCCGTCAGCTCAAGCAAGAAACCTTATTATTGGCTGTTGTGAGTACCCATGGTGAAGGTGATGCACCGGATGATGCCATTGAACTGCATAAATTTTTGTCGTCTAAACGCGCCCCTAAATTAGATAATTTACATTTTTCTGTGTTGGCGCTGGGGGATTCAAGTTATGAATTTTTCTGCCAAACTGGTAAAGATTTTGATGAGAAGTTTACCTCGCTTGGCGCCAAAGCATTATTGCCTATTGTAGAATGCGATGTGGATTATGAAGCGGCCGCTGAGCAATGGCAAACAGAAGTGTTAGAAGCGGTTAAACCCTTTATTCAAAATGATAGCTCTGCCAGTGTCGTGCCTTTTGTTGGTGGCAGTGCCATCAGTGTGGCTGAAAGTGGTTTTACTAAGCAAAAGCCCTTTACCGCAGAAGTGTTAGTCAGTCAAAAGCTGACAGGACGTGATTCCGACCGTGATGTGCGTCATGTTGAAATTGAACTGGGTGAGTCAGGTATTCAATACCAAGCGGGCGATGCCTTAGGTGTCTGGTTTACTAATAACGAGAACTTAGTCGATGACATCTTAGCAAAACTATCGCTGGATGCTGATGAAAACGTGACGTTAGCTGACAAGGCGTTAACCCTAAAGCAAGCCTTGATAGACAATAAAGAGCTCACGCAGCTGAACCCCAATACTGTCAAAGCATGGGCAGCGTTAAGCCAGAATGCGACCTTATTGACTTTGTGTGAAGATAAAGCGCAGCTTCGTCAATATGTGATTAATCATCAAGTGATTGATCTGATCAGTCAGTATCCTGCTACTGTGACGGCTGCTCAGTTTGTTGACTTACTCCGTGGGATCACGCCGCGCTTATATTCAATTGCTTCCAGTCAAAGTGAAGTAGAAAGCGAAGTGCATTTAACGGTGGCGCTGGTGGAAGAAGAGCATGACGGTGAAGCCCGTTTTGGTGGCGCTTCTCAGTTTTTAGCCTCAGCAACAGAAGGCACTCAAGTGAAGGTCTATGTTGAGCCGAATAATCATTTCCGTTTACCGAGTAACCCAGACACACCTGTGATTATGATAGGTCCAGGTACTGGGGTCGCGCCGTTTAGAGCCTTCATGCAAGAGCGAGCGGCTCAAGGGGTGTCGAGTAATAGCTGGCTCTTTTTTGGTAACCCTCATTTCGAGCAAGATTTTTTATATCAAGTGGAATGGCAGCAATACCTGAAAGCGGGTGAATTAACGCGCTTAGATTTAGCCTTTTCTCGTGATCAGGCCCATAAAGTCTATGTACAAGATAAAATTGCTGAGCAAGGTGCCGATTTATGGCAATGGCTTAATGAAGGTGCGCACTTGTACATTTGTGGTGATGCAGAGCGAATGGCTAAAGATGTTCATCAAGCCCTCATAGAAGTGGCGATGACTCACGGCGAGCTCAATCTTGAGCAAGCGAATGCTTATTTTGAGACCTTGCGCACTGACAAGCGTTACCAAAAAGATGTTTACTGATCCGCTTTTATACAATGTGAGTGCCTAGTCGATATGCATGTTAGGCAGCGCTAAATTGTAACGTAACGCATAAGAACGCATATAAAGATGGCTGTGACATTGAGCGCAGCCCGAATAAATTCAAGAGTGAGGCGATAGCCATGAGCGATGAGAAGAGCATGAGTGATAAAAAGAGCTTGCAAAAGACGGCAACAAAGGATCAAAAGTTAGCGGTTAATGAGTATTTAAAAACAGACAGTGATTATTTACGCGGTACCATTAAACAAGGATTAGGGACAGCAGTTACAGGCTCTTTTAGTGACGGCGATCAGCAGCTCATTAAATTTCATGGCTTCTATCAGCAAGATGATCGTGATTTACGTAATGAACGTAAAGAACAAAAACTCGAACCATTATACAGCTTCATGCTACGTGCTCGTGTACCAGGCGGTGTGTGTACGACACGTCAATGGTTAGGTGTGGATAAAATTGCATCAGAGTTGACCAGCTCAAACAGTATTCGTTTAACCACAAGACAAACGTTTCAGTATCACGGTATTCCAAAGCGTAATTTGAAAACCATTATTCGTGATTTAGACCGTGAAGCCCTCGATTCTATCGCCGCTTGTGGTGACGTGAACCGTAACGTGATGTGTAATCCAAACCCAGTAGAGTCGAAGTTACACGCTCAGGCTTATGAATGGGCTAAAAAGCTATCGGATAACATGCTGCCACACACCAAAGCTTATGCTGAGATTTGGTTAGATGATGAAAAGCTTGTTACCACTAAAGATGATGCTGAGCCTGTATACGGTGAAACCTACTTGCCGCGTAAGTTTAAGATGGCCGTGGCCGTACCGCCTGACAATGACGTGGATGTGTACACCAATGATTTAGGTTTTGTGGCTGTTGCCGAAGAGGGCGAGCTTGTGGGCTTTAACTTAGTGGCAGGTGGCGGCATGGGATCGACCCATGGTGAGGTGGAAACCTTCCCACGTCTTGCCGACGACTTTGGTTTTATTAAGCTTGAGAATACCTTGAAATTTGCCGAAGCGGTCATGACAGTCCAACGTGACTGGGGTAATCGAGTTAACCGTAAGCGTGCCCGTTTGAAATACACCATTGTCGATCATGGCTATGAAGCGTTTAAAGCCGAGCTTGAGAAACGTGTGGGTGTGGCTTTTGAGCCAAAGCGTGATGTGGTCATTGGCGATCGCGGCGATCGTTATGGTTGGATAAAAGGCGTGGAAAATGACTGGCACTTAACCTTATTCATTGAAGGTGGCCGCATTAAAGACATGCCCGGTGAGCCATTGCAAACTGGTATGCGAGAAATCGCTAAAGTCCATAAAGGCGACTTTAGAATGACCTCTAACCAGAATGTCATTATTGCGGGTGTGCATGAAGACGATAAAGCCCAAATTGAAGATTTGGCCCGTCAGCATGGCTTAATGGGAAGGCTCATCAGTGAAACCCGTGGCCATTCTATTGCCTGTGTGGCATTGCCGACTTGCGCCTTAGCCATGGCCGAAGCTGAGCGTTATTTCCCCGACTTTTTAAGCAAAGTGGAAAGCTTACAAGATAAACATGGCTTTTTAGATCAAGCCATCGTTATTCGTATGACAGGTTGCCCCAATGGCTGTGCCCGTCCGTTTGCCGCTGAAATTGGGTTAGTGGGTAAGGCGCCTGGGCGCTATAACTTGTATTTAGGGGCCAGTTTTGAAGGGACCCGATTGAACAAATTACACAAAGAGAATATTCAAGAAGCTGAAATCATGGCGGAATTGGATAGCTTGTTTGGCCGTTACGCGGCTGAGAAAGAAGCAGGCGAAACCTTTGGTAATTTCACTGTTCGAGTCGGGGTGGTTAAAGCCGTTCATGATGCAGCAAAGGAATTCCATGGCTGAGAGTATTAGCAACGAGACTATTAGCAACGAGACTATTAGCAATAGTATTAGCAATAGCATTGAGCAGAGTCTAGATCAGAGTCTTGATCAGAGCCTAGACAATAGCCCTGTGACTAAAAATGAGCTAACGGCATTACTTGACTCACCTAAAGTTGAGCAAACAGCGGTGCTTGAGCGGGTTAATGCCTATTTAGCTCAGTTAAGCGCAGAGCAGCGCGTCGCATGGGCGTTGGCCTTTTTGCCTAGCACTCATGCATTATCGTCCAGCTTTGGTATTCAGTCGGCGGTGATGCTGCATTTGGTGAGCCGTCAACAAGCCGATATTCCGGTTATTTTGACGGACACTCAGCATTTATTTACTGAAACCTATCGTTTTATCGATGAAATGACTGAACGCCTGAAGCTGAATTTGAAAACCTATACCGCGCCTTATAGCGCGGCATGGCAACAGGCTCGCTATGGTAATTTATGGGAGCAAGGACTCGATGGTCTTGATCGTTATAACAAGATCAATAAAGTGGAGCCCATGCAGCAAGCCATGAAAGACTTACAAGTGGGCACTTGGTTTGCCGGACTTCGCCACAGTCAGTCCAGCACACGTGAAGCTTTGCCCATTTTAGCTATCACAGGAGGCCGTTATAAAATATTGCCCATCATAGAATGGAGTAATAAGGACGTGCATGAGTATTTAACTCAGCACGAACTCCCTTATCATCCGCTTTGGGAGCAAGGTTATGTGTCGGTGGGCGATACCCATTCGAGCAAGCCGCTTGAGTTAGGTATGAGCGAGGAAGAGACTCGTTTTAATGGGCTTAAGCGTGAATGTGGTTTGCACTACGACATTTAGTTTTTGTGCTAGAGGGTTAGCGCAAAAGTTAAAATGACTAACTTGCCATAACAACTCGTTACCAGAGAGTATGCTTTAAATTATCACTTCATTGTTGTTAATTGCCTGCCGCAGGCTTCTGTGCAGGCACTTTTATGACACGCTATGAACCCATCCCTGGGAGCTCTACGAAAAAATCCTTTTTTTCGAAGGTCATAACTGCGCCTACACTGGATTTTAAAAGCAAAGCCGTGGAGTAAACTCCGCGGCGACTCTTATCAACAAAGAATTAATGGCTTTCTTGTCTAAGTACTGTATATAAGTCGACGTCAGCGACGCTATAAATAATTGTATGATTATAAATAGAAGTTAGTGAGAACCAGCCCGAACGGCGATTGAATGCATACCAGCCCCAACGGCGACTGAGTGTGTTACTCCTCTGTATTCCAGCATTCATTAGTTAAGCATCTAATTTGATAATCAATTAATAAATTATTGTTGAGTTTATAGCTAGCTGTTAGTCCCGCAATATCGTCATCAGTAATGGTTTTTTTATTCAGTGTTGATGTTGTTTCTTGAATAAGATTCAGATAATAATTCACTTCATCGACCTCATTTATCTTATTATATTTCTGATTGTTATAGACCGATAAGATAATGGCAGCTTCGTTTGTGCTGATGTCATTTCCCATGATTGAAGAGGTTAAGTGTATTTCACCAGTTGCATAATAGTTCCAGTATCCATACATTTGAGTCATAAGTTCAAAACGTAATGCTTCCGCATCTCCCTCACTGGATGCAGTGATTGAGACTGACTGTGCCTTGTTAGATAATTGTCTTAACGTGTTATTTGCATCTTTAATATTATTCAGTACGACTTCAGGATCGACTAGTTTAGTTGAAATCATTGAGGGGGTAATAAGATCTGAGTTTGCTGTATTGTCTGTTGCGGCATAAGCTGCACTGCTAATAATGAATAAACAATAGGTAATATGTTTAAAAATAGTCATGAATAACCCTTATATTAAGAAAGAAGAGGCAAGAAGCCATTAACTTTTGATGTAAAGATTTTATTGATACAAAGTGCGTATTTGGCCAATTAGGAGTGTTTATTTTCCAAAGAAACTGACGTTTATACCCTGCTTGTTATCTTTATGTATTGAAAATCCATCTATTTACTTTATTTTTTGATTTGTATTCCTCTAAAGTGTTTAAGTTTTGTCAGTTTAGATTAAATAAAGTTAATCTAAATAAGGTCTTTACCTGAGATGTTCACTGCCGCAGGCTTATGTGCAGATACCTCTGTGAGACACTGTAAAGTATCTGATCTGCATGAATAGTAGGGAATGTCTTAAATTGTTGGGAACAATTTTGGCCATGAGCGGCTTTGCGGTTTCAAATGGCATCCTTGCCTAAGTGCCAGCCAAATAAAATACATCCGTATATAAAAGCCAGCTTAACATCCCTGTTTCCCGTTCATTGACTCATGGCGTGGCCATATTCACCCTGTTTGTCGCTCATAGCAGCCATTTTATGGCTTTTGCCTTGAAGTCGAAGGTATACAGTTACATTTATACCCGTGATACTTGAAGATGCATGTTTTCAGAGCCTGTAAAAGTGCCTAATTCAAGGCGTGTTATTGCAAGAATGCTTATGCCTTTTAAGGTGATACAACGCAGAAGTAGGTGCTTTTACAGACTCCCAACGGGCTGGTTTAAAAGTCTTTTATACTGCGTTATTGAATATCAGCTTAGAATGACTAGGCACGCTATTCAAAGCCTTGCCTAAAAGGCTTTTAATTCCAGCTGAATCCTGCATCTTCAAGTATCATGGGTATACACGGGGTGTTAAAAGCTAACATCAAGATCTAAAGGTTGTGGGGGCTTTGAATTAACAGTTTTTATATAGCTACCTACATTCTTTGTGCTTAACGCAAGTAAAGATAGAGTTACCAGCACCTATCGTTTGGCAGCTTGGGTTTATCATGCTGTCGACAATTCTTAGATCATTCATTACATGCGACTCTTATTAACCGCTGCGGCATTGGGTTCACCTTTTTTGATCGTCCTCAAAAAAACATCTTATTCAAATGCTTATTGATTGCATTCTCAAATTAAAGCTGTGTATAGTCAGTTGTTAAATAATTCATGAATATATTAACAAAAATGCATTAACGTTTATGGTTTTATATTGATCTAGCTTTACCTAAGCGCAGGTCACTAAGCGGATTGGGATGAGCAAGAAAGAAAACGCCACAAGCGAAAGCGGTAAAGACGTAAAGGAGCTGTCACACAGGGAGCACAAGATGGATGATTTTTCACCTACAGATTTAAAGGCAATATTACATTCTAAGCGTGCGAATATGTATTACCTCGAATATTGCCGAGTGATGCAAAAAGATGGCCGTGTGCTGTGGTATATAGGGGAGTGTAACAGTGAATAGCACCGAAAAAGATTTAGTTATCAAAGAGCAGTTCTCGTTAAATACAGACGTGATAGCCAATCTTGCGGCAATTGCAGGCTTTTTTCATGATGTAGGCAAGGCAAACAGACTTTTTCAAATTAAGTTAGGTGTAATACAGGATGAAGAGGCAAAGGCGTTAAATTCAAGTGTGAATTCAGATAAAAAAAACCATGAGCCCCTGCGGCATGAGTGGGTGTCCTTAAGGATATTCCAAGCATTTGTTGGTTTACAAAGCGATCAACAATGGTTGCAAGCGTTAGTCTCTATCGATATTGATACAGCAAAAAAACTAGAGCAAGCGCTACCCGCTTTTCAAGACTCATTGAAAAAAAACGTTGCTAATCCATTTGAAACGTTACCACCAGTAGCCAAAATGGTGGCTTGGTTAATCGTTTCTCATCATCGATTACCCCAGTTTCCCAAGTTTCTAGATAATCAGCCGTCAATTGAGAGTGTTGAGCAATGGCAACATATTTTTGAACCTTGTTGGAACTCACCACAAGCGTTAGGTAAAGACTGGTCTCAAGAGCAAATTGCTGCCAATTGGCAATTTCCGTTGGGCACGCCTTTAAATAGTTCAGATTGGCAAAAAGCTGTTTCTGATGGGGCTAAACGGTCATTACAATGTCAAAGGTTGTTTTCCAATGAATGGCACAATAATTTATTCACTCAGCATTTAGCACGCCTTTCACTTATGTTGGCCGATCACGGTGAATCGTCACGTAAAGATATTACTAATAAAGACTCGGATCGAAACTATCTTGCATTTGCAAATACAGATAAGGATGAAGATGGTAAGCGCTATTTAAAGCAAAAGCTTGATGAGCATAATATTAATGTTGGTAAACGGGCATATAATATTGCTTGTGAGTTAGCTGGATTTAAGCTGAAACTCAATACGCTGGGTAAGGTTAAAGCCCTCGAAACACCAGTACCTAAACAGCCAAGACACATTTATGATGAATTTTCTTGGCAAGATAAAGCGGTAAAATTGGCAACGTCTCTCAAAGAAACAGTAGAAGATTATGGCTTTTTTGGTATTTCAATGGCTTCTACGGGAAAAGGAAAAACCCGTGCCAATGCCAAAATAATGTATGCGTTATCTGAGCCAGAGGAATGTCGCTTTAATGTTGCGTTAGGGCTCAGAACTTTATCGATTCAAACCGCAAAGGCATTAAGAAAGGATTTGTTTGCCGAAGATTTAAAAAGCCAGCAGCAAGCGCTTAAGCAAGTAGCATTACTTGTTGGTTCACAAGCTGTTAGGGATTTACAGCAAATTGATTTATCGCAAGATGATAGTACTGAGGTCAAAAAAGGTAGTGAATCAGCAGAATCTTTGCTTAAAGATGAAGTCGATTTATTAAGTGAAATTGATCTCGATAACTTAGCCTCATTCTCCTGGTTAAAACATGATCCTAAGATTTTAAAGTTATTACATGCACCTATTTTAGTGAGCACGATAGATTATCTGATCCCTGCAACAGAGGGGATCCGTGGTGGTAGGCAGATTGCGCCTATGCTTAGGTTATTAACATCAGATTTAGTGCTCGATGAACCAGATGATTTTGGCTCGCCAGATTTTCATGCGCTATGTCGCCTTGTTAATTGGGCGGGGATGTTGGGTAGCAAGGTGCTTATTTCCACAGCAACGATTATGCCCTGTGAAGCTGAAGCCTTGTTTGAAGCTTATCAGCAGGGCAGGCTCGAATATACTAAAGCGAATGGTGATAAAAATACTCAAGGTAAGGTTTGCTGTGCTTGGTTTGATGAGTGTAATAAACCTAGGGGTAAACTCATCGAAACCGTCAATACATTTGCAAGTGAGCATCAGTCGTTTGTTTTTGAGCGGGATAAGGCATTGGTCAAAAATGACTTACGTTTGAGGCAAGCTAAGTTGGTTGATATAGATCCAGTAGGGGTAGGCTACTTTAGTCAGGCAATGGCTACACGTATTCATCAGTCGGTTCAAGAGTTGCATTTAGCGCACGCAATTACATTGGCAGATAAAAAAGTATCAATTGGCTTGGTTCGCATGGCTAACATTAATCCTTTAGTACAAGTTGCCAAGTATTTATTTGCAACAGCTGCACCAGCCAATACACGTATTCATTATTGTGTTTACCACGGTCAATATCCGTTATTACAACGTACAGCAATCGAGCAGATGTTAGACAAAGCGTTAAAACGACATGATGTTAAGCAATGGTCACAGGATTCAGGGTTAGCTGAACGTGTTGAGAAAAGGGCAGAGTTAAACCATATATTCATTGTGCTTGCGACTTCTGTAGCAGAGGTCGGGCGCGATCACGATTATGATTGGGCGGTGGTTGAGCCAAGTTCAATGCGCTCGATAATACAATTGGCTGGCAGGGTACAACGCCATCGAAAACAAACGCCGACAACCTATAATATTCATGTGCTATCGCAAAATTATAAAGGGCTAAAAAAAGGCCCGTTATGCTTTGAAAAACCAGGCTTTGAAACAAAGATAGTGCAATGCGCCTCAACAAACCTAACGCAATTGAATGTTGACAATGATCTTAAATCAATTAGTGCTTCACCTCGTATTTTGTATAACAAAATTAAACCTAATTTAAGCCCAGAAGGGAAGTTTAATTGCTTTTCTGAGGTAGAGCATTTCACCCAAAAGATAACTTTATATGGTATGAAGCCTGTTGCTTTGAGCTATGCCGCCCGCTGGTGGCAACATGATGTTAGTTGGTGTGGTGAAATGCAGCGTTTACAACCCTTTAGGAGATCACATCTCAGTAAAGATTTTTCGATAACGTTTTCTGAAAGAACACAGCGATATTTATGGCAAGAAAAAGTAGAGGGTATATACCCTACAGAATATAAACCAACTAAAGATATTGAGATCCCTAACGAGCCGTTTGCTATGGCTTATGGTAATAATCTATGGCATCAATTTGATTTAGATAAACAAGTCAAGGTATTAGCTGAAAAGTTAGGAAAGAGTGAACAACAAACATTAGCTGTTTATACCCATGTTTCATTACAAGAGTACGATAAAGAAACTATTGAGCAGTGGATTTACCAAGCCGAATTTGGAATTTATAAGTTATTAACTAAGGATGAGTGCAACAATGATAAGTAAGCATACCTCTAAGGCGCTTGCTAAAGGCATAGAAGTCTATTTAGCAATGCGCAGAGATAAAAAGCATGAGGAATATTTAAAGTCTAAACCGCAGAAAAAAAAGGGTGTGGTTAGTAAAGGCATTAATATTCGCTTATTGAGTATTGTCAAACGCCTGACCGATAAAAATGAAGCTGTTAAATTAGTTGAAAAAGCCAAGAAAACTAAAGAGCAAAACGCACTTGCGTTTCAGCTGCATAAATATCACCACTTATTAGCCTTGCTCGATTCGGACGCCGTTGATTTAGAGTTGAGTGAATTAAAGGCTGAGTATTTACAGTTCGTTAGTGAATTAGAGATGCTACATAAGCCTGCTAATTGGCTCGATGAATGGGCTATAAAAGCCAAAGACATTAGTTTTGCAACCCATGTAGCCAAATTAACGCATTCGAGTTCAAAAGGGTCGAGTATTTTAGAGAGCTCGTTAAGCTCTAATAAACGTTATTTAACAACCAATTTATTACATGCTCCCGAAATAGATACAGCTTCTTCAAATGCCGCGTCACTACCAGTGGCTGATGTTTTAAAAATTGAGCATGACGGTTTATCTGTTTTAGATTGTTTAAAAGAGGAAGATGTTTCATTGTTTGAGTCATTTACTGACGATGAAAATCAAATTGCTAAATGGGTGCAAGGGCTAAAGCAGGCATACGACAGCGATGTAAAACAAAGTTACTTTTTAGCTAAGCAAGTGTTTTTTCCGATCAGTGACCAAGACTACCATTTACTCTTACCACTCACTTCTTCTTCACTGGCGCAGGCGTTACATAACGAACACAAGCGGTTCTTTGAAGATGAGCAAGTTAAAGCCAGAGAGCAGCGAAAAAACAACAAGTTTAGTGCGACCTTAGTGGTGAACTATCCAAATAAAGCAAAGCTCAATATTACAGGATCTAATCATTCTAATGCTTCATCATTGAATGGCAAACGCGGTGGCAAGATCACCTTATTTTCTTCGCAGCCACCAAGTTGGCAATCAAAAGGAAAAAGCTATCGCGAATTAGACAGCAAAGCACTTTATAAAGCGCTCAGTTTTTTAGCTAAGAATGAAGTAAGAGATTTAAATAATTATTTAAAGTTACTAAAGAACAAAGCGCTAAGTGATAGTCAGCCCATACGCGCCGCAGCAATCACCAGAAAAGTGCAGGCGATCAGTCATGCCTTTTTTGACGAAGTGATGTTGGCAAATACTGTTGAACAAACAAATTGGACAAAAGCAAGTCAATTGACTTTGCCCTATCAGCTTTTGTTTGAACCTTATCGTGATGATGAACAAGCTACAGCTGAAAAACTCGCTGGTAAATGGCAAGCAGTGATCAGTAAAGATTTTGCCCGTTGGTTAAATAAGCAGTTGGATAAGAAGCAACTTAAGCTTGGTACAATTCATGAGGAGTTATGGGCAAAGCTTTTTTCGCATGAGTTATGTCGCTTTATTGCAATACAGGAGGTTTCTGGATGAGCCAATATTTAGTGCTTAGCCATATCGATATACAAAATGCAAACTCTATAGCGGGGTTCACTTGGGGTTTTCCCGCTATTACTCAGTTTTTGGGCTTTACCCATGCCTTAAGCCGCAAAATATCAGTTAACTATGAAGGTACTTTTAATACAGAGTTTAATGCTTGCATGCTTGTTGCAAATAAAGTGAGCAATAAAGTTTATCAACCTAAACCTTATGCAGATTTTGAATTTTTGCAGAGTAAAAATCCGCCTGTGCTCGCCAAACACAAAGCCGCCTCGCCGCCCATTATTGAAGAAGGTAAGTTAAACGCCACAGTAAGCCTAGTACTTGAGCTAAGTCATTCTCTATTATTAACTACAGATCAAGTTACTGAGTTTGAAAGTAAAGTAAAAGCCATGTGTTGCAACATGCGAATTGCAGGCGGCAGTGTGCTGTCCATCGGCAAAGTCAAATTGTTTTTAGCCAATACAAAACAAGATGAAAGTAAGCAACTATCGCATATTAAACGCTTATGCATGCCAGGCTTTGTATTAAAAGATAGAAGCGGTTACCTAGAAAAGCATACCGAAGTGTTAGCTGTTGAAAACAACGAGTCTGCACCTTTGGCTGCTTGGTTAGATTTTTCAGCTTTAAAAGTTGCCGCGACTCCAGAGTTAGCAAAAGAGAAAACGCTACCTAACGACCAAACCGACGCTAAATGGCAGTATCTTAAAAAACCATTTGATGGTTATTTAGTGCCGATAATGGCAGGTTACAAAGCGATTGCACAACCACTTAACAAAGAGGAAGTGCTTGGTTTGCGTGTTAAGCCAGATCCTGAAGATCAAGATGTAAAGGCGGTGACTTTTGTCGAAGCTGTCCATAGCGTTGCGGAATGGATAAGCATGCATAAAGTCGCACAACTTTCTGATTATCTTTGGCGTTATCACCATGACGGTGAGTGGTATTTATGTCAACAAGAAACTAAGACCAGTAATGACAATAACCAAGCTTTAACGAATACAGATTTATTGAATAATTTATTTTAAGGAAGAATGATGAGCACAATTAAATTACCTAGCGTTTTAGCATTTGATCGCAAATTAGAACCTTCAGATGGCGTCATGTTTTCAGGGAGCTGGCAAGATATTGGTCATGATAAAAACTGGCAACCTATCGAGCTATTTGAAAGAAGAAACCGAGCAGTAAAGAGTAACTTCACACAGGAAGTATTAGAGAATGAAGAAGCGCTGCAAAAACAGATAGCAGAGGCAAATTTATCATGGGGCGATGATGGTTCCTTAAAGCATGGTCAAGATACCTTGCGTTTGAGTTTTAGTTTACGCGTGGTTGCAGGTATACAAAATCCAACAGCTTGTAATAATGTTGAATTTGAAAGTCGTTTCAATGAAGTGATAGCGGGTTATGTTCAAGATGATTTGCAAGAGCTGGCGACGCGATATGCTTATAATATCGCCAATGGACGCTTTTTATGGCGAAACCGTGTAGGTGCTCAACAGCTAAAGATCTTTGTCGCTTCAAGTGAGCTGGATGACAAATTAGAATTTAATGCATATGACTTTTATCTGTCAAAAACGACGACAGATGATAAATATGTCGCTCAATTAGCGAAGTTGATTTTGGCTGGCTTTAAAGGTGAAAAAAATACGGTGTTACAAGTCGAAGCGTTTGCACAATTGGGTGATGCGCAAAGGGTTTGGCCTTCTCAAGAAATGGTGCTTAATGCGGCAAAAGGTGAAAAAAGCCGTCATCTTTTTTCATTAAATGGTGTGCAGGGCAAAGATAGAGTTGCTGCAATGCACTGTGAAAAAATAGGTAATGCATTGCGTACAATAGATGATTGGTATTCGAACGTTGAACAAACGAATAAACCGATAGCAATAGAAGCTTATGGATCAGTAACGCAGCGCGGTGTTGCATATCGTTCAACCCGTAATGATTTTAAAACACTGTTATTGAAATGGTTAAGTAGTGAAACATCTTCGCAGTTAACGGCACAAGATAAACATTTTGTGGTGGCAATGCTGATCCGTGGTGGCGTATTTGGTGAAGGTGAAAGTTAAGGGTGCTTAAATGAACTACTACTTAGAACTAAGGCTTTTACCTGATGAGGGAGCCAATTTAGGTTTCCTCTGGTCGAAAGTGTTTCAACAAATTCACCTTGCGCTGGTGGAACATGGCGTTGATGGTGAGGTGACAGACGAACAAGGTAAGGTTAACACTGTGCGCCAATCTAAGGTCGCCATGTCGATTCCAGAGTATGGCTTTAGTGGTGGTAGCAAACAGTCATTCCCATTAGGGGATAAAATTCGCTTGTTTGCCCACACGCAAGAAGCTTTGGAACAGCTGAATATCGCCCAGTGGTTAAGTCGTTTAGAAGACTATGTACAAGTCAAAACCATCAAGGCCGTGCCTGCGGATGCTGAGCATGTTCGTTTTGTTCGTGAGCATTACATCAGAAGTCAAGCAGACATTGCGGCGAAAACCCTTGAAATGGCGACGTTTAAAGCGAAGGAGACGGGTGAACCTGTTGATAATTGGCTGAATACATTCACTCAGCAAGCACCTAAGCCCAGCGATAAGTTGCCTTTTATTCACACGAGAAGCCTTTCAAGTAGTGACAAAATGGATGAAAAAAGATTTCGTCTTTATATCGAAATGGAAAAGTCTTCAATGCCCAAACAAGGTCGCTACACTTGTTATGGTTTAAGCTTTGCGCAAGCAGATAAACAAGCCACCGTACCTTGGTTTTAGCCTTTGGTTTTAGCCTTTGGTTTTAGCCTTTGGTTTTAGCCTTTGGTTTTAGCCTTTGGTTTTAGTCCTTGGTTCTAGCCTTTAATTTTAGCGCTGGACTGTAAAAGCTTGTGAATAGCCTCAATGCTCAATGTTCGCTGAAGGCTAAGTAAGAGATGAAGCAGGATCGATATTATCGTATGGATCCTGACTTTACCCTTGTTTAACCTTATTTTTTCGCTCTTTAATAATTTAATTTAAAAACAACAAGTTACAACATTGTGTTTTTGACAAGGGTAAAAAGGGTTTTTTACCTTAAGTACTTGTTGTCACTTTTTTTTGTGTTAACATTTCATTGTTCACTGCCGCACAGGCAGCTTAGAAATTTTATGTATCTTATACTCATCCTTATTATGCGTTCACTGCCGCACAGGCAGCTTAGAAAAATCGCCGCCCAGATGTTTGCACACCGTTTTTGTTCACTGCCGCACAGGCAGCTTAGAAAAGTCGCTATTAATCGTGTGCCTCAATTATTTCGTTCACTGCCGCACAGGCAGCTTAGAAATTAATGCCAGCTCCTGTGTTCCCATCTCTTCCGTTCACTGCCGCACAGGCAGCTTAGAAATTAGCACTTCATTCTGATAGTATTGCCATTTTGTTCACTGCCGCACAGGCAGCTTAGAAATACTTTATAACCGCCTTTCGTTGGAGACTCCCGTTCACTGCCGCACAGGCAGCTTAGAAACCAATAAGGATTCAACCAAACCAAAAAAGTACGTTCACTGCCGCACAGGCAGCTTAGAAAGTCATTAATGAACCACTCAATCACGCCCACAAGTTTACTGCCGCACAGGCAGCTTAGAAAATTCAGGCAGGGAATCAATTAACTGGTCAGGTGTTCACTGCCGCACAGGCAGCTTAGAAAGATAAAGGAGAGGTGCCTGTTGTTGCTTCCACGTTCACTGCCGCACAGGCAGCTTAGAAATTAGTTGCATTAGCATTGCTACTCGCTGATTGGTTCACTGCCGCACAGGCAGCTTAGAAATACTCGTTACGTTCGCAGTTCTCGTCATTGCGGTTCACTGCCGCACAGGCAGCTTAGAAAAATAATATTTAAAAATGCGTTATTGAGTTATTGTTCACTGCCGCACAGGCAGCTTAGAAAACGTCCAAAAGAAGTCTAAAAACACTAGCGCAGTTCACTGCCGCACAGGCAGCTTAGAAAAAATGGCATTAGTGAGCTAAATGAACAAGGCCGTTCACTGCCGCACAGGCAGCTATTTGCTTTTAATTTAGGTGTAAATGCGTCTGTATGCCTTCGAAAATAGGGATATTTTCGTAGAGCGCCCATGGATGGGTTCACAGCGTGCTACAGACGAATTTGCACAAAAGCCCGCAGCAAGCGAACCTCACTGTAAGTTCATATTATAATGAACTTATGACTGTACCACTGCCGCACAGGCAGCTTAGAAATGTTTACTATTGTAATGTTTGGGGGCCTGCGGGTTCACTGCCGCACAGGCAGCTTAGAAATTAGAGAATACAAGGATAGCTAATAAGTCATTGTTCACTGCCGCACAGGCAGCTTAGAAAGTTCGGCCTTCCTTTTAATTCTTTGACGATCAGTTCACTGCCGCACAGGCAGCTTAGAAAGGTCGAAATATGCTGGGCGCTTTAAACGACCAGTTCACTGCCGCACAGGCAGCTTAGAAAACACGTCGAGAAAAAGAAGCGGCTTATTTAGCGTTCACTGCCGCACAGGCAGCTTAGAAATCTTAAAATGGCTCTGTGGAACTGTAAAACACGTTCACTGCCGCACAGGCAGCTTAGAAAGTTCCCCTGCTGCTGCCAGATAAAATCAGCAAGTTCACTGCCGCACAGGCAGCTTAGAAATAAGTTTGGTACCACGCCCGGTGAAGAAGAGCGTTCACTGCCGCACAGGCAGCTTAGAAATTCGATACTAATACCACACCTTATATGCTACCGTTCACTGCCGCACAGGCAGCTTAGAAATGTATCAAGTGGCGAGCATGGGAAGTGTATCGGTTCACTGCCGCACAGGCAGCTTAGAAAGCTAACAATGAATTTAAGATTTTCATATCAATGTTCACTGCCGCACAGGCAGCTTAGAAAAGTTTGAAGGATATCGAGTTGCCTCGACTATCCGTTCACTGCCGCACAGGCAGCTTAGAAATCACACTGTAATGTTGTATTTTCCCATTATCCGTTCACTGCCGCACAGGCAGCTTAGAAATTTTAGCACATGAGGTTCGCCGTTATCATCGTGTTCACTGCCCCACAGGCAGCTTAGAAACTTTATCGCAACAATATCGTGATCTTGGGCTAGTTCACTGCCGCACAGGCAGCTTAGAAAACAAGTACTAACAGATTTTAATACCCATATCGGTTCACTGCCGCACAGGCAGCTTAGAAAATAAGAGAAGCGACTTTCACTTTATAAATATAGTTCACTGCCGCACAGGCAGCTTAGAAAGTTATCGTCGTTTGTAGGCTCTTCGACTTGCTGTTCACTGCCGCACAGGCAGCTTAGAAAAAGTGGGGCGGCAATTGGCAATGTCGTATTCAGTTCACTGCCGCACAGGCAGCTTAGAAATAGAACAGTGAAACAGCTGGTTGCTTTCATGGTTTTGTTTTTTATTTCAGATCCCCATTGGAGTAACTTTAACGTTTCGATAAAAAATATTGTGATTGAGACAGGATGTTGAAAATAGCCTTAGGTGAGTCATGGACGACGAATATGAGGCGATAGATATTTTTGTTCATCGAAAATTGAAGTGCTTTACTCCGTTGGGGCTGCAAGGTGTTCCAAGAGGGGATTGCTGTGGATCCCCTTTTGGCCGAGTGTGAGTAGGTACTCACGATCTTATCACTGCCCCACAGGCAGCTTAGAAAAGGTAAACACCCTTGTGAAAAGCCGTTGAAATGTTCACTGCCGCACAGGCTGTTTCTTTATTCCCATTGAAGTTACCGAAATAGCGCGTTGAAAATATCGTGAGTGTAAACATGGATGTTTACCTAGTTTTCGCGGGGCAGGACGCCCCATCGGAAACGTTAGAATATTTTTGAGGTGGTCTGAGGATAATAACTTCGTAGGGTGTCATGGTGGATGCAAGGAGGATAGGACGAGCAGTCCTTCTTGCCCCAGTGTGGATGGGAATCCACGATCTTACCACTGCCCCACAGGCAGCTTAGAAAATTAACGCTGGTCAAGCATTGGGATCCATTCGATAATGTAGGCATTACATTATGCTCGCTGAATACAGCGGCATAGGATGAAAGGTCTAGGCAGAAGTTGAAAGGTCTACACTGTTAAGACCGATGATTTTAAGCTGGTTATGACGATAAAAGGTTGAGTATGTCAGATTATTACGAAGTGCGATGGGCGCAGCGGTTTCAGAACTTTGAGCGAGCATTTTTATTATTACAGCAAACCGTGAATATGCCGAGTTTATCTGTGATTGAACGCGCGGGCATGATCCAGTTTTTTGAGATGAGTTTTGAGCTTGCTTGGAAAGTCCTTAAAGATTATCAAGAACTTGAAGGTTTCATCATTAAAAGTCCAAGGGATGCCATTAAACAGGCGTTTCAATATGAGCTGATTGAAGAGGGTGGGCTTTGGCTTGAAGCGTTAAAAGATCGAAATTTAACGGTGCATACCTATCAAGAGCAGACTGCAAAAGAAGTCGAGGAGAAGATTAAGCAATTGTATTACCCACTATTACGGGATTTACACGCAAGCTTTAGCAGCAAATTGGTCGGTCTAAAATGAGTTTATTCAATGCAGCGCAATTGGGGCTGAAGGAAAATGAACTTAACATGCTACTGCATGAGATAGAGCGGTTTCCTGTTTTTACACAAGTGGTGTTATTTGGTTCTCGCGCTAAGGGAACCTATAAACCCGGTTCAGATATTGATTTGGCTGTGATGGGGGACAAGGTCTCAAGCCGCGATGTGAGTGCGTTCAATTATGCGTTGAACGAAGAGACATGTTTACCTTATTATTTTGATATTGTGCACATTACTCAGGTAAGTCCTGCTCCGCTTTGTCGTCATATCAAAGAGCACGGAATTGTATTAGCGAGCCGATTTCAGAACTAAAGCGGCAAGTTAGATAAGCGCGCTGCCACAGCCGCCAGCGCTATCATTTGTTAAGCGGCTTTGTTTCTGTGTTCGTCATCCTTGTTTGAACTTTGTTTATGTTAATATCCCATTGATCACTGCCGCACAGGCAGTTTAGAAAGGCTCTTTGTCTTTAACCTCCCGTGTGAATATAAAAATAACCATCGGAAACAAGGATGTTTCCGTTGAGCCTATAGGGATATATTTACGGCGAGTTATTTTTGTATTTGCACACAAGCCTGCGGCAAGGCGAAGGTCATAACAATGATCGTTATGAGCGACAAATAGGGTGAATATGGTCACACCATGAGTCAATGAACGGGAAACAGGGATGTTGAGCTGGCTTTTATATGCGGATATATTTTATTTGGCTGGCCGTTGTATAGGGATATACTTTATTCTTTCAAATGAGTTCTAATGCGACATTGAACTCAGCCTTCTCACACTGCTCCACAGGCAGCTTAGAAATCCTATTTCATTCTTCATTCATCTTCTTAGCCCATGTTCCAGTCAAAGTTTGACTCTTAGGACAGGCATATCTTTTAGTTATTCTTTCTTTTCCCTTATTCAAAGTAGAAGTGCACCACCTATACTTTTTTAAAAGTCACTTGTTTTAATGTCAATGAAAGATCACTTATTGCTTGGATTAGTATAAAATCGGCACTGTGTGCTGTTTACCACTAAAGTATAGTTAAATGCGCTTTCGCTAATATTAATGTGGTAAATACAATGAAGAATAACAATGAGAATGACCTGTGAAATCCACCCTTAAACCGCTTTTGCTGCTGTTCATCAGCGGCTTTTTATTAATGCTCGGCTATGGACTGAGTAATATTTTATTGCCTGTACGCATGCAAAGTGATGGTATTAGCCTTGATAATATGGGGTTGGTATTATCCATGCTCTATGTGGGTTTTGTATTGGGGGCTTATTATAGCCGTAGCTTATTACAAAGTGTGGGGCATATTCGAATTTTTGCCATGGGTGGCAGTTTAACCTCGGTGGCGATTTTACTGTCAGGCCTTTACCCGGATCCGATTATATTGGCACTGATGAGAGTGTTAACGGGATTTTGCATAGCTTGTATCAATGCCACGTTGGATAGTTGGCTCAGTGACAGTGCAACTGAAAAAAATAGAGGCCGAATACTGTCGATTAATCAAATGATGGTCATGACGGCGCTTTTTGCGGGACAATTTCTGTTAAATGTCGCACCCATTGAAGATATTACTCTTTTTGTGATCTGTGGCATTTTATTCAGTTTGTCCATTACGCCAATTGTGATCAGTAGACTGAAAGGTCCTGTTGTTGAAGACAGCCAGTCGATGTCTTTAATGACAGTGCTTAAGTTGTCTCCTTTGGGCGTAGTGTGTAGCTTTTATAGTGGCTTCTTGTATGCCGGGCTTATCAATATGTTGCCTATTTTTGCCAGTCAAAATGGCATTACGGGGATCGATTTATCCATTTTTATGGGAGCGGCCATTTTTGGCGCCATTATTTTACAGTTTCCTATTGCTTATTTAGCGGATAATTTTGATCGCCGAAAAGTCATGTTACTCATGGTAGCAACACTCATAGGGCTGTGTTTCACGGTATCGTTATTACTGTCTAATGAATTGTTTACGTTATCTTTGGTTGTGATTGCATTGATCACAGGCTTAGTGGCCTGCTTTTATCCCATGAGCATGGCTGAAACCTTTGAGACGGTCGTCAAAGAGCAAATTTTGTCGGCGATGAGTTCAGTGTTATTCATTTATGCCCTAGGCAGTATTGTGGGGCCTTATCTTGCCTCTGTCACCATGGAGATCTTTGGTAGCCGTGCCTTGTTCAGCTTTGTGAGTATTGTTGCCATCAGCTTGTTATTTTTTATAATCGTATTAATGAAGTTACGTCAAGCTTTGCCCCTTGATTCCCAAGAAAGCTTTATTATGCAAACACCCAGTGGCGTGGTATCTGAGCTCGATCCGCGGACAGAGTATGCGCAGGCACAATTTGAATCGACTGCTGAAGTTGAAGTGGCGATTAATTTGGCCACCAAAAACCCTTCTGCTGCGGTGAATATGGTTAAAGCTCTGGTATTAAGGGATCCCGCCAATGCGTCAAATTTAGCCGCGGCGTTAAGTACTATCGATGCGATTGATATCAGTAAATTATATGCAGCTATTACCGCTGCCGCACCGGAAATGAGCCTGCATATTGCCCAAGCATTAACCAATGCGTCACCTGAGCAAGCGGATCAATTGGTTGATTGGATCACCACTGAGTATCCGGATCAATTTACCAATATTGTGGTCGCGATTGCCAATGCCATGCCTAATGACGGTATTGAATTAATGGCCTTAGCAGCTGAAAATATGGGAGAAGAATATGCCAGCGAGCTATTGGAAATGACAGAAGAATACGTGACTCAGCTGTCTGACTCTTTAGATGATATGAGACCGGTCGATAGGGTTGCTGCTGCGCCAGAAAATACCGCAACCGAGCTTTATAACCGTTTAACGGATGTGTCTCCTGAGCAGTCGGAAGAGCTGGCCTTTACGGTATCAGAATCCCTTCCCGAAGCGTCAAATGATGTGGCAGAAGCGTATGTTCAGAACCTCATTGAAAGTGAAAGCGACAATGAAAGTGACAATGACAATCAAAATAACAATGAGCAAACGTTCTCAGCGGATGCGTTAGATAATATTGAACATGCAGCCACTAGCTATGTTAATCATATGGTTGAGAATGTGCCTGAGCATGCGGTGGACATTGCGAGTACCTTCGTGGAGTCTTTTCCTGAAGTGGCATCGGACATGCTTGAAATATTGCAAGACTCAGATGACATTGAAGACAGTGAGCTGAGTGCCGATATTGATGATAAGCCTTTAGAGGATGTGGTCGAACAGCAATTACAAGATGCGGTACAGACGCAATCCGAGCAAATGGAATCGTAGCCTTAAGCACTTATGCTTCTATTATGACTACATTTTTCAAGTGAAGTCATTCAGGTTATGTGTTGTTCGTAGCGATAATATCGAATTAAATAAATCACATATTGAATTTTGGTAACAAAAACCAAGGGCATAGCCTAAGACAATGGGAGCAACTGAGCACTGAAGCAGTGATAATGAAATAAATTCAATAAAGGCCAGTAAGCATAACTTACTGGCCACCCTAATTTTATTAATCAATTATCGTATATTGTTTATGACCAATGGATATGAATGATTTTCCAAGTGTTATCACTTTGACGTTTTAACACTAAGGTTTCCAAATTCCTAGAGTCTACTTTTTCCCCCTTGTACTCCCCTACAGAATGACTCAAAGAAGTCGCGATGGCGATATCTCCAGTAACCTTCACTTGCCTTTCTTTGAGCTTAACCGTCAAGCCTGCTAAATAAGCCATATCAGCTTTCATATGACCGCTGACATAAAGGGCTAATGAAGACTCAACATTGCCCCCCTCATAAATCAACACATCCTCAGCGAGTACTTGTTTTACTACCGCTTCATCACTGGTTTTCAATGCTCGGTGAAATTGCTTAACCACTTGAGCTGCGGGTAAGTCATTACCAATAAATGCAGCGGCACTCTTTTCATGTTGCTCATCACCGTGAGCCCAAACAAGCGAACTAATACTTGTACATGCAGCAAGCAATAACCCTACCCCTAAACTGATAATGGTTCTATTTTTCATTATTATTCCTTTTGTTGTATGTCTAAATAACCCGACTCTCGGTTGAATATTGTTCACATTAAAAATAACACTATTGCAAGCTAACGGGTCCAAGGACACTCGATAACGTACTTGTGGTCATTAAAATAAGTAACACGACGCCAATTTCAATGCCTATGGAGCGCTGTAACTTAGCGCAGACCGAGGCATCTTGACTCAACTGAGGTGATAAACGCCACTTATGACTCGCTGCAATCAATAACAACGTCAACACTAAACTGAGTTTAATACTCATCGCGATACCATATGGATTAGTAACAAACGCCATAAGGTGGTCAAATAACAACCATGTCAAACACATACCAGAAAACAACACGAGTACCACTATACCCACTCCAAGTTGTCCAAACCTGTGCATGACGTTCATTAATAATGCCACCTCACTCTTATCACACATACGCCACAGTGGATAAAGCGCTCCCACCCAACAGGCAATAGCAAACAAATGAAGAACAATCAAAGCCTGAGCCCAAAATACCAGCTCAGTACTGTGTCCGATAACACTAAAACTGAACGCCAACAGACTCCCGCTGACTCCTAACAGTCCATAAGCCAAATATCGATGTGCTTTCATCTGGTTGATACACAATAAGCTGGCTATCAAAGTTAAAATAAAACCGGTAGCACGCCAATAAGCAGCGTCACCCACGGGGCTATCCCAGAGAAAACCTTGCATCTGTGAGTCAAACATACCGAAAAAACCTTGCTCAGCAAACGATCCCACTAATGCCAAGTAATTAAGGCTCACCGCCATCAGTCCCAAAACAGCTCCAAATCCAATATAGACTCGAATAAACCGAGCTTCAACTTGATGGGCGCTTATCAGACATAAGATCAAGCTGCCTCCAATGACCATAGCCACACTCAAATACATCAACACTTTAAATACAATGGCGAGGATTTCGAACTCATTTAACATCATCAATCTAATCACATATTGTGATGAGTATGGGCGTCAGCTGACAGTGTACTGCCGTGAAGCATGAACTGATATTGCCCCTTCATTTTGTGGCCATCTTTTCCCATAATCATCCATGTCACCTGATAACGTCCCGGGACTAAAGCAGGTAAAGAAACAGAAAAGTCAGACTGACGTTTAGCATAACGGGGTAAAGTTAATGCGATATCCTTATTCCCATTATTCAAACGTAACTTGATTAACTGTACGGGAGCCGAAAAATTAAGCTGCAATTGACTGGGCGATGCCTTAAGCATGGCCCCCTTAGCAGGTGTGGAAGCAACTAAGCCCACATGGGCCAATACTGAAGTACTAAATAAATAGACAATAGCGAATAAAACAACATTAATGGATTTCATATATGTGACCTTCTACAACTAATTAATCAAAATAAAATTCGAACATCAATCAAATAAGACTCATCATTCAAGAGATGTTGTTAGGCTATTGACCCTGCCATATATTTCAGTGCTGCCATCTTGCATTAACAACAAGATGTCATAGGGGCGAAACATGTTTTGGTATTCCATTCCAGGACTACCCACTGGCATAGCGGGAACACTTAAGCCTAACGCCCCTTGTGGTGGCTCAGCTAAAAATGCTTTGACAAACTTAGCCGGAATATGGCCTTCAAACACATACCCATCGGCAGAAACCCCTGTATGGCAAGACTGATAAGCATATCCAATTCCCTTGGATTGTTTGAGTGCATCTAATTCATTGCTATTATGGGTTTGGATAGTGAAACCTCGTGCGTGCATATAAGTAATCCACTTTTTACAACAACCACAATTTGGGCTTTTATAAACATCCAGTGTTAAGGCATCACGCTTAGGGGGGATTTCAGCATATGCCTGAGACATGGTAGACAAAACACACACAACAAAAAAATAACGAAATAAATGAGTAAACAACATAGTACAACCTCCAAGTCAGGTTTAGCGACATGAGTTAATTACACTCGGTAGCAAAACCACTCGAATAAAAAATAAATAATTAAAAAATCAATTTATCAACTGAGTGTTGTTATCGGGGGCCGATATAAAGAAGCTAAATATTGGATCTTAACGTGTAAGGATAAAATGGAGGAGGGTTGAACACCTTGAGGCAGTGAAATAAGTATAGGGACCGCCATATTAAGGGCAATAGACACACAAGAGCCTTGTTCACAATAACATTGAACATGACAACACTCATCATGCTCATTGATATTAGGTATATCAACTGAAGATAAATGCTTTACAAACAATAGACTTGAAGGTGAATGTGCAGAAGTGGTCAATTCATGCATCTTCATGGAAGTACCTATAACAGACTCATTTACTGGCATGCATGATGTTATTTGCACAGTACAAGGTAAAATCGCAGCCGCAAATGTCTGACTCACAAAAGTGAGTAACATTAATGTGACTATGATTGACTGCCGTAGGTACAAATCAAGCTTTCCTATTGTTATATATAACAACTTACTATACAAGTTACTCTCTTCGTGAAACCTGAAGATGCATATTTTCATGAAGTTTGAGTACATTACCACTTACTATTAAAGTGAGATAAAGTGGATTGGCAATAATAAGACTTTAACCCATGCAGATCAAATCCTATAAAACTATTTACATTAAGTTAACGATAAAGCCGTCTAATATCTTCAATGGCAACACTATCTTGCATCTTCACATTGCTAACATAATCTGAACTCGGAACAATGAGTGTCAAGAATCAACTAATTTAAAATCAACATCTTAATGCGATTGTTTGTTTTTGGTCGATATCAAGGCGGGGGCTTTCTGCTAATAGCCGGCTATTAGTAGAAAGCCCAACACAGATAGGGGCTAAATCTTAAATACTTAAGGCTAGCTATTTTGCTTTAAGGCATGTTTTTTTTCGTTGGCGGGCCTAAATACTCCAAAGGTGTATTGTTTAGATATTGATCTGTGATTTGCAGCTCAGGCACAGAGCGGTAAGGCGATACCATGTTATACATGACCATGATGTCATTGATGGGCCGTCCATAAATTTGGTTATTTTTATTTTTACCAGGAAGTGGATAGTTTTCAATGGGAATATTTAATATAGCGGCAATGGTTGGTGTAATGTCACGTTGGCGAATAATGCTGCGTTGCCTCATAGGTTGATTTAATTGTGCTAGTCTTTGCGGAGTGATTTTATTCCCCCAAAACATCAATTGAATGGCGCTGTCATACCATTGAGGTGTGCCATGCATTGCAGCGTCTTTTTCGCCTTGATAGAAATAAGTATGGGATGTCGGGACGATTGTGATATCGCCGGAACGTCCAGTGGTAATGGAAAATTGACTGCCATCATTTGCCGAGACAAGTGCGCCATTGACCTTGTTTCTGTCTGTGGTGAGAATGGCTTTTCTCAGTAAGGCATCTTTTTTGTAATCAAGATCATTTAATGGCGTGCGGCGTAAAACGAATGATGAAAAGTAACTGTCAACTTGTTGAGGTTGCTGTTTTTTAGCTTGTAAAGTGAGTTTAGTCACGAGGTCATCAATAAAGGTTTCATAGCCTATCAAGGTTTGTGGGTAGCCACCATTAGGTAAGAGTGACACAATTTGTTGACGGTTTAGAAAAAGCCCAGGATTGGTGATTTCGGCAATATAATTTCCGGTTTGATTGAGTAATTGACCGATGATTTGATTAATGGTGTCGAATAAAAAATCTTGCTTGGGGTTATGGCTTTGCTGACACGTTCCAAGTCCCGCATTTTTATGAATGCATAATCGATTTGCTTGTTGATTGAGTTTTGCGACCGCTTTAAGATTGAGTGTATCGTCAGCTTGTGTGTAAAATTGAGCTAATTGCTTAAAACGTTTTTTGTGTTGATAATTGACTCCTGCGCCGTTTTTTAGCAATTCAGGAATGGAGTCCATACCATGATCGGCACTTAGAACAACGAGGGTATTATCTTTGCCGACTTTCTCATCAATAAAATCGAGGAACTCTCCAAAGCGACGATTAATAAAACCAAGAGTTTGTTCATGTTCAATGCTGTCTGGGCCATACATATGACCGACCATATCCAGTGCACTAATATTGATGATTAATAAGTCTGGAGCCGCATCTTGGCCTAATTCTTCTTGTGTGATGAGTGCCTTGGCAAGCTCAAAGTTACGTCCTTCTGAAAAAGGAGAAAAATAGGCTTGTTGGGTGAGCATTTGTACAGACTGATCCGAAAAGTGATGCGGATAGTTTGCATTTTGACGGATTGCTTGTCCTTGCGCGTTGATAGCGACGGGTGGCTCTATCCAAGTGGTATTTCGTGCATCTTGTTGAAACTCAGCATTCTTATACTGATTAACGTTATCGGGAAGGATCCAGTCAAAGCCTAAATCCTTGGGTGATCTGACGAGCATAGGCTCATTAGGATCTTGTGCTATCTTTTTATAATAATCGATTAAGTTGTTTTCTTGATTAAATGTCTTTAACCAAGTTGGTAGTCCCTTAGGGTAAAAGTAATTACTGCTGGTGTATTGTCCGTTTAAGACATTCACGGATAAGAATCGACCGCTACGTCCCATCATAGTGACGCCGGGTTCATCCCAGCTGCCAATACCAAATACTTTTACTTTTTCTTTGTTTTTACAGTAATTATTACCGGCATGGCTTTTGTTGTAGGTTTTATATATCGCATCACCTAAGGTTATAGGGGCTTGAGAGAGAGCTGCTGCTCCTCCGTTTAAATATGAAAAGTAATAGTTTTTATCGACAATTTGACCTTGTTCATCTACAACCTTTGTAGGAAAACTGCAAGGTTGTGCTTTAATCACTTGGCCTTGACGGTTGAGCGTATTTTCTTGGGTAAAGGGGCATACCATGGTATAGCTTGATTGGCAGCCCATGTATGTGTTGACGATATCGTTGGTTTTTTCAGGCACACCAAAAGTCATGTAACGATTATCGGCACATTCATATTGCTTTGCTTGTTGTTTAGTGCTGTTGGTATCGTAGCGGGTATAATTAATACTGGGAAAGCCATGACTCCATGGGTTTCCACCAGTGTTAATCGTATGATGGCCCTGAGGTGTCAAGGTTGAGCTGTGTTCAATCAACGCAAAATCGGCGACAAAACCTTGTTTTTTAAATTTGGCGTAGGCTGAGTTGGGGTCTTTTTCTGCTAATCCATATCCAGTATAGCCGGATTGATTGTTGACGTTTTCTATATTGTCTTTTGCTGCTAAAGGATAGTCAAATCGCCCCTGATCTAATGTTACCAATACTATCAATTTAGGCTTTTTTTCAGCCTCAGGCGAATCATTACAGCCATAGGTTAGACTCAGCAATAACAGTATCAATATTCGTTTGTAAATATGAGATGGCATCAGGGTTACCTTGTATTTAACATGATGAGTATTATTGAGTCATTCATTGTGAGATCAGAGGGCAGGCTGTATGACTCATTGCTTGGTTTGATGCCTTACCACTGATGTTTATCTTAAGCATCGATAAATATTAATTAAAGTTAATTATGTATCAATAAAGAGGGCTTTATTTTTGTTAAAAAAAGCCGATTTAATAATCATTTTTCAGTGTGGCAACATAAATTAACTTAAATTAATGTTTGTTGTTACTTTTAGTTTCAATGATGCTATACCCGTGATACTTGAAGATGCAGGATTCAGCTGGAATTAAAAGCCTTTTAGGCAAGGCTTTGAACAGCGTGCCTAGTCATTCTAAGCTGGTGTTCAGTAACGCAGTATAAAAGGCTTTTAAACCAGCCCTTTGGGAGTCTGTAAAATCACCTACTTCTGCGTTGTATCACCTTAAAAGGCAATAAGCATTCTTGCAATAATACGCCTTGAATTAGGCACTTTTACAGGCTCTGAAAACATGCATCTTCAAGTGTCACGGGTATATACAGCGACACATATAAAAAAGCATGCGATGGATACTCGAGTCAGTCTTTTACCTTTATTTCTACATCAACTTCGTTACTTATGTGTGTTCAATACGTTATTGAATTTCGTTATGATATTGAACATGGATCGGGCTCGATTGACTAAAGGGAAAATACAATGGAATGCATAGGTGATGTGACTGAAAAGCGGATAACAAAGAACGCAACGGTATTGATAAGGGTAGGGGTTATCGGTCTTGGCACTATGGGGATGTTTATGCTTGATGGGGCCTTGGCCCATGCCGATTTTACCGTAGTGAGTGTTTTTGAACCGTCTTTGATGAAAATTAAAGGAGAACAATATGCATCTATAAGCTGTGAAACATCAGCTGAAGCCCTTATGACACGTGATGATGTGGATCTGGTGTATATTGCGAGTCCACCTAATACTCATATTCAATATTGCCGTTTGGCACTTAAAGCGGGTAAAAGCATTTTGTGTGAAAAACCTTTAGCGGTAGATAGGCATGAAGCGGCCGCTTTTGTCGAGGAATGGGAGCATCAGTCTTTGGAGAAGCCCATAAAGGCGGCGGTGAACTTATCCTTAGCGAGCAGTCCTGAGCTGAAAAAAATGCAAGGGATTATCGATAGTGAGGAATTAGGGGGCTTGTCACATGTGGACATTAAATTGCAATACAGTATGTGGCCAAGGCATTGGCAGCAAGGTGCTGCGACTTGGCTCAGTCAGTCTGCTCAAGGAGGATTTGTTCGCGAAGTGTTGACTCATTTTGTGTTTATGCAGCATCGATTATTAGGTGGAATGCAGCTTAAGCATAGTCATGTGAGTTATCCTGGCGGTGATGAAAGCCGCGCGGAAATTGCTGTGATGGCGGAATATGATTGTCAGGGGATAGCGGTGAGACTGGTTGGCACTGTGGGTGGCAATGCGCCGGACGTCAATGAATGGATTTTATACGGTGAGCAGGGCTCATTGCGGTTTAAGGATTTCTCTATGCTTGAATTAGGGTCACAATCTGGATGGAAATCGATTGAGTTTTTACGGATACACGGATCGGTTAGGTCACAACTGAATGGGCTAAGCTTGATGATGCAAGGGAAACCTCACCCACTAGCGAGTTTTAAAGAAGCCCTTGCTGTGCAAGATGTTATCGAGCAAACATTATACCCGTGATACTTCAAGATGCATGTTTTCAGAGTGCGTAAAAGTGCCTAATTCAAGGCGTGTTATTGCCGAAATGCTTATTGCCTTTTAAGATGATACAACATAGAAGTAGGTGCTTTTACACACTCCCAAAGGGCAGGTTTAAAAGCCATTTATACTGTGTTATTAAACAACGACTTAGAATGACTAGGCTCGATGTTCAATGCCTTGTCTAAATGGCTTTTAATTCCAGCTGAATCCTTCAGCTTGAGGTATCACGGGTATAGAAGGTAAATAATCCGTCTTTTAGTGTAATACAACCCTTTTTTGTGCCGCATTTCGGTGCGTTATAGCGTAAGATTAATTTTATTATACTTTTTAATAACTAATAAAAAACATGGAGTTTTACATGAAAAAAATCTTGATTGTTGGGGCCATTGTCGCCGTTGGGGCACTGGGATATTGGCTGAGTCAAGACAAAGGCAATGATGCGCAATTCCAGCAGAGCTCTGCGCTGACTTATATTCCTCGCGAAACACCACTGTTTTCTGCTCAGTTGACTCCTTTTCCGATTAAAACTTACGTTAACTCATTGTCAGATGCAGATAAGAATGCGACGGCAGAATTATTTGAAGGTTTATCTGTTAGTGATGATCCAAGGGGAAAGTTTTTTAATGCGTTATTTAATGAATATGTGGCGAGTCTTACTTCAGGTGACACTTTTATTCAAACTTGGGGACTGGCTGAAGCCATTCATGGGTATTTTTATACTTGGGGAGCGATCCCTGTATTAAAAATCGATATTGCGGATGAAGCGGCTTTTTGGCATCAACTTGATAAAGCAGAAAGCCAAAGTGGCATGACGCATGATAAAAAGCAATTACAACAGATCCATTATCGCGTCTATGGCTTAGGTGATGAGGATACTCAGCTGGATATGCTTGTTGCGGTGAATCATAACCGATTAATCATCACGTTTAATACTGCTTTAAATGATGATGATTTACTCACTTCAGCGTTTGAGTTAACACCAGTGACTGACTCGCTAGCGGGGTCGGACTTGTTAGAGAAAATTATCGACAAGTACCAGTTTTCACAATCCAGTATTAGCTTTATTAACCACGAGGCATTAGTCAAAGGGATCACGACCTTTGATGGCAATCGATTGGCGAAACAGCTTGCCCGTTATGCTGAAATAGAAGGGGAAGATGGATTTGCAGAACTTAAAGCAGAGCAATGCAGTCAAGAACTTCAAGGGGTCGCTGCCAATTGGCCTCGCACTGTCATGGGCCTAAATAGCTATTCGGTGACAGAAGAATCAAGTATGTTTGATTTGTCGACCATAGTTGAAAGTAATAATGCCGAGATCTTGACTGCGCTCGGTGCGATGAGAGGCTTTATTCCTCATTATGTCAATCATCTCAATGGTGCAGTAGCGGCAGTGGGGCTTGGACTGGATACGTCAGAAATATCGACGTCATTAGCTGATATTTGGGACAATTTACTGACTCCTGAATATCAATGTGAGCCCTTAAATCAATTTCAGGTGCAATTGTCTCAAAGCGATCCAGCCATGCTCGGTATGATGACTTCAATGGCGAAAGGTGTGATGGGGGCCAGTGTGTCTTTACTCGATTATCAACTGGGAGAGGGGGATGAAGGCGCTGAACTTAAACAGCTTGATGCGATAGCCAGTATCAGTAGTGACGATCCTGCTCTATTGGTGAATATGGCTAAAATGTTTTTGCCAACACTTGCACAAGTGAGCATTCCTAGTGATGGCAGTGCCGTTAATATTACTCAGGTATTAGGCTTACCGACTGAGTGGCCCTTAGCATTAAAAATGGCGATTAAGGGCAAGCATTTAGTGATTTATAATGGTGATAAAGGGCAAGCCGCAGCAGCTTTGCTAGCAAAGGAAGCTGTGGTTAAAAATGATTTGGCTATGGTGTCATTTGATTCCAGTCGAATGTTAGCACCATTGCAAGCTTATGCAAAAATGTCAGGAACCCATGATATGGTGGATCTTTCCCAGATTGAGCCACAGAATATGGATGTTAAGTTGGCATTGGATGTGGATGAGAGAGGTATTTTATTGCATTCGTTTGTGCAGTCTTATAAAAATGATAAGCAGTAGTTTTTAGAAGTGTTCTTTTTTAGCGCACTCTTTTTTAGTGACGGACGGCGGTCTGAGAGGCTGCCGTTTTTTATTTATTAGATTGAAATGTTTGCAGAGTGAACACTGAGGGGGAAAGATACCGTGGTAGTTGCAGGATTATTATTAAAGGCTAACGATATTAGAATGGTGACCTTGTCGGGTACGCGAGAGCAGCATGAATTAAGCACTATTAAAGAAAATAAATTGAGCCTGCCTAAACACCCTTCTCAGAAGGATGTTGCGAAGTTTGTGGCAGACATCAAGGCTTATTGCCAAGAATGTAATGTACAGAAAGTGATGATGAATCGCCGCGCGACCACAGGGCAAGGTGCGGGAGGGGCTGGAACATTTCTTATAGAAGGGGTTTTACTCGCGGTGATGCAGTGTGAAGTGGCATTTATTCATCCTGCTACACTCAGAGCGACGGATAAGCGTGAAAAAGACCGTAAAGCTTTACAACCTAAGACACAAGATTTGGCCAAGGCTTATGATTTAGCCTATGAAGGATTGGATGGTTAAGTATCATGGCTATAGTGATTCAATTAAGAGGATTTTAAAATGAAGGGGTTAATATGATTAAGTACATTACAGTGAATCGAGTGTTAATACTCTTATTATCGATGATGAGTTTTTTTGTGAATGCAGCATCACTCAAAGTCGGTGATAAGGCACCTAATTTTAAATTACAAGCCACTAATGGGGAGTTTTATCAGCTGAGTGATTATTTAGGTAAGCAAACCGTAGTGCTGGCTTGGTATCCCATGGCGAATACCAAAGTCTGTACTCAAGAGTGCCGTTCTTTAGTGCAAAATGGCGCGTTAATTCGAGCGTATAATGCGGTATATATGATGGCAAGTGTGGATCCTTTAGAAGATAATCAAGACTTTGCTAAAAAAGAGAGTGTTGATTTCCCCATGCTAAGTGATCCCACTAAGGCAACAGCAAAAGCTTATGATGTGCTTAATTTTTTAGGGGTTGCTAGCCGCGAAACTTTTTATATTGGCAAAGATGGCACTATTTTGAAAATTGATGATGACATCAATGCCAACACGGCCGCGGAAGATATTGCGAATAATTTAAAAAAGCTGGGTATTGAAAAGCGTTAATTTAAGAATAAGGGCTTTAAGGCCCTTATTTCAGCGTGTTGTTATGTGTTAAAAAACCGAAAAATGTCACTCATTGTTCGTTGGAAAAAGCCCATTGGCTCTACAATGAAATTATCGAAAACTAATGCATTATCTGGCGCCTCTTCTTGATACTTTTCAAGCGTAAAATTGAGTTTATGTAAGTCTGAGACGGATAAATCCAACGGGTGCTCATTAGGTTGATATTGAGTGCCGATAGGGTAATCACGACCGGGCTGGTTTGTCATTTCAATATGGGCGCCTAATATGGCTTTAATCACATGCTGGTTTGAAAAATCAAGCAAGCGGCGAATGCTTGTGTTGTAGGCTTGCCAGTTTTTAATGTAAATTTTACCTGGGTATAAACTGTCGCCTGTTAGCAGCCATTGGGTGGTCGGATCGTAAATACTGATGGCTTCTTCTTGATGCCCTGGGGTGGGAATTATGGTTACTTTTCTTTCACCTAATTCAACGTGAGCAATTTCATTTGGCCAACTTTGAAAGCCGAAAAATTCTTGAATATCGGTGGCTTTAGTACCAACGAGCTTCACTTTAGATTGAGCAGAAAAAGCCTGATCGCCAGCAGTATGATCGCGATGGGAATGCGTGTGAATGACGAGCCACTTTTTATCTTGATGCATCAAACCAATAGCTGATTTTATTTGGGCATGTAGCGAGAATTCCTCTGCTTTTTCGATAGCACCAGTGTCTATAACCAATATTCTTTCTTTTCCGATAAGGATATAGATGAAGGGGGCCTCGTAGGTTAAGCACTTATTTTGTCTGATGATAAAAGTATCAAGAGTATGTTGGTAAATATCCAAAATAGGATCTTGGTTGCCATCACAGTTTTCTGCGCCGTGAGCCCATTGTTTTTTAGACAATACCGAAGTGTTATGTGACGGGTTATTGCCATCTGTATTGCTATTGAGCAGCTTGTTATCATCGCTGGGTTGAGGAAATGCATTACACCCCAAAACAATCAGTAAAAGTAATAAAGTCAATAAATTGCGCATGCACATTCCTTTTCATTATATTGATTTAACGACATCCAATCTATGTCAGGGATAGGTAAAATGATAATAAAGTTTTATTTTTAAAGTTTTTAATGATCTTAATGTATTTTATAAGTATTTATAGTGTTATCACTACTTATTTATAATCGATAATTTCTTTTAGGTTTTGCCTTCTTAATCAGGTGGTGATTAAATTATCACCGCGTTTGTCATCTTTCACTAGTGTATACAGGAGTAAAATTGTATGAAGAATGTTTTGTCCGTGTTTTGTGCTGTTTCAATAGGTTTAGTGTCACATGTGACCTTGGCTGCCGATCAAACACATTGGGGGTATTCTGGTGATACTGGACCTAACCATTGGGGAACATTAGCGCCTGATTTCACGACCTGTGCTAAAGGTGTCAATCAATCACCCATTAATTTAACGGGAATGGTTAAGGGTGAACTGCCTAAATTGAATATTCAGTACCAAGCAGGGGGAACGGAAGTGCTTAATAATGGTCATACCATTGAAGTTGTGTATGGCAAGGGGAGTCGTATTAATATTGAAAATGAACAGTTTGATTTAAAGCAGCTTCACTTTCATTCACCGAGTGAGAATACGATTGAGGGTGAATCTTTTCCAATGGAAGTACATTTCGTGAATGCAGATAAAGCTGGCCATCTAGCGGTGGTGGGGGTGATGTTTAAAGAAGGCGCTTATAATCCAGAGCTTGAAAAAATTTGGAACAGCATGCCGAAAAAAGTCGGGCAAGAGGTTGCGTTAAGTGCAGCTGTGAATATCAATAAGCTTTTGCCGAAACAAGATAAATATTACCGCTTTAATGGGTCATTAACGACACCCCCTTGTACTGAAGGCGTACAATGGTTTGTGATGAAAGAGCCTATTACGGCGTCAAAAGCACAAATTAAGCAATTTTCTCAATTGTTCCCCCATGGCAATAATCGACCCGTTCAATCAGTAAATGCCAGAATGATCATACAGTAAACAAATGGTGTAAAAGTTTTACCTTAATTGAGCCAGAGTGCCCTTTGGTGCTCTGATATTTTAGGAGGATTTAAAGGCCTTTTGTGTCAAGTTTTGTGGGTCTCAATCATTAATATCATTTCATGATTCTTTCATCACTCTCTCATGACAATACCACTTTGTGTGTGACTTCATTGAAGTCCTTTTTTCTATTTTGTTCAGTGATATCATTCTTTTTTCAAATGTTTTAGACGATTGTTGACTGTTTTACTGGTGATTTCCTGCTTATTTAGCTCATCGGGTGAGTAAAGAAGAGGAATTGCTGTATACTTCGCGGCTATTTTTTGACTTATATTAAGTGTTAATAAGCAGTATGTTTTTAAATCCTTATTTTAATAAAAAAAATCAAGTTATTTCGGTTAGCCAAACTCAGGCGAGTGCGTTCGCTAAGAGTGTGGCTCAAGATTTTAATCCTATTCATGATGTGAATGCGAAGCGATTTTGTGTGCCTGGAGACTTACTTTTTGCCTTAACTTTAACCGAATATGGTTTAAGTCAAAAAATGACCTTTAAATTTGAAGGCATGGTAGGTGATAACACACCTTTAGTCTTTCCAGGGCATGAAGAGAAAGATTTCACTGTGTGTGATGATAAAGATAAGCGTTATTTAACGGTTCATCGCAGTGGTGAAGTTACCCATTGCTCAACACAAACAGAAGCTTTTATTCGCAGTTACGTGGCTTTTTCTGGACTGAATTTTATTCATGTTCTGGTGCCTATGATGAAAGCGCAAGGGGTAATGGTGAATCCTGCCCGCCCTTTGATTATCTATGAAAGTATGTCAATTGACCTTCACACTTTAGTTTTTTCTGATGTTCGTTTAAGTTTGATTGAGAAAACGTTAAAGATCGATGGTAAGCGAGGTGATGTGATATTAAAATTTGAATTGCACTGTGGCGATCAGTTGGTTGGTACGGGTGAAAAAACACTCGTCTTAAGTGGCCTAAGAGCCATTGATGAAGCCCAAATGCAACAAATGTGCGAACAATATGAAGGTTTTAGATTAGCCGCGAGTGCGTAACTCTTTACACAAGTGAGCTTTTGCTCACTTGTGCTTGTTTTTCCCTCTTTTTTTTCATTTTCTTTTTAGTGACCTTTTCTTTAGGTTTGCTAAGCGCGTCATTTTGTTTTAATTTACCCCCCTTGATTATTACCCGCTCAATCTCATTTTACTCAACTGACTGTTTTATTTTTAGTTGAGCCAAGGTTTCGCTGCAGTTTTGCAGGCGTTGGAAAAGGAAAGAAATGCCAAGTTTACATCGCATCATACTCATCGACACTCATTTACCTGGCGTGGTCGAACTTAAGTTGAATGGACATACCAATATCTGCGGCACCAATGCATCAGGAAAAACAACATTACAACGTTTGGTTCCTGTTTTTTATGGTGAATATCCAAGTCGAGTGGTCCCGTCGACTCGAGATAGTTTTGAGCGCTGGTATTTACCTCATGAGTCCAGTTATATCATTTTTGAATATGAGAAATCTGATGGCTTGTTTTATCAAGGTATTTTGGCATCGGCGGGTGATGGAAAAGGGGTGAACTATCGCTTCGTTGCGAAAGGTTTTGAACTTGAAGATTACACCAAGAGTCGTGATAGTAAGCAATTGCTTTGCTATACCATGGCAGAATTGGGGCGTGAATTTAAGCGAGGGGGAGTAAGCATAACTAAGTTGCTTAACACTCGAGAATATCGTGCCATTATTCAAAATGATAAAGCTTTATTGAGTGCGGGAGGTCAGCGTGGAGAATTGCGTACCTATGCGAAGCAGTTTTCCTTATGTGATCCTGAACATGGATTGCGCCACATAGAGAAACTGGCTAAAGCGGTGCATTCTAAAGAAGGGAAAATGGAAACCGTGAAGTCCATGGTGGCGGCTATTTTAGAAGAAGAAGGTGTTGTGCCGCCGAGTTCACGTCTTAACCCTCAACATGTCGAAGCTTGGATCCGTGAAAGTCAGCTTATTCAAGAGTTTGAAAAAATTCGGCCGGAGTTTAATAAGCTAGAACAAGAGTTTGATCAATTATTGAGTGTAGAGCTACGTTTAAGTGGTTTAAGCCAAGGTTATGTTCAAGATGAGTGCGCCGAAATTGAGCGTCAAGAAGCGAATCAAGCATTATCGAAACAACACAATCATGCTTTACAGCAGCTGGATAAGCAGTGGAAATTTCAGCGTGATGAGTTGAATTTAGATTTATCGGCGGCAAAAGGTGATGTGGCTAAATGTGAAGATGAGCTCGAGTCCATTGAAAATCAGTATGATGCCTTTCTTGAAACTGATATTGAACAGGCTAAAGCGAACTTAGAACAGTTATCCACTTGGCAAAACGATAAAACCGCTTTTATAGAGCAACATAAATTACAAACTGAGCAGCATCAAGATGTGGAAGCGGCTTATAACGCAAGACGCAGTCAAATTGGTGAGCAGTTAAATCAGGCCCTTGAGCAGTTACATGCTGAGCAAGACACGCAAAGAGTGACATTAGACAGTCAAAATCATCAAGCTCGTACCGATATTGAAGCATTAGAAAAAGAATGGCGTCAAACCTTTGATGACAAAAAAGCTGAATTTAGCGAGCAAGGTTATGAGCTTAAAGTCACTCAAGCTCAGCTATCTTTGGCTGTGAATAATCTGGCTTACACAGAAGATGAGAAAATGGCATTGGCTGTGTTTGATGAGCGTATTGCGCGGGCGGATGAAGATCAAGAAGCCTGTAATGCTCACTTTGAGCGTATGACAAATGAAGAGCGCAAGTGTCAAAAAGCGCGTGAGCAATCCCATGAAGTGTTGCGTATTGCCACGCTTCGAGTGAGTGAATGCCAAGCTGAGCTTGATAAAGTGGAGCATGTGCTGTTTCCAGGTTCCCATACGCTACTGGAGTTTTTACGCTCGAATGTCAAAGAGTGGGAGACCCATATAGGGAAAGTGATCAATGAATCATTATTACATCGTAGTGATTTAAACCCTCAAGCATTAGAAGAGAGTTTGAGTGGCCTTTATGGTATTGGTATCGATCTCAACACTATCAATACCCCTAGTTTTGCGCAATCAGAGCAGGCTCTGCGTGTTGAGCACTGTAAAGCCGAAGAAGCCCTTGAAAGTGCAAAAGAGCGGCAAAAAGAGGCTGAGAATAAGTTAATTGCGGCGACAGAGCTGCTTGAGAAAATCAGCCGGGAACAGACAGTTGCCAGAACAGCTTATCAAAACAGTCGTGAAGATCTGCGCCGTTTATTAGATGAGAAACGCAACGAGCAAGAAAAAATTAATCAAGCCTTGGCCGTTAGAAAAAAGGCATCGCAACAGCAGCTCACTTTAATCAACACAGAGATTAAACAGTTAAAGCAAAGCGAATTAGACTGGCAAGCTGATCATAAAGAACAAATGCTTAGCTTAGTGATGGAGAAAAAAGCCTACTGGCAAGATGTGATAGGGGTGATTGAAACGGCGCTTAATCAAGTCAAAGTCAGTATTGAGCAGCGACGCGCTGCGGCGAAAGACGATAAGAAAGCGTGTGAGAAATGGTATAAGAATGAACTGAAATCTCGTGGTGTTGATGAAGCCCATATTCTTAAACTGAAACAAAACATTGCCAAGCTCGAGGAGAATATTGCGGCAGCAGAGTTACGCCGCAGCGAAGTATTGCGTTTTGATGACTGGTATCAACATACTTGGCTTAAGCGTAAACCGAAATTGCAAGCCCAGCTAAATGAAGTGAAGAAAGAATCGGCTCAATTAGAACACGCATTAAAAGCCCAAGCCAAAACCATGAAAATAGAGCGAGATGAGCTTGATGCGAAACGTAAACTGTCGGACTCTGCTCAAGTCGAAGCGTCTGAAAATCTCAGTAAATTACGCCACCTCTTGCGTAAATTGGCAGAACTTAAGCTACCGAAAAATGCAGATGGAGCAGAAGGTCTGTTATTCGAACGCTTAAGGCAAGGTGAAGAATCATTATTAAAGCGGGATAATTTACTGAGATCGGTGAAGCAATATGTCGACCATTTTGATTCTGTTATTGTGAGTCAATCAGGCTCTGGTCTTGCTGAGTTTTGGGAGCGAGCCCGTGAAGAGTCAAGCTCAATTAATGATAAGTCTATTCGTTTACTGGATTATCAAAAATTAGTGCCTCAACTGGCTCAGTTACTCAATGTAATGGTGCCTCAATCTGTGATGGCACTGCGAGAACAAGGACGTATGTTTGGTGTGGATTTAACCGCATTTTATGATGTGCTCGTGGATATCGATAGACGCATTGTGACCCAAAGTGCTCGAATTACTCGTGAAGTCAGTGAAGAGTTGTTCCTTGATGGTGTATCAGGCTCGCAAGTGAAGATCCGTTCGCGTATTAGCGAATTGGAGTTTTGGCCAGAATTGGGGGCCTTTGTCAGTGCTTATACTCAGTGGAAAAATGAGGGCTTTATTGGTCTTCCTAATGAAGATTACATTGTGAGTATGCGCCGCGCCTTAGATATTATTGGCCGCTCTGCACTGACAGGTGGGATCGCGAAATTATTGGAAATCGAGCTGCGTTTAAAAGAGGGCAACAGTGATTTGATCATTCGCACCGACAGGCAATTGAATGAATCTTCCAGCCATGGCATGGCTTATCTGATTTTATGTAAGTTTTTATTGGCCTTTACGCGGTTATTGAGAGGAAAAGCCGATGTGGTGATCCATTGGCCTATCGATGAGCTAGGCACCTTACACCATGGCAATGTGAAGAAAATATTTGATGCTTGTGGCAATAATAATATTGCCGTATTAGGGGCGTTCCCTAATCCTGAGTCAGAGGTACTGAACCTGTTTTCAAATCGTTACATTATCAATAAGCAAACGCGGCAATTACAAGTTGTGAAACCCCAAGTGAATGCTATCAGCGAAAAGTTAAAGCAGAGAAAGATTTTGAATAAGGAAGCAAGCTGATGCCTGAGTCAAATGAAACCGTATTAGTGGGCACGAGCGCTGTGATTGAATCATTGCTGCGCGGTGAATTTATTTGCCGAACAACCAATGAAGAGGCTTGGCGTGCATTGCAAAATGCGGCGACTCGTGAGCGAATTGAAGCTTACCTTAATCAAATTAACCGAACTTTAAGTACGGCAGCGGAAGGCGATGTCTTTTTTTGCGGCTATTTACAGTTAGGTGAGAAAGAGCAAAAAGTTATCTCTGGACAATTTAAGACTATTTGCACGAGTTTAACCCCCTTGGTGGAATGGCTAGTCTTGGTGCAAGAGTCCAGTGGTCAAGATGCCCCTTTAACGCAAGGTGCCACCATTCGTTTGACAGAGTTACAAGAGCGCATTGAAGATACGCCAGCCTTTCGCGAACAATTGGCAAGGATCAGCCATTATCGATTATTTGGCTCGACCAGTAGCCAAACCGATGTTCAGCTTAAGCTTGTTTTTAAGCGTTTGGTTGAACTGGGCTATTTGATTAAGCCTAATAGTGAGAAGCAAATCTACATGGCGACAGGTAAGCTGGATTACTTGTATGAGGTGATACGTTTTATTGACGAAACGGAAAGTCTTAGCTTAGAAGCACAAGCTGAAACCGCGACTCAACAGGATTTATTATGATGTTGTTTGTGTTATTGAATGCGTGTGTTGAAGGGGCGAGTGTTAAAGGGGTTAGTGATGAGTGATCATTTACATCAAGCCGGTGTGAAATTACTGAAGTTACTCAGTCGTCACAGTGAGCTCATCATGGATGTGTATCAACAAGGTGAGATATCTCTTGGGGACTATGATGCCAGTACGTTGGATAAACTCAAAAGTGCTGGCGTGTTATGGCGCCCTGATGAAGAGCAAGGCTTACGTCTGAAAGGGACCATTCGTGCTTTATTAGAAGAGAATTTGAGCGATGAACGTCATCGGCAAATCGATGCCAATACCGGTTCGGCGATTGCTAGCATTAAAACCTTAGCTGCCCACTATCAAGAAGCGCGCCATCAAGCTGATTTTAGCAGTAGTGAAGCTTATCTGAATGAACTTAATGAGCATGTTTATCGTTTTTGTGACAGCTTACGTTATGCCATTCGTGTGCTTTGGGGGCGTATTAATAATGAATTTGGTTATGTGGGCAGTATTAATGCCAAAATTCGTGAAAATGAGTTAGCGCAAACTCAGGTCACAGAATTATTGAATGGCCTATCTTTGGTTCAATTTGATGAGTTGACCGACATTGCGGGCGATATACGTGAGTTACGCAAATTATTAGTGATCAACATGCAGCGCACCTTGAGTGATTGCACTCAAGAACTCAGTGTTGTGCAAGCAAGGTTACTTGAATTATTAGGCCGCTTTAGGCAAATTCGAGGTCGTACACGTTTATTAAAAGGTTGGTTATTACACACCAATTTACATCCTGACTTTAGGCCACTTGATCATGTGGCGCATAAGCAAGTGCCAGTATTGTTTAATCACGCAGAGGCGTTATTGTCTTCGGCCTCCGTCGATATTTACAATACCAGTCAAGAACCTGAATTACTTGATATCGTCACTAAAATCAAATCAATTCGTCATATGCAAACTGAGCCTTCAGTAATAGAAAGCCAAGCGTCCGTGTTGCTCAGTGAAAGCGACGATTTTGCGATCCCTAATAACCCGTTAAAGCAAGCGGTTGACGGGTATTTTGTGAGTGTGATTGAGTCGGGTCAGGCCCAATCAGCCCTGGATTACTTGCTTGAACAGTCTCTGCCTTGGGAGCATGAAGCTTGGCTTTATCAAGTGATTGGAGGATATGAGGCTTTGTCAGAGGAACATAAATGTTACTTTGAGCTAGCACCGATAGGAGAGAACGATCCCGTTTATAATGGGAATTTTATTATTCGTGATGTGGAATTGTGGCTGTCTTAGGGCAGTCTCTATGCGAGTGTTTGGCCGCTGTTTCTGCTTACAAGGAGGATGGCAATGGTATGGAAGCAGAGGCCATTAATGAGCTCACCTCAATGTTTCTCATTCCTACCGTTGCCTTCATTGTGAGTATGATAGATATGGGTGTATTTTAGTTATTTATTTTGATTGTGTGTAAATATCTTTATTTGTATTCAGTATGTTTTCTAATTGTTTTTTAATTATCATTTAACGCTTTTTTTATCTTTATATTTACTTTGATTACATATCTGTAAACTTTACTTTTTTAGCATATTTGACTTTTTAATGATCTTTTCATCATTCGATGCTTTTTATTTGTAATTTTGCTCAGCATGTTTCACTATTTGCGCTCACAAATTGAAGGGATGCCTTTTACGGCTATGATAGCGTGATATGAAGGCAAAATAATCAGGGTTGATGACATTAACATTGAGTACAATTTATGCGCTCAATGAACAAGACGTGCCTTAAGGCATGCTTATTGATTTTTGAAGTTAGGTAAATATATGACAAGTTCACTTTCAACACGGATCTTTATCGGTTTATTTTTAGGCCTTATATTGGGTTCGTGTATTCAATACTTTTTACCCGATGTCGCCTTTTTTTCACAGACATTGGTCGACATTGCCTCCGGCATTGGGACCATGTTTGTGCGCATGATTATGGTGCTAGTAGTGCCATTGGTGTTTGTCAGCATTGTGTGCGGCGTGTGTGATTTAGAAGAGTTAGAAAACTTTGGTCGTCTTGGCGGTAAAACATTTGGCTTTTATTTGATTAATACTGTGATTGCCATTGCAACGGCAGTGGCTGCAGCGCTGATTTTTTCGCCCGGTGCTGGCATGTCTTTAGCAGGCAGTAATGAAGTTAAAATCACGACGACAGAACTGCCTAATCTGTTGGACTTACTGGTTAATATTGTTCCAAGTAACGTCGTTACCGCCTTTAGTTCGGGTAATATGCTACAAGTGATTTTCCTCGCGTTGCTGTTAGGTGGCGTGATTAAATCCTTGGGCGATAAAGCGTCTGGGGCCGTATCGGGTTTTCAGGTGGCGAATGCCATTATGATGAAGCTTATCACTGTGGTGATGAGTCTGGCTCCCATTGGCGTTTTTGCCCTCATGCTAAAACTTGGTGCGACCTTTGATGCCGGCATTTTTGCGAGTGTATTAGGTTATGTGGCGATTATTTTAACGATTCTTATTTTGTGGATTTTTGTGGTGTACCCTGTGGCGGTGGGATTATTTACGCCAGTTTCAGCGAAGGAATTCAGACAAAAGACCCGTGAGCAGATCATGTTTTCGTTATCGACAGTCAGTTCTAACGCGACAATTCCTGTGACCATGAGAACCTTAACCGATAAATTAGGTGTGAGTCGTTCAATCGCAGGCTTTGGTGTGCCATTAGGGGCGACAATGAATATGGGCGGCGCGTCCATTTATATTACGATTGCGGTGTTTTTTGTGGCCAATGCCTTTGGCACACCGATCACTTCTGAGCAGCTACCGACGTTAATTTTTAGCGTGTTTTTATTGTCGGTGGGCGCTGGAGGGATCCCTGGTGGCGCTTTGGTGATGATTGGCGTCCTTATTCATCAATTGGGGCTACCGGTTGAGGCTTTTGCGATCATTGCGGCACTGGACAGGTTATTGGATATGGTGCTCACTTCTTGTAATGTGGTGGGTGATGCTGCTGTGTTGACGATTGTGGATGCAACGGAGAAAAAAGCGGGACATGAGCCTGTAGCTTCTGCAGTGAAGGATGATGTTTAACGGCCATTGTATTGACGATTGTGGATGCAACGGAGAAAAAAGCGGGACATGAGCCTGCTGCTTCTGCAGTAAAGGATGATGTTTAACGGTATTGTTGACGATTGTGGATGCAACGGAGAGAAAAACGGGACATGAGCCTGTAGCTTCTGCAGTGAAGGATGATGTTTAACGGCCATTGTGTTGACGATTGTGGATGCAGTGGAGAGAAAAACGGGACATGAGTCTGTTGCTTCTTGCTTCTGCAGTGAAGGATGATTTTTAACGGCCATTGTGTTGACGATTGTGTTGATAATATTGACGACAGCCGCTTATTGCGGCTGTTTTGTTTTTAAGAGGACAGTGCTATGACGTTAACTCCTTTTGAATGTGTTGCTTCACACCATGTGTTAAAAGGTGATGTGAACGCTGATGTCTGTGACACCTTAGTGATGCATGGCGCGGGTCAATCTTCTCGAGCACGGTTTGTTAAGCTGAGACAAGCGTTATTGGCAAGAGGGGTTGCAAGCGCGGCATTTGACTTTATTGGTCATGGTGAAACGGGTGGTCAAATGAGTGCAAGCTCATTAACGTGCCGTGAGGCGCAAGCACAGAGTGTGATAAAGGCACTGAACATATCACCTAAGAGGCTGATAGGTTCAAGCATGAGTGGTTATACGGCGATTAAATTAACCGAGCAATTGCAGGTTGAACAGTTAGTCTTGTTGGTGCCTGGTGTTTATACGCCCAGAGCCTATAGAGTGAATTTTGGGCCTGCGTTTTCCAATATTATACGGCGAGAGAATAGCTGGTATGATTCTGATGCTTTTGACGTGTTAGCACAGTTTACGGGAGAGGTTGTGATTGTGGCCGCTGATAATGATCATGTGATCCCACGTTTGTTAGTCGAGCGACTTTATGAGGCGGCCTGTCAGGCCAAGCGCCGAGTAATTAAGGTTATTCCTAATGCAACGCACCTTAATTTATATCCGACTCAAGCAGATTTTGAACAAGTGTTAGATTTAATTAAGCCCTCACTAAAAGAGTGACTGAGTCACTCTTAATGTACATTGCTTGAGAAAGCTAGACTAAAGAAGGGGCGACTTGATCGCTGAGTTCATCACCATTATCGCCTTGGTTCCCACCCTGATGATGGCTCAAGCAGATATCCACTTCATTGGATGAGCCTAAAATAACCGGGACTCTTTGGTGAATATGACTAGGCTGTATATCAAGAATATTTTCATAGCCCGTTGAGGCTTTCCCACCCGCTTGTTCGACTAACCATGCCATTGGGTTAGCTTCATACATTAAGCGTAGCTTATAGGGTTTGTTTGGGTTTTTATGATCTGTGGGGTAGGTAAATAAGCCGCCTCTGGATAATACTCTGTGAACATCACCTACCATGGCGGCAATCCAGCGCATGTTAAAGGCTTTTTCTCTCGGTCCGATTGCTCCCTGCAATAACTCATCAATATAGTTTTGCATGGGTTTTTCCCAAAATCGTTGATTTGACATATTAATGGCAAACTCGCTGGTATCGGGAGTGATAGTGACCTTTTCATTGGTGAGTAGGTATTCTTGGGTTTTGTGATCTAATGTGAAAAACTGTACCCCTTGACCTGTGGTGAGAGCCATCATCGTCGATGGGCCATATAGCATGTAACCAGATGCGATTTGCTTGCGGCCACTTTGTAAAAAGTGTTGTTCAGATAGTTCTCCTTGAGGCACCTTTTCTTGCATAGATAAGGTTGAGAATATCGTGCCGACAAGAGAGTTAATATCGATGTTAGATGAGCCATCTAAGGGATCGAAACACACTAGATATTGCCCTTCGCTATTGGCTTCAACGATATTGTCTTCTTCTTCTGATGCGATACCCCTTACTGCTAAATTATCATGCAGCGCATTTTTGAGCATATCATTGGTGATAATATCTAATTTTTTTTGTGTTTCACCTTGCACATTTTCTTGCTCTGTTGCGCCTAAAACACCAGCTAGTGCCCCATTGCGGACAGCGAGACTAATGGCTTTTGAAGTGTCGGCTAAGGTGAAAATCAGGTTTTCTAGGGCGGGATTAAGCGATTGTGTTTGTAGGTACTGAGCAAGGGTTTGCATGGTTTTTCCTATAACAGTGTCGAGTGTAACTCGAATGAGGGATAACTTTTTTGTTAATCATACCCGAGATAGATTCTTTTTTCAGTTTAGAATGTGTATCAATATAAAAACACTGATTTTGTTTTTATATTCTGGATGTCGTGACATAACAGTATTAAGGAAGAAAATGAATATAAGAGGCGTTAGCTTATCAAAGGCAGTTGTTTTACTGTCAGCGTTCTTAGGACTACCCGCATGTGTGACAGGTGTCAACAACCTGCCTACAAGCAATGCTTTATCTAAAAATCAATTATCTATGAGTGAAACATCGACAATGAAAAAAGAGAATAAAGACGTTGTGCCCTATGGAGGGCAAAAGGCCTTAACCATTGAGCGCTTTAATGCATCTCCTGCATTAGCGGGGGTGACACCAGTAGGGGTGAAATTGTCACCTGATGGGTCTCGAGTGACTTATTTAGTTGGGCGGCCAGATAATCAGCATTTTTATGATTTATGGCAAATGGATGTTAAATCTGGTCAAAAAAGCAAGTTGATCGATGCAGATTTATTAGCGGCATCGGAGTTATCAGATGAAGAAAAGGCCCGTCGTGAACGTCAGCGCGTATTTGGGCAAGGGATCATGGCTTATTATTGGTCTCAAGATAGTCAGGCTATCTTATTGCCTATGTCTGATACCCTATATTATTTTTCTCTAGAAAACGCTCAGGTGACAGCATTAACTATCGGTGAAGGTTTCATTACCGATGCGAGGTTGTCGCCGAAAGGACATTATGTGTCGTTTGTTCGTGAGCATAATTTATTCATTTATGATTTACAAAAAAATGCACTCACCCAGCTGACTCATGATGGCAAAGGGGTGATTAAAAATGCCATGGCAGAATTTGTCGCTCAAGAGGAAATGGACAGGATGACGGGGTATTGGTGGTCCCCCGATGAATCTAAAATAGCCTTTACCCAGATAGATGAGTCCGGTGTGGAGCTGATCACTCGCAATGAAATTTATGCTGATGGAATTAAGTTGACACAGCAGCGTTACCCTTATGCAGGGAAAGCGAATGTTGAGATTAAGCTTGGAATAGTTGCTATTTCAAGTAGCGCGATCAATTGGGTGCCCTTAGGCGAAGATAAGGATATTTATATCCCTCGAGTGAAATGGCTGCCTGATAGTCAAATGTTGTCTTTTCAATGGCAAAGCCGCGATCAGCATGAATTGGATTTAAATCTAGTGTCAGCGACAGGACATGCATTACCTCATTCAATTGTTGAGGAACGCAGTCATGCTTGGGTGAATGTTAATAACGATTTATTTTTTCTAAAAAAACAACCTTTCTTAATATGGGCTTCTGAACGTGATGGTTTTAATCATCTGTATTTATATGATTTAAAAGGGGGACTGAAGCGACGCTTGACTCAAGGTCCATGGGCAGTAGATAGACTTGAATATGTTGATGAGGAAAATGGCTGGGTTTATTTTACTGGGCGTAAAACGGCTGTCATCGAAAAACAACTCTATCGTGTTGCCTTGAGTGGAGGAGAGATCGAAGCTATAACCCATTTGTCAGGGGAGCACAATATAACTTTTGCTGAGCATAGCCCTATTTATTTAGATAACTTTAGTCGTTTATCTCAGCCTCCTCAGGTGAGTTTGCATGATGCAACAGGTAAGCGATTAATGTGGATTGAGCAAAATGCGGTGACTTCTTCTCATCCACTTTATGCTTATTTCGGTCGTTGGCAGCTTCCAGAGTGGGGGAATATTGAAGCAGAAGATGGTCAGAAGCTGGTTTATCGTTTATTTAAACCGACAGATTTTGACCCTAATAAACAATATCCTGTTGTTGTGCGAGTATATGGCGGCCCTCATGCACAATTGGCAGTGAATGCTTGGAGTGAGCAAGATTACTTTACTCAGTATTTATTACAACAAGGTTTTATTGTGTTTCAGTTAGATAACAGAGGTTCTGCCCACAGGGGAACGCAATTTGAGCAAGCTCTCTATGAGCATTTAGGGGATGTAGAGCTGAAGGATCAGTTATTAGGTGTTGAGTATTTGAAGGGACTTCCTTTTGTTGATGGTGATAATATTGCTATTTATGGTCACAGCTATGGTGGGTATATGGCATTAATGGGAATATTTAAGGCTCCCAATATTTTTAAAGCTGCTATTGCTGGCGCACCCGTATCAGATTGGCATTTGTATGATACTCATTACACTGAGCGCTATTTAGGATCGCCAATCACAAATGCCAAAGGCTATGAAGCCAGTAGTGTTTTTCCTTATGTTAAGGGGTATCAGTCGGGCTTACTCATGTATCATGGCATGGCGGATGACAATGTATTATTTGAAAACAGCACGCGAGTTTATAAAGCATTACAAGATGAAGGGAAATTGTTTCAAATGATAGATTATCCTGGCTCGAAACACTCTATGCGGGGAGAAAAGGTTCGCAATCATTTGTATCGCTCGTTAGCGGATTTTTTAGACAGGAAACTCAAGCAGTAAGATAATACCCGTGATACTTCCAGCAGAATCCTGCAGCTTGAAGTATCATGGGTATAAAAAAGCCAGTCTTATGACTGGCTTTTTAGTGATGAATAAAGAAGTGATTATTCAGCTGTTATTTTTTATGTTACTCGTCTAAGGTACCGCAGAAACGGTAACCTTCACCGTGGATAGTGGCAATGATTTCTGGTGTATCAGGAAGACTTTCGAAATGTTTACGAATGCGGCGAATAGTCACGTCAACAGTACGGTCATGAGGCTTTAATTCACGTCCAGTCATTTTCATCAACAAGTCGGCACGACTTAAAATTTTACCAGGGTTTTCAACAAAGTGAAGCATAGCTCTGAACTCACTACGCGGTAATTTATATGATTCACCTTGTGGACTGACTAAAGAACGGCTATTGATTTCAAGACTCCATCCATTGAAACGATAATATTCAACGGCACTTTTCTCTTCAGACTCTTCTCCCGTACTATTGACGCGAGTTAATAAGTTACGTGCACGAATGGTCAGTTCACGAGGGTTGAAAGGTTTAGTGATGTAATCATCGGCACCGATTTCAAGACCTAGGATTTTATCGACTTCATTATCTCGACCCGTTAGGAAGATAAGACCGATATTATTAATTTCACGTAATTCTCGCGCTAATAGTAATCCGTTTTTGCCTGGTAAGTTGATATCCATGACAACTAAATTAACTTTGTTTTCTTGCATCGCTTTATGCATTTCAGCGCCATCATTGGCTTCACTTACCACATATCCTTCAGCTTCAAAAATACTTCTTAGCGTGTTTCGGGTTACAGCTTCATCTTCAACGATCAGAATGTGCGGGTTTTGCATATTAATTTACCTAATTTCTGTCAATCTATTCTAACCATGAGCGCCTGCTACTTAAAATGCGCCCGAGCTCATTATGCTAACAATTTACTGTTTCAAGACTAATCTTTCTCTGTAATTGTTCTTGAAACGGTAACATACCTTCTATTGAGTAAAGTATGGGTATCTCACAAAAGAAAATGTGAACTGTATTACTGCTACTTTGAGAAACAAAAGTAAAGAAAAGTTCCTTAGCAATTGTTTTTTTTTAAAGTTTAAATGTTAATTTAAGCATAATTTACATTTAATACAAGAATACAGTGATACAGCCAATACTTAATTTTATTCTTTTAGATACTCGTAACTTTTGTACCCCAAATAGCATTAAGTTGACTGGCTTACATTTCTATTGTACTCGTTTTAGGCATTTGTTAACAAATAAAATGTTAAAAAAAACTGATTTAATCTGGATGGAAAACGTTTTTTTTGATGTAACTTATTGATTAATAATAATTGTAAATCTAAAATTTAATTGGCCCAACCTCTTGGGTGGTTATAAAGTGCACAATTGCTATAATTAAACAGGTTTAATTATAAAAATATATTATTATGAATAGCTTAGTTAATAATCTATGGCAGTGTTATCAAGAAACTGAATTCTTCTTTACTCAAGCGCTTTCTCCTCAATTATCCTTTGCTATTATTACTGCACACAACCCCAAAGGGGTCATTTTATCGTCGAGTCAAAATAGGCTATTAGATAAAAAACTGCAAAATGAACTTGAACATTTGGGGTTACTCTATCGCGAAATCATGGGAGCATCAGTGGATTTGTGCCATATGGAGAAGAGTTGGGCGATAGCAGTGGAAAGAGAAATAGGGGTAGAAATTGGGCTTAAGTTTAATCAAAACGCCATTTATTACGTTGAAACGGATATGCTTAAACTTATACCTTGCCTTTTTCAAAAAAAAGAAATTTGTTTGGGGTCATTTTCTAAAAAAATGAAATTGGTATCTGAATTACCAGAATAAAATGGATGGAAGTCAATCTATTTTAATGAGTGTTAATTTTACTTTGAGTTAATTCTTTATTTTGTTTGCTCACTTGTTTGTTGTTGGTTTCATTGTGTAAATATATTGTTTATTTTTATTTTTGTTTTTTATACTTTTTTATTTACATTGACTTTATCTTATTGCATTTGATATTTATTATGCCTATTAGATCCTATAAAGATTTAAGTTACAGAAGAGGAGCGTTAACTAGGTAGTAAGTTATGGGTGAACTAACACCAAAGATAACTTATGAGGGAGATTAGCGCCGAGGTAATGAATATTTAGTGGTGTTTATTATCGGTTGTTCAGGCTGAATCCTGTCAATTGTCACCTATACTCAATAATTTGGGTATAACTGGGTGGAGGGCTTCTGGTGATGATCGCTATTTCCCGATTTCGAGAAACTCGTCTTACACCAGGCTCTTCGAACAATATTAAGTTCGGAGCTTTTTTCATGTTGGCTGTGTGGTTTATTTTTTATTCTCTCTTTTCTTGCCGTTTGACTATGGAGAGAAAAGCATGTCTTTAATCGTTGCTAAATTTGGTGGAACCTCAGTGGCTGATTATGATGCAATGCATCGTTGCGCCAGTATTATTATTGATAATCCTCAAACTCGACTTGTGGTCGTGAGCGCCTCCAGTGGTGTGACTAATTTGCTGGTTGAATTGACACAAGCGGATACAGGATCTGAAAGACGACAAACGTTAATTCAACAAATTTCTGTTATTCAGCATCAAATTTTAGAGAAGCTTGGCTTTCCAAGTGGAGTTGTTGCGCATATTGAAGCAGTGCTTGAGCGTATTAAAACATTGAGTGAGCAATTATTCATGCAGCGTTCGAAAGCTGTGATGGATGAATTGTTAGCCCAAGGAGAGCAGTGTTCATCTGTCTTATTTGCGGCAGTATTAAGGGAAAAAGGGGCTAAAGCCAGTGCCTTTGATGTTAGAAATATACTGAGAACCGATAGCTTTTTTGGGCGGGCAGAGCCGCAAATAGAGCATATTTCAGAACTGACTCAAGCACAGTTAGCCCCTAAATTAATTGAAGAAGTTATAGTGACGCAAGGTTTTATTGGGGCTGATTACCAAGGCTATACAACGACCTTAGGTCGAGGGGGAAGTGATTATTCAGCGGCTTTATTAGCTGAGGCGTTACAGGCGGATGCGGTACAAATTTGGACGGATGTGGCAGGCATTTATACCACAGATCCAAGGCTTGCTCCTAACGCTCGTCCCATTAAGGAAATTAGCTTTAATGAAGCGGCTGAAATGGCGACATTTGGTGCTAAGGTATTGCATCCGGCAACTATTCTACCTGCTGTGAGACAAAAAATTCAGGTCTTTGTGGGGTCGAGCTGGGCGCCGGAGAAAGGCGGCACTTGGATTCGACATCAAGTGAATGCTGAACCCGTTTATCGTGCTGTTGCCGTTAGGCGAGATCAAACCTTATTGAATTTACATAGCTTGCAAATGTTACATGCTCAGGGGTTTTTAGCTGAAACCTTTGCGACTTTAGCCAGACATAAAATCAGTGTCGATCTCATTACTACCTCAGAGGTCAATGTAGCGCTAACCCTTGATAAAACCGGATCGGATTCCAGCGGTCATGGCCTATTGAATGAGTCTCTATTACAAGAGCTTTCTCAACACAGCCGTGTGAGAGTTGAAGAGCACTTAGCTTTGATTGCGATAGTGGGCAATAAAATTGCGACAACAGCTGGAGTATGTCGCCGTGTATTTGAAGTTTTAGAGCCACATAATGTGCGAATGATCTGTCAAGGAGCCAGTCCACATAATTTATGTGTTCTCGTTGCAGAGTCAGAAGCTGCGCAGGTGGTTAATGCGTTGCATCAAGATCTCTTTGAAACACAAGAAGTCGCTTAAAGGCACTTTAGGAGCGAGTGATGAAGTATCGCCAAACACAGTTAACAGTAGGAGAGCTTGCCACAGGCCAACCGCTAACTGTGCCGATTTTCGAATTTAAAGGGCGAGATAGTAGTGCGCCAGCGGTGTTTATTCAAGCCAATGTGCATGGTGCTGAAGTGCAAGGTAATGCGGTTATTTATCAATTAATGTCAATGCTTGAGCAATTTGATATTTTAGGTGATATTCGGTTGTTGCCTTTAGCCAATCCACTGGGCATTAATCAGAAAAGCGGCGAGTTTACGTTAGGGCGATTCGATCCTATTACTGGTGTGAATTGGAATAGGGAATACCAAGCACCTTTGATTGATATCCCCAAATGGGTTGAGGCGCATAAAGATTTAGATAGCGCATCATTTATCCAAGCTTATCGAGCAACACTTATCGGGATCTGTGAAGAAGCTTTGGATAATGAGTGGGGGCTGAGTACGGGTAAACGTTTGGCATTAAACCTTCAAGCTTTGGCGTTGGATTCTGAAATTGTCTTGGATTTACATACTGGCCCTAAGTCGTGTAAGCATTTGTATTGCCCTGAATATGATATTAACGCTGCGCGCTATTTTTCTATTCCTTATACTTTAGTGATGCCAAATGAGTTTGGTGGAGCAATGGACGAATCTATTTTTTGTCCTTGGTGGCAATTAAGCGATTACTTGCAATCACAAGAAATAAATTTTGATATACCCATGTCAGCTTTTACGTTAGAGCTGGGAAGCCAAGAGTATGTTGATTTGGCGGAAGCGAAAATTGATGCTAAGGGGATTTTGGCCTATTTAAGCCATCGAGGTGTGATTAAAGATACAGTTCTGCCAGAGCAGATGCCAAGATACGCGTGTTATTTGAAAGATTATAAAAAGTATCATGCGCCTTTATCTGGATTGGTTGAATATAAAGCGCCTTTAGGAAGAGTGTTACCCGCAGGCGGGGTATTGGCGAATATACTCAGGCTTGATTTATATGGTACAGAGCAAGCTTTAACGCCATTGTCTTTAGAGCATACTTGCGTGCCTCTTTTACATTTTGCTTCGGCATCAGTTCATCAAGGAACTGAGTTGTATAAAGTGATGACGCAAGTGTTTGAGTTGTCCTATTTAACCTAGAGCTTCTGCTCAACATGTTTTTTGCTTAGCGTATTGTATAAAATGGGCATCGTATTGATGCCCATTTTATGGGCTAAAGAGACAGAATGAATCCAGCAATGGCTGCGCTCATTAGGTTCGCGAGAACGCCTGCCGTGATCGCACGAAAACCATAGGTCGATATGAAGCTGCGTCTTTCAGGAATGAGGCTACCTAATCCGCCGATTAAAATGGCCATGGTTGAGATATTGGCAAAGCCACATAATGCAAAGGTTGCAATGGCGACAGAATGGGGAGCGAGTTGATCTTTGATATCGATTAACTGAATAAAAGCCACAAATTCATTGACGATAATTTTATTACCAATTAACGAACCAGCCATAATGGCATCATGCCAAGGAATGCCCAGCAGCCAAGCCACTGGAGCGAATAAATAGCCTAAAATCAGTTGAAAGCTTAATTGCATACCAAATAAATCACCAACATAGCCCAGCATGCCATTTAATAATGCAATGACCCCGACAAAAGCGAGTAAGGTTGCACCCACTGCGACAGCAATTCTCAAACCAGACATTGCTCCATCGGCTAAGGCCTCAACTACATTGGTGGCTCTTGGTATTTCAACGGAGGTGATTTCATCTTGATGTTGCTCGCTTTTGTGTGGCGGGAAGAGCATTTTAGCCATCAATAACCCCGCAGGCGCAGACATGAAAGCGGCTGCAATGAGATAGTTTAAATCCACACCTATGGCTGCGTAACCGACCATAGTGCCGCCAGCTACAGAGGCCAGTCCGCAGGTCATGACAGCAAAGAATTGCGAGTCACTCATTTTTTTCAAGTAAGGCTTGATAACCAAAGGGGCTTCTATGAGGCCAACAAAAATATTGGCTGTAGCAGATAAGGATTCAGCACGTCCAGTGCCGAGTAATCTTTGTAGTCCGCCCCCAATGATATTAATCACTTTTGGCATTAACCCAATATGATAAAGGCCTGAAATTAAAGCGGAAAAAAAGATAATAATGCCGAGTACATTAATTGCGAAGACAAATCCAACATTGCCTGTTGCTAAGCCACCAAACACAAAGTTAATGCCTTCTTGTCCATAATTAATGACACTTGATACCCCGTGAGTGGCGCTATCGAGTACCGCTTTGCCTGCAGGAATATAAAGCACTAATAATGCAAAGGTTACTTGTAAAATAAAAGCTAATGTGACAGTACGAATGGGAATGTGTCGACGATTATTGGATAACAGCCAAGCAACCAGCAAAATGACAGCAATACCAAGCAAGGATATCATGGAAACCTCAATAAGTAATATAAAGAAAGGCGCATTCTAGGCTTATAAAGTGATCATGCAATCTTACTTTATGAATTAAATGTAATGAGAAATTATTCTGTTTATTTTTGAATTTTTTTATCATTTATTTACATTAACTTACATGTATTTAATGGTTTTTATTTTCCATATGGAAATAATATTTTTCTCCTTAAAAAATAAATTGATCACGTGTTGGCTTATATTTTTACGTAAGATCGTAAGTGAGTATCCCAATATGGCTCATGACCGATATGTTTTTTAAAGAAGTTTAAAGCGGCTGATGTTTTTTTAGGTAAATGTTTACGGCTGGGGTACACGGCATAGAAAGGCATGTGTTGACAGGCTTTCCAGTTTGGTAAAAGTTGTACTAATTGGCCATTACGGAATTCATTCTGCAGTAAATAACTGGCTAGATAAGCAACTCCCCAGCCTGAGATGGCTGCATCTCGAACCGCTTCTGCTAAATCGACACGGTAATTACCTGAAACTTTAATGCACAGGTTTTCATCATACTTGGAGAAAGCCCAGTGATGATAATTTCTCAGACTACTTTGATAAATTAGACAATTGTGTTGCAGTAGATCATTGGGATGATGAGGCGGCTCATGATTAATAAGGTAATGTGGGGATGCAGCTAAAATAAAGCGGGTATTGGCCAATCGTTGTGCGACATAACCTTCGGGGATTTCTTCAAAATTAGTCAACCAAAGATCAAGGTTTTCTTCTAACATATTGGCTTTGTGATCGAATAAACGGATCTCGACCGTTAATTCGGGGTATTGCTGACGTAGTTTGTCTATGGCAGGAATGATATGTAATGTGCCAAATGATTGTGATACACCTAACCTGAGTACGCCTGAGACATCGTCTCGTGCACCATCCATTAATAAGTTTGCTTCTTTTATATGATAAATAATTTGTTCGCAATGATGAGAAAAGCGCTGGCCTGCTTCTGTTAATGTGAAGCTACGTGTCGTACGCTGGACCAATTTTATATTGAGGTCGTTTTCGAGTAGAGATAATTGTTTACTGACATGAGAGGTGGATACTTGAAGATTTTCTGCCGCTTTGGTAAAACTGCCAACCTTTACTAAGGTATGAAATATGACCATTTGACTGGCTCTGTCTTGGATCATTTAAGAGCTCTCTATCCAGTAAAGTGTATATTCAATAGTAGAGTATGACAATTTTTTGTATAAATACCTATGCGCATTTTGGCGAAGTTAAGGAAGTCGATAAAATGTTTTGGCATTACCGCTAAATACATTTTGGGCGGCGCTTTCGCCCAGTGTATCTATAACAGTGAAGAAATCGTCGTCTTTATAGGGGCGCGGTGCACGGGTAGAAGGCATGTCAGTACCAAACATGAGCGCACTTGGGTTGGCCAAATAGAGATTTTTTAATGCATTTTTGATATTAAAATCAACTCTTCCAAAGCCAGTGGCTTTGACTTTAATACCTTGTTCAACCAGTTTCAGTAAGGTTGGATACCCTGCTTTACTGAGCCCTAAATGATCAATGCTGACGGCGGGAAGTGAAATGATCTGTGAATATAACGGCGGTAAATCTTGACTGTCTATGTACAATTCAATATGCCAACCAACGAGGTCATAAACACGGTGAGCCATACGACTTAAGTGGGTGATGTCCTCTGAACCGCCCCGCTTCAAATTAAAACGTAAAGCATGAATGCCAGCTTTATTGAGTTGGATGATCGCTTCATCCTTTGTATCGACTGGGAGTTGAGTGACACCGACGAAATTTGGCCCTAATTGTGTCAGTGCATCTATTAAGTAGCTTTGATTAAAGCCTTGAAAAGAGCCAGAGACGATGGCTCCACCGCAAACCTGATACTGACTGGTTCGATGACGATAATCTGCCACGGTAAAAGAGTCGGGTAAATAACCTTGATTGGGAATTAAAGGGTACTTGTTATCAATGATGTGAAAATGGCTATCAAATAGTAGTAGAGAATCTAGCATCAATGACTCCTTAAGGAAGCCGATATTCTCCTATAATAGTGGATCTGTTAAGTGGGTCAACTTTCTTTAACACTACTTTCTATTTGTCAATTCTCTGATGATTTTGTTTACTGATTTTTCTCCAGGCAATTAATCCCCCTGTGAGTACGTGAATATGTCGAAAACCGGCATGAGACAATTAGTATGTGAATATCATGGCTTTCATTCCAGAATAACAAATTAAAATGAGTTTATCGTTTTTATCAAAAGTGCGTATGATAGACTGACAATTAACAGCATTATACTCATGAGAGTTCGGAATGCTTTCCATCGACAGCCTTTCTAATTGACTTCGAATATCGAGTAGACAACAATCCGTTTTTTGTAAGAATGTATCATCAATATGTTGAGGAGGTATTAGGGTAATATTTTGTATGTAAGTGTCTAAGAAAGTATGTGATTTTTTATGAAATACTTGATCTCTTTTTCAGTTGTTTGTGTGGATAAACTGACTCGTATAGTTTCATTGATTTGTTTTTTATTTAATCCTATAGCAATGAGTACATGTGACGCTGTAGAAGGGGTACTGCAGCATGCTGAGTCAGTGGATATGCAAATATGATGATGATCTAAAAATGCGATAAGGCTTTGTTTGTCTATATTTGGAATGGTAATACTGAGTGTATTATTAAGCGTGTTTTTGTGTTTAGCATTAAACGTTATTCCTCTATTCATTGATGTTAATTTTTCTTTTAATGACTGCTGGAGAAAGTGGCGTCGTTACATTGTTGTCTAAATACACTGTTCGTTTGAAGTTAAACATACTATTAGAGATTAAGTAAGGTTGATTGCTTAACAAAGCTATTTTGACAGCGTAAGAGGGAGGTCAAAGTGACATCATTTATTTCAATCCCTTTGGCTTGTATTTTTTGGCTTGAAGTTGTTTCAAAAAACCAAGAAGCAGTTGCTATTTCGGTATTGGTTTTTATTAAGTTAAAAAACATTCTTTCTTTTCTGGATAGTTTGCTTAGTGGGAGAGAGTCATAATCATCATAGTAGGAAATGGATTTGGGTTTGAGTACTCGCTTAAACCACAAATCGACAGCATCACGATAACTGGGTAACGTGCTTGATTCAGAAACAATATTAACGTGTGTGTTCACTGGTAATGTTTCTATTGCTGCAAATAGCATATTTTCAAAGCTATCACAATGAACTAATTGGAGCTTTTTTCCATTGGCGACATAATGCCAGTTCGCAATATAGTGGTTATGAAAAAGCTTCTCCATTAACATCCATTGTTGATAAAGACCGTAACGTTTACCTCTATAATAGCCTGTTTTACTGTGCCCAATGACAATGGAGGGACGCATAATGAAATAAGGTATTCCACTTTGTTCAACTAAAGTTTCTGCATGACGTTTTGATGTGACATATGCAGTAGGATCTTTAAAGGGAGGACAACAGGCTTGCTCTAAAATGGGCATATCTTTGTAGCCAGATGAAAAAGCAGTTGATACATAGATAAATTGTTGAGCGTGACAGCGCTTAGCAAGTTGGATAAGATTACTTGTGTATTGCACATTACCAATGTGTAATTGCTCTGTGTCGAAGTAATCAACATTACCTGCTGCATGAAAAATGGCATCAATTACGCCTATTTTTTGTTCAACCCCCCCAGGTAAGCTTTCTCCTGGTTGAGAGACAAATATTGGCGTAACTCTATCCCATTGATTGTTATCTATGGAAATATCACTATTTTTAAGATAATCTTCTACATTATTTTTGAGTTGTTGTAGTTCTGCTCCTGGGCGTAATAACATGATAATGTCACACTGATAATCGGCTAGCAGTCGAGATAAGATAATATGACCTAGAAAGCCTGAAGCGCCAGTAAGAAGGATTTTGTTATAACGTTCGCTTTTCATATTACCTCTTCGAATATTTGTCCTAAGTGGATGATAGGCTTAATTAATGTTGATTACTGGTTTGAGTAACAACAGCATTTAGCAACAGCATTGCTGCTGCATTGCAGAATCTTTGTTGTTAAACCCTGCAACATTTAACATTAATCGGCTAATGACCTCTGGTTCAACGCCAGCTTCATCGAGCGTTTCCATATACCGGTCAAGCGCATTTAACCTTAATGTGTCGAAATCGAGACCAATTTCTTCAGGGCCAAAGGTACCGCATTCTACATTCATTTCACTGCACAGAGAATCACACCCATTACGGATTAAATTATAAACTTGGGGTAATACTTTATCATTGACTTCACTTAACTTTTCATAGGTAAGCGTTTTGTTCTTGCGTAGATTATCTTTGAGGTAATTGATCCCAGAGTCGACGTGCTCTAGTTCATCGGCTAGAATGCGTTTTGTCACTTTTGCGGTGATATTATCCACTTCAGAACCTTCACCTGACATGGTTTGGTAGAGTACAATCGCCATACTTTCTAAGACTATTTCTTGAGCAAGAAAGCAACTCATATAATCATTGTTATTTGCTTTTTCTTTGATAAAAGCAAGAATATTTTCCCATTCAGGTTCGATTATACGATTAACAAAAGGGACATTAAGTTGTTTAGCTAACTTTTCTAGCATATCAGCATGCATTAGCTCTTCTTGGCCTTCTTTTAATAGCATCTTCATTTCGATCCTATTTCCTGTTAAAAGGGACATTTGAGCGTAAGCTTTTGCCGCGACAATTTCTCCTGCAATTGCACTGGAAATTAAGTAGCCAATTAAATGACGGTATTTCTGTTTAGACAGCAATTCTTGGGATAAATTTGCATCAGGATCTGATGTGTTCATTTCAACCTCCTTTTAGACTACTTTTCTACTTAAACGACTTATTTAAACAATGATGGTGAATAAAGTTTGGATGGTTAATAAAGTATGTAGATACTATACATTAAAATAATGTAATAACCGCATAACCCCATTCTTTTTCATACTAACTTTCATACTTGTCTAATACTTTTTTAATACTTAAAAGACATTTTCTGGTTGAAAATGTATTAAAACTAATACTAAACTAATACCAAAATATCGATTGTTTTTGTAAAATCATACTTGCATTGTTAATGAGTTAATTTTAGTTTTATCTGTTTTTACATTGGTTTTATTAGGTTTTAATTTTTTGTTACCTTCATAAATAATATACTGGGTTGAAAATTTATTCAGTAAAACTAAAATGTAACTTCAGATGATAAGTTAACTAACGCATTAAAATATTTCTAAGCGAATAATATGAGGAAGAGAATTTATAATTTAATAATGGGGATGTTTCTTTAGACAAACAAATTAAGAGGTTGATTAATATGCAGCATAAAAAGGATAGCTTTGATAAAGATTCAATTAGAAATGCATATGCAAGCGCACTCTCCACACATTCATCTTTTAGTGAGAATGGAAGGGTAATTGCCACGGAAAGTGATGCTATTTTATCTCTTTCAGGATACTCTATTGATGGACTTGCTGATATTGATAGTCAAATATTAGAGCATAATTTTTCTTGTGGTAACCCCATTGATATTGCCAAAATTAAAGAAGGAGAAACAGTACTTGATTTAGGTTGTGGTACTGGACTGGATGTTATTCTTGCAGCTGAAAAAGTGGGACAAGATGGGCGAGTTATAGGCATTGATATGACTGATGAGATGTTGTCTATTGCGCAAAAAAAAGTTGATAGTTTGCAACTTAACAATGTTGAGTTGAAGAATGCGTTAATTGAGGCTATTCCACTTGATAATATGAGTGTCGATAGAGTGATTTCCAACTGTGTGATTAACTTATCGACAGATAAAGGTAAAGTCATGGGGGAAGTCTATAGAGTGTTAAAACCAACTGGAAGTATTTCATTTAGTGATATAGTCATTGATGAGAATATTCCTAATTGGATATTAAAACAAGCGGCCTTATATGCAACTTGTGTGTCTGGTGCAACTCAACTTGAACATTATTTAAAAATTATGAAATCCGTTGGTTTTAAAAATTGCAAAGTGATGGGATTTAAAACTTATACAAGTGAAGAGTTACTATCTGTACTTGATTTAGAAGCGACAGAAATAAAAAAAGGTGTAGGGGATTTTATGTTTAACCGAATGTTGAATGCCGTTTCAGGAAATATTCATAGTGTACACCTTTATGCTGAAAAATAGTCTTTTATTTTGTATAAATATTAAATATGGAATAACAAAATGAAATCATTTTATTTAGTCATAGTGCTGATTTTCATTATCGGTTGCCAGCCTAATGATGAAAATATTAAAGAAAAGATTACGATAACCGGTTCAAGTACCGTCGCTCCTTTGGTTAGCCTAATGGCAGAAGCTTATGAGAAACAGCACCCCAATGTCTATATTGATGTACAAACTGGGGGGTCATCTCGTGGTATTGCTGATGCCCGTTCCGGTATGGCCGATATTGGTATGGTATCAAGGCAATTGAAGTTAAGTGAGGCGGACTTATCTTCTTATGTTATTGCTCTAGACGGTATTGCTATGATTGTTCATCGAGATAATCCTATCGTGTCTTTAGATAGTCAACAAATTCAAGCTATTTATGCTAATCAAGTGAACAATTGGGCAGAGTTAGGAGGGGATGATCGAGCGATCACCGTTATTCATAAGGCTGCGGGTCGTTCAACTCAAGAGTTGTTTTTAGATTATTTTAAATTGAATGAAAGTGATGTAGAAGCGGATATTATTATTGGGGATAATCAGCATGCCATTTTATCGGTAATGCAATCACCACAATCAATAGCTTATGTATCCATCGGCGCGGCTCAATTTGAAATTAATCATGATGCTCCCATTAAGTTATTGCCAATGAATAACATAGAAGCTTCGATTCGTATGTTAAAAAGCCATACATTTCCAATGATGAGGGAGCTTAATTTAGTCACTTTAGGCGAGCCCTCTTTAGCTGTTAAGCAATTTATTCAATTTTCGCAATCGTCAATTGTGTTGCCGATTGTTCATGATCAATTTTTTGTTGTTGCGCAATGAATAGGCCGTGGATGTTGACATCGATGTTGCGATTTACTGCTTGGATATCGGGCGGTATCCTCATTTTTATTGTGATATTTTTAGCATGGGAAAGTGGGAAACTATTTGTCAATGTTTCCCCTATACAATTATTGACGAGTGATGCTTGGGATCCTGCAAGTCAGCATTTTAATCTAGTGCCCATGTTAGTGGGGAGTCTTTATACGGCGTTAGGTGCAATATTGCTTGCCATCCCTTTTGGTTTAGCTTTGGCTATTTTTGTACGTTTTTATGCACCTAAATGGATTGCTCATTTTTTCCGTGTGATAACGGAGTTATTAACTGGGGTTCCTTCTGTTGTTTTTGGACTTTGGGGCTTATTGGTTATCGTGCCCTTTATTAATCAAATTGCTCCTCCTGGTGCCAGTTTATTAGCGGGTACTTTAGTATTGGCATTAATGATTTTGCCACTTATTGCGATTACAGCAGATAGCGCATTGGAAGCAGTGCCAAAGGATTATTATATTTCTGCCTATGCAATGGGGTTACCGCGTTACAGTATTATTTCTAGTATTATTTTACCTTCCGCTTCACCTGGTATTTTTTCGGGCATGATATTGCAACTTGGTCGTGCCTTAGGCGAAACCATGGCTGTATTGATGGTTTGTGGAAATGTCGTTCAAATTCCGCATTCAATTTTTGATCCTGTCAGAACGTTAACGGCAAATATTGCTTTAGAGATGTCTTATGCAATGGATATCCATCGTTCTGCATTATTTGTGAGTGGCTTTATCTTGTTATTAATGACTAGTTTCTTAGTTCTCATTGTGAGTCGATATAAGCATGAATATACACAATAGAGTCTATGTCTTTGAGTGGTTTTGGCGCCTCACAATTTGGTTGATGGCAGGTTTATGTTTATTGTTACCCTTAATGCTTGTACTCGATGTACTCTATCGTGGATTACCTTCCTTAACGTTTAATTTTTTACTGAATAACCCAACGAATGCTGGCACCCAAGGCGGGATCTACGCCATCATAATATCGACTTTTTGGGTGCTTTTTGTGTGTTTCTTAGTCGTGATCCCTGTGGGCATCGGCAGTGCGTTATATTTGAGCGAATGCCTAAAGGTGAACAGTAAAAAAGGTCAAGTTATTCGACTGAGTTTACGTATTTTATCTTCTGTGCCTTCTATTGTGTTTGGCTTATTTGGATACGCGATGTTTGCTATTTATTTTAAGATGGGATTTTCTATCTTATCGGGAGGATTAAGTTTAGCTTGTATGGTGCTGCCGTTATTTATTCTTATTTCAGAGCAAGCTTTTCAAGCGGTACCCAGTGAATACAAGAAATCCTCAGAGGCATTGAATATATCACTTGGAGCCTATATCGCAAAGATATTATTACCTATGAGCAGTTCAGGCGTGATCAGCGCGTTAATTATCAGTGTGGGAAGGGCACTTGCTGAAACTGCGGTACTTATTTATACCGCAGGTTATGTGACTAGAGAGCCGAGCACATTGCATGACTCTGGGCGTGTATTGTCTGTTCATATTTATGATTTATCTATGAATGTGATTGGTGGCCAACAGAATGCGGCAACGACGGCAGCTTTCTTACTGATTTTATTAATTTTGCTAAATATATTAGCAAGACGAATAAGTCATAGATTAACTCGGCATTCAAGATAAGGAGAGGAAAATGCATTTTTTGAGTCGATTGATGAAAAAGAGTGAAACCTTGATTGGACAAACTGCTGCCGCTAGTCTTGAAATCAATCAGTTATCTATTAAGTATAGTAATAAACAAGCTATCAATAATGCTTCGTTAATCGCAAAGCCTGGGAAGATAACAGCGCTTATTGGCCCGTCAGGCTGTGGTAAAAGTAGTTTGTTAAGTACCATTAATCGTATTCATAAGTTAGTGCCTGAATGTTGCGTAGAAGGAGAGATTAAGCTTGATGGTGTCAATATTGATACCATACCAGATAGCATACTCAGACAACGCATTGGTATGGTTTTTCAACAGCCTAATCCATTTCCTCTTTCAATTGAGGATAATATTCAATTTCCTTTACGTCAGTACGGTATTACTAAGAAGTCCATTTTGAAACAAAAAGTAGAGAAAGTACTGCGAGAGGTTAATTTGTGGAGCGAAGTTGAGCAGGATTTAAAGAAGGGGGCTTTTATGCTCTCTGGTGGGCAACAGCAAAGACTGTGTATTGCACGCTCATTGGCTTTAGAGCCGGATATCTTGTTACTTGATGAACCTTGCAGTGCACTTGATCCACTTTCTACTGCAAGTATTGAACGTTTACTATTAACATTAAAAGAGAAGGTGACCATCATTATTGTGACACATAATTTAGGCCAAGCAAGGCGTATTGCTGATCAAGTTTGTGTGTGTTGGGTGAATGAAAAGGGGGGGTGTATTGTTGAAAGTGGCAGTAATGACAAAATATTTAATCACCCAACTCATTCTGCGACACATTTATTTTGTAATGGTTTACAGGGGTAAATAATGAATATTCTCGTTGTTTGTACTGGGAATGCATGCCGATCTCAGATGCTACATGGTTTCTTAAAGCAGTATTTAGGTTTTAACGTATATAGTGCTGGTATTGAGACTCATGGAGTGAATCCGATAGCTATTCGTGTGATGAAAGAAGTCAATATTGATATTGCTGATCATCAGTCTAACTTGATAGATGACTATCAAGATATGAGGTTTGACTACCTTATTACTGTGTGTAATAGAGCCAATGAAATGTGCCCCACATTTTCTCATAACTTGAAAAAAATTCATTATAGCTTCGAGGATCCTAGTTTGTCTTTGGGGACAGAGAGTCAAGTAATAGATGAATTTCGTCGAGTCAGAGATCAAATTAATCAATTTGCGAAGCAATTATCGATAAGGTTGCCAATAGCACTTTGAGATTGCAGACTTCTCGCTTAAAGTTACATATTGTTTACATTACCTTATTTATCCTGTAGGTTTAACTAGTTTTAGATAAGTTAGGGGCTGAGTCTTACCTTTTCTGGCAAATTTGTCATGATTTGAGAGGCGCAGAAAAATGAACTTATGTCAGTTACCCAATTCCAATATTCCAGCAAAATTTCATTCCACAGATTATAAATTACTCGATAAAATTGGTCAGGGGGGCTTTGGACAAATTTATCGCGCGATTCATATTAAAACTGATCAAGTTGTAGCCATTAAATTTTTGACGTTAGTGTCAGATTTTGATGAAGATAAGCGTCACCGTTATCTTGCTCGGTTTGATCGTGAAACGCAATTAAATAGTCGTCTTTCTCACCCCAATATCGTGCGTTTACTCGATAAGGGTTGTATTGATGATGATTTGATTTTCGCAGTATTTGAATATATTGATGGCAGATCTTTAAAAGAAGTCTTATTTGAGCAAGGCCCACTGAGGCCAGTACAAGCGGTTAATGTGATGTCTCAAATACTCGATTCTTTGTCTCATGCCCATGAGCGAGGCGTGATCCATCGAGATCTTAAGCCTGCCAATATCATGTTGATGAAATCGGATGTGAACCACCATGTCAAAATTCTTGATTTTGGTATTGGGGCGCTCACTAATGAAGCCCGTCAAGCTGATGATGTCAGCTTGACATTAACTCAAGAAACTTTAGGGACACCTTCATACAGTGCGCCGGAGCAGTTAAGAGGGGAGCCACCTACAGTTAAAAGTGATTTGTATGTATGGGGGCTGGTGTTCCTTGAATGTTTAACGGGGCAGGCTGTGATGGCTGGCTCTAATTTAGCCTCTATTTTTCATAAACAATTGAGTCAGTCTAATGTTCCTATTCCTGCAGCGTTAGCGGGTCATCCCGTTGCCAATTTATTACGTCGTGTCTTAAATAAAAAAGTGCAAGATAGGGCGGGTGTGGCAACTGACATTTATCATGAGTTGAATCAGTTAAACTTTCTATCTTTGGTTGGGCAGTTTAGCCCTTCAATGGAAGAGGCGCATGAAGCGCTGCCTCCTTCCGCGTCTGCTCAATTGGTGGATCATGATGAAACACAATTGGATCTTGATGTCTTTGCTTTTAGTGGTTTGATTGAGCGCAAACAGATCTCAGTATTATGCTTATGTTTAAATATTGTGTCTGTTGTTGAAGATCGGTTGGACTTAGAAGTCATTGATGCCATTCATCGCGATCAAAAATCACAATGCTCAAATGTTGCCGTGAGCTATGGTGCTTTTCATGTTGGGGATTTAGGAGATACTCAACTGTTTTATTTTGGTTACCCGAAAGTGAGTGATAATGACAGTCGTTTATGTGCGCGTACGGCATTAGAAATAAGCAGTCGATTGAATAAATGCAATGCTTTATTGAAGTTGAGTGTCGGTATTGAAGTGCAAGTCAGAATGGCAATCAATACGGGCGTGGTGACCCATTATCGAGATTCTGTTCCTGAGGGGGATACAATCAATCGTGCTATGGCGTTAATGCGTCATGCCTTGCCACAACAAATATTATGTACTCAAGCCAGTGAACGACTGCTGGGCAATCATATTGAGTTTGCAGTAACTAAAACAGAAAGTGATGTTTTGGGAGCATATAGTGCTTTCTATCAATTGATCGGTGAGCGTAAGGTTGAAGCGTTTAGCTTTCTTAGGGTTAATGGAAAATATCATGATTTCATTGGCCGAGAGCCAGAAATGGCACTGTTATTGTCTTTAGCCCAAGAGAGAAAATCAGCATTTATTTATGGTGAAGCAGGAATAGGAAAATCACGTTTAATGTTCGAATTAAGGCAAGGAGTAATGACACACCAGCCAATCATTATTCAGTGTTTACCAGAGCATCAATTTAATGCGTTATACCCTATCTTATCTTCGCTAAAACATGCCTATGCGGTTGAGGGAGCGTCTTCCACTTGCCTTATTCAACAGTTCACATCCATATTAAATCAATATGATGAAATTGATACAGAACAAGGTATCGCTGTTTTGTGGATCTGGTTAGGGTTCACTTTACCTGAGGGGCAATGCGTGATGGAGTTAAACCCCGATGAGCAGAAAAAAATTTTGTTTAATGTCTTACTTATTCTGTTACTGAATATTGATGATAAAGAGGATGACAAACCTTTTTTGTTGATTTTTGAAGATTTACATTGGAGCGATCCGACGAGTGTGGAGTTTTTGGCTTCTTTATTTCAGCATACCTTACTTGTTGGCGGAAGCATAACCGTATTAATGACTTCTAGGGAAGAGTTGCCGCAATATTTGGATGGGAAAGAGATAACACCAGTGAAATTAGTGGGACTGACACAAACGCAAACTCATTATATTGTCAAAAGTATGTTTGAGCGTGAGAGTGTGGCGGCGCGGGTATTAGCACTTGTTTGTCAACGTACCGATGGTATTCCATTATTCATTGAAGAATTGGTTAACATGCTGCGGGATAAAAAATGGATACAAGTGCTTAATGGGCAAGTGGATTTTGTGAGTGATGCGGCTTTATCTGACATTCCCCATACGTTACTGGACTCTTTGCAGCAAAAATTGGATGCTTTAGTGTATGCAAAAGAGACGGTGCAATTGGCGGCTTGTATCGGTCGTGAATTTGATTATGCTTTACTGGTTTCAACGTCGGATCGCACAGAAGAAAAAGTACAGAATGATATTGATGAGTTATTAAGCCAAGCATTAATCTATCAATTGAGGAAAGTGAAAGGCGATCGTTATATTTTTAAACATGCTTTGGTGCGTGAAGCGGCTTACGCAAATATCGATAGCCGCAATAAAAAACACTTCCATGGTGTAATCGCCCATGAATTACTGCAAACTGAAGTGCCTAATGCAATGGAGGTAGCACTTCATTTTGCTCATGCAGAGCTTTTTAGCCAGGCGACATCTCAGGGGCTAATGGCATTAAATCGCTTAGCTGTCGCGGGAGCAAATGCGGAAGTGTTAAGCTTGTCTACTCAATTACAAGTGTGGATAGAACACATAGCAGAGCCTGATCTTCGAGACTTATCGATATTGAAATGTTATCAGATGAGCCTTTCTTCGGAGCTGGTGGTGAACAGTTATACTTCAGAGAACGCTCAGCGATGGAGTGCGGATATTCAGCGTATTTTGCCGACTCTCTCAAGAAGTATGCAACAAAGTGATGCCCCTTTGTGTCATCGATTGAAGATGACCAGTGAATTTCTGCATTTTTTGCATTTGCATCATTCCTCTCAATATCAAGAGGCAAGAGCATTAGGTGAGGCATTATTGACACGTTATGATGTAGCTGATTTCCAAGAGTATCATGTACCGACTTTGTGCTTTCTGGCGCAAAATTATCAGTTAACGGGCAGCTTTCATCATTCCATTGAACGGTTTGAAGCAGCGATAGCTTTATATGAATCGGTGCCACAACAATTGTTTATGGAAAACAATACCGACTTTAAACCTTATTGTTTGGGCATGTTATCTTTATCTTATTTACATATTGATCAATTGGATAAAGCCATTGTTTTAGCGCATTCTGCGGTTAACTTATCTGGTGAAGGTCATTATTCAGTGTCTTGTATTGCGTCACACATTTTTTATGCTTTGTGTATGAGCTTCAAGGGGGATGATGATGAAGTGATTAATATTTGTGAGAATTATTATCGGCAATATTACCAAGTTGACAACCCAGTATTTTATACCCTTTATATTGATATTTTACTTGAAACCGCAAAAGGGAATTTAAATAAAGCCAAGCAGAGTGTCATGAAGTTATGTGGATCCGATTATGATTTTGCTACGGGTTGGTACATTCATTTTATTGCTAAAAAATTGCTGGCTCAATCTCGTTTTGATGAAGCGTTATCATTAATGGAGCTATCTTATAATAAATCTATTAAAAACAATGAGAAGGCAGCGTTGCCTATTGTAAAAAACACCTTGGCATTGGTGTTGTTTAGTCAGGGGAAAGGGCCGTGTGAGAGGGGAGAGGCGCTCTTACATGCATCGATTGAATTAGCGAAAAAGCAAAAAGCCTATTTATTTTTAAAAGAAGCATTATTAATAAAAAAACAATGGGTGAGAAAACTTGATGTTATTTAATAATACTTATCAAAAATAAGGTGAGCTATGAGTAATACTATTCTAAGTTTTAAAACAGCTTATTTATCGGCAGTGGCAAAATCATGGGTTGACCCTAAGTTTTCAGATTCATTTTATAAAGAAGGTGAAACTAATATTTTAACGTTTTTAGAGGATCATTCAGGTACGCCGAAGCAGTTTATTAATCCATGGAAAAATTTAGTGATTAATTTCTTGAAGGATGATGGACATGATTTACATTGGGATCCGATTAAAACCGGTCGCTGGGTAGGAGACGACGATCGTTTAATGATTTATTTTCCAGAAGATCCAGGTGTTGATCATAGAGTGGAAGCTTTAGCAAAGTATAATTTTATTTTTCCGACTTTTATGGGAAAAATAAAATCTAACTTTGAAATGTTGTTTGATGAAGCAAGTCAGCAAGTGATTATTGATTTACTTAATGAAAAGCATATTCCTATTCCCAGTCTATTGACCATGGGAGTTGCAGACTTTGATTTGTTAGACTTCTCGGCTGTGGTATTACGGGCCATTTCACTTTATTGGGAAGATGATGATTTCAAAGCTAATATTATAAATGGAAAGGGAAATTTTTTAGATAAAACGCCGATTTTATCTAAGTGGTTTGGTTATAATAATCCTTGGAATTTTAGTCTCAATTTTAAAGATAATAAACGGTTTGATCTTAAGAGTGGATGTGATTGTGATAGTCAATACCCCGCGAATGTTATTTCACTTGGTAAGCCGAAAAAGCCACACAACCTTAATACAAAGCAAAGTGATAAGGCGATGCTTCCTATCGCATTAGCCGCTTACAATGATGATGGTAATTCCTACCCTTTTACTTGCTGTTAATCACTCTATGAAAAAAGCCTTTTAGCACGTTGGAAAAAAGGCTTTTTGTATCCGCTAGTAAATTACCAAAGAATAATAAAATAAGGATGTTATCAAATGATTCTTTATGATGCTGACAGGCATGTCATTGAGCCCATTGAAATGTGGGCCAAATATGTTGATCCTATTATATTTAAGCAATTTCCCCTTCATTTAATTGAAGAAGTGACTGAGTCGTTGACACATGTCAATCATAGTGGGCAAACATTGCCGGTATTGCCCACCTTTGCCATTGGACCTTTTCCTTTGTTGTTTCACTGGGGGAGTGCATTAAAACTTGCCAGTAGCCAATTAAACAATCGCAGTATTGAACAACGGCTTAACGCCATGTCAGCATCGACGCAATTGGACAGTATGGATAGTGCTCAAATTCAATGGGCTTGTTTATTTCCCACTTTTGCCATGTATATTGTGAATCATGCCTTACTTCCAGCTGAGGTGTCTTTGGCTTATGCCGATGCCTATAATCGTTGGTTAAAGCAATATTGTGCAATGGATCCGCAGCGGTTAAAAGCGGTGGGGCTTATCAGTCGTCATCAACCTGATAGTCTATTAAAGCAGCTCACTCAAGTCATCGACAATGGCTGGACAGCGATTACCTTGAGGCCTGAAGTGATCGCCAAGCGAAGTTTAGGTCACAGAGATTATGCGCCGTTTTGGGAAATGGCTGAGCAGCATAACATTGCCATTGCTATTCATGGTGGGACAAATTTGCATGCATCGACCGTTGGCACAGATCGTTTTCATTCCAGGTTTGCATTGCATGCGTGTTCTCACCCCATGGAAGCGCAAATGGCTTTTGTGTCTTTATTAGAGTCAGGTGTCTTTGAGCGTCATCCTCGTCTTAAGTTTGGTTTCTTAGAGGCAGGTGCTTCATGGGTACCTCATTGGTTATGGCGATTAGATAATATTTGTTTTCCAGAGTTTCCAAGCCTAGTGGATGAAAATATTAAGATGCGGCCTTCCGCTTATTTTAAACGCCAATGTTGGGTGACGCTTGAGTTGGGAGAGCCTTGTCTGTCCGAAGTCATTAATGTGATTGGCCACAAAAAATTGCTATTTGGTAGTGATTTTCCTCATCCGGATCATCAGCATTTTTCGACATTGGATATGCAAGAGCAGCTCTGCGAATTAACGGCTCAAGAACGGCTTGATATTCTTGAAAATAACGGAAGGGATTTTTATGAACTCGCCATGGATGATGCTCAACGTGAACAGGATTCGATACCAGCAGGCCAAGATGCTGATAAAGAAATGCAAAAAGGGGAAGTGTGTGAGGGAGCGCTAGATGATGCTTGATGCTATTTGGGATGAGAAGGCGCCGAATACTGTAGACTTTCCATTGTGTCAACTTGGCGCCACTCTCGCCAATAGTATTCAATGGCACCCTAAGTTTAATGTTTATGTGCTGAAAAATGATGATGTTTTTTTGGTGTCATCAACACAGCAGTGGCTATTAACGGCGCAGCAATTTCCTTTTTTTGCTTTGATTAAAGATGAAAGTAAAATGGGGGGAATTTATCAGTGCATTAAAAGGCATTATGAGTCTATTGATGTTGCTATTGTGCGTAAGGCTATGATGCAATTTGATGAACAAGTGACCCAACTGATCAATCAATCACTCCTGCTTGAAGACAATGTGGTGCCAGAGTATTGTAAACCAGAGTATTGCCAGCCTGAGTATCGACAAGACAAGCGTATTAAGCCACTGATTAAGTGCGTTACCGATAAAATTCAACTCCTGAGTTTATCGGCATTGCCTAAGCGAATAGTCGATGAATGGATGTTAGGGTTTTACCGTGAATTAGGTTCGCTGGTTGAGGGGTGGCAAGCGTTAGAGATTAGTCTTGTTTTAGTGGATGACATGCTGGATCCTCGCGTGGTCAAGTTAACCTTAAGCTCTTGTTTTTTTGTGGTGCAAATTGATCCTGACAGGTTATGGCTTAGCCCTTGTTTTACATTAAAAAACATTGAGTTTTTTTTGCGCTTTCAAAGACGATTGCTGGCTAATCAGCCCATTAAGCAATGGCTTGAACTCAAATGGCCTCATGTTTGTCATGTTTATCCTGTATGTGCAGACATGTCAGTATTGAATCAGTCTTATCAGCAAAAGGGTTTTTTGGCTCGAATGGCGAACAAGGTGAGTCAACTGTTAGCTAAGCAGTTAACCTTGGACGAGGACGTGCTTTGGGCATATGAGCCTGAGCATAATACTTTTTTATCTCACCCTGTTAACCATGAATTAAAAAGCCGTGAACTATTTTACCCGGATCTGCAATCTCCTATTCATCTGGCGCAAGAGTTGAGTTGTCCTGATGTCGAAGGGGGATTAAGAGTGGTGAATGCGCGTTGCAGCGTTAATCGTTTAATGACATTAGTGAGTCCTATCACGGGTGTGATTAATCATTTAACCCAGTTAAATCAAAAGAGCAGTCATCCCATTCATGTTTATAGAACGGGCTTTTTTCGTCCCCTTAATTTAACAAATAGTGAGGCTAATGAGCGTTTTGTGCAAATTTGTCTAGGTAAAGGGGTGTGTACAGAACAATCTAAAGCCAGTGGACTGTCGGAAGCCATTGAGCGTTATTGCGCGATTTATCAAAAAGAGTTACCTGTATTGCGATGCTCCCTTCAAGCACTGAAAGCGGCTAACCTGCGGTATTTTGATTTTCATTGCTTGCATCCTTTTAGTGAGTCTCAATATGATGCATTTGAGCAGAAACAACATACAAAAGTAGACAAAGATCACTCCGTTAACCGTTATAAGGGACAAGCCATTCATTGGTTACCCAGTTGGTCTCTAACTCATAATGAGTGGGTCTATTTCCCCATGAGTTTAGGGGCGAGTCAGTTACCCTTTGATGATATGCAATATGGTCGATGGCATTCTAATGGTTGCGCTGCAGGAAATACCGTTGAAGAAGCCATTTTACAAGGTTTGTTTGAACTCATTGAACGAGATGCGGTGGCGATTTGGTGGTATAACCGATTAGTGTGTCCTGAGTTTGATTTATCGCGTATTGATCAGGCAAGATTTAATAAATTGAAAGTGACGTTATCATCAAGTACAGGAAATAGTGAGGATTGGGATAATATTGATAATCAGGATATTGTCAATCAACAAGCCCGTAACGGGGGGTATGATTTTTGGGTATTAGACTTAACCCATGATCTGGGTGTACCTGTGATGGCCGCAATAGGGAAACATGTGTTGACTGGGCAGTTTATTTTAGGCTTTGGCTGTCATTTACAGCCTGAAATAGCCGCTGAGCGTGCGTTGACAGAGTTATGTCAATTACAGCTCATTGCCAATAGACACAGTGCGCCATTTGATTTTAATGCCATTATCGATGCAAAGTACCTTTATCCTCAAGGGCAAGCTCAAGAAAACCTGCATAGACATAGTGTTTGTTGTCCGATAATTGACCAAGCAGATCAGACATTGGATAAGATTATTGAGGCGCTGGTATCCAGATTTAAAACGTTAGGGTTTGAGATCAGTGTTTATAATTACAGTCATGGTGAGATCATGCTGAAAACGGTGAAAGTCATGGTACCTGGTTTATGCCATATTTGGCCACAACTGGGCAATCAGCGTTTATATCAATTACCCGTAGCATTAAAGTACAGACAGCAGGCCCTAAATGAAACATCGATAAATCAGCATTGGCTGTACATTTAACATGATGGGTATCAAGTGTAATAGGATGTAATAGGATGTAATAGGATGTAATAGCTTACTTTAATCAGATCTCACATAATATAGGGTAATAAAATTCAGTAGAAAATGAGTCCAGTTAGGGAGAGATTATGGCGAGCATGTTTAATGAAGCCACAGGCAATAGCGTATTATTACAACCTCAGCATGTTTTTGGTCGTCATCCTACCGCTGCGACCCAGTTAACTAATATGGAGGCCTCTAGAACACATGCGGTTGTGATTTGGGATGGAGAGCGTTGGATTTTACAAGATACCAGTACCAATGGCACTTTTGTAAACAGCCAGCGGCTTGAAAAAAACAGTAAAACTCCATTAACCCAAGGTGATATCATTAAATTTGGTTCTTTAAATGTGGAAGGCTGGTTCGTGAAAGAGTTAAGCGCACCTAAGAGTGTGTTATTGCCCTTAACCTTAGGATTAGAGACCATTCATCTTGGTGCAATTACGGTGTTGCCATCGGAAGCCTCCCCTGAAGTGTCGATTTATCCTTCTCAAGGCCAATGGTTATGTGAAACCCAAGCCGGTACTGTGGCTTTAAAAACAGGGGATTGTGTCGGCACCTCTCAGTGTCAATGGCGTTTTGTGGATGGTACGGCGAGTATTGAGACGGATATTGTAAATGATGATAAGCCGTTACTATTTGAAGATATTCGTTTTATTTTTGATGTGAGTCAAAATGAAGAACATGTGTCGGTCACGCTTTTATTAGATGAGACGCCTATTGATTTAGGCGAGCGTAATCATCATTACGTACTCTTATTATTGGCGCGTAAATCACTCGAAGACAGTCAATTGGGCGTTTGTGATGCAGAAAAAGGTTGGTTAGATAAAACCGTACTCTGTCAGATGTTAGGCCAAAGCGAAAATCACATGAATATCCATATTTATCGATTTAGAAAGCAATTATCGGCCCGTTATCCTGATGCTGAGCAGTTGTCGACATTAATCGAGCGGCGTTGTGGGGAAATTCGTTTTAGGCCCGTTGGAATGGATATTTTTGGTGGGTTAACCTTAGAACCCAGTATTCAGCAGAAAGGTAAGCCAGCGAGATTGAATTAAATGATTAAACCACTTGAAAACAGGCATCTTCAAGTGGTTTGGTTATAACAATTATTGTTTATTTACTCATGCGTTTATAGCGTAAACGATGGGGCTCAACAACATCGCTACCCATAGTGTCTTTTAACCAAGCAGAGTATTCAGTGTAATTACCTTCATAGAAGTTGACTTTACCTTCATCTCGATAATCGAGAATATGGGTGGCAATTCTATCAAGGAACCAACGGTCATGAGAAATCACCATGGCACAACCGGGAAATTCCAATAGGGCTTCTTCTAGTGCCCTTAAGGTTTCGACATCTAGATCATTGGTTGGCTCATCGAGTAATAAGACATTGCCGCCCGCTTGAAGCAATTTGGCTAAATGCACTCGGTTGCGTTCACCGCCGGACAAGGTGCCGATGATTTTTTGTTGGTCTCCTCCGCGGAAGTTAAAGCGTCCAACATAAGCACGGCTGGGGATTTCGGTATTATTGATGCGCATAATATCTTGCCCATCTGAAATTTCCTGCCAAACTGTGTTCTTATCATTCATGGAATCACGGAACTGCTCAACCGAAGCAATTTGGACTGATGTACCCAGTTCAACACTGCCGCTGTCAGGGGACTCGGTGCCTGAAATCATTTTGAACAGGGTTGATTTACCTGCGCCGTTGGCACCAATAATGCCGACAATTGCCCCTTTTGGTACTGAAAAGCTTAAATCATCAATGAGAATACGATCGCCATAGGATTTTGTCAGGTTAGTGACTTCTATGACTTTATCGCCTAAACGAGGTCCAGGCGGAATAAATAGCTCATTGGTTTCATTTCGTTTTTGGTAATCATTGGTGTTTAATTCTTCAAAGCGAGCCATACGAGCCTTGCCTTTAGATTGTCGACCCTTACTGCCTTGACGCACCCATTCAAGTTCTTTTTGAATGGTTTTTTGACGAGCACTTTCGGTGGCCGACTCTTGTTGTAAACGCGCATCTTTTTGTTCAAGCCAAGATGAATAATTGCCTTCCCAAGGAATACCTTCACCCCTGTCTAACTCTAATATCCAGCCTGCTGCATTGTCTAAGAAATATCTATCATGGGTAATAGCGACAACCGTACCGGTATAATCTTGTAAGAAGCGCTCTAACCAAGCGACGGATTCTGCATCTAAATGGTTGGTGGGTTCATCGAGTAATAACATGTCAGGGCGCTCAAGCAGTAAGCGACAAATTGCCACACGGCGACGCTCACCGCCCGATAACACGGCAATTTTCTCATCCCAATCAGGTAAGCGAAGTGCATTGGCGGCTCGCTCTAATGCGTTATCTAGATTGTGAGCATCTTGCGCTTGAATAATGGCTTCGAGTTGGCCTTGTTCTTTCGCAAGGGCATCAAAATCGGCATCAGGTTCGGCATAAAGCGCATAAACTTCATCGAGGCGAGTGAGGGCATTTTTAGCTACAGATACGGCTTCTTCAACGGCTTCTCGAACCGTTTGCTGCGGATCGAGTTTTGGCTCTTGTGGTAAATAACCAATTTTAAGATCTTGCATAGGACGGGCTTCACCTTCTATTTCGGTGTCCAGTCCAGCCATAATCTTTAACAGTGTCGATTTACCTGAGCCATTAAGGCCTAACACACCAATTTTGGCGCCAGGGTAAAAACTAAGGGAAATATCTTTTAGAATTTGTTTTTTAGGGGGGACAATTTTACCGACCCGCAGCATGCTATAGACAAACTGAGCCATTTGAATTCCATGGTAATGAATAGTGATGATCTCATCTTCTCATATTGACATGGATTGACTCAAGTTCAGCTTTAAAAAGGTGCCACACTAAGCCTGTTAGCGACAATTTTATTTAGTCGAGCCGGTGGAGTGAAAATGTGGTTTACTTTTGAGGTTTGGCTTTAGTTTACTAATGAATTGGGTTTTAATTAAGATTTTGACTAATAGTGATATTTATCGTTTTGTCTATTTTGATTTTGATGGGTTATAAAGAAAAATACTTGCACTGTTTTTACAGGCGAATATTGAGTTTGTTATTTGCTACGCAACTTGAATCAAAATCAGGTTAACTAGGCGGTATTTTCATGTGTTAAGGCTGGGATTGTGTTCAATTGCGGAGTAGAATAGCGCGCAACCTTATCAAGAGAATTGACAGCTGGAGTGAGCAATGCTGAAAAGAGACATGAATATTGCGGATTTCGATCCCCAATTATTCGAAGCCATAGAAAATGAAACCCGTCGTCAAGAAGAGCATATTGAGCTTATTGCTTCTGAAAACTATGCGAGTCCTCGTGTGTTAGAAGCACAAGGCTCACAGTTAACCAACAAATATGCGGAAGGCTATCCAGGTAAACGTTACTATGGTGGTTGTGAGTATGTGGATATTGCTGAAGAATTGGCTATTTCCCGTGCTAAAGCGCTATTTGGTGCGACTTATGCCAATGTGCAACCTCACTCTGGTTCTCAAGCCAATGCAGCTGTTTTTATGTCGTTACTTGAAGGTGGCGATACCGTGCTTGGCATGAGCTTAGCCCATGGTGGTCATTTAACCCATGGCTCCCATGTGAGTTTTTCTGGCAAATTGTATAATGCCGTGCAATACGGCATTGATGAAACCACAGGTAAAATTGATTACGCTGAAATTGAACGTTTAGCGGTTGAGCATAAGCCGAAGATGATCATCGGTGGTTTTAGTGCTTATTCAGGCATTATTGATTGGGCTAAATTTCGTGAAATAGCGGATAAAGTCGGTGCTTATTTATTTGTTGATATGGCACACGTAGCGGGATTAGTGGCGGCAGGTATTTATCCCAGTCCTTTACCGCATGCGCATGTCGTGACAACGACCACGCATAAAACCTTAGCCGGTCCACGTGGTGGACTCATTTTATCGGCTATTGATGATGAAGCGATTTATAAAAAATTAAATTCTGCCGTGTTTCCTGGTGGTCAAGGTGGACCTTTGATGCATGTTATCGCAGCTAAAGCGGTGGCGTTTAAAGAAGCATTAGAACCTGAATTTACCGTTTATCAAAAACAAGTCGTGGTTAACGCACAAGCGATGGCTAATACTTTTATTGAACGTGGTTTTAATGTTGTCTCAGGTGGCACAGATAATCATCTATTTTTGCTCGATTTGATCAATAAAGATATCACAGGTAAAGATGCCGATGCGGCATTGGGACTTGCCAATATTACCGTGAATAAAAATTCGGTACCGAACGATCCTCGCTCACCTTTTGTGACTTCAGGTCTACGTATAGGTTCACCGGCAATAACCCGTCGTGGTTTTAAAGAGGCACAGGCGATAGAATTGGCAAATTGGATGTGTGATATTTTAGATGATATCAGCAATACAGAGACGATTGAGCGCGTTAAGCAGCAAGCTTTGGAATTATGTGCGCAGTTCCCTGTTTATGCTTAAGCTTCTTTAATGGTTAAATAAGTACCGTAAATAAGGTAAACTGTTATAGCCGCATTTATGCGGCTATTTTTTTATTTAATTCGGCACTCAAGCCGGTAGGTTTGGATTGTTAATTGGCTGGAGGCTTGAATGCATTGTCCATTTTGTAGTGCAACGGATACAAAGGTTATTGATTCACGGTTGGTTGCTGATGGTCATCAGGTACGCCGCCGCCGAGAGTGTGTGAAATGTCATGAGAGGTACACGACATTTGAAGGGGCTGAGCTGGTTATGCCTCGCGTAGTGAAACAAGATGGCAGCCGACAACCCTTTGATGAAGCGAAGTTAAGAGCGGGAATGTTGAGGTCGGTAGAAAAAAGACCTGTGTCGATGGATCAAATTGAAAAGTCCATTACGCAAATTAAATCGACCTTAAGAGCCACAGGTGAGCGTGAAATTAAGTCGCAAATGATTGGTAATTTAATGATGGATCAGCTGGTGGATCTCGATAAGGTGGCGTATATTCGGTTCGCTTCAGTGTATAGAGCGTTTGAAGATGTGTCTGAATTTGGTGATGCGATTGCTAAATTACAAAAATGAGTACAGTGTCAAAAGGCTTAGGGATAAGTATCTGGCATTGTATTTAAGGTAAACTTTGATACCCATTTGCTATATAGAGTGAAGTATGGGTTTGTGACATGGATTAAAAATGTGGTCAATTCAAGATATTAAGATGATGAGTCGTGCGTTAACCTTAGCACGTAAAGGTATTTATACTACTCGGCCTAATCCGAGTGTTGGCTGTGTATTAGCGCAAGGCGACGAAGTGATAGGAGAAGGATATCATATCAAAGCGGGTGGCCCTCATGCTGAAGTCCATGCTTTGGCTCAAGCCGGCGTTAAAGCCAAAGGTTGTACGGCTTATGTCACTTTAGAACCTTGTAGTCATTACGGCAGAACCCCTCCCTGTGCTAAGGGGTTAATTCAGGCTGGTGTCACTCGAGTGGTGATCGCAACAGAAGATCCTAACCCTAAAGTGAAAGGACGTGGCATTGCGATGTTACAAGATGCGGGTATTCAAGTGTCTGTGGGATTATTAGGCCCAGAGGCGATAAAACTGAATAAAGGTTTTATGAAGTCTATGGCCAAAAAATTACCTTGGGTGACAGTGAAACTTGCCGCAAGTTTAGACGGTAAAACAGCTTTGTCTAATGGGGTATCAAAATGGATCACAGGACCTGAGTCTCGCCGCGATGTACAAAGACTCAGAGCAAGACATGGGGCGCTGGTGACGGGCATTGAAACGGTATTAGCGGATAATCCTCAATTAAATGTGCGTTATAATGAACTGGGGGAATTAACCCATGCATTATCTGAAAATGATTTAATACAGCCTATTCGAGTGATACTGGACAGTCGTGCAAGATTGCCTGAAAAAATGGCGTTATTTGACATTCAAAGCCCTATTTTACTGGTCTCTTGTATCCCTTATCCAGATGAGGTTCGTCAAGCATGGCCTGATTATGTAAGTCATCTATTATTGCCCTCGATTGATGGACGCGTCGATTTAGCGAAATTATTAGAACATTTGAGCACCTTATGCCATAGCGTGCTAGTCGAGGCGGGAGCGACCTTAGCAGGAGCATTTATGGCCGAGGGCTTAGCCGATGAACTGGTGCTTTATCAAGCGATTAAAATACTCGGCGATAAAGGACGAAATTTATTATCACTACCTGAATATGGCTCAATGGCGATGTTGCCTTCAATGACATTAGTTGATGAACGTAAGGTGGGACTGGATACCCGTTTAACGCTCAAACTGAGTTAGTGAAGAAAGTGATTAATGCTTATTTTGATTGTGGATTTACCGAGGACCTGTTGAACTTTGGTGATGATTTCTGCAGCAGATTGTGGGTTCTTTATACAAGGCAGAGCTTGTGTGGTGTAGTTATTCTACATAAATGAGCGATAACGCCGTAGAAAGGAGCCACAAATGCTGTCCGTAGGATCCGGCTAAACGTGTTTTACTCTTTGTTGGGAGGCATTTGCTTAGGTCACTAGGCGTCACCCCTCCCGCCGCGATTAAAACACGTTTATCTCGGACATAATTTAACCACGAAAGATCAACAGGCCCTAGAAACTGAGTAATTAATATGTTTACTGGAATTATTGAGTCTGTTGGAACATTGCGAAAAATAGAACGTCGTGGTGGAGATATTCGTTTAACGGTGGCCAGTGGGAAGCTTGATTTAAGCGATGTGAAATTAGGTGACAGTATTGCCACTAATGGCGTTTGTTTGACGGTTGTTGAGTGCTTAAATGACGGCTATGTTGCCGATATTTCAGCAGAGACCGTTGAACTAACAGGTTTTGCTCATTATCAAGTGGGCACAAAAGTGAACCTTGAAAAAGCCGTCACGCCTATGACGCGTTTAGGGGGGCATATGGTGAGTGGCCATGTTGATGGCGTCGCTCAAGTCGATGAGAGACAGTTTAGAGGTAAGGCCATTGAGTTTTGGTTGAGTGCGCCCAAGGAGCTTTCTCGTTATATTGCTCATAAAGGTTCGATAACCATAGACGGTGTGAGTTTAACGGTGAACGAAGTGGCTGAGCATCAATTTCGGCTAACCATAGTGCCTCATACCGCCGCAGAAACCACGCTGGTTGATTTAAAAATGGGTGACAGTGTTAATCTTGAAGTGGACTTGATTGCTCGGCATTTAGAAAGGTTGATGCAGTTTAGTGGTGACAATGCCGCTTCTAGTGGAGGAGAGGGGGTGACAATGGATTTGTTAGCACGCTCTGGTTTCTTGAAGTAGATAGTTTTTTGATAGCAAATTAATAGAAATGTATTTTTAATGACTGGTCTACGGCGATGAGAGTTTATTGATTTCGTGAAGATAATGAATAACACATTATTGTTTCGTAGCTAAATAACGATAAGGTTCGACTAATGGCATTACACAGTATAGAAGAGATCATCGAAGATATTCGTCTCGGAAAAATGGTGATCCTCATGGATGACGAAGACCGTGAAAATGAAGGCGATCTTATTATGGCTGCTGATTGCGTGACACCTGAAGCAATTAATTTTATGGCCACATACGGTCGAGGCTTGATTTGTCAAACGTTAACAGAAGCACGCTGTAAGCAGTTAAACCTTCCTTTAATGGTGAGTAATAATAATGCGCAGTTTTCGACTAACTTTACGGTATCAATAGAAGCCGCAAAAGGGGTGACGACCGGCATTTCAGCTCAAGATCGTGCCGTGACAGTCAAAGCGGCTGTTGCCAAAGATGCCAAAGCGGCGGATTTAGTGCAACCTGGGCATATTTTCCCCTTAATGTCTCAAGAAGGGGGCGTACTTATTCGTGCAGGTCATACGGAAGCGGGTTGTGATTTAGCGCGTTTAGCAGGATTTGAACCTTCTGGCGTCATTGTTGAGATTCTAAATGAAGATGGCACAATGGCGAGGTGTCCCGATTTAGAAGTTTTTTCTGAAAAACATGACATCAAAATGGGCACTATTGCCGATTTAATTGAATATCGCAATACGAAAGAAACGACGGTTGTTCGCGAAGGTAAGTGCCAATTACCTACGCGTTTCGGTGAGTTTGAAATGATCACTTTTAAAGACACTATTGACAACCAGCTGCATTATGCATTAGTGAAAGGTGAAGTGAAGGAAGGTGCATTAGTGCGGGTGCATCTGCAAAACACCTTTAATGACTTATTATATTCAGAAAGGAATCAGCAGCGTAGCTGGCCACTTGATAAGGCCATGCAGCGTATTGCTCAAGAAGGTGGTGTGTTAGTGTTATTGGCTAACCATGAAACTAATGATGATATTCTGTCAAAAGTAAAAGCCTTTGCGGCAGAAGATGGCGGCCAAGCTCCAAGCTCCGCTAAATGGACGGGGACGTCACGGCGTGTGGGAGTGGGATCGCAAATTCTAGCGGATATTGGCGTGACAACAATGCGTTTGTTGAGCTCGCCTAAGCGTTATCATTCACTTTCAGGTTTTGGATTAGAAGTCACAGAGTATATTGCAGATTAATTGTCTTTTGATTTGAGTTATTCCAAGTCTTAGGGATGATAAAAAGTCAGTTAACAGATTTCATATAAATTGCATAAGGATCACTGAGGATGGCTGTGGTATCATACCGCCTTCTCCGCCCTTATGCTGGGTAATTAAGCTAATTTTAGGTAGAATGATGAACGTAGTGCAAGGTAATATCGAAGCAAAAAATGCCAAGGTTGCGATTGTAATATCGCGTTTCAACAGCTTTCTTGTTGAAAGTTTACTTGAAGGGGCGGTGGATACACTTAAGCGCTTTGGACAAGTTGCAGATGAAAATATCACTGTAGTACGTGTTCCTGGTGCTGTTGAGCTGCCTTTAGCCGCTCGCCGTGTGGCGGCAAGTGCTAAATTTGATGGTATTATTGCACTGGGTGCAGTGATCCGTGGTGGCACTCCCCATTTTGATTTTGTTGCAGGTGAATGTAATAAAGGATTGGCTCAAGTTGCACTTGAATATGATCTTCCCGTTGCATTTGGCGTATTAACTACAGATACCATAGAGCAAGCGATTGAACGTTCTGGTACTAAAGCTGGCAATAAAGGCAGCGAAGCTGCACTAAGTTTGCTTGAAATGGTTAACGTACTGCAAGAACTTGAAGCACAGTTGTAAGATTAGGAACCAGTAATGAAGCCTTCTGAGCGCCGCAAGGCCCGCCGTTTAGCCGTTCAGGCTATTTATTCTTGGCAATTAAGTGGTAACAATGTTGCCGATGTTGAACATGAATTTTTAACTGAACATGTTGTAGAGGGCGTTGATGTCGCTTATTTTCGTGAGTTATTCACGGGAGTAGCGACGAAGAAAAGCCAATTAGATGAGCTTATTGCTCCTCATTTGGAACGTCCACTAGACGAAGTGGATCCGGTTGAAAAAGCCATTTTACGATTAACGACTTTTGAGTTAACTTATCGTAAAGACGTTCCTTATAAAGTGGCCATTAATGAAGCAATAGAGCTTACGAAAGCTTTTGGTGCTGAAGACGGCCATAAATTTGTCAATGGAATACTTGATAAGATAGTGGGACGTAAAAAATAAATGGAAACGGTATCTTAAGGATGCCGTTTTTTTTAGCTTAATATTTTATAAATGTGATTGCTATTGTGAAAGAATTTCAATTAATTGAACGCTTTTTTACCAGTCGTTCTTCCCCGCGTCGAGATGTTAGCTTAGGGATTGGTGATGATTGTGCTCTAGTAGAAGCAACAGAAAACAAATCGATTGCGATATCTTGTGACATGTTAGTGGAAGGTGTGCATTTTTATAAAGATATTCCTGCTCATGCGTTAGGGTACAAATCATTAGCGGTTAATTTATCGGATTTAGCGGCTATGGGAGCAGAACCTGCTTGGATGACCTTGGCCATCACATTGCCTGAAGTCGATGAATCTTGGCTGGGTGAATTCAGTGATGGTTTATTTGAAGCGGCTCAATATTATGGGGTATCTTTGATTGGGGGGGATACGACGCGCGGCCCGAGAAGTATTTGTATCACCATAAATGGTAAAGTGAGTAAAGATCAAGCGTTAACACGAAGTGGTGCTCGAAATGGGGATTGGATTTATGTGACAGGTACCTTAGGCGATTCCGCGTTAGGCTTAGCTATTTTACAAGGTAAAATTACAGCGAATGCTGTGGATGAGGCCTATTTAATAAAAAGGCATTACTACCCGACTCCTCGCGTGTTAGCTGGCCAGTCTTTACGTCAATTAGCCACGAGTGCTATTGATTTATCTGATGGCTTAGTTTCTGATCTTAAGCATGTCATTAAAGCTTCTCACGTGGGGGCGGTGATTGATGTAGATGCATTACCCTTGTCGGCTGCTTTGCAAAATGTGGTTTCTCTTGATGATGCGTTAAGCTATGCTTTAACTGGAGGAGAAGACTATGAATTACTGTTTACGGTGCCTGAATCGCAAAAAGGCGCATTAGAAACCTCTTTGGCCCAAGCGGGTGTGACATTTTCTAAGGTTGGTCAAATCACAACGGGTGAGCAATTAACATTACAGCGTAACGGACAAGATTTTGAAACCACTCATTATGGATTTGAGCACTTTTAAATGAATTTACTTTCTAAAGATAAAGCATTATTACGTCTATCCTTACGTAATCCTATTCATTTCTTGGCGCTAGGTTTTGGCTCAGGTTTAGCAGCGAAAGCCCCAGGCACTTTTGGTACATTAGCAGCGATCCCCCTGTACTTATTGATGATGCAGTTAAGTTTTTCTGTGTATATACTCTGTATTGTTGTGGGGACGATTGCGGGCGTTTATATCTGTGGTAAAGCGGCAAAGGATATGCAAGTGCATGATCATGGCGCTATCGTATGGGATGAAATCATTGGCTTATTGATCACTATGATTGCTGCGCCCGCTGGCTTGTTATGGTTGGTGATCGGTTTTGGGTTATTTCGCTTTTTTGACATACTAAAACCTTGGCCGATACGTTGGTTAGACAAACATGTTCATGCGGGATTTGGGATCATGATTGATGATGTCCTAGCCGGGATCCTTGCTCTGTTTTGTTTGCAAGTGCTGGCATTTAACTTTTCCTGATGCTGTCTACATAATAAAATACGCTCTCAATAACACAGTATCTTGCTTGTTTACTTTTGAATGAGGGACTCATTAATGATTGAGCGTTATTAATGTTGGTTCCTTGTTATTATTGAGTCACATTCAGTGCTTCAGATTGTCCCCAATATTGTGCAAATTCTTCAACAGTCAAACCTGATTTATTGGTTAATGTCTCATCACATTTTTGGGCGTAAAGTAGACGGGCAATACTCACTTCAGCCTTAATGAGGGCCCCCATAATGGCGGTGTTGCCTCGTTTATCTTGTATACATGCATTGGCGCCATGTTGTAATAATAATTGTGTTGTTTTGTATTGGCCATTATAGGCTGCAACCATTAATGATGTATAACTTTGATTATTGACTTGATTGATAGGAAAGCCTGCTTCTAAAAAGCGATTTATTACTGTATTGTCACCTGTTCTTGCTGCGGCAAAAAAATAATTAATCAGTTGATTAATATCAGCGTCATTAGTGTTGCTCGCGGCCGTGTTCTGTACAGGGATATTAACCGGTTTGGCTTGTACGATATTACCTAGGCCAAATAAGATCACATTAATGATGATGAGAGAAGTAAAAAAGTATCTCATAATAATTGCCCTTATTCATTTAGAGATGAAATATAAAGAGCCATTAAGTATATAGGCTCTTTATAGGAACTGAATTTATTGAGTTTATTTGCTCATTATTTTAACTTTGGATATGTCCTCATTTACTGCCTTAGTGAGTCGTTGACCGAAATCGCTATCAGCTTTGTAGAAATAGCTCAACATAATGTATTTTATTTTAGGGTTGTTAACTTGACCCAGATCACCTGCTAAGTTCGCAATTAAATCTGTTTGATCTTGTTTGGATAAACTTCGGTATAACACACCCGCTTGCGTGAAGTTATCTTGCTTTTTAATGGCTAATTGTTGGATGTTGCCACTCACTGGTGTGTTGACACTTTTATATTGTGCATCATCGGTTAAAGCAACTTGGCGACTAGGTTGGTAATTCACATTTGACTGTGTATAGCCATTATTGTTTTTTCCATCTTGATTGTAATTTGTTACTGGTGCAATTGTCTGATTCACTGGGATTTGTGATAAATTGGCACCTAAACGATATAGTTGAGTATCCGCATAAGAGAAAATACGGCCCTGTAATAAACGATCTTCAGAAGGCTCAATGCCGGGTATTAAATTTGATGGAGCGAATGCAGCTTGTTCCGTCTCTTGAAAAAAATTATTAGGTACGCGATTAAGAGTCATGGTGCCGACTTTAATTTCAGGGATATTCAGCCACATCTTGGTGGCATCGAGCGGATTATAGTCGAAATTAGTTAAGTCACGTGGTTTTAGCACCTTAACGTATAGATCCCATTTAGGGAAATTTCCTTTATTAATTTCAGTGTAGAGATCATCGGTTAGGTGATTGAAACTTTTCCCTTGAATTTTGGCGACTTCTTTACTATTTAAGCCTTTAACGCCTTGTTGACTCTTCCAATGAAATTTGACGTAATTTACGTCATTATTTTTATTTACCCACTTGTAAGCATGAACACCCCAACCATCCATTTTTCGATAGCTTGCTGGGGTACCTAAGTTAGTGTAAACCCAAGTGAGCATGTGGGTTGAACCAGGCTCATGACTGAAAAAATCAAAAAATCGATTGGGATCTTGTAAATTAGTGACTGGTGATGGTTTTAATGAGTGCACCATATCGGGAAATTTAATGGCATCACGAATGAAGAACACGGGTAAGTTGTTTCCTACCAAATCCCAATTGCCTTCATTAGTGTAAAATTTAGTGGCAAACCCTCGCGGATCCCTTAAGGTTTCAGGTGAGCCTTTGGAATGGATGACTGTTGAAAAGCGAACAAAAACAGGAGTGACTTTATCTGCTTGCGCAAAAGGTGCAGAGCGAGTGAGCTCACTAAAATCTCCACTTGAAACAAATTCACCATACGCGCCAGTACCACGTGCATGTACCACTCTTTCAGGAATGCGTTCACGTGCAAAACGCTGAAGTTTTTGGATGAGAGCCACATCTTGTAGTAGTACGGGACCATTGCTGCCTGCGGTTGTAGAGTTTTGGTTATCGCCAATTGGGGCACCATTGTCACGGGTGATCACATCTGCTTGCGCACTGAGTGTGAGGCCGATTGATAAGCAGGCCATACTTTTAGTTAGTTTCATAATGAATCTCCAAGCCAATATTTCGTAGTAATTTATGCAGGTAATTATTATCGATATAACAAATTAATTGCAGCGGCTTTTATCGATTATTCGAATATAAAAAATCGATTAGACACAAATTAAATCTTGGAGAATATTAGTAATATAATAAGACTTTCATTAATATAATAGTTAAAAATTTAATTATATTAGATGGTTAATTTGATTTTTCGGATGAGAAAAATATTTCGTTTGATAAAATTTAAGATTGAGATAAGCAATTGAGAGGAGGGGAGTCTGAGTAAACTCAATTTTTTTTTGGCGTGAATGTATTAACTATGTGTTATTTTGTTATTTTTTTGTGTTTTACTGTTTGTGTTTTACTGTTTGTGTTTTACTGTTTGTGTTTTACTGTTTGTGTTTTACTGTTTGTGTTTTACTGTTTGTGT
>NZ_CANLKR010000012.1 GCF_947491715.1 uncultured Shewanella sp. | reverse complement strand
AGAGCCGGATGCGGTAGTTCCGCACGTCCGGATCTGTGTGGGGTCGGGTCAGTAATGGCCCGCTCTACCACCATTGCAGCCAAGGATAGATTAGATGCAAGCTGAAGTTTCAAAAGTCCTTTCATACTGGCAAGTCGCCATGCAATACCTAGACTTAAGTATCATTGTGACTATTTTGTATGACGCTATTCTTGCTGCGTTATCTTCAACTATTCTTGAAGTAACTCATTATTATAGATTTATTATGTACTTAAAAAAGTGAGAATTGATAACGATGTTTGATATATCTACTTTCATGCTGTCACAGTTCCTCGTTGTCATCGCGATTCTCTTCGATCTACTTTCATTTCAATGTCAATCACGAAAGTATATTTTAAGTTGTTTAGTGATTGCGGGGTTATTTATCTCTGCGCACTTTTTTTTATTGTCGCAATGGACTGCTGCATCCTTAATGCTGTTAGCAGTGAGCCGTTATCTGACCAGTATTTTTACTCAAAACAAAAAGCTACAGCATGTGTTCATGGCAACGGCTGTATTAGTCTCTGCTATTACTTTTACGGGGCCCTTAAGCATACTGAGTTGCATCGGATCTTGTTTACAAACTAAAGCGGCTTTTTGTCAACAAGACAAAGCATTACGTCTTTGGATGATAATAGGTACCAGTTTTTGGCTCATTCATAATGCACTTGCGCAGTCTCCGACTGCGGTATTAATGGAAGCCCTATTTATTAGCAGTAACTTAATTGGTTATTATCGATTTTATATTGCTAATAGTCATCTTCGATAGTCTGGATAAAATACAGTTAGCTTTTTGTAATTTTAGCCAATTACTTTATTGCCTCTTAACTATCGCTTAGCGACTCACCAAGGTGGTAAAGGTTATGCGACTAAATCTACACTCTGCGTGTTGGGTTTTGCAAAGAACTCATTAAAACTATAAGCTATTTACGCACTCATACACAAGCATTAGTCTGCAATGCGCTCTAATAAATAAGGATAGGCCGCGTGCAGCCGCAACTCTGATCGCAACCCTGATGTGGTAAAGAGACAAGCTAGAATCCTATTTTTCTTACTCATTTTTTGCTTAGAGATGAATAATGGCTGGCTTGAATTGTTTTGAGTTATTTTAGCGTTTTCCATTTCAAGATTTAGCGTGCGGGAATGGAACTTAAAATGAAATGTATGAATTTCCACTACGGGCGCTAAAGATTGTTCATTTAAAGTTGGGCTAGGATATTACCCTAAAAAACGGTCATTTAATAACACTGCACTGATTATAAGTAATCAACGATATAAGTAATCAACGATAAATCATAAACAATAAGGGATTATGAATGAAAAATTTTATGTTTATTTTTATTTTTACCATTACAAGCAGCACGGCTGCCTATGCGAAATATGATAGTCATAAAAAGGGGTATAACTATATCGTTGTTGGAGCGGGATCGGCAGGAAGCATTGTCGCTGCAAAATTGGCTAAAGCTGGAGAAAGTGTGCTTTTATTAGAGGCGGGGGGGGATGACTCTGAACCCGCAATTAAAGATATGAAACAATACTACAATGTCGCTTTCAATCGTTTTTCTTATGGGTTTATGAATTGGCATTTTGTTACTGAGGATCAAATTTTCGCTGATGGCACAGGCCCTGTGTCGTTTGCTCTTCCACAAGGAAAAACATTGGGTGGTTCACATTCCATTAATGCCACTGCTTTTGTTACTGGTCATCGAGATGATTTTAACGATATAGCTGATGAGATAGGTGATCCTGATTGGTCATGGCATTCGATATCTAAATATATAGAACAACTTAAAGGTAAACTGAAAACCGTTACCTATGCCAAGGAGCAGGTGGGAGCACCATCCCATATTCAATCTGCCAAAGCTGTGCTTGGTTTTAAGTATATTAACGATTGTACTCAAGGACTGCAAAATGGAATATGCCCAACCGTGTGGACAGGGCAGGAAGGGGAGCTGGGGGGAATACGGAGCACTTCTTATGATGCCTTTGTACGTCCATTACTGGGTAAAAATAAAGTCAATCTTGTGTCCTTAACGTTCCATCGAGTCGATCACGTTAACTTCGATATCAATGACCCATCAAGAGCTGTGGGGGTCAGTGCATTGAATACACGAAGCAATATCCAAACAGATTTTACAGCGAATAAAGGTGTGATTATTTCTGCTGGTGCCTACCAGTCTCCGAAGATCCTTCTACTGAGTGGAATAGGCCCTAGGGATGAATTAGAAGCGCTTGGTATTCCAGTTCACAATGAATTGAAGGGAGTCGGTAAGAATCTTCGAGATCATTATGGAGTGTCTACTTTTTGGAAACATGAAAATCTTGATGTTAAGGCGCCTTTTTTATTCAATCAGCCAAGCCTCAATCTTTTTGGCCCAGAAAAGAAAAAGGCGACGACTTACCAGTTTGAAATATCGGGAGGTTATGGCAGTGTTGTACCGCTTAAGGCAACCAGCGTCGGAGAAGTTCGCTTGGCGAGTGCCAACCCAGAAGATTATCCTTTAATTGATCCTAACGTGCTATCTACACAAGAAGATTTAGACACTCTAGTCATAGGGTTAAAAGACTATTTGCTGCCATTTTTTGATGATTTAGTTCAAAAAAATATCTATTCACCGATTAGCATCAGTCCTTCGGCAACAGAACAAGAGATCGTGGATTTCGTGCGTGGCAATATTGAATCTAAGCATCATCCTGTGGGCACATCTAAGGTTGGGGTTAAAAATGACCCCTTTGCTGTTATCGATAGTAACTTTGTGGTTATTGGTACAGAAAACTTACATGTTGTGGATGCCTCTGTTTTTCCTTTAGCGCCTTCTGGGAACATCAATACGCCAGTTATGGCTATCGCGCTTTTAGCTGCTGATAAAATAATCGATAATTGAGCCAATAAACAAAAATCCTAAATTCATATAAAAAGTTAATAATCAATACAGCCTATTAGTTGTGTTTCAGCCAATGACTTTCACCCTTTTAGCTGGGAGGAAAGGTCAATATAGAAAGGCAGTTTATCAAAATGACGATTTACGATGTTTTTACTGGCGAGTCAGCATTAGGCAATCCTTGTGGGGTTGTGGTGCTTGATGAGTGGTTGAGTGACAACGCATTACTTCAATGGGCTCGAAAGATAGCTCAGCCTGTGACCTCTTTTGTCATCGAGTCCAACGGTGAATTTCATATTCGTTGGTTTTCGTTGGAAAGGGAAATTAGTTTATGTGGTCATGGCAGTTTAGGTGCCGGTGCCGCAATATTGATAAAATATGCGTTGAACGAGATCACCTTTAAAAGCCAATACGGTGGTTACGGTGAACACACCTAGTTTCATTGGTGAGCGGTGCCAATATGCTCCCCAGGACTTGAAGAAAGTGTGGCATTATCTCGTGACGTTTGGTTACGCCTTTTAATTCTTTTGAATCGTTTTTATTAACCAACTGAATATTATTGATTTATTGTGTTTTATTTATTAAGTTAATTGGAAAATAAATCAAGCTAGAGTCAATGATGAAACAGAATAAAGTGGTCATAGTAACGGGCGCTGGGCGGGGCATTGGTGCGGCAACGGCACGGTTATTGGCGTCTCAAGGTTACGCCGTTTGTGTCAATTACCGTACGAACCAATCTTGTGCCGATAAGTTAGTGAGTCAAATACGTCAAACAGGTGAGATTGCGATTGCAGTGCAAGCTGATGTGTCCCTTGAAAGCGATGTGACGCAATTATTTTATGAAGTTGAACATCATTTGGGAAAAGTGACTCATTTAGTGAACAACGCGGGTATGCTATTACCACAATCACGATTAGTGGATCTTGATGTCGCGCGTTTTAATCAGATGATGCAAACGAATGTGACCAGCTGTTTTCTGTGCTCCAAAGCATTCATTAAGCGCATTGATGCTGGTGGTGCCATAGTGAATGTGTCTTCAGCGGCAGCAAGAAGCGGCGCGCCGTTTGAGTATATTGACTATGCCGCATCTAAAGGGGCTATGGATACGCTAACGAAAGGATTATCGCTTGAAGTGGCAGAGCTTGGCATTCGAGTGAACAGTGTCAGACCCGGTTTTATTCATACACAAATGCACGCCGATGGCGGTGAGCCAGAGCGAGTGACACGGCTTGCACCTCAGATCCCCCTTAAGCGTGGAGGGACGTCCGATGAAGTGGCTCATGCCATTGCTTGGTTGCTCAGTGATGAAGCAAGTTACGTGACGGGATCCTTTATTGATGTAGCGGGAGGGAAATAGGTTGGATTGAAGTGTGTTTGGGTTACCAAGGAATTGTTTTTCCATCGTAACTGAAAAAGCAACCAGAGTCAGTTGGGCCGACTTGCTTAATGATATCTGTGAGGCATTGAGCGACATATTCGGGTGAAAAGAGTTTATCATTGGGTACATTTTTTTGAAAAGGCTGAGATAATAGACTTTCGGTTGTACCTGGATGAAAGGCGATGACAATGCAGCGTGGCAGCTGGTGGCGCCATTCTATACTGATGGTTTTAAGGGCCATATTGAGGGCAGCTTTTGAACTTCGATAACTGATCCAACCTCCTAATTGGTTATCTTCAATACTGCCTATTCTTGCTGATAAAGAAATAAAGTAAGTGGCTTTGGAGGAAGCTAAGTGTTTTGCAAAATATTTAGCTAAATATATGCTGGGCAATACATTAATATGCATATTATAGGTGAAAAACTCACTGTCGAATTGTTTGATCGATTTTTCAGGTCGATTACCTTCAGTGTGTAATATCCCAATGGCATTGATCAGGATGGTTAAAGGTGCAATGGATTGGGCGAGTTTGGCTATTTGTTTTTCTTGTGTGATATCGACTTGATACCAATGTAATCGCGGGGCTTTAAGTGGTGGAGACTGGGTATGGAAAGTGGCATAAAGTGTCTTTAAGGCAGGATCCTTAAGAAAATGTTTTATTAAGCCTGTGCCGATCCCACCTGTACCACCGAGGATTAAAATATTCATATTGTTGATATGAGCTTGTTATGGTCTTTTGAGCATAGAAGCGTATTTTCATATGAGCGAATAAAATTAAGAATAATGGTGTTTTTTTGTTTTTTTAGTTTTTTGCCAAAGGTAAATGCCAGTAAGTGACATGATAATCAAAGCAAGGGCAACCAGATCCATGAACCAAGGGCCTAAGGGACCAAAAAACCGACCGCTATGCACATCCAGAAGTACACGTTCCCAGCTTAAACTGTGACTCCTTGCGTTAAGTGATACTTTTGCTAATGCATTCGGCACTTTAAAGGTCGGCAGAGGTTTAACCCATCCAATGGCTTTCAAGGGGGACGCTGGCGTCCAATCGATGAGATCGTCATTACTGAAAAAATAACCGTTAGCCGTTTTAAGCCAAAGCTGCCCATCTTGGCCTATTGCTTCAATTTGTTGTGGCAAACCTAGGCTACTATCTTGTTGTTCTAGCAGTTGGCCTTGTGGGGAAATAAGATAAAGTGTTGATGGTGTGATGGCCACATAAAGGTGATTAAAGGAGGTGATTGCTGAAATAGGCTGTTCGGCTTCAATAGGAGCAAACTGTTTAATCCAAATCAGGTTATCTGAGCTAGCGAGCAGTGGCTTGGCTTGATAGATATCAATTTTAGAGGGGGCTTTAATCCCATAATTATCCAATAACCAAGTGAAGGTGACTTTACGTGAGTCTAAAGACAACGGGTGACTGTGGTTAATTAATATTCCTGTTATTGAAAGTAAAATAACAAATATCACACTGAATATACCCAGTTTTCGGTGCCAAAAACGAAATTGTTTATTGGCATGTTTACGCATTTTATGGTGTTTCATTCGATGATATTTTTTTGTCATGTTGATATTGAGTATTGGTTTGTTATTTTATCGGACAAGAGTGTAAACGCTGAGCCTTGTATTGAACACTGTTAGCCTTTACTTTGTATTCTAGCATCAAGCCAGAGTGCAATACGGGATAGTTTCGTTAATGCCCTTACCGAGAGTGTTGCGCCAGTTATACCATCGATATGTTTATCGAGAGTGAGATCATTATTAAGCATGGCGGATTTAAATTGGTCGGTAAAAAAAGTATGCCTGACTTCATCGCCTCGGCTTTCACGGTAAATGAGGACTTTTGTTTGCACTATCTGCTTATTTTTGACATGTATGCCTACCGTAATGGGGGACTCTTTGCCAATTTCATTTAACACCCAAACAGTTTCATTATTTTTTTGCCAATAGCGGATCCGCATTTTGTTAAACTTATGAGCCAAAATATTTTCGATTACTTTTTGGGCATCATCATCAAGCCAAAAGATTTTCGCTTTTGCTTTTGGGGTTTGTAACGCTTGGCTAATGAAAGACTCTGGCGTCTGATAAGTGCCTTTTGCTAAACTTACTGTACTATAGAAGAGGATAATAAAAAGAGACAATAAAGGAGTAAACTTCATGTTTGATCAACATCCTTAAACGGTCGTGATTAGGTTATATTAAAGACTTAAGCCAACCAGTTTAGCACCTCTGGTTGGCATTGCATGTTATCTGCTAATATCGATTAAAATTGATATCCAACGCCTAAATTAAATCCATCAGCATCATTGGCCCCACCTTGATTTTCGTAGTCTGCTTTAAAGACCACATTCTCATGTAGCCAGTAGTTGATACCAATATTTGTTTGTGTTATTGAGGTATCATCATTATTGCCTGCTTGAGTATCATATTCATTATAACGTGCGAATACACCAAAACTCTCATTAAAGCGGTATGATGGTTCAATATAATAACCGTCTTGTTTATCTTTCCCTAGCGCTTCAGCTTCATTGCTGTCTATGTTCCAGTTGGCAATGAGGGCTTTCAGAGTAAATTTTTGAATAGTGTAAATCACATGCCCTGTTAGTAACATGGCTTGAGCGGAGTCAACGCCGGCTGCGCCTTGAGTGATGTCACTTTGATATTGCGCTGTTGCTGCTAGCTCTAAACCTGGAATGGCGGTGTATTTAATGCGCGCAGTATAAGCGAAATCAGAGGCAATTGCTTCGGAGACTTTTTGGCGGCCACTGCGAATATTATAGGCATTATCGCCCGTTGTGGGCACATTAAGTCCACTGGTAATCGCTGTATCGACAGACAGGCCTGGCATGGCTAAAATATTGAGGGCTAAACCGCCTTCCCACCAAGTGGTAGGGATGATATTTTTTTCAACTGGATTACGCTCCACACCGTAGAAAGTTGCAGGCTCATGGACTTCGTTCAAAATGCCCACTGGCATCAGAAACAGACCTGCTTTACCTGTAAACATTTGATTAAAATCATGTTCGACATAAGCTTGTTCTAGTTCTACCTCTCCGTTTTGTCCATCACCTGAGATGGAGTGTTCCAGTTCGACCTCAGAGAAAAAGCGAGTATTTTCAGTGAATTCATGACCAAAGAATAGAACAAAGCGATGGAAGTCTATTTCTTCCTTGCGCGTGTTAGTTTGATTATTTTTAATATTGTTATAATGTAACTCACCATATCCTCCTATGGTGGTTGCACTTTTACTGCCAACACTTTCGTCAACGACATCAGCAGTTCTTTCCACTCTTTTTTCTGTTTCATTTAAACGTCGCTCAAGTTCATCGAGCACTTGCTGTTGTTGTTCAATGATTTTTCTTAATTCTGCCGTGTCTTCCGCTGCAAATGCGATGGGTGTAGACAATAACGTTGCGAGTGCACTAGCAAGTATGGTTTTTTTCATCTTAATCCCAATGAGTCAGTAGTCATTTTTTGTTTTGAAATTGATTGTATGTATTTTATTTTTTATGAGCTTGTAATGCAAATTATTATTGTTTGTAAATGCGTTTGTATTCAGGTGATTATACTGTGGCTTTTGTGCAGTTTATTTTTATCAGTATTAACTAGTTAAAAATATTGAAGTGCTTCATCGCAAAGCGGAAGCGGCGCTGCAATTTTTATAGAAACAGAGGAGAGTGGGTACAGTGTTTATAACAGTGATTTCTGTTGAATGTATTTTACGATTTGTGCAGATGGCCAGATCATAATGGCTGTGATCACTATTTTCGAAAAAAAGGACACACTAATGAGCTCAATCATTTCGGGAAGGGTTTTAATGTCATAAAACCAGATGCTGTAGCCTATAACCGTAAAGAAAAAGACACCAATAATGGTTGAGCAGAAACTACGAAGTACGTAGTGGCGATGATTCCATTTGTTTTTCCACCAAGCCATTATACTGATATTAATTAATGAGCTAATGGTCAATGCAATGATGAGCCCCCAATAAATATGCGGTAACGGTCCCAGTATTGCTTCATAGGCAGGCTGCATTTTGAAGCTAGTGGGGGAAGGCAAATAAATAATTTGGCTGAGTACAACATCAAAAATAAACTCCATAAACAGTGAGCAAAATAATAAAAATTTAGCCAGTTGCTTGCCGTACACTTCATTGATCATGTCGCTGATTAAATAAATAACCGGAAATACAATTAAGGATGCAGAACCATTAATATTGCCAAGTTCGATGATTTTATAGGTGAGTAAGTCACTTGAAATAACGCAGAGCATGTAAAACATCGCAATGGTGATCAGCAATCTATAGTGGAATTGATGAATTTTCATGACAGATCTCGATTATTGTTAGCTATTTGAAGAATAGTCGAGGGATGAAAATCAACCATGTTTTGTGAATGACAATCAGGTGGTGGATGTTTATTATACGCGATTCGGCTAAGCGTGTTTTACTCTTTATTGTAGACCTCTTTATTAAATAAAGGGGAGCTTAGATCGCTAGGTGTCATCCTTCCCGCCGCGATTAAAACAGGTTTATCTTGGACATAATCTAACCATGAAAAATCAACAGGCTCTAGAGTCTGTTCCAAATTTGTCTTTAACTGTATAATAATGAGTTATTTTTTGTCTCATTAAAATGTTGGAAGCCCTATGATAAGAGAAGGCACATTTGAAGAAGCAATGAGTGTTTTTGATAACATTCCTGAATTTGAACGCTATGCAAGCGAAACAGAAATGCAGTCGAAATTGATCGAAGGCTCGCTTATTTTAGTCACAGAAAAAGTGGGTGAATTAATTGGTTTTAAAATGGGCTATCCTCTCAATGACAGTGAGTTCTATAGCTGGTTAGGCGGTGTGGTGCCCAAATACCGAAAAGCAAGTTGCGCTAAAGATATGCTGAAAGCTCAAGAAAAGTGGCTTAAAGCACATGATTATAAACGGGTGAGAGTGAAATCAATGAATCGCTTCTCGGGGATGTTGTGCATGCTGATCCGTAATGGTTATGATATTGAGCGGGTGGATGAGTATGCTCATCCTGAATTAGAGCGGATCTGTTTTGTAAAGGCACTTTGATTATTGGTGCTGCTTTAAAATTAACGACTCAAGCAGCTTTGAAGCCGGGCCTTGTAAATCTCGATTGGGGATCACTAAACTGAGCATGGCTTTTCGTTGAGTATTGCCTTTGATGATGAGTTGACTGAGCTCACCGCTTGTTAGCTCAGATGCAATAAGATGCGAGGGGATCCAACAAAAGCCAATGCCTTTTTTTAAAATTTTTATGGCTTCATGAAAGTTCGACACTGTCCAGCGCTGTTCTGCTTTAAGCCAGCCGAGATCGGAGGTTTCATGACGTGCGGTGTCTTTAATGACAATTTGTAAGTGCTGAGTGAGTATTTTGTCATTTTCAATATTCTCCCTTGCTGCTAAAGGGTGGCTTGGGTGGCAAACCAATAAGAAAAATATGTCGCATAAAGGTTCGGCAAGATAACCTTTTGGTGGGGTACCGCCAGAGATAGCGATGTCTACCGATTGATTGTTAATGTGTTCTTTTGTGCCTGTGATCACAGAGTCAAGTATCGTTACACGCGTGCCTTGACTTTGCGGTAAAAAAGCATCTAAAGCACCGATTAAGCTATCCATAGGATAAATAATTTCTCGCGCTATTGTGAGCTCTGGCTCCCAGCCTTGTTGTAGGTTACTGGCTAAATTTTCGAGATGATTTACCGATTGCGTTATTGTGCGTGAGTGGCGCAGTAAAACTTCACCATTGGGGGTTAACTGCGCTTTACGTCCTTGAACTTCAAGCAGTGCCACTCCGAGTTGTTGTTGTAATTTTCCCACAGCATGATTTAAAGACGACTGACTCTTATTCAGTTGCTCTGCAGCTTGGGCGTAACCGCCAAAATCGACCACGGCTTGTAAAATACGCCATTGCTCTAATGTTGACTTTGCTCTATCCATAGTAAAAGGTCTCTTTGTATTTCCGTTTCAATGTGTAGATCGTCTTCTTGAACAGGCGAGAGGACTATTTTGCTGCATTTTTTGAATGAGGCCATAGGGCGTGATTGGCATATTGAGTAAATGTGACAACCTATCAGTAAGTTTGACGCCCATTTCATTCGTCACTAAAGCATTAAAAAGCGTTTTTGGAGCGTAACAGCTTTGGAATGAGTGATAGAGATATTGCCCAAGGCTTGATTGCCATAGTGAATGATAATATAAGGGTCCTTCATCAGCAATAGCACTGAAGCTTACGGGGTAATTGTTGACTTGTGGCCAAGTGTCACCGAATGCGTTCACAAAGGCTTGGCTGAGATAATTCACTTTCGTTTGCGGGTTATTTTGGTAGGTACTTAATGCTACCTTAGCCCTAAAAACGGCTAGTTGTTTGCTATAAGCCTGAAGGATAGCATCACGGCTGCCAGCTAAAGGCTTCCCAATTAGGGACTGTGTTAATGCGTACGTTAGCCAATATTGGCCTATATTGGCACTGTCATGGGTTTCACCTAAGGTATTATTAAAATAATAATGGCTCCCTTGACTGAAATCGTTAATTGCCATAGCCACGACTTGGATGATTTTTTGGGCAGCATGATAGCTAGAGACTGTCTTTTTTACTTTGAGTTCAATTTGTCCAAATTGTTGTCCAACCACTAAATGTCGTATGGGTTGATAGGCAAATTGATTGGCAGATGAAATAAACAATTCACCTAATAATCGCCCATTAAGCCAAACCCGGTGAATATGTGGCGTGATGGCTTCAACGCGAATGCCGTAGGGCATGAGCGCTTGGTATATTTGTGTTAAGAAATCATTGCTACTCAAGGCGGTGAAAGGCGATTTTTTCGCTTTTTTTAGTGCCATCCCTATGTTCCATGGGGAAATGTTTATCGAGTGGGTTTGACTGTCCAAAAAGGCGTTAACCAATTCAGGAGAATACAACATTTGTGTGGAGGTTTGTAAACTGGCGTAATCATTAAAGCCTTTTTTCTTGGCATATGCGTTTTGAATATCGACAATAGTATTCAGGATAGGTGTATTACGTTCGATAGTTCGAGCTTGGTAGGCTTGCCAGATTGTTTTTCGGCAATTTGGATCCGTTTGTTTTAATAGATAGCTCGCGATAGATTGATTAAAAGCCGATGAACTTTTGATTTTATCGGGTAAGGCTGCATTGTCGCTTTGAGGGAGTTGACAACGTTTATCATTAAAATTCAATGATAATGCTTGGGAGGCTAATCCTTGTTTAAAAGCGGCCTGAGCAGTGTGAAGTTGTGATTTTGTTTCTCTCGCTTGTTGATTATAGAGTAGTCGATATAATCGCTGTCCTAATTGTGCCAATTCGTTATCAGAAGCATTTAATAATTGAGGGAGCAACGCGGTGAAGCCATCGGACAAAACAAAATGTTGCAGACTATCGCTTAAATAAAACTGACAATTTAATAAACTTTCTTTGTCATCATTGCGAATGGGAAATTGCTTATAATAATTGACTCGGTCTTTGATATTATAAAAACTTAACAATTGATGTTCAAGTTGAGTCATACGCTCGGCCAAGGTATCGACATCTTGTGCTGAGTCGAGAGGAAAGCTCATGAGTCCCGTCGACAAAGGGGGCAGTTGCAAGCACTGTTTAACTAAGAGTGATAACGGCGTTGTTGCTGAAAAAGCCATAGAAGAGAAGCCGATACTGATAAGTAACAGCATCGCTCTAATACCAACAAACATCATTGTATTATCCTGAAATAATGAATCATTGAAAACAACCAAAGACAAGGGCAGTGTAAAGGTTTTATCCTTAAAACAGTTTACCCTTTAAAACAAAAATGTGTTTTGGCATAAGCGACGCGATCTTCAACGGCCATGGGTTCATTTCTAAGATTTTCAATATGTTGTAATGGACCCAATAATCCGCGGTTATTGGCAATTTGAATGGCCAATCCAGGCCTTGCATTGAGCTCCAGTAACAAGGGACCACGTTGTTTATCCAGTACCATGTCGGTGCCTAAGTAGCCTAATCCAGACATTTCATAGGCTTTAGATGCCGTGTGTAATAAGGTATCCCATTCAGGCACGGCGATGGCGGTGAGGTTTTTTTGTGTATCTGGATGATGATTAAGAGGTGTATCAAACTGCACAGCATGCAAGCCTTTGCCAGTCCCAATATCAATGCCGACACCCACCGCGCCTTGGTGTAAGTTTGCCTTGCCGTCGGAAGCGGCTGTGGATAAACGTAACATGCCCATGACTGGAAACCCTTTGAACACAATCAAGCGAATATCGGGGACACCTTCATAAGAGTAGCCTTCAAAAACAGGATCAAATTGAATGAGTCCTTCGACAAGCGCAACGTCTGGATTGCCGCCTAATGAAAACAAGCCACTGAGTACATTAGAAACATGACGATATAATTCATCATGTAAGACTTCATCGCCATTGGGTTTGAAATAGCGATCACCTTCTACTTTGGTGATCACCAAAATGCCCTTACCACCAGAGCCCTTAGCGGGTTTAATCACAAAACCGGGCAGTCCTCTGACCATCGCGGGAATGTCATTGATGGCGTGCTGAACAAAAATGGTGCCGATCAAATCGGGCACCGCAATGCCATTGGCTAGGGCTAATCGCTTTGTACTTAGCTTGTCATCCACTCGTTTATAATATTTACGTTCATTATAACGGCCAATATAGTCGATATTACGTTTGTTCATACTCAGTACACCGTTGCGGTGTAAAGCTTGGGGCCGGGCGAAGATCATTGTTATTCTCCTGCCAAGGGTTTAAAACGTTTTAATTCAAGTAGGCGATACCCAGTATATTGTCCCATCACCAACACTATGGCTAAGACAATCAAGTGGATCCCTAAGAAGTTAAATACCCAATGTTGTACCCAGCTAGCACTCATAGCAAGGTAGGCCAATGTTGCGACAAGTAAACTGCCCCCCCCTTGGATGACGACTTCTTTAGGGCCTTCTTCTTCCCATAAAATAGACATTCGCTCAATGGTCCATGCCAAAATAATCATAGGAAAGAAGGTGATCGTTAATCCTTCACTTAAACCGAGTTTATAAGACAGGAGAGTGAATACACCGATAATGCCTATGACGACAATAATCACCGCCGATATGCGTGATATGAGCAATAAGTTTAGCTGGGATAAATAGGCTCGGATCATGAGTCCACAGGCCACAATAAGTAAGAAGCCAACGAGTCCAGTGAATAAGGTCGTTTGAATAAAGGCCAAGGCAATTAAGACGGGCATAAAGGTGCCTGAGGTTTTAATGCCAATCAGTACGCGTAAAAAGACCACCATAAGTACACCAATAGGGATAAGTAATATGCCTTTGAATAAACTTTGCTCTTCCAAGGGGAGTTGGTAAAGAGAAAAGCTTAATGCGTCATTATTACGTAAAATATCGATAGAGGTGGCAAGTGCAGAGCGGGTATCTTGTAACATCGAGAAGCTGACTTGTGAATTAGTCCCGCCGATCACATCTAATACTGATTTGCCAGATTGCCCCCATAATAGTAGGTTTTCAGGGCGTCCTTGTGTGCCGTCATTTGGGTTAAACAAGTACCATTGACCTTCATTGTATACTTCAACAAAATTAATTAATTCTTGTCGACGTCGTTGATCTTGCAAATACAGGCCGCTGACTTCACGTGCTGGTATTGCTTTGTTATGTAAGATATTAATAAATAAGTTTGTGGCAGAGTTTCCTGATAGGAGTAGCTCTACATTTTGACTGCGCTCTGCGGCATTAAACTCTTTATTTAATTGCTGGGCAAAAGACAAATTGGTTGCACTGTGATCCCAGACTTCCTGCGTGACTTGTTCTGCGGCAGCTTTTTCTGTTGCAGGCCAAATATAAGGGGTCGGCGCCTCGGGTTTTTTTGTGGCCATAATTCTGGTTTGGCCTGTCGGGATCAGGGTGACTTTATAGTAGAGATCTTGTCGTCCTGTGGCAGAGCGCTTTGACCAAATGGCGCGTTTATCACGATTATCGCTATTGCTGATACTCAAGCCATATCCAGGTGAGGTGGTATTTTCCACTAGCACTTCATATGCGGGATCTTGAGGTAATGAAAAAGACGCTTCGACGGGTTTTCCCGTTCCTTGAAAGCTCACTTTAGCATCGACAGCCCAACTTTGTACCTGTTGACCAGGTAAAAAAGGGACATGGTGTTCCACACTGCGATACACGCAGGCTGCAACACCTAAAATAAATAAGAAGGCAACTAAAATATAGAAGGGTTTCTTAGAATGCATCGGAGTATCCCTATTTGTTAGAAATGTTATTGTTTGGGTCCTTCTTTCCATGAATAAAGGTTTTTCCTACATCAACAACGGCAATATCTTTCATGAATTTTCTGCCTAACAGTAAGGGGTAATCCAGATGACTTCGATTGACTAAATTTAATTCCGTTTGGGCTTCGTATTCACCAATTTTGAGGTGGGCGAGGATAACGGGTCGGCGATCGGCGCCATCATCTGCGTCTTGTTTAATACGCACAAAGCGGACGACTTTTGCTTCAAAGGTTTTTGCGGGTTTATCGGGGCCATCGACAAAAACATCAAAACGAACCCAAGAATTGCCATCTCGTTCAAATAAAACGATATTACGTGAATCTAATGAAGAAGACTCAGCGCCAGTATCAATACGGGTATTGAAACTGGCTTTGACTTCATCGACATAGACACGCTCAATGGCGCCTAAAATGAATTTATCACCTAAGGGAGACGGACACTTCTTATTCATTGTCGGTTGACTCTCTTTCGTGGCAGGTTTGACTGCTTGAGCATGCGATGCCGCTTTTAGTGTTTTGACTTGATTTTGTAATGAGGCTAATTGATCATTGAGGGCATCTAAACTGGCTTGTTGGGATGCGCTGCCGAGATAAATCCCCGTTAAAATTGTGTCTCTTTGCTGGGCTAAACTGGTTTGAAGGTCCTCAGCATCGACAGGTTTAGGTGTTGGGGTTACTGCGTCTTTGGTGGCACATGCTGCCATTAGGCTAGAGAGTGCAATTATACAGGTCATTCGCTTCAACATAGAGTTTCTCATAACACAATTACTCGATAAGATCTTTATTTGGCTGGTTTTTGGTTGCAATAATTGTCGCTCGTTTAGGTGCTGGATAACCTTCCACAGTCAGGTTAATATCATTGGGATCTAAATAATCAACAAGCGATTCATTCGGCATCCAGTCAGTGCTCCGTTGCTCTGCCAATGACGTTACATCGATATTAACGCATTTTATATCAATAAAGTCACTTTTTCTTAGCCATAACATTAATGCGGCAACAGAGGGGAGAAACCACACATTGTTCATTTTACCGTATCTATCTTCGGGAACCAGTACAGTATTTTCATCGCCATCAATGACTAAAGTCTCTAAGACCAATTCTCCACCTGTGCGTAATTGATCTCTAAGTTGTATTAGGTGATCAATAGGTGAACGTCTGTGGTAAAGCACGCCCATGGAGAAAACGGTATCGAATGCATCCAATGGTGGGAGCGACTCTATGCCCAAGGGGAGCAAATGAATTGGTTGATGTTGACCTGCAAGGCGTTTAATGGCCTCGAATTGACATAAAAACAATGTTGAAGGATCAATTCCTACAACATGTTTAGCGCCTTCGCCTAACATTCTCCACATATGATAACCACTGCCGCAACCGACATCGAGAACGGTACGATTGGCTAAGGGAGATATATGGGCTTGTAGTCGTTCCCATTTCCAATCCGAACGCCATTCAGTATCAATGTCTATGCCATGTATGGAATAGGGGCCTTTTCGCCAAGGTTTAAAAATGCTTAATAAGTTTTTGAGTTTCTCTTGCTCGCCAGATGAAAGCTGATTGCCTGAGCCTATGGTAACACTACTTTTAAAATCAATCAGATCAGGAGCGGGATAGTGTAATTTATTGAGGACTTTTTCCCATTTGGGTAAAGTGCCATGTTTATGTTCCCGTTGCCATTGCCCTAAAATAGTCGGCAGCGTTTCTAACCAATGTTGTAAATTGGAGTCGGCAATTTGTTTGTAAAATGAGCTAAAGCTAATCACTAATTTTGGCCACCATGGTTGCATCATGTTTGTAGTATCACATGAAAGGGTCATTATTCGGTGTTGATTTGTTATCGATTTAACACGGCATTTATTTTATTGCGATCATAGAAGCAAAATTAAAACATTGGAACCAGATATTGAAATGTTCAAACCCTTGTGATTTTAAGCGTTGTTCATGTTCTTGTAGTGTATCGGGCTTCATTACATTTTCAAGAGAACTGCGTTTTTGACTGATTTCAAGTTCACTGTAGCCATTGGCACGTTTAAAATCGAGATGTAGCTCATCAAGCGTATTTTGGATTTCATCATGTGCAAAATATAATTTTTCAGACAAAATTAATATCCCCCCAGGATTAAGGCCATCATAAATCTTTTTGATTAATTGATCTCTATCATGTGGCGCAAGAAATTGCATGGTGAAATTCAAAATAACTAATGAAGCATTATTAATGTCAATGTCCCTAATGTCTCCACAAATTAAATCAACGGGGGTTTGACTGACATAGGAGGCGAGATTTTCTTGGCAACGTTCAATCATTGCTTGACTATTATCAACGGCAATAATGCGACAATGTTTATCTTGAATGCGTCGCCTCACACTTAAGGTGGCAGCGCCTAATGAGCAACCTAAGTCATAGACATGGCTGTTTGGGGTGACAAATTTATGGGCTAAATCCCCAATTGAATTAATAATTTGCCCATACCCTGGAACGGAACGACGGATCATGTCGTTAAATACGCCTACCACTTTACTATCAAATTGAAAATCGCTGACTTGGGTTAAGGGTGTGGCAAAAAGTGTATCTTGAGAAGAATTCATTTCGTTTACAGTGTGAAAATAGAGCCCATTATTGGCTGTATGATAGCAATTACTCGGCTGACTAGCACTGGAAATCTTTAGAAAAATTCGGTTTAATATCATTTTAGATACATCTTTGTCACATCAGTATATCAACATTAGGATCATCATTGAAAATTCTCGTTTATTTTATGTTCATTTTAGGCAGTTATAGTCTGGCCTCCTTTGTTATCGCTGATGAAGAGGGAAGGGATAAAGATCTGATTTTAGGTATGGATGGACAGGCTTACCCACTGCAATTTATCGATGAGATGGGGAAACCTGCGGGTTTATTAGTTGATCGTTGGCGCTTATGGGCTAAAGAAACACAAACGCAGATCCAGTTTACTGCACTTGAAAATAATGAAGTTAAACAATCACTCATGGATAAAAAAATCGATTTACATATTGGGGTTGTTAAATCAAATAAGCCTATTGATAGTCAATTTGCAGCACTAGCGGCGTTAACCAGTGTGAACCATTATTTGTACTTGCACCAAGCCTTATCGGTACCTAATGATATTAAGACATTATCGGCATTTACAATTGGTGTGGTAAGGGGAAGTTCAGCTGCAAGCGTTTTGGAAACGGATTTTACTTTTTTACGGTTACATTATTATGCGGACAGAAATGCGTTGCTGCTTGGCGCTGAAAAGAGTCAAGTTTATATCATTGCGGCAACGGAGGGGCTATTAGCTAGTCATCAAGCAGAGCGGCAAGTGACAAAGGGGTTACAAAGTTACCACCTCTTGCTGTTAAAGCAGTCACTGTTTCATCCTTGGGCGTTGTCAAGTCAGTTGCCGCTTATCGAAAAGGTGAGTCAACTTTATACGAACAATATGGCCACAGCATTATTGACGCAAAAATGGTTAGGTAAAGGGCAAGGTCAGGCTCATTTGACTTTAGGGCTTCCATTGGCGTTTGCGCCTTATGCCAGTATTGGTATTGATGGACTTGCTCATGGATTATTGGTTGATATTTGGCACGCTTGGTCACAACAGTCGGGTGTGAAAGTGGATTTTGTGTTTGATGAACATCAAGCCAATGTTAAGGCGTTGAACGCTGGGCGGCTAGATGGAATATTAGCTTACTTCAATAATGGTATGAGTCAGCCCACTTTTAATAAGCAACAAAGTGTTTATCAGATGAAAATGCGTTTATTTAGTCAGTTTCCAATGACCGATTTATCGCTTTTAGCGGGTCAGTCTGTGGCGATGAGTCGTGATTTTGAGTCGGTTAATGTGACTCATAAAGGTTTGTCTGATGTGAATATTGTTTACATGGATGATATGAAGGCTATGATTAAAGCCACTGAAAATAATGATGTTATTGGTTTTATCGCCCCGAGTGCTTTAACACAGCATTATCTGCTATTAGCGCAAAAATGGGACAGGTTTTATCAGGACCCATCATTGACGTTTAATGTTGGTATTGGGTTGATAACAGCTGCTAAGGGAATAAATGCTAAGGACAATCATTTATTGCAATTACCTCTGCTTTCAGCAGAAAAGCTAGCCGATATCGAGCGACGTTGGATTGTAGATAAACAGGATTATACACTGAATTCAACGTCTCAAAGGGGGTTAATTAATGCAAGTGAAAAGGCTTATTTGACACAGCTAAAGCGATTAAAAATCGGTTACTTGGCCAATTGGAAGCCCATGGAGTTTACCAATAATCAGGGTGAGTTTTCTGGGATTAATAGTGATGTGTTCGCTCGAATTTCGACAGATCTTGGTTTAACCATTGAGCCAGTTGCTTTTGAGCATTGGAATGAATTACTCACGGCGCTATATCAAGGCGAAGTGGATATGGCGGGCAGTGTGGCCAATATTCCTGAGCGTCAACATCAACTGCTTTTTAGTCAATCTTATTGGCCATCTTCATGGGGCGTGTTGACGCACTTAGATGCCGTTAATTTTTTTCATCTTGAAGATTTATCAGGGCTAAGAGTCGCTGTTGTTGAAGGTTATCATTTAGTGCCCACATTTATCAGAGAACATCCGACTTTGCAGCTGGTTCTTGTGTCTGATATTGATGCGGGGATCGATGCGATGACAAAGGGGAATGCCGATGTGTTTATTGATAAGTTGGTTAATCTTGGGATCAGGCTTAAACAACGTCGAAGCCATACATTAAAATTGGCGCTTTTAGTGGATTTATCCCAGCAACGTAGCCATATTGGTATTCACCCAAAGCATGCATTATTACCGCCACTCATCAATAAAGTGCTTTCAAGTATGGATGCCTCAGTTCAAAGGAAAATCCAAGATAAATGGGTGAAATCCTCCTTGCCTGTCAAAGGCGTCCATCAAAAAACCTGGCTTGATTTGATTGTGGTTATGTCACTTGTTTTGGTCAGTTTATTGGTATTAATTTGGTTAGTTCGCTATGGAAAAAATCAAACGTAAAGGTGGCGCTATGTTTGAAAGTGTGCGCTGTTTTTAACGTGCTCTTTTATTTGGGCAGAATAAATGTGAAAAAGTTGGTTGATAGTTCACCGACTGAGAGATGAATGGTTTCGAAGTGGGCGATATTTTATTATAATGCCGCTTTTGTCTTATTTTGAATATTCCTCAAGCACTAGTTTGCGGATTTAAAGGAAGGAATGAAATGCGCAGTCAATATTGTGGGGACGTCAATGCGTCTCACGTTGGACAGGAAGTAACGTTAGTCGGTTGGGTCAATCGAAGCCGCGATCTCGGTGGTGTGGTATTTTTAGATTTGCGAGATAGAGAAGGTATAGTGCAGGTTGTCTACGATCCTGATTTGCCTGAGGTCTTTGATGTCGCCAGCTCACTGCGCAGTGAGTTTTGTGTACAAGTGACTGGTCTGGTACGTGCTCGTCCTGATAGCCAAGTGAATAAAGACATGCGTACCGGCGAGATTGAAGTACTCGGCAAAGGGCTCACCATACTCAATAGTGCACCTGCCTTGCCCATCAATATGGATAAAAATCAGCACAACACCGAAGAGCAACGTCTTAAGTACCGTTATTTAGACCTTCGCCGCCCCGAAATGGCTGAACGGATCATCTTTCGCTCTAAAGTCACCAGTAGCGTCCGTCGCTTTTTAGACGGTAATGGCTTCTTAGACATCGAAACCCCTATTTTAACCAAGGCGACGCCTGAAGGGGCACGTGATTATCTCGTGCCAAGTAGAACCTATAAAGGGCAATTTTTCGCGCTACCACAATCACCTCAATTGTTTAAGCAATTATTGATGATGTCGGGTTTTGATCGTTATTATCAAATTGTAAAGTGTTTCCGTGATGAAGATTTACGTGCCGATCGTCAACCTGAATTTACGCAAATCGATATTGAAACCTCGTTCATGAGCTCAACGCAAGTGATGGCACAAACGGAGGCCATGACACGCGGACTCTTTAAAGAGCTGTTAAATGTCGATTTAGGTGAATTCCCTAAAATGACCTTTGAAGAGGCCATGCGCCGTTTTGGTTCAGATAAGCCTGATTTGCGTAACCCGCTTGAACTTGTTGATGTGGCAGATTTGGTTAAAGAGGTTGAATTTGCCGTCTTTAAAGGCCCTGCTAACGATGTTGATGGTCGAGTGGCGGTGCTGCGTATTCCAGGTGGCGCGAAGTTATCACGTAAGCAGTTAGATGACTATGCTAAATACGTCACCATCTATGGGGCGAAAGGCCTTGCATGGATGAAGGTGAATGATTTGAATAAAGGCATGGAAGGTATTCAATCGCCAGTGCTTAAATTCTTAACAGAAGATGTGGTCAATGGCATATTGGATCGCACCGATGCGCAAACCGGCGATATTATTTTATTTGGTGCCGATAAAGCCAATGTGGTGGCAGAAGCCATGGGCGCATTACGCTTGAAAGCGGGCGAGGATTTTGAGTTACTTGAAGGGGACTGGCGTCCACTTTGGGTGGTTGATTTCCCGATGTTTGAACGCACTTCTGATGGCGGTTTACATGCCATGCATCATCCTTTTACGGCGCCGAGCAATATGACGCCAGAAGAATTGGAAGCTAATCCAACGGCGGCTATTTCTGATGCTTATGATATGGTATTAAATGGGTGTGAGCTAGGTGGCGGTTCTGTGCGTATTCATAATGCAGATATGCAAGCGGCTGTTTTCCGTATTTTGGGTATTGAAGAGCAAGAGGCTAATGAAAAGTTTGGTTTCTTATTGGAAGCATTGCGTTACGGTACGCCTCCTCATGCGGGTCTGGCTTTTGGACTTGACCGCATTGTCATGTTGATGACAGGTGCCAGCTCTATTCGTGATGTGATGGCTTTTCCAAAAACCACGACGGCGGCCTGTCCGTTAACCAATGCACCCGGTGAAGCGAATCCGACTCAGTTGGTTGAATTAGGTATTGGGGTGTTAGAAGCGCCAAAAGATGAGGCTGAATAAAGTCTCACTGTTTTAAGCAGTATTGAGATTAAGGATAGACAGCACAAGGAAGTGAATGAATAGGTTCATTTCCTTTTTGATTTTAACCTCTTTGGGGAGTTATCAATGGCAGGTCACAGTAAATGGGCAAATATCAAACACCGTAAAGCGGCCCAAGATGCGAAACGCGGAAAATTATTCACAAAATTCATTCGAGAGTTAACGGTTTCAGCCCGTGAAGGGGGATCGGATCCGGATTCGAATCCTCGCTTACGTGCGGCTATCGATAAAGCCCTGTCTAATAATATGACCCGTGATACTGTGGAGCGTGCAGTGAAACGTGGTGCGGGTGAACTTGACGGGCAAGTGCTTGAAACGATTATGTATGAAGGTTATGGTCCGGGCGGTACTGCGGTGATGGTGGAAACCATGACGGATAATCGTAATCGTACGGTATCGGGCGTGCGCAATGCGTTTAGTAAGTCGGGCGGTAATTTAGGGACAGATGGCTCAGTCTCTTATTTGTTTGATAAGAAAGGCATCATTTCTTACGGCGAAGGCGCAGATGAAGATGCGTTGATGGATGCGGCATTAGAAGCAGGCGCAGAAGATGTGGTCACTCATGAAGACAGTTCCATTGATGTGTTTACCACACCAGAAGAGTTTGGCAGTGTCAAAGACGGGCTGGACGCGGCAGGCTTTGAAGCGCTCAATGCTGAAGTGACGATGATCCCTTCAACGAAAGCGGATTTGGATGCAGATACGGCCCCTAAATTTATGCGTCTTATTGATAATCTAGAAGATCATGATGATGTTCAAGAAGTGTACCATAACGCTGACATTTCCGATGAAATCATGGAAAATCTCGAATAATGGTGAATAAAATGAGGCACCAAAGCGTTAACGCTTGTCTTATGTAGACTGAATTTTTTCGGGCTCGCCTAAGCTGATATTGGGTTATGAGGTTATCTGGTTGCCTTGTTATTATGCTGTCTTCATTACCCATATAGTGCAGTGGCGGCTTCATTTTATTCAAGTTGAATTTTAAGCTGATATTGGATTATCAGGTGCCTTGTTGTTATGCCGTCCATATAGTGTAGTGGCGAGTGGCGGCTTCATTTTTTTCCATCAATATAGGATATTATGGCGATTATTTTAGGTGTGGATCCCGGTTCTAGGATCACAGGCTATGGCGTGATCCAATGTCAAGGTCGGCACCAGCAATACCTAGGTAGCGGCTGTATTCGTACATCAAGTGATGAACTGCCGCTAAGGTTGAAACAAATCTTTAATGGCTTATCAGAGATCATTCGTCAATATCAACCTACAGAATTTGCCATCGAGCGGGTGTTTATGGCAAAAAATGCCGATTCAGCACTTAAACTTGGCCAAGCTCGAGGCGCCGCTATCGTGGCGGCAACGGTGGCAGACTTGCCCGTTGCGGAGTACAGTGCGACGCAAATAAAAAGTGCCGTGGTGGGGTCGGGCCGTGCACAAAAAACACAAGTGCAGCATATGATCCAGCAATTGTTTAATTTGCCTGCTGCGCCTCAAGCGGATGCGGCGGATGCATTAGGGGTGGCTGTGTGCCACTTCCATACGAGTCAAAGCTTAGTGGCACTGGCAGGAAAAGCGGCTCGTCGGACTTATGGCCGATATAAATAGACTGGTTACCATTAACAATCGACAATGGGATAAAAAATGGCCATGGTTAATCAGAAATTAAAAAGCAGCATAATAAATGAGAGCGTCATATGATAGGTCGATTACGGGGCAGCTTGCTTGAAAAGCAGGCGCCAGAAGTGCTATTAGAAGTGAGTGGTGTGGGCTATGAGTTGCAATTGCCTCTCAGTTGCTTTTGTGAATTACCGGAAGTTGGTACAGAGGTGATACTTTATACCCATTTTGTGGTGCGTGAAGATGCGCAATTACTTTATGGCTTTATTACTAAGCAAGAGCGCGCCTTGTTTAGATTGTTAATTAAAACCAATGGCGTTGGGCCAAAATTAGCGTTAACCATTTTGTCTGGCATGAGCGCGAGCGAGTTTGTGACCTGTGTTGAACGCGATGATGTGGTGACCTTAGTGAAACTGCCTGGCGTTGGTAAAAAAACGGCAGAGCGTTTATTGGTTGAAATGCGTGATAAGCTTAAAGCATTATTAGAAGCCTCTGTTGGCTCTGAAAGAGAATTCGTGTTGCAGACCAATTATGCGCCAGAGCCCGTGGCAAATAGTGCCGAAGAAGATGCGATCAGTGCATTATTATCTTTAGGCTATAAGCCTGCTCAAGCGACGAAAGCCGTTGCGGCAGTTTATGTTGATGGTATGGACTCAGGTGCGTTAATCAAATCGGCTCTAAAGGCGATGTTATAGGCTCCCTTGTGTTATGTATTGTTTAAAGGATAAGTGATGATAGAGGCAGATAGGCTTATTCAGCCGCAAGCCATCATACAAGATGAAGTGGTCGATCGGGCGATGCGCCCTAAATTACTCGATGAATACACAGGTCAAGATGATACCCGCGCCCAGTTAAAGATTTTCATTGAAGCGGCAAAAAAACGGGAAGAAGCCTTAGATCATATTCTGATCTATGGTCCGCCGGGATTGGGGAAAACGACGCTTGCCATGATTGTGGCAGGGGAGATGGGCGTCAACATTAAATCGACCTCAGGCCCTGTACTTGAAAAAGCAGGCGATTTGGCTGCATTGCTCACCAACCTTGAGCCTCATGATGTGTTGTTTATTGATGAAATTCATCGTTTAAGCCCCGTTGTGGAAGAGATTTTATACCCGGCGATGGAAGATTATCAGCTGGATATTATGATAGGTGAGGGACCTGCGGCGCGTTCGATAAAATTAGACTTACCGCCGTTCACGTTAATTGGTGCTACCACACGTGCAGGCGCGTTAACCTCGCCTCTTCGTGCTCGCTTTGGTATTCCCTTGCGGCTTGAGTTTTATAATGTCAAAGATTTGAGCGCCATTGTGACCCGCTCGGCCAATGTGATGGGGCTGGAAATTGATGCGCTGGGGGCTGGTGAAATCGCTAGGCGCTCTCGTGGCACTCCGCGTATTGCCAACCGGTTGTTACGCCGCGTGCGAGATTTTGCTGAAGTGAAGCATGATGGCGCCATCACCCAATTGATTGCTCAGCAAGCGCTGGATGTACTGGATGTGGATAATGAAGGTTTCGATTACATGGACAGGAAACTGTTATTTGCCATTATCGATAAATTCATGGGCGGGCCTGTTGGGCTGGATAATCTCGCTGCCGCCATTGGTGAGGAGCGCGAAACCATTGAAGATGTGTTGGAGCCGTTTTTGATCCAACAAGGTTTTATTCAGCGGACCCCTAGAGGCCGTATCGCCACCCAAAGAGCCTATCAGCATTTTGATTTGGCCAAGCCAGAGTAGGTTAGCGTAATCATTGTTGTAAATGGTTGCAAAATGAGAAGGTCAGCATTCGCTGGCCTTTTTTGATTGTAATAGGTTTACTGGATTTTTGTATCGTAAATATTATTGCGTTATTTTTGATCTATTTATTACAGTAGGAGAAAGGATGAAACTGTATCAGTTGGTGAGTCAATTTAGGCAAGCAGTGCAACGCTTATCAGCAGAGGATGCTTTAGAATTCGAAGGGAGTGAAGCATTAACTGATTTTCCTATAGGCTCTTGCGGTGTTGTATCTAATCTACTTGCATATTACTTATCTCAGCTTGATTTTGATGCGAAGGTGGTTTCGGTATCGATAGAAGGGGATTTATGAATGCCGTGATAGCAGGGATGCTATGAAACGGCCCTATCTCTTGCTCAAAGAGGCCATTATTATGGTCTTCGCCCTCCAGTATTCACCATAAAGCCCGACGAAATTACCTGCAATTAAGTACGAGCTTCATGCTTATTCAAAAAATCATTAGCGCTTCCGATGGGACGTCCTGTCCCGCGAAAGCTAACCGTATCTCCCTATACGTTTCACATGATTTGTTGAATGCATTTCAGCAATTTCGATGGGGAGCCTTAAAAGCAAAAGCATTACAGCCAGTGGGTTAAATTTAATCATTTACAATAGTTTCAATTATGTAACAATCAAGTTGTGCATGGATTATCGCAGCGGCTCAATTTAGCGTTATGTTTCGATTCAATTGTCAGAAATAGGATAATAGCGATGGACAGAATTAAAACGTTACTTTTTATCTTTATCCCTATCATTGTAATCGGTTGCCAGAATCGAAATGAAAGCCCAAATAACATCGTAGCAAAGGCGAGTTCAGAAGCAGACTACGCCATTATGGAAGTCTTTTTTGCTACTGATAGAAAGCAAGATGATATGTCTAATATGAAATCATACTTTGGCGCTGAAAGAGGTGTTATTTCATACGGGAAAACGAAAGTCAGTATTCCTAGGGATCACAGAATGGGTGAGTTGGAATCGCCATCAATTTGGAGGTTTGAATTTAGTGAAGATGCCAAAGATCATATCGTTCTTCTTGCTATTGAGCCCTTAAAAAAAGAAATCTATTTTGACTTACTGACTAAAGAGATAGGCAGTTCATCGACGAATAACGCATTCATATTTGTGCACGGTTACAATGTCACTTTTGAGGATGCAGCGCGCCGAACGGCTCAAATGTCTTATGATCTTGGCTTTGATGGTGCGCCAATATTCTATAGTTGGCCATCACATGGAAGCATTCCAAAGTATACATTTGATGAAGCCAACATTCAGTGGGCTGAGAATAATATCAAGAATTTCTTAGCTGATGTTCTGACTCAAACAAGTGCAGAAAACATCTATTTAATTGCACACAGTATGGGCAATAGAGCTCTAACGCGTGCTTATATTAATGTGGTTAAAGAAAACCCGTCAGTGAGATCTCGTATTAGAGAAGTCATCCTAGCGGCACCCGATATCGATGCTGAAGTATTTAAAAGAGAAATAGCTCCTGCTTTAGTTGAGGCAAAGCGTCCTATAACCTTGTACGCCTCATCAAAGGATGTGCCTTTAAACGCCTCTAAACTGATCCATGGTGGCTATCCTAGAGCGGGTGACACTGGAGAAAATATAATCGTGTTTGATGGCATAGAGACTATTGATGCCACGAGTGTTGAAACTGGTTTCTTGGGGCATTCATACTATGCGGATGAGCGATCTTTGATTGCAGATATGTTTTATATAATCCACAACAATTTACGAGCAAAGGAGAGAGCGGGGTTGTTGGAGCAAGTGAGTGATGATGGGGTTTATTGGATATTTAGACAGTAGAATAATCATAACGCCCAACGGAGTTTATTTATTATCACCTGCGGTGAGGCTAAAGTCGTGAATTTCCATCCACACTGGATCAAAAGGGGATCAACAGCAATCCCCTCTTGGATCACCTGTGCCGCCTCTAGCGGAGCAAAGCGCTTTATAATTCAAAGGACAAGAATAGTTATCGCCTCATATTCGTCGTCTGATGTTTAGGACTAACAAATGTCGTGGTGACAGGGCCGTCAAGGAACGACCTTGACTCAACTAAGGCTATTGCGGCACTGATGTGAAGGGATCCACAAATGCAGTGATAACATGGACGTTAAGGAACTGCCGTCCCTCGCTCACGCAATGACTGATAAAATATCTTCGGCAACTTCGATGGGGATTTAAATCAAAAGAAAAATCAGGAGGGTTGCTTTGAATTGGCTTTTTAGTTTCTATTGGGATTTTTGTCGAATAACGAGCGCCTTTGAATGAAGGTTAAGTGATCTTGTTGATTAACGAATAAACCAAGTAAGGTCAATATGAACGATGAAGATATTTATTGATGATCAAGAGGGCTTATCACACCGCTATAATGTCCACCAATGACATGGGTGTATATTTGTGTTGTCTTAACATCAGTGTGACCTAACATTTCTTGAATTGTACGGATATCATAGCCTTTGCGTAATAAACATGTCGCGAACGAATGACGGAAAGTATGTGCTGTGACACGTTTATTGATCTGAGCTCGTTTTGTTGCTTGTCTTAATTCACGTGAAAATGCGGTGGGATGTATGTGATGACGACAAATATAATGATCACTAGGGTGTACACAGCGGCGACTCGCAGGAAAAAGGTATTGCCAATGAAACTGTGCGGCACTATTTTGATATTTGCGCATAAGTGAAATGGGTAATGATGCTAGCCCAAATCCTGCTGCTAGATCATGATCATGAATTGCTTTAACGTGTGTAATTTGGACGTTTAATTGAGATATTATTGTTTGAGGTAACATGCAGACACGGTCTTTTTGACCTTTTCCTTGATACACAAAAATCGACTTTTCTCCGAAATCAATGTCTTTTATTCGGATCCGTAGTGCTTCTTTTAATCGTAGTCCTGAGCCGAAAAGAATCGCCCAATCAGGTGATGATAACCGGGTAATTGATCGATTATCAACTTAGCTTCTTCACTTGATAATACTTGTGGTAATTTTTTTGGCGCTTTTGCATAAGGAAAGATTAAGTGTTCAGTATCTATTTTTAATACATATCGACATGCAAATACAATGGCGCATAAGGCTTGCTTTTGCGTATTTGCGGAAACCTGACGTTGCTTAGCTAAATAACAAAGAAACCGCTCTATTAATGCGCTGGTAATTTCTGAGCCATGGCGGATCGTTGAATAACGAATAAAATATCGATTCCAATAGAGATAGGATTTTTCCGTTTGATAGCTATAATGACGTATTCTTATTTCCGTTCGTATCGCTTCTAAATACTGTAACTGGCCCATGTGATTACCAATATACAACTGTGTTTATATACAGTTATAGCTGGTTTTGAATATTGTGCAAGAAAAAAGATGCGCGACTCATTTACCATAAGGTCATTATCATAGGGATAGCAATATTCGATGCAGCGATAATATTGAGTATAAAGTAGAAAAGTTACACAATTAATTGATATAATTTAACTTTTAATTATATGTTAAAAAGTGATATGCAGACCTCGTAAACACTGCTGCATGTTTTTTTCTTGGTTTCTAGTTAGTAAATAGTTAACTTTTGATTGATAATGATTGTATAACAATGGGTTAGTAGTATACTCTAGCTTAAAAATAGTATGCAGTCTGGAAGATTATCCTGCTGCTGTTGAATAAGCTGTTATATGGCACTCCCAAAAAATCTATCCTAAGGAGTAAGAATGGATATTTATCTAGTGTATATAGGTGTAGCTATGGCTACCATTTCATTACCTGGGCCAGCAGTATTGCTGACTATAAATAACTCAATTCAAAAAGGGTTAGTGAAGGCCATTTCTGGAATTTTGGGAGTTGCTCTTGGGATTCTTTTAATCGCCCTTATTTCGGCTACTGGCTTAGGAGTATTGTTAGAACAGTCAGTAGTAGCATTTACAATTTTAAAGTTTGTTGGTGCAGCTTATTTGGTCTATCTAGGGTTGAAAATGTTGCGAGATAAATCTGAAATTAAAACATCAATGAACACCACAAATACTTCAACCTTAAAGTGTTTTTTTGAAGGTTTTATGGTTTCCACATCGAACCCAAAAGCAATAATATTCTTCATATCAATACTTCCTCAATTTATTGATAAAACTCAAGATTACAGCAGTCAATTATTTATACTAGCAGTTACGTTTAGTATTTTAGTAATAATTATTCATATGTTGTATGCCATATTTGCAGTTATAGCAAAATCAAAACTACTTCCTCATAATAATAAATCATTATTTAACAAAATCAGTGGTAGTATTTTCATTAGCTTTGGTATTGGTTTAGCAGCCTCAAGCCGATAAATAGCCATATAACAAGGCGCACCACTCGGACTGCGCTAGACGCGCAGCCGGTGTGCTTGGCGTTAAGTGGTAATTAGCGAATATAAATCCTGCATGAAAATTTAAAAAACGATAGTCAAGAACTTTGCATTGTTGTAAATTTATTCTGGTATGGAATGGAAAAGTACTGAGTAATAAGAGGGGGATGCATGGGAAAAGATACAGCCACATACTGGAATGTTCTTGCAAGTGAAAACAAAGATAAATGGAAACCCATTGATGGAACAAATGGTATGCTGGAAGAGCTTACTTTGGCAATGGATCTAAATACAGGGGATTACACACGATTAACAAGATTCAAAAAAGGAGCTGACACAAAAAGCTTTGGTGGTAAATCACATGAATACCCAGAAGAAATTTATATAGTGTCGGGTCGTTTGTATGATGAGGCCTTTGATGTTTGGCTGGAGGCGGGCCATTTTGCTAGTAGGCCTCCTGGAGAGATTCATGGGCCATTTGTGTGTGAAGAAGAATGTTTGGTATTAGAAGTTTCATATCCAAGCCAATCAAAAAAAACCACTTAACAAGCGTGTCCACGGGATCCCTCGCTACGCTCGGTCCCCGTGACACGTGCGTTATAACTCTGCGGAGAGATTGTGACCGACTGGATATTTAGAGGAAATAGAGAAGACTTTGATATAGATACGTATCTTAAAGACTTCGACTACATCTACTGGGCTGTTAAGCACCGAAAGCATCAAGCTGAAATGCTAGTTGGTGACAGAGTTTTCATATGGCGTTCTAAAGGTAAATCTAAAGATCCGTATGGGCTAGTTGCGTACGGAAAAATAACTGAAGCTCCCACAGATAAAAACAAAGTGCTTCACCCTGAATTCTTACTTGAGGAGTACTGGGAGAAAAGAGAGGTTTCTGAGATTAAGGTTGGAATAAGGATCGAGGAAACTCGGCTTGATATTAACAAGGGACTGGTCGAGTCGAGCCTGCTGCTCAGAGATAAAGAGCTGTCAAAGATGCAGCTCTTAACTGCAAGACAAGGTACAAACTTCAAGTTAACAATAAGCGAATTTAGCAAAATTTGGTCGTTGTGGCATGAAGAAACACTCGACCTTGAAGATGATGAGTATGAAACAGATGAAAGTAAAACGCGCCTTAGGACTCACAAAGTAAGGGAACGAGATAGCCTGTTGGTAAAAAAAGCAAAAGAGAGATTTGTTAAGGAAAATGGCTCTTTATTTTGTGAAGTGTGCGGCTATGACTTTCTGCCCAAGTATGGTTTTAGTTATGCAGAGGCACATCATAAAAAACCATTGAATAAAATAAAGGCTGGTGAAAAAACTAAGGAATCTGATCTTGCAATCATATGTGCAAACTGTCATCGAGCAGTTCATCGTATAGAGTCAGAAGACCCATGGTCTTATCTTTTGCGTATTCATGGCAAGTTATCGGATCAATTTAGACACCCATAGTTATTTGACTTATTAATGACCATAAACTAGGCTTTGATGAGTGAATAAGCTATCAATGGATGGATTTATGCCGACATCAAGGAAAGCGATAGTGAGCTTGGAAGACACTTCCTTTTATCATTGTGTATCTCGCTGTGTTAGGCGGGCTTACCTGTGTGGTGTTGATGATTACACAGGCCAATCTTATGAGCATCGACGTGAATGGGTTGAAGACCGAATCCTTGAGCTTGCAGACGTTTTTGCCATTGATATCTGTGCCTATGCGGTGATGTCAAATCATCTGCATTTAGTATTAAATGTGGATATTTATAAAGCAAACTCTTGGTCTGAACTTGAAGTTGCCGAGCGCTGGCATCAGTTATTCAATGGAACTGATATTACCCAAAAATTGACTAATGATGTGTCATTAGAGCCTCATGAAATGGTTTTATTATCAAAAACGATTGCAAAGTACCGAAGTCGCCTAAGTGATATAAGCTGGTTCATGAGAGCACTAAATGAACCTATTGCAAGAAAAGCGAATTTTGAGGACAAGTGTAGTGGACGGTTTTGGGAAGGACGGTTTAAAAGCCAAGCATTATTAGATGAGGCGGCGGTACTTTCTTGTATGGCCTATGTCGATTTAAATCCTATTCGCGCAAAAATTGCAGACACGCCAGAGCAGTCAGATTTTACCAGTATTCAAAGGCGCATAAAGGCTGCGTTTAAAGGTGAACAACCTGCAAATTTATTGGCGTTTGTAGGTAATGAAAGGCTTGATATGCCAAAAGGATTACACTTTCATTTGGGTGATTATTTGAAGTTAGTAGATGAAACGGGGCGACTAATTCTTCATAATAAGCGAAACGATAAGCGAGGTTCAATCAGTGAGTTAGCTATGCCTATTCTCAATAGATTGAATATTCCCCAAGAAAACTGGCTTAAATTGACGACAGAGTTTACTCGTTTATTTAAAGGCCCAGCAGGTAGCTTACAAGAACTGGATGCCTATTGTGCTCATTTAGAGCGAAAGCGGCGACAAGGCGCTGGGAATTGTCATCGTTGGCTTGATAGTGCTTAATGGCTTTTGATGAGTATTGAGTTCTAATCATGTGTCCTCCCATCTTTATATCGCTCTGAACACGCTTAAAATATTGCTCTGCGATTGACTCTTGTCTGAAACCCATATGGATCAGTTATTTTTATATCATTACTGACGATGATGATGTTAAATTCACCTTGATGTCACTGAGATAGCTCAAAGAGTCGCTTTGTAGCCCGTGGATTTTGGGCTGTGTCGTAAGAAATTAATTTTGGGTGTCTGAATTAGCATTACTCTGTCGGCAGATTAATTTTCTTTACAATGTAGATGCTGAATGGACGGTGGAGCATATATTACAATTACTTGAGTCAACATCTAAAAGAACTGAGCAAGCTTGGCATGGATTATTGGCTAGTAGTGGTATAAGCGCTACTTTGTTTGCCAGTGTTAGACCGTACTTTGAAAAAATGAGAGGAATGTTTGAAGAACTTTTGCCTGGGAAAGAAGCTAAGTTTATTGAGCACTATGTTGCAGTTGCATTTTGGTGTGTTGAAAATCCACATATAGATTGGTTACCCAAGTTATTATCAGATGGTATGTCAGGTGAGCATAAGGTCATTTTCGCTTGTCACTTGTCTCGTTTTTTCTCTAAGCAGAAATCTATTCGTCAGTCAGATATATGGATAAGTTGGTTTAAACCATATTGGCAGAACCGTATTAAGGGAAAACCAATGCTCTTTGATGCTAAGGAAGCTGGAGCTATGTTGAGTTTACTTAAGAATATTCCAGATCTTTTCGAGAAGATGGTTAGCCTGATAAAACTTATGCCTGTATCAGATCTTACTCATTCTAACCTCTTGTACAGTTTGAGTAAAAAGGATTGGGTTTCGAAGTATTCCAATTCGGTAGCGATTTTAATTATTTATTTATTAGAGAGTAAAGAAACTCATTCTGAACTATATGGTCTCGATATGCTTGTAGAAAAAATTAATAGTGATGATCTTGATGCAGATGTAACAAGATTTCTAGAGCAAAAGTTAATAGCATCTGGTAAACAACAACTATGTTTATTTAATCGGGTAAAGTTAGCAACTGAAAGTGAAACCAGTTAGTTTTAAATTTTTGGGGCTTGCCATAACCTCCCCACAATTATTTACTTCTAAACAATTGAAAGTAAAGTAGATGGTAAGTTAGAAAATATTGAGGTTGAGAGTTGTGATCCTTTGCTGGTGGCTAAGTTGTTAATAAAGTTTAAGGATTTAACCATGGATGGTTTGGTTAACGATTTTTTATTATTTGGGTTGCAGTTGAATCTTGAGGGCAGGGGAGGTATGCTCCATGGTCTGAATTGTTATCCCCTTCAACAATGGAGAATACCGATATGAACAAGTAACTAAAATGACACTATTATTTTTTATAAAAATTTAAGTGTATTTTATCGTTGCAGATATGTTCATAAGGATATTTTTCTCACTGCTATTGTTTCTATCCGTTCTATTATCGAAGTAGAGCCATGCTTAGCAGTTTCATCATATTTTAAAGTAAGCATTATCTGTGGTGTCTATTTTAACCCTATTTTGGCCCTATTTTAACTCTATTTTAATCAGGGCATGTATTAGGCATTGAGGGTTAAAACCGACTGTCATCATAAGTCGATCATTAATACGTTTGTTATTAAATACGCAGTGATGGTCGCTATTCTGGAAATGTATTATGACTGAAAATAATTTAGATAAAGATAAATATGTCGTTGAGCACAACGGTGTTGTTTGGGATGGTTATGCGCAAGCAAATGGGGCTTGGTCTAGGCCTGTATCACAAGAGATTATCGAGCAAGCGAAACAAGGGCATTGGAATGTTCATATCACCAAGAAAGCCTTAGATGATGATTGGTTACCAAAGGATATAAGAGGAAAGAAAATTCTTTGCCTTGCATCCGCCGGAGGTCAGCAAGCGCCTGTTCTCTCTGCTGCAGGTGCAGACGTTACCGTTTACGATATATCTAAAGGTCAGTTGGAAAAAGATGATTTCATCGCTCAACGGGATGGATTGACGCTTAAAACCATTCAAGGTGATATGCGCGATCTTTCCGTTTTTAGTGATAACACCTTTGATTTTATCCTTTCACCTATTTCAAATTTATACATTCCTGCTTTGGAGTCACTGTGGCGAGAGTGTTACCGTGTGTTGAAACAAAGTGGTGTATTGCTGACCAGTTTTTATAATCCGGTTCTTTTTATATTTGATAAAGATACGCCAACAATTGAACAAGGATTACTGAAGCCTAAATATGTGTTGCCTTATTCTGACGTTAGTAGCTTGGAAGAAAAGGACTATAAAGAGAAACGGTTAAATGGAGAAGCATTAGTTTTTGGTCATACATTGACACAGCAGATTGGTCAACAGATAGAGGCTGGATTTGTAGTATCAGGATTTTATGAGGATGATCACCCGAGTCCTCGTTTTCTTATTGAGGAATATATGCAAACCATGATAGCGGTAAGATCCGTTAAATTGTAAAAAGTGGGGTCAGAGTAAACTTTTAAGCAACCAGCAAGCACAACTATCTATAACGTATTGAAAATAAGCTGCTTAGGCCAAAGTGACCATTCTTGCTAGTGGTTAAGCTGTTAATAAAGCTTAAGCATTTAACAAGGCTTACTCGTTGACCCGATCAGCTTTTGATTGGCTTTTGCTTGGCTTTTTATTAACTAGAAGATTGGCTAGAAGGGGACTAGAAGGGGGAACATTTAACCATTTTAATGTCTGATGTCACGATTTGAGGCTAAAATTAAGGGATCAATGAATGTTGTGACAATGGACTTGTTCATTAAAGTAAAGGATTAATGTTATGAATACTCTCAATGTCAATTATCTCGTTTTAGTGCGCTCAGCACTCCTTATAACATTACTCTCAACGCTACTTACAACAAATGTGTTAGCAGACCGAGGGCCGATCCCTAATATAAACAGTGATTCTACATTTATTGTTTATTACGGCAATGATTTTTATACCAATACTCAAGCCAGTTCAGAGAATTGGGTTATTAACCAATCTCTCATTAATACGTTGTCGGACTTTGATGTGGTCGTGGTGCAACCAAACCAATGGACGTTTACCCCTGAAATTGTTCAGGCTTTAAAAGCGGGTGGCGTGGACAAGGTATTGGGTTACATCAGTATTGGTGAAGACTATGTTAATCAATCACTAGAATCGGCATTAGGTAACGGCACTGGCATGAGGGCATACGATCCATCCTCTCATCAACTTGTCACTGTACCGGCTACGACGCTACAAAGTTTTTATATGGATGTTGATACACAAACAGTCACTTATCACCCAAACGGTGATGTTGAAAGCGTGACAACGACTGCTCGATTAACCCCCGATGGTTTACCTGATTTAAATCCGCACTTTCATGGATTTATGGTGTATCCCGATGCGAATTGGCGCTGGGTTTTGGATAACATGAGGATAGGCTCTGCCAATGTCGCTGGCCGTCAATACAAGGCAGGCTTAGCGCAATTAGCGGGTGGTAGAGACGCCTCCAACCTTCGTGAACGCTCAACAAACTTCGGTTTTGATGGATTCTTTTTAGATACCATTGATACCGCGGGGCCTTACGATAATGCTGGCTGGTACCCTTGGACTGCTCAGGCCATGCAACAAACGGTTAAATTCATTAGCGATCAATATCCTAATAAACTCGTGATGGCCAATCGTGGCGCCTTTTATTTCTCACCTGGGCTCAAAAGCCCCGTTACGAATGAATATTCAATAGATTACAATATTCGTCCTTATATAAACGCATTTTTGTTTGAGAGCTTTCGCTATGACAGCGATCCCTCAACGGATGGAACAAATGGTGTGTCTGAGTACTATAACGAGAACCGTTTTAACAGTGCCCCCAAAGTCATTGCTGAATCGAATCGAGAAGACGGCTTCACTGTGTTTGGTTTAGATTATCAAAGTGGTCGCCAACACGTTGAATTAGACAGTTTTGAGATTGCTGTAAGAGAAATGGGCTTGGTTAACTATTTAGCACCGAATGGTGATTTAGCCACGTATAGTTTGGCAATGGCAGCGTTGTTACCAGACAGCCATAACGATAGCACACCACCCGCTTGGGATAATACGGGTCACCATTTATATAACACGCCAAATACCAACATGAGAGTCGGCGCGCAATCGGTAACAGAAGGGGCGACCTCAACAGATATGGTTATTACATGGGATATGGCTATCGATCAATCCTATCCCGTCCATTACGACATTTCGGTTGAAAACCTGTCAACAGGCAGTATTACTGTGCATGATGATGTTGCCTTTACCACTAATCCTGCATGGTTACATAATCCAATCGAGCATAGCGCCAACCAAGCCGTGATTTCCGGTTTGACCTTAGGTGATGATTTTCGTGTCAAAGTTTATACAGAAGATGCTAAAGGGAATCGAAATGAAGAGGATTTGGGCTTGACCTATTCACTTGCAACGCCCATGTCAAACCCTATCCTTAAATCCTTAATTACGTTAGATGGTTTATTAGGAGATTGGTCGACGATTGTAGCCTATCCGGTGGATCCTGACGATATCGTTGAAGTCAGCGCTGCGGATAACATCAGTGGTCAAGGCAATCAAGCCAATTGGAGAGGTATTCACGTTGCTCATACGACTGATACCAATGAATTATTGATGGCCTATACCAATGAAACTAACATTTACATCAGCTGGGGTTTTCAAGTCTTTATCGATAGTGACGATGATGCCACCACTGGATTTAAAGGCAGCTTTGGGGGGATTACTGCCTTTCCCATTGGCGCTGATTACTTAATCGAAGGGGTGAATGTTTACCAATATTCAGGTTCTGGAAATGATTGGCAATGGATTGTCTCACCCAATAGTGGCGGTTATGAAATGGGCCGGATTTGGAGCGGCCAGACGGGGGAGGTGTTTTTACCATTGCATTGGATTAACAGCCCAACTCATGCGATGAATTTTATTGTGTTTGGCAATAACGATTTTTATGTGGATGGTGTAACGCCCATTGAATTTGACTGGTATCCAGATAACGCGACATCGGGTGGTTATTTTCGGTATCAGTTTTGATTAGGGGGGCTTTGTTGGTAAAGTATGCCAGTGGCTTTTATTCAAAAAAATGGAATGGTGGTATGAATAAATGAGATCTGAGTTAGCATGGTATTAACATGTTCAAAGAGATGATGGAGTGAAGATGAAGAAGCAATTAACCCAAGTTGATCACAATTTAATTGAGTCTCTTATTCATTATATGTTTATTAAAGATCAGAATGGTGAGCCAAATGCGTTAAAGTGCGTAGAGTGTTGGTTTAAAAAGAGTGCGAAAATTGATCGAGATATTCGCGAGCATTTTCATCAGCATGTGGAGAAAGCAATTGAAGGTTATTATAATCATTGGATGCAATCTCCAATTGGCTGCGTGGGATTAATGATCCTTGTGGATCAATTCCCACGTAACATTTATCGTGACAGTATCGATATGTTTGCAGGTGAAGAGGTTGCTTTAGCGATTGTTAATCAATCACATGATTGGCAGTCGGTTCTTTCACCTGTCCATCAGTTATTTCTTCCAGGATTGATCCTCACCCACATTGAAGATCTTGAGTCTCAAAAGCAGTGTGTGCAACATTATTTAAAAATTGAACCACGTTTACCTATTGCGTTTCATGGGTTTCGCTCTATTTTTGTGAAGCATTTTGAGGTCATTCAGACATTTGGCCATTTTCCACATAGAAATGACCTGCTAAGGCGGCAATCAACAGCTGAAGAAATTGAATTTATGCATGGATCTTCTTGTCGATTTGATCTCATGACTCGTATTGATCCGGCAACAGGAAAAATGATGTTTGGTCGAGATCCTAATACGCTATGGTTATTGTTCCACAGTGAACTAAAAGCTTGGCAACAATTTGGTTATCTAATGAATGATGGGAAGCAAGCATTATTGTCCCATCAGATTTCTCAAGAAAAGGAGGAGGAATATCGAACCTTGTTTGGTCAACTTGATGTTGATGGTAGTGGGGATTTAGATATGCAAGAGCTGATTATTTTATTGGAGTCTTCGGGGAAGCGATATTCTATCGAAAAAATACAAGACCTTATTACGCATCTTGGCAAGGTTAATCAAAGTGGTTCAATGGGAATTGGTTTTCAGAAATTTGTTGAAATTATGGAAATGGACTTAGGTGAGGCTTGTTTATCGCCAACGATTGGTGAATTTTTTTCGATGTTCGACCAAGATAATGACGGTCAAATTACATCCGATGAGTTTTATTCTTGTGTCAATACGATTAACCCTAAAATAACAAATTTAGAGATGAAGAGTATGTTTCAATATGCAGATTTTGATGATAATGGACTCATTTCACGTGATGAATTCTATCGGCTTGTGATTAAGCTTCATCGGAATGACAAAGATTAGTTGTTTACATTGTGTAACAATAACCATCTGATTTATTGATGATAATTGATTAAATTTAATGAACAAAAATATAAATAAGGAGATAGATTATTTTGTTAGTATTCATTGAATGAGTGATGAGGAAGGAAATAAACGATATGAATACTGATACGAAACAAGTATTAAGTAAAGTACCGGCTGTGACGCTTGGTTTTTGGGTGATAAAAATACTTGCCACTACACTTGGAGAAACCGGTGGTGATGCTGTATCGATGTCAATGAATATGGGCTATTTACTGGGGACTGGGATATTTATTGCTTTCTTTATCATCGTTGTTTTTGCACAAATTAAGGCTAATCGTTTTCATCCATTTTTATATTGGGTCACCATTATTGCTTCAACCACGCTTGGCACCACGCTAGCCGATTTTGTTGACCGTTCTCTAGGGATTGGTTACTTAGGGGGATCGTTAATATTAATCACTTTGTTAGCCCTGACCCTTTTTGCTTGGCAGCGTACATTAGGTTCTATTCATGTCGGCTCAGTATCAGAGCCCAAAGCTGAAATGTTTTATTGGCTGACAATAATGTTTTCTCAGACATTAGGCACAGCGCTTGGGGATTGGACTGCCGATACTGCAGGCCTTGGGTATGTGGGGGCCGCTTATATTTTTGGTGCTGGGTTGTGCTTAATTATTGCTATCTATTACTTCACTAGCATGTCGAGAACATTGTTATTTTGGCTGGCTTTTGTGCTTACTCGCCCTTTAGGCGCTGTTGTGGGGGATTTTCTCGATAAACCTGTTGTTCATGGAGGATTAGCACTCAGTCGATATACTGCTTCCGGTGTACTCATTCTAACGATAATTTTTCTTGTTCTTATGTTGCCACAGAATGCGGCTAGAAAGGGTCATTGACTGTGATGTGAGTACTTTGACCCTTATCGTCTCTAGTGCTCTAGTCATAATAAAGGACTATTAGCGGGGAGACTCAAAGCTCCGTTCTTATAAGGGGTTAAAAAGATAGATAATGGATTGTAAATGTTCATATCAGAGGCAGCATACCTTCGTTTTGTTGTAATATTGACCTCTAGTCAATATGCGTATTAAGTATGAATGATCCTTTTTTCTTTTTCATATGAAAATATGTACCTGGTAAAATTCAAACGATGTCATCAATACATTGCACAAGATTAATCAAAGGAATTTACCAGGCTATAATTAATAGTCAGTTTGGTTACCCATACTCTAAGTATTTTTATGGCAGTAATCTCATTTAACATACAAAGGGACAACTAATGAAAACCATGAATTGTAAACAGCTGGGTGGGGCCTGTAAGAAAACCTTTAGTGCCAATACCTTTGAGGAGCTGGTTGAGCTGAGTAAACAGCACGGTATGGACATGCTGAAAAAGCAAGATGCTGCGCATGTACAGGCGATGGCGAAAGTCAATATCCTGATGCAAAACCCCACTGAAATGCAAGCTTGGTTTGATAATATAAAAGCGCAATTTGAGGATTTACCTGAAGATGACTAGCGGTATAAGAAGTTGATTTTAAAAAGTAGATAATAGCACCCTTAATGTGTTGTGCGTTTTTGATGCTTTTTGAAATGAATATACCTATGGCATGAATCATTCATGGTTCACATGTGCTTTTTCTTTATGACGTACGACTAAAATGGTAATGAGGAGTAAAAGTGTTGTTAAGGTCAGCAAGCTGGAAACCGCAAGTATGGTAGGGTTGATTTGCTCTCTTAGGCCAGAGAACATTTGCCTTGGAATGGTACGTTGCTCGGGGCCAGCTAAAAAAAGCACTAATACGATTTCATCGAGAGAGGTGACAAAAGCAAAGAGTGCACCTGATAGCACACCGGGTTTAATCAGCACAAAGGTGACCGTAAAAAATGCTTTTAAGGGGGTCGCGCCACATAAGCGTGCGGCATTATATAAGCTTTGATCAAAGCTTTTTAATGCTGCGCAGACTGTAATGATGACAAACGGGATCCCTAATGAAGTGTGCGCGAGTATTAAGCCTAAATAGCTGCCAACAAGGTTGAATTTTGCATAGAAGAAAAACATGCCCGCCGCAGTGATAATCAGAGGAACGATCATAGGGGATAAAAAAAGTGCCATAATGAATCGTTTGAAAGGCATGGTATTCGCATTTAACCCCAAAGCGGCAAGTGTGCCGAGCACAGTGGCCAGAAGAGTGCTGATCACGGCAACGAAGAGGCTATTTTTAATGGCCGTTAGCCAAATTGGAGTGGTAAAAAAGGCTTGGTACCATTTTAGTGAATAGGCTTGGGGGTCTAGATTGAGCATGCTTTGAGTGAAGCTAAAATAGGGCTCGGCATTAAAGGATAGTGGGATCACAATAAGTAGAGGTAAGATTAGAAAAAATAGAACTAAAAAAGAAAAGAGCTTTAATATAATAAAAAATAGCTTTTGTGACATCTTATAATAGCTAGGGTAATGAGCCATAATGTTATACCAATTTCAGCTTATTGGGATCGGTTAATCGGTCAAAAACCCAATAAAGTATAATAATAAATAAGAGCAGTAAGGCTCCTAGTGCAGAAGCCAGAGCCCAGTTATTGGATTTTTGCATGTGAAACGCAATAATATTAGAAATAAGTTGGCCATCGGTTCCTCCGACTAATGCAGGAGTAATAAAATAGCCAATAAAGAGAATGAATACTAATAATATACCGGCGCTGACTCCTGATAATGTCATGGGGAAATAGACGGTACAGAAAATCCGAATTGGCTTTGCACCTAATGAACCTGCGGCGCGGACATAGCAAGGGTCAATACTTTTCATTACTGAATATAGGGGTAAGATCATTAAAGGTAATAGAATATGTGTCATGACCAAAATGGTTGAAAATTGATTGTATAGTAATGGTAAGGGCTGTTGAATAATATTAAGCCAAAGTAGCGTTGAATTTATTACACCATGGCTTTGTAATAGTGCAATCCAAGCTGTGGTTCTGACCAGTATGGATGTCCAAAAGGGTAATAAGACGAAGATAAATAAGATATTGGCTGTGCGACTTGGAACATGTGCTAAGTAATAGGCTAATGGGTAGCCTAATATTAATGTCAAACTGGTGACAATGAATGCCATTTTTAAGGTTTTAAAAAACAAATCAATATAAAGTTTGTTTTCTGGCTTGAATTGGATGTGTCCTTGCACTGTGCTTTCAAGGCTTAAAGCGGTTAAATAATATTGGGCCGTTATAACTTGACCTGCCTCTTTAATGGCTGTCCAAATGGCTTTGTTTTTCCAGTTAGGATGACTATTGAATAAATAATCTTGGCCTTGATGTAATAATATTGCGTCGTCTATTTTACCTAATTTCCTTGCACTGATTTTGATTGAAGAGGCAGCGCCAGGTAAATTTCGATTGACTTCTTGTGCCAATTGACCGGCTTTCCTTTCTTTGGCAAGTACTTTTAATTCAAGCGCCATCTGGGTCATCACTTGTTCATTGGGCAGTTTATCACCTTGCCACTGATTCAGTAATGCGATGGTTTGAGGTATTAATTGTTGTACATTAGGATGATAAACACTACGAAATAAGAGTGTTGCAATAGGTGCAATAAAGCTAAAAACGAGAAAGCAAATTAAGGGAAGCGTCAGTGAAAAAGCTAGCCATTGATGGCGGTGATGCTCTGCACGAGCGGCGGCTTTTTCATCTGCAGAAAGGACGGTATAGTGTGAAGAGTGCTGATGTTGTGACTTCATGTTATTTTAATAACCACTGGTTAAATTTGACGCCTAAAGATTCACCATAATCACTCCAAAAGAGAGAATTGGCTTTGAGACCTTGTTTTATATGTGAGGTCGGTAAAAAGGGCAAGATACTGGAAGAGACGTAAGCCATTGAGGATTTTCTGGTGGGGGCATATGCTATATTGGCCAATCCTGCTAATGGTCGAGTACTTGTTGCAAAAGCAATAAAATTCAGCGCTTCTTTTTTATGTTCGCTGCCTTTGACAATTGACCACACATCAAGATCATATAAATTGCCATCCCAGACGATTTGAAAAGGCTTTTTATCTTTTGTTATCGCATCAAAAATACGCCCGTTTGCAGATTGAACGATCACTGCACCACCATCATTGAGCAGTTGAGGGGCTTGAGACCAGCTGTTAAACCAGATAATGTCATCTTTTATGGTATCGAGTTTAGCAAAGGCTCTTTGTTGACCTGCTTCTGTAGCCAGTACTTCATAGAGTTTTTCCTTAGGTACACCATCAGCAAGTAGCGCCCACTCTAAATTCACTTGTGGTCGTTTACGTAAGGCGCGTTTACCGGGGATTTTTTTGGTGTTGAAGATATCTTTGATTGTTTTTGGATGAATGTTGCCAATGGTTTTCGTGTTAAAAGCAAAAATATTTGCCCAAATAATAACACCGACTCCGCATTCATTGGTTAAAGCGTCAGGTAAAAAATCTTGTGTAGCAGCTGTGCCGTTACTGCCTTTGGGTAAAATACTCCTTGGGATCACTTCTAACAAACCTTCACTGCAAGCACGTTCTAAATCAATGGCTTCAATATCCACGACATCCCATAGTATTTTTTGGGCTTTTACTTGCGCCTTAATTTCTGCCACGCCACCAGAATAGCTATCAAATAATAAGGTATTTTGAGTTTGCTCCATATAAGGATCAATCATGTATTTTTTCTGTATGGCTCCATAAGCACCTCCAAAAGAAACGACAGTGAGCTCGTTTTCTTCTGCGAAACTGACAGAGATAAGGCCAAATAAATGAATAAAGAGAATAGCAATGACTTTGAAAAAAATATGTGCCATATTGGCTGAGCCTTATTCTGGGGGCGGTGATGTTATTGGTGAATGAGTGGCCAATCATCTGCTCATTTCAGCTATGCGTTAATCGAATCATCCACTCATTTGGCGTTTCGCTAAGTCGTTAATTGAGTCATTCAATAACCCAATAATTCGTTAAGCTAATAAAACGGGCTATTTCTCCAATAACCATTGGTTGAATTTGACGCCTAAAGACTCACCATAATCACTCCAAAAAAGCGAATCGACTTTTATCCCTTTTGGCATGTGTGAGCTGGGTAAAAATGGGAGTACATCAGATGAAACAAAGGCCATTGATGATTTTCTGGTGGGACCGTAAGCAATATCAGCCATACCAGCTAAGGGCTTGGAATTTGTGGCGAATGCGATAAAATCCAAGGCGGCTTGCTTATGTTGAGTGCCTTTGACAATCGACCACACATCCAGATCATATAAATTGCCATCCCAGACTATTTGAAAAGGCTTTTTATCTTTTGCTATGGCATCATAAATGCGGCCATTGGCAGATTGAACAATAACGGCACCGCCATCATTGAGCAGTTGGGGGGCTTGAGACCAACTGTTAAACCAGATAATGTCCTTTTTAATGGTATCGAGTTTAGCAAAGGCTCTTTGTTGGCCTTTTTCTGTGGCTAGGATTTGGTAGATTTTTTCTTTGGGGACGCCATCGGCCAGCAGTGCCCACTCTAAGTTGACTTGTGGGCGCTTACGAAACGCACGTTTACCGGGAATTTTCTGTGTATCAAAGATATCACTAATGCTGGTGGGGGGCGTTTTTCCGATAGTTTTTGTATTAAAGGCAAAAATATTAGCCCAAACCATGATCCCAATACCACACTCGTTCGCTAGGGCTTCGGGTAAGAAATCTTGCTCGGCGGGGGTACCATTAGTGCCTTTGTGTAAAATGCTTTTGGGGATCACTTCAAGTAACCCTTCACTGCAGGCGCGCTCTAAATCAATGGCTTCAATATCGACCACATCCCAAAGAATTTTATTGGCCTCGACCTGCGCCTTCATTTCTGCCACACCCCCAGAATAATTGTCAAATAATATTGTTTTTTTTGTTTTGGCCACATAGGGATCGATCATGTGTTTTTTCTGTGTGGCACCATAAGCACCGCCAAAAGAGACAACCGTTAAGGGGGAGTCTTCAGCAAAAGCAGAGAAAATGAATTGGTTAAGAAAAAGGAGTAGGGAGAACATCACTGAGTGTTGCATTAGTTTTTCCTTAATCGATGTACATAAACTCTTTGGAGTGTAGTTTATTTTTGCCAGTCTTTAGACACAATGACGGTTTTTTTATCTTTCTAGTGGAAAGATATGTGCATGCTCCATAGGCCAAGTTAACTGCATTTTATCCTGTGGGGCTAAGTTCTGTGGGTGGTGAGTGTTGAGGCTTTTCACAATAATGGTTTGCTTTTTAGGACTATCTTCATGACTGAGTTGGAAATAATAACGAATGTAATCACCAACAAAATGTTTAAAAGAGAATGTGGCAATTAATGCGTTGGCTTGAATGTCTTTTGATGCGGTATTTATGGGGGACATAATGATTTTTTCGGGACGAATTGAGATGATGCAGGCTTGATTGGGTTGTAATGTTTGATTGGTGCTGACATTGATATGCTGATTATTCGAGAGCTTAATCTTCGTCTGTTGTGTTTCTTGACGTATACAATGGCCTACCAAGATATTGTTTTCACCAATAAAGCCTGCGACAAATGCATTACTGGGTTGCTCATATAACATTTGGGGTTTGGCGCACTGTTGTACAACACCTTGATTAAAGACGGCGATCCTATCTGACATGGTTAATGCTTCTTCTTGATCGTGCGTCACGTATAAGACAGTAAATTTGAGCTTTTGATGTAATTGAGTGATTTCAAGTTGCATTTGCTCTCGAAGCTTTTTATCTAATGCTCCTAGTGGCTCATCCATTAAGACTAAGCTTGGTTCAAAAATAAGTGCTCTGGCTAACGCGACACGCTGTTTTTGTCCTCCGGAGAGTTGACTGGGGTATCGGTGCGAAAAATCAGTGAGTTCAATCATTTCCAGAAAGGTGTTAACTTGCTGGGCACGTCGTTTTTTTGACCACTTCCTGACTTTTAAAGGGTAAGCAAGATTTTGTGATACCGTCATGTGAGGAAAAAGGGCGTAATTTTGAAATACCATACCAATATTACGTTCATGTGGAGCAAGGCGTTTTATTGAGTGCCCATTCAGTAAAATGTCACCACTGGTTACCCCTTCAAATCCGGCGACTAGCATTAATACAGAGGTTTTTCCTGATCCTGATGGACCCAGTAAGGTGACAAATTCACCTGCTGCAATGTTTAAATTAAAATCTTTAACGACCAACTGGTGGCGGTCATAACTCTTTTTAATTGCACAAAACTGTAAAAATGCCTGTTCATTTTCCATTGATTGCCTTCAGATAGAGAGATGCAGCCATACGACTATGCGAAACCGCTTGAGGAATAATTTAAGGGTAAGTAGTGATTGAGACTTGTGCAAGTTCAGGGAAATGAAAAAATTAATGTGATATTGGGTGAATATTAACGATTTTTATATCGTATTTTATATCGATAAGGCGTAATTTGCTTAATCATTGTGAGTATTCATCAATTATGGAGTTAGCAATGGCTAAAGTTGCTGTAGTAACGGGCGCATCGACAGGGTTAGGGCTGCATTTATCAATCATGTTAGCAAAACAGGGGATGGTGACCTATGCCACGATGAGAAACCTTGATAAAAATCGAGCGTTATTGGATGAAGCACACAAACAGGGTATTAAAATAGGCGAAGAACTGATTGTTAAACAGCTTGATGTAGAGGAGTCGAGTAGCGTTCAAACTTGCATTAATGCGATTTTACAAAAAGTGGGTAAAATCGATGTTCTCGTTAATAATGCGGGAGCAGGTTTTATCAGAACCACAGAGCAAGCGACAGAAGAAGAGATCAAGTGGGCGTTGGATGTCAATTTATTGGGGGTTATTCGCTGCACGAAAGCTGTATTGCCTAAGATGCGTGAAGCAAGAACGGGGCATATTATTAACATTTCCTCTGTGGGAGGATTGGTGGGTCAGCCTTTTAATGAGATTTATTGCGCAGCTAAGTTTGCCGTTGAAGGGTACACTGAGTCGATGGCGAGTTACATTCAGCCTTGTTTCAATGTGAGTTTTACACTTGTTGAACCTGGTGGGATAGTGTCGGAGTTTGCCAATAATGCCTTGAGTCAATTTCAAGAAGCAGGTGGCATGCGGGATGATGAATATAGACCCATTATAGAGCAGTATATTCAAGGTGCGAAAAATCGAAGTGATGATGGTGTGTATCAAACGAGTGAAGAAGTCGCACAAGTGGTGCTTGATTGTATCGTCATGGATAGCCCACCAGTGCGTATGAGAACTTCACAATGGGCAGAGGACTTTTGTCATATCAAAACGCAAACTGATCCCGATGGTAAGCGGCTGCAGCAAAAAGTGTTGGATACTTTTTTACCTCATGTTTAACGTCGCTTAATAAAGCATCATTTATCAAATAACAGGAGTGCAAAAAAGAACGTTTGCACTCTTGTTAATCCGTTTTATAGAGATTTAGCAGTGAATTAAAGTGACGATGAACCTGTGCAAGGATTATCGATTAAATACTGATTGGCGTTAGCAGCTTGAATAATTCCATAGCCATAGTACACATCATGCGCTGATCCATCGGTGCCAGGATACAAGGCTGACTGTATTAATGCGTTGCGAATTTCCTCCCCTGAGCATTGATTATGATTGGACCAAACTAATGCAGCAACACCAGATACTGCGGGAGTGGCCATGGAAGTGCCACTCATGTAACCGTAGTCACTGGTGTTAATATCAATACTGATGCTAGCGGCCGTTAAAAGCGCACTTTTGTCGTTAAAGTCTGCTCCAATGGCTGGAATAGTGGTGTCATTATCTGTACCTAATGTTGCTGTTAATACGCCTGAGACATTATTGATGATGACGGCGCCTACTCCCCCGGAACTTTCACAATTAGCGACTTTTTCATAGAAGGTGTTATTACCTCTATCAATAAGGCACACTTTTCCGTTAGCATTACTATCAACGGCTTCGGCTGTGCCAATATAATAACTACTGACCTTAGAGACCGTGCCTAAGTTTTCCATAGCACTGCTTTCGTAGCTCACATTATCTGCAGACAATGAGGCTAAGGTTGCCATATCTTCAGGATAGGTGGATAGTGTATTGACACCTCCTGCACTCACTTCGACACAAACACGATCGTTTTCTTGTTGATTAAATAAGAAGCCAGTTGAACATTTTGGGTATTGAGAAAAATCAGCAATATTGTTGTCACCGTCCACTGCGCCCACCATCATGACAGCGGGATAACCTGCAGGGTAGGATCGTATAGCATTGCCATCATTGCCTGCAGCGGCAACCGCGAGTCCACCTGAGTCGGCAAAAGATTGAAAGGCTGCCTCTTCTGTCGTGCTCGATCCACTTCCCCCTAAGCTCATGCTGATAATATTGGCGCCAGCATCTTGGCAAAGCTGCGCGGCACTGGCAAGATCAGAAGAATAACCCCAACCATCTTCATTAAAAACTTTGATAATGTGTAAGTCGACGTCAGGCGCCATTCCTACAACACCAATGTCATTGTTTGATGCAGCGATGGTTCCGGCAACATGCGTACCGTGAGGCCCTCCATTTTCATTCCAATTGCCGGTGCCTGAATCATTATCACCGCTGATGTTGTTCCAATTGAAATCGGTTGCACTGGCATCAAGGCCTGAGTCGATAATGCAGACTTTAATTCCTGCATTGGTGTTAAAGCTGACTTGGTCTGCTTGAGATTGATAAATCGCATAGGGTGTGACTTGAGTGAGCGTAGGATCGCCACTATCATCTTGATAAACTGTTTCGGTGGCCAGTGTTTTGGCATTAGTCGTGTTTGAGAATAAATAGCGGGGTTGATCCACTTCAATTAATTGGATATTCGTGTTGTTGAGTAAACTTTTAACCTGAGAAAGTGCTTTTCCTTTGAAACTTGCTGAGAAAAACCCATTACCATCAAGGTTTATTTTAGCACCGAGTTTTTGGGCGAGTGCTTTGATCACTTTTTTATTATTATTATCAACTTTGATAATATAGCGATTATTATCAACCTCAGATGCAGCGGAAAAGCTTAAAGATGCTGCTGTTATTAATGTTGCTATTTTAGATAGTTTCATTCTCACCTCTTTTACTTATTTTTTCTTTATGACGCTTTATTAAAATCGATATTAAATTATATTTATTAAAGTTAATAAACAACGTAATTTACTCATATAAGTATTATTGTTAATAAAAAGTATTTTTAAACGTAGGGTAATATCAATATCAGTGTTACTTAATATGATTAACTTGGTATTTAATTGATGCGAGTTGGTTTACATAACCTGCACTTACAATAGTGAGGTTAAACAGTTTAGATAAAAACTTTAAATTGATTGTTCTTCTGTCAAGTCTGGCTTAATAAACCTGAATTCGGGGTAACGAGTGTCAACGAATTTAAATACTTCATTTAAATTCAATATATTAATAAATGATTAGATATTCTTCATTTAGGGCTAGACGGTGGTGGACTGCGATTGTGTTTTAATATAGATTGGTTTTGTCATTGAAGTATATGGATTCTTATAGGGAATCTAAGAGGTTTTTCATGGATGTTAAAGTTAACCCTTGTATCCGCTTTGCAACACATCAAGATGTCGAGAGAGTTTGGGCTATTCGAACAGAGGCTATTTTAAAAAGTTGTGCTCAATTTTATGCAGCTCAGAAGGTTAGCGCTTGGGCTGATTCACCTATGCCAAAAGATTTTTCTCATATTTTGGTTACACTCAAGGCTATTGTATATGAAGAAAAAAGTAAGGTTTTAGGCTTTGGTTTTATCGATAGCGATAAACAATCGCTTGAATCTGTGTTTGTTGACCCTTTTCATCATGGTAGGGGCATTGGGAAAATATTGACGCTTGCACTACAACAACAGGCGATAGAAACAGGTGTGCAGGCATTATCTTTGTCGGCTTCGTTAAATGCCGTTCCCTTTTATCAGAGCCTTGGCTTTATTGCGCAAGAACCCAGCTTTTGGTTGCACCCTTCAGGGGTGAAGCTTGAGTGTGTGCCTATGTCAAAATGTTTACGTTAACCGTGTATGCCCATGCTATTAAAAGATCCGCGCCATAGTATGGCTGAGTGTTATATTAGTTGTCGTGACTTGGGCGTTTATAGCCTAATATTGTAAGGGTTTTGGAGCACCGTAGGATCGGCATAACCTTCGTTAAAGTGATATCTTCCCACAGAAAAATGGGTAACGTGTTTAGCCATTTGAGAGGAAATCAATCAATTTGCTGGTGACGATATTTAATACGCAATGGTTAAATATGTGTCTAAATTCAATAGGCGACTTGATACTGTTGATAATGTGTCATTATCAGGTGCTCTGCTTTTATCTCAGTTAGCCGATGTTTTGGTATTTGAAAAGCTTAAGTAATCACGAGGTTTCACTGCCAAGGTAAGGTGCCTCAATGCCATGGACCTGCTTTTTGGTAAAAGGGATTTACATGAAGGGGGGAGGTGATAACTCATCAGGATTTTTTTGTTAATGGCACCAGCTAGTGGCGTGAATTTGCTTGTATTGGTTGAGGAATTCATAGCATGACTATTGTTGTGCATCAAGTAAAAAAGACTAGGATAAAATGAGTTGCTTAGCGGTATTATATTAAGGATGCCTTATTTTAATGAAATTGATTTAATAAAAATCAAGTTTGATTGCTGATAAAGGTTGAATAAGTGTATGATTACGGAGAGACGTTCATTTAGTAATATAAGTTAATATACCCAAACCACTTGAAGATGCAGGATTCAGCTGGAATTAAAACGCGTTTAGGCAAGGCATTGAGTTGAGGGCTTAGTTATTCTAAGTTGATATTCAATAACGCAGAATAAAAGTGTTTTAAACCAGCCCGTTGGGAGCCTGTAAAAAGACTAACTTCTACGTTGCATCACCTCAAAAGGCAATAAGCATTCTTTCAATAATGCGCCTTGAATTAAGCCTTTTTACGGGCTCTGAAAACATGCACTTTCAAGTGGTTTGGGTATATATCAATATGACTTGATACTAATGTCTTGTTTTTGAGTATGTTTGAGCTCATTTAATTATCGGTGACTGGGTATGTGTAGATGAAATATTGTCTTGTTTTTTTGCTTTGTTTGATGAGTTTACAAGCTGCTGCTAGAGAAGCAATGTGTGGCAATATCGATAATATTAACGCTATGCGCGCTGATCATCCAAAGGTTAAAGTGTTGGCTGTTTACCCTGAAATTCCTTTTAAGGCCCCGCATTCAAACAAGGTATTTCGACCGCCCCATGAGCCTGGTTGTGCTGCGGTGACCTTTACATTATCAATAAAGCCTAATTCTCAAGGTGAATTATTCGTTCCTCAAAACGTCAAAATTTACAATGCTTCAGAAACACGGTTTGGTTTTGCAGCGGTTAAAGCTGTGTCTCAGTGGGAATATTCAGCGAAAGATATACAGAGTAGTGCTTTGTATTACACTGTTATTCGTTTTTTGTAACCTACTTATTTATAATTTAAAAATATTATTGTCTGCGAGCAATCATTGATCTATCTGTCTGCGTATTATTTAGCGTTCTCATTCCTCATTGACTACACTTTATCCTCATCATAATAGCACTCAGTTAAAAGGATTTTTTATGGTTTGGTCTAACAATCTTGTTTCTGTGCTTGTATCTGCTTTATTCATGCCTCTGCGATTAGTCATATTATTGAGCATGTTTGTCTTTATTTCAGCTTGCTCTTCTACAACTGGGGGGGATATTGCCGGGTTATTTCCTGCTCCTAAGTTTACTGATGGAGACATTCGTCAAGATCGTTATTTTTCTCCTAACGGTGATTTTTCAATCGCGCTTCCCCATAAAGAAGAGACATATGAATATCGTTATATGCAAATGAAAGAGCAGTTTAGTAAAGAGAGCGATTATGTCAGTTTTGGCCCTGCGGCGATGGACAGGTCGATTTATCGAATGTTGATTGTGAAAAAGATTTCACTACAAAGTCAACAATACACCCAAGATGAAGCAGTGCAGATTTTGTTCGACAACTACTTGGCACAATTAGGGCAATCTCAACTGGAGCCTAGGTTAATCTCAAAAAAATCGGTGGAAGTGAATGGGCTTAATGGGGGAGAATGGTTATTTAGTCAATCATCTGAAGGTAATGAACTTCTCAACCAGTTTATTATCATTAATGAAAAAACAAGAGTACTTTTGTTTGGTGAGCAATGGCTTAAGACGGATGAGGATAAACCAAGGTTAAGCTTGATGGCATTTGCACAATCCTTTCAAATGATGCCGCCAAAATAAAAGTGTAGGCTAACCCCTCGACTCCTTGAATACAAAAGATACACTTTGAATATCGTTTAAGCTTTAAAGATCAATATGCTTCAGGAAGATGGATAATGAATATTATATTTGTACCCGGCTATCTTAATTCTCTAGCAGGGCATTGGCAGCGATTTTGGTTTGAAGAATTTGTTGGTAGTTATTGGGTGGAACAAGAAGACTGGGCCTATCCAGATTGCAATAAGTGGGTGTCGACATTGAATAAGTTAGTCGACAGTGTATCAGGGCCGACAATGTTTATCACTCACAGTTTAGGCGGAAGCACGGTTGCACACTGGTGCCAACGTTATCCAGAGAAAGCGGCAATGATAAAAGGGGCTTTTATGGTGGCAGTGCCGGATGTCCAGCGAGATGACTTTCCGAAGGTTATTACAGGTTATAGCACGCCACCATTAACGCCGTTGCCTTTCCCTTGCGTGATGTGTGCCAGCAGTAATGATCCCTACTGTCGTATCGAACAGGCTCATTTTTTTGCGAAGCATTGGCAGGCTGAATTGATCCCTGTTGGTGCACTAGGGCATATAAACACCGATGTCAATATTGGTGATTGGCCTGAAGGAAAAGCACTTTTTGACGTGTTTAATAACATGATTCAAGTGCGTGATAATAACGAAAAGGATTGAATATGAGTCAACATGAGAAAATGGATTATATTGAGTTTTCAGCAACAGATTTAGCGGCGACCAAGGCTTTTTTTAGTCAAGTATTTGCTTGGACTTTTGAAGATTTTGGGCCAGATTATACTGCCTTTGATAATGCGGGCCTTAGAGGAGGCTTCTTTCGTTCAGAGTTACATGCATCAACAACTAATGGCAGTGCCTTGATGGTGTTTTTTAGTGAAAACTTAGAAGAAACGCAAGATAAAATTATTAAATCAGGTGGAAAGGTGATTAAACCGATATTTTCATTTCCTGGAGGCAGACGCTTTCACTTCACTGAGCCAAGCGGTAATGAGTTTGCTGTGTGGGCTCATGCAAGCTAGATCGATTCAATAGGGGGCAAGATTGTGATGCAGCAGGTAAAAGTAAAATCATTATTGACTCTGAAGCTGTATGTATATACAGTTGTTTTTCGTTTATTGTAAATGAGTGCCGAATACTAAAGGACTCTTAATAATATCAGTGAATAAGGAAATTAATATGCCAACAGCCTCCTGCCATTGCGGCAATGTTCACGTTGAAGTCGACGCATTGCCCGACACCCTAACAAGTTGCAATTGCTCAATTTGCCGAAGAACGGCCGCTCTTTGGGGCTATTACCCACAAGCCCAAGTTTCTGTTACTGTCAACACTGAGCCTTTGCAAACCTATTGCTGGGGAGATGAATATATTGATTTTCATCGTTGTAGTCAATGTGGGTGCATCACGCATTATACCTGTCGTCCTAAGGCCGAGATGGACCGTGTGGGAGTCAATTTCCGCTTATTTGAAAGCGAACAGGTTCAAAGCATTGCGGTGAGAAAAGTCGATGGTGCGAGTTTTTAATCCTCAATATTTATGCCTTTGTAGATTGTAATGATAGAATAAGCGTTATTTTTTAGCGCTTTTTTATTGGTCAACTTTTATGTCTTTTTCATCAATAGGGTTAATGCCTGAGCTTGTCAGTCGTTTATCATCTTTGGGTTATACGGAGCCAACACCTATTCAATCATTGGCTATTCCTGCCATATTAGCAGGGCAGGATGTGATGGGAAAAGCCCAAACGGGCACGGGAAAGACCGCCGCTTTTACGTTACCGATTTTGCAACATTTAGTCTCGTCCCGCAGAGCTTTTGATAGTAGTGCTGATAAAAGTGTTGATAATAGTGCTGATAAGAGTATTAGTCACGGTGTGAACGGCGAGTGCCAGCAAAAGAAACAGGCAGTTGGTGCATTAATCTTAACGCCGACAAGAGAATTGGCTATGCAAGTCCATAAGAGTGTTGATACTTATGCGCAAGATCCAGAGTCATCAACAGTGAAGGATAGCGCTGAGCATCAAGGCGGCTTAGGTTTACGCAGTGCACTCATTTATGGTGGCGTCAGTATTGATAAGCAGGCAGCAGTGTTAGCTGAGGGCATTGATATTATTGTGGCAACACCGGGCCGGTTATTGGATCATCTGAGCAGAGGCAATTTACAGCTCAATGCCTTGGACTTTTTGGTGCTGGATGAAGCGGATCGCATGTTGGATTTAGGTTTTAAAGACGATATTAATAAGATCCTTAAAGCCTTGCCTAAAACGGCTATGAATAAAAAGAGGCAAACCTTACTGTTTTCAGCCACCTTTAATCCGTCTGTCTATAGCTTGAGTCAAAAATGGCTTAATAAGCCAACATTGATAGAAATGGCTGAAAAAAATAGGGTGGCGAGTCAAGTTGAGCAAGTTGTTTATCAAGTGGATAGCGATAAAAAAATCTCCATTATTAGTCACTTGCTGAATAAAAACCTGTTTAATAAAAATTTGCTTAATAAAATCAAGCTAAATAATCCAGTGGATCATCTTGATCGTGCGCCGCAAGCGTTAATCTTTTGCCGAAAGAAGCAAGGGGTGGATACATTAGTGCAGGCATTACAACAACAAGGCATTTTAGCACAAGCACTTCATGGGGATTTATCACAAAGTGTGCGCGAGCAAGTATTAACGCAATTTAAACAAGCTGACACTCAAGTGTTGGTCGCCACTGACGTGGCGGCGCGGGGGTTGAATATCAATGCCCTTGCATTCGTTTTTAATTATGAACTGCCATTTAATGCTGAGGATTATGTGCATCGAATTGGGCGGACGGGGCGAGCGGGTAACACAGGTCGAGCGATCACCTTATACAGCGAAGAAGATGCCTTATTGCTTGAACAAATTGAAACCTTATTAGATACCCGTCTGCCCCAGCAATGGCTGACGGGTTTTGAGCCGGATCTCACTAAAAGCACACCTGTGGATTATAAAAATACTAAAGCGGCCCAGAAAAAACGGGCTAGAAGAAGAGCATTGGATCATCGAAAGCGTTAAGTTTACCTTTGTTTTGAAGTGCCTTGTGTTTGTTGTTTATTCACTCGATTAATAGCTTGGAGTTATCATATTGGAATTAGCCATTTACCAAGTAGATGCTTTTACATCTGAACGATTTAAAGGTAATCCTGCAGGCGTGTGTATCACCGAAAAAGGGTTAGATGAGCGTCTAATGCTGGCAATCGCTGCTGAAATGGCGGTGTCGGAAACGGCTTTTCTCTCTTTAAGTGATCTCACTTTACGTTGGTTTACGCCGCAAGTGGAAGTGAGTTTATGTGGCCATGGTACCTTATCTGTGGTGCATATTTTACAGGAAACCGGTGTGCTCGATGTCGGTGATGAAATGCGTTTTAATACTCTATCAGGGCCTTTAAAGGTAGCGATTAAGCCTGATAGCATTTCCATGTTGTTTCCGGCCCCGAGGCTTGATTTTTCACTTGATAATGATGGTGTGTTAATGACTTCGTTAGGTATTCAATCTGATCAAGTGGTCAGTTACTGCGGTTTTGATGGTAAAGGGTTAATTGAAGTGAATGATGAGCAGATCGTGCGGGCATTGAGACCGAATTTTGAGAGTTTAAAGCGGCTACCGGGCCGAGGTGTTATTGTGACAGCGAAAAATGATGCTGCAAACACTGACTACCATTTTTGCTCTCGCTATTTTGCCCCTTGGGTGGGGGTCAATGAAGATCCTGTAACGGGGTCAGCCCATTGCGCTCTTGCTGTTTATTGGCAAGAAAAGTTGAATAAAGCGTGTTTAAAGGGCTATCAAGCATCTCAACGCGGTGGCGTTGTTGAAATGGAAGTCTTGTCGAATGAACACGTGAATTTGATTGGGCAAGCCGTCACCACATTGAAAGGTAAAATTATCGTTTAATGGAATTAACATATTATAAAATATAGGGAAATATTATGATTCAAGTTGTAGAACAGGTCGCTTCAGTGAATGACTTTATTCGATTAAGGCAAGTCTCAGGATTAAGCCCACGCCTGTATGAAGCGGTTGAAAAAGGGCTACCCAAGAGTTTATTTGGTGTGCAGATTGTGATTAACGAGCTGACAGTGGGCATGGGGCGAGTAGTGGGAGATGGCGCCTTGAATTTCGATATTGTCGATGTTGCCGTGGATCCTGATTATCAAGGTCAGGGTTTTGGCCGCTTGATCATGCAATCGATTATGGATTATCTTGAGCGTGAAGCGTTGCCGACAGCCTATATCACCTTAATGGCTGATGTGCCCGCGCTATATAAAAAGTTTGGTTTTAAACTGAGCCGTCCTGAGAGTGAAGGCATGTATCTTATCAAAGAGTAGATGCGTGTTTTTTGCGAATAATCCTTGAAATTATTTTCTATATTATCAATATAATAAGATGTAAAAAGGAATACTGTCATGTCTATTATCAGTTTATTCACGTTAATGGGGGCCATGTTACTGTTGGCGATTGTGCCAGGTCCAGGTGTGTTTGCAATTATTGCTCGTGCTTTCTCGTCGGGGTTTTCTCGGGGAGTCGCGATGACAATGGGAATGCTCGTGGCCGATTACCTTTTTATCGTGTTGGCACTATTTGGCTTATCGGCTTTATCGACAGTCATGGGGACAGCGTTTATCGTTATAAAATATGTAAGCGCAGTGTATCTTATCTGGTTGGGGTATAAATTACTCTCATCAAGGGCCACCAAAATGGATGTGGAAGCAAATGCTCAATCATCATTGAAATCAAGTTTTATGACGGGATTAATCGTCACCTTAGGAAATCCAAAGGCGATTTTATTTTATGTGGGTTTCTTTCCAGCATTTGTCAGTATTGATACCGTGTCTGTTTTTGATGCGGGACTCATTATGTTGGCGGCAACGGTTGCGTTTGGCAGCGTTAACTTAGGCTATGCGTTTATGGCAGTGAAAGCCAAAGGCATTTTTAAATCATCTAATACTTTCAATGTGATCAATAAAACAGCGGGTAGTATTATGGTGTCGACAGGTGTGTTAGTGGCGGTTAAAGGGTAAAGTGGATACTAGAGCTGATTGATTACTGAATACTAAAATGAAAATAGCGAGTATCAACGGCCCGTACCATATTGAAAATAGCAATAAAAATAAATAATAAAAACAAAAGGAAGTCGTTAAAAATGGAAGCAAGTAGTATAGCCATGCAGGTCATTCTCGAGGATAATCCCGCTGTACTGGAAGCGCTCATCAGTGGTCTGCGCCAATACAATGTTGAACACCTGGGTGATGAAAAAACGAAGCCTTTGATGGTGGTAGCTCGGGACTGCGAGGGTAAGCTTATCGGCGGCGTTGCGGGTGTGACGATTTATCAGAATTTTTTGATCAATATCGTTTGGGTGGATGAAGCGCATCGAGGCTCAGGGTTAGGGCGTCAGTTAATGATGCAAGCTGAAAATGAGGCTAAGAGGCGAGATTGTTTAGCGGCCCAGCTCGATACCTTATCGTTTCAAGCGCCGATTTTTTATCAAAAAATGGGTTTTGATATTATCGGTACTGTTCCAGGATTTGCAAAAAGCCCTGGTCGTTTTTTTATGCTTAAGCGTTATGATGAGGAAAATCAGTAAGCGCTTAATAAAGATAAGCATAAACCTTAAACCTTAAACCATAAATATTTGTCATAATCGAATGGAGTCGTTTTTAATGTCTAAACCTATATCAGAGCTTAAACAAGCGCATAAACCCAACCCTGCGCCCATCAATATCTTAGATGCTTTTTCAACCGTGAAACGCTTTCAAGGCAGAACCCCAGAAATTACCGATGAAGAGATGCAAGGCGCATCGGCATTATTGTCTACATACCGAGATGGTGGGGTTTATGTGACCGACTATTCAGGCTTTAGTGAGTGGGAGCAACATCCACAAGGGGATGAGTTTGTGCAGGTGATGGAGGGAGAGACACACTTAGTCTTATGGCTTGATGGCAGAGACCAAAGTCACTTGTTGACCAGCGGGCAAATGATGGTAGTGCCTCAAGGGGTGTGGCATCGCTTTGAATCCCCCAAAGGCATTAAAGTCATGACCATTACCCCGCAGCCAAGCTTGCACAGTATTTCGCATCCTAAACATACGGACAAATTAGATGGCGCACGATGAGAAAGCACTTAAAAGAGTGATGAAAGGTGCGTGTAACTGCAAGGAAGTGATGTTTGAGGTGTCGACATCAACGTCGGATATTTATATCTGCCATTGCTCTATTTGTCGTCGAGCCACTGGCACAAATGGTATTGCGGTGATTGTGGTGAATAAACAAGATTTTTGTTGGTTAAAAGGGGCCAATAGCCTTAAGACTTGGCGTAAACCCGATCATGATTGGGAAACATCATTTTGTCCAACCTGTGGCTCAAATTTACCTGGAATGAATGATGATGAGCGCATGTATATTCCCGTGGGATTATTAACAGAGGGCGCCGAGTCGTTAGGTGTTGCTCACCATATTTGGGTTGACTCTAAAGCGCCGTGGGATAGTGTCGCAGATCAGGGTAAACAACATCCACAAGGGTTTATGGGTTGAGCCTAGCCAATAACCCTTTTTTTATGGGCTGGTCGTTATCATTACTGCACCACTACATACCACGGCCTTGGATCATTTAGACCTGAGTTTTAAGGAAGTCATCAATATGAAACCGCTTTATCATTTAATTCAGCAAGCCGATCTCGAACAACTTAAAACGAGTGAACGGTACGAGCCCGACTCATTAGCCCTTGATGGCTTTATTCATTTAGCCTATAAGGAGCAGCTGCCTTTTATTATTCAGCAATTTTTTGTGCCACCTTTTTTGAAAGCGGGTGTACTCAATAAAGGAGAGGGGTTACAGCAGGTTGGACTTTACTTAGTTGAAATCACACCTGAGAGATTAACCGCCAAAGTTGTCGATGAGCCCGCTGTGGGCCTAAGCACTGATCTAGCTGCCAGCACGGAGTCAGACAGCCTTGAGCAAGATAGGAGCCCCGAGCGGAATAAGGCCACGGAGCTTTATCCGCATTTATACGGTGCCTTAAATCGAGAGGCCATTGTGACAATAAACTCACTTCACATTAATGCTCTGGGAGACTATGTAATATCGGGGCTCTAACAATGGCTTTTTCCAATAAGTAATGTGTAAGCTATAAGAGACGTCTCAATAACAGGGATAAAGATGATCATAAAATGGATAGACGTGTTGCCCTTAAAAGGGCAAGCACAGGCGTTTTCTGTGGCCCAAGAAGCATGGGCGGCCACCAATGAATGCGCAGGGTTTAATGGTCAGCTTGGTGGCTGGACGGCAGTTCAACAAGGCCCCAGTGCAAGTGACAGCACCAGCACTAATGAAAGTGCCAGTGCTAATTCACGGGCGATGATCTTGGCTTTTTGGGATGATCAGCCCGCCATTGATGGGTTTATGGCCCATAAACACGATGCCATTGCCGATAATAATCACCAAGCTGAGACCTATCAAACTTGTGCAGTGTACTATTTGCAGCTTGAATTAGCACTTTGCGCTCATGATCCTTTGATGCCAAGCAAGTCTGAGTCTGAGCATGCACTGTATACTGAATTTAGTGAAACTGAAATCAGTCATAATGCACTTGGTCATATTGGTCATATTGGTCATATTGGTCATATTGGCTTTATTCGCATCGCCGATCGTACGCTGAAAACAGATGAGCCTGAATGGGCTGAACACGCATTTTTGCAGGATCAAATTCATGTTTGGAACCCTGCAATGCAAGCTTGTGAAGGTATGTTAGGGGGTGCTGTTGCACGCTTTAATAAAGAAAAAAATCGCTTCTTAGAGATTTCTTTTTGGAAAAATGAACAGTGCCACCAGCAGTATTGTCAAGGGGCGTTTAAGGCAGCGAAGAGTCAAGTCAAATTAGGCTCGTACATGGATAAACTCACAGACCATCACATTCATATTGAGCCCAAATGGCATATAGAGAAAGTGGAAAGCGAAAAAAGGGTGTAGGAGATCGAGAGGCCTTAGAATAAAGGTTTGTTAATTTAAATGGAAATCAAAAATAAAGCGTCATAGGGAGAGCGTTAATTGAATCACATTGAAGTCATGAATAGCTGGTTAGCAAGGACTCGTGCAGTAGAAAAAGCCCATTTTAAAGCCTGTGTGCGTTTTCGAAAGTGGCATTACATCTGGGGAGGAGCAACCATTTTTAGTGCATCTTTAGCCACAACGATTACAGCTTTATCTGAAAGTGAATCCAATATGGATTGGTTTGATTCCAGCTGGGGTTTTGCAATCAGGGTGTTATTAGCGCTTTTCGTACCGGTTTTTGCATCGTTAACGACGTTTTTAAATTTTAATGTGAGATCGAAAGAGCATCACTATGCGGCAGCGAAGTTTTCGTCGCTTAAACGGGATCTGTCTATCGAAATATCTAAGCATTATCATTCTGCAAATAATGTGAGTGATGATCCCTATCAATTCCTTAAAAAAATATGTCGAAAATGGAATCACTTAACTGAAACATCTCCCGCTTTATATAAACAAGACTGGAATAGAGAAATTGAAGCATTTGAAGAGCACTTTATTGATAAAGAGCCAGCTGTGCGTCACATCGCCTAACAAGAGAGCTGCCGTTTTTATTCGAGACAAAATGGCTTTGTATTCACGGGGGCACTAGGGCCTGTTGATCTTTGGTGGTTAAATTATGTCCGAGATAAACGTGTTTTAATCGCGACGGGAGGGATGACGGCTAGTGATCTAAGCCCTCTTTCTTTAACAAAGGGGCTCCCAACAAAGAGTAAAACACGTTTAGCCGGATCCTGCTTTATAAAAGAATGAGGACAGCGTTTGTGGCTCCTTTTTACGGCGTTATCGCTTATTTATGTAGAATAACTACACCGCATAAGCTCTGCCTTGTATAAATAACCCACAAGCTGCTGCAGAAATCATCACCAAAGTTCAACAGGCCCTAGCTAAACGGACTCAATCATATCACTGTAGTCGTGAGGGGGGATTCACTTTATATATTCGCTCTAAATGGTCATAAATAGAGATACATGTTGGTAGTCTCAATATATCGACTCGAGTCTTTAACAATCGAGGCATATGAGGGGCAGCAGCTTTATTAGGGGTTGCATGTTATTATTTTCTCGGTGTTGATTCGAGATGTTGAATTCCCCAAGCATGTAGGGCATTGATGATAGGGGCTAATGTTTGCCCATATGGCGTCATAGAATACTCGACTTTGGGTGGTATTTCTGGGTAGACCTTTCTTAAAATCACATTATCAGCTTCGAGCTCTCGTAGCTGTTTCGTTAGCATGCGTTGTGTAATACTAGGCATCAATCGGTCCAGTTCGTTAAAACGGTGTGTTTTGGTGAGTAAGTGATAAAGGATGACGCCTTTCCACTTCCCTCCAATGGTATTGAGTGTTGCCTCAACGGGACAACCTAAGTTGCAATCATAGTCGGTATGTTTCATGTTTTTTCTCACGCCCATAGTATACTTAAGGGTACTATATACCAAAAATGTGCGTACTTATATTAATTGTAAATATAGATTATCTTAGCCATACGTTAAACAATACGTTAATAACTGAGGTAAATGATGAGAACATTGGTTATATTTGTACACTCTGATGTCAATAATACTTCTATTGCAAACCGCCATATTATTAATAGATTAAAAACAGCTGATGGGGTTGAAATTAGAGATCTGTATCAACTTTATCCTGATTTCAGTATCAATGTTGAGGCAGAGCAACAGGCAATACTTAATGCTGATGTTGTGCTTTTTCAATACCCTTTTCACTGGTACAACGTACCTGGTATGTTAAAAGAGTGGATCGATCGCGTTTTTGTTCGTGGATTTGCTTATGGCTCAGGACGAAAACTAGAGGGAAAAACATTGTTGGTTTCGACGACGATAGGCGGGCCTGAGGAAAGTTATCAAACTGGGGGAACGAATACCTTTACCGTGCAAGAGTTTTTGAAACCATTTGAACAAATGGCCAAATTTACAGGCATGATATTTAATACGCCGATTGTTTCCCACAGTATGGTATGCCTCCCTGATAGAGAAAACACCAAAAAGGAAATTGTGCAAAGAGCGGCTGAACATGGCGAGAGTATTATATCGCAATTAAATGATTTATCGCTGCAATATGCTCGAGTATCACTTCATTTAAGCCGACCTTGAAAGTAGCCTATTTTAAATATTAGCAATATGAAATAGCAGTATTTCGTATTCTCCGGTATGGAGTTGAGTGGCGACGGTAATTTTTTGTTGTCTAAGACTCACTGAACCAAGGAAAATCTGTGATACTGTGCCTATTCCTTGCAATATGTCATCGGGTTCTATCACTGGAAATATTGGTGCTCTCGATGTCAGGCTTGCAATAGTGTGTAAATTGACAGATGAGGCATAAATGCCTATGCGGTCTTTGTGCTTTGTTGCTGTTCCTTGAAATGCAATCCATGCTTTGTTTGCATTGATTTCGAGCGTTGGATTGCCTACATCGATTATTTTGTCTTTGATATTGTTTGTTTGGGGATCCATTATCGTATCGTGAGTGGCAACCCATAAGAAGTTAGGGAAAATGTTTGAATAAAGGGCTGTATATTTTGATGTGAGCACATCGTAAAAACGCACTAAATTAACCACATATTCCTGTTTGTTATCACTAAAATAACTGGGGCCGCCAAAGGTATACCTATTTGTGCCTGGTGGTAAATATAATGTTGAATAAACACTTTTCAATACATTGGATTGCTCATGTAAATAAATATTTTGCGCATGTGTTGTTTGACTTTCGCCTCTGATAGCAAAATTTATTTTGTTTAATGACATATCCCAGTACTGACTAATATCATTATTATTTGAAGTTAATACCATATTGAGGGTCTGGGATGGAATATCAAATGTAAAAATAGTGTAGATTGTTTTTTCATCTTCTGTTTTTAATGAAGTTAAGAAATAAACCTTGTTTTTATTAATATAGGGGGCATCTAAATTGATGACTTTATTATTTTCAATGATATCACCAGTTTGCATAATGGCGTTTGTTATCCATTCTCCTTGTTTCTGTATTGAGTAGAAAACACCATTTTTTAGGTTATCCAGTTCTGCTGCAAATACTATGGTTCCTTGATACACCATGGGGCCGTTATAGTTGATTGAACCATGGCTCGTAATATTTTTAGAAAAACTGATAAACTTCGCGTTTGAATTGTTTATAGGGGTCGATGGAGTAATGATTGCTTGCAGGGGGGTCCAGCTTGTATCAATCAATTGGCTTAAAAAAATGGCTGGTTGGTTAAATAAAGTGCCTCTGAGTATGATCTCTGTTCCATTATCAGAAAGGTTGGGGCCTTCATAGGTTACATCCTGTTCGCTTGAGGTAATATGTTCTAAGGATAATTGGATCCTATGATCGTGTTCCAAATCATCGGAACGGCAAGCTGTTAGTAAATAAATGAGTAAAAGTGAGCTAATAAAGTGATGTCGTATTTTCATGGTTAGTGACCGCTGCAGTCTTATGTTTTATTGATAATGAAGCCTATTCTTATTTAATATTAGCTTAACTTATGCAGATTATACTGCCGTTTTGCCTGACAGATTTAATGACTATTAAACGCCATAAGCTTATTTATGCACTGTCATTTTTCTCGTTTGTATGTTCTGTAATCGGGTTCAGTTTTGTTCGACGAATGTGTTTTTTATTTGGCTTTCTAGTGCCAGGTAGAAAGCCTCAATGGCGTGTTTGGGCATGCCAAAATACGTATAAAAGTTGTGGCTATTGGGCTTTTTGTTGAATGCGTTAATGATGGCCTTTTTAATATCATCAATCTGATAGGCTTTATCGGCTAAATGATGTTCGATGGCATCATTGGTATAGTTTTTAGTGATAAAAATCACGTTTTTAGGGACGCTCAGCGCAGCGGTGCCCATGGAAGATTGATGCACAATAAACACAGGACTGAGGGTCGCTAAACAATAAGTCGAAATAAGGTGAGGATCCACCAGCTTAATATTGTGCTGTGCGTTGTTATTGCCTATGGCTTCTTGTTCAATGCGGCCTTGTGTTTTTGGATGATAAGTGACTAATGCTTGATATTGGGGCATTTGTGTCATGGCTTTAACGAATTGTATAAAAGCGCTTTGATAACTTTGGGAGGTGTCGCCCGCAAAAATGAGACGTTTTTTAGCTGGGTTAATATTAAGGCGCTTTAACATTTGTTGCTCTGTCGGGCAAGTTGTTGTGAAAGGGCTTTTGGTAACCTGATTAGCATTGGGTATATTCGCTGTCTGTTTATTTTTTTTACCTTGTTTATCTGTGGAGGCGTGGTCGTCAATTAAATGGTGTGGCGGTTGCCATAGCATTAAGGCTGGGCTGCCCACGATATGGATGGCCTTGTGAATGTCTTGGGTTAATTTATTGGGGTTAAAATAATGAATAAATGAGGCTTTAATACGCTGGTTTGGAATGAATAGCGCGGTCAAAGCATGATAATCGAGTTGATGTAAAAAAGGGGTGGTGTAATGCTCTGGGTAGCGCACTTGTGGGTTGTGAGCGTTTGTTTTTACAAAGTGAGGAGGTGCAGGGTAAGGGTCTAAGTTGTCATAATAGGCGATGATACTTGCCTGTTTATGGCTATTGTCATTTTGATCACTATTTCTACTTGCATGATATGTATCATTTTTGTAAGCATTAATGATTTGTGCCAGCGCTGCGCTGGACATGCCCGATACAATGGCATCGGGGGTGAAATCTGCTTGTTTCATTGTATTGAATAAACAATGCAAGCTGCTTTGTGACAATAATTGATTTCGATTGGCGATTAGTTGGTTGTTTTGCTTTTTTGATAAACACTGGCCGGAATGAGTCAAGTTATTATTAAATGAGTTATCGTTAAATAAATTATTATCAAATAAGTCATAGGCTTTACCGATAGCGATCACCTTGTATTGATGATTGGCTGGCATATGATTGATTAAGATATTAACGTTATTGGCATCTCCATAATCAAAACTTAAAAATAAAATATGCTTGGCTGAATTCGCGAAAGCGCTATTTGTACACAAGCTCAATAAGATTAAAGATAAGAGTGTTTTCATTGAATGGGAAGCAGGCTTCTTGTTATGGAACGCATGTTAATCAGTATAATGGGTAACGCTTAAGTGTCATGATAAGGATCGTTTATATTTGATTAATACTATATTCTTATTCAAGCAGTTGATTGTTAATGGTTTTTAAAGTAGTAAAAGGGAGGGTATTCTCCCTATGAGGGTTAATCAATAGGGAGAATACTATATTCGTATTGCAAGTAAACTTCCCAATATGATCAATGTGCCGCCACACAATCGGTTTAGGTGCGTTTTCAATGCATTAAATCTCGTTTTTAAAGGCATGGATGTGAGTAATAGGGTTAAGCAACTAAACCAAATGAAATGTAACATCGCAATATAGACACCATAGCTTAAAGTGAAGTACCATGAATAATCAGGATTTGAAAATAATTGGCTAAATAAACTGATGAAAAATAATACGGTTTTAGGGTTAAGTAAATTACACAAAAATCCTTGATATAAATATTGGAAACAATGTAAGTGAGTTTGAGCCTGCTGAGGCAGGGCAAGTGGAGCCTTAGCTGTAATAATACTTTTAATGCCTAAGTAAATTAAATAGATGGCCCCTAAATATTTAATAATAATGAGTAGTTTTTGATTTTCAGTGACCAAGTAGCTTAAACCCAGTAATGAATATCCAATGTGGATAACGATGGCTAAACTTATCCCTAGTGCAGTCCATAAACCTGCTTTCCTACCTGCATTGAGGCTATTTTTCATCATTAATACAAAATCAGCTCCTGGGCTGATAACAATAAGCAGGCCTATTACGGCAAGACTAATAATGTCCATAGTGTTCCTAAACGTCAAAAAATGAATATCTATGTTATCGCTCGAAAAGAAAAGTTATAATCGATTTATTGTTTATAGAGTGTGAGAAAAGTTCACAGATGAGACATTTAAAAGCATTTCATGTGTTTCAAGTCGCCGCGACAGCGAAAAGTTTTACCGCTGCAGCAAAAATATTACACATTACACATGGTGCAGTCAGTAAACAAATCAAATTATTGGAGGAATACTTAGATCAGGTTTTATTTTATAGACAAGGTCATAGGATGCGATTGACACCTGAGGGCCAATGTTTATATACCTATACAGAAGAAGCTTTTTCTGCGTTAAATAAAGGTATTGAAGTCTTATCTAAGCAGGCACAGTGTATTGATGTCTCTTGTGAGCCTACATTAACGATGCGTTGGCTCATGCCTAGGTTGGTGAGCTTTAATGAAAAACATTCTCATATGAATGTGAGATTATCGACAGCTGGAGGCGCGGTGGTATTAGGGAAGAATGGTACCTCTTTGGCTATTCGTCGAAATGATTTTATTATTCCCGCTGAGTATCAGCAAACACCGTTAGTGGCTGAGTGGGTTGGGCCAATATGTTCAATAGCATATTGGAGGAAAATGGAGTCTAAAGTCGATAATATTACTTTGTTACATAGTCAAACTCGCTTAGATGCATGGTCACAATGGTTTTCTTCTAAAGGGTCCACGATGCAAAATAATGCTCAACAGACTTTTGCTCATTTCTACTTTTGTATTCAAGCGGCTCAAGATGGATTGGGAATGGCGATGGGATCTTATCCTTTTGTTGTTGATGAGTTGAAGCGAGGGAATTTAGTCGCGCCGTTTGGGTTTTCTTTATCTGGGCATGATTATGTATTATTAAGCTTGAAAGAGAATAGTGCACAAAAAAGTGAAATAGATTTGCGCACATGGCTGACTGATAACATGAAAGAATGTGTACCCAGTGAAAAGGAGAAGCGCATTAATCCGTGCAATATTTAGCAAGAAATCAATGGGAAACAATAACTATTTTGAAGTATTATCTTGATTTCAACTATCTGATTATTATTTATAATATGTCGATTATTCGGTAAAGGGATAGTGGCTTTTAGGAAAAAACCATTAAACAAGGAAGTGGTGTGTCTATTTTGCAATCCATCTGGTTGTGCTTGACTGGGAAAACCAAGCCAGCTCAACAAAAAAAGCATCATCAAAATCAATCGGGTTTTAGCAATGAGCAAGTTTATAATAAGACAGCGCTCATTCTGGATATCCATGAAAATCAAGTACAGGCTCAGCCTTATTTAGTTATTGCTATTCATGGTGATATGTTTAAGTTCTCCTTTAATCCGCTGTTTATTGGACAATTAAACAGGATTTCTCCTCTTCAATTGATTGATAAAATATCGAGTCATGCATGTATTCATGTGATTTGTGGTACTGAGGATAACATTACCAAAGCTTATTTAAGTGAACGCTATGTCACTAAACTGACGCAAGCGGGCAAGCATGTTCGCTATGATGGGATTGAAGGCGATCATGCTATTTTTATGCACCCTTTTTGTATTAGCTGCAGTGATTGAACAAATATACTAAGAATAAGCCAAAGTGAAAGCATGTTGTGCTGCTGCAGGTACTAAACTGGTCTTATTGATATTTACGCATAAACTTAACTTGTCTCTGTGATATAGAATCGCTAAAGATAAACGGATCTTAAGTTTATGTAGATAACTTCACAGATACGCAACTTGTCAACATCAACCGTTTTGCAAGGATGAATTCAATGATGAGATCACTTTCACTAATCAGTGCAGTACTTTTGATGTCAAGTTTATGGTTAAGTGGTTGTAATGATAATGAACAAAATACCTTACCCATCGCTCATGCAGGCAGTGATGCTCAAATCTTGTTGGATCATACAGTGCAGCTTGACGGTAGCAAGTCTTTTGATTTAGATGATGATCAACTGGAATATCACTGGACAATTTTAACTCAACCTGAAGGTAGTGTTGCGAGTCTATCAAGTACTGGTGTAGTCACCCCATATTTAAAGGCCGATGCTATTGGTATTTATACCTTTCATCTTGAAGTGTGGGATGGACAAGTGGGGAGTTCAGGGCATTCGTCTCATCCAGCAGCACGCAGTATTAATGAAATAGACCTTGCTTCGCAAGTTAATACCAGTGGTGCAGCGCATATTATGACTGTGAATGTCGTCGAAGCTGGTGGTGCATGTTGTTTGGAAAATCAATTTCATATCAATACCATGGCTTGTAAAAATATTGACTCATTTGCTTGGAAAAATATCACCCAATGCCCAGCCGATGCCAATGGCATTATTCACATCTCTAATGATAACAATGCAAGTTGCCAATATGCCTATATTGATAAGACTCAAAGCACATTGTCTTTGGGGAAGGTGAATATTGGTGTTGGTGGGCGATTAGTCGTGTTAGATAAAAATCAAACATTAACAGCTGAGACGATAAGGATAAACGGTGGTAGTGATGATCATCTTCCAAAGGGGCAGTTAGTGATAGGGACAGAACATTGCCCAATAAGAAATGTGGGATCGCAATTAACACTTGAATTTACAGGTACTCGACCTAGCGATGGCAGTGCTGATATCCTCGACGGTAAAGGTATTTTTGTTGGTGATAAGGGGGAGCTATTGATGGTTGGTAGCAAGGGCGTTGTTGAAGGTGATCCTACCGATAATAATGGAACAAAGAGCTGGACTTATTTAAGCAAAGCGGCTGGACCTGCTCGATTTAGTGCAACAAATGGCGTTGCCGTGCCTGTACCTGCCCAGGCTGCAGATACGACATTGACATTATCTCGAAGTGTTGACTGGGCAGCGGGTGATTGGATTGTGGTAGCGGGTACGGGCTTTGCTTCCGATGAGAGTGAATTTGTGCAAATTGCGACCAATGATAGTAGTAGCGGCATCAGTATTCTTACCTTACAGAGTATCACCCCATTGAAGCATTATCATTTTGGCAGCCTAGCCCCCAGCACGGAACCACTGCCAAAAAGTACCCTGTGTAATGGCGTGATGTTAGAAGGTGCGGCAAATGTGACAGGCTTACCCAGTAGTTTTTGTGATAGTGCAGAGCGCAATTATGGTATTGATGAGCGTGCAGCCGTTGGACTTATCAGTCGCAGTATTAAATTAACCAGTGATGCCCTAGCGACGGGTCCAAACGCGCACTATGGTGGGCAAATAAAATTGCTTGCAAATTACGATACGGTGAATATAAAAGGAGTGGAAATTGAAAAGTTTGGTCAAGATGTTAAGCAAACTATTAACGGTTTGGATATGAGTGCTTATCCTCTTCATTTTCATATGATTGGTGAGGTTAAGAATAATACGACGTTGATCAATAGTAATAGTATTCATCATAGTTATAATAAATGTGTGACGGTTCATATGACCAATAATGTCAATATTGAGCATAATATTTGTGCTCGCGCGATTGGTCATAGTTTTTATTTAGAAAGCGGTAATGAGGTCGATAATACCTTTAAATATAATCTTGCAGCAGGGGCAATGGCGACGGAGTTTATGCCGAGTATTGATGAGAATCAATTTTGGCTGGGAGATTATCTTGCCAGTATTATTCACTACGACGGCATCAATGTGACGACAACCACTAATGGTGCCACCCCTGTGGCTGTACCACCAGGTTCACAGACCTTTGTGAATGTTAATAAAGTAGAAAGTACTAACCCTACGGGGTTTTGGATCTCCAGTCCTGGAAACCGTTTTGACAATAATCTTGTCGCAGGTTGCCAATTACAAGGTCGAGGTTATTGGATATTACCTGAAACCAGTGCCGTTTTGCACACGCCATTAACTAGCTTTGAAAATAATCGTGTACATAGTTGTTATAATGGTCTTGATACCGCAGCTGATATGGGCTCTATCGGTCAAAATTTTACACCCTATGAAAACGGCAAGAATGCCGTCGCTGTGTTTAATAACGTTACCGCAACGCGAAACCGTAATCGTGGGATCTGGCTAAGGCCTAATTGGTATCATGTCAGTAATGGGCGTCTTGCCACCAATAGAGACAGTGTGTCACTGGTGTCAGCCGGTGGCTCAGAAGGCTCTCCACCAGGTGAATGGTCCTTATTGTCAGATGCGGTTATTGTTGGTGTATCGCAAAATAACCCTGAACGTTTTGGACCTTGTCCGCAGCAAGGAGGAGATGGCACATGTTATGGCATGCAAGGAAAAGGGGCCAATGCGATACCCACAGCATCTTGGAATTTTGCGGGCTTTATGTTCTATGATGGCCCCGCGCGATTGGAAAATAATCGTTTTGTGAATTTTTTAGTCGATCCCACCGATGGCTTTAATGCAACAACAAATAAACTGCCAGCGCAGTCATTGCTGACTGTGGCTGACAATACTTACCTTGTTAATTATAAAAGTAAGGCACCGGGGCAAACGTTGCCACCTTATGAAGGTGATGCGGCCATGGGCTGGTTTCAATCCAATGTGAATAACTACCCACCGACACAATATAGTCGAGCCAGTATTTTTGAAAATGTTGATTTACGCCATCAGGTGTACACTGAAGAAGTGAATTTATCATTATTTGTTGATGGTGATAAGAATACCGTTATTCTTGATCATGATGGCACATTATCGGGCTATAAAGTGGTCGATGATGCTGGTAATGATGTGCTCGGGAAATACCCTATCTCTTTAAATAACTTAGCGTTTAATGGGTCACCCTATTCAGTTGATGAATGTTTGGCAACAGGCGCACAGGATAAAATCATTGAAAATCGTGCCAGTGCGTTGATGAGCCCTCAGAGTTTTGCAACGTTGGAATTCACTGCATGGGATCCGACTTTTTCGATTACGGGTCCCAATCCAGAGTTAAATTTGGTGAAAAAATTTCCCATTACTTTTATCAAAGATGCTCAAGATTATATAGGTTCTACAAGCTCATATGCGCCTACGGATGCGCATTATTCCATGACACTGGTTGGTCGAAATAATACGCAAGTACGAGAGCCTAAGGTGATGAATGGTATGGGTTATACATTACATTCGACTCAGGAATGTACAGAAGTAGGGGCACATACTGTGAAGGGGCAAGCTGTGCCACTGATCGCGCCTCCTTCAGCCTTACCTCGTTATGTGTCTATGGGGTTCACTGATGCGACGTCTGAATTTAATCATGATGGCAGTTGGAAACGGCCGTTTAGAATACGGGTCGGTCTGTGTTATAAAACCCAAAAAGGTCCGAATGTGTCTGCCATTGTTCCAAGTGATTTTTTTGAAGTGAAAAAAGGCCGTAAAAGCTATGGAGGGCCTACTGGGCCAACCGATCCAAGTTGGAAACCGATATCAGGTTGTAATAATCTAGCTTTTACTGATGTCAATAACTTTGACGCTGCGGGTGGTACCGATCCTAATAATATTCAACCAGGTTGCCCTGGTACGTTAGATCCTGTCAATGATAAGGTCAAAACCTTAAGTCAAGCTCCCTCATGGAGTGAATTTATCCACGAAGACAATGATGATCAATATTATTGGTGGGATGGGAGTAAAGGTATGTTATTTTTCTATATTGAACAGAAACAGCCCAATTTAACGGGCGGGACACCGCTTGCTACATGTGGACCTAATGGCACTGGTGGAGCGATGTGCGATCTTGCTAATGATTTCTATCCCTGTCCTGCAGAAGGTTGTGTGTTATATACCGTTCGAGTGGTGGATGATGGGGCTATGCCAATTAAATATGCGCCCACAAAAGTCGGTAATGATTATGGCGCGACAGCGTGTGATGATGTATATAACTCCACTTCTGGCAGAGACTATACTCAGTCTTATCCGCCTAATGAGACGGTAAACTGGGCTTCTCATAAACTGGCATTAATCGATGGGACTGTTTTGAAGGAGGCTGATATTACTGCAATAGCAGATAATGAAGGCAGTTTTTATTGCACTACAACGCCAACCGCGCCAGCTCCAACCTGTGCGGTGCCTGCTGCTAATGCGAGATGCCATAATAATTTTCCTCATAATACAACGACAACGATCGCTCCTCATTGTGCGGTGAACGCACTGAGTCTAGAGTGAATGGAACATCAGTCGATTTTGTATCAAGGTGAAATTGGCTGATGAGATTATAATTGGGTGTGCTCCCCTTCATTCATAATATATATTGGCACATCAGACTCCAGCGTTTTGTGCATGTGCAATAAACGGTAAAGGGCTGAATGGGAACTGTGATCGCCCATTTGCCAACTGGCATTACCAAAGCCCCAAGGGATCATCACTTTACAGTTTAATGTTTTGGCGGCTGCAAGCGCATCTTCTGGTGTGGTATGCACATAACGATACCAATTTCCATGCTCTTTATGGTAATAAGAAGCGATAGGCAGCAGACAAATATCCATATCGCCATAGGTGTCTTGTATCGTGCTAAAGTGAGGCGAGTAACCCGTATCGCCCGCAAAAAATAAGCGTTTTCCTTGGTATTCAACCACCCAGCCTCCCCAGAGTGTGGTGTTATCGTCTTCATATAGGTAGGGGACCCAAATACGGTTACTAAAATGATGGGCAGGAACAAAATGAAGAGTCAAATCGCCTCGTTGTATGCTCGAAAACCATGCCATTTCATTGATTTTATATCCCTTATCAGGAAAATGGGCTGCAAGCCCTAAAGGCACAACATATTCAGTATTTTGACCTAATAGAGCAATGTCATCTTTATTAAAATGATCATAATGAATGTGTGAATACAGCACCAGATCGGTTTGCGCTAATTCAGCTTGAGTTGGCCAGTAAGGCAGTTGGCGATTAAACCCTTCTTTCAGCCAAAAAGCCCAATTCACAGGCCAGTCGAATTGCCCACTGACGGGATCAAATAATAATTGACTGCCATTCGGGCTGCGAATGAGAAAGCTGGCATGGCCTAACCATTGTACATGAAAGCCTAAGTCCAATGCGGGGGGATTTTGCTTACCGATAAATTGACATTGTTGGCTATCCGCTTCGCATGTGATTTTGGGGGATTTGGGGTAACAATGGTCGGTACAGTTTTGAGGGTACTGTGGCTTTTTAGGGTATAGATTTTTAAACCTCTTCACAGAGACATTCATGTCTTGATAAGACAGAACTGACTGGGGTTGAATGACTTGTTGAACGTTATTATGCGTGCCGCATGCGCTGAGAATGAGACAGCCAAAACCAATAATGAGATAGTGCATTCCTTTCCTCTTAACTTTTCCTTGTTGATGGTTAATCGATGGTTCTTTGCTCAAGTATTTGTGTTTCATGTTAACACCTATAGTTAATGCAGTCGCTCATTGTTCAGTTTTTATGCCGTTTCTGAACCTCTGTTTGCTGTTGGCTATGATTGTTACACATTCTGCACATTAGCTTATGTGGCCATTTTCACGAAGCTGTGCCAAGGGTGTTCAAACAATCAAAATTGAAAAAAAGGCCCATTGAATGGGATATTATGCCTAAGTGCTAAGTCGTGTTGTGCTGTTTTTATGTTAATATTCATTGATCTGCTGTTTGAATGATCTCAATGAGGAAAATAATGAGCTGGTTGAACCCTGTCAATCTAGTCGGACAATATGTATCACTTGAAGTATTAACAATGGACCACCTTGATGGATTAAAAGAGGCTGTTTTAGATGGTGAGTCTTGGCGGTTGTGGTATGCCAATGTGCCTTCACCAGAGACGATGTCGCAATATATTCAAAAAGCCATCATGAGGGCAGAGGAAGGGGAGCTTGCCTTTGCTGTAAGGTGTTTGCAAACCCAAAAGATTGTGGGGACCACGCGTTATTATCACGTGGATGCAAAGAATAAACGCGCACGCTTAGGTTACACTTGGTATGCGCAATCAGTGAGAAAAACGCCCATTAACACTGAAAGTAAATTTTTATTATTACAGCATTTATTTGACAATCATAAAGCAATGGCTGTTGAGTTTCGAACCCACTTTTTTAATCAAGCCTCAAGAAAAGCCATTGAGCGACTTGGCGCGAAACAAGATGGTATTTTACGTTGCGATCAAATTATGCGAGATGGCTCCATAAGAGATACAGTGGTGTATTCTATTTTAGGAACAGAATGGGGTGCGGTGAAGAATAATTTGCGAAGTAAGCTCAACCGCTAATTTGATGGAATGATATCTCTTTTGACAGAAGGAAATGACAAAGATAAAGTATTGAAAAATAATAACCTATAAATTACTTTTACATGACTAAATTAACAAAAAATATACGCACCATCTTGCCAGAATATTCTATGATGACATCGACAAAGTCAAAAACACGCCAGTTTGTTAAAGGGATAACGGCTTTTATTTTTCTGGCGAGCGTATCGGCATGTCAACATAATGCGACTCAGTCGCCAACAGATCTTGCTGTACAAGCGAAAGCCAATGACATCGCCCAGCAATATTTAATTGCGGATACGCATATTGATGTGCCGTACCGTCTTGATGATCACTTTGAAGATGTGAGTGAACATACTGAAAACGGGGATTTTGATTACCCAAGAGCGGTGGTGGGCGGCTTAAATGCCCCTTTTATGTCTATTTATACGCCATCATCACTGGAGGGAACGGGTAAAAGTAAGGCGTTAGCGGATGCTTTGATTGATAGTGTTGAAGCTTTAGTGAAAGCCTCACCCCATAAATTTGCATTAGCCTATTCTACGCAAGAATTACAAGATAACTTTGCTAATGGATTAATTTCTTTTCCAATGGGAATGGAAAATGGCAGTCCTATCGAAGGGGATCTGGCCAACCTCAGTCATTTCTACGATCGTGGAATTCGTTATATTACGCTTGCCCATGCTAAAGCAAATCATATTTCAGATTCATCTTATGATACTGAGCGACCTGCTCATGGTTTGACTGATTTTGGCAAGGTATTGGTGCAAGAGATGAATAATTTAGGGGTTATGATCGATGTATCGCATATTTCCGATGAAGCTTTTTATCAAGTGATGGACTTGAGTCAAACACCAGTGATCGCCTCTCATTCATCTGCAAGGCATTTTACCCCTGGTTTTGAACGTAATATGAGCGATGACATGATCAAGCTATTGGCTGAGAATGGCGGGATCATTCAAATTAATTTTGGTTCGACCTTTATTTCACAGCAGTCTATTGACAGTTATGAGGCGTATAAAAAAGCGAAAGCAGCGTTTATGGCTGACAATAATGTGCTTGAGGGCAGTGAGTCTATGAAAGCGTTTAATAAGGAATACAATAAACGGACGCCATTTGCATTTGCGACCTTGAATGACGTGTTGGATCATTTTGATCATGTGATCCAATTAGTGGGGGTTGAGCATGTGGGTATTGGCTCCGATTATGATGGTGTCGGAGACAGTTTGCCTGAAGGCTTAAAAGATGTGTCGAGTTATCCGCATTTAATTGCCGGCTTTTTAACGCGGGGATACAGTGAGTCGGATATCGAGAAAATCTTGTCCGGTAATTTACTTCGAGTGTGGCAGCAAGTGGAAGCGTATGCGGCGACTCATTAGTTAATATGTTCAATGGGTTAACATTAAATGATGTGATGCTTATTATTTGAGCTCTGCATCATCGGATATTGTTGTACACACATGGCTGTGCACTCATGCTTGAACACGGCACAGTAGCACAATGACGACGTGTTAAAAATGAAGTACAAGGACAGACTATGACAGGTTTTTTGGATCGAGTATTTAAACTAGGCGCACACCATACCACGGCTCGAACTGAAATGATTGCCGGTGTGACCACTTTTTTTACTATGGTGTATATCATTTTTGTTAATCCGCAGATCTTAGCCGTTGCGGGGATGGATAAAGGAGCCGTATTTGTCACGACCTGTTTAATTGCAGGCTTAGGTTCGCTTTTAATGGGATTGATAGCGAACTTGCCTATCGCCTTAGCACCGGCAATGGGATTGAATGTTTTTTTTGCTTTTGTGGTGACTTTAAGCATGCAATATAGCTGGCAAGTGGGTATGGGAACCATCTTTTGGGGCGCATTTGGGGTTTTTCTGTTAACGTTATTTCGCATTCGATACTGGATTTTAAACCATATTCCCGTTTCATTGAGAATAGGGATCATTAGTGGTATTGGTTTGATGATAGCCCTGATGGGATTACAAAATATGGGCATAGTGGTGAAGCATGAAGAGACAATGCTCACTTTGGGGGATCTCAGTGCCACCTCGAGTTGGCTGGGGGCTTTAGGTTTTTTTATCATTGTCTGTCTTTCATCAAGAGGCATTCATGCTGCGGTATTGATTTCTTTGTTTGTGATCACTTTGATGAGTTTTTTAATGGGAGAGGTGCAATTTCATGGTCTCTTTTCATTACCACCAAGTTTGAGTCCTGTATTGGGTCAGTTAGATCTGGTTGGTGCGCTTCGTCCTGAATTGGCAGGGATTATTTTTTCTTTCATGTTAGTGAATTTGTTTGACTCAACGGGAACCTTGGTTGGCTTAACAGACAAAGCGGGGTTAATTCAGGGAAGTAAAGGTCAAAAACAAATGAAAAGGGCTTTATTTGTCGATAGTTCATCGTCAATGTGTGGTGCTGTAATGGGGACTTCTTCAGTGGGTGCTTATATTGAGAGTGCATCAGGTATTTCAGTTGGTGGCCGTACGGGATTAGTTGCTATTGTTGTTGGCATATTGTTTTTATTAGCTATTTTTATTTCTCCATTAATTCAGATGGTGCCGATTTATGCGGCGGCTGGTGCATTAGTGTATGTGGGTATATTGATGGTGGAAGAACTGGCAAAAGTTAAGTGGCAAGATATTACTGAAGCGGCTCCAGCCTTTGTGACAGCGATAATGATGCCATTCAGTTTTTCCATAACCGATGGTATTGCTTTGGGATTTATGAGTTATGTCATTATAAAATTAGGCTCAGGTCGTTATAAGGATCTTAATTTGTGTGTTTGGGGCGTCGCATTGGCATTTTTAATTAAGTTTCTCTGGGTTTAATCAATCTTAACAAACTCAGGTTGAGCTTGTTAAGATGAATGTCGGCTCTGCTACTCGTTTAATGCCATACTGGCGTATTCTTCCCATGAAGCAACACAGGCATAGGTTTCATCAGAGCAATCGGACATTAATCTGATCTTATTGAAGGTGAGGCTATCTAAATGGGGGGCTGCGAGTGCTTTATTCTCAGGAATGTCACTATCATTGCCATAAAATAAACTGATATGGGGGGAAAAATTGTATGTACCCTCATTGTCTAAGGCATTGTTTGAGATTTCATAGAGGTTTTGGAGTTGAGTATTATTTTCCATTTGGTAATAAAAGCGTTTGAAGAAGTCTGTGCCCCATTGGGTGCCAATAATATTTGCTTGGGTCGAGTCACTGTTGGCAAAGGCGGTATTAAATTGATTAATGAGGGCCCGCTTAGGTAAATAGGTACTGCCACAAAAAAGGGTGATATGTGCATCGAAAAAGGGACAGCTAGTATCCTCAATGTTCTCTTTGACTATGGCATCGAGTGCGGCTTGACCTTCCGTATTAGGTGAAAGCCAAACACAAAAAGGCAATTTAGTTTCAGTAGGGAAAAACTCAGGATTATTTAAATCACTGCCCATTCTGGTCCCTAATATTGATGTGCTATTTTGGCCATAGGATGTAGCACAGACCGACATGAACAATAGGCAAGGATATAGGAGCATTTTAATCACATTTTTGTTGTGAGAACCAATAAGCTGATCTATTTTGTTGTGTCGATTAATGAGTATGCGCATATGAAGATTTGATAAAGATGAAACCTTGAGAATAAAATGAGTATAGTGAAGGCGATGAAAAGTGCAGGTAAATTTGATAATCGAATTTACCTTTAAGAGGTTTAGGTTTATCAATAAATTATCTATGTCGAATAAATTAGGTATGATTATTGTTTAGTGATATAAAGTGCTTTTATTGGAGCACTAATATTTGGAGCATTAATATGCTGATGTATTAGTGATTATTAAGGAATAGAATGAAAAATTTATCTAAGATTTTATTTGCCACGGCGAGCCTTTTCTCATCACTGAGTTATTCTGCAGAGATCCACTCTGATTTATCATCGATAGCCGCTAAGAAAATATTAATTATCACCTCTAATAGGCTTGATATGGGAGATACCGAGAAGCACGATGCCCGTAATAATTTATGGGAAGTGGCTCCCCCTTTTCATGTGTTTAACAGTCATGGTATAGAAGTGGATTTTGTTTCACCTAAAGGTGGAAAAGTCGAATTTATGATGGATCCGCTCGGGATCAGCAGTTATGCCATTAAGTATGAAGGTTTTTTGGATAAAACGGCAGCGACAATGTCACCGAATTCGATTAACCCTAATGATTATTGGGGAGTGTATATTGGCGGAGGTTATGGCCCTTTATTTGATGTCGCATCCAATAAAAAGTTACAGCATATCATTCGTGATATTTATGAATCAGGAGGGATTGTTGGCGCTGGTGGCCATGGCGCTGGAGCGTTTGCCAATGTGAAATTGTCCAACAATACCTTTCTCGTAAAAGGTAAGAAAGTCGCTGGTTTTCCTAATAGCACAGAAGTGAGTAAGTCATGGGCTAAGCAAGGGACTTTATTGCCTTTCATGGTTGAAGAGCAACTGAATAAAAATGGGGCGCTTGCACAAAATAAACAGACGTTAACAGATAAACATCAAGTAGTGATTGATGAGCGGATTGTTTCCACGATGTTTTTACCGTCAGCAGCATTAGTCGCAAAAGAAATGATTTTACTTCATGATAATAAATTAGTGCCTGTTGAGCTTTGATGGCTGTTTTTGCAGCCATTTGAGGTTTAAGTTTCACTTTTAGATAAGCACTTAATAGGGGGCTTATAATTCAAATAGCCACGTATTGCGATAGAGGAATATAGGTTTATTTGATTGCTATTCCAGTACTCATTTCATTTTTCGTTTTATAGATTACCAATCAATGATAGGGCATTCATTTTAAAATAGGAATGCCCCCTCGTCTAACGTTCATTTTTGACTTTCTTGACTATTTAACCTGAACTCTGGATAAGCAGCGCCGCTTAATACCGCTATTTTTGCCCCTATCTGTGTTGTTTTTTCTACTAATAGCCAGCTATTAGATACGAAATTCCGCCTTGATATCGACAAAAGTTTCAGCATTAAGCCAAATATGAAAATAAAGAATAAGCAGAACAAAATTAAGCTGTTGACTTTAAATGAAGTATTGAGATTATCTGACACTCATTATCCCGAGTTCAGGTTATTAACCCTGATTGCGCCGCTTTATGGTTAGCGATGATCCTTTAATCGTGTCGTTAAGCTTGTGTAATGGTTTGGTGTGGAATACTCCAAAATATGAGTTATTGCATTTTAATTGTTTGCAAAGGTTTTGTTCTGTGTAAACAACCTGAGGGTTGGAAGGCTGATTGCAATAACACGATAATAATAATCTAGAGAAGGAATGCTGTGTGAAACAATTAAAGTATTCGCTGTTAAGCTATTTGGTTTTGCTATTAGCGGCTTGTGGTAGCGGTGATGATACCTCTGGTTCAGAGCCTAATTCTAGTGACATTGGTGGATCTCATTCTGATACTATTCAACCGAGCCCCGACCCTATTGGTGATGACGAGACAGATCCAGATTTAACCTCGTTAACGGTACCCAAACAACTTATTGCCAATGCCTTTTCTGGCACCAGTATCGGTTTGTCTTGGTTATCAACGGGAGGCAATGTCACTATTTACCGTGACAATAAGAAAATTGCTGAGACGAGGGAGCACTTTTATGTGGATGACAATTTGACGGTGGATACTCGCTATCGTTACTCAGTGTCCACAGGAAACGTAAAAAATCAGCATGAAACGGCGAATGTTGTGGCTAAAACATTAGTGAATGAGACGAATGACGGTATGATTAATGGTGCTGGAACTGACATTCTTAATGATCTGCTGATGAATTTTCCAGCGTGTAATATAAGTAGTGAGAAACAAACTGCTGTGGATGTTGCCGATAGCGATTTAGATGCGTGTTTAGGTGAAATGCTCACTTTCAATAATATGGCGACACAATTAGAAGATTTGCGCGCGTATGCGGCTCGGGTTAGGCGTGAGCAATCTCCAAATAAGGTCGAGCTAGGGATGCGCTTATTTCATAATAAGTCACTGAGTGCAAATGGCGATACGGCGTGCTCTTCTTGCCATCACCCAGCAGTAGGATGTGGCAGTGATAAGCTCTCTATGCCAATAGGACTCAATGCGGCAGTACCTGATTTATTGGGTGTTGGCCGGACTGATGAGGTTAACAGTATTCCTATTGTGCCACGCAATTCCCCTGCAATTTGCAATACATCGCTTTGGAGCCAAGGATTATTTTGGGATAATAGAGTGGTGTTACAAGACGGAGAGCTGAATACAGAGTTTCAAGATGTGACTCATAATACCCTTGATACTGTGGGTGGTAACAATACGCTCACTTTGTTGATGGCGCAGGCACATTTTCCTGTTACAGCTGCACCTGAAATGGGTGATATCCTTGATTTTGGTTATGATGATACAGATCAAACACAGCACACTGAGTACCGTGAAAATGAGTTGGTCAGTCAACTAGACTCAGAAAGTTGGCAGGCATTATTTACTGCCGCGTTTGGTGATCCCAGTATTCATTATTCTCGTGTGGCTGAATCTATTGCCGCTTATGAATCGGTTCATTTGTTTATTGATAATCCATTTTTTGATTATGTCGATGGTCATTATGATGCTATCGATGATGATGCAAAAAGAGGGGCCATTACCTTTATGTCAAATCGTTCAGGTTGCACGTTTTGTCATTCTGGCGCCCTGTTTAGTAATGAGGAGGTGTCAGCTGGAAATTACCCGCAAATTGGCATTGGGACGGATGCTGATGGCAGTGGTGCTGATATTGGTGCAATAGGTCCACTTCCCAGTACTGATTTATCTTTAGCTCCCAATACGGTTGGCTTCTTTCGAACGCCTTCCTTGCTAAACGTGGCAATAACGGGCCCTTGGGGGCACAATGGTCAATTTGGTTCATTGAAGCGTAATATTGAGCATTATCGCGATAATGCTGCCTCCATTGCACAATATTTTGAAAGTGAAGCCATGTGTAAACTTGAGCAATTTAAAACATTAGCACATTGCGCTGAACTCTTGGCACCAAAGGGTTTGATGCATTCGATGGCCATTTTTAATGGTAATGAGAGCTTCCTTCAGGACATTAACGATGCTGAAGTGGCCTTGATGGTGAAATTCTTAAAGACCTTAACGGATCCCGATGCGGCAAATACGCAATCAAATGCCATTCAAGCTTTAATTCCCGTTCGCGATGGTGGCCCTGATGGTCATCAACTCGATGCCATTGATATTAATGGTAATGCGTTATAAGTGTGTGAATGAAAATAATGCTGCTTTAGTGATAAAAGTCTGGTCCAACAAATACAGTAAACAATTTATTGGATATGTTTACTGTATTGACCTGATGCAATAAACTGGAATAAGACATGTTTCGGGAGTTGCATTTTGTGAATTTAAAAGAAACAATCATTGAGTTAGAACAAGCCTGTATTCAGACGAGTATTCGCAGCTCAAGAGCCGCGTTAGAGGAGTTGCTCGATGATGATTTTATTGAAATACCCAGTACCGGGATCCCGTATGGTAAATCTGATGCGTTAAACCGTATTCCCGATGAAATGTCACCTGAATTTACTCAACAAGATTATGCGATAACCATGCTCGCATCGAATGTGGTGTTATTAACCTATCGTGCAACAATTAAAAAATTCGGTAAGAGTGAAATGGCCTATTCAATGCGCAGCTCTATTTGGCGTTTTAATGATGGTCATTGGCGCATGGTGTTTCATCAAGGCACACCCACCCCTGCGTTTGATAGAGAAATGGGAAATGAGTGATGAAGGTTTATCAAATCAGTGATTGTCATTTAAGTCTTATTGATAAAGAGATTGAAGCGAATTTAATACGCGTATTACAGCATATTGAACGTCAAACTGATGGGGATATGTTACTGATCACCGGGGATCTAGTGTGTGAGCCTTCCATCGAAGTGTATCTCAAGTTTAAAGCTGTCATTGAAGCTCATGTCACTATGGATAGGATTTATGTGATTGCTGGCAATCATGATGATTTATCGCTCATGGAACAGGTGTTTCATCACAGCAAGCTCCAAATTAAGCCTAAAGTGACATTGGATAATGGTATTGAGTTGTTAATGCTTGATTCGAGCTTAAAACCTAAAGGCGCTATGCCCTTGGGGGCGGGGCGAGTATCGAAACAAGCTTTAGTTCAACTTGAAAAAGATACCCGTGAACACTTAAGTGTCGTCATTGTTCATCATCCGGTAATAAATGTGGGGGCACAATGGTTTGCTCACATTGGCATTGAAAATCACCAAGCTGTGATAGATGCGATCCACCCGCAAACATTGGCTGTGATCAGCGGTCATGCCCATTGTTATTTTAACGAGAATATCAAAGACTCAGTGCAGCAAATTATTTGCCCAGCAACCTCATACGGGTTTAATCATGATTGTGATACGTATGAAAGAGAGCCTGTGATTGGCTATATGGGTTATTGGTTTAATACAGAAACAGCACAATTTAATCATCAAGTGTATTTTTGTTGAACGATAGATAGTCACTTGATTATCGTTAAGTGACTATCTATTAAAGAGGCAAAATGCTTTATTCTTCAGTTACGATTTCGGGCCTAGAAACATGTAAACTTAACTCAGTCGGTGCTTGACTAGAGGCATCTGTTAGTATGTCATAAAACCGAAGTAAATCAGTTTCTGGATCGTAAGTGACACTTGCGCTGATAATGTTACCTGAATATTCCTCTCCTAAGCAGCCGCCTGTGATAGTACCTGTAATATTCATGTATTTGGCTGTTTGACTCATGTCAAAAAAGGCAGCAAAATTTTGGAGTAAGAGTGTATTTTGGCAATTTTCTCCTATGAGGATTAAAGGGGAGGTGGCACGTGTATTGGTTAATTGCCAGCTTCCTTTAAAAACTGTGTGTTCTGGAATAATAAAATCGGTTTGTAATTGTAATGATGCTTGGTTATGGCGTTGATCGCCTTCTTCTGGTGTATGATCGGCGAGTTGATAAGTATTTATGGTAAAGGGGATCCAAGTATATTGTTTGAACCCTTGTAGAGTTAAGTCAAATAATATATAAGCATTATTGAGTCCAGCTGGTTGCTCACCTTCACTGTTCATAAAATCTGTGAGTGTTAGCTGATCCTTGCTGGGATCAAATTGAGCTTTCACCGAGGTTAACGTCTCTATCACAGCGTTATCATCACAATTTTCTCGATACTCCCCATCAAACTGAAATGCATCAGTTTGATTATTGTTATTAAACGTCAATAACATATTGAAAAGACTTAACTGGTAAGAGCATGAGCCTCTTTGCATCTTAATCACGATGTTATTACTCAGCTTATCCCCTAATAAAGCGATTTGTCCGGTTGCAATATTGGCTTGAAATACACTGGACTCGATTGGAGTACTGCTTAAGCTTTGTTCTGTATTAGAAGCAATGGCGGGAATATTTGAAATTATTGCATCTTGAACAGTATAAGGCGAATGGGTTGAGATACTCTCACTGAGTACATATTCGCCATTATCATTTTTGTCGATAGAAAATTGATCAGCGAAAAGGGGATATATATTGGCCTGAACGGATGAACTCCAATGTAAGCTGTTTGTCCAGTCCCATCTGACTCCTCGGCGCAAATCTAATTCTATGTTGAAATAACCTATAGTGGTATCGGTATCGCTGGATCTTATTTCATAGATACTTTGGGTGTACATTTTATTGGTGTAATCAACGGCACTGGGTGAGCACTTTGAGGCTTTCGTCTTGATTTTTATTGCTTGTTCCATTTCAATGGGAATAGCGGTTGTGAGCCATTGAGTCTTTGTTACGCCATCTGCTGTCGTTATTTCTGACGACTTAGCACCTTGTGGTTGCATGTCACAGGGTTGATAGCCATTAATTTTTTCATCAATAGACCATTGAGATGAATTTTCTGGAGTGTAAATAGCATAGATGTCACTGCTTGAATGATTGATTAACGTGATAGTTTTACTTCTGTGGGCTCCATAACTTAATTGGCTGAATAGTATTAAAGCGACTGAGAGAGATATCAAAAAGGCGATGGATTTAAACATAACAGAACTCCTAATATTGGAATATAGAGTTGCGTTAGTACGATTTAATGTAACTTAAGTTATTTACTTTTTACAATGTAAGGTAACTAATCAAACAGCATTATAATTTAAATTAACAAAAGTTAATAATTAAAGTTTGATTTTGTTTAGCTGACATTCAGCTATGTTTTTTATGCTCATTCATTCATGATTATTTTTTCCTATACTTGATTTTTGTCTTTCTTTTGGGGATTGATTGGCGATATGGATGATTTTCGAGTTGAAAAAGACAGTATGGGGGAAGTCAGAGTCAATAAAGGTGCACTTTATGGGGCACAAACTCAAAGAGCGATTGATAATTTTCAAATCAGCGATTTGATGATGCCCCGTGCTTTTATTCGAAGTCTGGCCCTCATTAAGCAGATCAGCGCACAGACTAACCTCACCTTGAAGCTCATTGAACCTCACATTGCGAAGGCGATAATGGAAGCAAGCCAAATGATTATTGATGGGCAGCATGATGCTTCTGATACACAGTTTCCTGTGGATGTGTTTCAAACCGGCTCTGGAACAAGTTCAAATATGAATGTTAATGAGGTTGTCGCGGCATTAGCCAGTCAAGAGGTTCATTGTCCTGTGGATCCTAATGATCATGTGAATATGAGTCAAAGCAGTAATGATGTGATCCCAACCGCTATTCATATCAGCGCTGCTCTTGCGATCAACAATGATTTATTACCCGCCTTGGCGCATCTAGATTTATGTATTATTGATAAAGCCCATAGTGTGAAGGCACATATAAAAACGGGCCGGACTCATTTAATGGATGCGATGCCTGTCAGTTTAAATCAATCGCTTTTGTCTTGGTCAGGCCAATTACAACATGCCAGCAGAGGGATTAAATCGGGACTTGTTGAATTATTGCAATTGGCTCAAGGCGGAACCGCGGTGGGAACTGGGGTGAATGCCCATGCTGATTTTGCGCCTCTCTTTTGCCAGTTTTTGGCAAAAAAGACGTCATTAGATTTTGTGCCCAGTGCTAATAAATTTGCATTGATGGCCAGCCAAGATGTGGCGGTGAATGTCTCAGGTCATCTAAAAACCTTAGCGGTGGCCTTATTGAAAATTGCGAATGATTTACGTTGGATGAACTCGGGGCCTTTATCGGGACTGGGAGAGATCTCACTCACGGCTTTACAACCAGGTTCATCGATTATGCCGGGAAAAGTCAATCCGGTGATCCCTGAGTCGGTGGCCATGGTGGCTGCGCAAGTGATAGGTAACGATACGAGTATTACTATTGGCGGACAGTCGGGTAATTTTGAATTGAATGTGATGTTACCCTTAATTGCTTATAATTTATTACAAAGTATAGGGCTATTGAGTAATGGTATGCACACGTTAGCCGATAAAGCCATCGTAGACTTTACTGTGAACAGTGACAGACTCAATGAGCAACTTGCAAAGAATCCTATTTTAGTGACGGCATTAAATCCCATTATTGGTTATCAAAATGCGGCGAGTATTGCTAAGAAAGCCTATGCTGAAAAAAGACCCATCATTGATGTGGCTGAGGAAGAAACAAGTTTGTCTCGCGCAGAGCTTGAGAATTTACTTGATCCCGCTAAATTGACATTGGGTGGCTTGTAGACAAGTCATGCTAATACCTCAATAAAACCGTACGAAAAAAGGGCAAAATATGAAACCGCAACGTATTTATGATCCCGAGATTGAAGCAATAGCAAAAATCTTACCTTATTTCGATTTTTCTGATCCTAATAAGGTCAGAGAGAGTTTTCATCAAATGAGGAAAATGCTACAAGAACAAGGGATTGAGCGCCCGACAGATGAGAATGTGGAGGAGGTTGAACGTAGCATACCTGGAGCTAATGGAGCGCCTGATATCCCTATTCGTCTATATCGACCCAAGGCGGTGAAGACGCCAATGCCTGTGTTTATTAACTTTCATGGTGGCGGATTTATGTTAGGTGATTTGGAGTTCGACCATCCTCGCAGCTTAGTTATGGCTGCAAGAACGCAATCAATGGGTGTGCTGGTGGACTATCGACTTTTGCCTGAGCACCCTTTTCCAGCCGCGGTTGAGGATTGCTACGCCACCCTTGAATGGGTATCAGAAAATGCTAAGGCATTGAATATTGACCCTAATCGAATTGTCATTGGCGGCGGCAGTGCTGGCGGGACGCTTGCAGCGGCTGTGGCCTTGATGGCTCGTGATAGAAAGGGACCGAACATATTAATGCAAATGCTATTGTATCCGGCGCTAGATGATCAGGCACAAACAGAGTCGATGAAAAATGGTGATGGGTTGTATATTTGCGATAATCGCAGCATTCGAGCAGTCTGGTGCCATTATTTGGGTATGACATGTTTAGAAGGCGATAATGTAGAGAGGAAAAAGTTAGACAGTCAGCGAAGAGATGGGCTAACGCATAATAGTGTCAATCATAATGGAATGAGTGGTCATAGTTTAGGCGGAATAGATTTACAAGATGAGCTAACGCATATATCGCCTTATGCCGCGCCAGGCAAGGCAAAAGATTTATCAAAGCTACCTCCTGCTTATATTATGACGTGTGAGCATGATGCCCTAAGAGATGAAGCCATCTTGTATGCAACGCGGTTGATGAATGCAGGAGTGCCTGTCGAATTGCATAATTATGCAGGGACAGTACACGGATTTGACTTTCTTACGCCATCGTCTTTATCTGAGCAAGCGATAGAGGATTGTGTGAGAGCATTTAAGCGAGCTTGTCAATAACGAGTGAGGGAGCGGGGTGAACATTTATCTGTGGCTCAATAGCGTTATAAAAAACTGATAATATATTGTCCGCAAGCATTGTTAATGCCTTCTATTGTTGAGTTTGAAGTATTTAATATGGGGACAATAGAGACTGTCTTTTTTTGTTTTAAAAATTGAATATGGCAGTGAAAAATTTTGAATTCATTGTCGATAGCAGGGCATCGGAATGTATGCAAATTCGTGCGATTGTCAATATCGGGTAGGTTGCTAGTGAGGTTGAGTTGCATGAATTGATGCTGGTACCTATTTGGGTATTTGGCCCGTTGATGTGTTGTGGTTTTTATGTACTCATTATTATAAATTTCATCATTTATTTTTGATTTATTTTCACCTTGTGTTTTGAAGTGTTTTGCTTGCATTATTAGCTCTGTATTTTCATGTACTTTAACATCACACTCCTTGGCACCATAGTCCAGTCCCGTAAACATCACAGTAATTGATAGGTTAACAATAGCATTACGACTTTGGTTAAGATCCACATTGAGTGCTGGAAATAATTCTCTTCCTCCCCCTTTTAACGTATTAAGTTGTTGATTGGTGATGATGGGCATAATATTTTCCAAGCTATTCATTCAATGGTTTTTTATGGTATAAATCGGTTTTGTTTTTTATTAAGGTTTCTGTCGTTATCTAATACTGAGTGTAGTTAACTTTTAATAGGTTAAAAAAAGTTAATGTTTAAGCTAACCATAACGCATTTTATTCAAGAAAAATATTACACCTTATTACAGAGATAAAAATGAGGTAAACGTTAGAAAGCATATTCATAAAAAGGTTACCAAAGGTAATAATTGAACATAGCGCTTGATGTTATTTAAGTTAAATAACATTAATAATCAGTAGGTTAATTGTAATTTTTTGATATGAATGTGACTTCATCCTTGAAGACAGGATAGGAAAAGTTGAATTGATAATAAGGAGTAAGTCAAAGTGATAAAGGTGAGGCACAGTGAGCTTTCTGATCTAGAGGCGATTAAAGCCATTTACGAACAAGAACATGCGTTTAGTAATACGTTGCAACTTCCGTTTCAGTCAGACTTATTATGGGAGCAAAGACTCACGACATTTTCGGACAATCATATTAATTTAGTGGCGCTTATCGATAATCAGGTGGTGGGGCAATTATCATTACAAGTGATGGACAGACCGAGACGAAAACATGTGGCTACGCTTGGCATGGGAGTGTCTAGTCGACATACCGGCCAAGGGGTGGGAGAGCAGTTATTATCTTCAGCACTGGATTTAACCGATAATTGGTTAAATATTAGACGAGTAGAGCTTGAAGTGTATAAAAATAACGAAGCGGCCATTTGTTTATATCAAAAAAAAGGTTTTGTTGAAGAAGGCGTGATGCGAGATTATGCCTTCACTTGTGGTGAATATGTGGATGCTTTGATGATGGCAAGGTTGAGGGAGTGAATGCCCATTCATAGGAATTGGCTAATCAATTCGTGTTTGGCTGCTGTGGTATTATTGGTTATTCTTTATTTTCAACTTTGGCTTAATGCCGCTATTAAGCGGCGCAGCTTATTCCGAATTCAGGTTATTTAACCATAGGTCTCTCTGCTTTTGGCGTGGCGTACCAGTAACCCAGTCCCATAAAGATAACGCCTGACAGTAGGTTTCCCAGCGATACCCAAAATAAGTTCCGCCCCATGCCTAAAAGGGTAAAACCGGTGTGATGTTCACCAAAATACGATAGGGCAAAGATACTCATATTGGCAATGGAGTGTTCATATCCACAGCCGATAAAGGCCAGTAAACACCACCAGATGGCAATAAATTTTCCTGTGCCTTCGAGGCGTTGACACATCCAAATGGCCAAGCAGACGAGCCAATTACACAAAATGCCTTTAAAAAAGAGCACGGTTATAGGAGAAGTGGTTTTTGTCAGTGCGACATGATGAATGAGGCTCTCTGAGTTTGTGAGTAATTGTCCCCCGCCGGATAAGAAAAAGAGTCCTGCGACCGCGATAGAACCCAGTAAATTATAGATCCACGTTTTTGGTAAGACGCGTACACTGTCTTTCCAATGAATAGCGCCAGTTTTTACTCCAAAGGTTAAAAACATGGTATGGCCAGTAAAGAGTTCAGAGCCTGCGATGATAACCAAGGTTAAGGCCAGCCCAAAAGTGGCCCCCATGACAAGCGGGCGAATGGCGGGGGAAAGTGGATCCCCTAAGGTGAATACCAAGATAATCGCTAGCCCAATGTAGGCACCGGCCATAGCACCACTTACCATGAAACTAAAGGGAGAAGTGTTGTTTAAAGTAACGATACGAACGGCATTGATCGAACATTTTTCTATTGTGTCTGCATACATAAACAAGATCCGTTATGAAAGAATAACTGGGCTAATGATTAAATTATATACCCGTATTTTGAAGTGCAAGGAGATATCACAGTGTGCCGGAATGTTTGAAAAATAATCCATGTTGTCTTGAAGCAACTATGATGTTTAAGTTTGACGGTCCTCAAAGATGTGAGTATGCCTCAGTTATTATGATGAAAGTTGATTAAGATCAAGTGATGTTGCTTATTGCTGAGATCTAGGACCATTAGCGTAAAGTCTAGTAGATAGAGTGATTTTAATTCAATAGGTTAAAAATAGAATCATGACTGGGACATTGTATGATGAACCATGATTGACTATCTGTAATGGAACTTTATTTAAAGGAATCAAACATGAAGTTAGCTCATATTCTCTTTTCGACACTCCTTCCCGTTGCTGTTTTTGTGACCAGTTTTACCAGTTATGCTGGCGGGATCAAACAAGAAGCTTATTGTATTGATAATGGGGGGACCGTTGAAAAAATGATTGCAAAATACGGAAGTGATTTGAATGGTTTGTCGAGAACATTTTGTACTTTTACAAAAGATAATGGCTTTGTGGCCGTTGGCTTGAGTGCATTTGCATCGAAAACGCCCAATATTGCTGCAACCTTAATGAAGCAACTGCCGCCATTGGCTGATGATTCATTGCTTTGGCAAGGCGATTTTTTTAATCCGTCTATGAATGTGTGTAAAAATTTAGGGGGCGCAACCATGAGTGAAAATGTGGTATCGGGTGGCTTTACTAATGCCAATGGAGCGAACGATATTTGTGTGTTTGGTGATACATCAATGGTCAGTGCTTGGTCATTGATTTATATGGCAAATGGTCGAAATCAGTATGATGAAGTAAAGCATGCGGTTCGCTCGGATCCGATTGACAATTTATATATTCCTGAATAAATTAATCATGTTTTGATATTCAGTGCCGCTTGGCACTGAATATCATTGTTTTTATTCGCCCGACTTTTTCATTATGATACCAAAGCTGAGGCTATCAATGTCATGTACTGGGTTTGTTTCAGCGTTATTAATGCCTTCTGTTAGTTCACTGAGTTTGTCTATTTTGTCAAGGGGTTCAAGATGCTTAATGAGGTGAAGTGATATTGCAAATTGATTCAATTGATTTAACGTGTCTTTAATATCACTCGGGAACTCAAGTACTTGCCAAGGATGACTGTTTTTGCTTGAAAAAGAATGAATACGCCAGTTGAGCTTGTTTTCATTGCAAGCTTCATGATGACGTTCATTACCTTGTTCATCACACACTTCAATTGCAATTTGTTGATAACGACTTGCCAAACTCATAAAGTCGAGAGTAAGTCTATCTGGATGCTTTAATATCTGTTTAAAAAATTGTTTAGATTGCATGTTATCTAAAGGCGAGAAAGTGAGCTGATGAGGGGCATGTTTCAGTTGTGCATCATTGCTAATATTACGACGACTGTTTGCAATGACGGTGAGTGTAAAATCTTCATTGGTATCGGTATAATTTTCTTCAAATGGATGAAAAAATTTCACTTGTGTGTGAGTGTTTAATGCTGGATAAATATAATCGGGATAGTGAATAGGGAGGCTATTGTCGCGGCTGATCTGGTGGTAATTGCCTGCTAGTGTGACATATTCCCAATGTTCTGATGTACTTAAATCGACATAAATGCCCTCTGCGGTAAAATCGGACAGAGATAAAGTATATTCATTAAACCCTGTGAGCGACATTAATCCAGCCTTCGCTGTACCAGTATATGCATTAATTAATTGGATGGGTAGCTGAGGTTGATTTTCACAATATTCAATCATTACTCTTGTTTCTTCATTGGTCGGTGACAGCACTATGCTGTTTTCATTGATACCATTGACGACTAAGATTTCATCCATTGCTTGGTGAGTTAACATATTGAGTTCTAAGGTGAGTGTTGCACTTTTACAATTTTTTTCTTGATAAATAAATCGTTTATCTTGTAGATCATCGGCGGAAATATTCATAAAACTTTGCAGTTTTAAGACTTGATTATCATTAAGTGTGATATAGGTGAGATGTGCTGCTTGATCTGTCCAAGAGACTTGGACTTTTCCCGCAGGATCCGCTTGGTGTTGGCCAATGATATTGCCTGAGTTGTCATGAACAATGAATATGGCCTGTGGGTCATGGGTGTTGCCCGATCTCGTTCGTCTAACTGCTTCAAGGGTAAGCAAAGTGTTAGGCTCAGTGGCTGTATCTTCTGGCTTGTCATTATCAATGGGGTTCTCTACGAGAGGGGGATTATTGGAGGGATTGACTGTTGAGCTGTTATCGCTCCCTCCACAACCAGATAATATGCTACTGATTAATAAAGTAATAAGAAAGTTACTGGGACTCATGTATTTTATCTTTTTGTTATAAATGAGTCTTTATTGTTTCATTGTTGCGCTTTATTTAAATTAGACTTTAGTCTAGCGCAGTTGCCTTGATGCATCCGTTTTGATGACAGTCTATTGAGATTCTGGTATCGCAGTGAGAGCGGTGTTTTCTTGTACTTGTAGTTGTGTTAACCGCTTGGCTAACAAATATAGAACAGCGAATAAGGATAAATAAATCCAGCCTAATGAGGCGAGTGATGACCATTGTAGCTTAGCCATTGTTGCGGTAATGATAGCAGTGCCTACCATTTGAAACACTCCAGACAGTGCCGCTGCGGCGCCAGCTTGATGTGAAAACAATGACAGTGCGCCAGCCATTGCATTGACGAAAATGAAGGATACGGCGAGCCCGTTTAGCGCTAAGGTTAATAATATCGCGGTCAGTGACGTAATATTAAAGGCGTTTTGTAATAAAAATGAGAGTCCTACAATAGCTAGGAGCATCATGCCTGTTTGTATTAATGTATTGTTACCGACACTATTGGGTAATCTATTTTGGATCAGATTACCCACCAAGAAGAAACTGGGTTGGACGAGCATTAAATAACCGACTTCTTTGGGGCTAAAGCCAAATTGGCTGGTGAGTAAAAAAGGAGTATTTTCCAAGCATAAGATCATAGCTAGATAGCCTATGAGTGTGGCGATGGCATAGCAAACGAAGGGTCTGTTTTTTAACACATGGCCATAGTCGGCAAGAATATTTGACAATGACAGTGTTGATTGTGTTTTATATTCAGCTTGTTGGGAATGTTCAGGGGAGACATCTTTGTTGGTTTCTGCCATTTTGAAAAAAACGATCAGTAATAATACTCCGCTGTAAAAGGTCAGGATCATGAAATTACTGCGCCAGTTAAAGGCTTCTTGCATATATCCTCCTAATGTCGGTGCGATGACGGGAGTGAAAGAAGCGGCAATGGCGAGCATGTTGATGGCTTTTCGTAATGCTTGACCCTGAAAAAGATCCCTCAATATTGCGCGGCCGAGTACTGAAAGCCCACCGCCTCCGAGTCCTTGCAATAATCTGGCGAGCAGTAATTGTTCGAAATTATGGGCATAGACGGCCAGAATACTGCCACAGGTTAAAATAGTGATGCTTATTAATAGCAATGGCTTGCGACCAATATGGTCGGATAAGGCCCCATAAAATAGCTGTGAGAGACCGAAGGTTAAAAAGAAAACGCTTAATGTGAGCTGTGTGTCACCAACGCTTAAATGCCATTCGCTTGAGATGGCAGGTAGAGAAGGTAGATAAAGGCTTACGGCGAGCTGTGAGGCGACAACGCCCAATATGACTAAAATAAAGTTGAGGTTTCCAAAAGTTTGTTTCACTTTGTTGGCCTTGTTTTTTCCTGTCCATGACTCAATGAGAAATAGTGAGTCATCAATCAGATGAAATGACAGGTTTATGGTTTTTGTTGTGTGAGTTGATTATAATTTATTTCCTACATGATGATAATATAGTATTTTGGAAATCTATTGCGTCTTAATAGGACTTAATTGAATGTTATGAATTATTGAGTGGGAGGGGGGAGTTCGATGGATTGGTATAAGTGTTCACAGAGTTTTATTCAGATTGTTGATGATCAGAGTTTTACAAAAGCGGCGAGTCACCTCTTTACCTCGAGCTCTGCATTAAGTAAGCATATTAATTGGTTAGAAGATCAACTTGGTGTACAACTTTTGCAGCGAACGACGCGCCGATTGGATTTAACGGTAGAGGGGGAGTATTTTTATGAGCAAGCTAAGTCTCTATTAAATGATTGGAAAGACTTAACAGAAACTGTGCGCAATCAAAGTGATGCGCCTCGTGGTGTGTTAACGATTGGCATATCCGTTCTCTTTAGTAGTTTATATATTGTGCCATTGTTACCTAAGCTACTTGAGCAATACCCTGAATTAACCATTAATGTGAAAACATTAACTTACCCTCTGTTATACCATGTTGAAAACCTTGATTTATACTTTAGTCATAAATCGCCCGATTTTTTCTCGGTAAATATGGATCATCATGTGATAGGCCAAGCGCATTTAAAACTGTTTGCCTCCCCTATTTATTTACAGCAAAAAGGGGTGCCGAAAACCTTATCGGACTTATCTGAGCATAATTGCCTGATGAGTATGGGCAGTGATGCCCCGCAAGTGTGGGCCTTTGATAATGGGGAAACCGTTACCATTCAGGGCAATTTAATATCCGATAATAACACTACTTTAATTAAGGCTGCTGTTGCAGGCTTGGGCATTGTGTTTGCCAGTCCCATGGCCTTTAATGATGAAGTGAAAGGGGCATTAGTGCCGGTGTTACCAGAGCATCAATCCCAAACATGGACGATTTATGCTTATTACCCTAAATTGAGGACGTTGCCATTTAAAACGCAATCGTTTTTAGATTATGTAGAAGATAAATTAAGAGATGCTTTGCAATAGCTTATCGAAACTCATGCAGGTTATGCCCGAGTTACTCTAAAGTGCACAGTGTTTAGAATGTGTTGAAGCGCGTCATCCCCCTGTGCCTAATTGTTTGAGTGTATTTTTATCGAGCTGTTTATATTTAGGAGGCCATAATGTCGTTAAATGTGTTATTTATTCCTGGGTTAGGTGGCGATCCGAGTATGTGGAAAGCGGTGGCAAGTGACATGTTGCCGCAGATGCAGTTGCATTATGGGTCAGTCTTGAAAGGAGAAAGTGTTGCGGAATTGGCTCGTAGGGTGTTAATGGATGCGCCCGATAAATTTGTTGCTATTGGGTTTTCTTTAGGAGGCTGGGTGGCGATGGAGCTTGCTAGGATAGCCCCAAAAAGAGTACTGGGATTAGGCTTGATAAGCACGACGGATGGGACCATGTCAGCTCAAACGATAGCGGCCATGAAGGCTTCACAACAACAAATTCTTGAGCAAGATTTGGCGATCGTTATTCAGCAGTCTTTAGCGCATTATTTTACTCCAGATGATCTAAAGCATGATGCCATGATAGCGTCTTATCAGGCAATGATGTTAAGGGTAGGAGCTGAGATTTGCATGCAGCAATATCAACTCATTATTGATTTTAAAGGACCCATGCCCTTTTTATCTTCCCTTCATTGCCCAACGATAGTGCTCCGTGGTGAGCAAGATGAACGTATACCTTTTTCAATGACTCAAGATTTATGTCAAGTCATCGCTTCTGCTCAATATCGAGGTATCAAATCTGCATCTCATTACGTGCCATTAAGTCAGCCGCAACGAGTAGCGAAGTGCCTCAATCAATGGTTGAGTAAGCTTTCTAGCCATTGATTTAAATGAGCTAAAAAAATGTCGGGTTGTTGTTGAGCACAAAAATGTGAGTCGGCATTTTTTATGATAAAAGTGGGAATATTGTGTTGCTCTAGAAAAGGGAGATTAACTTGCTTCTTTCCGTTTTCTGCTAAGCAATAGAGCTTGGGGATAGTCAGTTTGCTAAAGTCTTCGCCTATTTGACTGGTAAAGGTTTGGTTTTCGATGGCATGAGCTAAGGTTTGAGTGAGTTGACACTGTTTAATAAAGCAAGACAGATCAGCAAATTGTAGGCCACAAAAATAATGCCGCATGGCTTGCTCATTGTGCCCGATCTGATAAATTTTGTGGCAGAAATCCATATACCAAGTGTTAATATTCTTGCCTTGGTGAATACATTTAACCACTTCATTAGAAATAAATATTCCATGTTGGGTCACTGGGGTTTCTATGGCGTAAATGCCTTTAATGAGCTGAGCAATGTCACTTGTTGCTAAGTGATTAGCATAAATTCCGCCCTGAGAATGGGCAATAATAAAGATACGCTTATAACTGTGATGAAGTGACTGAATGTGCTTTATGAGTCCTTGTGTGCCTAACTCAAATGAAAACGTTTCTGTGCTCAAACCACTGCTTTTACCATGGCCGATTAAATCGGGAATAAAAATGTCATAGGATTTGAGTTGAGTACTGTGGATAAAATCAGCATAATTTAAGTGTGAATCACCGCAGCCATGTAAAAATATGAGCAAAGTATCACGGCCTTGGATGGATGTGAGTGCAAACAAGTCATAATGTTCTGTTTTAATGTATGATTCAGCTATCATCATGTTTATTCAATGTTAAATTGGATAGACTGAGTATAGCTTAGGGGATGTTGAGTGTTAATATTCAATCTTATTGGTATTCTGAGTTAAAGCAAAAAAGGAAAGTATCAAAATGGAGTTAATACAGTATCTCAACACTTATTTTTTAACTGAGGAAGTTCTGTTAAAAAAGGTGAATGTGGATTATTCAGTGTTGGAAAAGTACCAGTTAATGGGGATCATGCCCAAAGCGTCATATCAATTAAGGCTTGCTATTCACTGCGACTCATTTTTTGGCCTGCGAGATGAAACCCAATCTTTGCGTTATTATGCCAAAGGCTACGTTTCATGGTTTAATGTCGTGCGTGAATTATCTGATGCTCAAGGTGGCCATAAAGAGGCGGTTTATGCGGTTTTTTTAAAACGTTACCTTGATACCATCCATAAACTGAATGGATTGGGCCATGCGTTGAATCGTGTGCAAAAAGAACACGATCTTCATTGTCATATTGAACAAGAGTGGGCGCATTTTTTAGCGGGAACCTATGGTCTGTGTACGCTTTCTGGTTTACCGGAAGATATCGCGGCAAAGGAGCTGGCGATCAGCCAGATCAATACGCTGTCTCAATTAACCTCATTAACTTCTGAGCAACGTATTCAGCTTACCAGAGCGGTTAATTTATTGGATGATGTTAGCGCGCTCTTTGCGCCTCATGAGAGAGAAACTAGCTCTCGTAAACGGTTAGTGGATGACATTAGAAAGATTTATCAGTTATCGGCCTAAGTTTTTTGCTGTTCTACCGACTATGCTTATTATAGGGTTTCATTGCTTGGAAAAGTCATGATAGAAAGCATTATGCTGGCTTGGTTATGGGTGGCAGGAATGATGATTTTGGCTTGGTTTATTGGGTTCTGGACCCATAATCCCAGTGTGATCGATGTATTCTGGCCCATGACGATTTTACTTGCTAGCCTGATTTTAGCGGGAGGCATTGCCACTGGTCTTGTATCGCAATTATTGCAATTATTACTCTTGATTTGGAGCCTGCGCTTAGGGGGATATTTGTTATTTAAGCGTGTGTTACCGCACCATTTGGATAAACGTTATACCTATATAAGCGCTCGTTGGGAGGGGTCTAAGAAGATAGGTTTTTTCATTAATTTTCAGTTACAAGGTGTTATGGCTGTGGTGATAGCCATGCCTTTTCTGTTTATCGATCATCATTTATCTTTCAATGTATTGAATGCAATTGCTTTAATTTTGGTTGCGATAGGCATCATTACAGAGAGCGTGGCAGATTTTCAGCTTATCGGGGCCAAAGATCAAGGTTTGACCTTATGCAATACGGGGTTGTGGCAATATTCACGCCATCCTAATTACTTTTTCGAATGGATGATTTGGCTCGGTTTTGCTTTAGCGGGCTGGAGTGCAAGTTTACAGACGGGCTTAAGGGACGAAAGGCTATTGGACTTTGCTTGGCTCAGTGTATGTTCACCTGCTTTACTCTTGTTTATTATGTTTAAAATAACCATTCCCTTAACTGAAAAGTTGTCGATACAAGCTAAGGGGAGCGTTTATCGTCAATATCAACAAAGCACATCGATGTTTGTCCCTTTGCCTTCTAAAAAATAATCCATCAAGTATCGGTGACGATATTGTTCAATGTTTGACTCAATAACTTGGGGTTTGACAGCATGACGCAATGATCTGTATCGATGATATGAGTCTGGCCGTTAATCCTATTTGAAAAGTACTTTGCTTGTTCTTCAAGGAGTCGTTGATCATATTTGCAAATAATATAGTCTTGTTTGATGGACAGTTGATTTGGACTTGTTTGTGTTTGTTCTTCATAAGGCTTAAAGGGCTCTGGGGTTATTTTATTAAAATAAAATTGGGCTTGAGTGAGGCTTAAGTTACTGAAATAGTATTTATGCATAGTTTCAAAATCCAGAACAAGGCAATGGGTTGGAGATTGTAAAGCTATTTTTTGATATTCCGTTTGCCTGTCTGGTGGCAGTTGATCCAGCATAGATTCATTTGTGTTAGGAATATAAGCAGCCAGATAGATGAGCCTGCTAATTTCATCGTGTTTGAGACTTAAGTCGGCCAATAACATTCCCGCTGCTGAATGCCCTACGAGGGTAATGTTTTTCCATGCTAAGTCATGTATAGCTCGAGAAACAGCACTTAGATAATCTTGTCGTGTAATATGCTCTCTTGGGGTTTGATCATTGCCATGACCGGGAAGATCGATACTGTAACATTCATGTCCTAATTGGCAAAGGGTGGAAGAAACCTGTTGCCAACACCATGCGCCGTGAGAAGCGCCGTGAATGAATAAGAATTTGGCCATGATTTTTCCTTAAAGTATCGTGGCCGTCAATGTTAATGGACTTGTTGAGTGACGGCCGAGCCTTGGGTGAGTTATTGATTAAGCATAAGCATAAGCATTAGCTTGTAAAATGCCAGTTAACTTCCGTGGCCAAAATCCGCTCTGACGCAATATAGTGAATAAAATGTCCCGATGTGAGTTGCCTTTCCGCTGGGGGATTGAGCTCAACATCATCGCCTGAGAGCATAGTGGAAATAGCGATGAGAGTCGCATTATTGTCATTTTTCATTTGTTGCCAAAGTTGGCCAACGGTGAAAGAAGGCACATTTTCAGGGATTTTTAAAGAAAACTGTGTGGCACCGGTTTGAGGACTCAGTAGGTGACTGATGACTCTTGATGATCCTGGATCTTGCATTGAGCGAGCCAATAGCTCTGCTGAGCGATTGCTGCCGGACTCGATATTGGGGCAGTGCTTGTCTAACAAGGCGGCATTTTGTTCATCATTGAAGTAAGCCACAATGTGGCAGTCTTGCTTGACTCGAGGAGAAATGGCTAAGGCTGCCATGAGCGTTTGCTCGTCACTTTCGCCATAAATAATCACTCGATTAGCGTCATCAATGCTGATCCGGCTGAGTGCGTCTTCATTTGAAAAAGAGGGCATTTTAGCAAAGTCCACCTGATCATTGTCTGGATAAGGATGTGTTTGTTCATCATTATTGACACAGATCAATATTTGCCCATTTTGCCTGCGTTTATCCGATAAGATACAATCGATGAGCTTTCTTGTTCCTTTAGGGTGCCAGCCGATAATAATGACATGATTGCTATAATGTGAAAAGTTTCTCATACCCTTGATATTCCGTTCAATTAGTGTTTTTGTTGTGGCGATGATTTTGGCCAAAACGGAACCAAAAATGCCAATACTTGCAGGTATTTGGTACCAAGCGACAAACTGCTGCCCGCCTATGGTAACAGGTGACATATCGCCGAATCCTACCGTGCTGCCAACAACTGACATAAAGTAGAAAAATTGAGGCAATTGCACCAGTTGTGTTTCGCCGAGCGCACTGAGGGCTAACCAACAAATGACATAATGTGCAATTGAACCCAATAACAGCGACGGCCAACTGATTTTATGTAAATGCACTGAGCATAAGAGATAGATCCGCCTAAATAAGTACATAGCGAATTATCCGTATGAAATGTAGTGAAAATCTAATGTCCATTATTCATGTGTGTCCTTTTAGCTTAGATAGGTGAGCAGTTTAAATAAATTGAATTGGGATTGAAAGGGTGGCCAGTAATGGTTTTTTCCCCATGCGCTGCTATGTTAAGTCAGCGCTTCCTTTTGAGCAGACTAACGGTACTTCTGATGAGGAATGATGTGATCTGTTTGAGTCTGGCCATCGGCCACAACTTTTGTTGATTGTTGTTGATGTTCAGAACCTGAAAAAAGGTAAGACAGAAAAACAATAATTGTCATTCCAAAACCAATAATGTACATATTGATGCCAATGGCCATACCAATCACGGCTGCCGCCCATAACGTGGCGGCAGCAGAGATCCCTCTTACGGCATTATTTCTATCTTCAAAAATAAGCCCAGCGCCGAGAAAGCCAATGCCTGTGACGACACCAGCAATAATGTTAAAGGTATAATCGACTTGGTATAAATAATATAAATGAATGGCAATTTCACTGAATCCACAGGCACTCAATGCCGTGATCCCAAAAATGCGGATCCCATTTGGGTGTGTTTTTCGCACGGAATACCCGACTATGCCGCCCAGTACTGAAGCGATGGTAATTTTGAGGAGATAAATGACTTCGATAAGTTCAAAAACAGGCATAAGATTTTGAAGTTCAGAGGAGACAGCAGGCATATAAAAGCGCATCCTTTTAACAGTTGTGATAATGAGCAATGAAGGGGTAAGACTTGAGTCTACACTGATGTGTTTGAGCGATGCACTCATAGAAGCTTATTGTTAATAATGGCGAATATTTGCCGTTATTTTCAACAGGCATGTATTTTTATTGTTTATTTATCGATCTTTTTTTGTTTTCAATATGGATGATGACTAGAGTATTATACGCTGTAACGATTGATATACAGGTTTGCTAATAGGGATAAACACAGGTAAAGTCAGTGACTTTGTGGAGATAAGATATCATTCAATATGTTAAAAAGTGGGCTGGTGCCTGTTTATTCCTAAGTGAAAGTGCGGCTTTTATTTAGGAATAGATGCGCAGAGTCAGCCGTTCTTTGCACTTTTTATTGAAGATGAATGGCTTGCTATTGCTCCAATTATTTGACCAAAAGTATAAGGAATTTTACGTGTTACATACTTTAATGGGATCCAAAGACTTTTTAGCCTTTACCTTAGCCCAGTCTACTCGCCTTGCATTAACCCCTTTTTCATTTGTGTTAGGCCAACATACTCAAGTTGAAGTGTGGGATACTGGGGTGATTGTTTTTGAGCCGTTTGAGTCCTCAGGGAAAGATATTGTGCTTTCTTGTGCGGTTCATGGCAATGAAACTGCGCCGATTGAGATTTGTAATGCATTGATTACTCGCTTACTAGCAGAAGAGATCCAAGCGAAACAGCGTGTCATGTTTTTGATTGGCAACCCCGAAGCGATTAAGTTAGCGCGACGTTTCGTGGATGAGAACTTAAATCGTTTATTTAACGGCGGCCACGCTAAAGGAGATAGAGTTAACCCTGAGCGAGAACGAGCCAAAAAACTGGAAGAATATGTTGAGCGCTTTTATACCCAGACCTTAAACGGCCAAAGGTTAAGTGGAAAGCTGGGCGATGATCCAGCTCGCTGTCGCATTCACTATGATTTACATACGGCAATTCGTGCCTCGAAACATGAAAAATTTGCTATCTATCCGTACTCGCCCAATAAAAAATACAGTAGCGAGCAGATCATGTTCTTAGCGAAATCAGGGATCGATACGATTCTGTTTCATAATGAGCCAACCACAACCTTTAGTTATTTTTCGGCCCATCACTTTCAAGCCCATGCGTTTACCATCGAGCTAGGGAAAGTCTACCCCTTTGGGCAAAATGATCTGTCGCGTTTTACGCAGTTAAATGCCCGTTTACTGGGGTTAATCACGGCTCAAGAGTTACCCGTTCCGCCGCTGAACATGGCTGAGGTGAATTTATACCGTGTTGCACGTTCGATTAATAAAGGTTTTGAAGACTTTCAATTTTCATTTGATGACAATGTGGAAAACTTTACGGCTTTTTCTCAAGGTGAGGTACTGGCAACAGAGGGGGGACAAGATGTGGTTGTGGAACATGAAATGGAAGCCATCGTATTTCCGAATGCCAAGGTGCCTGTGGGTCAGCGCACATTGTTATGCTTAGTTCCCGCTTCTGCAGACAATATCGAATAATGCAAAAGTGTCTATTGTAAACCATTATATACATAGTAAGAGGGGCTTAGTTATCAATTTTACTGTGATAAGTATTGATACACAGTTTACGTTAACGTAATGTTCTTCTCGCGTATGATAATAGACTGGCATCTTGATGAATCCGGTGAAGCTGCCAGCAAATAACAAGAGCACAATATGAGCAACGCAAAAAACAAGACAGAAACGATCCATCGTGTCAGTTTTCTTGATAAAGACGCTATGTCGATCCCCATTCTTAAAATTCTTCAAGCTGATGGTACGGTTTATGATAAAGCCGTATTGCCGACGATTGATCAAGCATTAGCGAGAAAAGTGCATGACACTTGCGTGTTTACTCGTGTCCTCGATGAGCGAATGCTTGGCGCTCAGCGCCAAGGTCGGATCAGTTTTTACATGACCTGTACCGGTGAAGAGGCGGCTGTGATCGGCAGTGCTGCCGCGTTGGATGATGAAGATGTGATTTTAGCGCAGTATCGCGAGCATGCTGCGCTGCGCTATCGCGGTTTTACCACTGAGCAATTTATGGATCAAATGTTCAGTAATGAACGGGATCTGGGTAAGGGCCGCCAAATGCCCATTCATTATGGCAGCGCCCAGCTGCATTATCAGACAGTCTCTTCGCCACTGGCAACGCAAATACCGCAAGCCTCAGGTGTCGCTTATGGCTTGAAAATGCAAAAGAAGCGTAATGTCGCGATTTGTTATTTTGGTGAAGGCGCCGCATCGGAAGGGGACTTTCATGCAGGCCTCAACATGGCGGCCGTGTTAAACGCGCCAGTGATTTTCTTTTGCCGTAATAATGGTTACGCCATTTCGACACCAACAGAAGAGCAATACAAAGGTAATGGTATTGCCAGTCGAGGCGTGGGTTATGGTATGCATACTATTCGTGTGGATGGTAATGACATGTTAGCGGTCATGGCGGCAACGCAGCAAGCCAGAGCCTATGCGATTAAGCATAATGCGCCAGTGCTCATTGAAGCCATGACGTATCGATTAGGGGCGCATTCCTCATCGGACGATCCTTCAGGTTATCGCTCTAAAGAAGAAGAGGCTAAATGGCAACAACACGATCCTGTGCAGCGGTTCAAGCTATGGCTTATTAATAAAGGTTGGCTTAATAGTGATGAAGACACGCAGTTATATGAAAAGTACCGCCAAGAAGTGTTGAGCGAGTTGAAGTTGGCTGAAAAGCGTCCTCAAATGCCATTGGATGCCATTATTGAAGATGTGTTTGATACGCCGACGCCATTGCTGAAAAAGCAGCTTGCGCATTTGAAACAACACGTTAAGCAATACCCTAAAGCCTACCCAAAAAGTGCGAAGGAGCAATAATAATGGCGAAAATGAACATGTTACAAGCCATTAATTCAGCACTGATGGCTGAAATGGAAACCGATCCTAGAATGTTGGTATTCGGTGAAGATGTGGGGCATTTTGGTGGGGTGTTTAGAGCGACATCAGGATTACAAGAAAAATTTGGTAAAGAAAGGTGCTTCAATACGCCGTTAACCGAGCAAGGTATTGCCGGTTTTGCCAATGGATTAGCATCAAACGGTATGACGGCCGTGGCCGAAATTCAATTTGCTGATTATATTTTCCCCGCCTTTGATCAAATCGTTAATGAAACCGCGAAGTTTCGCTATCGCAGTGGTTCGCAATTTAATGTCGGTGGATTAACCTTTAGAACCCCTTATGGGGGCGGTATTGCGGGTGGGCATTACCATTCACAGTCTCCAGAAGCGTACTTTACACAAACAGCCGGATTAAAAGTGGTGATCCCTCGGGATCCTTATCAGGCTAAAGGACTCTTATTAGCCTCTATTCGTGATAATAATCCAGTGATCTTCTTTGAGCCAAAACGCTTATACCGCGCCTCTGTCGGTGAGGTGCCCAGTGATGATTATGAGATTGAAATCGGTAAAGCCGATGTCATGCAAACGGGCAGTGATATCACCTTATTGGCTTGGGGGGCGCAAATAGAGATTTTACAAAATGCAGCAGAGTTAGCCGCAAAAGAAGGGGTGTCATGTGAGATCATTGATTTACGCACCTTATCGCCTTGGGATGTAGAGACAGTGGCGACGTCCGTGAAGAAAACGGGTCGATTGCTCATTAACCATGAGGCGCCACTCACTGGCGGTTTTGCGGGGGAAATAGCTGCCACCATTCAAGAAGAATGTTTTTTGCATTTAGAATCCCCCATTGCCCGTGTGTGTGGCTTAGATACGCCTTATCCGCTTAATCATGAAAAAGAATATATGCCGGATGCGTTAAAGACCTTTGAGGCCATTATGGCGTCAGTGAAGTTTTAGGAGCTTGCAATGATTAAAGAATTTATTCTGCCGGATATTGGTGAAGGCGTGGTTGAATGTGAGCTGGTTGAGTGGTTGGTAAAAGAAGGGGACAGTGTGATTGAAGATCAACCTGTTGCCGATGTCATGACAGATAAAGCCTTAGTGCAAATTCCGGCGCCTCATGCCGGGATCATTAAACAGTTGCATTATGCTAAAGGGGAGATTGCCAAAGTACATGCCCCTCTGTATTCGGTTGAGATGAATGATGGCGAAGCAAGCCCGAAAGTGAATGTGGCTGAACAAGTCTCTCTCGCCAGTGAGGCTAACGAGTCTGTAACACCTGATCAGGCGCCCCTCGTTTCTAAAATAGCTGAACCGGTAAAAGCACCGCATTCTGCGGGTGTAGTTTGGCAAATTGAAGAGTTTTTATTGCCGGATATTGGCGAAGGCATCGTGGAATGTGAGCTGGTGGAATGGCTGGTGGAAGAAGGCGATACTGTGGTTGAAGATCAAGCTGTTGCCGATGTCATGACCGATAAAGCCTTAGTGCAAATTCCAGCCATCAAAAGTGGCCGAATTGCTAAATTGCATTACCGTAAAGGGCAATTGGCAAAAGTCCATGCGCCATTATTTTCCATCGAAGTGGCGAGTGAGGTGATGGACTCGAGTCAAACGCAGACGCAGACTGCTCAATCAAGTCCAGTATTGAGCCAAACGCAAACCGCGACCGACACTCATACCGTCCAACAGGGCAAAGCTTTAGCCAGTCCTGCGGTGAGACGCATGGCGCGAAGTTTAAATATTGATATTGCAACGGTACCTGGCAGTGGCAAAAATGGCCGCGTGTACAAAGAAGATATTAGTCGTCATCAAGCGGGAGAGCAGGCATCAACAGTTTCGCCTTCGGTGCTACCTGTTGCAGTACAACAGTCTAGGTCAACGATTGCTAATGACATTGTGGCCCAAAATCGGGTCGAGCCAATTCGCGGTGTACGAGCGGTAATGGCAAAAATGATGACAGAGTCGGTTTCGACCATTCCGCATTTTACCTATTGTGATGAGTTTGATCTCACTGAATTAGTGGCGCTGCGTGAAAGCATGAAAAAGCAACATTCAACGGATGAGGTCAAACTCACCATGATGCCCTTTTTCATGAAGGCCTTGTCGTTAGCCTTAAAAGAATACCCAGATTTAAACAGCCAAGTAAACAGTGATTGTACAGAGCAAACCTTTTTTGCTCGCCACAATATCGGTATGGCGGTGGACTCAAAGGTGGGGCTACTGGTGCCTAATGTGAAAGATGTCCAGAATAAGTCTATTCTCGCCATTGCGGCTGACATCAGTCGTTTAACCACTGCTGCGCGAAGTGGGCGAGTCAGTCCTGATGATTTGAAACAAGGAACGATTTCCATTTCAAATATTGGTGCCTTAGGTGGCACGATTGCGACACCGATTATCAATAAACCAGAAGTGGCGATTGTGGCATTAGGGAAGTTACAACACTTGCCGCGTTTTAATGCTCAAGGTGAGGTCGAAGCGAGAAAAATCATGCAAGTGAGTTGGTCTGGCGATCACCGAGTGATCGACGGAGGCACCATTGCCCGTTTCTGTAATCTATGGAAGCACTATTTAGAGCAACCACAAGAAATGCTACTGGCGATGCAATAAGGCTTGATGCCTTTTGATTGACAGCTTGTTAAACCTAAAGTGCCGTATTCAAGTGAAACTCGCACCTTCATTTTACTTGAGTATGTACGGCACTTTGGGTTCATCCTTAAGATCCCTGTTTTATTTTGTGCGTTGCTTTCGCTTCTTGCCTAAAAAGAGTATAAAATAAAATAAGTATTCCGTATAATCCCGCTAATTTGTTAAGTATGTTGGATCCTTCATGAGCCAGTTATCCCCAATTGTTGAACCTATTCAGTATCCATTTCCGCCTAAACCTTTGCCTTTGACGGATATTGAAAGGGCCGCAGCTAAAGCGAGAATTAGAGCCCTGCTAATTGAAAAAGAAGCGGTTTTGGTTGCCCATTATTACACCGATCCTGAAATTCAAGCTCTCGCCGAAGAGACGGGGGGCTGTGTGTCTGACTCCCTTGAAATGGCGCGCTTTGGTCGCGATCATTCGGCTAAGACCTTAATCGTGGCGGGCGTGAAATTTATGGGGGAAACGGCAAAAATATTGAGCCCTGAAAAGACCATTCTCATGCCGACTTTAGAGGCCACTTGCTCGTTAGATTTAGGCTGCCCCATCGATACCTTTAGCGCATTTTGTGATGAACACCCAGATCATACTGTGGTGGTGTATGCTAATACCTCAGCGGCAGTAAAAGCCCGTGCCGATTGGGTGGTCACCTCCAGTATTGCACTTGAAATCGTTGAGCATTTAGACAGTGAAGGTAAGAAAATTATTTGGGGACCGGATCGCCATTTAGGCAGCTATATCGCCAAGGAAACCGGCGCCGATATGTTAATGTGGCAAGGGGAGTGTATTGTTCATGATGAATTTAAGGCCAATGCCTTACGTGAGCTGAAAATTCAATACCCTAATGCGGCCATATTGGTGCATCCAGAGTCACCTGCCAGCGTGGTGGCGCTTGCCGATGCAGTGGGCTCTACCAGTCAGCTCATTAAAGCGGCGCAGACCATGGATAATGACACTTTCATTGTTGCTACCGATAAAGGTATTTTTTATAAAATGCAGCAAGCCGCGCCGGGTAAAAACCTCATTGAGGCGCCAACCGGGGGGAACGGTGCCACTTGCCGAAGCTGTGCTCATTGCCCTTGGATGGCCATGAATGGTCTGGTTGCCATCGAAAATGCCCTTATTGATGCCCCTGAGCCTAAAGAAGCCCCAGAAGAGGCCGAGAGAGAAGAGCCGCTCGCTATTGAGCCGCAAGTGTCCCCCCATGAAATCTTTGTGGATGAAAGTTTGCGCCTTGACGCATTAAAGCCCCTTGATCGCATGCTGGACTTTGCCCAAACGCTGAATATGAAAGTCAAAGGCAACGCCTAAAGAAGAGATTAGCGTGATTATTTCGGCTTTTATGGTCAATAATCCACTTATTTGATTAGCAAATATGCAACCGTTTGAAAACCGTATTTTTTAGCTTGACCCACGTCATGCTTTTGCGTAAAGTACGGCTCCGTTAACAGGGGAAAGCATGACAAGTAAAGGTCATATCTGCTGACTGTGACAAGTGTACAAAATCTGGTGAGGTGTCTGAGTGGCTGAAGGAGCACGCCTGGAAAGTGTGTGATGGGTTAAACCATCCGAGGGTTCGAATCCCTCCCTCACCGCCAAATTGAGAAAAAGCGACCTAAGGGTCGCTTTTTTGCTTTCTGATGAAAGTAAAGACATCTTATCCTTAATCAATAAGAAAATAGAAATAACAAAGCCAGTCATTATTAATCAATAATATACCTAGTTTTCGGGCCCATGTTTATCTAATGAATACATCTATGTGTTAGCGTTTGCCGTTTTATTACTGAGAACGAGAAAAAAGCGATGCCACTTCAATAAAAGGGAGACTGTAGGTGATATAAAGGGAGATTTTCTGATTTTGAGATATAGCCGCATGACTCTGTTAATGAACGGAGTTTAGCAATGTTAGAGGATAAAATAGTGAGTCTATTTGAACTCAGAATAACCGGCAGGAATTTGAAAAGTGCCGTCGCCGTTTATTCAAATGCTCGCTGTAAGTTGTTAGCGCTTCTAGTGTGCCTATCGGTCCATGAAATAAACGTCCAAATTCATCGACTATTTTTATCCAATTTTCTTCGAGGATATTGAGTCGATTTAAAATAGGCATCGCAGACTGTGCGATTGCGCCTTGCTTATTATTAAGAATCAGGCGGCCTGTCTCATCAACCAGTTCAAGGTAACTTTTTAATTCAAAAGTAATACCTTTGGATTGATTTTTTCTCTCATTACCAAGAAAAGGTAACAGGTGTTCAGGTTGTTTGCCTACTAATGCCGCTTTAATACGTAGTTTAAGGCTTGTATGTTCGGAATTCTCGGGAGTGCTTGCTATCTTAGCGCGAATAGGGTTGAGTTCAACATAAGCCATACAAGCCAGCAAGGCTGCTTCATCCAGTAAGGCTTGGCTTTTAAAGCGGCCTTCCCAAAAATGCCCTGTGCAATCATCTTCTCTATTTGCTTGTCGTGCTATAGGTTCATTCAAACATCGCATAAACCAGCTTATATCACTTAATCGTGAGCGATAGGTTGCGATTTGATGTTTTAATTGGGTTACTTGATGCGCTTCAATCACTTCACCTTTCACAAATTGTTGAGTGATAGTCGTGCCATTAAATAGTCGATGCCATTGTTTAATGACTTCTCTATCAGACCAAGCATTCGCTTGATTGACATCAATAAAAAGTACCACATGTAAATGATTGGTCATTACGGAAAATGCCGCGACATCAATGGCGAAAATATCAGTTAATTTAAGTAATTGAGACTCTATCCAGCCACGGCGATGATCGTAATTTTTGCCTGTATGATTATCATTTCCACATAAATAGGCTTTCCGTACAACACGACTACAGCAATGGTAGTAAGGCGTGTCTTCAAGGCTGATTAAGCTTCTTCTTGGACGTGGCATCAGAAAACTCCTTTTATTGCCCGTCAATCAATATTAGTAAGAAAGTATAGTGAGTGCCATTAATGAAGGGTGTCCATGTGTTTTTTGTTTGAGTGTTCCTTTTTATGAATATCGCAACAACATTCCCTGTTTAAGTGCCAGTTCGATGTCCCTATCTCTCGCTCAAAACGATTACTGTTGTAATCTTCAACAACATTCCCTGTTTAAGTGCCAGTTCGATGTTCCTATCTCTCGCTCAAAACGGTCATTTTGATTATGGCAGTAATCTTCAGCAACATTCCCTGTTTAAGTGCCAGTTCGATGTCCCTATCTCTCGCTCAAAACGATTACTGTTGTAATCTTCGCCCTACATTCAATTTTTTTAAGTTTAGAGAATAGAACAGGTGTAGTAGAGAGTGATGGAAATGAGTAAGGGAGAAGGTGAGAATGCGTTAATGGGACTGCTTGTTATATTAGTATGTCATAGTAGCTCGTTATATTAGTACGTCATATTAGTGGTTAATAATTAACAGGTATTGACTAAAAAAAAGCGATTAATGTCCTTGAGGTTTGTGGTATTATTTGCCGCTTGAGTGCGGCCGTTCTCTTTGGTGGGAGCTTTAGCGAAACCATGAACCAAACCATGCTTGAGTGGGCAAGTGAATAACAATCTAAAAAGGACTGTGATGATCCCCCTCTTTTTAGAAAAAAGCAGCAAGGGTTTATGCCGTCTTTATTGCAACTGGCTAAGAGAAAAACCGAGCAAGATGCAGCAACGCCTTACTGGAAAAAAGAATAAAAGTGGACGGCAAACGACGCGAGAAAAATGCCGCGTGAAAGTTGATGAAATGGAAGTGGTATAAATGGATAAAAGACCTCGCACTATTCAGATTTTTCTACCCAGCGGCGATCCGTCGGGTATTCGCATTGCAGAGCAAACCACCTCCATTATTCGATTGATAGAGGTGCCACGCAGTGAAATGGCCGAATTTGTTAATATGCCTGAGTCCAAGCAAGTGGGGTTGTACTTCCTTGTGTCTGGTGACAACAAAGAGGAGTGCTACATAGGTCAATCTGGTGATGTGGGATCGCGGTTAATGCAACACCATAAAGGTGAGAGTAAAGACTGGGAACGAGCCTTAGTCTTAGTCTCGCTCACCAATAACCTAACCCAAACCCATGTGCTGTATTTGGAATCCTTGTCCATTGAAAAAGCGAAAGCGTGTCAGCGTTATGAGCTACTCAATGGCAATGGTGGGCAAAAGCCTCACACGCCTATCCCGCTCAAAGCCGATTGCGATGAAATCCACGACATTGGCAGCCTGCTGCTGGCGACCTTAGGGTATCCGATTTTCGAATCGCTCACTGAAGTGAGCAATATTAAGCGTGAGCCCACTTTTTTCTGTCGTCGTTCAGGTGTGAAAGCTGAAGGGGTATACACCAACGAAGGTATGGTGATAGTGAAAGGGTCTTCTGCACCAATGGAAACCAAGCGTAAAACTGACCCTCGATTCTACGACAAGCGTGACGAGCTACTGGCGAAGAAGGTGATAGTCGAAAATAATGGCCGTTTTGTCTTTGAGCGCGATTATCTGTTTAAAACCCCCAGTGGGGCGTCGTGCTTGCTACTGCTGGGTTCATCAAATGGCTGGGTTGATTGGAAAACGGATAAGGGGATCACCCTGCATGATCACCAAGGAAGAGGCTAGCGTCAGCAACAGAACGGGCAAGTGCGGTTAACTAACTGAAGGTCAAGTGATAAGCTTTGCCAGCCGGAACAAACAAGTGCTGCACCTTAAGCAAATCGATGAAGACTTTTTTGAGAATTAATAGGGACGCTATGATCAAACAAAATGAAGATACACGGGTAAAGATACCAACCATACTGCACCTTACCCGCTTAGGGTATAAGTATCTATCTTTAAAGCAGGCCATCTGGTGCACTGATACCAACATTTTCCCTGACATCTTCAAAGAGTCAATTGAGCGTATTAACCCTAGTATGGATCGTGAGGATGTTGAACGTTGCTTAGATGACTTAAAGTTAAGCCTAGACAATGAAGATTTAGGCCGTGCTTTTTACGAAAAACTGACGAGTCGTTCCGGCATAAAACTCATCGATTTTGATGATTTCTCAAAAAATAGCCTACACGTAGTAACAGAGCTTACATACAAGAACGGCGATGAAGAGTTTCGTCCAGACATCACTCTGCTCATTAACGGTATGCCTTTAGTTTTTATTGAGGTTAAAAAACCAAACAATAAAGACGGTGTGATTGCGGAGCGAAATCGAATCAACACTCGTTTTCAAAATCAAAAGTTTAGACGTTTCGTTAACATGACTCAGCTCATGCTTTTTTCTAATAACATGGAATACGATGATGGTAGCTCGGAGCCTATTCAAGGGGCGTTCTATGCGAGTTCGTCTTATACAAAGCCTATCTTCAACTACTTCCGAGAAGAGGACGTTCTTAATCTTACTAAGCTACTTAAGCCTTTAGCCGATGAAACAGAAAACGTTGTTTTAAAAGACAACAACTACACTGTTATTAAACATAGTCCAGAGTTCATCACCAATAAAGACCATGACGCACCAACCAATAGAATATGCACGTCATTATTAAACCCGGATCGTTTTGCGTTCATGCTGAGATATTCTCTAGCGTATGTTAAAGAAGCAGATGGTCTACAAAAACACGTGATGCGCTATCCGCAGCTGTTTGCGACCAAAGCGATTGAAAATAAGCTAAGTGAAGGCATTAAGAAAGGCATTATTTGGCATACCCAGGGAAGTGGAAAAACTGCTCTGGCTTATTACAACGTAAGGCACTTAACCGACTACTATCAAAAACAGCACATCATCCCTAAGTTTTATTTTATTGTTGACAGGATTGATCTACTTATTCAGGCGCAGCGTGAATTTACGAGTCGTGGGTTAATGGTTCATACCGTTAACTCTAGAGAAGCTTTTGCTCAGAGTATCAAGGCAACTAAGGTGATCCATAATGACTCGGGTAAGGCGGAGATCACCGTTGTTAATATTCAAAAGTTCGAGGATGACCCAAATGTTGTGCGAACAGTAGATTATGACGTTAATATTCAACGTGTTTACTTTTTAGATGAAGTGCACCGTAGCTACAACCCTAAAGGGAGTTTCTTAGCCAACCTCACCCAGTCAGATCCCAATGCAATTAAGATAGGCTTAACAGGTACTCCGTTACTGCTGGCGGAAAAAGACAAAGATCCGACGAAAGAATCTAAAGCATTTAGCTCAAAACAGATCTTTGGTGACTACATCCACAAGTATTACTACAATGCGTCAATTGCAGATGGCTATACCTTACGCTTAATTCGCGAAGAGATAGCAAGCAATTATGTATTAGAGATGCGGCAAGTTCTAAAGGAGATTGAACTACAGCAGGGGAGCATAAGTAAGAAGCAAGTTTATGCGCATCCAAAGTTTGTCGAACCTATGCTCACTTACATAGTGCAAGACTTTGAAAAGAGTCGCGCAACTTGGAGTGACGATAGTATCGGTGGAATGGTTATTTGCGATAGTACCGAGCAGGCAAAGGAGTTGTTTCAACAGTTTAACGCGCTATACGCCACAACTCCCATACTACCCGCGAAATCAACTCTGCAATTAGCAAGTGGCAGTGAGTTAGCTATACAGGAACCTAAAGCACACTATAACGAACAGCTAAAGCGAGAGAGTCAAGTGAAATCTGCCGCACTAATACTGCATGATTTTGGTGGTAAAGATGAACGTAAAGAATGGGTAGAGCAATATAAAGCAGGCGAAATAGACATTTTATTTGTCGAAAGGATGCTACTTACAGGCTTTGATGCAAAACGATTAAAAAAACTGTATTTAGGTCGAGTTATTAAAAAGCACAACTTACTTCAAGCGTTAACGCGAGTAAATCGAACTTACAGAGATTTTCGCTATGGTTACGTAGTCGATTTTGCTGATATCAGCGCTGAATTTGACGCGACCAACAAAGCCTATTTTGATGAATTAAAGGGCGAACTTGGTGATGAAATGGACAGCTATTCAAATTTATTCAAAAGTCATGAAGAAGTGCATGAAGAGATAGAGCACATAAAAGATGTGTTATTTCAATTTGATACTGAGAATGCAGAACTATTCCAGCAGCAGATTAGCCAGATCTCAGATCGCAAACAGATATTAGTCTTAAAGAAAGCATTAGAAAGTGCCAAAGATCTGTATAATCTCATCCGCTTGCAAGGGGATACTGAGCAGCTTCAAGAGCTAGATTTCGCTAAGCTTAACGTCTTGTACAGATATACCAATGATCACTTGGGAAGCTTGAACTTAAAAGAGCAAATAGAGAACAGCACTGATACCACTAACTTACTAAACGCGGCGTTAGAAGATGTCGTATTTATGTTTACTAAGGTCGGTGAAAGTGAGCTCAAGTTAGCAGACGAACTCAAGAACACATTACGCAAAACCCGTGAGGCGCTGGCTGGTAACATAGACCAAGCTGATCCGAAATTTATTGCATTAAAAGAAGAGTTAGAACGCCTATTCAAAACCAAGAATTTAAGCGAAGTCAGCCAAGAAGAGATGGACAAAAACATTGGTGCACTGCGGAAAATTCATGAGCGAGTAAAAGTGCTCAATCTAGAAAATAGCCGCCTCAAGTCTAAGTTCTTAGGTGATGAAAAGTACGCGAGAACTCATAAGCGCCTTCTAGAAGGGAAACGTGGGGAAGGCCAGCATAGCAAGCTGTTTGAGAGTGCAGAAAACCTTGTCGAACGCCGTGTTTTTGAGGCATTAGCTGCGATAAAACAGCTAACCGACGATCAGGTGTTGAACAATCAGCAGCTGCTCAATAACGAGAGCTACTTTGAACGTACAGTGATGCCTAACACCATCAAACAGTTCAAAATGGAACAAAAAATCAACTTAACTCCCGTAGCCGCAAAACATATCAATACGTTGGTGGTACGTGAGTATTTAAACGAATTTAACGGCCGAGCGCCGTGGTAGGACAAAATGGTAGAACAAGATTTCCAAAGTAAAACCAAACAACTGATTGATGATTTAAAATCAACCTGTGCCCGTAATGGTCTAGGTAATGACGCGAGTGAGTTTAAGATCATTACTCAGGTATTCTTGTATAAGCTATTGAACGATAAGTTCACTTATGAAACGAAACAGATTGAACCCAAGCTAGCAAGCAGCGACAACTGGGAACAAGCGTTTATCGCACTAAGCGATGATGAGCGAGAAATGCTGGCGATGCAGTTGCCAGCTGATGCAGCAGAGCTAAAACAAGAGCACTTCATCTCAACCTTATTTGCGAAACAAAATGAAGCCGACTTCGCTAAGTTGTTCGATGACACACTACGTGATATTTCTATGCTCAACAGTGATACCTTCTCAGTAATGACCGATTCTGGCGAGAAGGTAGCACTGTTCGAATCGATCAGTGAGTACGTGACCGTTAGCAAGCGCGATGACTTCTGTCGCGCAATCATTAATAGTATTGCTGAGTTTAGCTTTGAGCGTATTTTTACCCAAAAGTACGACTTCTATGCCGTGATCTTTGAATACCTAATCAAAGACTACAACAGTAATTCAGGCGGCAAGTATGCCGAGTACTATACTCCTCATGCCGTGGCTCGCATTATGGCTAATATTCTTGTGCCAGAAGAGCAGCAAGGAAAAATCAGTAACGTAAGTTGTTATGACCCATCAGCCGGTTCAGGTACGTTGTTGATGAACGTTGCCCATGCCATTGGTGAAAGTCGCTGTTCTATCTTTACGCAGGATATTTCGAAGAAGTCATCGAACCTTTTACGATTGAACTTAATCTTAAATAACCTTGTGCATTCAATTCCTAATGTGATTGAAGGTGACACGATGCGTCATCCCCATCACAAAGATGGCGCAGCTTTAAAGCAGTTTGATTACATCGTATCAAACCCGCCGTTTAAGCTTGATTTTAGTGAGATCCATGAAGAGCTAGAAGGGAAAGAACACCAAAACCGTTTCTTTGCTGGTGTGCCAAAAGTTAAGCCTAAAGATAAAGATAAGATGGAAATCTATTTATTGTTTTTACAGCACATTATTTTTTCATTAAAGGCTAAAGGAAAAGCGGCTGTTGTGGTACCTACTGGTTTTATAACTGCTCAAGCTGGTATAGACAAAAAAATCCGTCAACATTTAATCGATAATAAAATGCTGGCAGGAGTGGTTTCAATGCCATCCAATATTTTTGCAACTACGGGTACCAACGTTTCGATATTATTTATTGATGCTTGTAATGAAAACGATGTTGTTTTGGTTGATGCTTCGAATTTAGGCAAAAAAGTCAAAGAGGGTAAGAACCAAAAAACGGTACTCAGCCCAGAAGAAGAACAATGCATTATTGATACGTTCAATAACAAAGAGGTTATTGATGGGTTATCTGTTGTTGTTAATTATGACGATATAGCATCTAAAAAATACTCATTAAGTCCAGGTCAATACTTTGAAGTCAAGATTGAATATGTGGATATGACGCCTGAAAATTTTGAAGAAAAGATGCAAGGCTTTACAAGCCAACTTAGTGAACTTTTTACACAATCACGCAGAATAGAGGGTGAACTTTCTGAGCAATTGGCAGGAGTTAAGTATGAGTAACAGGGGGGAAACAACCTTAAAGGGTAAAATTAAGATCAAGCATGGTTTTGCTTTTAAGAGTGAGTTTTTCACAAGTGAAGAAACTCCTTATATTGTGCTAACTCCTGGTAATTTTTATGAACAAGGTGGCTTTAAGAGGCAGCGCGGAAAAGAAAAATACTATTCAGGAGAAATTCCTGATGGTTATTTGCACAAAAAAGGTGACTTGATAGTCGCGATGACGGAACAAGCGGCTGGTTTACTTGGTAGTTGCGCAAGAATTCCAGAGTCTGATACCTATTTGCATAATCAGCGGTTAGGTCTAATTACAACAGACTCTAAAAAGATATTAAGTGGTTATGTTTATCATCTATTTAAAACTGACTATGTTCGAAAACAGATTCAACTTACATCTTCAGGCTCTAAAGTTAAACATACTTCTCCCGATCGTATATATGATGTAAAGGTTCCACTGCCTGATGTTACAGAGCAAGAAAAAATAGTAGGGTTGCTAGACCTAATTGAAGGAAAAATTGCTCTAAATACTCGCATCAATTCAGAACTGGAAGCAATGACCAAAACCTTATACGACTATTGGTTTGTGCAGTTCGATTTTCCGGATGTGAATGGTAAACCTTATAAAGCCTCTGGTGGCAAGATGGCTTTTAATAAGTCTCTAAAGCGAGAGATTCCAGATGGATGGGATGTGAATTCTATATCCGACTGGATCAAAGCCGACAAAACAGGTGATTGGGGTAAAGAAACCTCACAAGGTAATTATACTCTTCAAGTTGATTGTATCCGAGGTGCTGATATCAATGGGCTAAATGGCTTAGGGAAAATCGCAGCACCAAACCGATTTATCCTTAAAAAGAATGCACATAAATTGCTTTTACCGTTTGATTTCATCATTGAAATTTCAGGTGGTAGTCCAACTCAGTCTACTGGACGTTTATCAGGAATAACAAAAGAAGTACTCGAACGCTTTGATCATGCTGTTATTTGTTCTAACTTCTGTAAGGCGATCTCACTGAAGAATAACTCATATTTCTATAATTTTTCTTACATGTGGCAATGGATTTACGATCATGAAATTTTATTTGGCTGGGAAGGTAAAACTAGCGGGATTAAAAATCTATTGTTTGATTCATTTGTGACAAAGTACAGCGTTGCTATGCCACCAGAAGATTTAGCACAAAAATTTTACGACTTTGTTGGCCCATTACAGAGTAAAAAACAGACCCTACTGAAAGAGAACTCTGAATTGGAGGCTTTACGCAACTGGCTCCTACCGATGCTAATGAACGGACAAGTTACGGTAAAATGATGAACATTGCGTATCGGCTCCTGCTCACGGTTACGGCAACGTCCTTGTTGTTGATAATCTTTGTGGTGCAGAAGGGCTACACGTTAGGTTACTTTTTTGCCAAGTGCGCCTACTTAGCCACCTTGCCGAACGCAGTTTCATACATTCTTTATCTTTTAGTGCCAATAGCGTTAAGTGGGCTGAGTATTTACCTCAGCCGATACCTTGGTAAAGATGAATTCAAAGCAGGTCAGGTCGTTGAGGTTGATCATGGTAATCCCGACTTTGATTAGAACTCTTTATTTAGAACGGTAAGGACACAATATTATGGTGACGTTTGATAGATTGATGCAGCCGTTATTAAGGGCGCGGGTTAAGCTGGGTGGCTCAGGGAGTATCGATGAGATTTATGAACAAGTGCTCGAGCTTGAGCAAGCCCAAAAACACCCAGCATTAATGGCATTTTCTATATGATCAGTAAGCGATCAGTTAACTGATAAGCTCAAAGAGCTTAATCTTGGCATGCAGGTTGAAAAAGTGATTGAAATTAAACGATTAGACAGTAAATTCTGGGATATTTTGATTTATTGACGATTGCTGAGGCGAAATTAAAGATCAGAGATTTATTTCAATATAGCTTAACGGCTTTGTACGATAAGTATTGATCGTCATTTGAAATTGGCTATTTTGATAACCCGAGTCACTCATAAGCATATTAAAAGGACATTTCTTTGCCAACAGCCTTGCCTACTACGTTTTACAATAATAATGCGGTGCAATTATTTGATCAGTATTTATCGGCCTCTAGCGAGGAAGTGCATGGGGCTTGGTTGCATCATGTGCAGCCGCTGTTTGATGCTGACTCTGCATTCGATAACAAAGCGCCGCGTATTCTCGATATTGGTGCGGGGGCAGGGCGGGATGCCAAGTTTTTTGCTGAAAAGTTTGCCGAAAGATGTGCACCGGAGTTTGTCGAGGGTGTTGAGGAAAAAGGGGCTAAAGAAGGTGTTGAAAAATGCATGGAAAATGAGTGCCAAGTCTTTGCTGTGGAGCCTGCGGGTGTGCTGGCAAAAATGGGGCAAGCCCATACTCATGACTTAAACGTTAAATGGATCGAAGATTCTTTACCTGCGCTGGAGCAGGTGAGCCGATACGGGGTGAGCTTTGATTTAATTCTACTCAGCGCAGTGTGGATGCATGTGCCGCCATCATCAAGGGGGCGTGCGATACGCAAGCTGGCAAATTTGTTAAAGCCCGGCGGCAAGTTAGTGATCACCTTGCGTTTTGGCCAAGGTGAGGCGGATCTGCGTCAACAAACACAGCGCAAAATGCATCAAGTCTGTATCGATGAACTGCAAAATCTAGCTCAAGCCGTGGGCTTAGTGGTGGTGGATAAAATCCTTAATCAAGCAGACAGCCTTGGTCGCTCTGAGGTGCAGTGGCAAACCTTGGTATTGAAGCTACCCGATGATGGGGTTGGTGGGCTGCCTATCTTAAGGCACATTATCGTCAACGATAATAAATCCTCCACTTATAAACTGGCCTTGTTACGGGTGTTATTGCGTATTGCCGATGGTCATCCTGGCGCTGTGCTGCGCCACGAAGAAGATAAGGTTATTCTGCCCTTAGGGTTAGTGTCACTCTATTGGTGCCGCCAGTTTAAGCCGCTGTTAGATGGCAAATATGAGGGCAAACATGATGGCGCGAATGAGGGGATGACGATCAGGCAAAATAGCGATCCCAATAAAGGCTTGGGTTTTGTGAAAGCCAATGGTTGGCAGCAACTCACCTCTAGAATGGCGGATGATTATCAGGTGGGGCATGTGTTTTTAGGCGATGAGGCCAAAGCCTTGTATCGTACCTTGTCGGTGGCGGCGCAAACCATACGGGATATGCCTTGCAAGTATATTCGTGTGCCCAATAGCACTGAGCAGTTATTTCATGTGAATTATCAAAAAGTCATCGCCAAACAGAGCTTGTTTTTAGATCAAATGAGCCTGTCGGCTTGGGGGGAATTTGTGGTGCCCGAGCCTATTTGGTTAAGCCTTTCTCGTTTAGCCTGCTGGGTGGAACCTGTGCTGATCAATGAATGGGTGAATGTGATGCAAGGTTATCGAGGCAATGAAACCTTCAATCGTCTCACTTTATTGGATGCCCTTAATTGGGGTGAGGTGAAGCGCACAACGGCTGAGGTGCGCAGCCGAGTCGATGCACTCAAGCAGAAGCAGCATTCGTTAGAGTGTGTTTGGAGTGAGGTGGCGCTGAGTGATGAGTACGAGATCGATCATTGTATGCCTTTTGCCCGCTGGCCAAATAACGACTTGTGGAATCTATTGCCCGCCAGCTGTAAAGCCAATAATCAAAAACGGGATAAATTGCCCAGTCGCCATCGCTTGCAAGCATCAGAAAAGCGTATTCATGATTGGTGGCAGCAAGCTTGGCTTAGCCCTGAACGTCATCAAGATGGCTATCAGTTAGCAAGATGTAACACGCAATCGCAACGCTTCTTTGCCCAAGCGAATCTAGCCTTGCCGGGGCTCCCTGCCACCAATACCAACGTCGATGATGTGTTTGAGGCCATGTTGCTGCAACGTGTGCGCCTCAAAGAAATGCAGCAGTTACGGGAATGGTGATTAAAGACTATTATAAACACCCATCATCACCTCTTAGCTTGGCGAGATCACTTGATCTCGCCGTCATGAATAAAAAAGAAAAATCAATCACTCATCAAAAAAATTGGGGTAGGATAATAAAGACAATTTGAAATTATTCTTGCTGAGTTTGGCAACATGCCATTGCTCACCATTAATATTTAACGCTTTGCCAACTGCGATAATAAACTGGGCCAGTTCTGGCTGTAGCGAATCAAAAGCCACTTTATGAATATAGTGGGCCTCGGGGAGTTTTTTACCGAGTGGCATCTTTTTTACTAGCTGTTTAAATGTATTCGCATCCATTGAATGTCCTTATTCATTCAAAGCCTAAACGTAATTTAGTTGTGTCACCTTAAGCTGTTTTTGATTTAATGAAAAGTCATTTTCATTTGTTGGTTTGATAAGTACAAGGTTAAATAAGGCATTTTTTAGCTCAATGGCGATGAAGCAGAGATTCGATTATGATTAACCATTAATAAGCAGTAAGTCTCACTTTAATTTTTACTTTCACTCACTTTTACTTGGGCATGGAGCGCCAATTGACTATGAACCGGATCCTCATTGTATTCTTGCTGAGCATGTTAATGCTCCCTTTATCACAAGCCAGTATGTTTAATGAATTTGTGGTTAGTGATGAAAAGGCCACCTTTATTGATGGCAAAGATCATGTTGTATCTCCCGATGTCGATAATAATACGTTAGATCATTTCTATGTTTTAAATGAGCGTGCCGCGGCGATGAGTGCGATGGCCGTGACCGCGGACGGCACTCAATATCAAGCTCAAATCTCACCGAAAGCGTTGGCTTTATTTGAACAGGCTATTGCAGTGTTTGACAGTCAGGAATTAAGTCATTCGCTTTTTTATCATGAGCATCAAGGCCCTTTATTAGCACCTAAAAATCCCATTAATCAAATACCTTATGTTGTCATTGGTGATGATAATCGCATACAGATCATGGATACATTAATACGGCCACATGTGTATAACGGCCGTATTGACACAGGGTGTACGGGGACCTTGATTGATACTAAGCATGTCCTTACCGCAGGGCACTGTGTGTCTGATGGAGAAGGACATTGGTACAGTGCCTTGGATTTTACTGTGGCGCAAAATGGCGAGGTTAAACCTTGGGGCACAACAAAATGGCAGAAGGTTTTGACGACGACGGCATGGCATACATCGGGAGATTATCATTTTGACTTTGCTATGATTGTATTAGAAGAAGCCCCTCATCATGGTCATGCTGGCTGGGGAATATATCGCGAGGGGATACACAGTGTGGCAGGTTACCCTGCCGATAAACTTTGGCGCACTATGTGGACAGATTCGGGAGAAATCGTCTCATCGACTTATCGTTTGTGTTATACCTTGGATACTGCAGCGGGGCAAAGTGGCAGTGGGATTAAAGATGAAGCAGGCTATGTCCGCGGAGTTCATACGACGGGCTCAAGCAGTCAAAATTGTGGTACCCGTTTAACCAGTACCGTGTTTACTTTGCTTCAAAGCTGGATTGCCGCGAACCCTTAGATTGGTATTAGAGGGGAATGACCGCCGCTATTTTGGCCATCGCTCCCTTGTATTGCTTAAGCCACATGCAGGAAAGCGTGTTCGCCTCAAAGAAATGCAGCTGCTACGGGAATGGTGATCTTGGTTGAATTCCAGTATGTTTCGAGTGTAATAAAGCGCATGACAAAGTGATGGTAGGCATGAAAATTAGGCATAAAAAATGCCAGTCATCTTAACTGACTGGCATGATTTTTTAAGGTTGTTTTGCTGTGTTTAATCCTCGTGGGCTTTATTCGACGGTGACGGCAGCGGGTACGGCCCACATGTTATAGGTTGGCCAAAATGCTGTAATATCTGCGCTACCGGTTTTTTCATTGGTGTGAACTTCTCCTGCCTCTTTTCCTTGTCCGTTACTCACACTGACAACACCATGGGGGTTTTCAAAAGCTGTTCCCCAGGACACCTGATTGCTAACATCTGTCTCACCACCATTGACATAGGTGGCAATGGCATACAATTTCTTATGTGATTTAGTAGACATCGAGACGTTACTATTACCATTACTGTCGACAACTTTAAAAGAGGCGAAAACTTCTTCAATGACGTCAATGGATGTCGTTGCTGTTAAGGGGTCAATGTTAGGATCAAAGTAAGTGACCGTGATATTACTGGTACCGACAGAGTTGCCAAAAGCCTCGCCTTTAATGTCATACTGATTGCTGATAATGGCATGTTCATTTTCGTCTGTCGGAATTTGATTCTCACTTTTCCAATGAGTATTGAGGTGATTTGTTACATTTTTTTGGGTTGTGCCATCTGTGTAATAGACTATGGCTTCAAATTGAACTGTTGTGTAAAGGTATAAATCAGAGTCTAGTGGAGTAATCGAAATAGATGAAGGCGTCGCCTTGGTGACGGTTAGTAGGGCCTCAGCATCAATGGAGTAAATACTTGTTAATGGTAATGTTGCAATAATAGCCGTGGACCCCTCAGTCAATCCAAAAGTGATAGCGGTGCCTGGGCGATTTGGGTCCATTATAGCATGATCAGTATTTGAACTTTTCCAATGCGTGAGTTCTGTTACATCATACGTATTACCATCAACAGTGAGTTGAGCTTCAAAGTAAGCTTCTGTCCCTGATGGCGTACTTTGTATTGCTGGAATAATTTCCAAATAATGAGTTGATGACTCCTTTATTTCTAAATCAGCAAAGCCATATAACGGACTGGTGGTGCCAGGGAAATATGTTGCCTCTATAACGGCATTGCCTGATGCCAGACCATAAGTATGAGCAGTACCATCTTGAGTCATGACGGCTTTTGTTGGATCTGAGCTTTGCCATTCCACTTGGTCGGTAACATCATGCGCCCTGCTATCGGAGTCAAACATAGTTGCTGTATAACTGACTGATAGACCTTGTATCGTTTCTGTGTACAAGGGGGTGATCACTAATGATTCAGGGATAGCGTCGGTGATAAGTAACGTGGCATCATCAGTGAGTGGGGTAATGGTTCCTTGGTTGTAAGTGGCGCGAATGGTCGCTTCGCCTTCCAGTAAGTCATGGGTGTGTGCCATGCCATCTTGTGTCATGACGGCGCGAGCGGGATTGAGGCTGACCCAGTGCACTTGCTCGGTAACATCGTGCGCCCTGTTATCGGAGTCATACATGGTGGCGGTATATTGCACAGCGACGCCTTGTGGCGTTTCCCAATATTGAGGCGTGACCACTAATGATTCAGGGATGGCGTCGGTGATAAGTAACGTGGCATCATCAGTGAGTGGAGTAATGGTTCCTTGGTTGTAAGTGGCGCGAATGGTCGCTTCGCCTTCCAGTAAGTCATGGGTGTGTGCCATGCCATCTTGTGTCATGACGGCGCGAGCGGGATTGAGGCTGACCCAGTGCACTTGCTCGGTAACATCGTGCGCCCTGTTATCGGAGTCATACATGGTGGCGGTGTATTGTACAGCGACGCCTTG
>NZ_CANLKR010000011.1 GCF_947491715.1 uncultured Shewanella sp. | reverse complement strand
GTGCGTTTAACGCCCATTGCTTTTGAGGTTTTCATAGATAAGTCTCCAAAGTGTCAACTTACCTCAGGACGGAACAGATTATCGATGAAAAAAAGCGTCCAATTGGACGCTTTTTTTGGGAAGAAACCTTTACTCTTTAATGTGCATTTGCTCTTTAAAGTTTTTAGCGGGATGACCTGCTACAGGCGAGTTAAACACGTCCTCATTGAACTCATTTTCAGACTTAGCGATGACTAAGGTCGCGACAGTATCACCGGTGACATTGACCGCAGTGCGAACCATATCTAATAATCTATCCACACCAATAATTAATGCGATACCTTCAACGGGAAGTCCTACTTGATTGAGTACCATGGCAAGCATGATAAGCCCAACTCCGGGCACGCCAGCCGTACCAATAGAGGCCAATGTTGCTGTAACAACGACCATTGCATAGTCGGTAATGGTTAAATCAATACCAAAGACTTGTGCGATAAAGACGGTCGCGACGCCTTGCATGATTGCAGTGCCATCCATGTTAATGGTAGCGCCTAAAGGCAAGGTAAACGAGGCAATTTTATTGTGGGCCCCTAATCGATGCTCGGCGGTTTCAATGGTCACGGGTAAGGTTGCATTGGAGCTTGCTGTGCTGAAGGCAAATAATTGCACATCACGCATTTTACGAATGAAGGTGATAGGGCTTAATCCAGAGAAGAGCTTTAACAATGTTGGGTAAACGATAAAGCCATGAATGAGCAATACTAGCAACACAACAAAGAAATATTGAATGACGCTTTGGAAATCTTCTAAGCCTAACGTTAAGGCCAGTTTTGCCATTAAGGCAAACACACCATAAGGAGCTAATTGCATGATTAAGGTAACAACACGCATGATAACTTCATTTAAATCTTCAAATAAAGCGACAACACGTTTACCTCGTTCACCAATGTGAGAAATCGCAAAACCGAAGATGACCGCAAAAATAATAATTTGCAGCATGTTACCTTCGCTCATAGCCTTGATTGGGTTAGTTGGCACAATGTTAATAATGACTTGGGACAAGCTAGGTGCTTGTTTAGCATCGAAATGCATGCCTTCGGCCACTAAATTTGCATTACCGGGATGGATCACGATGGCGATAAGAATTGCCATGCATAAGGCGATGGCAGTGGTGAAAAGATAAAACGCAATGGTTTTTCCCCCTAAGCGTCCCAGTTTTGAGGGGTCACTTAAGGAACAAGTTCCGCAAACAAGAGAAATAAAGACGAGGGGAACAACCAGCATTTTTAAGCCAGAAATGAATATTGTTCCTATCACATTTAAAAAGCCATCAGTTAAATATTCTTTGATGACATCACTTTCTGGAAAGAGGTTTCGAAGCAAGAGTCCAAGGAGGATCCCGCCTGCCATACCTAACAGTATTTTACTGGTTAGGCCGAGCTTTTTTGTTTGAGTCTTAGCCATATTGCTTCCTTTATAATTTTTATGGAGCTAATTGTGCATGCCTTTTCAAATGAAGAGTTAAAGCCTAACAAGAAAGCGCCAAGGATGAAATGTTTTGTCAGCTTACAGTCAGCTTCAAATGGACTAAAAGTTAAAAACTTAAGTGGTTATTATATTGTTAAGGGTTTCGGTTGCCAAATTGTTGTTTTGAGGTTAACTTTTGTAGTTGGATGGGTTGTTTTTAAGTTGTTCCAAAGTTGTTCTTAAGTTGTTTGTATCGTGATCGAACTAACAGAGGAGCTGACAATGGAGTCAGTTAAACATTTTTTAACGGCTGTGTTTTGTTGTTTTATCATACTAGGTTGCGGTGGTGGTGGGAGTTTTGAAGAAGAGTCTGATGAACCCACAGAGGAAACTTATTTTCTCGCATTGTCTATTTCCCAACAAGAAATTTCAGCTGCAAGTCCTGCAACGGTGACTGCAACAGTCAGAAGTTCAAAAAGAGGATTGCTTGAAAATGAATTGGTAACTTTTACTCTAAATGACCCAGCATTAGGCTCGTTTAATCCGATAACAGGAACGGCTATCACTGATGCCAATGGTCAAGCGCAGGTGATGCTTCATACCTCTAACCTTAAAGGCGCTGGATCTATCACTGCCACATTGACCAATCAGATCGATATTAATGATATACACACATTTATGATGATAGGTGATGGTGGTGTCGTGGGTTTACGGCAAGTCATACTTGAGCTTACCGATGAAGAGGGTAATGCTATTGAAAGCATTACCGCTAAACAGCCTGGTCAGTTAAAAGCGACGGTAATAGGGACAGATGATCCCGTTATTGTCACCTTCACCAGTAATTTAGCTTCTATTCCCATTAGTACTGTTGTGACACAAGATGGTGTCGCAATGGCTGATATTTATGCTGCAACGGAACTCGGCGCCGATACTGTCACTGCGAGGATCAGCAGTGACGAATTTCATCAGGTTATTTTTACCGTGGGTGCTAAGGATCTGAAAATGGGATCAGGAGAGCCGTTTGTAGAAGGTCTGGCTTTAGTGAGCATGGATCAGTTATCGGCAGGCGGGACAGTAACAGTATCGATTGAAATTCAAGATGATGAAGGTAGCCTTTATACGGATGAATTCATTAAAGTTAATTTCTCATCTATTTGTACCGATGCGGATTTAGCTTCTTTAAGTTCACCGGTTACGGCAATCAATGGGAGGGCATCGAGTACCTACCGCGCAGAAGGGTGTGTGGGAGAAGATATCATTACGGTGACAGCCGATGTGGGCACAAGTTTAACGGCAACGGGCAATATTAATGTCCTTGCTGCTGATAAAGGCAGCATTCAATTTGTGTCGGCAACGCCTGAGCAAATAGGCATTAAAAATACAGGCGGTATTGCGACATCGTTAGTTGTGTTTAAGGTGCTGGATGTGAGCGGTCAGCCCATGAGTAATGAAACGGTATCTTTTTCGTTAAATACTGAGGTTGGAGGTTTAGAACTTTATCCAACAAACGCGTCAACCAATGCTGAAGGCTTAGTGCAAACCACAGTAAATGCCGGTACCACTGCAACGCCTATTCGCGTGACCGCTTACCTTGTTAATGATGACGGTGTATATGATGATATTTCCAGCCAATCGAGTGAGTTGGTGGTGACAACAGGCATTGCCGATCAAGACAGTGTCTCATTGAGTGCAAATAACTACTCACCGGAGGGTTGGGATATCGATGGCACAGAAGTGATTGTCACCGCAAGGCTTGCTGATGCGTTTAATAATCCGGTACCTGACGGTACGGCGGTGACCTTTCGCACCGAAGGCGGGAGCATTGATGATTATTGTCTGACCGAAAATGGGAGCTGCTTTGTGACATGGCGGAGTCAAGATGTGCGCCCTGTTGGGGATTATCATCAAACTAACTTACCTGCTGATACGCATTATTTCGATGTACAGGAAGCATATTCAGATACTGCTTTTGGTCAGCCGATGGGGGGCCGTGCGACGATTACTGCTTTTGCCATTGGGGAAGAATCTTTTGCGGATCTCAATGGTAATGGCCGTTTTGATGAAGATGAAGTTGATGTGTTCATTAATGATCTCAATATTCAAGGCGAGCCCTATGATATGGATGAGGCCTTTGAGGATTTCAATGAAGATAATGTTTTTAATCCACAAGTCTCTGGCGGTGAAGCTGGCGGGGAATTAGAGGAACTAATTGATTTTAATAGTGACGGGTCATTTAATGAGGCTGATGGATTATATAATGGTGTTTTGTGTGCGCTTGAGGGAAATACAAATTGTGGCTCGATAGAAGATGATACGGTTTCTATTGATATCAGGAAAAATATTGTATTAGTCATGTCTGGCAGTACGGCCTATGCTTCACAACCCGTGATCATTGATAGTAATGGTGATACGAGTAATCAAGTAATGGATATTGTAGGTGAAGGGATCGGCAGTTTATCTATGATAGTGTCGGATTTACACAATCAAACCTTACCATCAGGCACGCAAATTAGCTTTGAAACCTCAGCAGGTAGTATTGCCACAACCAATCCCATTATTGTGCAAGATAGAGGTGGGGAAGGTTTAGCGGTTAATGTATCCGTCAAGGGAAGCACGGAAGCCGAATCGGGTGTATTAGATGTGATAGTGACGACACCATCAGGGGTTGAAACTTATATTGCGAGTATCAATGTGGTGATCAGTGTGACACCGACACCATGATGTTTATATGAACTCCCTTGTAAATTTATGTCGATAAAAAACCAGCACCTTAAGTGTTGGTTTTTTTATCGTTTAGGCACATTGACTTATTAGTCGTCAATTCTGTTGATAATGCATTTTTAACGTTGAAATTGATACACATTGCCTAATTGCATGATTTGGGTTAATTCATCCAGTGCCGTGCGCGATTCAACAATAAGCTGAGGATCGGCTAAATCATGAATGCTGAGCCTGTCACGATAATGTTTATCCACCCAATTGTTGAGCGTGGTAAATAAGTGGTCATTCATTAACGTGTGAGGATTGACTGCTGCGACTTCCGCTTTAGTCATGGCGACACGTAAACGTAAACAGGCCGGGCCTCCGCCATTTTGCATGCTTTGTTTTACATCAAAATAGTGCACTTTCTTAATGGGGGTGCCTAATGTCACCACTTCATCTAAATAGGCTTTCACCGCTGGATTTTCTTCACAATTTGTGGGCGCAATAATGGCCATATCCCCTGAGGGTAAGGTGATAATTTGCGTGTTAAAAAGGTAAGTGTTGACGGCATCCGAAATACTGACTTTTCCTGTTGGAACTTCAATGAAATGCAGTGGTCTATTGCATGTCTGATTAAATTTTTCTTGTATTTCAGCTAGTTTGTCTTTTGTGTTGAGAAAAGCTTGCTCATGATAGAAAAGCACATTTTGATTGCCTACAGCGATGACATCATTGTGAAATACCCCTTGATCAATAACAGCTGGATTTTGCTGAATATACACGACTTGTTCATCAGATAGACCATGTAATCGTGCTATGGCTTGAGAGGCCTCTAATGTCTGACGGGCAGGGTATTTTTTTGGGGCAATGGCATTAAGGTTTGTGGCTTCACGGCCGTATACAAACAGCTCTATGCCTTTATTGCCATACTCACCGCATAGGCGTGTATGATTGGCCGCGCCTTCATCGCCAAAATTAGCATGTTCTGGCAGATGTTGATGATGGCTGAAATAGCGGCTATCGTTAAAGGTAGCAGCGAGGATGCGGCCTGTAGTGATAGGTTCAATACTGCGATGCAGTTTATCGACTAAATTGGCTGGTGTGAAATGCAGTTTTTTGTCGAATGTGTCGCTACTAGGAGAGACGGTTGCCGCATTGGCTGTCCACATGCTTGATGCACTGCAGCAAGCATTAAGCAATAATGGAGCTTGTTTTACTGCCTGAGTAAGCACGTTGGCGTCAGAGCCAGTAAAACCGATGCGGCGTAACGTATGAAGGTCAGGTCGCTCTTGAGGAGCCAATATGCCTTGTACTAATCCTAATTGGCCAACGGCTTTGGCTTTAGCCAGCCCTTGTTTAGCGGCAGCTTTAGGATTAGAGATGGCATCGGCATTATTAAATGAGGCCACATTGCCAAATGATAAACCGGCGTAGTTGTGAGTTGGACCCACAAGTCCATCAAAATTCGCTTCAAAATGATCCATTGTATATCCTTAAATCGGCAGAGGCTGTTTTATGTATATCCAAAAGATCGGTGGATAGCGATAAAACGGCGCTGTTTAGCGCACAATATACACAAGCAGCAAAGGTTACAAGTTTGATAAATGTTACAGAAAAGGGCAATCTGAATTGAAATGCACTAAGAGACCTTGCTTAATGACTAATCATGGAATATTAGTTTTTAAATACGCAGTATTATTTTTCATTATTTTTTGTAAAACGGTTAAAAAGTGTCTCACTAATGCAAATAAAACAGGGTTCCACTTGAAAGTGTTTGCACAACACTCTATATATGGAGCCAATTTTCATGATATTGAAACTTGTTGGCGCAAATTAATTTATGGGTAAATCGCTAGTTATTGTCGAATCACCGGCAAAAGCCAAGACTATTAACAAATATCTTGGTAAAGAATTCATCGTTAAGTCGAGTGTGGGACATATTCGGGACTTACCGACATCTGCAAATGCGGACACGAAAGTGGCCAGTAAATCCCCTGCTGAAGTACGGAAAATGTCGGCAGAAGATAAAGCGGAATACAAAAGGGTCAAGGCTCAACAGGCATTAATTGCCCGTATGGGAGTGGATCCTGAACATGGTTGGAAAGCAAATTATCAAACTTTACCAGGTAAAGAAAAAGTCGTAAAAGAGCTGCAAACCTTAGCGGAATCTGCCGATCATATCTATCTCGCGACCGATTTGGATAGAGAAGGGGAAGCGATTGCTTGGCATTTACAAGAGGTGATTGGCGGTGATGAATCTCGCTATCAACGTGTGGTGTTTAATGAAATCACTAAATCGGCAATTAAAGATGCCTTTAGTCAGCCTTCACATTTAAACACCAACATGGTCAATGCTCAGCAAGCCCGTCGATTCTTAGATCGTGTTGTTGGCTTTATGGCATCACCCTTGTTATGGAAAAAAGTGGCAAGAGGATTATCCGCAGGCCGAGTGCAATCGGTTGCTGTGCGTTTAGTGGTTGAGCGTGAAAGTGAAATTAAAGCATTTGTCCCTGAAGAGTTTTGGGATGTGCATGCCGAATTGAATACGGCTAAACAAGAAATGCTGAAAATGCAAGTGGTTAAGTGCCAAAATACGGCGTTTAAACCTATTAATGAAGCGCAGGCACAAGCGGCTGTTGAGGCATTATCCCAGTCTTCATTTGCTATCACGGCAAGAGAAGACAAAGCGACACAGAGTAAACCATCCGCGCCCTACATCACCTCAACGCTTCAACAGGCGGCGAGCACGCGATTAGGTTTTGGTGTTAAGAAAACCATGATGATGGCTCAGCGCTTGTACGAAGCTGGTCATATTACGTATATGAGAACGGATTCGACGAACTTAAGTCAAGAAGCACTGGATAGTGTGCGTGAGATGATAGGTCAAGAATTTGGCGATAAATATCTGCCTGAAACACCACTGCGTTATGGCAGTAAAGGAGGCGCACAAGAGGCTCATGAAGCGATCCGTCCCTCAAATGTGAAAGTTGAATCCGCGTCTCTTACGGATATGGAGCGCGATGCGCAGCGTTTATATGAGCTAATTTGGCGTCAATTTGTGTCTTGCCAAATGACGCCTGCTAAATATGATGCGACTCGATTAACGGTAACGGCGGGTGATTACGAGCTCAAAGCGTCAGGGCGCATATTGAAGTTTGATGGTTGGACACGTGTCCAGCCTGCGATTAAGAAGAAAAATGAAGAAGACAATACCTTGCCTGTTGTTAATAAAGGCGATGTTCTCAACTTAAAAGAGTTATTACCTAAGCAACATTTCACCAAACCTGTGGCGCGTTTTAGTGAGGCGTCTTTAGTCAAAGAGTTGGAGAAAAGGGGCATTGGTAGGCCGTCAACTTACGCAACCATTATCTCAACCATTCAAGATAGAGGGTATGTGAAAGTTGAAAATCGCCGTTTTTATGCCGAAAAAATGGGTGAGATAGTCAGTGATAGCTTAGTGGGGAGCTTTCAAGAGTTGATGAGTTACGATTTCACTGCCAGCATGGAGCAAACATTGGATGATGTCGCTCAAGGTAAGCGAGATTGGAAACACGTACTCGATGGCTTCTATCAAGACTTTACCGAGCAAGTGGATAAAGCGGAATTACCACCTGAAGAAGGGGGAATGCGTCCAAATGAAATGGTATTAACGGATATCGAATGTCCCACTTGTGGAAGGCCTATGGGGATCCGTACAGGCACGACAGGCGTGTTTCTAGGTTGCTCAGGTTATGCACTGCCACCTAAAGAGCGCTGTAAAACCACTTTAAACCTGACTTCTGGTGAAGAAGCCATTAGTGAAAACAGTGAAGATGCTGAGACCGATGCACTGAGAGCCAAGCATCGATGTGGCGTTTGTGGTACAGCCATGGACAGCTATTTAATTGATGAAAAGCGTAAATTGCATGTGTGCGGTAATAACCCTAGTTGCAGCGGTTATGAAGTCGAGCAAGGGCAATTTAAGATTAAAGGCTATGAAGGCCCCATTATCGAGTGCGATCGTTGTGGTCATGATATGGAGCTTAAGAATGGCCGTTTTGGTAAGTACTTTGGGTGTACCAATAGTGACTGTAAGAATACGCGAAAATTACTAAAAAGTGGTGAAGCGGCGCCACCAAAAGAGGATCCAATTCACTTACCTGATTTAAAGTGTACTAAATCGGATGCGTATTTCGTATTAAGAGATGGCGCGGCGGGGATCTTTTTAGCGGCCAGTACTTTCCCTAAATCACGAGAAACCCGTGGTCCACAAGTTGCGGAATTAGTGAAATACCGTGATTTGCTTTGGCCAAAGTATCAATATTTAGCCGATGCGCCCGTAAAGGACGATGACGGTAATTTGGCAACGGTGCGATTTAGTCGCAAGACGAAAGAGCAATATGTTGCAACGGATGTTGACGGTAAAGCCACGGGCTGGACAGCAAAATATATTGATGGAAAGTGGTTCGCTGAAGCGAAGAAGAAAGCTAAACCTAAAGCCAAGGCAAAAACCAAAGCCAAAGAATAATGCTTTTCACCTTATTAAGCCCTCAATAGTGACACTATTGAGGGCTTTTTATTGCCTGAGTATGGTTGAATAAGAGAAGAGGTTGCTTAAGGTAAATGTGGACTAACCATGATATTGAAAGGAGGCTTATTCATTTTTTATTCAACTTTTATATATCATTTTGTCATAAACAAAGTGTTGTTGAAAACATAAAAAACAGTGGTTTTGACCTCACTTTATCGTTTTACCCGTGTGCTTCATGCTTATTCTCGGGTGATTAATTACGCAGTGAAATTGTTAATTTTAGCGTTTTGAGCATGTATTTGACTTAAGAATTCCTTATTCTGATTAATGTTACTTTTTAATCTCAAGTTATTAACGTTTTGTGTGTTAACAAGTGGGTTTATTCAATATTAGTCTATGAACTCTAGTTGTTTTTTTATAGTATTCCCCCCCCATTTTTAAATGTGCTTGCTTTAAAAAATGCGGCGGAGTCTCAGTCACATTGTGAGTTAAGCCAGCACTTGGTGTGTTTTTTATGTTAACAAAAATGCCTTATCACAAAGCGAGAATGGCTAAATAAATGTCTTTTTATTTCATATTTGTTCAAATTAACCCCTTGTGCACGATTTCTATGCTCTAACTTGGCTTTTTACTAGTTTTCTCCTTCCTCAAATGTTGACACAGGTTAACAGTTTGTGGAATGATGCGTGACAGTCTGCATCCTATCATCCATAGGAATTAAGAAGATAATAATTAACAATCACAATAGAAATACAGGCTTAGATACAGGAGTCAAATACAATAAGAATGCCTGTTATCGTTAAGTTAAAGATTTTTTTCATCACTTTAAATTGGTTGGGAACTATGTCCAAGGTAAGCAATAAAACAACAATCGCTAAGGCGCTTATAGGCGCATTAGCCTTAGCCGGTAGCCCACTCGTGATGGCCGACCCTCTTTCAAATGTCCAAAATGCTGACAGCAAAATTCATCAAGCGTCAGCGGCGTCTCAAAAGAAAGTCGACAAGTATTTTGATCAAGCTCAAGATATGGTTTTTGAATACGGTTCAGTTGCCGATGAGCGCGAGTCTACTAAAGCATATAATGATTATTTAGCGGGATTGGTCGCGGATCAAGAAGCGACAATGAAATCCATTCAAGATGATATCAATGGTATTGATACACTGCGTCAAGGTGTTGTGCCTTTGATGTTTAAAATGGTCGATGCACTTGATCAGTTTGTTCAATTAGATTTGCCATTCAACACTGAAACGCGTACTAAGCGTGTGGCTAATTTAAAAAGTTTATTAAACAGCGCTGAAGTGTCTTTAGCTGAGAAATACCGCCTCATTCTTGATGCATACAGCATTGAGCGTGACTATGGTAATTTTGTGGCAGTGGATACCGGTAAGTTAAACATGGATGGTAAAGAAATCTTGGTTGATTTCTTTCGTTTAGGTCGTGTTGCTTTGTACGCACAAAGTTTAGATCAAAAATCAGCATGGATGTACAACGCTGACACTAAGGGTTGGGAAAAGCTAGATGATAGCTATTTACGCGATATCACCAAAGGTATCCGTATTGCACGTAAACAAGGTGCACCTGATCTCTTTGCGTTACCCATTCCAGCTGCGGAGGCTGCACAATAATGAAGAAGTTAATAAAAACAGCAATCCTTGCTTCTACTCTGTCGCTAATGTCTGGCATGGTGAGTGCCGCTGATGCACCGAAAACCATTGACCAACTTTTAAAGCAAGTTCAATCGGATCGTGCTACCGATGCGAAAGTCAACAAGAAACGTGAGCAAGAGTTCAGAAATGAGCGTGGGGACAAAGCCGCGTTATTGAAACGCGAAAAACAAGCCCTAGCAAATGAAAAACAACGTGGTAAAGACTTAAACCAAGCATTTTTGGATAACGAGCGTAAAATTGCTCAGTTAGAAGAAGACTTAAAAACCGCTCAAGGTGATTTAGGTGAGATGTTTGGTGTGGTGAAAGGCGATGCGGGTGATTTCGCTGGTAAGCTGGCCGCATCGAATATCAGTGCACAATACCCAGGCCGTAATACTTTTATTGAGGAGCTTGCAGCCCGTAAGCAGCTGCCTAAAATTGAAGAGCTACATAAGTTTTGGGAAGCACAGTTATTTGAAATGGTTGAGTCAGGTAAAGTTGTGACCTTCGATGGCACAGTGACTGACATTAATGGCAGTGTTGAAAACACTAAAGTGACCCGTGTGGGTACCTTTAACTTATTAGCGAATAATGAGTATGTGGTTTATAACCCTGAGTTAAACCTTATTCAGGAATTATCTCAACAACCTGACGGTTATCAAGTTTCGCCTATCAAGAAGTTTGAAGAAACCAAAACCGGTTACGCTAAACTGTATATTGACCCTGTACGTGGTGTGCTCTTAAACATCTTCACTCAAAAAGCGACGATTGAAGAGCGTATTGAGGCCGGTGGAACCATTGGTTATATCATTATTGTTTTACTTATCTTAGGCGCCTTAATTGCCCTTGAGCGTTTAGTGACACTGGGTGTTGTAGGTGCGAAAGTGAAAGCCCAGCGTAAGAACTTAGACAAGCCTGGTAATAACGCCTTAGGTCGTGTGCTTAAAGTGTATGACAACAATAAAGATGTTGATGTTGAAACACTTGAGCTGAAACTAGATGAAGCCATTCTGAAAGAAACCCCAGCACTTGAGTCTCGTATCTCAATCATTAAAGTGCTTGCGGCCATTGCGCCTATGATGGGTCTATTAGGTACCGTAACCGGTATGATTGCGACCTTCCAAAGTATCCAACTGTTTGGTACTGGCGATCCAAAACTGATGGCTGGCGGTATTTCTATGGCATTGATGACGACAGTACAAGGGCTAGTAGCGGCGCTACCGTTAATGCTTCTTCATGCAATTGTTGTTGCTCGTAGCAAGACGATTGTTCAAGTACTTGAAGAGCAAAGTGCAGGTATTATTGCTGCTCACGCTGAGAAGAGGAACGACTAATGATGCTATACCTGATGGACTTATGGGATTCCGTCAGGGGCTTCATGGCCTCCGGAGGCGATGTCCTCTGGATTGTAGCGGCAGTGTTATTTGTCATGTGGGTATTGATGCTTGAGCGGTACTGGTATTTGAAATGGGTATCGCCAAAGCAACATCAAGCAATCATTCACACATGGGATGAAAGAGAGGATTCAACCTCTTGGTATGCACACCGGATCCGTGAAGCTTGGATATCCCAAGCAAAGCAAGATTTAACGGCTCGTATGCTGATCATTAAAACCTTAGTGGCAATTTGTCCTATGGTAGGTTTACTGGGAACTGTAACCGGTATGATTTCAGTCTTCGAAATTATGGCAGTTCATGGCACGAGTAATGCGCGTATGATGGCAGCTGGTATTTCAATGGCAACCATGCCGACAATGGCAGGAATGGTTGCAGCGTTATCAGGAGTATTTTTCAGTACTCGTCTTGATGCACAAATGAAAATCAGTATTGAAAAGCTAAAAGACAGCATGCCGCACCACTAGAGAGAGATTGAACATGGCACGTAGAAAGCACTCCAGCGTGGAAGAGGAAGCGCAAATTGATATGACACCGATGTTAGACATCGTGTTTATCATGTTGATCTTCTTTATTGTAACAACATCGTTTGTCAAACCTTCAGGCCTAGATTATAACAAGCCAGAAGCATCTCAAGCGACTAAGAAACCGTCGGCTAACATCTTCATTGGCGTCAGTAAAACCGGCGTTATCATGATGGAAAATCGTCAAGTTGATATCGAACGTGTAACAGCAAACGTAGAAAGAATGCTTGCTGAAGCACCAGAAGCGGCCGTCCTTATTCAAGCTGACAAAGAAGCCCAACATGGCTTAGTGATTAAAGTTTTGGATAATGTGAAAAAAGCAGGTATCGATAAGATTTCGGTTTCAGCGGGGAAAGACTAATATGATAAGAGTAATAGTATCATTGCTAATTGGTGGTGCTGTGACTTTTGCTCTATTCGTTTTTATGGCCTTTTTAGTAGGTGGCGGTCCAACCCGCCACGTTACTTCTACAGACTCGCCAGTGATCGAAATTACCATGAGCAAACAAGATGCCACAGCGACGAAAAAGCCAAGGGTAAAACCTAAGCCTCCTACGCCACCAGAGCAGCCACCAAAACCAGATATCACGCCACCGGATAGCTCAAGTGATATTGATACGAATATTTCGTTTAATATGGGTGGAGTGAATGCCGCTGCGACGGACACAGGTTTTAAAATGGGTAGCATGATGACCCGTGACGGCGATGCAACACCGATTGTTCGAATTGAGCCCCAATACCCGATTGCCGCCGCGCGTGATGGTAAAGAAGGTTGGGTACAGTTGAGCTTTACCATTAATGAAATTGGTGGTGTTGAAGACGTTAAAGTGATCAAAGCTGAGCCTAAGCGCGTCTTTGATAAAGAAGCACGTAAAGCCTTACGTAAGTGGAAGTACAAGCCTAAAATTGTTGATGGTAAAGCCATTAAACAACCCGGTTTAACTGTACAGCTTGACTTTAAATTGGATAAAGGGAGGTAATAGTGATGGTTAAGATGAATTCAATCGCAGCTGCACTTGTTCTTTCTTTAGCCAGTGGCACAGCCTTTGTCGCAAGCAGTGTGGTTAATACGGCTTATGCCGCCGAAAAATGCCCTATCGATGCGCGTCAGTCTAAAGCTGTTGGTCAAAGTGTGGCTAAAAAAGTCCAAAAGTCTTTTGCGGCGTATTCTGAGGGGAATTTAGATGAAGCCTTGAGCATATTGCTTGAAGCTAATCCTAGAAAAACCTTCGATAAAGCGTATGTTGCTAGAATGCTAGGTAACTTCTATGCCGAAAAAGGGCAGATGAAGAAAGCACTTCAATACTTGAAAGAAGCGGTTGATGCAAACGTATTAGGTGGTGTTGATCACGCTGGTACGATGCGTTTATATGCTGATTTGTTATTGCAAGAGAAACAGTTTAAGCAAGCCATTCCTTATTATTATGATTGGATGAGCTTTACTTGTAAGGAAGATGCGCAAGTTTACCGCCGTATTGGTATTGCCTATTCTGAAGAGAAAAACTGGAATAAAGTGCTTGAAGTGGTTGATAAAGGTATTGCACTAAGTGATAAGCCTGATAAAGGGCTTTATCAAATGAAATTAACGGCTTATTTTAACAAGAAACAATATAAAAATGCCGTTAAAGTGCTTGAAGTCATGGTGCCTTTATTCCAAGACGATAAGCGACTTTGGGTGCAGTTAGCGCAGTTTTATTTGATGACTGAAGATTACACTAAGTCTTTAGCCACTTATGATTTAGCCTATAAAAATGGCTTTTTAGAAACTGGCGCTAACGTGACTCGATTATCTCAATTACTTGCACAAAAAGGCTCGCCTTACCGTGCAGCAAAAGTTTTTGAAAAAGCCCTTAAATCAGGCTTGATTGAGACTAATGAGAAAAGCTTAAGCACATTAGCGGGTTTTTATCATAACGCGAAAGAGCTAAAAGAGGCGGCCAGTTATTATGGTAAAGCGGCCGCTATCGATAATGATGGTGAGCTTTATTTAAAGCAAGGCCGAACATTGGCGCTTGAAGGAAACTATCAGTCTGCAGTTAGTGCCTTTAAAAAGTCATTATCTGCGGGTATTAAGAATCCTGGTGAAGCACAGTTTGAGCTAGCTTTGGCTTATTTGAGCTTAAAAGAGTATAAGCAAGCTTATAAACGCGCCAAACTTGCAGCGAATGATAAAAAGACAAAACGCAGTGCGACCAGTTACTTGTCTTATATTGAAGAGAAAGCACGGATCCATAATGTAAGTTTGTAGTTTTTATATTATGTTTTTCAAAAGCCCCAAATAGGGGCTTTTTTATTGCTTGTCTTATGACTGACTGGATATTAAAGGTGAGTGATCACAGTGACTTTGTCATTTGAGCAGTTTATTTCGTTACTGACTTGCTCTAATTTCTCAAACAGTAATTCAACATGTAACGCATTATTGGGTTTACAGGCGCAGGCAGCTAAGGTGAAGTCCACTTGAGTAGCATGTTGTTGGCTGTATTGCTGATTAAAATCCAAAATGGTTTTTTCGATTCGATTGATGATCACTTGGGTGACTGCAGGGGTGATAGAGAAAATCCCAATGGCGAAGCGTTGGGGATCGAGCCGACCGAATAAATCGCTGTTTCTGAGGTTTGCTTGCACATGAGTAATTAACGATTTTAATAAATAAGGTTGTGTTACTGTTTCATGAATGTTTGGACATAGATACAATAACATCAAGCTTTCATTGGTTCTAATATGGCGTTTCCATTCGTGCTGGAAGGATTCTAAGAAGTAAGTGTAATTGTAAATCCCAGTGTCAGGATCGCGTATATCGGATTGATTAACGGCGTACATCATGATCAGCTCCATTGACGGTCTTTTATTTAGTATAGGAAAAAAATGACTGTCTATTGATAAGGTAAAATAAAAAATGAAAAAAGCAGTTTTAGCCATTTTGATTGGATTAACATTGGGAGTGAGTGCTTGCTCACCGAATGCGCCACAAGAAACGGCAAATAACGCCGAGGATCAAGTGGCACGTAATGAGAGTCAAGAGCAAAAATATTTACAGTTAGTGGATCAATATTTCAAAGATTATTTAAAACTTAACCCATTGGATGCGACCTTTGTCGGCGTCCATGATTATGATCATCAGTTTACTAATGATCTAACCGATGACTATTTAAAACAGCGTCATGAGCTTAATACTCAGTATTTAGCTAAGCTTAAAAAAATTGATCGTCAAGCGCTGCCGACGGAATTGCAGTTGAGCTACGATGTGTTTATGTATGATAGGAATATGGCATTAGCGGATGAAGCCTTTCCTCACTACTTTATGCCAATGGATCAATTCTCTAGCGATATAATCACTATGGTGCAATTAGGCAGTGGCGATAGTGCTCAGCCTTTTAACACAGTGCAAGATTATGAAAACTGGCAGGCTCGAATAAAAGAATTTATTCAGTGGCTTAGCGATGCGCAAGTGCGCATGAATGAGGGCATTGAGAGTCAAGTGGTGCTTCCCCGTGCGTTAGTGGAGCGCATGATCCCCCAGTTACAAGCGCAAATAGTAGAAGATGTTACTAGCAGTGTGTTTTATCAGCCGATTAAGAATTTTCCAAGTGATTTTACGGCGAATGAAAAAAAGCGGCTGACCACACAATATCGTGCGCTTATTCTGGAGCAGCTCATTCCTGCCTTGTCTGATTTTAATACGTATTTAGAAAAGCGTTACTTGCCTGCTGCTCGTGGAAGTGATGGTTGGTGGGGACTACCCAATGGACAACTTTGGTACCAGCAACTGGCCAATGAGCACACCACGACGACCATACCTGTGGATGAGATCCATGAAATGGGCCTTAAGGAAGTGGCACGGATCCGCGCTGAGATGGATAACGTCCGTGAACAAGTAGGCTTTAAAGGGGATCTTGCTGCATTTTTTACTTCACTTTCATCCCAGCCTGAATATTTCTTTGAAGATAAAGAAGCGCTTATAGAGGCTTACATGCAGCTGAAAGATAAAATTAATGTCAAGTTGCCAACCTATTTTGATGTGATGCCCAAAGCCGACTATGTGGTAAAGCCTGTTGAAAGTTTCAGAGAGCAATCCGCTGCGGGGGCCTCATATGAAGCGCCAGCGGTAGATGGTTCTCGCCCTGGGGTGTTTTACATCAATACTTATAACCTTAAGGCGCAGCCTAAATGGGGCACGACGACGTTATCACTTCATGAGGCGGCGCCAGGTCACCATTTTCAAATTGCCATTAAGCAAGAGCTCACTGGCGTGCCAGAATTCCAGCGCTTTGGGGGTTATAATGCCTTTGAAGAAGGCTGGGCGCTTTATGCCGAGTATTTGGGTATCGAAATGGGACTGTTTACGGATCCATATCAATATTTTGGTAAACTTTCCGATGAAATGCTCAGAGCCATGCGTTTAGTCGTGGATACGGGATTACATGCAAAAGGTTGGAGCCGTGAGCAAGCGATTCAATATATGAAAGATAACTCACCCATGGCGGAGTCGGATATTACTGCGGAAGTTGAGCGTTATATGGCTATCCCCGGACAAGCATTGTCTTATAAAGTGGGTCAATTGAAAATATTGGCATTAAGGGAAGAGGCGCAGGCGGAATTAGGAGAGTATTTTGATTTACGGGCATTTCATGATCAAGTATTAACATCGGGTGCATTACCCATGGAAGTGTTGACATTAAAAATTCACAATTGGACTGCACAGCAGCTCAAGCAACAACAAGCTAGCCACTAATTGAGTGGGTATTTTGAAACAAAGTAGCGATAGGGCTTTTTAAAATCGTTTTTTGTTTTTATACTGACAGCGTTTATTGATGCCGATGTATTGCTATCATCATCGGCTTACCTTTATTTTTGGAGTAACATTATGGTACAAGCCACAGCAAGACACCTTTTAGTGAGCACTGAAGAAAAATGTGCAGAGTTAAAGCAAGAAATCTTAGAGGGTGCTGATTTCGGTGACGTTGCTAAGGCAAACTCTTCATGCCCTTCATCGTCACAAGGTGGAGATTTAGGCTCATTTGGTCCTGGTATGATGGTAAAAGAGTTTGATGAGGTTGTATTCAGTGCGCCATTGAATGAAGTCCAAGGACCGGTTAAGACACAATTTGGTTATCACTTACTTGAAGTGACTAGCCGCGGATAATGTGCATTTTTTAATATTGGATTGACCAGGTTTTAACCTGAGTTTGCTAGAGAAATGAGTAACAGTCTTGCACTGTTACTCATTTTTTATTGGTAAGCTGTCATTGTCGAATGTGTTGTGACCTTGGTTGAAACAGACACTGTAAATGAGTTCAGGTATAATGCGGCGCAATATATTTTGATAAAGGCGAGTCTAAGTGAGTAATCAAGTGGCTGAACTAACATTATTAGCGGGTGAAGAATACATTGAGCTTTATAAAGTCTTGAAGGTGCAGGGGTGGATGAGTGCGGGTGGTGAAGCTAAGCATGTGATCTCTGAAGGTCTTGTGCAGGTTAATGGCGAGATTGAAACCCGTAAACGTAAAAAGGTAACAGCGGGAGAAACCGTGACGTTTAATGGTGAGTCTGTCAAGATTTTAGCGGCTGGCTAAAAGTGAATATTATCTGCTTATAAGATTGGAGAATGGTTTATGCAATACCCAGATGATGATAATGGTAAAATGTTAGCGGCCATGGCGGATGCTGGCATTGATTTATCGAAAGCGCTTGATATTGATTTCTTTTTAGTTTTTGACGATCAAAGAGATGCAGAGTCGGCCTTAGAAGATATTCAAACGAAAGCGTTAGAAGGTGAAGTTGAGCTGCTGTTAAACGACGAGTCGGGTAAGTGGGAGCTCATTGTGTGCTTAAACATGGTACCTGAATATGATGCGCTGGTTGCGCAAGAATCGAGTCTCAATGATTTCGCCAGTGAGTTTGGCGGCATGAGTGATGGTTGGGGCGTGATGCAGCATCAAGAAGGCGATGATGAGTTTATGGATGATGACCATGAACATGGCCCAGATTGTAATCACTAATGTGTGACTGACACATTAGTGGGGTTTGAGTATGACATTGATTTGTCATACTTGAACTTCTGAGTTCAATACTTTTCTTTTCATGAAGCTGTTCCTTCCTTTTTATGTATTCACCTAGTCTATTTATATTGGACTGGTTTTCTATTAACCATGGCCTTATTGATGCTAATTGCCTGCAGCAGGTGGAAAATATTAAGCTTCGCTTAATGGAACATAGTGAGTGCCCACTCACACAGGGCCAAAAGGGAAACCACAGCAATTCCCTCTTGGATCACCTTGCTGCCCCAGACGAAGTTAAGCGCCTTATTATTTTATTAACAGTCATCGCTATCGCCTTAGATTCATCATCCCTGATTCAACTAAGGCTACCTCGGCATCCGTGCCTCGCTCACGCGATGACTGATAAAATATTTTCGTCAATTTCGATGGGGACTAAAAGCAAAAAACAAAGGCAGTGTATAGCTTCGAATTGAGTGTGTTGGGTCAAGTATGGACTGGTTTTTTACTGAAAATTGTGATTTAGCGCATTCGATTTCAAAGGTTTTAGTATTTATGGGTAATGGTTTAGTTAGAAGGACTGTTGATAGTATGGGCGTATCAGTATTGTTATTAACTGATTTAAATACAGTGTATTAGTCATGTGTGTTTTGACTAACTGAGATTGGGAAAGAGTAAAAGTATGTTTGTTAAGTAAAAGCAGATTAAATTGAGAAAACGAACTATACAAAGGTTAGGTGAACGATGGGAACATCAAGAATTCCACCCGAATTTAGGTTTACTGTTAATATTCTAAAAGATTTATCATTAGCTTCATTTGATAACGCAAAGCAGCTGATAAAAGAAGCTAATCTTTTACTCAAAAATGATCATTTAGCTAGAGCTTATTTTTTATCAGTTGCCGCTATAGAAGAGGTTGGCAAAGCATATTTATGTTTTGAGTCCAGTGAGCGTAATTTAAGTGATTCAGCTATAACTTCTAAGATCATAAAATCCATAGAAAGTCATTCTAATAAAATTAACGCCGCTTTTCATGCATCAATCCTCACATCAAAAGATCCTAAAGGGGCAGTTGAAAAAGCTTTGGATTTAATGATTGCACTTAAAAATGGCCGAGAGCCCTCGATGTATACAGATATAAATTATATTGAGTCAAAAATATATACGCCTCACTATGTGATTAGGGATGTTGCAGCAAAAGACTCAGTAAGGCTTGCTGAATACTGTAATTTTACAACCCGTCACTATATTAATAATAATGAACCATCGGAAAAGTCAAAAGTTGATGATGCTGTCTTTGGCTTAAAGGCGAATGTGTTTAGTAATCTTATAAAAAAAGAGGACTTTTGGTGGTATTTGATTGACTGCTTTGAAAACAATAAAGTCAACACAAATAAAATTATTCTTGGCTACCATAATGAATATGGTCGTAAAAACAAATTATTTAGAGTCTCAGATGCGAATTAAATATCAGCTAACAAGTCGAGGCAGCAGCCAGAAACCAAAACCATAATTATTTTTAATATATTAATACCAGTTTAATACTGGATATTTGTTAAACATCAGAAAGAGTAATCAAGACACCAAAAAGTTACTTGACTAATTAATAACCTTTAGCTGTATTTACGGATGGGCTGCATTCATAGACAGTTATCATTAATAGTAGATTTGATTTCCTTCGACTTGGTTTATGGGTGAGTCAATGTTTGAAGGAGACTGTTTATATTTTATCGCTTATTAAGGAGAGTGAAATGCATTATGTCGATGGATTTGTTGCCGCTGTACCCACCACGAATAAAGAAAAGTACATTGAACACGCAAAAATGTCTGCCGCTATATTTAAAGAAAATGGCGCATTAAAAATAGTAGAAACGTGGGAAGATGATGTTCCCGAAGGTGAATTTACGTCATTCCCCATGTCCGTAAAACGAGAAACCAATGAATCAATCGTGTTTTCTTGGGTCACATGGCCTTCCAAAGAGGCTCGTGATCTTGCTTGGAAAGCAATGATGGACGATCCAAGGATGCATCCCGATAACAACCCTATGCCTTTTGATGGTAAGCGTTTAATTTATGGTGGTTTCAATATTCTTCTAGATGAGTAACTCAAATAGGCGCTGTCACCGGCCTTTGAAGGCTGAGCGCGGTATTGTGTGCTTCATTTATATATTTCGTTCAAAAATGAGGATAAAAATAGTGCTGTGATAGACAGTATACGATACAAAGATCCTCGTACGCCTGAAACACTCTCTTAGAGTCAAGGTATAAACTTACCTGCTGACTGATATCTTTTTACGTAGAGAAGATAAAGAAATTAAACAAAACAAAGATAGGACGGGCTTAACTGTGTGTGGGTTTCTCCTTTCGCTACGTTCAATCTAGAAGTTGTTAACCTAGAAGCCATTAATCTAGAAGTTATCAACCTAGAAGCCATTAATCTAGAAGCCATCAACCTAGAAGCCATCAACCTAGAAGCCATCAACCTAGAAGCCATTAACCTAGAAATGAATCACAACATCACATGATGAGTTGGCCACAAGGTGATTAACGCCAGTTTATTCGAATAAGATTTGTCGAATGTAGAGGATATTATAAAAGTATACAATTGATTTATAATGCTTTATTATTTCGCCTTATTTTCAAGTAATAACATAAATATAACATTTTAACAGGGACAACAGGAAGGTTGATGATGAAAAGATGTAACCGATTTTTATTTGTTTTTATTACGTTACTGATTTTATCGGGTTGTGGCTCTCCTCGTTATGCTGCTCAGCCCATTAAGGCTATGACAAATAAAGCTGATATCGTGATTGTGAAAGATGATGCGACTCGGGAAGGTTTTTTAGAGGCGATGGAGAGTTGGCTCACAGAGAATCACTATACTTATAAGATCATAGATAGTGGGGCAAAACATGATTTGAGTAAATTGACCCTTGAATATGAGGGGCTTTGGAGATGGGATCTTGCATTATATTTACAAGATGCCGAAATTAAAGCGTACCAGCAAGGTCAAAAAGTCGGTGAAGTGGACTTTCATGTGCCTTATACCATGAATCCCAGCAAATTTGGTAGCGCCGAGAAGCGGATCAGGCTGATGATGGCTGCACTTTTTGGTCAAATGAGTGATGAAAAAGCCACAGAAATAGTCAATTCATCTGAGAAATATTAAGTCATGTCATAAATAAGTCGGCGGGTGTATGCGACGGGGAGTCGGCTGAAAGCGGGCAGAACGCCCGCACAAAGTGGACAGAGATGATGAGGGGATTAGGCACTTGTTATCTCTTTTTTGTTAGATTGAACCAAAATTCGCCAGTTATTTATCCATAATTGTAGCGCCATTGCTATTCTTGATAAATAGTTGATTTTTTTAGTATATAATAATTTTAAAACAATGGGTTAGCGGTGTGATCTAGCTTAATGCTGTGATCTAGGGTTGGTATTAAAAAAAGAGTAAGCAGTCTGGAAGATTATCCTGTTGCTGTTGAATAAGCTGTTAACTACAACTTTAGTAGGCTAATCAAACCATGAAAAAAGTGACTATCTATAGCACTGGAAGTTGTGACAGCTTATCCCGAAAGGGGAGTTATACTATACGAATGGAATATAATGACAAAGGTAAGTTATTCACCGGTGAACTAGATGATACAACTGCAAATCGCTGTATTATTCATGGTTGTATTGAAGGTGTTAGAAACCTAAAAGAGGCATACATTGTTGAGTTTGTCACAGCAATCAAATTAAGTGTATCCAAATTTAAAAAGGGTAAAGGGGGTTAATAAGGACCTTCTATTAGCACTAACTAAACTTTTGAACGAGAAAGGCTGCGAATTTAATTTTACTGTAGAAGAAGGTAAAGGGGATTGGCTCAAGGAGAAAATTCATGGGTTTTAGTATGGATAGTAAGCAGGCACCTAACAAGTTAAAATTGCAACATCATTTCGAGATTGGACACACTAACGTGCACTGCTATTCGAGGTGTTGCCCTGATCCTAGGCAATACTTTCGCACATTCGGTTAAGCAAAATAACCAACATCACCCATCGTTAAGTTCTAAGTTAGCCAAGTATTGTGCGTATTTTATGCGGATGTAAAGTTGTCATAAATTCAATATCTTGAGAATAATTAAACAATGAATTTTTTAATGTTTTTGATAACCCCCATTAGGGCATTAGATCACACTAACAATGAAAGGTTTACTCGATTTAGGATATAACGTCAATAATTAGGGGAAAATACCCCTAATTATTGACGTTGTATTTCTAACCTTTATGATTATGAAAGGTTAGAAATCAGGGAAAGTCGATCCTCCACCTCCAGACCATTGACAGTTCTGTGTAACTTTTCTATTGATTTTAAAATACACTTCATCAGATAGGCTGATTTCTGTAATCTTTTTGTTCCATGACATTTGTCCAGGCTGAGAACATATTAGTGGTTTAGCTGATGGGTTTAAATCAACATCATTAATAGAAATACGAATGAATTCCCCTGCTATCATCCCTGTTAAAAGTTGATCAAGTTTCCAGCTAAAATCAATACCATTATAAACATATTTATTAGCAGGAATAACTTTATTTAATCCATAAGCAGTTTTATATCCTTGATATTCTGAAACAATATTGTTCATATTTTTTATGATTAACTTTTTACCAAAATAACTAGCTATATCATCAATATGTGGTATTACGTAATTAAGTGTCGAGTCAAAATCAAATTTTAATTTACTTTTTAATTGCAAGTTATTTATTTTACCCGTTGAAGGATCATACTCACCCGAAGCGTAGGCATTTTTGAGAGATAAGGTTGCATAAGCATTTAAATACCAACTTTTTTCTGCTTTTGCTTTTCCATATAAACTAAATTTACTTATTTCTGCTTTAATTTTGCCACTTGAAGTACCACTTAACTTTATTTCTATAGGCCCTGTTACCGAAAAATTAAACCAACGGAAGTGAAGTCCAGAATCTTCCATTGCTTTTTTTAATTCTGGCTCTATTTTTTGTTTTAATGATTGTAGATTGACAAATGCATTGTCTAGTAATTTGTGTGTTTTAATTATATTACCATTTAATGATTTATCTGAGATTTTCAACTTTTTTTTATAGTTTTTATCCTTTGATAATTCAAAGCTGTAATCCTTTGATGAAATAACAGATGTATATTTAGCTGCTGAAGACGTTGAAGAAATAGATAATAGAATTGATAATAATAAAAACTTAGTACATTTACTCATGTAATTAATCCATTAATATGTAATTTAGTAATTTAGTAATTTAGTAATTTAGTAATTTAGTAATTTGTTGATTATAATGGTTCATGTTTTTCAGTGCTTGAACCTGGTGTTTTTTACTTTTATAATTAATCTTACTACCCTTGGAAAGGGGGGGTGGATTATAATCTATTTAATTATTTTTGCAACTTTATACTAGTTGTAATAGTAATGAATATATAAATCAAAGCAAATATAAATGTTCCCGTTGAGTGAAGTCATGAACTTGCCTGCTCGCAGATAAGGAGTTTATGTATAAAGGAACTAAAAAACAGAGATAGGACGGGCTTAACAGTGCGGGCGCTTCTCCTTTGAACAATGTGTTGAACAAGGGTTTAAACAAGATCAGGTTAAACGTGGTTGTTCATTTACCTGCACACCAATCCCTCTAATTGGGTGTGATCAGCCTGTTATGCCTCAATAAAAGTACATTGTTTTGCTCGTTTTTGATTAATAATAAAAATATATCCTTAGGTACATTCTATGATCATTCGTCTTGATACTTTGCTTTAACATTTTGTTTACATTGTCGTGAGCGAATGGTATTTTAATGTTTGCTTTTTAACATGGAAAGTTTCAGTGAACAATAAGGAAGTTGTTAATTATGAAATATGAAAAAAAGTCCGTTGGTTGTCTGGGTTATATTATCGGTGGAATGTCATTTATCCCTTTTTTTGGCATTTTATTTGGTCTAATGGCAATTGTCTGGGGAGTATTAATAAAGCATACTAAGTTAATGGCTGTCGGTATTGCTGGCATTGGTTTTAGTTTAATCTTATATGGATCTATAGGTTACTTTGCTTTTGTTAATGAAGGTCATTCATCTGAAGGTGGGATCTATGATGATCTGGTAGTCAAACAAACAAAAATACATTTAACCAGTGTTATTCAAGCCATTGAATTTTATAAAGTACAAAATGGTCATTACCCAGAAACACTTCAAATATTGGAAGCATCTCTTCCCGAAAACACCATGGTATTTTTGTATGATGCCTCGCAGGGATTGATGCAGGAACCACAGTATTTTTATTATCGTTTAATTAGTGAAAATCAATATCATGTTAGAGCTTATGGGCGTGATGGTCTTATTAATACTTCAGATGATATTCTTCCTTTGGTAATAGAGAATATTGGACTGGTTGTTGAAGGTTCCTTTGCACCCGATCTTTAATATGAAACAATAGTATCAATCACTCAATTGAAACTTAAGAAAAGACACAGAGTCAGGTCTTATCTTTGGTATAATGATTTAGACTCTAATATTCTTTATGAACACAATCAATAGTACTATTAAGGCTGCCGTTGAGTGAAGTCATGAACTTACCTGCTGACTGACACTGACTTTTTACATAGTGAAGATAAAGAAGTGAAAGAAAGCAAAGAAAGGACAGGCTTAACAAGTGTGCACTTTTGTATTTGTCCTTTGTTTACAGTAGAAGTGCGCTATTTACTCCTGTATAGATTTAAAAATACTTTTCTATATTTGAACCTGGCCCAAATGCGACTTATTGATGAGAGCATCTTAAGTCGTGGTTGTCTTAGATGATGATAAAATTCCTGTAAGAGTATTGTTGATAAGCTAATTAAATCAGCTGTTAATGTGCTTTATGATTGAAGTCGCTTGGGCTTTAAGGGATTTATGCAAGAATTTAAAATCGAGAAAAAATACATTATTCAAGTCAGAATAGGCCTAGTAGTACTGATGGGGTGTTTAGCTTTATCTTGGTCATTGCTATTTTTTGCAGATGAAGTAAAAGGGGGGGGGTGATAGGTAACCTTATGATTTCAATCATGGTGACATTGCTCTTGGGGCTTCCTTTAAGGTTTGCTTGGCTGCAATTGAAAAGATTGCCCTTTGCCAATATTGCTGATGATGGCATTTATTATTTAATTCTTTATTTGATTTATTTAATTTTCTTTAATTTTTTTAGATATTTTTAATTCCTTATTTTCTTATTTTCCTTATTTTTTGTGTCTAACTTTCAAGGGAGGGTTTATTTGAGTTTTTTTACGTTTAAATATACTGTAATACTTTAGTTGATTAATTGTGGGTGGTTAATTGTTTCTAGTTACTTATAATTAAGCGTTAGGTTGTAGTCACATAATATTCTGCTAATGCTCTAATAATAATCCCATAATATTCAAGGATTAGAAGGTTCTAATGTTTGACTTAGTTTAAACTGCATTCTAGGATATATCTTAGCTTTATGATTAATGTTAACTCGGGTTTAATGGTTATTATTAATTAATAAAGTGATATCTGTGTTGAAATATTTTTGGACAGTTCACGTTTAGAAATTAACATATAAAAATTTTTGTCTAAAAATTCACGCCTATGAACAATATTCACTTAATAAGGAAATTATTAATGAAGTCTAATAAAATACTTCTTGTAATATCAGCCTTACCCCTTTTGTTATTACCTTTTTTGGCTCAATCTAAGGCGACTAATAACGTCGAAAAAAAAACTTATGATCGTTATTGTGGCACTAAACACCCTAGTGATAACGAAGCAATGATGAAGGAAAAACACTTTCAGGAACTGCGAATAAAAGCCTCAAGAAGCGCCAACAGTCTTCGCAGTATTGCCTCTGTTCCTGTCGATGTTTATATGCATATTATTACCGACAGTGATAACAATGGCCAAGTATCCATTGCTGATATTAATGCACAAATCGCTGTGCTCAATAGTGCGTATAGTACGACACCTTTTACCTTTAATTTAGTCTCAATCGATGTGAGCCAAGATGATGCCTGGTTTAATGCTGATTACGGCTCCAGTGCCGAAAGGCAAATGAAAACAGCTTTACGTCAGGGAGATGCTTCTGATTTAAATTTTTACACTAATAATGGCGGTGGTTTATTAGGTTGGGCGACTTTCCCCAGTGATTATGCCTCAGATCCGATTGATGATGGGGTCGTTGTGTTATTTGAATCTTTGCCTAATGGCAGTGCGACGCCCTACAATGAAGGGGATACAGGTACCCATGAAGTGGGGCATTGGCTTGGCTTATATCATACTTTTCAAGGCGGGTGCCGTGGGTCTGGTGACTTTGTGAGTGATACTCCAGCAGAAAGAAGTGCCGCCTATGGTTGTCCGGTGAATCGTGATAGTTGTACTCGAGGTAGTAAAGCGGCAGGGCTGGATCCTATCAATAATTTTATGGATTACACTGATGACGCTTGTATGTATGAATTCAGTGAAGGTCAGTCAATTCGTGCAGATGAACTCAGCTCTATTTATCGAAATCTATAAGGTGTGATTAATCGTCTTTCTTTGAGTGATAGTCATACGGTAATTGGCAGAGATCACTGGTGGTAGTGCTGTCAATTTTATTGTTAAATACTTTAATGGTTTTCAGAGAATATATCGTATTGAGTAGAGTACAAGGGATCACCTTTATATTAATCATATTCATATGTTCATTTAAAACTTATCCTCAAACGGAGAGATTAAGCGTACCAGAATATGTTGATTGTCCTCGGGATTGGGTCAGCTCATGGCAGGGAAGGGTGATCACTTACCATCGCAGCAATAACATGATGAGTTTTGTCATTGATACCGATGCCGATACGATTGAAAAGGTGGAGATCCACTTCACCAAATTGGATCAACTCGTTAAGCAACTCTATTTCAATGATCAACCCTTTAAAATGACAGATTGGGCAATTATAGAGCAAAGTAAGCGTGTTATTCGAGATAATATTCTAGTCACTGTGTGGTTTTGTCAAAACAGCTCATACTTATCACGAATAAACTGGCGGTCTGCTTAATGAGTTTTAATGATGTGCTTTATGATATTCAGTAAAGCGATAGTGGATCGATGTGTAATATTCAGGGGGCTGCCACACTCAGGGCAGAGTTCAAATCCCCCCATTTTAATCCTCTGTTATTAACCAATACTTAACTCGTCTAAATTGTCAGGTAGCAAACCTAATTGATTAAAATGCAGTAAACTGGCGTAGCCATTTTCTTTTGCCTGTTGCTTATATTCGCCTTTACCGCCTTCCTTACTGTAACTGCAGTCGATGTTAAATGAGATGACTTTGCCGTTTTCATTCACCTTAAGCTCTCCACCACAAAACACACCGCCTTGTGCCATATCATTTTTTAGGGTGTCGAAGGAGTTGATGCTAAATTCAGGATGATGAATTTTTTTCTTATCATCACTTGATGGGTTGGTGGGTTGTCGCCAAGGAGCATGGCTAGCAACATATAATTGCCCGTCTTTGATCACCCATTTGGTTTTACTTGTCTTGCCACCATCGTGATCAACTAAGTCCATTTTTTTCAGCATGTCTTGCTGGCTGGTGATTAAGCATGTTTCTTGGATGTCGACATTATAATCAACCTTTGCTTCCGTATAGAGTTTGTCAATTTTACCCAGTTTTTTACTGATGTTGGACGACTCATCCAGTGATAAGCTGTTTTCGTTTAAGTCAGTGCTGACAGGAGCATAATGAGTTAATGCTATGGTCCCTTCGCATTCGTTAATACGGCGCTGAATATCAAGAGCAGTGTGCTGAGACTGTGATGTTGAGTCGGTTGTTGTGGTGCTGGCGCTTTGAAATTGTGCTATGTGTGCGATGAGATTATCGATAAGTTCAATGGCTTGTGGCATGGTTGATATGTGATTGCTTATTTAGGGGCGCGCATTATCATTAATGTTAGATATAAACTCAATAGGTAAAGTCTAATACTTTTAGATATTTATTTTTATTTTGTGGCGTGCAGTTTGAGTACTATTACGCCGTCGTTAGAGCATAAGGCCTGTATTGCTGTCTGGTTATATCCATATAGCATGATGGTGTAATTTACATTTGTAATACTTGGTTGTTGTTGAGTTTAAAAAAATTGAGGGATAAAATTATTTTTTAAACATAATATTTACTATTGAACATACGACTAATTGATATGCTTGTGTATTGTTATCGGATTCATTCAATGGGAAATGGAGAGTAAAAGAATAATATGACGTTAAGATTTATTTTGGCAGGGGCGGTATTTTCCTTGCTATCTGCCTGTTCAAGCAGTCCTGACATTTTATTAAATCAAAATCCGAAGGTGATTGATGTTAGTGAGTTAACGCAATATTGGATTCAAGATAACGACTATTTTAGGATGAATATTGGACCGAAAAGAATGCCCCCTAAAGATACTGAAGGGTTTGTTGAAATTCGTTATTTAATTGATTCGAATGGTAACGTGTTCAACCCCGAGATAGTAAAGTCTGAGCCTGAAGGTTTTTGGGATTACAGTGGCATGAAAGCATTGAGTAAAATTCAGTATAAAAAAGCAGACACGAATCCCTTAGCTGTGCCCGTTTATGTGACGACGCGTATTGAGTTTAAGTTTTAGTTTTTATACTCAAGTGCAATGTCAACATTCCTTGATTGTTACGAGAGTGGCTAATATTAATGCATACTTGTTAGTGTAATAAATGAACATAAGCTTATTTTCATGGAGTGTTTTGTCTATGGATATCAATATGCCTGAGTCATCTTTTTATTGGGGGTCTTTTACGGCTCTATTGTTGTGTTCTTTTGGGGCACTCACAGTGTGATTGTTCGTTTTTTGACTGTCGATTTAGGCGGTATAGCTATTGCTTGTATCAGGCTTTATATTGCGGCTTTTTGTTTAGGATTATGTCTTAAAATGCGAGGCGATACCGATAAGGAGCGGTATAAGAAGTCTTGTATTTTGGTGGACAACGTTGACTGCAACGGTTACTTTTATTTTTTCAGCTTTGTTTTTGAAAGAGGCAATGACATTGGATATGATAATAGGTGGCATGTTGATTATCATCGGTGTCAACATATCAAGGTTGTCATCATCAGGGTCATTGGCTGGTAATGAGTTTGTCGATTGAAGGGGAATGGGCTTATACACAATAGGGAATGTATAATTGGTTCAATGTTGGATTAATGGACTATGCAATTACCATAAACACCCGCTAATATTTGATATAAGCAATGACCATTAATGGATTAATCTTATGGAAATACCATTATGGACCCCCTCAGAAGATAGAGTTAAGCAGTCTAATCTCATTGGATTTATGGCTTATTTAAATCAAAATGGGTATTCCTTTTCCAGCTATTTGTCACTCTATGAGTTTTCCATTAATCAACCGACCTTGTTTTGGCAGTATGTGTGGGAGTATGGCGACTTTGTTATTTACACTCCCTTTAGTCGTGTGCTTGAACATACACAAGAAATGGAGAAAGCTTGCTGGTTTCAGGGGGTAACACTCAATTTTTCTGAAAACTTATTAAGGCGCCGAGATGATAAACTGGCTATTGTCAGTTACGATGAAAGGGGTAAGCTGCAAACATTGAGCTATGCCGATCTTTATTCTCGAGTTGCTAAGTTGAGTTCTTGGTTAAAAAAACAGAATTTAGTGCAGGGAGACAGAGTGGCAGGTTTCATGCCTAATATTGCCGAAACAGTTATTGCTATGTTAGCTGTTACTAGCTTAGGAGCTGTCTGGTCAAGTTGTTCACCTGATTTTGGTTTTCAAGGAGTATTAGACAGGTTTGGGCAAATCGCCCCAAAGGTTATTATTACCACAGATGCTTATATCTATAATGGTAAGATATTAGATAACCTTGAACGAATTAACCGTATATTGCCTCATATTGATAGTGTCGGCCACCTTGTTGTTGTTCCCTATATTAATCACCAGCTATCGCAAGCAGAGATAAAGAAACAGCTACCACTCATTAAGGCGGAGAGTCATTCTTACTCAGATATACAGGCTTTGGAGCATGAGGAAATGACCTTTGTTCCTGTTTCTTTTGAACATCCACTTTATATTATGCACAGTTCTGGAACGACAGGTGTGCCTAAATGTATTGTGCATGACACGGGGGGAACATTATTACAGCATTATAAAGAATTAGTATTTCATGTTGATTTAACTGAAAACAGCACTATTTTTTACTATACCACTTGTGGGTGGATGATGTGGAATTGGCTGGTGTCGAGTTTAATGACGGGAGCAAAGATTATTTTATATGATGGCTCACCATTTTCACCACATCCTGAAATACTTTGGGATATTGCCGAAAAAGAAAACATTAATGTGTTTGGGACAAGTGCCAAATATATTTCGGCACTTGAAAAAGCGGGTGTGAAGCCAAAGAGAAGCCATCATTTACCTCACCTGAAAACGGTATTATCGACAGGTTCTCCTTTAGTACATGAAAGTTTTGATTTTGTGTATAAAGAGGTCAAGTCTGATCTTTGTTTATCAAGCATTTCGGGGGGGACTGATATTATTTCATGCTTCGCACTTGGCTGTCCTATTTTGCCTGTATTTCGTGGTGAGTTGCAATGTATTGGGTTAGGGATGTCGGTGCAGGTGCTTAATCCACAAGGAAAGTCATTAATAGGACCTAAAGATAAAAGTGCTAGGGGGGAATTAGTATGTACAAAGCCTTTTCCTTCAATGCCAGTCTATTTCTGGAATGATGCTGGGGATCATAAATATCATGACGCTTATTTTTCTCGTTATGACAATATATGGGCTCAAGGGGATTATGCGGAGTTAGTGCAACATGAAGCGCAAATTGGGGTGATTATTTATGGCCGTTCGGATGCGGTACTTAATCCTGGTGGAGTACGAATAGGAACGGCTGAAATCTATCGTCAAGTTGAAAAAGTGGATGAGGTTGTAGAATCGATAGTGGTGGGGCAAGGGTGGAAAGGCGATGTGCGTGTTGTTTTGTTTGTTGTGTTACGGGAGGGCATGACATTGAACGCGGTGTTAATGGATAATATTAAACAAACCATTAAGGAAAATACCACTCAACGTCATGTACCAGCAAAGATAATTCAAGTAGCTGATATTCCAAAAACCATATCGGGAAAAATGGCTGAACTTGCGGTTAGAAATGTCATTCATAATCGTCCTGTGAATAATGCAGATGCGCTAAAGAATCCTGAAGCGCTTGCACTATTTAAAGATTTACCAGAATTAATGGCTTAAAGTGGCTGCTAAGGAGTGGGTAGCATTAAGATGAGTATCAATGATGTTGAGTTGATGTGTAAAGAGGGAGCTTACAACATTATAGGCGAGTGGTGACGGCTATTTTGCTTCTTCAATGCACATTGATGATAGTGAACAAACAGTTCTTTTTGTTTTGGAAATAAATGGATCCCATCTTGAAAAACCCGTTTAGCTTGATAAAAACGTTCCATATTCAGTAGACATTGGCCGAGTAATAATAGCCCTGAGCTGTTGTCAGGATGAATGTGTAAGGATGACTCAAATAAGACTAATGCGTCTTCATATAAATCAGTTTCCATATACAAGGAGGCTAAATGTTCCATTGCTGTGGTATTTTTGGGATAGAGTTCAATGGCTTTTTTGTATAAATCGATAGCATTATTCACATGACCTCGCTGCTTTTCCTTATTGGCTTTTTGATCAAAGGCCATAGACTGAGTGATTATTTTTTCTTTATTTTGTCCGGTGAAATGCACATAACGTTCAAAATGCGCATGTTTAAGGTAATGAATATAACCTTTAAGGTCATAGGATGAGGGATTTTTATGGGTTAATTTGTGCCACTCTTTAAAATCATTGATATCCACTTGAGCGTGTTGGTTGGCAATAAGACTTTGATTCAGGCTCGCTAGTGTGGGTTTGTGCTCTTGTGCTCGATAGATGATGCTGTGGGCAATAATCTGCTGCTGTTCATTTTTTTCTAATGCGAGGATGTGAACCATATACCATTGGTGGTGATTTTTATTGATGAGTATGTCACCCCGTTGAATATGAAAGGGATTGATGGTGGCGACACATATACTCTGTTGGGTCAATAAAACGAATAAGATCAGTAATAAGCTGTAAAAACGCATGGATGTCCTAAAGTCTTGCTGTCATTAGCCACATTATTTTAATGGGCTTTTCCTTATGTGTCTTTTACTATAACTTGTTCGATTAAATCAGGTAAATAATCAATTTATACAATTGCTTATATTAATTTCTTGTTGTATGTGCTGTGACTGAATAAGACGTTAACGACTCACCCGTTATTTTTATCAATAAACCCAGTGAGTCGTTATTTCAGTGTATGCAGTAATTAATAGGCTTTATCATGGACCGATTGAACGGCGCGGCCAGAAGGATCGACAATGTTTTGCAAGCTTTCATCCCATGCTAGCGCTTCTGGTGTTGAGCAAGCAACGGATTTACCGCCTGGAACAGTCTCAGCGGCACTTGGTAATGGAAAGTGTGTTTCAAAGAAGCAGCGATAGAAATAAGCTTCTTTTGTCGTTGGCGTGTTATGGGGAAATTTAAATTCAGCACTGGCGAGTTGCTGATCGCTGACTTGGGCCTGTGCATGATCTTTAAGTCCATCAATCCATGAATAACCAACACCGTCGCTGAATTGTTCTTTTTGACGCCAAGCAACTGACTCAGGTAATTTATGCTCAAAAGCTTCACGCAAAATATGCTTTTCAATGCGTCCGTCTTTTGACATTTTTGCTTCTGGATTAATGCGCATAGCCACATCCATAAATTCTTTATCGAGGAAAGGCACACGTGCTTCTAAGCCCCAAGCTGCCATGGCTTTATTGGCGCGCAAACAATCATATAAATGCAGTTTATCGAGTTTTCTGACGAGTTCTTCATGGAATGCTTGTGCATTGGGGGCTTTGTGAAAATACAGGTAACCACCAAATAATTCATCGGCGCCTTCACCGGATAAGACCATTTTAATCCCCATAGCTTTAATCTTTCTTGCCATTAAATACATGGGCGTGGCGGCGCGGATGGTGGTGACATCATAGGTTTCTAAGTGGTATATGACATCAGTTAAAGCATCTAATCCATCTTGGAAGGTAAAGGTCATCTCATGGTGTATCGTGCCAATGGCATCGGCGACTTTTTTCGCGGCGATAAGATCGGGGGCGCCTTCAAGGCCAACGGCAAAAGAGTGCAGCTGAGGCCACCAAGCGCTCGTTTCACTGTTATTTTCAATACGGCGCTTGGCAAATGTTTGCGTAATGGCTGAAATAACGGATGAGTCAAGTCCACCTGACAGCAATACACCATAGGGAACATCAGACATGAGTTGACGTTTAACAGCGCCTTCTAATGCATCGCGCAGCTCATCAACACTAGCGGCATTGTCAGCCACTTGAGAAAATTCACGCCAATCACGCTGGTAATATTGCACAGGCTTACTCAGTTCGCTGCAAAAGTAATGGCCAGGTTTAAATGTTTCGACTGTTTTGCATACAGGCATTAAGGCCTTCATTTCAGAGGCAACATAAAATTGTCCATCTGCATCTCGTCCAGTATAGAGCGGAATAATGCCCATGTGATCGCGGCCAATTAAGTAACTGTCTTTTACTTTGTCATAGAGAACGAAAGCGAAAATGCCGTTGAGCTTATCCAGAAAATCCACACCGTATTCTTGATAGAGAGCTAAGATAACTTCACAGTCTGATTGCGTTTGATACTGATATTTATTGCCTAGTTCAGTTTTTAGTGCTTTATGGTTATAGATTTCACCATTAACAGCCAATATGAGGTTACCATCTTGGCTGATCAAAGGCTGAGCGCCATTATCAATGTCTACAATGGCCAAACGTTCGTGGGCCAGTATGGCTTTATCACTGTTGTAAATGCCCGACCAGTCAGGTCCGCGATGACGAAGTAGTTTTGACATTTCAAGGGCAACTTGCCTAAGTGCAGTCACATTCGAGTGAATATCTAAAATGGCAAAAATTGAACACATAATAAAACTCCTGAGCTGGCGAACTTGTATTGAATTGAGTCTACTGTGACATTAAGTGATGTTTTTCTCAAACTTTAAAACGGAAATTATTCATATAAACTGGCTTTTTATTGATAAAAACGCCATTTACTTCGCATTATAATTATTGAATATTCATTTTTATAGCCTTTTGTTAAGCATATAATAATTACATGGTGCTGTGAAAGGTCATAGATTAAGGGTTATGCAATAGAGGGGATAAAAAATTGAAAAAAATGAATTGAACCATTTTAGTTGTTATTTTGAGTGTTTATTTATTCAATTGGTGTTTTATTGTTTTTATTTGCAGTATTAAAAGAAGTAAAAATTAACATATTTGATTTACTTCTTTTAATAAAAAGAGGCTTTAATCTGTAATAGGAGGGTGGGCAGGCCTTAAAGAGTAAAATTCACTGCCTTTATAGAAACCTGGCCAATCATGATTGCTGGCTAATTCGTTTGCAGCATTAAAATACACATTGAGATCTTCAATGGCGCCACGTAAATCCCAATCTTCACGGTATTCATCGCAAATATCATGATAGCAGCCTTGTACATTCTTTTTCATCTGTGCTTTCTTTATTGCCGTTGCTTCATCGATGGGGTGGTTTCCACCTCCAGCAAAAACGGCAGGGACGCCATTTTTAGCAAAGCTGAAATGATCTGAGCGAAAAAAACCACCGACTTCAGGTTTGGCTTCACTAATGGCATGGCGCTGCTGAAGCGTGGCATTTTTTATCAGATAATCTTCAAGTTCAGATTTGCCTTTTCCCACAATAATATAATCCGTGGTGGGACCATAAATATTGCTGCTATCTAAATTAAAAACGGCGACAGTTTCAGACAATGGGTAGATAGGGTGATCCACATAGTAGCGAGAGCCTAATAAACCTTGTTCTTCTCCTGTAGTGGCAATAAAGGTTAAAGAGCGGGCTAGTGGGCCATTCTCTTTAGCGAGTTGAATAAATTTTCTTGCTATGGCTAGCATTCCTGCCGTGCCCGAAGCATTATCGACAGCGCCATTATAAATGTTATCACCTGTCTTTTGTTTGTCTGTACCAATATGATCCCAATGGGCGGTGAAAATAATATGTTCATCAGCTTGCGTTGAGCCTGGTAGTGTGGCAATAACATTATAACTGTTTGAATAACTAGTTTTATTTTTAAATGAAATAGAGGCTGTCATGTTCAGAGGCAGGTTTATTTCACTGGCTGAAGCCCTGTCTAACACATTTTTAAGGGGCAAACCTGCCTGTTTAAAGAGTTGTTTTGCTCTGTCAAAGGTGAGCCAGCCTTCGACTAAGATGCGATTGTTGGTGTCGTTTTTATTGGGTTGTAGATCTTGTTGCGGGCCATTCCAACTATTGGTGACTACTGACCAAGGGTATCCTGCAGGTTTCGTTTGATGAATAATAATGGCGCCAAGCGCCCCTTGGCGACTGGCTTCTTCAAACTTATAGGTCCATCGTCCATAATAGGTCATTGCTTTTCCATCAAATAACTCACTGTTAGGGTGAGCGAAACCGGGATCATTGACTAAAATTAAGGCTATTTTTCCTTTCATATCAATATCCCTGTAATCATTCCATTTGTACTCGGGGGCATTGATACCATATCCAACAAAAACCAATGGGGCGTGTTGGATATCAATGTTTTCATTATCGTGTCGACTGTTCAACATGATGTCTTGTCCACTTTGTAGATTAAGATCACCTAAGCGGATCACTTGTTTCTTTGAAGCGGAGTAACTTATCATTGGAACGGCCTGTAAATAACCGTTATCATTAGGCTTTTTTAGACCCATTTCTTCAAATGAGCGAGTGAGAAACTGTAAGGTTAGCTTTTCTCCATAGGTATTGGGTGCTCGGCCTTCAAATTTATCGGATGAGAGAATTTTAATATCTTGACGAATATGAGATTCATCAAATGAAGCTTTGGTTGCAGTTTCATTGGGGCTGCAAGCGATAATTTGTGCTAATAAAAAAACGATTACGAACACGCGCATGTTTCTTTCCTGTTAATTTTTTGTTCTTTTTATCACAACCATGACTAATGTTAAATAAAATCTGTGAGTATGATGTACCTTTAGACTGATTTAATGAAATAGAAGACTGTAACGGAATGTAATTATCGATAAGATGATTTAAAAATCAATTCATTCAGCCTCATTAAACTATGTTAATGTCTTCTGCGCAATCAAAGATGTGATTAGGCCTAAAAGGGAATTGGTTTATGTCACTGAGCTGACTCACTCCACTGGTAACCAGAACCGTTTCTAAACCAGCTTGAAAGCCTGCAAGGATATCGGTATGCATATTATCACCAATAATAATAGTGTTATCTGAGTGTGCCTGAAGGTGATTGAGTGCTGAACGAATAATCCATGCGCTGGGCTTGCCAACATAAAAAGGCTTATGGCCGCTGATCCTTTCAATCGGTGCGCATAATGCACCGCATGCAGGGCTGTAAGAAGGGCCATGGGTATCAGGATTAGTGGCAATAAACCGCGCACCTTGGGCGACGAATTTAGCTGCTTTGTGGATCATATCCCAATTGTAAGAGCGGGTTTCACCGACGATGACAAAGTCGGGGTTGATATCGGTGATCGTAAAACCCGCTTTATAGAGTTCATGGGTTAAGGCACCTTCCCCTATCACATAAGCTTTATTTCCATCTTGATGTGTTAAAAAATCTGCCGTTGCCATTGCAGAGGTATAAAAGTGAGATTCTGGAATGGTAATGCCAGCAGCGCCGAGTCTATTTTGCAGATCTTTTGCGGTTTGAACGGGGTAGTTAGTTAATAAAACCAGTGGATTACCTTGTTCTAAAATGCGTTTAATAAAGTTATCACTTCCGGGGATAAGTTTGTTGTCATGTAAGAGTACACCATCAATATCACAGATAATATTTTTCATTCAGGTTTTCCTGTTCAGGTTGGCAGCATTCTCGGCAAGTATATCATTTTTTATACGTAAGAGAGGTATTCGCTTTATTCTGGGTAATGTGTAATGGGTAATGGGTAATGGGTAATGGGTAATGGGTAATGGGTAATGGGTAATAGGTAATAGGTAATGGGTAATAGGTAATAGGTAATAGGTAATAGGTAATAGGTAATAGGTAATGGCGCAAGAGGTTTTAATCAGGGTATTGGAGCCACTTAGGAGTTAAGAGGAGAAGTGGCTCCAGCTGGAGTATGAATTAATCTGAGGCGTAGCCGTTAATAGGCAGACACTGTTTATCCAAATAAGCGAGATTGTCTTTCATATGCAGACGACCTAAACTGAACCACTTCACTACGAGTGGATAAATTCGATGTTCTTGTTCATGCACTCGTTCAGCTAAGGTATCAAGGGTATCGTCGTCATAAACTGGAACGTTAGCCTGTAAAATAACGGGGCCTGCATCCAATTTAGGGATGACAAAATGAACACTTGCGCCATGCGCTTTGTCATTGGAAGCTAATGCGGCTTTATGGGTATTCAGACCTGGATATTTAGGCAGTAAAGAAGGATGAATGTTGAGCATTTTACCTTCATATTTTAACACTAACTCATCGCTTAAAATCCGCATAAAACCGGCCAATACAATTAAATCTGGCTGATAGTGATCAATAGCTGTAATAAGGCGTTTGTCATATTCAAGGCGGCTTTCATCCTGATGAGGAATAATACAGCTAGTATTCACTTCAGCCATGTGCGCACGGGTTAAGCCGTAGGCATTAGGATTATTGCTGATCACCCCTACAATATCTGCTTGTGGATTATCATCACAGCTATCCATAATGGCTTGTAAATTACTGCCATTACCAGAAATAAGAACTAAAATACGACAAGGCTGCGCCATTAAACTATCTCCACTTGTTCATCATCACTTTGACGATGCGCAATATGACCAATCAACCAAGCGTGCTCGCCTTCTTCTGCTAATAGTGATAGTGCTGCTTCGACTTTATCTTGGGGTAAGGCAATCAACATACCGACACCACAGTTAAACGTGCGGTACATTTCAAATTCACTGATATTGCCATTATCCATTAACCAATGAAAGACTGCTGGCCACTGCCAAGATTGGCCTTGAATGATGGCTTTGCAATCATCGGGTAATACACGAGGAATATTTTCCCAAAATCCTCCTCCTGTGATATGGGCCATCGCATGCACATTTGATGCTGCAATCAGTTTAAGTAAGGATTTAACGTAAATTTTGGTTGGTTCTATTAAGTGATCGATTAATGGCTTATCACCTAATAAAGTCAGAGGATCTGCATCGCTGACTTCTAAGACTTTACGAATGAGAGAAAAACCATTGGAGTGAGGGCCACTTGACGCTAATGCAATGAGCGCATCGCCTGCTTTAACTTTACTGCCGTCAATGACCTCTTCTTTTTCAACAACACCGACACAAAAACCGGCAAGATCGTAATCTTCACCTTCATACATACCCGGCATTTCAGCGGTTTCTCCGCCGATTAAGGCGCACCCAGATTGATGGCAACCTTCAGCAATACCGTTAACGACTGCGGTCGCTGTCGCAACATCGAGTTTTCCTGTTGCATAATAATCGAGAAAAAATAAAGGCTCGGCACCGGATACGATTAAATCGTTAACACACATGGCAACAAGATCAACACCCACACTGTCATGTTTTTTATGATCGATAGCCAGTCTTAGTTTCGTGCCAACACCGTCAGTGCCAGAGACGAGAACAGGGTGTTTATATTTAGTGGGAAGCTCACAGAGTGCGCCAAAGCCACCTAGGTTGCCCATGACTTCTGGGCGGTGAGTGCGTTTTACTGCAGATTTAATGTTATCGACAAGTGCATTTCCGGCATCAATATCGACACCTGCGTCTTTGTAGCTCAATGGAGTAGTTGGAGTGCTCACGAAGATCCTCTCAGGTACGGGTACATCGTTATAGGATTTTATGCGGCGCCATTCTATCAGTTTGCTGAAGGGGTCGAAAGCCATGTTTAGTGTTTTAAAGTGTGATAAGGGCTCATATATGGAAATTTTATGTTTTAGAATGAGAACAAATACACTAAGATTATGCAAATTTGTTGTCTCAAAAATCAATAAAAAGAGGATAAACCTATGAAAGTCGTTGAAGTCAACCACCCTTTAGTCCGCCATAAAGTGGGATTGATGCGTGAAGGTGATATCAGTACTAAACGTTTTCGTGAGCTAGCTGCTGAAGTGGGTAGTTTATTAACCTATGAGGCAACGGCGGATTTTGAAACAGAAACGGTGACGATTGAAGGGTGGAACGGTCCTGTCAGTGTGGAGCAAATCAAAGGTAAGAAAGTGACTGTTGTGCCGATTTTACGTGCGGGTCTTGGTATGATGGACGGCGTATTAGAACATTTGCCTAGTGCAAGAATTTCCGTGGTGGGGATGTATCGTGATGAAGAAACCTTGCAGCCTGTTCCGTATTTTGAAAAATTAGCCAGTCATATTCATGAGCGTATCGCTTTGGTTGTTGATCCTATGCTTGCGACAGGGGGCTCTATGATTTCCACCATTGATTTATTAAAAGATAGGGGTTGTACAGCCATTAAAGCGTTAGTGTTAGTTGCTGCACCTGAAGGCGTGGAAGCATTAAAAGCGGCCCATCCGGATGTTGAACTATATACTGCGGCAATTGATGATTGTCTCAATGAACAAGGCTATATTTTACCTGGATTGGGTGACGCTGGAGATAAAATATTCGGGACTAAATGATCAATAAGTGGTAATTAATAAATAGTTACCATTAAGTGATGCAATAAAAAGGGAGCTAATAGCTCCCTTTTTATTGGCTGTTTCATGCTTGATTAGAGTACCATGGCAGCAATCCAGCCAAATACCAGTAAGGGAATGTTGTAATGAATGAAAGTGGGGATCACACTGTCATTGATATGATCGTGTTGACCATCTGCGTTGAGGCCAGCAGTGGGCCCTAAGGTTGAGTCTGATGCGGGTGAGCCTGCATCTCCTAATGCTGCTGCGGTTCCCACGAGTGCGATAGTTGCAGGCACGGAAAAGCCAAAACCTAACGAGAGTGGCACATAGATGGTGGCAATAATGGGAATGGTCGAGAAGGATGAGCCTATCCCCATGGTGATAAGCAGACCGACAAGTAACATTAAAAAGGCAGCAAGGGGTTTATTATTCCCAATGATGTCATGTAATGAGGCCACTAATGTATTGACATCACCAGTGGCTTTTATCACCGCGGCAAAGCCAGCAGCTGAAATCATGATGAAGCCAATATTGGCCATCATGCGCACACCTTGATTGAAAATATCTTGATCGGCGACATGTTTTAATGCCCCAGAAAAGCTAAAAATAATAAAGCCCATTAAGGCGCCAAAAATCATCGAACCCGTGTAAAGTTGGACTGTTAATGCAGATAAAATGGCTGTAACGGCAATAATGATATTTTTCTTTTGTATTTTTTCTTCGGGTTCAGCTTTTAAAATCGCCGATTCACTGTATTCTCTCGGCTTTCGATAGCTAATAAATACAGCAATGAGTAATCCGACTATCATGCCTATTGCAGGCAGTAACATGGCGCTGGGTATCTGTTCCCGCACTGCGTGAAGGCCGTTATTATTGAGATTAGCCAAAAGAATATTATTTAAGAAAATACCACCAAAGCCGACTGGAATGATCATATAAGTCGTGACTAAACCAAAAGTGATCACACAAGCAACAAGTCTTCTGTCAAGTTTTAACTTTGACATAACATGTAACAGTGGTGGGATCAAAATAGGGATAAAGGCGATATGTATCGGTATGAGGTTCTGCGATGAAATAGCCATGGCTAGGATCGCTAACAATAATCCCCAACGGACTTTATTCATATTGCTGGTGTTCTGTTCTTTGCCTAAAGCACTAATGACTTTTTGTGAAATTAAGGTGGTTAGGCCTGAATGGGAAAGCGCAACGGCAAATGCCCCTAATAATGCATAACTCAAGGCAATTTGAGCACCACCACCTAAACCGGTATTGAAGGCATCGACAGTATGTTGTATATCAATGCCCCCCACTAACCCAGCGACAAGTGCGCTAACGGTTAATGCAATAACGACATTAACTCTAGCTATACTGAGCACCAACATTAAACAAACGGCAATCACGACAGCATTCATAAGCTTCTTTCTTATTGTTTGAGTGACGAAAAGTCCTATAGTGTGACGTCTATTTATTACTTGTCCAGTGCTTATGATTTGTCATTAACATATAAAGATCATATCTCTGCCTTTATCGATTGTATTTCCTTGATTTTTACAAGGTCAAACTGCTGGTAATTTGTGCATATGAAGGTGATTTAAATTTAAATTTATCGATATTAGTCTTAAATAGGTTGTACCTTGCTATACACTGCCTATAATGCCTGTAGCTTTTTGTAGATGATCTTATTCAATCCATAGATGGAGACATAAAATGAGCGTATTAGTAGGCCGTTCGGCACCTGATTTCACAGCGGCAGCTGTACTGGGTAATGGTGAAATTGTTGACAGCTTTAACCTAAGCGAAGCAATTAAAGGTAAGCCAGCGGTAATTTTTTTCTACCCACTTGATTTTACTTTTGTTTGTCCTTCTGAGTTGATCGCTTTTGATCACCGTATTGAAGAGTTCAACAAGCGTGGTGTTGAAGTTATTGGTGTATCTATCGATTCACAATTTACCCACAATGCATGGCGTAATACTCCTGTCGATCAAGGTGGTATTGGGCAAGTTAAATATACCTTAGTTGCTGATGTGAAACATGAGATCTGTAAGGCATATGATGTTGAGCATCCAGAAGCGGGTGTGGCTTTCCGCGGATCTTTCCTTGTTGATAAGGCGGGCCAAGTTCGCCATCAAGTGGTGAATGACTTACCACTGGGGCGTAACGTTGATGAAATGCTACGTATGATTGATGCACTTCAATTCCACGAAGAGCACGGTGATGTGTGCCCAGCTGGTTGGGAAAAAGGCGACAAAGGTATGGATGCAAGTCCAGAAGGTGTTGCATCTTACCTTAGCAATAATGCTGACGAGCTATAACTTACTCTGATCCAATGCGTATTTAATAGTATTAAAAAGCTGCGATTATCGCAGCTTTTTTTATTGCTTGAATATTAGGCTCAGAGGATAAACTCAGGTTATGCCTCTACGGGTGAGTTGACACTGTCTTCATCTTCTGCTGATTTTGATTCATGGATCAACGGCCAGCCACCTAAACTTTTCCAGCGATTCACGATAAGACAAAACAGTTCAGCTGTTCGCTCAGTATCATATAAGGCTGAGTGGGCTTGTTTGTTATCAAATTCAATTCCTGCCATTGAGCAGGCTTTAGCCAGTACGGTATGCCCAATGGCAAGCCCTGCTAGGGTTGCTGTATCAAAAGTCGCAAAAGGATGAAATGGAGTGCGTTTTAATCCATTACGTTCTATGGCTTTAGTGACAAAGCCATGATCAAAGGCAGCATTATGGGCCACAATGATACTGCGATGGCAATCGGCTGCCTTTTGTGCTTTTTTGACTTCTTTGAATATGTCTAAAAAGGCTTGCTTTTCGTCTACAGCCCCTCTAAGAGGATTCGTTGGATCGATGCCATTAAATGCTAATGCTTCAGGCTCAAGGTTAGCACCTTCAAAAGGCTCGATATGATAATGAAGTGTTTTATCTAATACCAAGTGACCTTCTTTGTCCATTTTCAGTAGCGTTACCGCTATTTCTAGCAACGCATCCGTTTGAGCGTTAAACCCTGCAGTTTCTACGTCGATGACAACAGGAAAGTAGCCTCTAAAACGGTGTTTCATTTTATGCGCGTCGCAAATGTCAGTCATGCAATTATCCTAATAATTTATCTGGCATTATTATACCTATCCCCAAGCGACTTGAAAATGTATGTTTTGAGGGGCTGTCAAAAGAGACGATTGAAACGTGCCTGATGAAAATCATGATTTAGCATCCTTATCCCCTAAAGCAATCAAAGTGTAGGCCGATAATGAGTATTATTCGATAGCGAAGGTATTTTGATATGCGCTGGCGTATATTTATGGCTCTTATTTTATGTGGTTCTTTTCCAGTGAAGGCTGACTTGCGATCCTTTATTGCTGATCTCGACACCGCGCAGTGGCAGCTTAGTCTCAATGATCCGTTATCATGCCAATTAGTTCATGATATTCCTGCTTATGGCAAAGCGGTATTTACCAGTCGAGCGAGTAAAGACACCAATTTAAATTTTACCTTGGATATGTGGGTTAAACCCAGCAAGAAAACGCCTGTTACATTGAAAAGTCTTGCTCCTAAGTGGCAACCGGGAAAATCGGGTTATTTACTGACGGAGTTTGATTTTTATCCTTCATTTGGCGGTGAGTTATTGGATGATTTAGCTTGGAATGTGTTGGCGCAACTTGATTTAGGTATGCAGCCGACCTTTTCTTACAACGATTGGTACAATGTGCAAGATCAAGTGTCGGTCGGTTTGTCATCCGCTAATTTTAAATCGACATTTAGCGCATTTAAGGCTTGTGTGTCTCAATTATTACCTTTTTCATTTGAAGACATTTCATTGACTGTTTTGTCTTATCAATCGGGTGGAGTTCAGCTCACGTCGGCGGCTCAAGAACAGTTAGCAAAGCTTAAAGCTTATTTGGCTTTTGATTCGAATGTTGAATTGGTTTTAATTGATGCCTATAGCGATAGTTATGGTTCTAGGCATTATAATCAATCCTTATCACAGAAGAGAGCGGATGCACTTAAAGGGGTTTTGCTGGAAAGTGGTATCGATACCGATCGTATTTTGACCGTGGTACACGGTGAGAAGCGGCCGATTGCTTCTAATCTTTCGGTTGATGAAAGAGAGCGGAATCGGCGAGTTGTGATCCAGATCACTAAATATTGATGTCTATTGTTGGCGGCGAAAACGATTAAATTACTATTATTTTCAGGAACAGAACCGCTCGCAGGTATTACGATAATGATATTAATGATAATTAATTATTTAAACTATGCCTAAAACGTAAAAATTGATTGAATTAATGAATAAAAACGTTGATTTTATGCTCATATAAAGAAAAATGCCCGCTGAATGTTCAGCGGGCTGCAAAAATATGGTTTGCAATCAACAAATTGAAGGAAGGAAGTCATGCACAAGAAGCTGTGGAAACACTTCTGTAATCATTTACTAAAGCATAAAGCTCTATGTTCTCATCTCTGCTAGTAGACACTTCCTGAGAACGTGGTAATGATAGGGTTTTCAACTAGTGATCACAAACGAGAAAAACTGAGTTAATTGATTAGTAATTCTAATGCTTATTGTTTTTCCAAATGTTGATAAAAAGAACTTTCATTAAGTAACTGGATGAAATTAAATTGTTTTTTATGTTGTTTTCTTTTTTCATTAATAAATCAATGTTATCAGATTATTAATCTTCTCTAATGTTAAACATACCGCTTTTTCTACTTCCAATTGCTATATCAAGGGGGATGGACTTCGATTGGACTAAAGTTTAACTTGTTGTTTTGATTATTGAGTCTGGAGTTTGTTTTATTTCTTTATACTTAAGTTTGGGTGAGTTAAAGCTTGTATGGTGTTTTTTTCTCTTTATTCTTGTTACGTATTGTAGCATCTGATTTTGCCAGAGCATTCACAATTGGCGATAGGCTAGGTATAGTATGCCTTTATTTTTACTTAGATTGGCATTTATTAACGTGATATTTCGCTGGCCCATTTTTATCTATTATGAAGACACGGATGCAGGTGGTGTGGTTTATCATGCCAATTATTTAAAGTTCTTTGAACGTGCAAGAAGTCAGTGGCTAAATGAACTGGGGATCAGTCAGGCTGATCTACTGGCAGATGATTTGGCTTTTGCAATTAAACACAGTGAACTTGATTTTTGTAAACCGGCAAGATTAGAACAGAACTTAATAGTGGAGACTAAGGTCAATAAGGTTAATCGTGCCTCTTTGTTATTTGAACAGCAGCTCGTGGATGAAATGGGCGTGGTGTATTGTAAAGCAATGATCTTAGTGGCTTGTATCTCATTATCTGAAATGAAACCTAAAGCTATACCGAAAAATATTATCAAGGAGTTTTCCTGTGGAAGCTGATATCTCTTTAGTGGGTCTATTTTTACAGGCCAGTTTACTGGTTAAATTTGTCATGTTGACCTTGTTAGCGCTATCCGTTGTGTCGTGGGGGGTGATTTTACAAAGGCGAAAATTATTGACTTCTGCGAAAGTACAAGCTGATAAGTTTGAAGATAAATTTTGGTCGGGTGTTGATTTAAACAAACTCTATCAAGAGCTTTCTGCGCGCCAAGAGAGTAATACTGGGACGGAATTATTATTTGTGACAGGCTTTAAAGAATATGCTCGTTTGAGCAAATTAAACGGCCGAGTTCCAGAAGCTGTGATGGATGGTAGCTATAGAGCCATGAGGGTCTCTTTATCGAGAGAGTTAGATAATTTAGAAACCCATTTGCCATTATTAGCAACGATTGGCTCAACCAGTCCTTATATTGGTTTATTCGGTACTGTATGGGGCATTATGAATTCTTTTATTGCTCTTGGTGCGGTGGAAAATGCCACTCTTGCAATGGTTGCCCCTGGGATTGCAGAAGCATTGATTGCAACAGCTATGGGATTATTTGCCGCTATTCCTGCTGTAATTGCATATAATCGTTTTTCAACACAGGTTGAAAAAATTGAAATGGCATATGCGAATTTTATGGAAGAATTTTCCAGTATATTGCACCGTCAAGCTTACAGTGAAAAGGAAAAAGGATAATGCAACAGGGCTATCAACGAAAACGTCGTCGTCCTGTGGCTGAGATCAATGTTGTGCCTTATATCGATGTCATGTTGGTTCTCTTGATTATTTTTATGGTCACAGCGCCTATTGTCACTCAAGGAGTGAAAGTCGATTTACCTCAAGGTGCTGCAGAGTCTTTGCCTGCGGACAGTAAACCGCCTGTTGTTGCATCTATTGATGCACAAGGGGATTATTATTTGGATGTGGGCAGTGTGAGTAATCGTGAGACATTAAGCTTAGATGATATGGCAGTACGAGTGGCTGCAATCATTCAACTTGAGCCTCAAAGGCCGGTTGTTGTTAAAGCGGATAAAAGTATTGCCTATGAAAAAGTGATCCAGTTAATGGTGACGTTACAAAACGCAGGTGTGCCTTCGGTTGGTTTAATGACTGATGCGCCAAAGGAGAAATAGGTGGCTAAAAAACCGAAGTTAAGTATACCGATTTCTATTTCGGCAACAATACACATAGGCGTGATAGTACTGCTGGTGCTGAATCTTAAGTTTGATGATAAACCTGATGTCATTCCTCAGGCAAGTGCGCCAGCATTACAAGCGGTGGTTGTTAATCAATCGCAAGTTAACCAGCAGGTTGAAAAGCTTAAAGCACAAAAGTTAGCCGCTGAGCGAAAAGAAAAACAGCGACAAGATGAGCTCAAACGTCAAGCGGACAAAGCGAGAAAAGACAGAGAGCAAGAACAGTTAAGAATTAAGAAGCTTGAGCAACAGCGCCAGCAGAAAGAAAAAGAAACGCAACAGGCATTGGCGGCTGCGAAAGCGGCTAAATTAAAGCAGCAGCAAGAATTGGAAAAAGCGCAACAAGCTGAAAATCAACGTAAACAAAAAGAAAAAGAGCGACAAGTTGCTGAGGCTGCAGCGAAACAGGCGGCAGAAAAACGTAAGCAAGAAGAGGTTGCCGCGAAAAAAGCGGCTGATGAACGTAAGCGAAAAGCAGAAGCTGAGCGTAAACGACAAGCCGAAGAAAAAGCACGCCAAGAACAAGAAAGAATGATGCAAGAAGCGTTAGCAGAAGAGCAAGCCAATCTTTCTAGTCTTAAAAATAAACAGTTGGTGTCTGAGGTCAATAAATATCGTGCAATGATAAAAGCGACGATAGAGCGAAACTTAGTGACGAATGAATCAATGAGAGGGAAAAGTTGTAAAGTGTTTATTCGTTTGGCTAAGGATGGTTTTGTCACTGCGGTGAAAACATTGGGTGGTGATAATGTTGTTTGTCGCGCAGCGAAAACGGCAATAACAAAAGCCGGACGTTTACCTGTATCTGCTGAGCCGGATGTTTATGAAAAGTTAAGAGAAATCAACTTAACAGTGTCTCCCGATAAGTTTAATTAAAGGATTCTTATGAAAGTATTAGGAAAATATTTAGTTTTAATACTTGTATTTTGTTCAGCGCCAGTCAAGGCTGCATTGGACATTGTAATTACCGAAGGGGTTGATGCGGCGCGGCCTATCGTTGTATTGCCGTTCAAATGGGAAGGCCAAGGTCCAGCGCCTTCACAAATATCAGATGTAGTGACAGCTGATTTAGCGAGAAGTGGTACATTCAATCCTATTGATACATTTGGACTACCACAAAAAACCTTATCGAGTATAAGTGATTTTAATGCCGCGAGTTGGAAGAATGTGAGTGCTGAAGCCGTTGTTGCTGGTACGGTTAAACCTTATGGCGCAGGGCAGTATTTAGTCACCTTTGAATTAATTGATTTAATCAAAGCACAGCAGACTCCAACGGCTGTGAAAAGTGATTTAGTCCTTGATACTCGTGAAGCGGTGATTTCTGATGCGCAGTTTAGGCAATATGCTCATAGGATCAGTGATATTGTTTATGAGAAATTGACTGGGATTAAAGGGGCCTTTTTAACGCGTATTGCATATGTTGTAGTGAAGCATGGTGATAAATTTCCTTATCGGTTAATGATTGCCGATTATGATGGTTATAACGAGCAAATGTTATTACGTTCACCTGAGCCATTAATGTCCCCAAGCTGGTCACCAGATGGAAGACGGTTAGCGTATGTCAGTTTTGAAAATAAAAAGTCTGAGATTTATATCCAAGATATTTATACCCAGGCAAGAACCAAAGTGACGAGTTATCCCAATATAAATGGCGCGCCTGCGTTTTCACCAGATGGTAAAAAATTAGCGATTACGCTTTCAAAAGATGGACAGCCTGATATCTATATTGTTGATATTGCGACTAAAGCCCTGAAACGTGTCACTAATCATTATGCTATTGATACAGAAGCTAAGTGGTTTCCAGATGGTAAATCTTTGTTGTTTACTTCTGAAAGAGGGGGAAGGCCGCAGTTGTACCGTGTTTATTTAGACACTGGGAAAGTCTCTCGCTTGACCTTTGAAGGTGAGTGGAACTTGGGTGGGACTGTTATGCCTGATGGACGTGGAATTGTGTTTGTGAATAGGACAAAGGGTAAGTTTCATATCGCAAGAATGGATTTAAAGACACGCTTTATGCAAGTGTTGACTGAAACGCATCTTGATGAATCTCCAAGTATTGCGCCCAATGGTACTATGGTCATTTATGGGACGACTTATCAAGGCAAACAGGTATTGGCTGCAGTATCAATGGATGGGCGATTTAAAGCAAGATTACCAATGGGACAAGGGGAAGTAAAATCACCTTCTTGGTCACCATATCTCTAACTAAACTATAAGATTAAGGATTTAATAATGGATTTAAATAAGCTCTTTAAAGCAATGTTGGTTGTACTTCCTATTATGGCAGTGAGTGCTTGTAGTTCAACATCGGAAACTGAAACCGATGCAACAAGTACGAATGGGTCGACATCAAGTGAGTCAGCAGCAAATGGCGTTCAAACGGGTGGTGTCGCTCCGATCGTTTCACCTGAGGAGCAGCAACGTCTTAAGTTTCAAGAGTTAAGAAAAGAGAACACCATTTATTTTGAATTTGATAATAGTACTATCACGCCTCAATTTGAAGAAATTTTAAGCGCGCATGCTGCCTATTTAGTGGCTCATTCAAATGTAAAAGTGGTGATTGAAGGTTATACTGATGATCGTGGTACGCCAGAGTATAATATTGCACTTGGTGAGCGCCGCGCGAAATCTGTTGCTAAATACTTACAAGGAATGGGCGTATTACCGTCTCAAATGAGTATTGTGAGTTACGGCGAAGAAAAACCTGCTAATACATCTCGCACTGATGCTGGCTTTGCTCAAAATCGTCGAGCTGTTTTGGTTTATTAATTAAAGTACAGGGTTAAATTTATGAAAGTCGCCGCATATATTGCGGCAATATCCCTTACGACAGGCGCTGCTTTTGCGGCGCCTGCTCCTGTTGAGGATATTGCTACTGCTTCAAGCTCTATTAATACAAGAGTGGCGAAGTTAGAAAGGATTATTAAGGCAAAACAACAGAGTGAATTTCAGATGCAGCAACGCTTGGATGCTTTGCAGCAAGATGTTTTGGATTTACGGGGACTGACAGAGCAACAAGGTTATCAAATTGAGCAGATGCTGCAGCGGCAAAGGCAGTTATATGATGATATCGCTAACTTAACAAATGCCGCTACCACACCAAAGAAAAGCCAGCCTACGGGAGCGGCGTCAAGCTCATTAGGTGAAACGGCAAGTTATGAAAAAGCGGTTAATTTAGTGCTTAAACAGCGTCAGTATGATGAGGCTATTCCTGCTTTTCGTCAATTTATCGATGAGTATCCTAATTCGACATATGCTGCTAATGCAAATTACTGGTTGGGTCAACTGTTATATAATAAAGGCGACCTCGTTCAGGCTCAAACTGCTTTTACCACAGTAGTTGAGAAATACAAAGACTCAACCAAACGGGCAGATAGCATGGTTAAGCTTGGCATGATAGCCAAAAAGCAAGGTAATGTAACCAGTGCTCGTAAATTCTATCAAAATGTCATTAAAGAGTATGCGAACAGCGCCGCTGCTCGCATAGCAGAGCAAAAACTAGCCGATTTGTAATCGTCGTTATTCAAAAATCAACCTTCTCGATTGTTTTTCAGGCAACTGACAAAAAAGGTTTAATTTGCACTTGCATGGCGAGATTAAAACGGTATTATAGGCGCCCTCAGAACGAGACGGGTATTTGAGGGCTTCAAATAGTTTATTGGTAATAGCGGCTTTAAATGTTATTTATCATTAACATATTGATACCAGATGGGTCGTTAGCTCAGTCGGTAGAGCAGTTGGCTTTTAACCAATTGGTCGAAGGTTCGAATCCTTCACGACCCACCACTACCCTTTAAGTGTTGTTCAGTTGAGAATAGAGAAATAAGCAATACTTGATGGGTTGTTAGCTCAGTCGCTATTTTGTAAAGCAAGGGCAGTTGGATTTTAACCACTTTAATATTAAATAAGGTTAGGTTACAAACCTGCACGAGTCACCACCTTCTAAAGGTGTCACTGATTAAAAAACAGTGAGAATTTAGACATAAGCAATACTCGATGGGTCGTTAGCTCAGTCGGTAGAGCAGTTGGCTTTTAACCAATTGGTCGAAGGTTCGAATCCTTCACGACCCACCATTTTCTAAAAGTCTCATTCAGTTGAAGCATTTAGAAATAAGCAATACCAGATTGATCGTTAGCTCAGCCGCTTTTTTGTAAAGCAAGGGCAGTTGGCTTTTAACCGCTTTATTATCAAATAAGGTTAGGTTACAAACCTGCACGAGTCACCACCTTCTAAAGGTGTCACTGATTAAAAAACAGTGAGAATTTAGACATAAGCAATACTCGATGGGTCGTTAGCTCAGTCGGTAGAGCAGTTGGCTTTTAACCAATTGGTCGAAGGTTCGAATCCTTCACGACCCACCATTTTCTAAAAGTCTCATTCAGTTGAAGTATTTAGAAATAAGCAATACTTGATGGGTTGTTAGCTCAGTCGCTATTTTGTAAAGCAAGGGCCGTTGGATTTTAACCAATAGGTTAAAAACTAAATTAAAACGGAACATCACTCTTGTATAGAGTATAAAATGTAGAAGCAATATCAGATGGGTCGTTAGCTCAGTCGGTAGAGCAGTTGGCTTTTAACCAATTGGTCGAAGGTTCGAATCCTTCACGACCCACCACTATTTTTATAGTGTTGTTCAATTGATAATGTAGAAACAAGCAATACTAGATGGGTCGTTAGCTCAGTCGCTATTTTGTAAAGCAAGGGCAGTTGGTTTTTAACAACTTTAATATTAAATAAAGTGAAGTTAAAATCCTTTACGAGTCACCACCTTCTAAGGGTGTCACTGATTAAAAAATTAGTGAGAATTTAGACATAAGCAATACTCGATGGGTCGTTAGCTCAGTCGCTTTTTTGTAAAGCAAGGGCAGTTGGCTTTTAACCGCTTTATTATCAAATAAGGTTAGGTTACAAACCTGCACGAGTCACCACCTTCTAAGGGTGTCACTGATTAAAAAATTAGTGAGAATTTAGACATTAGCAATACTCGATGGGTCGTTAGCTCAGTCGGTAGAGCAGTTGGCTTTTAACCAATTGGTCGAAGGTTCGAATCCTTCACGACCCACCACTTCTTTTTCATTTCTATTTACATCTAATTTTTTCTTATATTCTTTGAATCGATATTGTGTTGATTGCTAATAGACTAAGTGTTTTTACATTGAGCGAGATGCACTGTTGCATCCAATGACAAGCCGTTTTTTATCATTTCTTATAACGGCCTTTTTCGTCAAGTCAGACTGTGAAGCCCTTTTATTTATTGATAAGCTTAAGCTTTGTATCTTTTTAGTAAAGGAAATGGGAAAGATAAGGGCAATAAAAAAGAGGTGTAAACACCTCTTTCGATAGCAGAGCAATTATAATAAATCATTGTCTCTGACATATTGTTCAAACTCAGTACAGCCGCCGACGTGTTCTTTATCGACAAAAATTTGTGGGACTGTTTCAACTGGCTTGCCAACCGTTTTTTCTAGATCGGCTTTACTGATCCCTTCTGCATGAATATCGACATATTTAAAATTAAAATCATCTCTTTTTTCAACAAGTTGTTCAGATAGTTGTACAGCTCGAACACAATAAGGGCAGCCTGGACGGCCAAAAATAACAACAAACATATTAGCTCCTAAAATATCTTTGCCGTATTTATACCATATGGCTTTAGTATTTCATAATGGCGAGAGTATTTATTCCAATTCAACGAATCGATCAGTTTGGTATCGGCCTTGGTAATCAAAGAAGGTGTCGATAAGATCCCAACGATTTTTATTTTTTTTCAACAATAGAAGGTCGGGTTTCCTGAAATTATCTGCATGTTGAATGATGTCTTTGGGCTCAGTGTATTTAGGATGCGCGATACCGGGAGTGCGTGTGTGAGAGTGAATAAAAATAGCATATAACGCCCTGATCTGTGCAGGTGTTTGCATTGAAAAGCGTTGTATAAAATCATTTCCATCTATATCGATATAGCGCACAAGTAAATGCGTATCGAGGCTTTCAAATAGCATGGTCTGACATTTGAAAAGGTGGTGGTGTTTTTGCTGTAGCACTTCTTTTAGACGTTTATCGGGATCAACGAGTGTAGATTGACAATGTTGACAAATTTTAGCGGCAATATCGTTTTCTTCACCGCATTGAGGGCAAGATTTAGAGCGAAACCTAAAGTCACATTGGGTTTGTTTTTGGTTTGAACCTTGTGAGACGAGTCCCTGACAGCGCCGACCAAAATGTTCGATAATATCGCCATCATCATCGGTTATTCCCCAAAAAATATTAGCAAATTGGCATATTGGGCAGAGTACTTGTACTGGCTTACTTTTGCTATTAGGTTTTATTTGACCGACTTCGGGAAAATAAAGGTCATAGCCGTTAGCAGCATAATCGATGACGAGACAATCAGGCTTGTTTTCACAGATCCTAAGGCCTCGGCCAATCATTTGCTGAAATAAACTGACGGATGCTGTGGGGCGTAATATGGCTATCAAATCCACATGAGGTGCATCGAAGCCCGTTGTCAGTACTGAGACATTGACCAAAAATTTAATTTGTCTTGCTTTAAAAGCAGTAATATAAGCATCTCTTTCTTGACCTGATGTACTACCTGTAATGAGGACGGCGGTCTCAGAAGTTAGCTGAGCCATCATTTCTTGGGCATGTCTGATAGTGGCGGCGAAAATAATAATACCCTGACGCGTTTTTGCTAATTCTATAAGCTGTTTGATGATGGCTGTTGTCGCTCGCCCAGAATGGTTAAGTAAGGAGTCTATTTCACTTTCTGAATATTCTCCCGCCTTTGACGGTGTGAGTTGGCTAAAATCATATTGAGCCGACAGGCCATCTAACATTTTTGGTTGACTGAGAAAACCTGACTTGATCAGAGGACGAATGGGTAATTCGAAAATACATTTCTCAAAAGTGGCGTTATCAGGGTTACCCATTTTTCCATGATAATGGTGTCGATATATCCACCCTATTCCTAAGCGATAAGGGGTGGCGGTTAAGCCCAGTAATTTTAATTTGGGATTTTGCTTGAAAAGATGAGTTAATAATTGTTGATATTGGCTGGTTTTCTCACTGCTGACACGATGGCACTCATCGATAATGACTAATGAAAAGGCTTCATTGAATTGCTCTGGCTTTTTTACAGCAGATTGAATACTCGCAACCACCGTTTTACCCGAGGTGGATTTTTGTTTTAATCCAGCAGAATAAATGCTGGCGGCAGTGGTGAGTAATGCTACTTTTTCTGCATTTTGTGCCACTAACTCTTTTACATGGGTGAGAACCAGTACACGTCCTTTTGCGATTTTAGCGAGCTGGGCAATGACAATGCTTTTCCCTGCGCCAGTGGGCAGTACAAGGACCGCTGAGTCTGTTGTTTGTTTAAAGTGATTGATGGCGGCATCGACAGAATCTTGTTGGTAGTCTCTTAATTTCACGTAGCATGATCATGATGTTTATTTGCCGTAAGCATACCAGTACTGTTGAATTTTATCATGGTTTTGTCTCTCTCGAGCCATTGAGCTCGAGAGAGTGTAGGTACTATTTATTTAATCGATTGGCTATTAAAACATCAATAACACTGGGATCGGCAAGGGTTGAAGCATCGCCTAATTGTGTGGTTTCATTTGAGGCTATTTTTCGCAAAAATCGGCGCATAATTTTGCCTGATCGGGTCTTTGGCAGGCTGGGCGCCCACTGGATGAGATCGGGGGAGGCGATTGAGCCAATTTCTTTACGTACCCACTTAATGAGTTCCTGTATTAATTGCTCACTCTCATTTACGCCTGTATTTAAGGTGACATATGCATAGATACCTTGACCTTTAATGTGATGAGGATATCCGACAACGGCTGCTTCAGCGACGTGAGAATGAGCAACTAGTGCACTTTCAATTTCAGCGGTGCCCAAACGGTGCCCAGCAACATTGATAACATCATCAACACGGCCTGTGATCCAATAGTAACCATCTTCATCTCGTCGTGCACCGTCGCCGGTACAATACATGCCGTTGAATGTTTTAAAGTAAGTTAAAATAAAGCGATCATGATCCCCATAAATCGTTCGCATTTGACCAGGCCATGAGTCAAGAATGACTAGATTACCTTCGCTTTCGCCTTCTAATAAGCTACCCTGATTATCAACCAATGCTGGTTGAACGCCAAAAAATGGACGGGTGGCTGACCCCGGTTTTGTGTTCGTTGCACCAGGTAGCGGAGTGATCAACACACCGCCTGTTTCCGTTTGCCACCAAGTATCGACAATGGGGCAAGTTTGTTTTCCTATGGTGTCATAATACCAGCGCCATGCTTCAGGATTTATCGGCTCACCAACGGATCCTAGAATACGTAATGAACTGCCATCAAATGCTGAAAATTTCTCTTTTCCTTCTGCCATTAGTGAGCGTATTAAGGTGGGTGCAGTGTATAAGGTGGTGACTTTATGCCTATCTATTATTTCGCCTAATCGTGAAGGGCTAGGATAGTTGGGGACACCTTCATGCATTAAAATGGTGGCGCCATTGGCGAGTGGACCATAGACCATATAGGAGTGACCCGTTATCCAGCCTACATCGGCAGTACACCAATAGATATCGTCTTTCTTATGATCAAAAATATACTCATGAGTCATTGATGCATAGACCATGTAGCCACCTGTTGTATGCAAAACTCCTTTAGGACTACCAGTGGAGCCTGATGTATAAAGAAGAAATAAGGGATCTTCTGCAGACATTTCTTCATAGGGACAATGCTCTGATGCCGTACTCATGAGTGCATGCCAACTGACATCTCTTTCTTTATTCCAAGTGACATCGCCTGAAGTATGTTCAATGACAATGACTTTCTCTACACAAGTAACGTCAGTGTGCGATATGGCTTCATCCACATTATTTTTTAATGGAATGATACGACCTGCTCTGATCCCTTCATCGGCAGTAATGACCACTTTTGATTGCCCATCTATTATTCTGGCTGCAATGGATTCGGGAGAAAATCCACCAAAGATCACTGAATGTACAGCGCCTATTCTCGCACAGGCTAACATAGCGATAATGGCTTCTGGGATCATTGGCATATAAATAGTGACAACATCGGAACGTCTTACACCTTGACTTAATAGTGCATTGGCAAATTGGCAGACTTGTTGGTGCAATTCTAAATAAGTTAACGTTCGCTGTTTTTTGGCATCGTCGCCTTCCCAAATAATGGCGAGTTTATTTTCATCGTGTTTGAGGTGCCTATCAAGGCAATTAGCTGAAGCGTTAAGTGTGCCATCATAAAACCATTTTATGTAAAGGTTATGATCGTCAAATGAGGTTTTTTTTATTTGGCTATAAGGTTTAATCCAATCAATACGTTTACCATGTTCTCGCCAAAACCCTGTTGGGTTAATGACTGACTCTTGATACATTTTTTTGTATTGTTCGTCATTTATCAGTGTTTTTTCGGCTATGGTACTTGGAATTTTGTAGAGAGATTGAGCTTCCATTAGAATTCCCTGTTAATGTTCAGGCGAGAAAGTGATTTTAAAATAGCATTAAATTTTGGCTTGAACCAGTTCAAATACAAGGCTTTTTGTTGTTGATTAACAGCCTTTGTTTTTATTTTGTTTGTATTTGGTTTTATTTGTTGGTTTTCTGAGTTTGTTTTTAGAGGGATTCTTTTATTGAATGCTTATAGGTTTTATTTCAGAGAATGACTTGTATGAATTTGATAGCTGTTGGTTTTTATTCTCGATAGACTACGCATGTGCATTTTGGCTTTTTTGAGGCATTTATTTTTAATGAATGAAAACAGGTATTTTCAAATGAGCTGAGTCAATGTCTTTGGTACGAGTCTAGGATGATATTGAGAGTCAAATTAAGGGCTGTTGAACCCACTATAAAAGTTCGGCATACCTTAGCAATGAGAGAGTTATGAAGTTTACAATTATTATCAGTGCAACAGCCATTTTATATGCTTTGACATTATTCTTATTAGCTTGGGGAGCTGAACGTTGGTTTGTTAAAATCACTAAACGAATGCAAGTGTGGATCTATGCGCTGAGTTTAGGTGTGTATTGCTCTTCTTGGAGTTTTTTAGGAACAGTGGGCCAATCAGCGGAAGACATTTGGTCTTTTCTGCCAATATTTCTCGGGCCATTATTGTTTTTTACTGTTGGTTTTGGATTACTGAAGAAAATAGTGGTGGTAACAAAAACCCATAATATTACTTCAGTGGCCGATTTTATTGCTGCAAGGTACGGTAAATCACAAGTGTTAGCGGCTATTGTGACTTTGATTGCCCTTTTTGCCATTATGCCTTATATCGTCTTACAGTTAAAAGCCATGGTATTTGGTATGAGCTTGTTTCAGCAAGGGGAGGGATTATTTGATACTGAAACAGAAGCTTTGATTATCACTGTGATTTTAGCCTTATTTGCGATTTTATTTGGGACGCAAAAACTCAATGCGACAGAACATAATCCTGGAATGATATTGGCGATTGCGTTTGAATCACTGGTAAAGCTGGTTGCATTTTTATTAATTGGTTTAATCATCATATTTGATGTGTTTGATGGTGTGGGCGATCTGTGGCAAAACACAGTCAGTCAAGATGTGATCAGCCAAACCGACTTTAATTTTATGTCGTTATTGCCTGAGCTCTTTGTGGGTATGGCCGCTTTTTTATGTATGCCGAGACAGTTTCACGTCATGATGGTGGAGTGCGACAGTGAGAAAACCTTAGTGAAGGCACGTTGGTTGTTTCCACTTTATTTAATTTTATTTGCTTTATTTGTGATCCCTATAGCGTTGGCAGGAAAAAGTATTTTAGGGGATGTGGTTTCACCGGATAGTTATGTGGTTAACTTACCTTTAGTGTTACAACATCCTTCTTTATCGATTATTGCCCTTTTGGGCACGATTTCAGCTGCAACAGGTATGGTTATTGTCGCTGTTGTGACCATTAGTGTCATGGTGAGCAATGAATGGGTTGTCCCCATTATGCTTCGCACTGAGCAAATTAAGCAAAAAAACTTTAGTCACTTTTCAAGTGTGTTGCTGAATGCGAGACGGCTAACCATTATTTTGATTTTAGGTATGGGTTATCTGTGTTATCTCGCTTTGTTAGATAGCCGTTCATTAGCGGGCTTAGGTATTTTATCTTTTGGTGCTTTTGCTCAGCTTGCGCCGGCATTAATCGGCGGTATGTATTGGACGCATGGTAATCGTGGTGGTGTTTTCATTGGCTTAATTACCGGCTTTAGTGTTTGGTTTATCATTTTATGGCAAGAGGTGATTGACTCGGTTGGTGATCAAGTGCTGCATGTTGATTTTATGTCGGCAATAAGGCCTGATGCCATTGATATTTCTTATGCCTTGCTGGCCAATATTCTAGGTTACATTCTAGGTTCTATTTGGTGTCGTGCGGGTGTTGTTGAAAGGATGCAAGCGCGTGCTTTTGTGACACCTGGCGCATTAAAAAGTGCTTCAACCAATCGCTCTACATCTATTACTCATCAAGATTTATTAATGCTCGCGAGCCGTTTTATGAGTGCTTCAGACGCCTATGAGAGTTTTTCTCAATTTTCAAAGGATGCGGTCAAAAATGACATGCGAGATAAAGTGGCTCCGCCTGAATTAGTGATGCAAACGGAGCATTTACTTGCGGGAATTTTAGGTGGGTCCAGTGCGGCTTTAGTGATGGATTCTGTGGTACATGGCAGAGATTTAGCCATTGATGAAGTGTTTAATCTTGTTGATGATGCTTCTTCAAAAATTATGCTAAGTCAGGAAATGTTACGTGGGGCAATAGAACACGCTTATGAAGGTATGAGCGTGGTTGATAAAGACTTAAACTTAGTGGCTTGGAATGAAAAATACGTTAAGTTATACGATTATCCTGACACCTTTTTAAAAGCGGGCATGCCGATTGCGGATGTGATCCGCTTTAATGCAATGAGGGGGTATTGCGGTGAAGGTGATATTGAGGAGCAAGTTGCTAAACGAGTGGAATTTATGCGTCAAGGCTCATCTCATGTTTCAGAGCGGGAACGGCAAGATGGCCGAGTGATTAAGGTGCAAGGCAATCCTATTCCGAGCGGTGGCTTTGTGATGACCTTTACTGATATTACTCAATATCGAGAGCAAGCTAAAGCCTTGCAAGAGATGAATGATACTTTAGAGACACGAGTGACAGCGAGAACACATGAACTGTCCGTTTTAAATACACAATTGATCCGCGCCAAAGCAGAAGAAGAAAAAGCAAACGCCTCTAAAAGTCGATTTTTAGCTGCAGTGGGGCATGATTTGATGCAGCCGCTTAATGCTGCACGTTTGTTTTCTGCTTCTTTATCCCAAGATCCTGATCTTAATCAAACAGGTCAGGAAACCTTATCCCATATTGGTCGTTCATTGAAAGCTGCTGGAGAGTTGTTGACGGATTTGCTTGATATTTCAAAGCTAGACTCTGGTACGGTGGACGTGAATCGTAAAGACTTTATGATTAAGAATTTAATGAGTGAATTGGCCATAGAGTTTGAGGCCATGGCCACTGATTGTGGCATCGATTTTAGTTATATTTCTTGTTCGGCAACAGTCAATTCTGATCCTTATTTATTGCGGCGTGTGCTACAAAACTTTTTGACCAATGCTTATCGTTATGCAAAAGGGGGTCGTGTGGTGTTCGGTTGTCGCCATCGACCCCATGGATTAGAAATCCAAGTGATTGATACTGGTTGTGGAATTGCTGAGTCTGATTTGAGTCATATTTTCAGAGAATTTAAGCGACTTGAAAATCCTGAAACTAAACAGGTCAGCGGCTTAGGATTAGGCTTGGCGATTGTGGATCGTATTAGTCGTGTGCTAAATCATAAAGTTCATGTGGCATCCATTTTGACAAAAGGGTCGCTTTTTTCTATTTGTATTCCTTTTGGTCAGTCCATCATTAAACCACAGTTAAGTGTAACGCCTTCCTTAATGCAGCCTTTAGCGGGCATTAAGGTGTTATGTATTGATAATGAAGAAGCTATTTTAGCGGGGTTGGAATCCTTGTTAACTCGTTGGCAGTGTGAGGTGTTCTGTGCTGCTTCCTTCGATGAGGCAAAGGCATTATTGGTTCGTTTACACGTTGTACCGAATATTATTTTGTCAGATTTCCATCTAGATGATGGTAAAAATGGCGTTGATGCAATGGATGGAATCCGTGCTCTCTATGGTGAGTCTATTCCTGGGATCCTGATCACTGCCAATACGCAAAAAACATTGATTGATGATGTTCATCAACGAGGTTATGAATTCATGGCAAAAATGGTTAAACCTGCAGCGCTGAAAGGGCTTATGTCTAGTCTGATTAATGGATAGTATAATAGAAAGGGGTGTCAACTCTTCTATTATTTAATTTTATGGGGTTAATTGTTTGGCTAGGTAATCCACTAGCATTCTTACTTTAGGTGATAAATGGCGATTATGTGGATATATGGCCCAGATCCCATCTGAATCTATATAATCGTCAAACAGGTTAATCAGTAATTTTTGTTGAATATAGGGAAGGACATAATAGTCAGGTAATTGAATAATGCCTATGCTCTTTAATGCCGCATCGGTGAGCGCTTGGCCGCTATTACAGCGTAAGTTACCTTTGACGCGAAGACTGCGTCTTTTACTTTGATCTCTAAATTGCCAATAATCTTTTGTTCCAAGTAAGCAATTATGATGCTCAAGATCGCTTAATTGAACGGGCAAACCATGACGCTTGATGTAATCAGGAGACGCGCATACATAAAGTTTTCGTGATGATAATTGTTTGGCCATCATACTGGAATCTTCCAAATGCCCTAAGCGTATGCCTAAGTCAAAGCCTTCATCTACGAGATCTAATGGTTTATTTGATAGGTGAAGCTGGACATTCAGTTCTGGATAGCGAGCAATAAAATCGTTGATGATAGGGGCAATCGTACGTTCACCGTAAGTATTTGGAGCGGTTAACTTTAAATAACCTCGAGGAGTAGAGTGAAGATTAGTGATAGCACGTTCTGCTTCATCTAAACCGTCTAATATTTGGCGACAATGCTGATAATATATTTTACCCACTTCAGTGACCGATACCTTTCGTGTTGTGCGATAGAAAAGTTTTGCGGCGAGTTTTGCTTCTAATGCCGTGATTTGTCTACTGACTTGAGCGGTTGAAATACCCAGCTTTTTTGCCGCTAAGGTAAAGCTTTCTGTTTCGGCAACAGCCACGAATTCGCAAACTCCCTCCCAACCTAACATGATTATTTACTCACTATGATTAATACTGATGAACAGGGTTTCATTATTACTATACAGTAAAAGTTATTTTCAATTTTACATGATTATCATTTTTGGGGTAATGAATATAATGATTTTAATGAAATTTGATAGGTTTAGTACCTATTGATTTAGCTATATTACACTTTAATACAGGACAGGATATGTCAGCAGAAATTATCAAATCAAAAGCCGCAGTTGCTTGGAAAGTTGGGCAGCCTTTATCAATGGAAGTTGTTGATGTCATGCCCCCTAAAGCAGGTGAAGTACGCATTCAAATTGTCGCGACAGGTGTGTGCCATACCGATGCTTTTACGCTATCGGGTGATGATCCTGAAGGCATTTTTCCTTGTATTTTAGGCCATGAAGGCGGCGGTATTGTGGAATCTGTGGGTGAAGGTGTGACCAGTGTTGCTGTGGGCGATCATGTGATCCCGCTTTATACGCCTGAATGTGGTGAATGTAAATTTTGTTTGTCTGGTAAAACTAATTTGTGCCAGAAAATACGTGAAACCCAAGGGCGAGGTGTGATGCCAGATGGAACAACACGTTTTTATAAAGACGGTGAGCCTATTTTTCATTATATGGGCTGTTCTACTTTCTCTGAATATACAGTGCTACCCGAAATATCCCTTGCAAAGGTCAATCCTGAGGCGCCATTAGAGGAGGTATGTTTGTTGGGATGTGGCGTGACAACGGGTATGGGGGCGGTATTAAATACCGCGAAAGTGGAAACCGGTGCAACAGTGGCTATTTTTGGTCTAGGTGGCATTGGTTTGTCAGCGATTATTGGCGCTGCTATGGCTAAAGCGAGCCGTATTATCGCGATTGATATCAATGAAAGTAAGTTCGCGTTAGCGCAAAAACTAGGTGCAACTGATTGCATTAACCCTAAACATTACGACAAGCCGATTGCCGAGCTCATCACTGAATTGACGGATGGTGGGGTGGATTATTCTTTTGAGTGTATCGGTAATGTTGATGTGATGCGTTCAGCGCTTGAGTGTTGCCATAAAGGTTGGGGAGAGTCTGTGATCATTGGTGTGGCAGGTGCTGGAAAAGAGATCAGTACACGACCATTTCAATTAGTGACTGGACGTGTATGGAAAGGTTCTGCATTTGGTGGCGTGAAAGGGCGCTCTGAATTACCTGAGATTGTTGAGCGTTACTTACAAGGTGATTTTAAACTTGACGATTTCATTACTCATACAATGACGCTTGAAGGCATTAATGAGGCATTTGAATTAATGCATGCAGGAAAAAGTATTCGCAGCGTGATCCACTTTTAGTGATTGAGGTAATGATTAATGAAAAATAAATCACCCCTGACTCTGCTTAGCAGTAATAAAGTTTTTGGTGGATTACATCAACAGTATCAACATATGTCGACAAGTACGGGTTGTGAAATGCGTTTTGCCATTTTTTTACCGCCTCAAAGTCATGTTCAGCCTGTTCCTGTTGTATATTGGTTATCGGGCCTCACTTGCACGGATGAAAATTTCATGCAAAAAGCAGGGGCTTTGGGTGTTGCCGCAAAACTGGGTATTGCCATTGTGGCGATGGATACCAGTCCCAGAGGGGATAACGTTGCTGATGCTGAAGATGGGGCTTATGACCTAGGTCAGGGAGCCGGGTTTTATCTTAATGCCACAGAGGAGCCTTGGGCTGAGCATTATCGTATGTTTGATTATGTGTCTGTTGAATTACCTGAGCTGATTGAGGCAAACTTTTCCGTAAGTGATAAAAGGGCTATTTCGGGTCATTCAATGGGGGGACATGGTGCGTTGGTGTTAGGATTAACATCAGAGCGATATACTTCTATTTCTGCATTTAGTCCTATTTGTCATCCAATGTCATCGCCTTGGGGACAAAAAGCTTTTACTGCGTATTTAGGCAAGAATATTGATTCATGGAAGCAATATGATTCAGTCGAATTAATACGCTCTCATGGCATATCTACGCCCATTTTTATCGATCAAGGTTTGGATGATCCTTTTTTAGATAAAGAGCTTAAACCCGAAAGTTTACAAGCGTTGCTTGAACATAACGCTTATCCTGTTACATTGAGAATGCAATCTGGATATGATCACAGTTATTATTTTATTGCCAGTTTCATAGAAGAGCACTTAGTGTTTCATGCTAAGCATTTTGATATCGATTTATGAATCAGCATTCCCATTAAAAACCACAATCGATTTTTAATGGGAACATTGCGCACCAAAGCCCGTATTAGTGTTACTCTATCGGGCTTTTTTTCATTTCTAATTGTTTTAATGATATGACGGCTTGTGTTCGATTTCTCACGCCAAGCTTTTTGAAAATAGCAGTGGCGTGGGCCTTAATGGTGGCTTCTGATACAGATAAATCATAGGCTATCTGTTTGTTGAGGAGCCCTTCTGCGAACATTTGCAGCACTTTATATTGTTGAGGCGTTAATGTTTTTAATTTACAAGCCATTTGATTAATATCATCATTATTGATTTCTTGTAATTCAACGCCTTCGGGTAACCAAAAGTCGCCTAATAAAACAGTGGAGATCGCATTAGCGAGCGTATCCATAGAAGCTGATTTTGGAATGAAACCTGAGCTGCCATAGTGCATTGCTCTGCTGATAGTATCGTTATCTTCATATGCTGAAATAACAACCACTGGAATGCTGGGATAGTGTGCTCTTAAATGGATTAAAGTAGAGTAACCGTTTGATCCTGGCATTTGTAAATCGAGTAATATTAGATCGGGATTTAATTCGGGATTATCCAATGAAGATCGTAATGCATCTGCGCTATCAGCTTCATACCAGAGGGTATTGGTAAATACGTTGGTTAATGCTTGTCTTAGTGCATTTCTAAATAAAGGATGATCATCCGCAATAATAATAGTTAGTTTTTCAGACTTCATGAATTTATCTAATGTTAAGTTTGTGGTGCGGGAATAAGTTTAATGTAACAGATTATCTATTCGTTATTCTATCGATTTTATTCCTAATTACCAATAAAGTGACTTTTTAATCAAAAAATAATCATTTTTTGATTTTTTATTTAATTTATAGAGGCTTGGTTCACAATATTCTTAATGAATTACAGTGAATAACACGATCATATCTCTCTATAATAAGGGTGATTATTTACTATTGTTCTTTATTTGTTTTTATTGTGTTCTTTATTTTGTCTTTTTATGGTTTCTGTAGTTTTGAATGTATTTATTAATACTGCATTTGTTTATTGTTGTTTTTATTTTTGCTTATTTGTTTTTATTGCTTTTGTTTATTGTTAATTAAGTGTGTATTTTAATGCTGCATTTTTAAGGGGAATATAAAATGGTGATTATTGTGAGTTTATCGATCCTATTTAGATTGATCCTTTTAGATGAATAATCAGTTGGCCTTTACGGATAGAAAGAGTGCACTTTCTATCCTAAAGCGATCGTGTTTTAGGCTATTTCAGTATCAGGTTACAAGACTATTTTTCAGTGGGTTCCTGCCAAATTGGGGTCGGTTGTCTATCGCTATCGATCGCAACAAAAGTAAATACGCCTTTTATGGCGTGATCTCTTATGTCCTCGTACATGTTTTCGACAAAAATATTCACTTCTACTTTGATTGAAGTGTTTCCAACATATATCACGCGAGCAACAATTTCTGCTAACGTTCCTGCTGGGATGGATTTTTTAAAATCAATCTTATCAGAACTCACCGTTACTAAGGTTTTACGACAAAAGCGTGTTGCGGCAATAAAGGCGGTCTCATCCATCCAAGACAGTGCTTCACCACCAAAAAGTGTGTTGTGGTGATTGGTTAATGAGGGAAAGACGACTTTAATGACTCTGGCTTCCGATTGTTCAATTCGAAGCGCCATGGTTTTGGATATTGACTCGCTGGCAAAGGACATACTACAACCTGAGATTATACGGATAAAATTCGGGCGAGATTATAGTCACATTGCTTAGAAAAGAACAGGAATAAAACAAGTGATTAACTTATATGATTCAAGTTGGTACGATTAATGCTTTATATTAAAGAAATTAATTCTCTTGATGAACATTAAAAGAGAAGCATAAAGGGATAACCTTTATGCTTGGGTAATGTGCTTATCGTTTGTGTAAATATTCACGTCTATCACGAGAAGCTTTTGCTAAGTCTCTTAGAAGCTTTTCTGAATCGTTCCAATGTAAGCAAGCATCGGTAATACTTTTACCGTATTCAAGGGGCTGATCATTCATCACCTTTTGATTGCCTTCAAGCATAAAGCTTTCTGCCATTATTCCTGCAATTGCGGTGGAGCCTTGTCGCATTTGTTCCATGATATCTGCGGCAACATTAAGCTGTTGTTTATGTTGTTTTTGACTGTTCCCATGACTGAAATCGACTACCATGCGTGGGGTGATCCCAAGGGCGGTTAGTTGTTGGCTGGCAGTAGCAATATCTTCAGCTTTATAGTTAGGCTGTTTACCGCCTCTTAAAATAATATGGCCATAAGGGTTACCATGAGTGCGATAAACTGCCATAGCACCATCTTTATCGGGTGAATAGAAAATATGCGGTACTTGAGCGGCGCGAACGGCATCGACGGCGATATTGATATTGCCGTCAGTGCCATTTTTAAAACCAACTGGGCAAGACAGAGCTGAAGCCATTTCTCGGTGAATTTGGCTTTCCGTTGTGCGAGCGCCAATGGCGCCCCATGTGATCAGATCGGCAATGTATTGACCATTGACCATGTCTAAAAATTCTGTGGCAATAGGCAATTTAAGTTCAGTGATTTGTTGTAATAACTGTCTTGCCATGCGCAAGCCTTTATTGGGGCTAAAGCTACCATCAAGATCGGGATCAGAAATGAGACCTTTCCACCCTACTATGGTCCTGGGTTTCTCAAAATAGACACGCATGACAATACAAAGATCATCTTTTAGCTCTTGATGAAGTTTCGCAAGGCGCTCAGCATATTCTAAGGCAGCTTTAGTATCGTGAATAGAGCAAGGACCGATGATCACCAATAAGCGTTGATCTTCACCGCTGATAATGGCTTCGACTTCTCGCCGTTGCTCGATAAGATAATCGGCAGCCGCTTGTGTTAAAGGGTATTCAGAAGCTAATTGCGCAGGAGAAATGACTTTGCATAATAGGGAGGTGCGTAGTTCGTCTGTTTTGATGGTCATGCATTATACCGCGTGTTTAATGGACTTAATCTTAATTGCCTTCGATTATACTCAATTGTTGACCTTTTGGCAGTGTCTATTTAGTGCATTGTATATTTAAAGTTCATTTACTTAAGGCGTTAGACAGAGGTCTGATAGTGAATATTAACTTTTACTCATATCATTATCGCCGATAAGATAATTAAATTAATCAGCATTATTAATATGTTGACATTTCGGAGTTTGATATAGCTTTATGAAAAAATTAGCACTAATACTATCCTTAGTCGTTACCCTGAGGTTATTGCTGAAAATAATCAGTTAACATTTGAGGGGGCGTTAGGCGTATTAGATGGCTCATCCACTGAGATTGTTTATGAGAGTACAGGTAGAAAGCTGAGCCAGCTGGATTGGGATATTAATAATGTTCCTATCATTAAATTAGGTGCTAACTGGGATTTAAATGAGCAGTGGACATTCAAGGGGCGGTTTTGGTCGGTAGTCACCAATAATGGTAATGCTCATATGGAAGACCGAGATTGGTTGGATTCTACTCAATCTACCTAATACCCGTGATACTTGAAGATGCATGTTTTCAGAGCCTGTAAAAGTGCCTAATTCAAGGCGTATTATTGTAAGAATGCTTATTGCCTTTTAAGGTGATACAACGCAGAAGTAGGTGATTTTACAGACTCCCAAAGGGCTGGTTTAAAAGCCTTTTATACTGCGTTATTGAACATCAGCTTAGAATGACTAGGCACGCTGTTCAAAGCCTTGCCTAAAAGGCTTTTAATTCCAGCTGAATCCTGCATCTTCAAGTATCACGGGTATACACATCTCTCTATTAGTCCTGCGACACAATTAAAACAAGCTTATGAAATCGATTTAAGTGCGATTTATTGGCTCATTAATGTATCTCAGTATCAATTAGGCGTGCTGGGAGGCTATCAATACAACACCTTTAAATGGGACGGTATAGGGGGCACTTATTCTTATAATAATGGCGCTGATGTGGGCGTTTTTCCAAATACTGTTGGCATTGATTATAAACAAGAATTTAATGCCCTTTATTTAGGGCTTGTTGGTGCCTATAAATTTAAGCAGTCTGAAATTGGTATGCAAGTTAAATGGAGTCCCTGGGTGAATGCTAAAGATAAGGATAATCATTATGACCGTGATTTGACCTTTTATGACAATAGTCATGAGTCGTCTGACTTTCTCTCTGTATCTGTCAATTATGATTATCATTATACGCAAAGTGTCACCTTGTTTGCCGAATACGTATACAGTCAATACTCTGAAGCGAAGACTGATGTAACTATAGTCAACACTAAGACTGGTGTGACATCTTATGCTCCAAATGGAGAGGGGCTAGATAATGAGCATTCAACTATCACTGTGGGTGTCAAATATCGTTTTTAAGATGAATGATAGTCATTTGAAAGGTGGGCGTTGTTCACGTTCATTTTTAAATAATCTTGATTAACTAATGCTTTCTTGCTTGAGAAAGCATTGTTCATTTTTTACCTATCCTATTTGCCTGCCTGATAAGTCAACGGTAATACTGCGCCAACTTTGGCATTCACTGGTCTCTAAAAGTTCAAAGGGTTGACCATTTTCATCTAGCATAGGTTGGTAAGCCTCTTTATCGTTATTATTATCCAATGGATAAGTCACTTTGACTTTTGTGGTTTTTTCTGGCTCAAAAGGACTGGTTTTAAGAAGCTCAAATGTGCAGTTGCTCTCTGCTTTAGTTAACCGATTTAAGATCCCAATAGCTTCTTCGCAGTCTTTAATCGTGGAGAAAGGCTCATGAAGCAATACATGCAATGCTTCTTTAACTTGTACTATGTCAGTACCGAAAAACCAGTCTTTCAATTTATCGTTTAAATATTCAATAACAGTAGTGATTTTATCTAACGTGCTGCCAAAACGGTAATCATTATATCCAGTCTCTTGAATATTAATGATGGTTTCATCATTAATATTAGGACTGAGAGTATGGTTGAAGTAACTAGAGTGTGCGCTAAGAGGTATACCTGACATAATTTACCATTAATAAAAGTTAATCTTGCTGGTGATTATTATGTTTATAACGTGAATGTGGCTATCAAAAAAATAATGACTTATCAGAAAAAGTAAAATTTACATTGTGTTATGTGAGTAATAAGCCTGCAGCAATATGTCTTTTGGCAGGCTTATTCTAGGCAATTACAACTTATATTGTTTATGGCCTGTTACATTCAATATTTCTGTGATCATTTATCTACCTTGTTTGTGGCTAGGATTATCCTTGATGATTAAAACATATGCCGTTTAAGACCTGTCACTTCTAAGATTTTCGTGGCGATTTCTTCTACTGAGTGGTTAGTGGTATCCACGAATGGAATACGTTCTTTACGATACATCATCTCGACTTCTTTGACTTCCATGCGGCACTGTCTGAGCGATGAGTAACGGCTGTCTCGCATACGACTTTGGCGTATTTCATGGAGTCTGTCAGGGTTAATAGTTAATCCAAAGAGCTTTTCTTTATTGCGCTTTAAGGCTGCATGCAGTTTTAGGTTATCCATATCATCTTCAGTAAACGGGTAATTGGCGGCTTTTATTCCAAATTGCATAGAAAGATAAAGACTGGAGGGGGTTTTTCCACAGCGAGAGACCCCTAAAAGGATTAAGTCGGCTTCATCCATGTGTTTCATGGTTTGGCCATCATCGTTATCCATTGCGTAGTTAATGGCTTCAATTCGCGTCTCGTAACTTTCATTGGCTTTACCATGGGTTCGGTGAAGGGCGGGGACGGCGCACATGCCTAATTGTTGTTCTAATGGCGCAACAAAGGTGTTTAAAAAATCATAATCTAGCCCTTCACTGCTGTAAATGATGTCGCGAATTTCCGGTTTTACGATGGAATGGAACACAATTGGTCTTTCACCTGTTGTAATAAAACAATCATTTATTTGTTGCTTGACTTCAGCTGCTTTTTTTTCTGTCCCCACAAAAGGAATGGTAAGTGCATCAAACTCAACTGGAAATTGAGATAATACTGCGTGCCCAAACACCTCTGCTGTGATGGCTGTCCCGTCTGAAATGTAGAATACTTTTCTCAATTTGTTGGCCTCTTGTAGTAATAAAATTACAAATAAAATTATAGATTTACGCTGCTTGCCGTGGAGTGTAAAATGCTCCAGCCCTTATGTGAAGGGGCCACACTGAAATAAACTTGCGGAGATAGAACTGTGCAGCAATACGTACTCTGGTATCAAGAATTAGGTATGGGTGACGTCAACAAGGTTGGCGGTAAAAACGCGTCACTAGGTGAAATGATCAGTAACTTAGCAAACGCTGGCGTTCAAGTTCCAGGCGGTTTTGCTACGACTTCCTTTGCGTTTAATGAATTTCTCGAGCAAAGCGGACTCAACCAAAAAATTTATGATGTACTAGAAACACTTGATGTAGATGATGTGAATGCACTCGCTACAGCTGGTGCACAGATCAGACAATGGATAATCGATACACCTTTTCATGCTGCATTTGAACAGGTTGTTCATGAGTCATATGATAAATTGTCAGCACAAACCAGTGAAGCATCGTTTGCTGTGCGATCGAGTGCAACAGCAGAAGATATGCCTGATGCGTCATTTGCCGGACAACAAGAAACATTTTTAAACGTTAAAGGCTATGAGTCTGTGCTCATTGCGATTAAACATGTTTTTGCGTCATTGTTTAACGATCGCGCGATTTCATACCGTGTTCATCAAGGTTATGATCACAAAGGTGTTGCTTTGTCGGCGGGTGTGCAGCTCATGGTCCGTTCTGATAAAGCGGCATCGGGTGTGATGTTCACTATGGACACTGAGTCTGGTAATGATGATGTTGTCTTTATTACATCATCTTTCGGTTTAGGTGAGATGGTGGTACAAGGGGCAGTCAACCCTGATGAGTTTTATGTGCATAAGCCCAGTTTAACCGCCGGACATCAATCTGTTGTTCGACGTAATATTGGCAGTAAATTGATTCAAATGGTTTATGCAGATTCCAAGGAGCATGGTCAACAAGTTAAAATAGAAGACGTTGATGCGCAAATGCGTCGCGAATTTTCAATTAACGATGATGAAGTGATGGAATTGGCGAAACAAGCCATGATCATCGAAAAGCATTATGGCCGCGCCATGGATATTGAATGGGCGAAAGACGGTAATGATGGCAAACTTTATATTGTACAGGCACGTCCTGAAACCGTTCGTTCTCGTGAAGATGTCCAACTTATTGAGCGTTATCATCTGAAAACTAAAGGTGAGGTGGTATCTGAAGGGCGAGCTATTGGCCATAAGATTGGTAGTGGTGTGGCCAAGGTATTGGCATCGATTGATGACATGGATCAAATTCAGCCAGGTGATGTATTGGTGACAGACATGACGGATCCTGATTGGGAGCCGATTATGAAGCGCGCCAGTGCAATTGTGACCAATCGTGGTGGCCGAACGTGTCATGCAGCCATTATTGCACGTGAGCTGGGTGTGCCTGCGGTGGTCGGTTGCGGTGATGTGACTGAGCAAATTAAAAACGGTCAAGCTGTGACGGTTTCTTGTGCCGAGGGCGATACCGGTTTTATCTACGACGGTATTCAAGAATTTGATGTGATTTCATCTCGTGTCGATGCGATGCCTGACTTACCGATGAAAATTATGATGAATGTCGGTAACCCTGATAGAGCGTTCGACTTTGCTCGCTTGCCTAATGAAGGTGTGGGTCTTGCCCGTCTCGAGTTTATTATCAATCGCATGATTGGTATTCATCCTAAAGCTCTACTGGAGTTTAATCAGCAGGATGCAGAACTTCAGGCTGAGATTCATGAGATGATAGCGGGTTATTCATCACCGGTCGAATTTTATGTAGCACGCCTTGTGGAAGGCATTGCGACTATCGCTTCGGCTTTCCATCCTAAGAAAGTGATTGTGCGCATGTCTGACTTTAAGTCTAACGAATATGCAAATCTTGTGGGCGGCGATCGTTATGAGCCTGAAGAAGAAAATCCGATGTTGGGTTTCCGTGGCGCCAGCCGTTATATTTCTGAGTCGTTCCGTGATTGTTTTGCATTAGAATGTGAAGCGATTAAACGCGTTCGCAATGAAATGGGCTTAACCAATGTTGAGATCATGATCCCCTTCGTGCGGACTGTCGATGAAGCGGCGCAAGTCATAGAACTGCTTAAAGAGCAAGGCTTAGAGCGTGGGAAGGATGGATTACGTGTCATCATGATGTGCGAGCTACCTTCAAATGCGTTATTGGCTGAGCAATTCCTAGAGCATTTCGATGGTTTCTCTATTGGTTCAAATGATTTGACTCAGTTAACTTTAGGGTTAGACAGAGATTCTGGCATTATTAGCCATTTATTTGATGAGCGAAATGATGCAGTTAAAGCACTATTATCCCTGGCGATAAAAGCGGCTAAAGCAAAAGGCGCTTATGTGGGAATATGTGGTCAAGGTCCATCTGATCACGCTGATTTTGCGGCTTGGCTGGTTGAACAAGGCATCGATACCGTATCACTTAACCCTGATACAGTCATTGATACTTGGCTTTATTTAGGTAAGGAACATGCTAAAGGGTAAGATTATTCTCTAGTTTGCCGATTTTTCAATCGTTTTATAAAGCCGCAATACGCGGCTTTTTTATTTTATATGCATGCGACTTTTGCTTACTTAAAGATAATGGCTATAGAGTGATTGGTATAAATGGTGAGAAAGGGGTTTGTAGTCTAACGTTGAGGTAGCGATTGATCATATCAAGATAAAGGGACGACTTATGATGAGTATGCTGGAAGGGCGATTTTCTTCGTCTTCGTTATTCTTTAATCAAATTTTTTATTATTATAACAAGTTTTTCCAGTGTCGAGCGCTTTACATGGGAGGCTTGTTATTATTTCCTACGGCGCTTAAAGCTGAACCTCCTACAATGGCCACAGCTGACACTGTTACCAGTGGTATTGTGTCACAAAGCATATCGAAAAATGCTATTTCACAAACGTCTTTACCGCAAGCGATTGTTGATAGTCCGGCTGTTGCTAATATCATGGTGACCCTATCATTGGATAAAGCCAGTACTATTTTAGAGACAGCGCTAAGTATAGCTAAAACTGAGAGCATGCTGCCTATTACAGTGGTCATTCTTGATGCGGGAGGCCATATTGTGGCATTAAAACGGCAAGATGGGGCGGGTATATTTCGAGTTGAATTAGCAAATGCAAAAGCATATGGCGCATTGGGTATGGGGGTGTCAACACGTGTACTTGGTGAGCGTTTGCAAAACAGGCCTGTTTTTGCGGGTGCGCTAACGGGCGTCTCAAAAGGCAAGTGGGTAGATGTACCCGGTGGCGTGCTTATTCGTAATGAAAAAGCACAGGTCATAGGCTCGGTAGGTATTAGCGGGGATACCTCAGATAAAGATGAATATGCCGCGATTAATGCAATTAAAGCCGCTGGTTATTATCCAGAGCCACTCGAACCTAATGAAAATTGGAAAGGAACGCAATTATAATTTGTTTGTAGATAAATCAGTATTTTATTGACTTTTACTGGTTATAACATTGAGGAGGACTTGTTTGTTTTCTTGCTCCATTATGCTCAATGCACGTGTTAAAGCTTCAGGTAAGTCGCTTGGAGTGTCCACCTTTTCACCGTATCCTCCAGCGGCTTTACAGATGTCTTCATAAGCAGGCGTGGGAGAGAGCTCACATAAAGGAATATTATTCTTGTTATCGGCTGTATTACGGTTTGAAAAAGCACGGCTGGCCATGCGCGTTCTATCCCAAGCTCCATTATTTAACACAATAAAAAGGATTGGAAGATCATGCAGCGCTGACATATGGTGTGTCGCGACAGGTACACCAAAGGTATAGGTGCCATCGCCAATCACACAGATCACTCGTCTGTCAGGTTTCGCTAGTTTAGCCCCTAAAGCGGCGCCTAATGACCAACCCAAGCCTCCGGAACTGGCATGATTGAAATAAGTGCCTGCTTGTGTAAAACAGGTTTGTGTGAGATCGAGAATAAACTCTGTGATCACAATATCTAAGGGGTGTAAGACTTGGGAGAGGCAATGAGAGACCCAAATTGGGCTAATGGGAATAAGATCTTTGCTATGTTCAATGTTCACTTGCTTTAGCTTTTGATTAACTTGTTGATATTTCTTGTATTGCGCTAATCTTTTTTTGTTATTTTGTTTAATGGGACAGTGTTGTAATAGTGCGGTTAATGTTTTACTAGGATCGCCTAATAAACTTAAATCGTTAGGAAAACTGCGATAGGGATATTGGCTGTAAAGTGGATCGTCTCCGAGGGAGATCACAACGGCGTTATCTGAGAGTGTTTGGTTGCTAGGTAACCATGGAACAGGGGTTTCAATGAGCAGAATAACATCGGCGTTATCAAGATAAGAACTGACATCAAAGCCTAAATGCAGTGGATGGTTTTGAGGAAAGTTCATGTAACTGGGGTTAGATTCAATGACACCAATAGACATGGCTTCAGCAAAGTTAACTAATGCGGTGACGGCTGCAGATCCTTTACCGAGCATACTGACCACAATAATAGGATTGCTTGCTTTTGATAATAGATCCATTGCTTTTTTGATGGTTGATTCATCTGGAATACCAGCAGTTACCGGCGTTAATTGAGGAGATCCATACACCTTGCGATCAATAAGAGGAGCTCCACTTATCTCGACGGGTAAAGCAAGATAAATAGGACCTTGCGGTTGACTTTGGCTGATAGCCAGCCCTCTATCGATCAGTGTTTCTAGTTGGTCAGGGCTTCTTAGTTCATAATCCCATTTGACAAATTCTCTAAACATTGTGCCTTGATCAAAAGACTCTTGCCCCCAGTGCACAATATGCGAGCGGGATCCTTTTTGTCCCTTTTCAGTGATGGCTGTACGCCCTGCGATCACATAGAGAGGAATTTTAGCTCTGGCTGCATTAATGATCCCCATGACACCTAACGCACCGCCAACAATGGTATGTAACATAATACAGGGCGTTTTTTCCGCAACCATAGCATAACCATGAGCCATGGCTATTCCGGGCAACTCATGCACGGCTATTATGGCTTTAGGGTAGTGACTTTGTTTTTCTGTATAGGCTTCTATGATGGCTGGAAAATCTGTGCCACTTCCTACAGCAAAAAAATACTCAACGTCTCGAAGGGCTAGGAGTTCTAGCAGTGCTTCACCAACCTGAGTTGCATTCAACGTTATTTGTTTGCGACGATTCTCCATCACGGATGAGCCTTGTAGGTGTTTTTCATTAGGTGTAGTTAAGTTTAGTTAACGATGATGAAAGGAATGTTTTGAATAACTTATTCAGTTTTCATGAGGCGATTTGTTAAGTGTGTTCCTCGCTATTCCAGTAAGCTTGAGTATAATAGATTTTATCAAATTAATTACTCTGATAGAGCTTTTCATGTTACCTCAGTTATCGCATAAACAAACACTTGAGCCCATTTATTTGTCTTTTATTGAGGCATTAAGTCGAAGCGAATTTGCGGGCGATATTGATACCCGTTACAGCGCACGTATGGTTCAAGCAACCGATAACTCTGTGTATCAATTTCTCCCACAAGCGGTCATTTACCCAAGAAACCAACAAGATGTGCAAACAGCGTTGAATTTAGCGTCTCAACCATTGTTTTCTGAGGTGGTATTCAGTGCCCGTGGCGGCGGAACGGGGACCAATGGTCAATCATTAACACATGGGATTATCCTCGATTTATCTCGCCATATGAATCGGGTATTAGAGATCAACGTCGAAGAAGGTTGGGCGAGAGTTGAAGCCGGCGTAGTCAAAGACGCGTTTAATGATGCGTTGCGTCCTCATGGGTTCTTTTTTAGTCCCGATTTATCAACATCGAATCGTGCAACGGTCGGCGGCATGATTAATACCGATGCATCGGGTGCGGGTTCACTTGTCTATGGAAAAACATCCGATCATGTCCTTGGTTTAAGCAGTGTGTTATTCGATGGCAGTGTGATGGACTCTCACCCTATCGATAAAACGGCTTTAGATAACATGAAAGTGGTTGATGAAGTCTTACCCCAATCGTTAAGTCAACGTATTACCACCGAAGTGGCTAAGCTCTGTCTTGATAACCGAGATGAAATTAACGATAAATTCCCGAATTTGAATCGATTTTTAACGGGGTATGATTTAAAGCATGTTTGGAATAATGAGCTTAATCAGTGTGATATTTCTAGAATATTGACGGGCTCAGAAGGCACGCTGGCGGTGATCACTGAAGCTAAGCTCAACCTCACGTCTTTACCTCAGTGTCGCATAATGCTGAATATTAAGTATGATTCGTTTGAAGCGGCGTTAAGACATGCGCCAGATCTTGTGAAAGCGAAGGCAACGGTGGTGGAAACGATAGATTCTAAAGTCCTTAATTTGGCTAAGAAAGATATTATTTGGCATTCCGTTTCGAATCTCATTAAAGCTGTGCCCGATCATGAAATAGAAGGGCTTAATATGGTTGAGTTTGCAGGTGATGAGGCCGAGGTTAAGCAAAAACTTGCTGCACTTGAGCAGATGTTAACCGGCCAACTTCAACAAGAAAAAGCAGGCTTATTAGGCTACCAAGTGGTGTCTGATAGAGACAGTATCAATACCATTTATGCCATGCGAAAAAAAGCAGTTGGGTTACTTGGTGCCACGAAAGGCAGAAGAAAGCCATTAGCCTTTGCTGAAGATACCGCTGTCCCTCCAGAAAAACTGGCCGATTTTATTATGGAGTTTCGAGCACTGCTTGATGGACACAAATTACAGTATGGTATGTTTGGTCACGTCGATGCAGGAGTATTGCACGTGAGGCCTGCGCTGGATATGTGTGATGTGCAAGATGAAAAACTGCTTAAGGTGATTTCAGATGAAGTGGCCCGTTTAACGCTCAAGTATGGCGGATTAATGTGGGGAGAGCATGGTAAAGGGGTGCGAGGAGAATATGCGCCGGCCGTATTCGGTGAGCATCTCTATGGTTTACTGGGTGAAATAAAGCATTTATTCGACCCTTGTAATAAATTAAATCCTGGGAAGCTGGTAACTCCCAAGAGAAAACAACCACTCTTTTATCAGGTGGATAGCCAAAAAAGAGGGCATTTTGACCGTCAAATCCCCGTGGCGGTGCGTGATGCTTTTCCTGATGTGATGAATTGTAATGGTAATGGACTTTGTTTTAATTACAGCAGTGTCTCTCCAATGTGCCCTTCGTTTAAAGTCACGGGAGATAGAATTCATTCGCCAAAAGGACGAGCTGGATTAATGCGGGAATGGTTACGTTTACTGGAGTCAGAAGGGGTTGATGTGAATGCACTAGCCAAGGCAAAACCCAGTAATATTGTGATGAGAGTAAAAAATACTTTTTTTAATAAAGGGTATGATTATTCTCATGAGGTAATGGAGTCATTGCAGGGATGCCTAGCATGTAAGTCGTGTTCGAGCCAATGTCCTGTAAAGGTTGATGTGCCTAAGTTTCGTTCGCAATTTTTTAATATTTATTATCAACGTTATTTACGGCCAGCAAAAGATCATTTAGTGGGAGGAATTGAAGCGTCATTGCCTATGATGGCACAAATGCCAAGATTGGTGAATGCGATGTCACAAAATGCCTTAAGTCGTTGGGTGATTGAAAAAACAATTGGTTATGTTGATTCCCCCGCTTTATCTGTACCCACACTTAAACAGCGGCTCGATGGTCATAGCAGTCGAGGCTATGATCTTGAGGCGTTACAAGTTATTACTGAGTCAGAGCGAGAACAATATGTGCTGGTGGTGCAAGATCCTTTTAATAGTTTTTATGAAGCCAGTACAGTACACCATTTTATACAGCTTATTGAGCGTTTAGGCTTAAAGCCTATTTTGCTTCCTTTTAAACCCAATGGAAAGCCTGAGCACATTAAAGGCTTTTTAGGGCAATTTGCGCAAACGGCAAAAGATGCGGCTGACTTTTTTAATCAAGTCTTTGCCTTAGGGATGCCGATGGTTGGGCTCGATCCTGCTCTGGTATTGTGTTATCGAGACGAGTATAAGGAGGCTCTGGGGGAGGCTAGGGGGGATTTTAACGTATTATTAGCCAACGAATGGTTAGTGACACAGTTAGATCAATTTGTTTCATCTGAACATAATAGGGGAGATGCGAATATAGCATTTACTTTATTTAGTCATTGTACTGAATCGACAGCCATGCCCAATGCGGGTAAAGAATGGTTACGGATTTTTGCTCATTTTGGCGCTAAGCTTACTATTGCTAACGTAGGATGTTGTGGTATGGCAGGAACTTATGGGCATGAAGCTGACAATCAAGTTCGCTCTCGTCAGTTGTTTGATTTGTCGTGGCAACAAAGATTAGACGACACACCGCAATCGCAAGTGCTTGTGTCGGGTTATTCTTGCCGAAGTCAGGTGAAACGCTTTAGTGGTTTTAAACCTTTACATCCTGTCGAAGCTTTGTTGCAGTTACTGTCAAAGGGGTCATAATGAGTCAAGCAGCACAAGAAGCGATTAATGCACTGGTTAAACAAACTGCACTATGCAGTGACGATGCCTTTTTTCATATCGATGTTTATGGAGAATGGTTTTATTTAAAGAGTCCGTTACCTCAAAAATTTAGCCGATTATTCTCTACGATTCTGTATTGTATCGACAATGAACATTTTTTGATTACGCCTGCAGAAAAGTTAAGAGTATCCGTTGCTAAGGTGCCAATAAGTATTGTTGATTACACTTGTCATCTTGATTATGACAAGGGAGAAACAATCCAGGATATTGAGCATAATAGTGCTTTTACCGTGACGACCAGTTTGAATACACATTATGAAGTACAATCATTATCTCATTTTATTTGTGGTGAGGAGTCGATAACTGTTGGTCTTGATAGAGGCTTAATTGCCACATTAAATAGAGCCTGTTATTACCGCTTTATTAATGATTTTATATGAATTCATTGTCTTTCTAATTAGAACCTTAGAAGACAATCGAACATGTTGTTCTATTTTTAGCCGATTAAAGTCTAGAATTTTTTTTAAAATATGGGTTATATTTAAGGAATGTGTTGGCTTGCATAAAGGAGTGACTGAGTGGATCGCAATCAAAGCTTAGGCTATTTAGTTGCTCACTTGAATGTGGAGCTGCAAAATGCATTAGACCAACGGCTAAAACGTTATCAATTAGATATTAAGCTTTGGCCCGTTCTCTTTTCTTTGTGGGAAGAGGAAGGCGTGTCTCAAACGGTGCTATCTAAGCGATGTGATGTTGCACACTATACGATGACACGGCTTTTGGATCAGTTGCAGTCACAAGGCTTGATCATTCGCCATCAAGAGGCGGATAATCGTCGCACTTTTCAAATCTTCTTGACTGATATTGCCAAAGCACTCGAACATGATTTAATTAGAGAAGCTGAGCGTGTCAATGAGCATTTTTTAAGTGAATTAGCAGAGGAAGAACGAGAGGTATTAGTGTCTATTTTAAATAGAATTAATCGATTTTGATCGCCGAGCAATGATCCGTTAGCGGCTTGAATCAAAATAGGCTTGCTATATATACCCGTGATGCTTGAAGATGCAGGATTCAGCTGGAGTTAAAAGCCTTTTAGGCAAGGCTTTGAACTGCATGCCTAGTGATTCTAAGCTGATATTCAGTAACGCAGCATAAAAGGCCTTGCTTTTACATATAAAGAGGCCAGCCCTTTGGGAGTTTGTAAAATCACCTACTTCCGCGTTGTATTACCTTAAAAGGCAATAAGCATTCTTGCAATAATACGTCTTGAATTAGGCACTTTTTCAGGCTCTGAAAACATGCATCTTCAAGTATCACGGGTATAGAGTTAACAAACTTACTTTCCAACTTTCTTCTGAGAACGTTATTTCTTTTAATTTCATTTGGTTAAATATTATTCTTTGGTGTCGGTTTTTTAATCAATGCTTCATCACTATTATCTTGCCAATCTTAAGCTGTGATAGGCTCAACAGGGAGTTTTATGTCAAAATCAGCACAAGAAGTTACGATAAATGGGCGTTCTTTTACCTTAGATGCGGATCCTAATATGCCTGTATTGTGGGCATTGAGAGATATATTAGGGTTAACAGGCACTAAATTTGGTTGCGGGGCAGGGTTATGTGGTGCTTGTACCGTGCATTTGGAGGGAAAACCGATACGCTCGTGTTTAACGAGCCTGCAGCAGGTGAAAGGGAAAGCCATTACGACAATAGAAGGATTAAATAATCCTCAACTTATTACTAAATGGGCTGAGTATAATGTGCCTCAATGCGGGTATTGCCAATCTGGCCAATTAATGTCCGCGGCGGCACTATTAATGCAGAATGCTCGCCCAACTTCAAATCAAATTGATGAGGCTATGTCAGGCAATATTTGCCGCTGTGGGACTTATACGCGAATTAAAGCAGCCATGATGAGTTACAGTGATAAGGAGTCTCAGAAATGACCACTTTCACAGCCGTTGAGAATATTCATCGTCGGAATGTGCTAAAAATGTTCGGTGCAATCGGTGGAGGCTTAGTGCTAGGCTCCAGTGCCATGGGGTGGAGCCCTATGTTGATGGCACAAGAAAAAGACGCGATGTTAAACCTTTTTGTTGCGATAGGTAGTGATAATAAAGTGTATTTGACTTGCCATCGCTCAGAGATGGGTCAAGGCATTCGAACTGGGATCCCTCAAATTCTGGCAGAGGAGCTCGCTGCTGATTGGGAACACGTCGTGGTGGTGCAGGCGCCAGCGGATGAACGATTGGGCAGTCAGAACACCGACGGAAGTCGGAGTATTCGCAAGCATTATCATACCATGAGACAAATGGGAGCCATGGCAAGAACTTTATTAGAGCAGGCTGCAGCGAAATTGTGGAATGTGCCTATTACTGATGTTTTTGCTAAAGCGCATAATGTTTACCATATTAATACTTCTAAGCAGTTGAGCTATGGAGAATTAGCTGTTGCGGCCTCTCAATTACCCCTTCCGGATCTCGACAGCATTAAACTAAAACCCAGTCGTGATTTTAACTTAATTGGCCAGTCTCAGCCCATCGTTGATATGCAAGCCATGCTTAACGGTCGTGCGCAATATGGATATGATGTTAGGTTAGAAGGGATGTTGTATGCCAGTATTTTAAGACCACCTGTGCTGGGTAGTGATATAAAAATGTTAAATGAGACGAAGGCAAAAAAGATTGAGGGAGTGATTGATGTGATCCGCATGCCAATATTACAAGGCGCGCCTAAGTTTCAACCTTTGGGGGGCGTTGCGGTTATTGCGACGAATTTATGGAGTGCCATGCAAGGCCGGCAAGCGCTTGAAGTCAGTTGGACTCAGGTGAGTAATAGTGCATATGATTCAGCAGAAGACACCAAAACACTTATTGATAAAGTACAAAAGCCAGGGAAAGTGGTACGCCAAGTTGGTAATGAGAATATTGCGTGGAATAAAGTAGATAAATTGAGTGCCATTTATACCGTTCCATATTTAGCACAGGCGCCAATGGAGCCGCCTGTGGCTACGGCTCGAGTGACAGAAATGGGTTGTGAAATTTGGGCATCGACTCAAACGCCGCAAAGTACTCAAAAAAACGTAGCAATGGCAATAGGGCTTAAAGATAATCAAGTGACAGTGAATGTGACTTTGCTTGGGGGAGGCTTTGGTCGCAAATCTAAACCTGATTTTAGTGTCGAAGCCGCTATTTTAGCTAAAGCGGTAAAACGTCCTGTGAAAGTGTGTTGGAGTCGTGAAGATGATGTGCAATATGGGTATTATCATGCGACGAGTGCACAGTTTTATCAAGCACAACTCGATGAGGCAAAAAAGCCGTTAGCTTTATTGGCCAGAACCGGATTCCCTTCAATTAGTTCAACCTTTGCAGAAGGCATTGAATATCCTTCAGCTGGTGAATTAGATTTAGGTTTTGTTGATGTGCCTTTTGCGTTAAAAAATATGCGCTATGAAGCCGTTAAAGCGACTTCTCATACCCGCATTGGTTGGATGCGTTCAGTCTGTAATATTCAACATGGATTTGGCGTGGGCAGTTTTGTTGATGAACTGGCTCAGAATGCGGGCATGACTTGTTTTGATATGTGGCGCTTGTTATTGGGGCCAAAGAGAGAGGAAGCCTTTGTTGATCAAAATTTTGAGTACAGCAACTACGGTGAAACATTATCAGCGTACCCTGTGGATATTAATCGATATTTGTTGGTAATGGATGCTGTAGAAAAAGCGGTAAATTCGACGCCTAAAGTCAAGAAAAATCAAGCATGGGGTTTTGCTGTTCATCGTAGTTTTGTCAGTTATGTTGCTGTGGCAAGTCTAATTGAAATGCCTAAGCCTGATGAAGTGAAAGTCATAAACACAATTATTGCCGCCGATGTTGGTACAGTGATTAACCCTGATAGGGTTAAATCTCAAATGGAAGGCGCGGTTATTTACGGGTTAAGTATTGCGCTTACGGGAAAAATCAGTTTTGAAAATGGGCAAGTTCAACAGTCTAATTTTCATGACTATTCTGTGCTTCGCATGTTGAAATGCCCTTCTATCGAGGTGATTTTACTGCCTTCAAATGCAGCACCTGCCGGAGTGGGTGAGCCTGGTGTTCCTCCCGTTACACCGAGTGTGACGAATGCTATTTTTGCTTTATCTGGAAAACGCATTAGAGATTTACCAATTAATCAGCATTTACAAGTTTAGCCGGATTGGGATGGTATTTGTATTAGCGTAGGATGTATTAATACGCTAATGCAACTTAGTTTAGATAGAGTAAAAAAGCACATAATAATGCGCTAACGAGAATGAAATCTTGGATGAATCGCCTGCAACGGACAACTTCGCTCTTAGTCTGTTGTAAACAGGTGATTAAATGATCTCGGCTATAAATACGGCAGTTTAAGGCTTTTGTGGTGGGATCGAGAAAAAGTTGAAAATTGGCTGCTTCGCCATTTTTGAGTTGAATATTATGTTCGCTTTGTTGAGTAAAATTGATTTTTCGTGAGACACACTTACCATCAAGGTAAATTTTCTCTAATCCGCACCAATTACTGGCATTAATTTCAATTGATTGTTGATTAACGTCATACTGAAACTTTACCATACTCCCTCCCAATATTACTTAAGTTGATATTAGATAGCATAATGCGTCGATAGTATTACGTTTTCTCAGTAAAATAGTACTTAAGTATAGTCTTACTAATAAAGTTTTGAGTAATATTTAATCAGTTTTTCATGGGTTTTTCTAGTAAAGAATAATGAATATTTTGTTTCTAAATATGTTTGTATTGTAAATGATATGATTTTCAGAAAGGTATAAAACCAGACACCTATGAGGTGAATGGCTTTATATAGTTAAGTTACTTGGGTATATCAGTTTTGACTTAAACTAAATCTTGATTGGCTGCAGCGATAATAGATTGTGCCATATCATCTGCAATTTCAGCTGTTGTTTTGTTTTCGGCATCCGCTTGTTGAAAAATACTCAATAAAGTGTGGTAAATTTCTTCTACTTTTTGAGTGGCAAGTTTAGCATCATAATCTTTTTCAAAAGAAACATTAATGATCCCACCTGCGTTAATCACGTAATCTGGGGCATAGAGGATCCCCAATGATTTAAGTTGTTCGCCATGACGTGGCTCACTCAATTGGTTATTGGCACATCCTGCGACGATAGTCGCTTTTAGTTGAGGGATGGTTTGATCATTAATGGTTGCGCCTAATGCACAAGGCGCGTAAATATCAACATCTTGATGATAAATATCATTGGGTTTGACTGCTAGTGCACCGAACTCTTTAACGACTCTATCAATATTTGCTTGATGAATGTCTGTTATGACAAGTTTTGCACCATCTTCATGTAAATGTCGGCATAAATAGTAACCGACATGTCCTACGCCTTGCACTGAGATGGTTAAACCTTTTAATGATTCTAGGCCGCGTTGGTGTTTAACCGCGGCTTTTATGCCTAAATAAGTGCCTAGTGCGGTATAAGGAGACGGATCGCCACTCTTTCCTTCAAGACCTGCCATATAAGGTGTTTCTTGGTGGGCGATCATAATATCTGCCGTTGTAGTACCGACATCTTCAGCGGAATAGTAACGGCCTTCTAGTGTGTGAATGAAACGGCCGAAGGCGCGAAATAAAGCTTCTCTATTTTTGGTTTTAGGATCGGCAATAATAACTGATTTGCCGCCACCCATTTTGAGGCCAGCTAAGGCATTTTTATAAGTCATACCACGAGATAAGCGTAAAACATCGTCTAAGGCTTCAGCTTCAGAGGCATAATTCCACATTCTGCAACCACCAACAGCAGGCCCTAATTTGGTATTATGAACGGCGACGATAGCCTTTAGGCCACTTTCTTCATCATGGCAAGTTAATACCTGCTCATGTTCGTCAATAGAGATATGATTGAATACAGCCACGTGCTGATCTCCGTTTAAGCTTTAAAGGGCTAACCCACTTTTCAGTGTGGCAAGCTTGTTATATTTATTTGCAGAACGATAGCATTTAGAGATACCCTCATCCAAGTAAAGAAATGGTTTTTTTTTATGAGAGCTGGAACTTTTGCTTTCCACTTTACGTTAACGTAAGAAAATGAATGATTTTCCTCTCAATAATCTTTTAATCTCAATGATCTTTAAATATAGTTGAGTTTCACATAATAAGAAAGAAAGGAGTAGATGATGGCAGAAGAAGTCATTGAGCCCGTTTCACCTGAAGCGCAAGATAAATTGCGTCAAGAATGGATCCAAACACAATTTCAAAAAGCAAATCAATTTCTTGCCGAGAAAGGGATTTTACCCTCTAAAGTACATCCTGAATCAAGCCGTTATCTTGCGCCTTTTGTGGCTATCTGGAAAATCGAATCTAAGAAACCTGTTAAACAAACATTTTGGGTGATGTCTGGGGATTTACCTGCAGATTTCGTCGATATTAATGTGGCCTCAACAGCGAGAGAGGCTTTGCGTCATTTTTCTATGATGTGGCAAATGAAAGCGGAAAATATTCGTCAGTCTTCACTGGCTAATGATCCTACCCAAGTTAAATTTGCCCAACTCTTGGTGTCTCGGGCAGAAAGTTTGTACCAAATTCACAATGATGAAAAGTTGTGGCAATGATCTGTATACGCTTTTCATGGGGTTAAGTTAGTCAATAACGGGCTCTGTTGTGATGTTGAGTCACTTATTTTAAGTTAAGTGACTCATTATTTAAAATATTACTCTGCCAAATAATAATAACCTTTATTCAATAAGACTAAGATAATTGGCGAGATATTGGGTGTTTCGCTTAATGTTTTGCTGGTTTTATTATCAAATTGCAAGGTCTGGATCAATGTTGACATTACAGTATCAAGATGGTCTTCGCCTATATTGCTGCAATCGATTTGCTCACCATTAATAAATAAACGCGGGCTAAGATCGTTCTCAACTCGTAAGACTTTAAGACCCCCTATTCGATGTAAACTGGCACCTTGTGCTAAAGCATCGAGTAAATCTTGCTGAGTATAGGCTTCTTCTGGCTCACAAATATCCAAGTCAAAACGATTTTGGCTCAGTACCTTACCTAAAAGTGCTTGATAATGGTTAGGATCTTGTAACAAGTCTTGTAATAAATCTATCATGCCTTGTTGATGTGCTTGACTGATAACACCTGCTGAAGCGGGTTCATTTTGGGATGTAAAGCGTGTCAGGCCAGTGTTATTGTCTATTAGGTTATCTGCAATTTCGCTGAATAACTCTTGTTGGCTAGGGGCGCGAAATCCGATGGAGTAACTCATGGCTGTGGTGAGTGTTTGACCTTGATGGGGGAAACCTGGAGGAATGTAGAGCATGTCACCTTTTTCAAGCACCACATCAATAATGGGGTCAAATCCTTCAATCAATGGCGTTGTTGTGCTGTTATTTTTATTGGCATAATGGCCCTTGTTACCCACGGTCCATTGACGCTTTCCTTCACCTTGTATGATAAAGACATCATAATTATCAATGTGTGCGCCAACACCGCCTCCTTTCGTGGCAAATGACACCATTAAATCATCAAATCGCCAATCGGGAATAAAGCGAAAAGCATCAATAAAAGCGGTTGCATCAGGGTACCAATGATTGAGCGCTTGGACGAGTAATTGCCAGTTCTCATCGCCAAACTGAGTATAATCTTTAAAGGGACCTTGGTGAATTTCCCAATCATTTTCAGTGGTGACAACGATACGAGAGCTGATCTCTTCTTCACAGGCAAGGCCTGCCAGCTCATTCGAAGTAATAATATCTTCAAAATGTGGAAAAGCCTGTTTAATGACTAAGGGTTTCTTTTGCCAATAATGCGTTAAAAAGTCTTGGGTATTCAGGTCCAAAGTGTACATTTGAGTTCCATACGAGGTCGAAATGATGACAATAAAAACAAAATACAATTAATAATCAATAGTCAGCAATCAAAGATGTTGAATATATTTTGTCAAAGGAAGCGATAAATAAGGCAGTCATATGACTGCCTGAATGATCTGTTGAGTTAAAGGAGGGACAATTATTAACTCAAAGGGATACCGTTAATCAAGCTCGTCAATAAAAGCTTCAGCACGGCCAATATAATTGGCTGGCGTTAATTTTTTCAGCTCGATCTTGACCGCTTCGGGTAAGTCCAAGCCATTAATGAAATGAGCAAGTTGCTCACCATTGATGCGTTTACCTCGAGTCAGTTCTTTTAATTTCTCATAAGGCTTTTCGATGCCATAACGTCGCATGACCGTTTGTACAGGTTCTGCAAGGACTTCCCAATTACTGTCTAGCTCTGCAAGTAATTGTTCTTCGTTGACTTGCAGTTTACTGATCCCTTTTAAGGTGGCTTGATAAGCAATAACTGCGTGAGCCATACCGACACCTAAATTACGTAATACGGTAGAATCGGTTAAATCACGTTGCCAGCGCGATATGGGGAGCTTAGCGGCTAAATGTTGCATTAATGCATTCGCGATACCTAGGTTGCCTTCAGAGTTTTCAAAATCAATGGGGTTGACTTTATGAGGCATGGTTGAAGAACCAATTTCACCTGCTATCGTACGTTGCTTAAAGTGACCGAGTGCAATATAGCCCCAAATATCGCGGTCAAAGTCAATTAAAATGGTATTGAATCTGGCAATGGCATCAAAGAGCTCTGCAATGTAATCATGAGGTTCGATTTGAGTGGTGTAAGCGTTCCAAGTGAGGCCTAAGCTGGTCACGAAGTTTTCGGAAACTTGATGCCAATTGACTTCAGGGTAGGCTGAGATGTGTGCATTATAGTTACCCACAGCACCATTGATTTTACCCATAATTTCAACAGCTTCAATTTGTTTTAATTGACGTTGTAGGCGTACAACCACGTTCGCCATCTCTTTACCGAGTGTAGAAGGAGAAGCGGGTTGACCGTGGGTACGGGACATCAGAGGCGTAAAGCGGTGATCTTGAGCGAGCTGCTTTATGGCATCGATAACTTGTTGGCAATAGGGAACAAGGACTTGTTGACGTGCCTCGGTGAGCATTAAACCATGAGACAGGTTGTTGATGTCTTCTGATGTGCAAGCAAAATGAACAAACTCATTTATAGCATTGAGCTCAGCATGATGGGCAATTTTTTCTTTGATGAAATATTCAACGGCTTTGACGTCGTGATTTGTGGTGGCTTCAATGGTTTTGACTTGCTGGGCATCAGCTTCATTAAATTGATCGTTAATCTTATCCAGTACACTTAAAGCATCATCACTAAAAGCTGGCACTTCTTTGATTTCTGGACAGTTAGACAGCATTTTTAACCAGTTTATTTCGACTTGAACACGGTACTTGGTCAGGCCGTACTCACTGAAAATCCCTTTTAATGAGGCGGTTTTACTAGCATAACGACCGTCTATTGGAGAGATAGCAGTTAGTGCGGAAAATTCCATTGTAAGCTCCTTGATGAACTTGACTTATGATAGGGTGAGGTTTTTTTTAGCAATATCTATGATTGATTTTCGATTAAAGATTAAGTAACGACGTTTTCCACCCAATTGACGCCAAAGCACTGCACTGCGCATAGCAGAGAGTAATAATGCGCGGATCTTTTCTTGAGTTTGTGGGCGTTTTAAAAATTCTGGATTGCCAGATATCTGCAGCTTAGGTCCTAATGGGCTAATAATATCACTGTAGATGCCTGCAAAGTTAGCAATAACTTGATCGCTTGTGAGTTCAAAATGACTCAGCTGTCTGTGCACTTGATTAATCCGTTCCGAGAGCATGCCAAGAGTATTTGGAGAGCGGGCAAGTTTGCGCTCTAAGGCTAATATTCCGACTAAATAGCGGGTGATTTCCATGTCTTTGTTTTTACTATCACTGAGCTGACTGACAATGAGTTGGTAGCCTTTATTTAAGGCTATTTTATCCTTGTAGACGTCGCTAGTGGTTTCAGGGTTAGTCACTAAAATCGCATTTAAGCTTGCGGCAATGGCGTCCATATTTGCATTGCTTTGTCTAGTGAGCTCTTGTACTTGACTAATGGCTTGTAAAATACCGGCTAAGGCCATTGTTCTTTCAGTGAGTTGATCGCTCAAGTGATTACTCCCTTATCAGTGAGTCGATAATGCCGCCGCCTAAACAGATTTCATTATCATAAAAAACGGCAGATTGGCCAGGTGTAACAGCGGCCACGGCTTCATCAAAGATAACACGAATGTGCTTGTCATCATCATAAGTGATAGTACAGGGAACATCCTGCTGACGATAACGCGTTTTAACCGTTAATTGACTGCCTTGTTTTGGTCCTTTTCTGTCAACCCAATGTAATTGGTTAGCAATTAAACCTTGAGACATTAAGCGAGGATGATGACCACCTTGACCCACAATCAACACATTACGTTTAAGATCTTTTTCGACCACATACCAAGGGTCGTCATTACTGTCTTTCATGCCACCAATGCCTAAACCTTTGCGTTGACCTAAAGTGTGATACATCAAGCCTTGGTGTGTTCCGATAATTTCGCCTTCACTGGTTTCAATGTTACCAGGTTGGGCAGGTAAAAAGGTGGCTAAAAAATCAGTGAATTTACGTTCGCCAATAAAACAAATACCTGTGCTGTCTTTTTTATCATGTGTGATTAAGCCCATCTTCTTGGCAATGTCTCTGACTTCGCTTTTTTCCAATTCTCCAACGGGAAATAAAGAACGAGCAATTTGCTCATGGCTTAACGTGTAAAGAAAATAACTTTGATCTTTATTGTTATCGGCGCCGCGTAACATTTGGCTTTTATTTTCAAGATCTCTACGGCGTACATAATGCCCCATAGCAATAAAATCAGCATCAAGGATATCATCGGCAAAGTCTAAAAAGGCTTTAAACTTAATTTCTTTATTGCACATAATATCGGGATTGGGTGTGCGACCCGCCTTATATTCTGCTAAAAAATATTCAAACACATTATCCCAATATTCAGCAGCAAAATTGACTGTGTGTAAGGTGATCCCCAGTTTGTCACAAACCGCTTGTGCATCTTTTAAGTCTTCAGCCGCCGCGCAATATTCATCGGTATCGTCTTCTTCCCAGTTTTTCATAAATAAGCCTTCAACTTGATAGCCTTGTTGAAGTAATAAATAAGCTGAAACTGATGAATCGACACCGCCAGACATGCCGACAATGACTTTTTTACCAAGATGCGAGGGTTCGATAGCTGTCATAAATCCTAAAAACCGTAAAAGTGAGCTCTATAAATGAGTGACGATGTTACCTTTAACATAAAATATTGCCGTTTTCTTCATAACATCTTATTAACGCCACAGTATTTTGTGGCGCATTATTCTAGCATGCCTTAACGTGTGGAGCTATCTTTACCCGTGAGACTTCAAGATGCCTGTTACAGAGTGCCTAAAAGTGCCTAATTCAAGGCGTATTATTGCCAAAATGCTTATTGCCTTTTAAGGTGATACAACGTAGAAGTCGGTGCTTTTACACACTCCCAAGGGGCTGGTTTAAAAGCCTTTTATACTGTGTTATTAAAACATCGGCTTAGAATGACTAGGCTCGATGTTCAATGCCTTGTCTAAAAGGCTTTTCATTTCAGCTGAATCCTGCAGCTTGAAGTCTCACGGGTAATTAGTGCCCATGAAAATAAAATTGAAATGAAAGGATCAAACTGACAAATATTTATCATTAAAAAGATCAAGTGGGTAGTGAGCTTGGGTTTGATAATCTCGAATAGATTGCAGTACCAGTGGACTGCGAAGTTGACTTTTTAGTGTCAAAATTTCATCGAAACTGAGCCAAATGGCATTTAAAATGGCATGATCTTGCGGTGTGGGCGTGATTTTTTTATTAAGGTCGACACAAAACGTATACCGTACAAAGGCGAGTTCTGGGTTTGCGCTAAATTGATAAATACCTACTAATGCATCGGGTAAGATTTTTAACCCTGTTTCCTCCCACACTTCCCGTTGACAGGCCATGATTAAACTTTCGTTTGCTTCAAGGTGTCCAGCGGGCTGATTGTATTGATTTTGGCCGTTAATGCACTCTTCCACCATCAAAAACTGATCATCGAAATGAATAATACAGGCGACGGTCGTGTTAGGTTTATAACGTTCAGTCATGCTTTTTTGCCTTATTTTATATCTTATAGCCAGTATTGCTTTACTCGTTTAATGAGGTTGGATTAACGCGTTATGATGTTTTAGGGCCATTTTTATCGTTCATCGGCATTGAGCGATATTCACCCAAAGCAAGGTTATCTAGACTCCATTGACCTATTTTATAACGGATTAATCTGAGTGTAGGGAAACCAATATGGGCGGTCATGCGCCTAACTTGACGATTTCTTCCTTCTATGATGCTGATTTCAAGCCAAGAGGTGGGATGAGCCTTCCGCTCTCTGATGGGAGGCGTTCTTGGCCATATTGCGGGCTCATTAATACGTTTTATTGTTGCAGGTAAAGTCGGGCCATCTTTAAGTGTGACGCCTTGCCTGAGAGCGTCTAATTGCTCATCACTGGGAATGCCTTCAACTTGAGCCCAGTAGACTTTAGTCGTTTTCTTATTGGGTTGTGTTATTTTAGCTTGCAATTTTCCATCATTTGTCAATAACAACAAACCTTCACTGTCTCTGTCGAGGCGACCTGCAGCGTAGACATCTGGAATGGGGATAAAATCTTTTAATGTTTGACGACCTGATCCGTCGGTAAACTGGCATAACACGTCAAAAGGCTTATTAAACAAGATGATTTTAGGAGCAACGACTGGTTTTTTAATGGGGCGCTGATACTTGTTGGCACTGACGCCCGTGGTTTGACGAGGTTTTCGCTTTGTAGGTTTTAATGAAGTGGGGACGGGTTTGTTTGTATGCGATTGTGCCACGCCGAGAATCTCAGATTAATGAAAAGTCTTAATTGTACAGCTTAGTTGCCATTACAATGAAGTGAAATTTGAATCTTACAGGGAATGCTCTATGATGGGCGTCTAAAATGTCATGGTCTTTTTTAATTTATTGCATTAATGAGTGAGATAACCTGATGTGATTGAATGATATCATCGTGGTTCACTTTAGTCATATTATGGATAAAAGGAGATGGGCGCTATGAGCCGTTATTTTAATAATTCCAGCAGTATTCTGCATTACGGCATATGCCTAAGCCGCTTCTTTTGCATTTTAAATAAATCATTTTACAGATTGATTTGCATTACCTTTTTTAAGTTTTATTATTCAAAGTAGGATAAGATATGAACGACAAGTCAACGATCATTTACACAGAAACAGATGAAGCGCCTGCATTAGCGACTCTCTCTTTATTACCTATTATTAATACTTTTACGCAAGCTGCTGGTGTCAATGTTGAAATTCGAGATATTTCTCTTTCTGGACGCATTATAGCTAACTTTCCTAATCATTTAACACCGGAGTTAAGGATTGGGGATGCGCTTGCTGAGTTAGGTGAATTAGCCACGAAACCTGAAGCAAATATCATTAAACTACCTAATATTAGTGCTTCTATTCCTCAACTTAAAGCCTGTATTGCAGAGTTACAAGCCAAAGGTTATGACTTACCTGATTATCCTGATGAGCCAAAAAATGCTGCAGAAGAGGCGATCAAGAAGCGCTACGATAAAATTAAAGGCAGTGCAGTAAACCCTGTATTACGTGAAGGTAATTCTGATCGTCGCGCCCCTGGTGCGGTGAAAAAATATGCGAAGAAGCACCCTCATTCTATGGGAGCTTGGTCAAGTGAGTCTAAGTCACATGTTGCACATATGAGCGAAGGTGACTTTTTTGGCAGTGAGCAATCAGTGACAGTGACTCAAGCGGCAAATGTGAATATTGTTCTGACGAAAAAAGATGGTTCAGAAAAGGTGTTACGTGAGTCTTTGTCATTAAAGGCTGGTGAGATTGTTGATGGTGCTGTGATGAGTCAAGCAGCATTAGTGGATTTTTATCGCCGTGAAACGGCCAATGCTAAGCAAGAAGATGTTCTACTTTCTCTGCATTTAAAAGCCACGATGATGAAAGTGTCAGATCCTATTTTATTTGGTCATGCGGTTAAAGTGTATTATGCCGATGTGTTTGCTAAACACGGTGAACTGTTCAATGAGTTAGGTGTGGATGTCAATAATGGTGTGGGTGATGTGTATGCGAAAATAGCCACATTGCCTGATGCGAAAAAAGCAGAAATTGAAGCGGATATCGCGGCGGTTTATGCAAAGCAAGCGCAACTCGCTATGGTTGATTCTGACAGAGGCATTACTAATTTACATGTTCCTAGTGATGTGATTATTGATGCGTCTATGCCCGCAGCGATTCGTAGTTCGGGGCAAATGTGGGGACCTGATGGCAAGTTAAAAGACATGAAAGCCATGATCCCAGATCGTTGTTATGCGGGGGTTTACCAAGAAACGATTGCATTTTGTAAAGTCCACGGTGCATTTGATCCAACGACTATGGGCAGTGTGCCTAATGTGGGCCTCATGGCACAGAAAGCGGAAGAATACGGCAGTCACGACAAAACGTTTGAAATACCGGTTGCAGGTACAGTCAATGTGATTGATAACAACGGTGATGTGTTAATGTCCCATGCTGTAGAAGCCGGTGATATTTACAGAATGTGCCAAGTGAAAGATGCACCAATTCGTGATTGGGTTAAGCTTGCCGTTAACCGTGCTCGCTTGTCAAATACGCCAGCGGTATTTTGGTTAAACCCTGAACGCGCCCATGACGTACAAATGATCCAAAAAGTAGAAGCGTATTTGAAAGAGCATGATACTACAGGATTAGAACTGCATATTATGTCGCCAGTTGCCGCGACGCGCTTTACCTTGGAGCGAGTAAAGGAAGGCCTTGATACTATTTCTGTTACTGGGAATGTATTACGGGATTATTTAACGGATCTGTTTCCTATTCTAGAACTTGGGACCAGTGCTAAAATGCTTTCAATTGTCCCGCTAATGAATGGCGGCGGCTTATTTGAAACGGGAGCCGGCGGCAGTGCCCCTAAGCATGTACAGCAAGTTGAGAAAGAGGGGCATTTACGCTGGGATTCTCTAGGGGAGTTTTTAGCCTTAGGGGCGTCTTTAGAGCATCTAAGCCAAAGTACACAAAATGCCAAAGCTCAAGTGCTAGCTGATAGCCTTGATGAAGCGATAGGTCAATTCTTAGATAGCAATAAATCTCCTTCTCGCCGTGTGGGTGAGTTGGATAACAGAGGCAGTCATTTTTATTTGGGGCTTTATTGGGCACAAGCCCTTGCTGCTCAGAATCAAGATATTGAATTACAAGCTCGCTTTTCAGGTATTGCGAAAACGCTTGCAGATAACGAAATGGTCATAGTGAAAGAGTTAAATGATGCTCAAGGTGAAGCTGTCGATCTTGGTGGTTACTATCGTTTAGATACGGTTAAGGCGACTAAAGCGATGCGCCCAAGTGCGACGTTAAATGCTATTTTTGGCTAGTTTGTTAGCCATTTGGTGTTTTTAAGGCAATAAAAAAGCAGGGACAAGCCCTGCTTTTTTTGCGTTTTATTGACTAATTAGACGGTGATATTGCAGATGCGTGCATTCCTTTCGGGCCCGCTTCTACCTCAAATGTAACAGGTTGGCCCGCTTTTAACGTTCGATAGCCCTCCATTTCAATGGTAGAATAATGCGCAAAAACGTCCTCACCACCGGCATCAGGGCAAATAAACCCAAATCCTTTGGCGTTGTTGAACCATTTTACAGTTCCGCTTGCCATACGTTCACTTCCTTCTGTTGTTTACTTACCAGTAAGATAGTAAAACCAAATTAAAGCGATGAAAAATCCAGCGCTTAGGTAACAGAATGAAAGTAAAAAAAGAGAATGTCAAGACAAAATTAACAAAATGTATACATTTATTTAAAATTTAATCTTTAAAGTGTTTACCTAAGTATCGATTGAAAAAGCAACGAACAGATCGAAATAGATTGGTATATGCGATAACTAAGGGCTAAGATTGAAGCATGAGTAGAACAGAACATATCGAACACATAGAAGAAAGTGAACAGACTGAATTTAAGCGCCCTTCTATGTATTTAGTCATTTTGAATAATGACGATTACACGCCGATGGATTTTGTGATTGATGTACTGAAGCAATTTTTTAGTAAGAATGAGCAGCAAGCAACAGAGATAATGCTGGCTATTCATCATGAAGGGAAAGGAGTCTGTGGGGTTTTCCCTTTTGGTATTGCTGAAACAAAGGTTGCTCAAGTTAATCAGTTTGCTAGAGAAAACCAACATCCATTATTGTGTTCTTTAGAAGAAGCCTAGTCAGTTCATCACCGTTAATTTTTAGGGGGGCTTATGCTAAACAAAGATCTTGAAATCACCTTGAATCTGGCTTTTCAACAAGCCAGAGACGCACGTCATGAATACATGACGGTAGAACATCTCTTGTTAGCGTTAATTGATAATCCCTCAGCACAGGAAGCGTTAGTTTCTTGTGGTGCAGATCTCGATAAGCTACGGGAAGAAGTATCTAGCTTTATACAACAAACCACGCCAATCATTGCCGATTTAGAAGAAGAAAAAGAGACACAGCCCACATTAGGGTTTCAACGGGTGCTGCAGCGTGCTGTTTTTCATGTGCAATCTTCAGGGCGTAATGAAGTCACTGGCGCTAATGTATTAGTAGCCATTTTTAGTGAACAAGAGTCTCAAGCGGTTTATTTACTTCGCAATAGTGCGATTACGCGTCTTGATGTGGTTAATTTTATTTCTCATGGTTTTTCTAAAAAAGAAGACGCGCAAGAACAAGCACCAGGTATGGACCGTCTTGAGGATCAAAGTGAGGAAGAAGATCGCAGCATGCTGTCGCAGTTTACGCTTAATTTGAATCACGCCGTCGAGCAGGGACATATTGATCCTTTAATTGGCCGTAGTGACGAAATTGAACGTTCTATACAAATTTTGTGTCGTCGACGTAAAAATAATCCCTTATTAGTCGGTGAAGCGGGTGTTGGAAAAACCGCGATTGCCGAAGGACTTGCTTATCGGATTGTGAAAGAAGAAGTGCCTGATATTATGAGTCAAGTGACGGTTTATTCTCTTGATTTAGGAGCATTGTTGGCTGGTACTAAATATCGTGGTGATTTTGAAAAGCGTTTTAAAGGCTTACTCAAAGAGCTTAAAAATGATAACGATGCCATTTTATTTATTGATGAAATTCATACTATTATTGGAGCTGGAGCGGCTTCTGGTGGTGTTATGGATGCGTCTAATCTATTGAAACCTTTATTGTCTAGCGGCCATTTAAGGTGTATGGGATCGACAACCTACCAAGAATACCAAAGTATTTTTGAGAAAGACCATGCGTTGGCACGTCGTTTTCAAAAAATTGATATTACTGAGCCTTCTGTCGCTGAAACCACAAAAATCCTCAAAGGACTTAAATCAAAATATGAGGAACATCACGGGGTGCGTTATACCTTAGCGGCGCTTAGCATAGCAGCTAAATTGTCGGATAAGCACATTAATGATAGACAGCTTCCCGATAAGGCTATTGATGTGATTGATGAAGCGGGCGCTAAAATGGCCATGCAACCTCAGAGTAAACGTAAAAAAACCATTGGTCAGAATGAAATCGAGGCCATTATTGCCAAAATGGCGAGGATCCCTGAGAAGTCCGTATCCACATCTGATAAGGATTTATTGAAAAACCTAGAGCGTAACCTTAAGATGGTGGTGTTTGGACAGGATACAGCGATTGAGAGCTTAAGTGCTGCAATTAGACTCTCTCGAAGTGGATTAAATGTTGAAACAAAGCCCGTTGGTAGTTTTTTATTCGCTGGACCGACAGGTGTGGGTAAAACAGAGGTCACGAGCCAATTAGCGTCATGTTTGGGCTTGAAGTTTATTCGTTTTGATATGTCTGAATACATGGAAAGCCACACTGTTTCTCGTTTGATAGGGGCACCACCAGGTTATGTGGGATATGATCAAGGTGGCTTATTAACGGATGCCGTTATTAAACATCCCCACAGTGTGGTGCTACTCGATGAGATTGAAAAAGCGCATTCGGATGTGTATAACCTCCTTTTGCAAGTCATGGATCATGGTACCTTAACCGATAACAATGGCCGTAAGGCTGACTTTAGGCATGTGACCTTAGTCATGACCACTAATGCGGGCGTGAGGGAAACGATCCGTAAGTCTGTGGGCTTTAAACAGCAAGATCACAGTGAAGACGCCATGTCTGAAATCAATAAACTTTTCTCACCTGAATTTCGTAATCGTTTAGATTCCATTATTTGGTTTAATCATTTAGATATGACAGTGATTGCCAAAGTGGTTGATAAATTCCTTGTGGAGTTGCAAGCCCAACTTGATGAGAAAGGGGTGAGCTTAGAAGTGAGTGATGAAGCCTTAACTTGGTTAGCTGAAAAAGGCTATGATAAAAGCATGGGGGCAAGGCCAATGTCCCGTGTTGTCACTGAGTCCATTAAAAGACCGCTGGCAGACGAGATTTTATTTGGTAAGTTAGAAAAAGGTGGGACTGCACATGTCGATGTGAAAGAGGGAGACATTGTGATACATACCGAATCACTTGAAAAAGTGACTAATTAACACGACTTAGCAATAAAACGAATAAAAAAGCCGGGATATCCCGGCTTTTTTGTATGCAATATATCGTTTAGGACTAACTTTAGCGTGAACGGAAGACGATGCGTCCTTTGCTCAAATCATATGGGGTCAGTTGAACGGTAACTTTATCACCCGTCAGAATACGGATGTAGTTCTTACGCATTTTACCTGAGATGTGTGCAGTCACGACATGACCATTTTCTAGTTCTACTCGAAACATTGTATTTGGTAAGGTTTCAAGGATCGTCCCTTGCATCTCAATGTTGTCTTCTTTCGCCATTAATCAGTTATCCTGTTAGCCTTCAAATGATAAAAACGCAAGCATGATGCCGGAATTCAGTGCTCCTGTAAAGAAAAGTTCCCTCGAAAGCATAGAATCTCTCGTTAAAGGGAAATAATTTATGGCTTTGGATCGGCTGGGACGTTAGGAAGCCAGCCTGATGAGGTGAGGATTTGGTGTGGATTATAGTTGCGTTTGTAAGCCATTTTTCTTGATTCATCAATTTGATAACCCAGATATAAAAATTCTTTTTGCATCATTTTAGCAATGCGGCATTGTAATAAAATGAGAAAGCTACCTAGTGAACGTTTATGCTCATTGGGTTCAAAAAAACTGTAAATGGCAGAAAAACTATTCGGTAAAATGTCTGTGACGGCAACACCAATGAGCCGATCCTCTAAGGTTAATTCGATTAACATCGGTGATAACCAATTCGCAGAAATAAAATTATGATATTGTTCTGTTGAAGGCGGATACATGCCGCCATCTCGATGGCGTTCATTGATATATCGCTCATACAAGGCATAGTGCTCCTCAGTATGATGATCTACAATTTCCCAAGTGACGTCTTTATTATGATTGAGTGTTCGCTTTTGCCTTTTTGAGGGAGTAAAGTAATTGACAGGAATGCGGATCGGTAAACAGGCATGGCAATGTGGGCAATCAGGCCTGTAAATGGTGCTGCCACTGCGCCTAAAGCCTAAAGATAACAGCTGTTCAAATAAGCTTGGCGTGAGTCCTTGCTCTTGGATCACGAGCAACTGTTCCATTTCTTCACTGAGATAGCTGCAATTGAAAGTTTGGGTTTTTCCCACGGTAAATTTCTGTGCTTTAGAGCTCAACTGACACCTCTTTAGACTCCCAACAATGAGTTGCGACATCTTTATCTCTTAATTGTACTAACTGGCACATAAATTGGCTGCGTGAAACGGCTTGAGCGCCCATAGAGGTTAAATGTGGATTAACCAATTGCGTATCAATAAGGCTGAAATTAGCGTTTAATAAGTGTTGCTGCAGACAAACCATGGCGGCTTTTGATGCATTGGTTTCGATATGAAACATGGATTCTCCACAAAAAACTTGACCCACTGCAATGCCATATAAGCCACCGATAAGCCTGTTTCCATGCCATACTTCAATAGAATGTGCCTTTTTTTGTTGGTGTAAAGCCAAGTAAGCAGCTTGAATATCATGTGTGATCCAAGTGCCTTCTTGTGTTTTTCTTGGCATGGCGCAAGCGTGAATGACACGCTCAAATGCACGATTAATGCTGTAATGCCAATCTTGTTTTTTGAGATATTTATGCAGGCTTCGGCTAATATTGAGTTGGCCAACGGGGATAACAGCGCGAGGATCCGGTGACCACCATAGAATGGGGTCATTATCATTAAACCAAGGAAAAATGCCATTGTAATAGGCGTTGAGTAAGCGCTGAGGTTTTAAGTCTCCTCCGACGGCCAGTAAGCCATTAGGCTCTGTTAGTGCCTGCTCTGCTGGAGGAAAGGCTTGCTGTTCATTTTTTAAGTAGGACAGAGTGTTCAAATTGGGTATCATTAATGCTACTGATTATCTATTAAGTTAGCGGAAAAATCGATATGTTGAAACCTAATCTTAGCTGGGCATGTATTCTTTTATTGTTAACGGTCACTTTTCCTGTGTTGGCAGCTTATGATCGTAATCAAGCTGTTCCTGTCGAAAAGGTAGAATATGGACAAGTTATTTCTGTTAGAAATATCACTCAAAAACAATTGATTGAAGATCAAAATCGCGGGTGGAAAACCTTTGGTGGTGCCCTCATCGGTGGGGTGATTGGTAATCAATTTGGTGGTGGGAGTGGTCGGACGGTTGCCACTATCTTAGGTGCTCTGGTCGGAGCAGGGGTCGGAAATAATGTAGGCAATAGCAGTTACTATCAACAAACGGCTTTAGTTGAGTTGATGATAAAACAAGAAGATGGCCAAGAAATTATGATTTTGCAAGACAGAGATCCGAACATGATTTTTAATGTGAATGATGAAGTGAGAGTGGTTTACTTACAAGGATTCGTGAGAGTGGATATGGCGATGTAACCATTTCTGCTTGGATCCATGTAGGATAAGGTGGACATGATAGCCGAGCTCTCCAATGTTATTGTTAACATAAAAATAGCATTGAATTATCTTGATATAACAATGTCCTTTTTGTTTTTTATAACAATAAGAGTTAACACTCTATAAAATAAGAGTAAAAGTTCTTCTTTTTCACTGCTATTCTTTTATTGATGTCTGCAAATGTGTTTGTTTGATGTCAAAAAATAATAAGTAAATACTAACAGGGAAGAAAAACCTTAAGCTCTCATTACTCGAAGCCAGAGTCTTGTGTCAGTTTGCGATTCATTGGTATGTATATAAATGATAATTATGAATGCGATCTTTCATAATAAGAATCAATAAAACTGAGATCTAAAGTGTAAAGTAATAGGTGTATACATACTCTTTTCTTCCTTTCTCCAAGGTTTTGTTTTGTTACGTCTTAACATCATTGTTTTTTCTTTATCTATCTCATCATATTATTTTCATTATCAATCAATAGAATAATTATCAATACTAGTTATTTAGTATTACTTGCTATTCAATTAATGGCTGTTTTTCTTCACTAGTATTAGTGAAAGTATTAGCTAAGTATGATTTTAAGTATTAAAGAAAGGTTTCACAGTAGTTATTAATTTGTGTTGACGTATAGTTATCTCTGTCTCCTCGCTCGGATTGTTTAATCGATAAAGATATAGAAAGCATTTTGCTTCTTATATCCATGTATTTTAACGTTAGGCGAAGTTTAAAAATGTGTTTTAATTCATTTGGTTAGCCCATCTAACTATTAAGTTGTCAGTGATGATTGGAGAGTAGTAATGAAATTGAATAATGATATAAAGCAATCTCTTGATTTGGATGACCCTCGATTAAATAAACGTTTAAAAGATTCGCCTATCGCCATTGTGGGAATGGCTAATTTATTCCCACATGCTCGTTATTTAGAAGAGTTTTGGGACCTGATCAGTGACAAAGTTAATGCTATTACTGATGTCCCTAATACTCATTGGAATGTTGATGATTACTTTGATTTAAACCAAAAAAGACCTGATAAAAGTTATTGCAAGCGAGGGGGTTTTTTACCTGAAGTTGATTTTAATCCCATGGAGTTTGGCTTACCCCCTAATATTTTAGAATTAACCGATACGTCTCAACTTCTTTCTTTACTCGTTGCGAAAGAATTACTAGCGGATGCTCAAATTCATGATGAAGATAGTCGGGAGCATATCGGTATTGCGCTTGGTGTCGGTGGAGGACAAAAAATTGTTCATAGTTTAACAGCGCGTTTGCAATATCCTCTTCTTAGAAAAGTGTTTAAACACAGTGGGATAAGTGATAATGACAGTGAGATGCTGATCAAGAAGTTTCAAGATCAGTATATTCATTGGGAAGAAAATTCCTTTCCGGGGTCATTAGGGAATGTTATTGCGGGCCGCATTGCTAATCGGTTTAATTTAGGTGGAATGAACTGCGTTGTTGATGCTGCCTGCGCTGGTTCGTTAGCCGCGATGAGAATGGCAATCAGTGAATTGGTCGATGGCAGAAGTGAAATGATGATAACAGGTGGAGTGTGTACTGATAATTCGCCTTCTATGTATATGAGTTTTTCTAAAACACCTGCCTTTACGACTCAGGAGGTGATCCAGCCTTTTGATATTGAATCTAAAGGCATGATGATAGGCGAAGGTATTGGTATGGTTGCCTTGAAACGCCTCAAGGATGCACAAAGGGATGATAATCGAATATACGCAGTGATAAAGGGCATGGGGTCTTCATCAGATGGAAAATTCAAAAGTATCTATGCTCCTCGTTCAGAAGGACAAGCTCTGGCGTTAAAGCGTGCTTATGATGATGCTGGTATTCCTCCTCATAGCGTGGGATTGGTCGAAGCACATGGCACGGGGACGGCTGCTGGTGATGTTGCTGAGTTTGAAGGATTAAAAAGTGTTTTTGAAGAATATTCTGAAGAGTCACAGCATATTGCTCTCGGATCGGTCAAATCTCAGATTGGGCATACAAAATCAACGGCGGGAACGGCGGGGTTGATGAAAGCCGCATTAGCTTTACATCATAAAGTCTTGCCTGCCACTATCAATGTTTCTCAACCTAATCCAAAACTGAATATTTCTGCATCCCCTTTTTACCTGAATACAGAAACGCGTCCTTGGTTTCGTAAAGATGAGACTATTCCACGTCGAGCGGGTATTAGTTCTTTTGGGTTTGGTGGTACAAATTTCCATTTTGTTTTAGAGGAATATTCTGCTGAACATCAACGCCAACAATCACACACTCAATACCGTTGTCGTCATGTTTCTGCGACTTTCTTATTTAGTCAAACAACAAAAGAAAAGCTCATTCAGTTGTTAGAAGAAACTCAACAAGTTTGTCAGGAAAACAGCCAAGCTTTTGATGATATCGCTGTGACTCATGGTTTAAGGGAATTAGATAATAGCTTACCGCGTTTGGGATTTGTGGCAAAAAATAGCGCTGAACTTAACTCCGCGATGACTCAAGCCTTAAGCATGTTTAAGAATAATGAAGCGGATAATTGGCAAGGGATGGGAGGGATGCAGTATCGCTCTCATGCTTTAGTCAACGCAGGCGATAACAGGAAGAAGGTTGCTGCTTTATTTGCGGGACAAGGGAGTCAGTATTTAAATATGGGACGTGAATTGGCTTGCCACTTTCCAGAGATCAGAACGCATTTCTCTCATGCCGATAAGGTGTTTCATCAACAGGGAAAACCTCTTTTATCTGAGCAAGTCTACCCTAAGCCTGTTTTTGAGCTATCAGAAGTGAAACAGCAAGAAAAGAGTTTAACCAATACACTCAATGCACAAAGTGCAATTGGTGCACTTTCTTTAGGTCAATATGAATTGATGCAAGCTGCAGGTTTTGAAGCTGATATGTTTGCTGGTCATAGTTTTGGTGAGTTGACGGCATTGTGTGCGGCAGGAGTGATTAATCAAACAGATTATTATCAGTTAACTTATGCTCGTGGCGAGGCAATGGCAAGTAAAGCTCGTGATACTGAAGGTCTTGAAGATAAAGGTGTGATGAGGGCTGTGGTTGTCAAAGCGGGGTTGTCTTTAGCGCAACTTGAATCCTGCTTAGCCGATTTTGAGGGTGTCAGTATTGCCAATTATAATTCTCCCACTCAAGTTGTGATCGCCGGGTCAAGTGATGGTGTTGAAAAAGCCAGTCAGGCTCTAAAGGCATTAGGTTTTAGTATTATCAGCTTGCCTGTTTCAGCGGCTTTTCATACTCAATTAGTGAGTCATGCTCAGGAGCCATTTGGTCGGGCTATTGATAAAGTTGCCTTTTCATCTCCTGAAAAACCCATTTACAGTAATGTTTCGGGTGAGCAATATGTTAACGAGGGAGAGCATATTAAAAATAGCTTTAAGATGCATATGCTTCAACCGGTTCATTTTAGTCAACAAATATCGAACATGTATGAGGCTGGTGCGCGTATATTTGTTGAGTTCGGCCCTAAAAACATTCTTCAAAAATTAGTCAAAGAAACATTAGCCGATAAAGCTGAAGATGTTTGCTTTATTAGTATGAACGGGGATCCTAAGGGAAACAGTGATACTCAATTAAGATCTGCGGCGGTGAATATGGCTGTTGCAGGTCTGCCAATCATCGAATTAGATCCTTATCAGCTGCCCAAACGAACGGCAGAGAAATTGACCCCTATGCACATCAAATTAACGGCAACAAATCATATTAGTCAAGCGACCCAAGAAAAGATGATGCAATCTTTACAGACAGGAAAAGTCTCTTTTTCAGTGGATCCTAGTGAAATTAAAGAAGATGTTTCTGATAATAATGTTGCTGCTGATGTTGAAAATGTGCCTAAGCCCAATGCGGAAAAAGAGTTAGCTCAGTCGTCATCGAGCACTGTTAGCGAACACAATATTGAAGCCAGTATAGAACCTGAGTCACAGGCTCAAGATACACAAAATATTGAGGCGTTATTATTAGCTCAGGAGCAAATGTTAGCGATCCATAAGGCCTTTATTACCATACCTAAACAATATAATGAGACGGTCACTCAGTTAATGGCGGAGCAGAATGCGTTAAGTGAAAAAGGGGAGAAGATCTCACCAGAATTACAAAAAAGCTTAGACAATTACCATCAAGAACATGCCAATACCTTGAAACAGCATGAGCAATATTTAGCATTACAAGAACAAACACATCGTCAATTACACCAACCTTCGATGTTAGTACAAGAAGGTATATCGTCAGAGGTAACAGAAAAAATAGACTTAAATAAAGTGGGTGGTGAAGTTGACAACCAAATTATATCAGCGAATAACACTGAGCCTCTTCAAGAACAAACACATCGTCAATTACTCCAACCTTCGATGTTAGTACAAGAAGGTATATCGTCAGAGGTAACAGAAAAAATAGAATTAAATAAAGTGGATGGTGAAGTTGATAACCAAATTATAGCGGAGGCCAACACCGAACATCTTCAAGAGCAAGCGGTTAACGTTAATATGAGTAATGAGCTTGAAGTGTTGATGTTGCAAGTGGTGGCAGAAAAAACCGGTTATCCGACTGAAATGCTCGCCCTTGATATGGACATGGAAGCGGATTTAGGCATTGACTCCATTAAGCGTGTTGAAATCTTAGGGACAGTGCAAACCCAAGCGACATCGCTACCAGAGCTGAGTCCTGAGGAAATGGCTGAGTGCCGCACCTTAGGGGATATTGTCAGTTATCTCAATGCTCAGCTATCAGAACAAGTATCAGAACAAGTCTCTGAACAAGTACCTGAGCCAGACAGTCATGAACAGTGCTCAACCCAAGACGATACTGTGACTGATACTGTTTCAATGGCATCGGCTGTTGAGGCTATTAATGATGCGAAGCAATGCACTTCAAAAGCGGATCCTGTAGCGGTCAGTACAGATGCACCTAAGGCTGAGGCGGTTGAGCAGGACTTACAGGCCTTGATGCTGCAAGTGGTGGCAGAAAAGACCGGTTATCCTGCTGAAATGCTCGCCCTTGATATGGACATGGAAGCGGATTTAGGCATTGACTCCATCAAGCGTGTTGAAATCTTAGGGACAGTGCAAACCCAAGCGACATCGCTACCAGAGCTGAGTCCTGAGGAAATGGCTGAGTGCCGTACTTTAGGGGATATTGTCAGCTATCTCAATGCCCAGCTATCAGAACAAGTATCAGAACAAATATCTGAACAAGTACCTGAGCCAGGCAGTCATGAACAGCGCTCCACTCAAGATGATACTGTGATTAATACTGTGACTGATACTGTTTCAATGGAATCGGTTGTTGAGGCTATTAATGATGAGAAGCAAAGCACTCTTGACACGGATCCTGTAGCTGTCAGTACAGCTGCACCTAAGGATGAGACTGTTGAGCAGGACTTGCAGGCCTTGATGCTGCAAGTGGTGGCAGAAAAGACCGGTTATCCCGCTGAAATGCTCGCCCTTGATATGGACATGGAAGCGGATTTAGGCATTGACTCCATCAAGCGTGTTGAAATCTTAGGGACAGTGCAAACTCAAGCGACATCGCTACCAGAATTGAGTCCCGAGGAAATGGCAGAGTGCCGGACGTTAGGAGATATAGTCAGTTATCTCAATGCTCAGCTATCAGAACAAGTCTCTGAACAAGTATCAGAACAAGTATCTGAGCAAGTACTTGAGCCAAGCAGTCATGAACAGCGCTCAATTCAAGATGATACTGTGATTAATACCGTGATTGATACTGTGACTGATACTGTTTCAATGGCATCGGCTGTAGAGGCTATCAATGATGCGAAGCAAAGCACTCTTGACACGGATCCTGTGGCAGTCAGTACTGATGCACCAAAGGCTGAGACTGTTGAGCAGGACTTACAGGGCTTGATGTTGCAAGTGGTGGCAGAAAAGACCGGTTATCCCGCTGAAATGCTCGCCCTTGATATGGACATGGAAGCGGATTTAGGCATTGACTCCATTAAGCGTGTTGAAATCTTAGGGACAGTGCAAACCCAAGCGACATCGCTACCAGAACTAAGCCCCGAGGAAATGGCAGAGTGCCGGACTTTAGGGGATATTGTCAGTTATCTTAATGCCCAGCTATCAGAACAAGTATCTGAGCAAGGCAGTCATGAACAGCGCTCAACTCAAGATGATACTGTGATTAATACCGTGATTGATACTGTGACTGATACAGTTTCAATGGCATCGGCTGTAGAGGCTATTCATGATGCGAAGCAAAGTACTCTTGACACGGATCCTGTGGCGGTCAGTACAGATGCACCTAAGGATGAGACTGTTGAGCAGGACTTACAGGTATTGATGCTGCAAGTGGTGGCAGAAAAGACCGGTTATCCCGCTGAAATGCTCGCCCTTGATATGGACATGGAAGCGGATTTAGGCATTGACTCCATCAAGCGTGTTGAAATCTTAGGGACAGTGCAAACCCAAGCGACATCGCTACCAGAACTAAGTCCCGAGGAAATGGCAGAGTGCCGGACTTTAGGGGATATTGTCAGTTATCTTAATGCCCAGCTATCAGAACAAGTATCAGAACAAGTATCAGAACAAGTATCTGAGCAAGGCAGTCATGAACAGCGCTCAACTCAAGATGATACTGTGACTGATACAGTTTCAATGGCATCGGCTGTAGAGGCTATTCATGATGCGAAGCAAAGTACTCTTGACACGGATCCTGTGGCGGTCAGTACAGATGCACCTAAGGATGAGACTGTTGAGCAGGACTTACAGGTATTGATGCTGCAAGTGGTGGCAGAAAAGACCGGTTATCCCGCTGAAATGCTCGCCCTTGATATGGACATGGAAGCGGATTTAGGCATTGACTCCATTAAGCGTGTTGAAATCTTAGGGACAGTGCAAACTCAAGCGACATCGCTACCAGAATTGAGTCCCGAGGAAATGGCAGAGTGCCGGACGTTAGGAGATATAGTCAGTTATTTGAGAGTGCAACAAAGTTGTCAATGTCAGGAGGGGAATTTAGAGGTGGGTGAAGTGAATGCCAAGCCTCTAAATATTGAAGCACAAGTGATGTCGGTAGGCACTATGCCTTTATCATCAAACGATATGAGTGATATAGAGTTACCCAGTCATAGTGAGGTTGTATTAGCGGCGCTTCCATCTTTAGTTAATCAAAAGCTGAATGATTATCCTCAAAATGCTTGCATAATCATTGTTGATGATGGCCATAATGCAGGCGCTTTAGCTGAAAAGTTGCGATTGCAGCATCGACAAGTTGCTGTGATCCGTTTACCGGAAGGAGAGCCACAATCGCCGCTGAGTGCAGAAGTTGAAAGCTTTCAACCTAAAAGCCAAGATGAAATAGGATTTAAAGATACGCTCGCTCATATTGCTCATTCTTATCATTACATAGCTGGTTTTATTTATTTACACCCTGCTGTTCAGCATGCAGAAAATGAAATGGGATCCTTATTAGGATTCAGTTTATCGAGCTTAGATCAAAAGAGTTTGTATCAACTGAAGCAGGTTTTTTTGTGGGCAAAATTATTACAGCCTGAATTAACAAAGGAACATGGTGATTTTAGACATTGCTTTGTGACAGTGAGTCGCATGGATGGTGGGTTTGGATTGAAAAGTAATTCTGAGGGCCAGTGTTTAGAATTAAACCAAGGCGGGCTTTCTGGATTAACCAAAACGTTGAACCATGAATGGTCGAATGTCTTTTGTCGTACTGTAGATATAGCACCTAATATGGATGCTCATAGAGTTGCTGAAGCAGTTTTGCTTGAACTATGCGATAACGATTTAGGTTGTCATGAAGTGGGAGTGACAACATCAGGTCGTTTTAATTTGGTACTTAATTCATCTTTAGATAAAAATGCTGCGGTTAAGGTTGAGAAGCGGACCAGTCAACCTATTGGTATTGATTCAAAGGATACTATTTTAGTCACTGGTGGTGCTAAAGGTGTGACAAAAGCTTGTGCATTAGCACTGGCGAAGAAAACACAAGCACATTTTATCCTCGCCGGACGCAGTGAATATCTGGCTTTAACCGATAGGCCTCATTGGTCAGAAAATAAAGGGTTAGATGAGCTGCAATCCGCTGCGATTGCGTTTATGAAAACTCAAGCTGAAAAAATCACGCCAAAACAAATTACCCATCTGATTGAGCCGATACAAAATGGACTAGAAATTGATTTAGCATTACAGGCGTTCAAGGATGTTGGAGCCAGTGCTGAGTATGTCAGCATGGATGTTACGGATCCTCAGTCCGTTAAAGCAACATTATCTCACCATAGCTTAGTGGATGAGAATCAATCTTCAACGCCTGAAACTAATGGCATTATCACAGGGGTTATTCACGGTGCAGGGGTGCTGGCGGATAATTACATTCAGAATAAAAGTTTAGACGAATTCGATAGAGTTTATGATACTAAAGTAAAAGGATTAGCCTCAATTTTTAATGTCATTGATATTAATCAATTAAAGGTATTAGCACTCTTTTCCTCTGCAGCCGCTTTTTATGGTAATCAGGGACAAAGTGATTATGCAGTGGCAAATGAAATTTTAAATAAAATGGCATTGCAATTATCGACTTCTCTTCCTCAAACAAAAGTGATGAGCTTTGACTGGGGACCTTGGGATGGCGGTATGGTCAATGCTGATTTAAGGAAAATGTTTGTTGAAAGAGGTGTCGATGTTATTCCACTTGATTCAGGGGCTGAGCTTTTTGCACGTCAGCTTTTCAGTTCAAATCATGTTCAGCTGGTTGTGGGTAGTAGCATGCAAGGAAAACCGAAAACACCCACAATTAAACCGACAGCAGTTAAGGAGCACTCAGTTCAAAATCAAAGTCATGATCAATATCAAAATGCTGAACTGTCTCAATCCAGTACAGTACAAGCTCACCTAAACACTGAACATAATGTGTCAATAAAACCGCTTAGCAAGTCAGTGATTTTAACACGTCGACTTAATTTGGAATCCTTACCGGTTGTGCTTGACCATTGTATTGGGGGAAATCCAGTATTACCCGCTGTTTTTGCTATTCAATGGATGCGTGAAGCCGCTCTTTTATCATGTGGGTTAGCCTTTGATGATGCCCATCATGTACAGGTGAATGTTGAGGATTATCAGCTTTTAAAAGGCGTTATTTTTGACTTATTTGAAGATCAGGTATTGAAATTAACCTTGACGCCAGAGGGAGAAGGAACATCTCATCAACAAACGTTAAAAGCAGATCTCTACTGTAATGATAAACCCCAATCGAGTGCACGCCTTATAGTGAAGATTGTAAAGGTAGGTGAAGAGGTCTCTTCGTTGATGGAGCAGAGCGGATTAGCATTAGGGGGGGAGAAGGATAAAACGAAAGATGTTATGTCTCTTTATCAACAGGGAGCGTTATTCCATGGCCCTCGTTTGCAAGGGATCACGGCGATTCAGGAAATTGATGATACATCGTTAATAGCACTATGCCAGTTGCCGCAAGTGAGTTCTCGCGATTGTGGTTACTTTGTTCCTTGTGAGCAATGGGGAGGTTGCCAGCCTTTTGCTGAAGATTTGTTATTACAAGCCATGCTTGTTTGGGCTAGGTTTAAATATGAAGCGGCGAGTTTACCGACCAGTATTGGAGAATTTTGCACTTATAAACCTTTATTACAAGGTGAAAAAGGCATTTTACAACTTGAAGTGGTAGAGCATTGTTCAAACCAGTTGAAAGCGAATGTGTCTCTGTACCATCAAAATGGTGATTTAAGTGCGGTGATGAAAGGGGCTGTAGTGACAATCAGTGAGAGTTTAAATGAGGCTTTCTTATCTAATCGCTTAATAACGAACGAGACACTTGTAGAGACGCAAAATTATTTAAAATCGAGTGAGGCCACATTCTCTCCTTCATCACAAATTCAAAGAGGATGAATGGATATGGATGTCAAGAACAGGAATGAAGCAAGGTTAAAACCATCACAAAGCGCATTGCGTATTGCACTTTTTATTCAAGCCAATTCAACTTTAAATGCACAGAGGGAGAGGCTGCCTCAACAAGAGGCAGGTCTGAAATCTTTAGTCCTTCAAACTCAGCGGGTTAATGTTTTTGAAAGAGATTTAAGTTCTGCTATTCAAGCGGCTTCTCAAGGTGATGATGTTAAACTCATTATGCCAAATTATACGCTGGTGATGTTACCTGCATTAAGAGCTGCGAATTTGAAGTTGCATCCACATGCTTTATTATCAGCTTTCCAATGGCAAATGATACACGATGGCGAGAATAAACAGGCTTTAGAAAAGCAAGCCATTTCACAAGTAAGAGGGAAAAGTAATCACAGCGATATAAAAAGTGTGTCTTATGATGATTTGAATAGTGAACGAAAATGTGATTATTTCTGTCGATGGGTCATCAATTTAATGAGAAGAACATTAGCCACAGATACCCAATCTCATTTTTGGTTTAGAGCGCCTTTTAAACCTAGAATGGTGGCGATGAACTTTAATGAAACGAAGAGACACATAGATGCGTCTTCTGCTGCGCTGTATCAATCTTGCCTCATTTTAACCCAAGGAACCTATCAGGCCCCTGCGCGATCTTTAATCCATTCTGAGCAATTATTTTTTATTTTTAATGGTAATAATCCCAGCGAATTACAGCAAGCATTAGTGAGATTAATGCAATCGTTATCGGTTGCTGATGTGTGCGTATTAACCTTAATGGCAAAAAGTTTGCGCAATTATGTTGAAAATGGACTGACTTCGACTTTTTCTGTGGTATTGCAAGCCACATCGATTAATGCGCTTAAGAAAGAAATCGATAATATATTTAATGCGATACCTAAAATCATAGCGACGAAAGAGCGCTATCGAACACCCAGTGGTAGTTGTTTTTTTGCTGCGCCATTAACTGGAGCGGGTTTAACATTTGTTTACCCCGGAGTAGGGACTGTTTTTGACAAAATGTTGAGTCAGTTACATGAGTACTTTCCTAATTTATATAAAAAGTTAGAAGATGAAGGGGATTTAAGAGATATATTACAATCGGAAAAAATCTATCAAGATATAGAGTTAACCGATCTCTCGTTTGAGGAAAAGAGTAAAGAGACCCCATTTGACAAGCTCATCAGTATTCGTCAAAGCAGTGCGGATGAGAAAGGGATGAGCTTAGCTGAGCAAGCCATCTCTGGTGTTGGAAGCAGTTATTTATGGACCAAGCTATTAACGGAAGAGTTTCAATTAACGCCTAACTTTGCCATGGGATATTCCATGGGAGAAGTGTCAATGTGGGCGTGTTTAGGGGTATGGAAAAACCCTTATGATATGGTTGAAGATACTTTTACGACAGGGCTATTTTCATCAATGGTTTCAGGCAGTTTACATGCGGTTAGAAAAGCATGGGGCTTGAAACATGAAGGACAATTTAGTCAAGCGGTAGAGGTCGATATTGCCAATCATGAAAGCGTGATGATTAAGGATGATCTGCATGACGATAAAGTGTGCTGGGGGAGTTATTTACTAAGAAAACCCGCGACAGAGATTAATGCATTGATTGGAGATTATCCTCGTGTGTACTTAGCAATTAATCAAGGTGAAACCTGTATTATCTCTGGTTGTGAGCAAAGCTGTAAGGCATTGATTAACGCATTAGGAACAAGAGCGATTACCAGTTCAGGCGTGTCTGCTATGCATACTGGACCTGCGATGTTAGTGCACCAAGAAACCTATGATTTTTATTTACGTCCTTTAAATGACTTCTCCCAAAAACCTCGCTTAAATGAGCATGCAGATCGTGCACTAACTGTGACAGTCAATAATGCCATTGATCCTACTCAAATTACCTTTATCAGTTCACAATTAGAGGAAGGTATTCATTACAAACACAGTCCTTTTTGTGGTAAGAAAATTGCAAAGTCGGTTGCCGATAACCTGTGTTACCCTCTTGACTTTCCAAAGTATGTTAAAAATGCTAGGCGACTTGGGGCGAATTTATTTCTTGAAGTGGGTGCCGATAAACAAAATACCATTTTGATTAATCGTATTAACCAAGCAGACAGGGTTGATAGTCAATGTGATGCTATGGCTGTTAACAGTCGTTCGGTGGATGAAGTTAAGGGACTACTCGATGTCATTGCTCAGCTGATTAGTCATAGAGTGCCTTTAAGTTTGACTGTATTGCAAAAGGGGCTGAATGGGTTAATTGAGAATAAAACCATTAGGTCACTTGAGATACCCGATATAGATAAACCGTTAGTAAAACAACAGTAAATCGATTTTTAGCCAATAAATTATTGCTAAATTGGGAGCCGTTCATGTCATTTCACAATAAAAAAGCAGCATATCAATCACAGACTTCATTGCAAGGTGATGTGAATAAAGGCAATAAAATTGCGATCGTGGGATTGGCGGCCTTGTACCCAGAAGCTCACAATGTAGAGACATTTTGGCAAAACTTATTGCATCGAAAAGATGTACGCTCTTCGATTTCTGAGCGGGAACTGGGTGCTAATGTTGATGATTACAAAGGAGAACAAGGACAAAGCGATCGTTTTTATTGCAGCAAAGGGAGTTATATTAGGCAATTTAATTTTGATCCTAGTGGTTATCAACTGTCTGAAGCGCAATTACAAGACGTTGATACCAGTGTTCAATGGGTTTTGGATACAAGTCGCAAAGCGCTAAGTGATGCCGGAATTGTTCTATCCCCTGATACATTAGCAAGAGTTGGGGTGGTGATGGGCGCATTATCATTTCCAACGAGACAATCGAATAAACTGTTTTTGCCTTTATACAATCGTGTCGTTGAAAAAGCATTGAAGACGCGCTTTACATTACCGAAAGAACAAAGTTTAGCCTTAGCTAAATCTTTTCAGATGGGTCCTAAGGACTTTCAATATTCAACGCCCTGTAACTATGCTCAACTAGTGGCAAAAGCCTTAGGGTTAGGTGGCGTGCATTTTAACTTAGATGCGGCCTGTGCCAGTTCCGTTTATTCCCTAAAGTTGGCGTGTGATTATCTTAATCAACAAAAAGCCGATGTGATGCTTGCTGCGGCGGTGTCTGGGGCCGATCCCTTTGTGATCAATATGGGTTTTTCAATTTTTCATGCTTATCCAGATAATGATGTATCAGTGCCTTTCGATCAGCGTAGCCAAGGATTATTTGCGGGAGAAGGTGCAGGTGTGCTGGTTTTGAAAAGGCTCAATGATGCCATTGAGTCACATGATCACATTTATGCTGTCGTAGACGGGGTGGGATTATCTAATGATGGAAAAGGGCAGTTTGTTTTAAGTCCAAATAGTAAAGGGCAAGTGAAAGCTTATGAGCGTGCATACTGTACGAGTGGTATTGAACCAAAAGAAGTGGAAGTGGTTGAGTGTCACGCGACGGGTACGCCTCTAGGGGATAAAGTTGAACTCACTTCTATGGAGCAGTTTTTCAGTGACAAGTTAGAAGGCACTCCTGCGCCGTTAATCGGTTCTGTGAAGTCAAATTTAGGCCATTTACTCACTGCTGCTGGTATGCCTGGAATGATGAAAATGATTTATTCGATGAATACGGGTCAGTTGCCTCCCAGTATTAATATTGAACAAGTGATGTCATCACCTAGTGGATTGTTTGCTGAACATTCCTTTTTTAATGAAGTGATAGATTGGCCAGATAAAAAAGATAAACAAAATGGGCATAGAAGACATGCAGGGGTGTCTGTTTTTGGCTTTGGTGGCTGTAATGCTCATTTGGTTCTGTCTTCATTTCAGCATGTGCCAGTAGAGGAAAGTCACCCGTTTGCCATTGATTCAGCAAATCAAGCTGGAATGGAGGTTCAAACTGTTAAGCCTCTTAGTGAAAGAGGCTCAATACAGCCTTTGGTTGTGACAGGACTCGCTGCTCATTTTGGTCCTTTTGACGATATTAATGCGCTTGATAGTGCGATACAAAACAAACAAGATGGTTTTATTACCTTACCAACACAGCGCTGGAAAGGAATAGATAAGCATCCTGATATTTTGGCTGACTTTGGTCTTAAAGCGGTGCCGAAAGGTGCTTATATCGATCGCTTTCAATTAGATTTCTTACACTTTAAATTACCCCCAAATGAAGACGATAGGTTGATCCCTCAGCAATTATTGTTAATGAAAGTGGCGGATGAAGCAATACGTGATGCAGGCCTTAAAAGTGGCCAACATGTTGCTGTATTGGTCGCGATGGAAGCAGAATTAGAGTTACATCAGTTTAGGGGAAGAGTTAATCTTCACAGTCAATTGCAGCAAAGCTTAAAAGCCCAGGGCATTTCGCTGACCAATGAAGAGTATCAGGCATTAGAATCTATCAGTATGGACAGTATTTTACCCGCAGCTAAGTTGAATCAGTATACGAGTTTTATTGGTAACATAATGGCTTCTCGTGTGGCTTCAATTTGGAATTTTTCTGGCCCCGCTTTTACCGTTTCGGCCGCAGAGCAGTCTGTTTCACGTTGCCTTGATATTGCTCATAACTGGCTTTCTCAAATCGATGATAAAGACCCACTCGAAGCGGTGGTTATTGCTGCCGTTGATTTGAGTGGCAGTATCGAAAAAGTGTATACCATGGGTAATATTCAACCTGTGGCTATTGATCCTAATGACGCTATTAAAGGGTTTAAAGACTCGGTCGGAACGTCTACTTCCTCTTATTGGAATGTGGGAGAAGGAGCGGGTGCGGTTGTACTACAAGCGCAAAATCATTCGGCGTTGAAACAAGTTTATGCAGAAATAGCAGAGTGTGTTGCTAATGAGCAACAAGCACAGAAGCAGCCTAACTTTGATGCGGTTACGTTAGAGGATGTGTCTGTGTCATGCGTTGAATCGAGTATAGCCCCAAGTTTAAATGCTAAGCAACTAAGTGCCCAGTTAGAGACTTTAAAATTGCAATTTCCTCAGGCTCAATACTCCAAAATGAGTGATAGGGCGGGCCATACCTTTGCGGCAGCTGGCATGGCAAGCCTACTGCATTTATTGTTGCATATTCGTTCCACTCCAGTTGAGCAGCAAAATAGCGATTATGTGAATGGGTTAATGAATGTGATTAGCGAAGATGAACAGTTCTTACTGTTAGTCAGGCAAACAAAACAGCAGCAGCAAACCCTTGAGAGTCGTGTTTTAGCCGGGCTGAAGTCAGAGGATCACCCTACCGCCAATAAACCTGTAGTGAAATTAATAAAAGAAGTGGTATTAGGGGGGGAAGATATTTTTCAAACTCTTTTAAATAATGAGCTTAAGGAAGAGGCGGCGATTCAATTGAAATTTAATGAATGGTTTGCTTGTCACCCAATAGTGCCACCTGAAAAGCTGTCATTAGAAAATTGTCAGGAAAAGTCGATTATTCGTTTTTCTGAGTTAATGGCGTTACATCAAAGGGGAATTGTGGCCACTGAACATGAGATGGCCACAATGAGGCAAGAGGGAGAAAAAATGGATTTGATAGAAACGATCAGCACTTCGACTCTAAATACAGAACAGCGGACCAATCTACAGACAGTATTACCCTCTTATTTAACACAACGTAATGCAATGCAAGATGTGCACAGTGCTTTTTTGACAACTAGCGAGCAAGCTTTGTTACTAAGGGGCAAAGAGTTGCAATTGAAATATTGTGGGGGCGAGCATGATTTAGAGGAAATTAATGTTGAGCATAAGCAGTTTGTACAAGCGCCTTCTTTGCAAGTGAAGGAGTCATCAACAGAAAAAGCCTGTATTTGGAATTTTGAAGATTTACAGGAATATGCAGAAGGCAATATTGCCAATGTGTTTGGTCCTGAATATGCGATCATTGATACTTATACTCGCCGAGTACGCCTTCCTACGACAGATTATCTACTTGTCTCAAGGGTAACAAAACTTGATGCCACTATTCATGAATTTAAACCTAGCTCGATGACGACTGAGTATGATATTCCAATCGATGCACCTTACTTATTGGATGGGCAAATATTATGGGCTGTTGCGGTCGAATCGGGTCAATGTGATTTGATGTTAATTAGTTATTTAGGCATTGATTTTGAAAATAAAGGTGAGCGTGTCTATCGATTGTTGGATTGCAGTTTGACTTTTTTAGGCGATCTGCCCAGAGCTGGAGACACCTTACGCTATGATATTAAAATTAACCATTTTGCCCGTAATGGTGACACCTTGTTGTTCTTTTTTTCTTATGAGTGTTTTGTCGATGACACCATGATCCTGAAAATGGATGATGGTTGTGCAGGCTTTTTTACTGATGCGGAATTAGCTGATGGAAAAGGTGTGATTAAGACAGAGTCTGATATTGCTGCCAGAGAGCAAGCGTTAAAGCAAGTTCGAGAGAAGGTTACCCCTTTATTGCATTGTGAAAAGACGTCTTTTAATTTGGATGATATGTCTCAGTTGAGTGAAGCGAATTTAGCAGGGTGTTTTGGCGAAAGTCATGTTGTTAAAGGGCTTAAGCAAACGTCATTGAGTTTTACATCTCGACAGTTTTTGATGATTGAATCTGTTAGTCGAGTTGATATTAATGGTGGTGCTTGGGGGCTTGGGTTTATTGAGGCCCATAAGTCTTTAGCGCCAGATCATTGGTATTTCCCTTGTCATTTTAAAGATGATCCTGTTATGGCAGGTTCACTTATGGCTGAAGGTTGTGGTCAGTTATTGCAGTTTTTTATGCTGTATTTAGGCATGCATACGCTAACACAATCGGGCCGTTTTCAACCTTTGGTTGAGCTCACACAAAAGGTGAGGTGTCGAGGTCAAGTTATTCCACAGTTTGGTCAACTTACTTATCAAATGGAAATTACTGAACTAGGGTTGAGTCCTAGGCCCTATGCGAAAGCGAATGTTGATATTTTATTGAATGGTAAAGTCGTGGTGGACTTTAGGGATTTGGGGGTTGTGCTAAAAGAAGAAGAAGAATGCAGGCGGTATCAAGGGCATTTGCAGTTATTAGCTAATGGTCGACAAGAATCTAATAATAATGCGCCTTTAATGCAGAAAGTGAATGATTTAAGCGCGGATAAAAATAAAGGTGTTATTCCGTTTAAACATGTACCAGCACCAGTGATACCTGATTATCCGAATCGTGAACCAGATACCTTACCTTTTACGCCTTATCATTTGTTTGAATTTGCAACTGGCAATATAGAGTATTGTTTTGGAGAAGACTTTGCAGTGTATCGCCATCGCATATCCCCTAGAACCCCATGTGGTGATTTACAACTCACGACTAGAGTTATTGATATACAGGGTATACGGGGAGATTTTAATTCTGAGGCATCATGTATTGCTGAATATGAAGTGCCTAGTGATGCATGGTTTTTTAGACAAAATAATCATCCGGCTAAAATACCTTATTCGATTTTAATGGAAATATCCTTGCAGCCTAATGGTTTTATTTCCGGTTATATGGGCACAACTTTACAGATCACAGATGAGGATTTATTTTTTCGTAACCTTGATGGTAAAGGGCGCTTGCTTCGTGAAGTGGATTTACGGGGAAAAACCATTGTCAATCGCTCTGTGTTGTTATCGACGGTGGTGGCTGGAAAAAATATTATTCAGCGTTTTACTTTTTCATTGAGTTGTAATGATGAAGTGTTCTATGAGGGCGAAGCGTCTTTTGGCTATTTTACGCAAGGGGCATTAACTCATCAATTGGGATTGGATAATGGTCAGATCACTCAATCTTGGTATCATCAGCAGCAACGTCAGCCTGATCACCATATTGATTTAGGCGATAAAAACAGTCGATATTTTTGTGGTAGCAAAGAACAACCTTATTTCAAGTTGGCTGGCGGGCAACTTCATTTTATTGATGAAGTTGACATCGTCGAGCAGGGGGGAAGTCATGGCTTGGGCTATGCTTTTGCAAAGCGAACGATCGATCCTAGTGATTGGTTTTTTCAATGCCATTTTCATCAAGATCCTGTTATGCCCGGATCTTTGGGCGTCGAAGCCATTATTGAATTAATGCAAGTTTATGTGATTAATCAAAACTTAGGTGCAGATTTTAACAACCCTAAAATCAATCATATTCTCTCAGAAATTGAATGGAAATACAGAGGTCAAATAAACCCGCTCAATACGCATATGTCAGTAGATGTTCACATCACTGAGATCCGTCATGAACTTGGGAAAAAAGTGATCATTGGTAAAGCGAATTTAAGTAAAGATGGTTTGCGGATCTACGAGGTCAACAATATTGCCATTTGTATTGAAGAAGCCAGTGAATAAGCGTATCACTTTATGCCTATTCGGTGGATAAATGTTGATAAAATGAGGTGTTAACCTATGGAAAAAACGAAGCTCAGTGAGCAACCATTATCTCCATGGCCGTGGCAAATAAATATCTCAGATGTGAGTTTTGACTTGACTGAAATGTCTCAGCAGCTCAAAAATCTAACTTTGGGATGTTATTTGGTTAATCACAACAATAAAGGCTTAGGCATAAGTCAAAAAGCATCAGTTATCGATCCCCATGATTTTGATCCTGACAAGCATACTGCGTTGAATAATGAGTCCGTTTCTACTCATCATAGCTATTTACCTGCAAGTGCATTCTCTCCTGCGTTGGGGACACAAAGTTTAGGGGATCGTCATTTTAGACGTGTCCATGGTGTGAAGTATGCTTATTATGCAGGCTCTATGGCCAATGGTATTTCATCAGAAGAACTGGTTATTGCCTTAGGTGAAGCGGGTATTTTATGTTCTTTTGGCGCAGGTGGATTGGTAAAAGAACGTGTGGAGCAGGCGATAATCCGAATACAAGCAGCCTTACCCAATGGTCCTTATGCGTTTAATCTCTTGCATAGTCCAAGTGAGCCTGCGATGGAAAAAGCCAGTGTTGGATTATTTTTAAAATATAAAGTGCGGACGGTAGAAGCATCGGCTTTTTTAGGGTTAACGCCTCAAATTGTGCATTATCGAGCGGCAGGATTAAGTCAAACACCTGATGGACAAATATGTATTGAAAATAAAGTGATAGCTAAAGTAAGCCGCGCCGAAGTGGCGCGGCATTTTATGCAGCCCGCTCCCGTTAACTTATTACAAGATTTGGTAAATGAAGGTTTGATCACCAAGCAGCAGATGATGTTGGCTCAAAAAGTGCCTATGGCTGATGATATTACTGCAGAAGCGGATTCAGGTGGCCATACTGATAACCGACCATTGGTCACCTTGTTGCCCACTTTACTGGCACTTAGAGATAGTATTCAAGCTGAATTTCAGTATAGCAATCCATTACGCGTTGGTGCTGGTGGCGGAATTGGAACGCCTGATGCGGCACTCGCGGCGTTTAATATGGGAGCGGCTTATATTGTCACAGGATCAATTAATCAAGCCTGTGTGGAAGCGGGGGCAAGTCAACATACGCGAGCACTTTTATCGACGACAGAAATGGCCGACGTGACCATGGCTCCGGCTGCTGATATGTTCGAAATGGGCGTCAAATTACAAGTGGTCAAACGGGGGACGTTCTTCCCGATGAGGGCCAATAAATTATACGATATATATAGTCGCTATGATTCTATTGAAGCCATCCCTGCTGAGGAGCGAGAGAAGTTAGAAACGCAAATATTCAGGCGAAGTTTAGATGAGGTATGGAAGGGCACGGTTGACTTTTTTAATGAACGTGATCCTAAAGTCCTTGAACGCGCGAGAAGTCAACCTAAACGAAAAATGGCACTTATTTTTCGTTGGTATTTGGGATTATCCAGTCGATGGTCCAATATCGGGGAGGCGGGCCGAGAAATGGATTATCAAATTTGGGCAGGCCCCGCTCTTGGTGCCTTTAACCAATGGGCTAAAGGCAGTTATCTTGATGATTACCAATCTCGTCATGCGGTTGATATCGCTAAACACTTACTCTATGGGGCTGCGTATTTGAACCGTATTAATCATATTACTGCTCAAGGGATTAACTTACCTGTGGAGTTGAGACGATGGCGACCAATTAATAGGATGACATAAAGAGTATAAATGAGGTCTTTGACCTCAAGTGAAGAGGGCGTTATTGCACTCGCTCCCAGCTGATCCCTTTTGCAATAATTTTGCGTTTTTTGACAGGATCGGGCTCAGTACCCAATAAATGGCAGAGAAAATGTAGGCTATTAATATAAAGGGGTACCCAAAAGGCAATGTGTGTTTTGACTATGGGTTTCATAGTGGTTTTCTTCGCTGCGGAGGGATCTACATTATTGACTTTATCCGTAGTGATATGTGTGTGGGCATTATCCATTACTGTTGCTCCTTTATTGTCTATAAAAAGAGTGCCTGATAATATCGGTCCATTGACGCTTATTTCTTATTCAATAGAAAATAAGTGAAAACCTTTGATGCACTCTTTTGCATTTCAAGATTAACTTTTACAGCCTGTATATAAGTTGAATTGTTTGAAATTAAAATAGAAATGGACAATTTTAGATATGGCTTATCGCATTATATACCCAGAATGAGACAGTCTTTTCGCGTCTTTAGCGCGAAAGTAGGGAGTGAAACACTTCAAAGATAATACCTAAAGCAATAGCGATAAAAATCATGCCTGTGAGGAGATTAATGAGAGGAGTCATTCGTTGAAGTTTGGTTTGAATATGGGCTTTAGACAGAAACAGACTCAAAAGACTAAACCATAAAAGAGATAAGACAAAAAGCAATATGACACTGGCAAGTTGCGTGTTAAGACTGACGGTTGGCGTGATGAGAGTCGAAAATATGGTGATAAAAAAGATGAGTGCTTTTGGGTTAAGTAAATTAGTCAGCAACCCTTGTTGAAATCCTTGAAGCGGACTGATAATTTGGCCCGATATTGTATTCTTTTTAGTGGCTCGCTGGGCTGAGAAACTGGAAAAAGCGGCCTTTAATGCGTGAGAGCCTATCCAGCCAAGATAGGCAGCACCGATAAGCTGTACTAAAGTAAAAAGCACGAGTGAGCTATGTATGACTAAACTGACTCCCGTTAAACTCAAACTTGTGAGTATGAAAATTCCTGCTGAAATACCAAATGAAGTCGCCAGTGCAACAGGGCGTGTTTGTTGAGTGGCTATTTTGACCGTGAGGGCGAAATCCGGGCCAGGGCTCATTAATGCTAAGCTGTGAATAATGGCCAATGTCGTGAGTAATTCAAGATCCATATTGTTCTTCTTTACATTTTATGCAGTTGTTGATATCTCCAATTTTGAATCATAACCCTATCAAGGTATTGTAAAAAATTGCAATGATGTCATTATTCATTCGTTTTTATCGGTACGTTCTCACGGATATAGGTGGCGTTGAAAATGACTGGGCGTTATTAAATAGGCGGCCTTAAAGGTTTTATTGAAATGGCTTTGATCGAAAAATCCCATATCATGAGCGATGTGAGTGGATTTATCTCCTCTTAATAAGGCTTTTTTAGCATATTCTAGTCTTAGGCATTTAAGATAGGCGTGAGGTGTCATACCCGTTGCCGTTTTAAATTGCCTGAGAAATTGAAATTGGCTTAAATTTAATTGAGTGGCGAGTTCTTCTAATTTAAAAGAGTGAGAAAGTTGGCTGTGAAAGAGCGATTTAATCTCATTTAATTGCTTAGGACTTAAGGCAAATTGCTTTTCTGAGCGGACTTGACTGTTTTTACAATGACGTTGGATTAACTCCGTCGTAAATGCCATAGTGGTGGTTTCTTTGATTAGCTGACTGTCAATATGATGGGGGTCTTGTTGCGTTAATAATTGATGTAAATTTAAAAAGGCGTTGCATAATTGGGGATCAGGTAATATGGGGTGCTGAAAATAACATGAGCTGTGTTTGAGTTCTTGTGCGACTTGATGAATGTAATGAATGGGAAAAGACATGACATTGGCGGTATAACCTTCCTCTTGATGGCTTTTACCATCATGGACTTCATCTGGATTAAGGGTGGATAATACTGTATTGCCTACATGATATTCTTGACCTTTATGGGAGTAACGTTGGCTACCTTGTGAGATGAGTCCAACGTGATAGTCCAAATGTACATGCTTGTTAAAAGTGAAATATTGGAATCGCGCTCGACTGACCGCCATTTCTGCAATGCTAGGATGCTGCCAATAATGAATATAATCTTGTTGCATGTGATGTTTCTTGATGACCCGTTTATCTGATTTTTTTGGTAATCGTTTACCAAGATACATATCGAGAAGGCGTGAAGGAATAGCACTATAGTAATCTTTGTTCTAGTTTCAGACTAGTAAATAATTGCAGCAAAAAAGGTGCCTGTGTTTCATCATTGGTATCTTTAGATTGCAAGGGTATAATCTCATCACTTTTTAAATGCTAAAATTTATTGACAATAAAGATACTTGGTATCAATAGGAGCTTCAGTGAAAGGTCAGATCATAAGAGAAATGAAAGTGTTAAAGGTTATTGATCCTGCTTTTGAAGTACAAAGGCGTGTCGCTTTTATTAAGGCTAAATTGAAGCAATCAAGCCTTTATTCTTTAGTGTTGGGGATCAGTGGTGGAGTTGATTCATCAGTAACGGGGCGTTTATGCCAACTGGCGGTTAATGAACTGAATGAAGAAATTGATACTGAGAGTCAGCAAAGCGAATATCAGTTTATTGCGGTGCGTTTGCCCTATAAAGTTCAACGCGACGAGGGTGAAGCGCAGCTCGCTTGTCAATTTATTCAGCCATCAAAGCAAGTGACGGTGAATATCGGCCAAGGCGTTGATGAATTACATTTGGCTGCTTTAAAAGGGATGGAAGACGCGAATGTTGCCTGTGACAGTGTCAATACTGATTTCGTGAAAGGTAATGTGAAAGCAAGAATGCGTATGATTGCTCAATATCAGGTCGCGGGCATGATAGGTGGTTTAGTGGTTGGAACCGATCATAGTGCTGAAAACATAACGGGTTTTTATACAAAATGGGGAGATGGCGCCTGTGATTTAGCGCCATTATTTGGGCTCAATAAGCGTCAAGTGAGGCAAGTTGCGCGTTATTTAGATGCCCCTGAAACATTAGTGGTTAAAGCACCCACAGCGGATCTAGAGTGTGATAAACCACAGTTAGAAGATGAAGTCGCATTAGGTTTAAGCTATGATCAAATTGATGATTTTCTTGAAGGAAAAGAGGTATCGAGTTTTGTCAGTGATAAGCTGATTGCGATTTATAAAGCAACGCAACATAAACGTCAAGCTATTCCAACGATATATGATTAGTCATTATATTTAAATGTCATATTGATATTTAATTAATAACGCTCTTAAATGAGCGTTATTAATTAATGACTAAGAATATTTCCTTTTTTTATACTGTTTTTCCACTCATACTCTTTTGCTATAAATAAATAAGAATAAGCAGTTAAAAACAAATAAGTTATTGAAAAATAATTTATTTGCTTTATAAGTTTTTTACTTTTCACTTCGGTGAAATTATTTTTATCGGCTAATATTATATCGTTCAATAATGGATTGTAAATAATAAGGATATTTCTCATGAAAACATTCGTTTATTCATTGTTAATTAGCTTATCCCTTGTGCTGAGTGTGTCATCTCATGCCGATCCTATTCAAGATTTAAGTATGAATGCTTATAAGGCGGGTTGGTATCCTAATGTATATCAGGGACAAGCAATGACCTGTCCTAGAGCATGTGAGATTTGGGTCGGTACTCGAGCCGAGTATGAAAAAACCAGTGATATAGTATCTAAACATGAAGTTGCCCATGTGTGTAAGATCACGCGTGATCCTGCTATTATCATGGATCCACAAAATGATCCTAGCTCACATTGGATTTATGGTTCTCAATTTGATGATGTGGCAGCTTGTTTCGCCGGCACTTCTTGGGGACACACAATAGGCTCTGATTTATTCATGTGTTTGTGCGTTAATTATTAATAACCGAGTAGCCATTTGAGCAAATTTAAGATAAATAATAAAAGCCGCATTTACATATTATTGATTTAAATGCGGTTTTTTTATGTTAAGGGATGGCGTCATGTGGGATGAGAATGCTGATAAAATAAGTTATTGAAGCCATGTCATTTGTTAGATATTTTTTAATGATGTCCTTAAACTTGATTAAAAATAAGGTGGTGAGAAATAGTCATTTATTTTTACATATAGGTTGTTTAAAATGCATTTTTTAGCTGGTCGCAATGTATAGGTGAATACGACTGTGTCCAAACAACATAAAAAATTGATTATTGCTATGCTTGCTGCGGGTGGTAGTCGCCGTTTTAAGGGAGCCAAGTTAGCAGCGACACTGCCAACGAGTCAAAAAGCCATTATTTTTGACTCTTATGCAAAGCTCAAACAGCTTAGCGATAGGGTGAATGCTGAAGATAAGATTAACCTTCAGCTAGAGCTACTGGTCATTCTGGGGGGTCATCACACCCTTTTACAATCTATACTGCCAGATACGGCACATTATCTTGTGAATACCCAGTGGGCCCAAGGATTATCCACTTCAGTGAAATGTGCTGCCCATTATGCTCAACAGCAGCAAGCATCGGGTCTGATGATCACTTTGGCGGATCAGGTTGCTATTGACGTCGAAGATTATCAGCAGCTCCTTTTACTTTGGTTACAAGATAAGCAAACTGTTGCCTCTAAGTATTTAAACGAACCTGGGGTGCCAGCCATTTTTAATGATGACGATTTAGCTGATTTTTCTATGATCAATGGTGATAGAGGTGCCAAGCCAGTGTTAATGGCGCATCAAGCACAAAATCGGTTGAGTCTTTTGCCATTGGACTGCGCAGCATGGGATATTGATACTCGTGAGGAACTGGCTCGTTGGGATCAAAAATAACAGTAAAACAGTTATTATTAAGTACATTAGGATCTGTTGATATTTTATTGATTTCTTTGGAACGATAAAATGCTTTTGCTAATTCTCTAAGTTACTTCTTCAGTTTTAAATATTGCACTTAGATATGCTAGCGACTTTGGTTTATTCAGAGACTTGTAAATATTAAGTCAGTATTATCAATTACAATTTCATTGTAAATTTTCGTATGATTTAAAGTATTCAGTGATTATTTACATTAAATCATATTTAACTCAAAATTCCTTATTTATCTTCTGGTTTATACATTTATATCGATTAAGTTTCCGTTAATGCGCTTGTGAGTGGTTCTTTTTAAATCGTGGTTTGACCAGATTTTGTTATTCCCTCTTTTTCTTTGTATTAGATAAAGGTCTTATGCTTCATCATGAGTCTATGTACTGATAGTGGACAAGTGATCCACTATCATTTCGTTTCGAATTATCTCTAAATTTTAAGGGTGTTGAGAATGACAACGTTTTCAGATATTAGAACTGCTTTAAGTGATCCCTTAGCCGCAAAATCAATTCAAACCATGGATGAGGTTAGAGCTTTTAAGCTGCTGCATCCTGAGTCAACACCTGCTCAAAAAATAGTTGAGGCTTATGATGAGCGAGTTCGGTTTGGTACTTATGCAGATAATTTTCAGCGTTTTTACTTTGGCGATGAAGCGACAGAGTCTAGATTATCTTCTTCATTGAAAGATACGCATTCAGGCATACGTACTGCGTTTAGAGGGGCTCATCAACATATTGATCAAACTGCAAAGAAGGCCTTATCTCATTTACAAAATGGTATGGCTGGTGTGACTCATATTCCTGAAGACTTTTCCACGATCAAAACCGCCTTTCATGGTGATAATGATAATGATGGTGCTTGGCAAAAATTAGGCACAGGTTTAGGGCAAGGTTGGTCAGCGGTCGGTAGTGGGATCACGCAATTTAAAAATGTTGGTAGTGACTTTACTCAAATAAAAACGGCTTTTCATGGTGATGGTGAAAATGATGGTGCTTGGCAAACATTAGGCTCAGGGCTAGGAAAAGGCTGGTCAGCGGTTGGTAGTGGGATCACGCAATTAAAAAATGTGGGCAGTGATTTTACTCAAATAAAAACGGCTTTTCATGGTGATAAAACCAGTGATGGTGCCTGGCAAACATTAGGCTCAGGGCTAGGAAAAGGCTGGTCTGCGGTTGGTAGTGGGATCACTCAGTTTAAAAATGTGGGCAGTGATTTTACTCAAATAAAAACGGCTTTTCATGGTGATGGTGAAAATGATGGTGCTTGGCAAATATTAGGCTCAGGTCTAGGAAAAGGCTGGTCAGCGGTTGGTAGTGGGATCACGCAATTAAAAAATGTGGGCAGTGATTTTACTCAAATAAAAACGGCTTTTCATGGTGATGGTGAAAATGATGGTGCTTGGCAAACATTAGGCTCAGGTCTAGGAAAAGGCTGGTCAGCGGTAGGTAGTGGGATTACACAAGTTCAAAATATTGGTAGCGACTTTACTCAAATAAAAACGGCTTTCCATGGTGATAAAGACAGTGATGGTGCTTGGCAAACATTAGGCTCAAGCCTAGGAAAAGGCTGGTCAGCGGTTGGTAGTGGGATCACGCAATTAAAAAATGTGGGCAGTGATTTTACTCAAATAAAAACGGCTTTTCATGGTGAAGGTGGTGCTTGGCAAACATTAGGCTCTGGTTTAGGGCAAGGTTGGAAAACTGTCGCCGATGGCATTAAAGGCGTTTCTCATATAAAGGGGGATATGGGGCGTATTCACTCTTATTTCTCAGAGCACAGATCCAGTGATAGTTTAAATTTATCAGCAATTAATCAGTCATATGCAGATGAAAGAACACAAATCAAAAATGAATATAATGAAACCTTGGCCCATTTGGATAATATTATTCAAAGAGAAAATGGATCTGTGTTAGCAAGTCTTAATAAAGGTTGGGTCAATTTTAAAAAAGGATGTAGCTTAGCATTATCAGGCTTGAAACAGGCTGGTGAAATTGCGTTGAAATCTGTTTATAAGTATGGATTGGTTTCTTTGGCTGAAGTTGCTGGTCACCTTGGCTCTATTGCTTCACGAAGTTTGCAATCTTTGAGTTCTGTAGTCGTTGGTGGGACGGCGATGGCAGGAGCCAGTGTTGTAGCAGGATTGGGATTAGCTGGGACAGAATTAGTGGCCTTTGGTGGCGATGT